>NZ_CP107783.1:7495000-8909744 GCF_036345255.1 Streptomyces sp. NBC_00569 | reverse complement strand
CGGTGAGGACCGCAGCCGTCCGCTCGGGCGCCCATGGCATTCCGTCGGGGTGTTCCACCGCCCCGGCGTCACGCCGTTTCCCCGTGCGCCCGTGCCGGACCAGACCGAGGTCCTCGATGGTCACGACACGGCCGAGTCGCTCGGTGAACAGCGCCGCCAGCACCCGTGGCACCGGATCGCGCGGGATCTCTCCCATGTCGATCCAACGCCGCACCCGTGAGGTGTCGGTCGCCAGCTGTGGGTGGCCCATGGCCGCCGCCTGCCGGTTGACCAGCCTCGCGAGCTCCCCCTTGGACCAGCCGGCGAGGCCGAACAGGTCGTTCAGGCGGGTGTTGGGTTGTCCGTTCACGTCAAGCCCCCAGGTTCTCGGCTGAGTTGACAGTAACCCTCTGTCAGTTGCTGAGCGACTATTCGCCAGGGTTCGCCAGGGTGCGCCAGATGGTGTGCCAGTGGGCACCGGGTGTCAGGTAGGAATGCGCCACCCCGACCCGGTTGCCGCGGCTCACTCCCCAGGGTGCACCACGGTTCCCGGGGCGGGTGGCGCAGGCAACTCGCAGGCACACGAAGGGATCTGTTCGCCCATGTACGCAGCATCGTCCTCCGTGTCCGCCCCGCCCCGGCCGTTCTACGCCCGGCCCCCGGCTCGCGGCAACGGCCGCGCCGGGGAGGCCCCACCGGCGGGCGGCGGCCCCTACCTCGACCCCGCGCGACCTGCGACCGCAGCGCTCGGCTCCGGTCGGACCAGGCGCCTCCCGGGGCTCGGCACCCAACCGCTCAGCGGGAGACTCGACTTGTCCGGCCCCCAGGGCGCGCAGCTGCGCACGGCGATCGCCTCGGTGCACCGGATCTGCCCGGAGTTCAATCCGGTGCAGGTACTGCGCCGCAGTGGACGGTCCGTGCTGCTCGTCGGCACCACAGGGCGCAGCACCGCCGTCGCCAAGTGCTTAGTGGACCACTCGCCCATCTGGACCGAGCGGATCCGCCATGAGATAGCGGCATACCGCTCGTTCGTCCGGCACCGGCCACCGGTCCGGGTGCCGCGGCTCATCGCCGCGGACCCCGACAACTGCACGCTGGTGATCGAGCGGATGCCCGGCCGGATCGCCGCCCTGCAGCGGCACCCGGCCGAGGCACCGCCCCGGGCGGACGTGCGGGCCGCGCTCAGCGCGATCTGCCGGCTCAACCTCTGGCGTCCGCCGGCCGGCACGTTCAACGCGCCGCTCGACTACGCGGACCGGATCTCCCGCTACCACGACCTCGGTCTGCTCACCGACCGGGACATGGGCGATCTGCAGAAGCTGCTGCACGGCATCGCTCACTCGTCGGGCCGCCAGGGCATGGGCCAGTTCTGTCACGGAGACGCGCTGCTCTCGAACGTCCTGCTGTCCCCCGCGGGCCCCGTGCTCGTGGACTGGGAGCACGCGGGCTGGTATCTGCCGGGGTACGACCTGGCGACCCTGTGGTCGGTGCTCGGTGACGCACCGGTGGCGCGGCGCCAGATCAGCCAGCTCGCGCAGTCCGGCGGACCCGCGGCGCGGGACGCGTTCCTGGTGAACCTGATGCTCGTGCTGACGCGGGAGATCCGGACGTACGAGACGGCCGTGCAGCGTTCGATGCACGACGCGACCCCTGCGGCATCGGGCACGGCCCCGCACGGTGCTGCGCCGTCCGGCGAGGAACAGCGGCTGCTGCTGAGGCGGCTGCACGACGACTGCCAGCTGGCCCGCCGGGCCGTGCGTGCGGCGGTCGGCACTCGCTGAGGGGACGGGAATCCGCGGTGCGCCAGGACAGCGGCGCACCGCGGATTCTCCTGTGCCTCACCTCCGGAGGGTTACGGGTTGCTGAACTGCACGGCGTCCACGTCGAACGAGTTGTCCTGCGGGGACTTGAACACGAGGTACAGCTTGTGCGTGCCGGTCAGCGCGTCGACCGGGACGGCGGGTGTGGCCTGGTAGGTGTCCCAGTCGCCGGTGTTCGGGACGGGTGTGGTGGCCAGGAGCTTGCCGTCGGGGGCGTCCGCGCGCAGCTCGATGGAGCCGACTCCGTACGGTGACGACAGTTTGTAGCTCACCTGTCCGATGCCCTCGACGCTCATCGGGTCGAACGCGACCCAGTCGCCGTCGCTGACGTCGCCGATGCGCTTGCCGTTCTCGGCACCTTCCTGTGCGACGACGCGCGTACCGGACTGGCCGTCGTAGTACTCCGCCTGCTTGTGCCTGGGCTGGAGCACGGACCGCCCGTAGCCGGTCAGGGCGCTGACGCCGTCGCCTCCCTGGTCGGTGTACTTGGCGTTGAGTACGTAGGTGAGGTCGGCGCCCTCGGGGTGGCCGCCCAGGTCACCGGTGTCCACGGTGCCTTCGCAGCCGGGGATGTCGGTGGTGGGGTGCTCGTGGTCGTCGTGGCCGAGGGCCGGGTTGACGGTGACCTTGGAGCAGTCGACCGTGCCGTCCTCGGGGTCGGTGACGGTCACCTTGTACGGGATCTTGTCGCCGAAGTCGATGAGCTTGCCGTCGACGGGGAACTCGATCTTCACCTTGGGCGCGGTGTTGCCCGCGGTGACGGGGACGTTGGCGTAGCCGGACTTGCCGGTGGAGTCGGTGACCTTCAGCTGGGCGTTGAAGTCACCCTTCGCCGTGTAGGTGTGGCTCGGGCTCGCCTCGGTGGAGTCGTAGGTGCCGTCGCCGTCGAAGTCCCAGGCGTAGGTGAGCGGGTCGCCGTCGGGGTCTTTGCTTCCCTCGCTGGAGAAGGAGACCTCGAGCGGGGTGGGGCCGTTGGTGACGGAGGCCTTCGCCTCGGCGATCGGTACGCGCTGACCTTGCGCGTAGTCGATCCGGTAGAGCCCGGAGTCGTTGTTGCCGCCGCCGAACTGGCTGCCCCATTCGAGGACGTAGAGCGAGCCGTCGGGGCCGAAGGTCATGTCCATCGGCTTGGCGAACTTCGCGGTCTTCAGGAAGTCGTTGATCTTGAGAAGCTTGCCGTCCTGGTCGAAGCGGATCTCCTTGACCTGGTCGCGGGCCCACTCGTAGAAGAAGCTCGCGCCCTCGAAGTAGGCGGGGAACTTGGTCTTCGAGGGGTTCTTCGCGTCGTAGTGGTAGACGGGCCCGCTCATGGGCGCGGAGCCGCCCTCGCCCATCTCCGGGAACTCCTTGGACTTGCCGTAGCCGTACCAGATCACCGGCTGCTGCACGGGCGGCAGGTCCTTGAGGCCCGTGTTGTTCGGCGAGGGGTTGACGGGCTTGTCGCAGTCGAACTTGGCGCCGACCTCCTTGGTGTCCGGGTTGTAGGGGGCGTACGGCTGGTTGTTGCCGTGGCAGAAGGGCCAGCCGTAGTTGCCGGGCTTCTTGATGACGTTGTACTCGACGAGGCCCTCGGGGCCGCGGTCGGTCGTCGGGCCGCCGCGGTCGGGGCCGTAGTCGGAGACGTGGAGGGCGCCGTTCTTGGGGTCGACGTTGAAGCGGAACGGGTTGCGGAAGCCCATCGCGTAGATCTCGGGCCGGGTCTTCGCGGTGCCCTTCGCGAAGAGGTTGTCCTTGGGGATGGTGTAGCCGCCCGCGTCGGTGGGCTTGATGCGCAGGATCTTGCCGCGCAGGTCGTTGGTGTTGCCGGCGGTGCGGGCGGCGTCGAGCATCTGCTTGCCGGGGCGCCAGTCGATCGGCGCGTAGCCCTGCCAGTCGGGGTCGAGGTTGGGCGGGGTGTCGTCGCCGACGCTGAGGTAGAGGGTGCGGTTCGGGCCGAACTCGACGGCGCCGCCGGTGTGTCCGGGCTCGGGGAAGTTGCGGTCGCGGTACGCGGGGACGTCGAGGAGCTTCTTCTCGCTCGCCGGGTCGAGGGTGTTGTCCGACTTCACGGTGAAGCGGGAGAGCCGGTTGACGTCTTCCTTGGCGTCCTTCGGCGCGTAGTACAGATAGATCCAGTGGTTGCTCTTGAACGACGGGTCGAGCTCCATGCCGACGAGGCCGTCCTCGCCGCCGGTGTAGACGTCGAGCTTGGCCGCGGTCGCGGTGGCGTGGGTGGCGGGGTCGTAGACCTTCACCTCGCCGCTGCGCTGGATGTAGAAGACCTTGCCGTCCTTGGCGACGTCGAGCTCCATCGGGTCGGCGGTGTTGTCGTCGAGTGCGGTCTTCTCGTAGCCGGACCAGACGGTGCCGCCGCAGTCGCCGGGCTTGTCGCCGGCGGCCCACTGGATGCCGCCGAGCACATGGGCGCGGAAGGCGGGTTCGCTGTAGGAGGCGGTGTCGTGGCCCATGGCGGTCGCCCAGACCTTGCCGCCCTCGGCGTTGCGGCACCAGGAGATGGGGTGGTCGGCGCCCATCGCGGAACCGCCCGGGTTGTACGTGGTCTCGTCGGCGGTGACGAGGACGTGCACGTCGCCGCGGGGGTTCTTGTCGAAGTTGTACCACTCCTCGGGGCGCTCCCAGCGCTCCGGAAGCCCCTTGGTGGAGGGGTGCACGCGGTCGGCGACCTTGGCCGTGCCCTGGAGCACGCCGGGTGAGTGGGCGGGCATGTGGGCGCCGCCGTTGATGGTCTCGTCCCACCAGGGGAACTGTTCCTCGACGCCCATGTCGAGGGTGTTGTGGATGGCGACGACGCCCTTGCCGCCGCGCACGTATTTCTGCAGGGCCTCGCGCTGGCCGTCGGTGTCCCAGACCATGCCGGAGTTCTGCAGCATGATGATGACGTCGAAGTCCTCGAGCTTCGCGTCGTCGAAGACGGTCGAGTCGTCGGTCTGGACGACCTCGAAGTTGTTCGCCGCGGCCTGCTCCTCGACCATCTTGATGCCGTCCGGGATGGAGCCGTGGACGTAGCCGACGGCCTTGGTGAAGAGCAGTGCGCGGAAGGCGGGGGCCTTACCCGCTGCCGTGGCGCCGGTGGGGAGGAAGCCTACGGCGAGCAGCAGTGCGGTCAGTAACGCGAGGGCAGCTCTTCGCATGCCTCTGATGTCACGAGCATGACATCCCATGAGGTGGTCCTTTCCGTGGAGACAGTGGACGGACGTGCGGGGTGCCGGAATTCGGAGGGTTCAGAGGGTTCGGCCGGTCGCGGCGCGCAGAAAGCGCAGGCCGTCCGCGGCCAGGGCGTCCTGGCTGTCGGCGAGCGGGCGCCACACGGAGGCGGCGACGGCGATCGCGTCGTTGTGCGCGGTGAACGACTCGATGCACAGGGGGCCTCGGTAGCCCGTCTCGCGCAGCGCGTCCAGGAAGCCGGTCCAGTCGAGATGGTCGGCCCCGGGCGTGCCACGGTCGTTCGCGCAGACCTGGACGTGCGCGACACGGTCCCCGGCCGCGCGGACGGCGGCGGGGAGCGAGCGTTCCTCGATGTTCTGGTGGTAGGTGTCGAGCGCGAGGCCGATCCCGTCGTGCGACAGCCCTTCGAGGGCGTCAAGACTCTGGGCGACGGTGTTGAGCAGGCTGGTCTCGTAGCGGTTGAGGGGCTCCACCGCGAGTCGCACCCCGGCCGTGCGGGCGTGCTCGACGAGGGGGGCGAGGTGCGTGCGCAGCTCGTCGTACGCGGCCTCGCGCGCGGCACTGTCCATCCGCCAGGTCCGGCCCACGGACGCGTACAGGGGGCCTGCGACCACCGGCGCCCCGATCGCGTGGGCGGTGTCCACGCAGTGGCGTACATAGTCCTGGGTGGTGCGCACCGTGGCGGCGTCCGCGTCGACCAGGTCGCGGCCGTGCGGCATGACGGCGATCACGGCTGCAGGGGCGAGACCGGTCGCGTCCAGGAGCTTCGCCGCATCGTCCGGGTCCCAGTCGCCCGCGCTCTCCAGGGGGAGTTCCACGCAGTCGAACCCCCAGGCGGCGAGGCGGGGCAGCGTGCCGGCGAGGGCGCGTCCGGTGACCGGCGAGTGCCAGATCCAGGGGTTGGCACCCAACTCCCAGGCGGGCGCGGTCACTTCTTGCCTCCCCAGTCCTTCGGGTAGCCGGGCAGGTCCTGGCAGCCGCACATGGCGTAGTGCAGCGGCGGCATGCCCTCCTGGAGGTACTCGTCGAGGTTGTCCTGGGTGACGGTGGGCTGCGGCAGCTTCCACTCCTTGGGGACCTGCTTGCCGTCGAGCACGCGCAGGGCGGCGATGACCGGCGTACGCCACTGGAAGGTGGGGTACGTGGGCGCGATCGCGGTCAGCTTCTTGTCCTTCCAGGCCTGGAGGAAGTCCTGCTGGTCCTCGCCGGTGATGGGCGGGACGTCCACACCGGCGTCCTCGAACGCCTCGACGGCGGCCACGGACGTGGCGCCCGAGTCCATCCAGACGCCGTCGACCGAGCCGTGCCGGGAGATCGCGTCCGCCACGATCGACTTCGTCTTTGCGGGATCGCCGTCAGTGAACTTGACGTCGACCACGTCGAGTCGACTCTTGTCGAAGGCGAGCTTCGCGGCGGACCACCGGGTCTCGAGGACATCGACGCCGGGTGAGATGCGCAGGGCGAGGATCTTGCCCTTGGGCTTGACCTTGTCGACGAGGAAGTCCGCGGCGACGGCCCCGTAGCCGTAGCCACCGATGGGGTTGACGAAGGTGACGGCGCAGTCCGTCTCGACGCCCCGGTCGAAGACGATGACGGGCAGCTTGCCGCAGGCCTCCTTCACGGCCGGGGTGAGGGTGGCGGTGGTGTTCGGGGACACGATCAGGGCGTCGCAGCTCTTGTTCCCGGCCAGTTCCTGGATGTCGGAGATCTGCTTGTCGTCCTTGCCCTGGGCGTCGAGGACGGTGAAGTCGGTGATCTCCTTGTGGAGTTTCACCTCGGCCTTCATGTTCTTGAGGCCCACCTGGCGCCACGGGTTGAAGACGCCGGCGTTGGAGAAGCAGAGGTGGGTGCCGCCGGAGCCCTTCTTCCTGTACTGGGCCGTGTCGGTCATCTCGGGTTCGAGCATCTGCTCCCAGGGCTTGTCGGCGGGCCCCTCTGGCGTGGCCTTGGCGAGCGCCAACTGGCGTTCGTACTCAGCCTGTTGGAAGAACTTCGACGGCTTGTCGGCGCCTTTCGCGGCGCTCTTTGACGCCGTGCCCGTGGCGGAGTCGGCCGGCATGTCGCTGGAGCACGAGGTGAGCAGCGCGGCGGCCGCCAGGGCGGTGGCGACGGCGAGTGGACGTCTGCGGGTCATGAGGGGGTCCCTCCCGAGGGGTGAGTACGTCGGCGGCGCAGGCGGGAGAAGTCGGCCGCTCCGAGACCTACGGCGGCGATGACGATGACGCCTTGGACCGTGGATTCGAGGGCGCCCGAGACGCCTTGAAGGTTGAGCAGCGTGAACAGGGCCTGGAGCGAGAAGGCACCGGCCATCGCGGCGACGACGCTGCCACGGCCTCCGCCGAGCGCGACGCCGCCGAGCACGACGGCGGTGATGGCCTCGAACTCGTAGCCGCGGCCCGCCTGTGCGGACACTCCGGAGAATCCGCCGACGAGGACGGCGGCGAGCGCGGCCGCGACGCCCGACAGGACGAACGCGATGACGCGGACCCGGTGGACGCGGACGCCCGCGAGGGCGGCGGTGCGTTCGCTGTCGCCGGTCGCGATCAGGGTGCGGCCGAAGTCCGAGCGCATGAGGAACACGGCGGCGGCGCCCGCGACGAGGCAGGCGAGGACCGCCCAGGGCAGCCAGCCGCCCGTCGTGCCGCGGCCGAGCCGGCGGAACTCCTCCGGGAGCGAGCCGTGCGGGGAGCCGCCGGTCCAGAAGAAGACGGCACCTTCGAGGATCAGCATCATGCCGAGCGTCGTGATGAACGACGGCACGCGCAGCTTCGTCGTGATCAGTCCGCTGACGAGACCGGTCAGCGCCCCGGCGAGCAGCAGCCCGCCCGTCACCACGGTCCAGGAGGCGTCCGGGTACGAGCCGTAGAGTTCCGCCGCGACGACGACACCGGCGGTGACGATCGCCCCGACGGACAGGTCGAACTCCCCGCACACGATGACCAGGTACTGGCCCGCCGCCAGGATGACGAGCGGCGCCGCGCGTTTGACGAAGGCGAGGAAGCGGTCGGGTTCGTAGAAGCCGGGGTCGGTGGCGGCGAGGGCCACGAGGAGCACGGCGAGGAGTACGTAGACAGGGGCGCCGGCGCCGAGGGAGCGGGCAATTCGCCTGTACGGGCTGACAACTGGGTTCGCCGTGGTCATGCGGGCCTCCCTGTGCCGCGCCGGGCGTAGAGGGCGACGGCAGCGATGATGACGACGCCGCGCACGACGTTCTTGAAGAACGGGTCGACGCCCAGCTGGTTGAAGACGGAGTCGAGCACGGCGAGGACCAGGACGCCGCCGAGCGTGCCGGCCACTCCCCCGCGCCCGCCCGCGAGTGCGGTGCCGCCGAGGACGACGGCGGCGATCGACTCGAGGTCGTAGCGGGCCTCCGTGCCGGCCCAGGGGGCGCCCGCGCCGAGCCGCGCGGCGAGGAAGAGCGCGGCGGCTCCCACGCACAGCGAGCACAGGACGTGCGCGGCGACGACGGTGCGCCGGGTGCGGACACCGGAGAGTCGGGCCGCGTGCTCGTCGCCCCCGGTCGCGTACAGGTGGTGGCCGAAGCGTGTGCGGCGGGTGACGAGCCACAGGACGGCGGCGACCGCGGCGAGCAGGAACAGGGAGACGGGGGCAGGCCCCATCCGGTCGTAGCCGAGGTGCTGGAAGGACTCGGGGACCTTGCCGGCGGGGCCCGTGTAGTTGTCCTCGATCCAGCCGCGCAGGATGAACGCGGTGCCGAGCGTCGCGATGAACGCGTTGACCTTCAGCCCGGTGACGACGAGGCCGTTGGCGAGGCCGACGGCCGCGGAGAGCGTGAGCACGGCGAGGACGGCCGTGACGACGCTGCCGCCCTCCATCGTGGTGGCGGCGACGAGCGTGCCGAGGCTGATGAGGTACGCCACGGAGAGGTCGAGGGAGCCGGTGAGGATCACGGCGGTCTGTCCGACGGCGACGAGCCCGAGTGCCACGCAGTTCTGGAGGATGCCGACGACGTTGGCGAGGGTCAGGAAGTCCCCGCCGCGCGCGGCCACCACGATCCAGCCGGCCGCGGTGACGGCCCCGGCGGCCAGCCAGACGCCGACGGCGGGGTCGGCAAGGCGGGTCCTGCGCGGCAGGGCGGACTTGGCGGCGGTCGGCGGGGCGACGGCGGTCCCGGTCATGAGCTTCCCTCCGGAGAGGCGGGGACGGGCGGGTGAGCTGCCGGGCCGCCGCGTGTGGCCAGGCGCATGATGTCCTCCTCGCTCGCGCCGGCGGGGAGTTCGCCGGCGAGGCGGCCCTCCGCCATGACGAGGATGCGGTCGCTCATGCCGATGAGTTCGGGGAGTTCGGAGGAGACGATCAGGACGGCGAGCCCCTCGTGGGCGAGGTCGCGGACGAGGGTGTGGATGGCGGCCTTGGCGCCAACGTCGACGCCCCGGGTCGGCTCGTCGAAGAGCAGGATCCGCGGGCGGGCGGCGAGCCATTTGGCGATGACGACCTTCTGCTGGTTGCCGCCGGAGAGGAACTGGGCCTGCTGGTCCTCGCCGCGCGCATGCAGCCGGACCCGCTCCAGAAGGGCGGTGAGGTCGCGGGCCGCGGGCGGGCGGCCTCGCGCGGGCACGGCCCGGGTGACGAGGAGCGCGTTGTCGCGCACGGACTGACGCAGGGCGAGCCCTTCGGTCTTGCGGTCCTCGGTGACCAGGGCGATCCCCGCGCGGATGGCCCGGCGCGGGCTCGTGGGGCGCAGGTCGCGGCCGTCCACGGTCATGGCACCCGTGGTGAAGGGTGCGGCGCCGAACAGGGCGCGGGCCAGTGATGTGCGTCCTGATCCCTGGAGGCCCGCTATGCCGGTGACCTCGCCCGAGCGCAGCGTCAGGTCGATGTCGCGCAGGCGTGCGTTGCCTCCGCCGCGCACGGTCAGCCGGACGTCGCCGGCCTCGCCGGGGCGTGCGCGCGGCGGGTAGTAGGCGCTGAGCTCCCTGCCGACCATGGCGCGGACGACCTGGTCGGTGTCGGTGTCCTCGGTGCGTACGGTCGTGACGTGCCGGCCGTCCTTGAGGACGGTGATGCGCTGCGAGAGGTCGAACACCTCGCGGAGGCGGTGTGAGATGTAGAGAACGCCGAGGCCGCGCCCCGCCAACCGGCGTACGAGCGCATGAAGTTGGGCTGCCTCGTGATCGGCGAGCGGCGCGGTCGGCTCGTCCATGACGAGGACGCGGGCCGGCACGTTGTCGGAGGCGAGCGCCTTGACAATCTCGACGGTCTGCTGGCGTGCGACCGGCAGATCACGGACATAGGTGCGCGGGGTGATGCCCGACTCGCCGAGTTCGGTGAGGAGTTCGGCGGTGCGCGCCTCCATGGCCCGGCGGTCGACGAGTCCGCGCCGGGTCGGTTCGCGGCCGAGGAACACGTTCTCGGCGACGGTGCGGTGGGGCAGGAGCGCGAACTCCTGGTGGATGATGCCGATTCCGGCGGCCTGGGCCTGCGCGGGATGGGTGAAGGACTGCTCGGCGCCGTCCAGAGTGATGGTGCCCTCGTCGGGAACGTGCTCGCCCGCGAGGACCTTCATCAGGGTGGACTTTCCCGCGCCGTTCTCCCCGACGAGCGCGTGCACCTCGCCCGGGGCGAGGTCGAGGGAGACCCCGTGCAGCACCCGTACACCGAGAAAGCTCTTGGACACGCCGTGCATCGCCAACATCGTCTGTGTCGCCTGCATCGTTCAGCCTCTCCGGCCTCTTCGGCAGTCTTCCGCAGCGGTCTGCATTGCAATGTGATGACCCTTCTTTGACCTGTCAAGAGTCCAACCCTGGTCCGTACAAAGGAAATTGACAGGTACTTAAGTCGATGAGCGAACAGCATCGGGCTTGTGAGCAGCGGAACTCGTCCCTATCGTGACTGCCATGTCTGGAGCGCCGGATCACCTCAGTTCCGCGCCGCCGTCGTCGCCCGGTGACGTCCTCGCCCTGCTGCGCACAGGGGCCGCCGCGACCCGCGCGGACATCGCGCGGATCACCGGGCTCGCGCGGTCGACCGTGTCTCAGCGCGTCGACGCGCTCATCGCGCACGGCTTCCTCATCGAGGCCGGGGCGGAGGCCGGGGACTCGACGGGCGGCAGGCCCCCGCGCCGCCTCCATCTGCGCACCCGCGAGCACGTGGTGGCGGGCGTCGACCTGGGCGCCTCGCACTGCCGGGTCGCGCTCCTCGACATCGGAGGGGATCAACTCGCGCTGCGCGAGGACCAGTTGTCGATCGCCGACGGTCCTTCGTCGATTCTCGGCCACGTCGAGCGGACGCTCCACGCGCTCCTGGACGAGGCGGGCCTCGACCCGGCCTCGCTCCAGTCGATCGGTGTGGGCGTGCCGGGCCCCGTCGAGTTCACCACCGGCCGGCCCGTGGATCCGCCCATCATGCCCGGCTGGCACCAGTATCCGATCCCCGAGTTCTTCGCCGACCGGTTCGGTGTGCGGGCCCTCGTCGACAACGACGTGAACGTGATGGCGCTGGCCGAGCAGCGCCGCGCGTTTCCGGACACCCGCTATCTCCTCTACATCAAGGTCGGTACGGGCATCGGCTGCGGCATCGTCGCGGACGGCCGGCTGCACCGAGGCGCGCAGGGCAGCGCGGGCGACATCGGGCACATCCGCGTCGGCGACAGCCGGCAGGAGGCGGCGCCGTGCCGGTGCGGGAACTCGGGCTGCCTGGAGGCGGTCGCGGGCGGCGCGGCACTGGCCCGCGAGCTGTCGGGCCTGGGTCTGGACGCCGCGTCGAGCCGCGACGTCGTGCGCCTGGTGAAGTCCGGCAACCGTGACGCCGTACGGATGGTGCGTGAGGCGGGGCGTGCGGTCGGCGAGGTCCTCGCGGGCCTGGTGAACTTCTTCAACCCGGACACGGTGGTGGTCGGCGGTGCGCTGGCGGTCGTCCACGACCAGCTCCTCGCGGGCGTGCGGGAGGCGGTGTACCGCCGCTCCCACCCGCTGGCCACCCATGTCCTGCGCATCGAGCCGAGCCGTACCGGAGCCGACGCGGCCGTGGTCGGCGCGGCCATCCTGGCGATCGAGCACGCCCTCTCGCCGGAGCAGGTGGACCGGGTCCTCGCGGGCGCGTCGCCGCGCTGACCGGGCCGGGCCGGGCCGCCGGGGAACATCCGCGCGGTCGATCCCCCGATCAGGTGGAGTACACGGTCGAGTTCGCGGCGCCCTCCCGCATGCCGAGACGGCGGCCCCACTCTTTGCGAACAGTCATTGGTCCATTCCACTGACGCGCCGCAGGCGGTGAGGCCTCCCCGGAGAAAGCCCGCCGAACGGGCGCTGACATGGGAAATCCCTTGCCCTGAGCATGATTGACGGATCGTCGGCAAGCCGATACCACTGACCCACGATCGCCCCCGCACACCCGTCGAGCCCACATGTCCCAGGACCGTTCCCAGGAGGCCGCTTTGCCCTCGACCACCAGCGACCGCTCGCCGGCCGCCCGCAGACGCACGAACCAGGCGGCCCGGGCGGCGGGGACGCTCGCGACGGCGGCCCTTCTGCTCCCCCTCCTCGGCGCCGCACCTCCGAGCGAGGCCCGGGAGGCGTCGGGCGCGGGGCTCCAGCACGCGTTCGCGACCGCGGCGGCCGAGTACCGGGTGCCCCAGAGCGTCCTGCTCGGCGTCTCCTACCTCCAGTCCCGGTGGGACGCGCACGGCGGTGCGCCCAGCGTCACCGGCGGCTACGGCCCCATGCACCTCACGGACGCCCGCGCCGCACTCGCCGGCGCCGCCGCGCACAGCGAGGCCGGGGGCGATCCGCGCGGTGACACGTCACGTCCGGCGCTCACCCCGAAGACGAAGGTGCCGCGGAACTCCCAACTCCCGGCCCGCCTCAAGTCGTTGACGCGCGCCGCCGAGCTCAGTGGCATTCCCGCCGAACAGCTGCGCTCCGACCCCGCGGCCAATGTGCGCGGCGGCGCCGCCCTGCTCGCCGCGGCACAGAAGGCCCTCGGCAAGCCCCTCAGCTCCGACCCGGCCGACTGGTACGGAGCGATCGCGAAGTTCTCCGGCGCCGACGACACCGCCACGGCCGCGACGTACGCGAACGACGTGTTCGCCGTGATCCACGACGGCGAGCGACGCACCACGGACGCCGGACAGCGCGTGGAGCTCGCGGCCGACCGCAGTCTCAAGCCCGACGCGGCGCAGGTGCGGAGCATGGGCCTGCGGAAGTCCGACGAGAGCGGCACCGAGTGCCCGCCGACCGTGTCGTGCGAGTGGATCCCGGCGCCGTACGAGGAGTTCGGGGACGGCGACTACGGCAACCACGACCTCGCCGACCGGCCGAACGACCAGAGCATCGACTACATCGTCATCCACGACACCGAGGCGACGTGGGACACGACGCTTCAGCTGGTGCAGGACAAGACGTATCTGGCCTGGCACTACTCGCTGCGCTCCACGGACGGGCACATCGCCCAGCACGTGAAGGCCAAGGACGTCGGCTGGCACGCGGGCAACTGGTACGTCAACGCCAAGTCCCTGGGCCTTGAGCACGAGGGATTCCTCGCCGAGCCGGACTCCTGGTACACGGAGGAGATGTACCGGGCGTCGTCGCGCCTGGTGAAGTACCTGGCGAAGAAGTACGACATCCCGCTGGACCGGCAGCACATCCTCGGCCATGACAACGTGCCGGGGACGACGACGGCCGGGATCAAGAGCATGCACACGGACCCGGGTCCGTACTGGGACTGGGCGCACTACTTCGCGCTGATGGGCAAGCCCTTCAAGGCGACCGCGGGCCCGAAGGGCGGCCTCGTGACCGTGGCCCCCGACTTCGCCAGGAACAAGCCCGTATACACGGGCTGCGTCAAGGCGGGTGAGACCTGCGCCCCGCACGGCTCCGGCGCCGTGCGGGTGCACACCGCGCCCAGCGACGACGCGCCGCTGATCAAGGACATCGGACTGCGGCCCGGCGGCGAGGACTCCACGACCGACGTGAACGACATGGGCGCACGCCTGTCGACCGGCCAGCAGTACGCGGTCGCGGAGCGCAAGGGCGACTGGACGGCGGTCTGGTACCTCGGCCAGAAGGCCTGGTTCAAGAACCCGAAGAAGCAGCCCACGGCCGTGGACGCGGCGGGCCTGGTCGTCACCCCGAAGGCCGGCCGCACCGACGTCCCGGTGTACGGGCGCGCCTACCCCGAGAAGGAGGCGTACCCGGCGGACATCACCCCGCAGGCGGTCTCGCCGCTGCCGTACAAGCTGCTCGCCGGGCAGCGGTACGTCGCCGGCAGCAGGACGACCGCCGAGTACTTCTTCTCGCCGACGTTCGACACGACGTCGCACCGGGTGGTGCGCGGCAAGGACGTCTACTACGAGATCCAGTTCGGTCACCGGGTGGCGTACGTGCGCGCCGCCGACGTGCAGCTGCTGCAGTCGGGCGCCTGAGGGCACATGACTCGGCCGGGCCCGGAACTGCCGTGGGGGCAGGTCCGGGCCCGGCCGGTTCTCATGGCTCAGCCCTGCTGGAACAGCTCCGGGGGCAGCGGCTTCAGGAGCGCGTAGAGGTCGTCCGTGATGGGGCGGTCCCAGGCCGCGATGGTCACGAGGACGTTGTCGCTGCGGTCGAACTGCACGCAGGAGATACGGCTCTCGGAGAGCTTGAGGCGGCGCACGATGAGGAGGTTGTCGCCCTGCATCACCGGGACGTCCTCGGTGCCGACGACCGTGACCTCCTCGTCGTTCTCCAGCGCGAGGAGGAGCTGGGCGACCTCGAAGGGGATCTCGCCCTCGGCGGTCTCGCGGGCCGAGGAGCCCTCGGGCAGGTTCCCGATGATCATCGCGGGGCCGCGGCCGCCGAACAGGTCGTAGCGCAGGAAGACGCCCTGGCAGCTGCCGTCGGGGGCGGGCAGCAGGCCCGCGCCGAGATTGCCCGGCCAGTCGCCCGGGTCCATGGCGAGGACATCGAAGTCAGGACCCGCGGGTGTGGCGGAGCTGCGTCGGCGGAGGAAGGACATGCCGCAATGGTACGTGCACCGGGCGGCTCCGCGGCCCGGGGGCCGCGGCCCCGACGGGGTCCCCGGCGGACCGGCGCGGGCGTTTCCCGGGGCATCGGGGTTCCCGCCCGCACGGTCCGCTCTGCTCAGGGGTGTGCAACCGGCCGGGGCCACGGTCCGGGCGCACGCCGGTGATGATGTTCATCGTCCTCTCCCCCGTCGCGAGTTCAGCGTGGTCTCGTGAGGAACCCCGGGGCTTCAACCCCGGGAGGAATCGCGTCTGGTATTGGCGACGCGGAGCGTCGCAGCGTCTGGGGGTTCGGGCGCGGAGCGCCCGTGGGGCTCGCCCGGCGGAGCCGAGAGGAAACCGAACGCGCGGTCGATGTGTCGCTGGATGGTGGCGCAGGTGTACGAAAGTCGTCTGTTTGTATGGTTGCGCGCGTAGGGTCGCGTGCCATGAAGCTGGTGGTGCAGGTCAAACTGCTGCCGACGCCTGTGCAGGCGGCGGCACTTGAGGCGACCCTGCACGCCTGCAACGAGGCCGCTACCTGGGTGTCCGGGGTTGCCTTCGCCAAGGACGTGAAGCGGAACTTCGCCCTGCGCCGGCACACCTACAACGAGATCAAGCAGCGGTGGGGACTCGGCGCGCAAGCCGCTCAGCACATGATCAAGAAGACGTGCGACGCATACACCGCACTGGCGGCGGACGCGCGGGCCGGGAACCTGGGCAAGCCGTGGTCCAAGCGCTGCCGGCGGGCCACCGGGAACCCCGTCGCCTTCCGGCCAGAGGGCGCCCAGCCCTATGGCGACCGGATGCTGTCCTGACGCATCCCAGACCGCACCGTCTCCATCTGGACACTGTCCGGCCGGATCAAGGGGGTAGCCTTCACCGCCTCCCCCGAACAGCTCGCGCGCCTGGCCCTGTACCGCAAGGGCGAGTCCGACCTGCTGTATCGGGACGGCATGTGGTTCTTGAACGCCACCTGTGAGATCCCCGAGACGGAACCAAACACCGACCCGGACGGCTTCCTCGGCACCGATCTCGGCATTGTGAACATCGCCACCACCTCGGACGGCGAGATCATGGCCGAACGCGGACTGAACCGAGCGCGGCTGCGCGAGCGCACGTTGCAGACCAAGCTGCAGCGCAAGAACACCCCGTCCGCCAAGCGCCGACTGAAGAAGCGCCGGCGCAAGGAGGCGCGGCGGGCCAAGGACATCAACCATAAGATCGCGAAACATGTGGTGGCCGAGGCAGAACGCACCGGCCGCGGAAGCGCCCTCGAGGATCTGACGGGCATCCGCGAACGGGTACGGCTTCGCAAGCCCCAACGGGCCACCCACTCCAGCTGGAGCTTCGCTCAGCTCGGGCAGTTCATCGCGTACAAGGCCCGCAGAGCGGGGGTGCCGGTGGTGTATGTCGATCCGGCGTACACCTCCCGCACCTGCGCCGAATGCGGCCACACAGACAGAGCGAACCGGGTCTCCCAGGCCTGGTTCGCGTGCCGGTCCTGCGGATTCGTTGATCACGCGGACCGCAACGGCTCCCGCAACATCCGCCATCGCGCGGAACAGTTGTGGCGACGCGGGGCGCAGTCAACCGTCCCAGACCCACCCCCGGAATCCGGGCGTGAGACCAGACGCAAGCACAGCACCACAGCCACTGGCGCCCGCTCTGCAAGCCCGTCGCTCTAGCGACGGGTCAAGTTGACTCCCGTACGGCCTCGGCGCGGTGCCGCTCGTGATGCCGGGCGACCCGGGCACGGTTGCCGCAGGACGGCTTGCACCACTCCTGACGGGGATGGTCCTTGAGGAAGTAGCGCACACAACGCGGGGCGTGGCAGGCGCGCAGCCGCTCACGGTCGTCGCTCGCGAGGAAGCCGACCGCGGCGCGGGCCAGGGCCGCGGTGAGCAGGTCGGAAGCGGGCGCCGGGGCGCGTGCCTCCAGGCGCACGAGGGGGGTGGCGCCGTCGTCCCAGGTGAGGACGGGGACGGTGGGGGCGAGCGCCGCCGCCGTGTTGAGTCGCCGTACCGCCTCACCCACGGGGAGCAGCCGCTGGGCGTCCGCCGGGCTCGGCTCTCCGGGGCGCACGGCGTGGGCGAGCAGTGCTCGCACGGCGGCCCGCACCTCGCGCACCTCGGCGAGCGCAGCCCCGTCGGCTTCGAACCCTGCGATGTCCGGCAGCTCCTCGGCGTGCTCCCGCACCCAGGCCGTCAGCGCTTCGGGCCGTTCGAGGTCGTCGGCGACGCCGCCCTGTCCGTCGTGGCGGATGGTGAGGGCGAGGTCCAGGGCGAGCGGTGTGGCGTGTGGGCCTGTGATGATGTCGCGCATGGGGCTAATGATAAGGTCCCGCGCATCCATTAGATCTGTGGGCGGAGGTCCAGATCTCCGAGGGGAGGCCGGCGATGCTCTCGTACTGGCGGGCGGGTCTGAGCGACGTGCCGGACGAGGTGTGGGATCACCCCCGCGTCGAGGTTCTCCTCCTGCCCGACAACGCGCTCACCCGGATCCCCCACCGCATCGGATCGCTTTCCCGTCTGCACACCCTCGATCTCGGGCACAACCGCCTCGCATCGGTCCCGGACACGATCGGCGACCTGACGGGCCTGACCCGATTCCTCTACCTGCACGACAACGAGCTCACCGCGCTCCCAGAATCACTCGGCAGGCTCTCGCGGCTGGCCTATCTGAACGTCGGCGAGAATCCGCTCGGCGGTCTGCCCGAATCGATCGGCTCGATGACGGGCCTCGTGGAGCTGCGCGCCCAGCACGCCACCCTCACCCGGCTCCCCGAATCGATCGGCGCCCTGGGGGCGCTGCGCGAGCTGTGGCTGCGCGGCAACCGGCTCACCGCCCTCCCCGATTCCGTCCGGCACCTGCGGGAGCTGCGGGAACTCGAACTGCGGGAGAACGCCTTCACCGACGTACCCGGACCCCTGCGCGGCCTCCCGCTGCTGCGCCGGCTCGACCTGCGGTCCAACCGGCTGCGCGAGCTGCCCGGCTGGATCACCTCGCTGCCCGCGCTGGAGAAGCTGGACCTCAGATGGAACGACCTGAGCGCGCCGCCCGCGCTGCTCGAGACACTCACGGCGCGAGGGTGCGCGGTCCTGTACTGAGCCGCCAAGGATCTTCTAGGGCGTGTCCTCCGGTACCGGAGGCACCACCGCGACCGGGCTCGCCGCGTGCAGCAGCACCGCCATCGTCACCGTGCCGAGCATCGGTGCGGGGCGGGTGAGGCGGCGCCGGTGGCGGCCCACGACCACGAGGCCGGCTTCGCGGGAGTTCTCGACGAGGTGCCCGGCCGCGTCGCCCGGCGCCACGTACAGGTCGACCTCGATGTCGGGGTGCGCCTTGCGGAAGGGCGCCACCGCGGCGTTCAGCAGGGTCAGGGTCTCGTTCTCGGCCGCTTCCTGGTCGACGGTCGTGGGCGTGAAGTCGCCGAAGGTCGTCCAGGCGAGCACCGGCCACGGGAAGGCCGCGATCACCTGGAGCCGCGCCTCGCGCCGGTCGGCCTCCTCGAAGGCGAAGGCGAGGACGGTGTCGTCGGGCTCGTCCACCTCGACACCGACGACCACGCGCGGTCCGGGCGGTACGTCGCTGTCGCCGTGCACGGGTCGTCCGGGCCTGGGTACCACGACGACGGGGCAGGCGGCGTCCCGCGCCACGGCCACACCGTTCGAACCGAGCAGCAGACTGGCGAAGCCGCCGCGCCCCCGCGAGCCGAGGACCAACAGCTGTGCCTCGGCGCCGAGTTCGGCCAGGACGGCCGCCGGGTCGCCCTCCAAGGTCACGTATTCGACCGGTGGCAGATCATCTCGACCGGTCACGTTGGCGCGCACCTCGTCGAGGACCGCGTCGCCCGCGGGCTCCGGCGGGCCGGAACTCAGTACCCCTCGCCGCGTCCAGGGGCCGTACTGGCGCACATGGGCGATCCGCGCGGGCGCCCCGCGCCTGGCCGCTTCCGTCAGTGCCCACTCCAGGGCTCGCAGGCTGTCTTCGGATCCGTCGACGGCGGCCACGACGGGCAGGGGGCGCGGGGTACTCATGTCCAACCTCCGACACCGGGGCGCGGTGTCACGGGCCCCGGCAAGAGCGACTGTTCCTGCCCCCAGCCTCGCGCACACCGGGACCAGGGGGCAGGGCCGAACGTCACATGTCGTCGGAAAAGCCGGAAACGTCACCTGACCGCGGCTCGGGCCAGGCCGGACCCGGCTCAGGTCAGGTCGAACTCCCCCTCGCGTGCCCCCAGCACGAACGCGCCCCATTCCGCGGGCGTGAAGATCAGGGACGGATTCTGGGGACTGCCGCCGTTGCGCATCGCGATGAAGCCTTCGACGAAGGCGATCTGGACGTCGCCCCGCCCCTTGCTGCTCGAATGCCAGTCCGCGGCACTCAGATCGAGGTCCGGCTTGTCCCAACCCGCGAGCGTGTGCTGCTCGATGGTGCTTTCGGCCACGTCCGTGCTCCTCCCGGTTCGTCGTCCGCCCGCCAGCCTAGCGATCGGCCCGCGCGGCGGACAGGCCGCGGCGGCGAGCCGTTCAGGACGTGGGCGGCTGCGCCCCGACGAGCCACATCGAGAAGAACTGCGAGCCGCCCCCGTAGGCATGCCCGAGGACCTTGCGGGCGCCCTCGACCTGGTGTTCCCCGGCCTGCCCCCGTACCTGGAGCGCGGCCTCCGCGAAGCGGATCATGCCGGAGGCGCCGATGGGATTGGTGGACAGTACGCCGCCCGACATGTTGACGGGGAGGTCGCCGTCGAGTTCCGTGACGCCCGACTCCGTGAGCTTCCAGCCCCCGCCCTCGTCGGCGAAGCCGAGGTTCTCCAGCCACATCGGCTCGTACCAGGAGAACGGCACGTACATCTCGACGGCGTCGATCTCGCGGCGCGGGTCGCCGATGCCCGCCTGCCGGTAGACGTCGGCGGCACAGTCCTTCCCGGCCTGCGGCGAGACGAAGTCCTTGCCCGCGAACATGGTCGGCTCGCTGCGCATGGCGCCGCCGTGCATCCAGGCCGGCGGCTGCGGTGAGCGGGCCGCGCCCGCACGGTCGGTGAGGATCATGGCGCACGCGCCGTCGGAGGACGGGCAGGTCTCGGAGTAGCGGACCGGGTCCCACAGCATCGGCGAGGACTGGACCTTCTCCAGGGTGATGCCGTGCTCGTGCAGATGCGCGTAAGGGTTCTTCAGCGCGTTGCGCCGGTCCTTGTACGCGACCAGGGAACCGACGTGGTCGGGTGCTCCGGTGCGCCGCATGTACGCGCGGACGTGCGGGGCGAAGAAGCCGCCGGCGCCGGCGAGCAGCGGCTGCGTGAAGGGGATCGGCAGGGACAGGCCCCACATGGCGTTGGACTCGGACTGCTTCTCGAAGGCGAGGGTGAGGACGGTCCGGTGGACGCGGGACGCCACGAGGTTGGAGGCGACGAGGGCGGTGGAGCCGCCCACCGAACCCGCCGTGTGCACCCGGAGCATCGGTTTGCCCACCGCGCCGAGGGCGTCCGCGAGATACAGCTCGGGCATCATGACGCCCTCGAAGAAGTCGGGCGCCTTGCCGATCACCACCGCGTCGATGTCCGCCCACGTCAACTGGGCGTCTTCCAGGGCACGTTGCGCGGCCTCGCGGACGAGTCCGGCGATCGAGACGTCCTTGCGGGCCGCGACGTGCTTGGTCTGGCCGATGCCGACGACGGCGACGGGTTCCTTGTGCGTGGCCGTACTGCTCATCGGGTGTCTCCTTCCAGGACGGCGACCAGGTTCTGCTGGAGGCAGGGGCCGGAGGTCGCGTGCGCGAGGGCCCGGTCGGACTCACCGCGGTGGATACGGGCGGCGGCCTCGCCGATCCGCAGCAGACCCGCGGCCATGAGCGGGTTGGCGGCGAGCGCGCCGCCGGAGGGGTTCACGGCCACGCCGTCGCCCAGCTTCAGCGCCTTGCGCAGGACGACCTCCTGCGAGGTGAACGGGGCGTGCAACTCGGCGGTGTCGACGGGCCGTTCGAAGGCGCCCGCCCGCTCGGCGGCCAGCCGGACGGACGGGGAGTCGGTGAGGTCGCGTACGCCGAGGCTGTGCGCCTCGATGCGGTGGTCCATGCCGCGGATCCAGGCGGGCCGCTCGCACAGTTCGCGGGCCTTGTCACCGGCGGCCAGGATCACGGCGACGGCGCCGTCGCCGACCGGCGGGCAGTCGCCCTTGCGCAGCGGCCGCACCTCGTAGTCGCCCTGCGGCACCGAACCCTTCACCTGTGCGTGGGGGTTGGCCGACGCGGACTCCCGGCTCCTCGCGGCGATCCCGGCGAGCGCGGTCTCGTCGGTCTCGCCCGCGTCGATCAGGGCTTGCGCCTGGAGTGCGGCGAGCGCGACCGAGTCCGGCCACAGCGGGGCCACGTAGTACGGGTCGAGCTGGCGGGTGAGCACATCGCGCACGGAGCCGGGCGAGGACTTGCCGTACGAGTAGACGAGCGCCGTGTCGACCTCGCCGGTGAGGAGCTTCACCCAGGCCTCGTACATCGCCCAGGCCCCGTCCATCTCCACGTGGGACTCGGAGATCGGCGGCCAGGCGCCCACGCCGTCGAGGGTCATGGTGAAGGAGAAGGCGCGGCCCGCGAGATAGTCGGAGGAGCCGGAGCAGGTGAAGCCGATGTCGCTGGCCTTGAGGCCGGTCTGCGCCAGCACCTGGTGCAGCACCGGCATCACCATGTCGACCTCGGAGAGTTCGTCGGTGGTGCGCAGATGGTCGCTCTGCGCGAAGGCGACGATCGCTACCTCTCGCATCTACACCAGCTCCTTGTACGTGTCGTAGTCGGCGTCCGGTTCGCCGGTGGGCCGGTAGTGGTCGGGGTAGCGCCCGCCTTCGGTCCATACGGGCTCGACCCTGAGGCCCATCCGCACCTGGTCGTACGGGATGCCGGCGATGCGGCCGTGCAGCGCGAGGTCGGCGCCGTCGAGCGCGATGTGGGCGTAGACGTAGGGCAGTTCGATGTCGAGGTTCTTGGCCTTGACGTTGACGATGCAGAAGGTGGTGACGGTGCCGGCCGGGCCGACCTCGACCCGGTCGGTCGTGGCGACGCCGCAGGTGGGGCAGGCGCCGCGCGGCGGGACGTAGACCTTGCGGCAGGACGGGCAGCGTTCGCCGACGGTGCGGCGGTCGGCGAGGGCGTTGATGTAGGCGGTCTGGGCGCGGCCCGGGGAGTACACGTAGTCGAGACGGGCCTCGGCGACGATCCCGCTGACCGCGTCGTCGAACCGCCCGTCGTGCGCGGCGGGTCCGGTGTCCGCCGCCGCCCCCTCGTACGGCTCGAAGCAGGCGATGTCGGTGATGGCGCCGGTCCGTTCGGCGGCCCAGCGGACGCGGACGCGCATGCCGGTGGTCACGGCGTCGGGGCCGGGTGCGTCGAGGGCGTGCAGGAGGCCGGTGTCCGCGCCGTCGAGCTTGACCAGGACCCAGGCGAAGGGGGTGTCGAGGGGCTGGCCGCGGCGGGGTCCGGGGTTCCAGGCCCAGGTGGTGACGGTGCCGGTGGGCTCGACCTCGACGAGGTCGCGGAGCTCGTCGGCGGTGACGGGGTCGTACTCGACGGGTGGGACCAGGACCTTGCCGTCGGTGGTCTTCACGCCGAGGACGGTGCGTTCGCGCAGGCCGGTCAGGAACGCGCTCTGGACGGGGCCGAGCGAGCGGGTGAAGGGGAACTCGACGACGAGCGGGGCTTTGAGGACTTCGGGCACTTCATGACTCCTTGGCGGTCGGAGGGCTTCACGCGCGCCGGTAGACGGCGGGGCGCTTCTCGGCGAAGGCCCTGGGGCCTTCCTTCGCGTCCTCGGTGGCGAAGATCGGCCAGCCGCGCTCCAGTTCGGACTTGAGGCCGTCGGTCTCGGTCATCTCGGCGGTCTCGTACACCGAGGCCTTCACCGCCTCCACCGCGAGCGGGCCGCAGGCGTTGACCTGCTCGGCGATCTCCAGGGCCCGGTCGAGCGCGGTGCCGGCCGGGACGACACTGCCGATGAGCCCGATGGAGAGGGCTTCGGCCGCGCTGTAGTGCCTGCCGGTCAGCAGCATCTCCAGGGCGTGGGTGCGCGGGATCTGCCGCTGAAGCCGCACGGTGGAACCGCCGATCGGGAAGAGGGCGCGCCTGACCTCGGAGAGGCCGAAGGTCGCGGTCTCGGCGGCGACGCGGATGTCGGTGCCCTGGAGGATCTCCGTGCCGCCGGCCACGCAGTAGCCCTCGACAGCGGCGATCACGGGTTTGCGGGGGCGGTGATGGCGCAGCATCGCCTTCCAGTGCAGTTCGGGGTCGGCCTTGAGCCGGTCCCGGTACTGCTCGCCCTCCATCCCCTTGCCGGCCAGGGCCTTGAGGTCCATGCCCGCGCAGAACGTGCCGCCCGCGCCGGTCAGGACGATCGACCGGACCGAGTCGTCCTCGTCGGCGGCGACCCATCCGTCGTGGAGGCCGACCAGCATCGGCAGGGAGAGCGCGTTCTTGGCCTCGGGCCTGTCGAGGGTGAGTACGAGGGTGGCGCCCTCGCGCCGCACCGTGAGGTGTTCCGTCCCGTGACCCGCCCCGTGTCCCGCGTCGTGTTCCGTGCCACCCATGGCCGTGCTCCCGTCTCGGATGCGTCTCGGCTGCCGCGTACGTCTCGGATGCGAGAACAGGTTGCAGTAGGCGGGTGGCCAGTTCAAGAGTTTTCTGACAGTCAGTCAGATTTCTTGTGCGGGAGCCCTTCCCTGTTCCCTGCGGCTCTGCTGAGATGACGGCCACATCGAGATGGCGCCTGGGTCAGGAGGAGCGGTGGAGTACAACCTTGCCGACCTGTTCGAGTCGGTCGTCGACGTGGTCCCGGACCGCGAGGCGCTCGTACACATCGACCATCCCGGCACGGGCGCGGAGCGCCGGCTCACCTACGCCGGACTCGACGCGGCGGCCAACCGCCTCGCCCACCATCTGATCGACAGCGGGATCCGCCCCGGTGAACACCTGGGCCTGCACCTCTACAACGGCATCGAGTACCTCCAGACGGTGCTGGCCTGCCTCAAGGCGCGGATCGTCCCCGTCAATGTCAACTACCGCTACGTGGAGGAGGAGCTGGTCTACCTCTACCGCGACGCCGACCTCGCGGCGCTCGTCTTCGACGCCGAGTTCACCGAACGCGTCGCGGCCGCTCTCCCGCAGACGGAGAAGCTGCGCCACCTCGTGCGTGTGGGGACCGCGCCGACCGGCGCGCCGCCCGTCAAGGCCGTGGACTTCACGGAGGCGGAGGCCATGGGCTCGCCGGAGCGCGGCTTCGGGCCGCGCTCGGCCGACGACCTCTTCATCATCTACACGGGCGGCACGACCGGCATGCCCAAGGGCGTGATGTGGCGCCAGGAGGACCTGTTCTTCTCGGGGCTGGGCGGCGGCGCCCCGACGGGCGAGCCCGTGAGCAGGCCTGAGGAGCTGTCCGAGCGCGTCGCGGCCGGCGGCGACGGGATCACCTTCTTCCCCACGCCTCCCCTGATGCACGGCACTTCCACCCTCACCGCCTTCATCGGCTTCAACTTCGGCCAACGCCTCGTCATCCACACGAAGTTCGTGCCCGAAGAGGTCCTGCGCACGGTCGAGAAGGAGAAGGTGACGAGCATGTCGCTCGTCGGGGACGCGATGCTGCGGCCCCTGATCGACGCGCTGAACGGGCCCCTGAAGGGCACGGACTGCTCGTCCATGTTCAGCGTCTCGTCGTCGGGCGCGATCATGTCGGAGACGGTGCGCGCACAGTTCCAGGCGCTCGTCCCGAACGTGATGCTCCTGAACAACTTCGGCTCCTCCGAGTCCGGCTTCAACGGCACGGCGACGGACGACTCGGGCCCGGAGAAGGGCTTCCGCCTCCGGGTCAACTCCCGCACGCAGGTCGTCGATCCGGCGACGTACGAGCCGATCGCCCCCGGGGAACCGGGCCGCATCGCCCAGCGCGGGCACGTCCCGCTCGGCTACTACAACGACCCCGCGAAGACGGCCGAGACGTTCTTCCAGAAGGGCGACGAGCGGTGGGTGCTGCTCGGGGACATGGCCACGGTCGACGAGGAAGGCATCGTCACCGTCCTCGGGCGCGGCTCGCAGTGCATCAACACGGGCGGCGAGAAGGTGTACCCGGAAGAGGTCGAGCAGGCCCTCAAGTCCCATCCGGACGTGTACGACGCGCTGGTCGCCGGAGTGCCCGACGCGAAGTGGGGCAACCATGTCGCCGCCGTCGTCCAGCTGCGCGACGGCGCGGCACCGCCCTCGCTCGACGACATCCAGACCCACTGCCGCACCCGCCTCGCGGGCTACAAGATCCCCCGCCAGCTCGTCCTGACCGACCGCATCCAGCGCTCACCCAGCGGCAAGGCGGACTACCGGTGGGCGCGGGCGGTGGCGGCGGACGGCTCGTGACGGGGCACGGGCTCGCAGCGGGCACGGCAAGCCCTCCGGGCACGACGCGTCCGCGTACCGGGACACAAATCGTTTGCCGCCCCGACGCGCCGGTGCTGGAGTGGCCGGATGGATCATCAAGCGGTGTTGTCCCGGTTCGACCGGCAGATGAGGCGGAACGCCGAGCCCGACGGCCCTGGGGGGCGGGTGGAGCGGGTGGACGGCGTGGTGCGGCAGACCGGCGCCGAGGTCGGCTCCTGGAACGGCGTCGTGTGGTCGGACCTCGACCAGAACTCGGCGGACGCGGCGATCGCCGCCCAGGTCCGACATTTCACCGAGCTCGGACGCGAATTCGAGTGGAAGGTGTACGGGCACGACCTGCCGCACGACCTTCCGCAGCGGCTCACGGCCGCCGGATTCGTCCCCGAGCCCGTGGAGACGCTCCTGGTCGCCGAGGTCGCGGACCTGCCGACGGACGTCCCGCCCCCCGAAGGAATCCGGCTGCTCCCCGTCACCGACGAGACGGGCGTCGACCTCATGTCGCAGGTGCACGACAAGGCCTTCGGAAGGAGTCTCGGCCTCACCCGGCAGCAGCTCCTCGCCCAGCTCGCCGAGGACCCGGACGCCGCGCCCGCGGTACTCGCACTGGCCGGGGACGTGCCGGTGAGCGCGGCCCGCATGGAGACGCACCCGGGCACGGACTTCGCGAGCCTGTGGGGCGGCGGCACGGTCGCCGAGTGGCGCGGGCGCGGGATCTACCGCAGCCTCGTCGCGTTCCGTACCCGCATCGCCGCCGAGCGCGGCTACCGCTACCTCCAAGTCGACGCCTCCAGCATGAGCCGCCCGATCCTGGAGCGCCTCGGCTTCACGGCTCTGAGCACCACGACTCCCTACGTCCACGGCGCCGCCGGCGGCTCCTGAGGCCTCCCGGCGGCCATTGAGTCCGTCCCGCCTCTTGACGCCTGCCCCCGCCCCTTGAATTACTGACCCTGAACGGATCAACCGAATGATCGGTCGGCCGATTCGCCCATGATGTGGATCCGGGTGGACGGCCGGCCCTCAGGGCTCGGGAGTGCGGTCGACGATGACAGAACTGCTGGACGCGGGGGAACAGCTCGGCCCCGAGCAGCTGCACGCACAGCAGCTGGAGCGGCTGCGGGCGACACTGCGCCGCGTGTACGAGCGGGTGCCGTTCTACCGCGCGTCCTTCGACAAGGCGGGCGTGCACCCCGACGACTGCCGCTCGCTCGCCGACCTGGCCCGCTTCCCGTTCACGACGAAGACCGACCTGCGGGACAACTACCCCTTCGGGATGTTCGCCGTACCGGAGACGGATGTGCGCCGGCTGCACGCGTCCAGCGGGACCACGGGCCTGCCCACCGTCGTGGGCTACACGGAGAACGACCTCTCCATGTGGGCCGACATGGTGGCGCGCTCCCTGCGCGCGGCGGGCGCCCGGCCCGGCCACAAGGTCCATGTCGCGTACGGATACGGCCTGTTCACGGGCGGGCTCGGCGCGCACTACGGCGCCGAGCGGCTCGGCTGCACGGTCATTCCCGCGTCCGGCGGCATGACCGCCCGCCAGGTGCGGCTGATCCTGGACTTCCGCCCCGAGGTCATCATGGTCACCCCCTCGTACATGCTGACGATCCTCGACGAGTTCGAGCGCCAGGGCGTCGACCCGCGCAGCACGTCGCTCGAGGTCGGAGTCTTCGGCGCCGAACCGTGGACCGAGGAGATGCGCCGCGAGATCGAGGAGCGCTTCGCCATCGACGCCGTCGACATCTACGGCCTGTCGGAGGTGATGGGCCCGGGCGTCGCCCAGGAGTGCGTCGAGACGAAGGACGGGCTGCACATCTGGGAGGACCAGTTCTATCCGGAGGTCGTCGACCCGATCACCGGAGAGGTCCTGCCGGACGGTGAGCAGGGTGAGCTGGTGTTCACCTCGCTCACCAAGGAGGCCATGCCCGTGATCCGCTACCGGACACGCGACCTGACCCGGCTTCTGCCCGGCACGGCCCGCCCCTCCTTCCGCCGTATGGAGAAGGTGACGGGCCGCAGTGACGACATGGTGATCCTGCGCGGGGTGAACCTCTTCCCGACCCAGGTCGAGGAGATCGTCCTGCGCACGCCGGGCGTCGCCCCGCACTTCCAGCTCCGGCTGACCCGCGAGGGCCGCATGGACGCCCTGACGGTACGCGCGGAGGCCCGCGCCGACGCGACCGCTTCCGAGCGCGACGCGGCGGCCCGCGCCATCGCGACCGGCGTGAAGGACGGCATCGGCGTCTCGGTGACCGTGGAGGTCGTGGACCCGGAGACGCTGGAGCGGTCGGTGGGCAAGATCAAGCGCATTGTGGACCTGCGGGGGCGGGAGGCGTGAGCCGTACGGCGGGGGCCTGCGCGCCTGCCCCCGCCGGGCCGCCCTCGTCAGCTCGCGTCGTCCCACAGGTCGTGCGCGTACCCGTCCACGACCGCCCCGATCCTGGTGAGCGCCTCCTCGGCGGGCAGCGGTGCGGGGCGGCGGCCGTCACGCAGGCGCAGCGCGACCCGGCCGTCCACCGCCTCTCTCGCACCGATGACCGCCTGGTACGGCACGAGGCGGGCCTCCCGGACGCGGGCGCCCAGGGTGCCGCGCTCGGGGCCCGCGACCTCGGCCCGCAGACCCAGCTCGGCGCACCGGTGCGCAAAGGCGTCGGCGTGCGCCGACTCGGCGTCCGAGATCGGCAGGATCGCCACCTGGGTGGGGGCGAGCCACGCCGGGAAGGCGCCGCCGTGCTCCTCGATGAGGTGCGCGACGGCCCGTTCCACGCTGCCGATGATGCTGCGGTGGACCATCACGGGACGGTGTTTCGCCCCGTCCGGGCCGATGTAGTGCAGGTCGAAGCGCTCCGGCTGGTGGAAGTCGACCTGGACGGTCGAGAGGGTCGACTCGCGCCCCGCACCGTCGACGACCTGCACGTCGATCTTGGGACCGTAGAAGGCGGCCTCACCCTCGGCGGCCTCGTAGGGAAGGCCCGACCGGTCGAGGACCTCGGTGAGCAGCGCGGTGGAGCGCTGCCACATCTGCGGGGCGGCGACGTACTTGCCGCCCGGCCCCGGCAGTGAGAGCCGGTAGCGCGCCGGGGTGACGCCCAGCGCCTCGTAGGCCCCGCGGATCATCTCCAGCGCCGCCTGCGCCTCGGCGGCGACCTGGTCGAGGGCGCAGAAGATGTGCGCGTCGTTGAGCTGGATGGCCCGTACGCGGGTCAGGCCGCCGAGCACGCCCGACAGCTCAGAGCGGTACATGCCGCCCAACTCCGCCATGCGCAGCGGCAGTTCGCGGTAACTGTGGGAGCGGGAGCGATAGATCACGGCGTGGTGGGGACAGAGGCTGGGCCGGAGGACGACCTGCTCGCCGCCCAAATCCATCGGGGGAAACATGTCGTCGCTGTAGTGCGACCAGTGCCCCGAGATCTCGTACAGCTCGCGCTTGCCGAGGACCGGCGAGTACACGTGCCGGTAGCCGGCCCGCCGCTCAGCGGTGCGGATGTACTCCTCGAGGGTGTGCCGCACGACCGCGCCGTCGGGCAGCCAGTAGGGCAGGCCCGCCCCGATCAGCGGGTCGGTGTCGAAGAGGCCGAACTCGCGACCGAGCTTGCGGTGGTCGTGCTGCGGGCGCTCGTGGGGCGGGTGTTCCTGCCCGTGCTTCTCGTGCTGCCCGTGCTTGTGCGGGTCCTGCTTCAGTGGGTCGTGCTTCTGCGGGCCCTGCTTCTGCTGGTTCATTTCGGGATCCCTCGCGGTCGTCGGGCGAGTGGTCCCATGGCGAAGCCCCGGGGCACTCGCCCCGGGGCTTCGGACAATCACAGCTGTCAGCGCGCCGGGACACTCTCCGGCGTCGTCGTCCTGACAGCAGCGCGTCGCTTCATGCCCGGACCGTAACAGGGCCCCGGCCGGGCCCGCGCGTCATTTTCCGGCGGGCTCAGTCCGCCGTACCGAACCGGTCCCGCAGTTCCCGCTTGAGGATCTTGCCGCTGGCGTTGCGCGGGAGTTCGTCCACGAAGACGATCCGTTTGGGCGCCTTGAAGTGGGCGAGCTTCTCGCGTGCGTGGTCGATGAGCTCCCTCTCGGTGACCTCGCCGCCACGGACGACGACGGCCGTGACGGCCTCGATCCAGCGCTCGTCGGGCAGTCCGATGACGGCGGTCTCGGCCACCTGCGGGTGGGTGTAGAGCGCGTCCTCGACCTGCCGTGAGGCGACGAGCACTCCCCCGGAGTTGATGACGTCCTTCACACGGTCGACGACGGTGAAATAGCCCTCGACGTCGCGCACCGCCAGGTCCCCCGAGCGGAACCAGCCGTCCCGGAAGGCTGCCTCGGTCTCCTGAGGCTTGTCCCAGTAGCCGTCACACAACTGCGGTGAGCGGTAGACCACTTCACCGGCGGTGCCGTCGGGCACCTCCTTGCCGTCCTCGTCGACGACCCGTGCCTCGACAAACAGGACGGGCCGCCCGCAGGAGTCCATGCGGCCCTCGTGCTCGTCGGGGCCGAGGACGGTGGCGAGCGGTCCGATCTCGCTCTGGCCGAAGCAGTTGTAGAAGGCGAGTCCGGGCAGGTGCGCGCGGAGCCGTTCCAGGACCGGTACCGGCATGATCGAGGCGCCGTAGAAGGCCTTACGCAGGCCGCTCAGGTCCCGCGTCGCGAAGTCCGGATGCTGCGAGAGACCGATCCAGACGGTGGGCGGCGCGAAGAGGCTGTCGGCGTCACCCGCCTCGACGAGGTCGAAGATCTTCACGGCGTCCGGCGCGTCGAGAATCGTGTTCTGCGCGCCGACGGCGAGGTACGGCAGCAGGAACACGTGCATCTGCGCCGAGTGGTAGAGCGGCAGGGAGTGGACGGGCCGGTCCGTCTCCGCGAGGCCGAGGGCGTGGATCGCGCTGACGTACTCGTGGACGAGCGCCCGGTGCGACATCATCGCGCCCTTGGGCAGCGCGGTCGTGCCGGAGGTGTACAGGAGCTGCACCAAGTCGTCGGCGTCGGGCTGCTGTCCGTCGTACGGCTCGGCGGACGGGATCCGGGCGAGAAGGGAGTCGTCCGCGTCGCGCAGTGCCAGGCTGCGCACGCCCGCGGGGAGCCGGTCCGCCAGGTCGGGGTCGGTCAGTACGAGCGCGCAGCCCGACTGGCCGACGATGTACGAGAGGTCGTCTCCCGTGAGGTTCTGGTTGACCGGCACGTGCACGAGCCCGGCGCGCGAACAGGCCAGGAAGCCGATCAGGTAGGCGTCCGAGTTGTGCCCGTAGGCGCCGACGCGGTCCCCTCGTTCAAGGCCCAGGCCACGCAGCGCGCCGGCCGCGCGCGAGACGGCCGCGTCGAGTTCGGCGTACGTCCAAGTGCGCGGGCCGTAGCGGACGGCGACGCGCTCGGGGGCGCGTCGTGCGCTGCGGCGCAGCGTCCCGTCGACCGTGCTGGCACGTACGTCTTGTTCATCCCGGACACCCGTCATGGCGCGATCCTGTGCCCCGGCCGACACGAAATCAAGGCCGATGACGCGCGTCACGCGAAGGCCCCACCGGACGCCACCCTTCCGTGCCTACCCGTTGGTACGCTCAACCGCCCCTTCCCTCACTCCAGTTGGGAGGCACGATGCGCACCCGCCCGAGACGTCTCGCGGTCGTCGGCTTCGCCCTGTTGACCGCGTTGAGCACCACGGCCTCGCTCCCGCCGTCGGCCGCCGGCGGCCACGGCCGGCCCGAGCACCACCCGCACGGCGGCGGCCTGTCCGCCACGATCCGCTACACCGAGTACGGCATTCCGCACATCGTCGCCAAGGACTACGCGGGCCTGGGCTTCGGCACCGGGTGGGCGCAGGCGGCCGACCAGGTGTGCGCGCTCGCCGACGGATTCGCCACCGTGCGCGGGGAGCGCTCCCGCTACTTCGGGTCCGACGCTGCCCCTGACGGCTCCCTGTCGTCCGCCACGACGAACGTCTCCAGCGATCTCTACTTCCGGGGTGTCCGTGAGGCGGGCACCGTGCAGAAGCTCCTCGCCGAACCGGCGCCCGCGGGCCCGAGCCGCGAGGTGAAGGAGACGATGCGGGGCTTCGCCGCCGGGTACGACGCGTGGCTGAAGCAGAACCGGATCACCGATCCCGCCTGCAAGGGCGCGGACTGGGTGCGCCCGGTGACGACCCTGGACGTCGCGGCGCACGGCTTCGCGCTCGCCGTGCTCGGCGGACAGGGCCGCGGCGTGGACGGCATCACGGCCGCACAGCCACCTTCCGCGGGAGCTCCTGCCCGTACGCCGGACAAGGCCGCGACGGCCGCGGCCGCCAAGGAGCTGTTCTCGAGCGAGGACGCCGACATGGGGTCCAACGCCGTCGCGTTCAGCGGCGCCGCCACGGCGAACGGCCGCGGTCTGCTCCTCGGCAACCCGCACTATCCCTGGCAGGGCGGCCGCCGCTTCTGGCAGTCGCAGCAGACGATTCCCGGCGAACTGAACGTCGCCGGCGGCTCACTCCTCGGCTCGACGACGATCTCGATCGGGCACAACTCCCGTATCGCCTGGAGCCACACCGTCGCGACGGGCGTGACGCTCGATCTCCACCAGTTGACGCTGGACCCGGCCGACCCGACCTCGTATCTCGTCGACGGCAAGCCGGAGCGGATGACGAAGCGGACCGTGAGCGTCGCGGTGAAGGACGGCGCGCCGGTCACCCGCACCCAGTGGTGGACGCGGTACGGGCCGATCGTGAACTCGCTGGGGGCCTCGCTGCCGCTGCCCTGGACGGCCACGACGGCCTATGCGCTGGGCGACCCGAACGCCCTGAACCTGCGTGCCTCCGACACGGGGCTCGGGTTCAGCAAGGCACGCTCCACGGACGACGTGCTGCGCTCGCTGAAGCGCACGCAGGGACTTCCCTGGGTGAACACGATCGCCGCCGACGCGTCCGGGCACTCGCTGTTCGCGCAGGCGCAGGTGCTGCCCCGGATCACCGACGACCTGGCCGCGCGCTGCTCGACGCCGCTCGGCAAGGTGACGTATCCGGCGTCCGGCGTCGCGGTCCTGGACGGCTCGCGCGGCGACTGCGCGATCGGCTCCGACAAGGACGCCGTGCAGCCGGGCATCTTCGGACCGTCCAGGATGCCGGTCCTCAAGGACGCGCCGTACGTGGCGAACTCGAACGACAGCGCCTGGCTGGCCAACGCCGACCGGCCGCTGACAGGGTACGAGCGGGTCTTCGGGACGGTCGGCACGCAGCGGTCGATGCGGACGCGCGGCGGCGTCGAGGACGTCTCGGCGATGGCGAGTCGGGGCGCGCTCACCGTCCCCGACCTCCAGCGTCAGCAGTTCGCCGACCGGGTGCCCGCGGCGGATCTGGCGGCGGCGGACACGGCGCGCGCGTGCGCGGCCCTGCCGGGCGGCACGGCAACAGGCAGTGACGGCAAGGCCGTTGACGTGAGCCAGGCCTGTGATGTGCTCAAGAAGTGGGATCACACGATGCGCACGTCGAGCCGGGGCGCGCTGCTCTTCGACCGGTTCTGGCGCAAGCTCACGGCGGCCGTGCCGAACGACAAGCTGTGGAAGGTGCCGTTCTCGGCCGCCGACCCGGTGCGCACGCCGAACACGCTGAACACGCAAGCGCCGGGCTTCGCGACGGCTCTCGCCGACGCGGTGGGTGAGCTGCGGTCGGCCGGGATCGCCCTGGACGACCCGCTCGGCGCGCACCAGTTCGTCGTACGCGGCGGCCCGCGCATCCCCGTCCACGGCGGCACGGAGTCACTCGGCGTGTGGAACAAAGTCGAGACGGTGTGGGACGCGAAGGCGGGCGGCTACACGGAGGTCGTGCACGGGTCGAGCTACATCCAGGCCGTCGGCTGGAACGGCGGCGGCTGCCCGGTGGCCCGCACCCTGCTGACGTACTCCCAGTCCTCGGACCCCGGCTCGCCCCACTTCAGCGACCAGACGCACCTGTTCTCGGACGGGCAGTGGGTGACCTCGCGCTTCTGCGAGAAGGACATCCTGAAGTCACCGGCGCTGAAGGTGGTGCGGGTGCACGGCTGAACGACGGGAGCGGCCCGGGGAATGCCCCGGGCCGCTCCTGCGTCAGACCTCCGCGTGGGTCACATCGCGCGGGTGCGGCCCTCCCAGTAGGGGTCGCGCAGGCGACGCTTGTAGAGCTTGCCGTTCGGGTCGCGCGGCATCGTCTCGATGAAGTCGACGGTCTTGGGCCGCTTGTAGCCCGCGAGTTGGCGCTCGCAGTGAGCGAGGATCTCGGCGGCGAGCGCGTCTGAGGCGGTGTGCCCCTCCGCGGGTTCGACGACCGCCTTGACCTCCTCGCCCCAGTCGTCGTTCGGGATCCCGAAGGCCGCGGCGTCGGCGACGGCCGGGTGGGTGAGGAGCGCGGACTCGATCTCGGCGGGGTAGATGTTGACGCCGCCCGAGATGATCATGTCGATCTTGCGGTCGCGGAGGAAGAGGTATCCGTCCTCGTCGAGAATGCCGAGGTCGCCGACGGTGAAGAAGTCGCCGATACGGTTCTTCTTCGTCTTGGTCTCGTCCTTGTGGTACGAGAATCCGCCGGTGCTCATCTTCATGTAGACGGTGCCGAGTTCGCCGGGCGGCAGCCGGTTGCCGTCGTCGTCGAACACGGCGAGTTCGCTGATGGGCCAGGCCTTGCCGACCGTGCCCGGCTTCTTCAGCCAGTCCTCCGCGGTCGCGAAGGCGCCGCCGCCCTCACTGGCCGCGTAGTACTCCTCGACGCAGTGGCCCCACCAGTCGATCATCGCGCGTTTGACGTGGTCGGGGCAGGGTGCGGCGCCGTGGATGGCATGCCGCATCGCCGACACGTCGTACGCGCTCCTGACGCTGTCGGGCAGGGCGAGCAGGCGGTGGAACTGGGTCGGCACCATGTGTGTGTGCGTGCACTTGAAGGTGTCGATGAGGCGCAGCATGTCCTCGGGGGTCCACTTGTCCATCAGGACGAGAGTGTGTCCGATGTGCAGGGACGCGCCCGCGAACTGGAGCACGGCGGTGTGGTAGAGCGGCGAGCAGACGAGGTGCACGTTGTCGTCGAACGGCTTGATGCCGAAGATGCCGAGGAAGCCGCCGAGGTAGGTCTCCTCGGGGAGCTTGCCGGGCAGGGGGCGGCGGATGCCGCGGGGGCGGCCCGTGGTGCCCGAGGTGTAGTTCATGACCCAGCCGAGGGTGCGGTCGTCCGGCACCGACTCGGGCTGCCCGTCGAGGAGTCGGGCGTAGGGGCGGAAGCCGTCGACGGTTCCGACCGCGTACCGCTGCCCGGCGGGGAGCGCCGCCTCGTCGGCGGCGGCCACGGCCTGTTCGGCGAACCGCTCGTGCGCGATGAGGACCTTCGCTCCGGAGTCGGCGACGATCCAGGCGATCTCGGGGCCGACCAGATGGTGGTTGACCGGGACGAGGTAGAAGCCGGCCTGGGAGGCGGCGAGGAACGCGGTGAAGAACTCGACTCCGTTGGGCAGGACGACGGCGAACGCGTCACCTCGTTCCAGCCCGGCGGCCCGCAGGCCGTGCACGAGCTTGTTGACGTCGGCGTGCAGCCGGCCCGCGGTCCACTCCTCCCCGTCGGGTGCGACGAGGACGGTGCGGCCGGGATCCGCGGTGGCCTGGGCCCAGAATCCGTTGGGGGGCGCGCTGTCGGTGTGGGGGCCTGTGCTCACGACTGGCCGCTCCTTCCTGCGATGCGGTTGATCCGGTCGACGGCGCGCTCGAAGCCGCGCGTGAGGTCGTCGAACACGGCCTGGACGGGACGTTCGCTCGTCATCCGGCCGACGATCTGCCCGACGGGCGTGCCGAGCAGCGGATCGACCTCGTACTTCTGGATGCGGGAGACCGCCTCGGCGACGAGCAGCCCCTGGAGCGGCATGGGCAGCGTGCCGGGGCCCGACGGGTCGTCCCAGGCGTCGGTCCACTCCGTGCGGAGCTGTCGCGCGGGCTTGCCGGTCAGGGCGCGGGAGCGGACGGTGTCGCCGGACCCGGCCGCGAGGAGTTTGGCGGTGAGGGCGCGGGAGTGGAGGTCGGCCTCGGTGGTGGTGAGCCAGAGGGAGCCGAGCCAGACGCCCTGGGCGCCGAGCGCGAGGGCCGCCGCCGCCTGCTCCCCGCTGCCGATGCCGCCGGCCGCGAGGACGGGCAGCGGCGACACGGCGTCGACCACTTCGGGCGTGAGCACCATGGACGCGATCTCGCCGGTGTGCCCGCCCGCCTCGTAGCCCTGCGCGACGACGATGTCGATGCCCGCGTCCGCGTGTTTACGGGCGTGCCGGGCGCTGCCCGCGAGAGCCGCCACGAGTACGTTCTGGTCGTGGGCGCGCCGGATGACGTCGGCGGGCGGTGAACCGAGCGCGTTGGCAAGGAGTTTGATCGGGTAGTCGAAGGCGACGTCCAGCTGGCTGCGGGCTACCTGCTCCATCCAGCCGGTGATGCGCCAGCCCGAGGCCTCGCCCTCGGCGAGCTCGGGCACACCGTGCTTGGCGAGGGTGTCTCTGACGAACTGGCGGTGTCCTTCGGGGATCATCGCCTCGACATCGGCCTCGGTCAGTTTCTGGTGGCCGGGGCCCTCGACCTTCTTCGCGGGCATCACGACATCGAGCCCGTAGGGCGCGCCGTCGACGTGTTCCTCCATCCAGTCGAGGTCGCGGGCCAGGTCGTCGGGTGCGGTGTAGCGGACCGCGCCGAGCACACCGAACCCCCCGGCCCTGCTGATGGCGGCGGCCACCGCCGGGAAGGGCGTGAAGCCGAAGATGGCGTGCTCGATCCCCAGTTTCTTGCTCAGCTCCGTCTGCATGGGCGCAGAATGCCGCACTCCTCCGAACGAGGGAAGACACTTTCTGATGCTGCGTCAGATTTCTGCGGCGTCATTCCGAGGCTTGACACGACCGTAACCTGACATGAAAGTTTCATCCGTCGAGCTAGATCCCGAAAGATACTTTCAGAAGGGGTTCGTTCATGACCGACGGCGCGGCGGACAGATTGCACGACACGGACGACGGGCTCTCCCGTCGCCAACTGGGCGCGAGCGTGCTGGCGTTGAGCGGGGCACTGGCCCTCGCCCCGTTCCCGGCGGGGCCCGCCGCCGCGGCGGACACACAGACGGACGGGCACGCCGAGGGGCACGGAACCACACTGCGCCGTGGGTCCCCGGAGCGGGCCGGTCTGATCGCCGGGCATCTGCGCCAACTCGTCGCCGACGCCGAGAAGTTCCTCGCCCCCTCCCCCAAGCACCCCTGGTACGCGGGCGCCGTACTGCTCGCCGGCCGCGGTGGAACGGTCGCTCTCCACCAGCCGATCGGCAAGGCCGTGCGCTACTCGGCCTACGACGACAAGACCGACACGGGTGTGGAGTTCCCCGCCGACCAGCAGATCGCGGCGGCCGAGGACACGGTCTACGACCTGGCCTCCGTGTCGAAGCTGTTCACCTCGCTCATCGCCGTGCAGGAGATCGAGCGCGGCAAGCTGGAGCTGGAGGCGACGGTCGCCTCGTACATCCCCGACTTCGCGGGCGCCGGCAAGCAGGACATCACGATCCGTCAACTCCTTACGCACACCTCGGGATTCCGCGCCTGGATCCCCCTCTACAAGGAGACGACGCGCGAGGGACAGCTCCGGCTCATCTGGAACGAGGCGCCCCTCAACCCGCCCGGCACCGTGTACCTCTACTCCGACCTCAATCTGATCTCGCTCCAGCTGGTCCTGGAGGAGCTCACGGGACAGAGCCTGGACGTACTCCTGCGCGAGCGGATCACCGGCCCCCTCGGCATGCGCCGCACCCGTTACAACCCGCCCGCTTCCTGGAAGCCGAAGATCGCCGCGACGGAGGACGCGCGCCTGCCCTGGTCCGGCCTCGACCGCGGACTCGTCTGGGGCGAGGTGCACGACGAGAACGCGTTCGGGCTCGGCGGTGTGGCGGGCCACGCCGGTGTCTTCTCCTGCGCGTGGGACCTCGCGATCCTCGGCCGTACCCTCCTCAACGGGGGTTCCTACGGCAAGGCGCGCGTCCTGTCCGAGGAGTCCGTGCGGCTGCTGTTCACCGACTTCAACCAGGCGTTCCCCGGCGACGAGCACGGCCTCGGCTTCGAGCTCTACCAGCACTGGTACATGGGCGCGATGGCGACGCCACGCACGGCCGGGCACACCGGCTTCACCGGCACGTCCATCGTCCTCGACCCGACGACCGACTCGTTCCTCGTCGTGCTCGGCAACTCCGTGCATCCCGTGCGCACCTGGCGATCCGGCTCCGCTCCCCGGGTCGCCGCGGGGAACAACCTCGCCCGCGCCGTCGCCGTACGCCCCGCGCACGGGCGCACCTCCTGGTTCTCCGGCATGGCGAGCGCCACGTCGGCGACGCTCACGCTGCCCGCGGTCGACGTCACCTCCGACACGGCGAGCCTCGGCTGCGACCTGTGGTGGGACACGGAACCGCACTCCGACCTCCTGTATCTGGAGGTGTCGGCCGACGCCGGGGCGACCTGGCAGCCCCTGCCATTCGCCACCACCCGTAAGGGAGAGGACATTGAGGACCACCCCAAGGGCACGGCCGACGGCTGGTCGGGCCGCACCTGGCATCGCCTGAGCGCCGCTCTGGGCGCCTTCGAGGGCGGCAGCGTCCGCCTGCGCTGGCGCTACGCGACCGACCAGCTGTACGTGGGACGCGGGGTGTACGTGAACGGGGTGCGCGTCACCGACGGCCGCCGGACGGTGTTCGACGAGACACGCCCGTCCGACGCGGCCCGGATCGAGGCGGTGGGGTGGTCGCGCTCAGAGGACTGAGCGCGGTGCCGACGACGCCGATGCCTGGGCGGGCAGGCGGGTCCGGGGACGTTCGATCGCGTACAGCGTGAACGTCTCCAGCTCGGACGCCGCCGCGTCCAGGTCGAGTTCGGGATGCGTCAGCCAGTGGGACACCACGCCCTCGATGGCGCCGCCGACGGCGAGCGCCACCGTCTGCGGGTCGAACTCACGGAACACGCCCGCCCGTTGGCCGTCGGCGAGCAGCCGGGCCAGCATGCCCCAGCGCCCCACCGGGGACGCGGCGCCACTTTGCCGGTCGAGGAGCATCTCGGCGATGACGCGGACGTGGCGCCGCTCCGTCCGCTGGTAGCCGACCACCGAGCGCACATAGGCGACGACGGCCCGTTGCTGAGGTCATAGTCAGATCTCAGCAATCCGTGCGTTTGCGCACAGATGGTCCTTAACGGTGTCACCGCAGCCCGAGCTGGGCGGTGGTGTCCTGTTGAAGGTCTCGCGGTTCCTTCCGCCTGTGGGGCGGTTTTGCGCCACCTGCCCGCACCGGGTCAGCTTTGCGGCTGGCCCGGCTGGCACGGGTCTTCTGGTCGGCTCCACGCGGTTTCGGCACGCTGGGCGTGCCCCGGTCTCCGGCCACTCCGGTACCGTTTGTGCTGGCCGATGCGAGGTCGGCGAGGTTGCGGGCGGCGTTCTCGTCCCGGTCGATGACCAGGCCGCACGCGTCGCAGGAGAACACTCGGACGTGCAGGGGCAGTTTGGCTTTCACTGTCTTGCACGACGAGCAGGTTTTCGAGGACGGGTACCAGCGCGAGGCGACGACCGTGGGGCAGGCGTTGCGCTGGCCTTTGTAGGCGAGCTGACGGCGGATCTCTCCGAATCCGGCATCGGCGATCTTCCGTGCCAGACGACGGTTGCGGAGCATGCCGGCGACGTTGAGGTCTTCGACCACGACGGTGCCGTACTCGGCACGCACGGCGGTGGTGAGCTTGTGCAGGGCGTCTTCGCGGAGGTTCGCCACGCGGTGGTGCACGCGGTTGCGTTCGACGTTCGCCTTGACCCATCGTTTCGACGGTTCCCGGCGGATGGTCTTGCCGGTGGCGGGGTCGTGCACGGCCGGCCCCTGGCGGCGCGACACACGACGGGACAGACGCCGCAGCCGCTTCCGTTCGCCCTCGTAGTGCTTGGGGTTGTCGACGTACCGGATCTCCCCGGCACTGTCGGCCATCACCGCGAGCACCTTCACCCCGAGGTCGATACCGACTGCGACACCAGGACGGGCCACGCGGGTGATCTCCCGCTTGACCTCGGTCTGGAAGGACACGAACCAGCGGCCCCGCTCATGCCGCACCGTCGCGGACAGGGTGCGTGCCATTCCGGCCTGCACGCGGGCCAGAAGCTTGACGGTGGACTCATGGGTGCGGATGGTTCCGAGCACCGGCAGCGTCACGTGCCGGTCGTCGGCCACGCGGATGCTACCGGTGGTGAACCGGCACGCAAGACGGGCCTTGCGCTTGGACTTGAAACGTGGCGTACCCATGCGGGCGCCCCTGCGGCGGCCGTTCTTCGACTTCGCGTAGTTGTCGAACGCGGCAGCCGCGTTGGCCAGGCCGGTGCTGTACGCCTCCTTGGAGTTCTCGTGCCACCAGTCGGCATAGCGCGGATCGGTGCGCTTGACCTGGTTGAACTCCTTACGCAGCGCGGGCAGCGACCACGGCCGCCACGGCGTCAGCTCCTCCTCGGCGACCCCGTACGAGGCTTCCGCCTTCCGCTGCCACCACGAGGCCGTCACCCAGCCGACAGCCCAGTTGTACGCGGCCCGAGCAGCCCCGCAGTGCGACCGCAGCGCGGATTCCTGAGTCGCATTCGGGTCCAGGGCGAAACGGAACGCCTGCACCACAAAGCCCGGCTGCGCCTGGAACGTCTTCACCCTGAACACCCCCTCACTAGCCAGTCATTGACTATGCACTACGGATCACGGGACAGATCAACGGATGGATCACCAGGGGTGAAGCCTGCGAGCGGCCGGAAATCGCCCGGCGCACCCTCTGCCACCTCCACCGCCAAAGCCCGGACTTTCCCAAACCTAAGAAGATTCGAACGAACCCTCCCATGGGAGGCAAAAGCCCTGGATGCCTGGCAGGACGAGCACCCCAAGCGTCAGAGAAAAGAAGACGTTCGTTGAGATCCGAGTATGCATCCCGCAGCAGTTGTTAGCCCCCTCGGTACCTCGACCGTACCCCGGGCACACACTCCCGTTGACAGGCCCGACGTCCCTCGCGCGCGGGCCTTTGTACCCTCCTCACCGGGCACCAAGGCCTGCGGCGGGGCCCGCCGCGGTCGACTCCCGCACCACGAGCCGCGGCCGGATCAGGAGCGAACGCCCTGCGCCCGACGTGGACTCGATGCGGGCGCGCAACTGCTGGAAGGTCTCCGCCGCCATCTCCGGGAGCGGCTGACGGACGGTGGTCAGCGGCGGCTCGAAGAGCTCGGCGAGAAGGATGTCGTCGAACCCGACCACCGAGACCTCGCGGCCCGCGCTCAGCCCCGCGTCGCGCGCACCCCGGCACACGCCGATCGCGCACATGTCGTTGATCGCGACGAACCCGGTCGGCGGCTCCGGCGCGGCCAGCAATTCGCGCGCGGCCGAGCGGCCCAGTTCGGCGGACTCCTTGTCGCCGAACTCGCTGGTGGCCGCGCCCGGCCAGACCACCCCCCGGGCGGGGTCGATGCCCGCCTCCTCCAGGGCTGACCGGAATCCGCGCAGCCGCTCCCGCCGGTTGACGCTGTTGACCGAGCCGGAGACGAACGCGAGCCGCTGGTGTCCGAGGTCGAGGAGGTGGCGGGTGGCCAGTTCGGCGCCCATCGCGTTGTCGACGCTGATGCTGGCCAGGGACGGAGGGTCGCCGGCCTGGGCGGCGCGGTCGAAGGCCACCATCTTGAGCCCCCGCTTCAGCAGGGGCGCCACGTGGTCGAGTGAGGGGAGGGAGGAGCACAGCACCACCCCGCTCACCCCGTCCGCGAGGAGCTCCTCGCCGTACTTGAGCTCCCTGGCCGGGTCGCGCTCGCTGTTGCACAGGAGTACGTGGTAGCCCTCGGCGAGCGCGACGGCCTCCAGCTCACGGGCGAGAGCACCCCAGAACGGGTTCGCGACGGAGGGCACGATGAGGCCGATGACCTGGATGCGACCGGTGCGGAGCATGCGGGCCGCGCGATTGGGCCGGTAGCTCAGCCGCTCTATCGCCTGCTCGACCCGGGCCAGGGTCGCGGGCTGCATCCGGTCGGTGCGGCCGTTGAGAACGTTGGACACCGTGCTCGCGGACACCCCGGCCGCCTCCGCGACCTGATGGATCGTAACCCCGTTCAATGCCGTGCCACCTCCGGCTAGCTGCGACTTCCCGACTGTCCCGTGCAGTGTTCCACTCCAGTGTACCGATTTACTAGATCTGGTTCACAGGTTCGACAGAACGGCAACTCCTCGCGATCGGCCCAAAAGATTGTTGTGCACGGGCTGTTGACGCCTCTCGCGAGCGGCTCCTAGCCTCACTGCATCGATTTACCAGCGTCTCCGGCCGCTCACCGGCCACTCTCCGCTGTATCGATTGACCATCTCCGCCTCACAAGGGGTGTCCCATGGAACTCACGAGACGACTGCTGCTGACCGCACTCGGTGCGGGCACGGCGGCCGCGGTCACGGGCTGCGGCACCGGCTCCTCGTCCGGCGGCTCGGCCGGCGGCCCCGCCGAAGGTGAGATATCGCTGCTCACCCCGATCTTCGAAGGCTCCGACGGCAAGAAACTCCTGGAGCAGGAGATCCTCGGCGGCTTCCGCAAGAAGCACCCGGACGTCAAGGTGAACGTCGACTACACGACGTACACACAGCTCAACGAGAAGATCACCACCGCGCTCGCGGGCGGGCTGCTGCCCGACGTGCTGATGATGGGCGTCGGCTGGATCCCGCCGTTCGCCGCGAAGAAGGTGCTCGCCCCGCTGCCCGAGTCGCTGGCGACCCGCCACGACTACGAGCCACGGGTCCTCGAACCGTCCCGCTACGACGGGAAGCTGTACGCCCTCCCGACCGTGATGGCCACCCGGCTCGTCGCCTACCGCAAGGACCACTTCGCCGCCGCCGGCATCAAGAAGCCACCCCGCGACTGGACCGAACTGCGCGCCATGGCCAAGCAGTTGACCAAGGGCGACCGGCTGGGCTTCGACCCGTTCTCGATCGACCTGCGGCAGTGCTGGGAAACCTTCCTGTACGCCAACGGCGGCTCCCTGTTCAGCGCCGACGGCAAGAAGGTCGCCTTCACCGACGGACGAGGCGTCGAAGCGCTCCAGTTCTTCAAGGATCTGAGCGCGGACGGTTCGGCCGACTACGCGAAGAAGACGGACGCGGACGCCGGGGCGCCCACCAATCTCCAGACGGGCAAGGCCGCCATGATGATGACCGGCAGCGGCCTGTGGAAGCAGCTCCAGGACCAGACGCCCGAGCTCATCGAGAAGGACCTGATCGGAGCGTTCGTCCTGCGCAACCGCAAGCCCGCGATGCTCACGGGCGGGACGCTCGTCACGCAGTCCGCGCACAGCCGGCACCCGGCGGCGGCCCGCGCCCTCGTCGAGTACCTCGCCGCGCCCGATTCGATCCTCGGCGCCGCCGAGCAGCGCGCCACCGTGCCCGGCCTGCGCGAACTGCGCTCGACCTCGTACGTCAAGAAGAACAAGCTCGTCGACTTCTCCCTGCAGAACCTCGGCAGCGCCTGCGCCGAAGGCGGCACCCCGGCCTGGATGGAGATCCGCGAGAAGATCAAGCCGACCCTCGAACCCGCCGTCGTGGGCGGCCGGTCCGCGAAGAGCGCGATCGCGGAACTCGGGCGTCTCGCCGAGGCCGCCATCGCGCGGATGTGAGGGGCTGCCACCGTGGGAGCACTCTCCGTGGTGAAGGCCGGCTCCGCGCGGCCGTCCTCGCCCCCCGAGTCACCGAAACCCTCTCGCAGCAAGGCCGTTCGCGGCGGCGCCGGTCCCGGCGCACGCCGCCGCAGGGCCGGTCTCCTGATGGTCGCGCCCGCCCTGCTGCACGCGGCGCTGTGGATCGGCCTGCCGGTCGTCGCCGCCGTCCTCCTCGCGTTCACGTCGTACGACGTCCTGTCCGCACCGAAGTTCGTCGGCCTGGACAACTTCCGCGACATGCTCGGCGACGCCGTGTTCCGCAAGTCGGTCCTGAACACCGTCGTGTACACCTTCTTCACCGTGCCGTTCGGCATGGCGCTCGGGCTGCTGCTCGCGCTCGGCCTGAACGCGGGGCTGCGGGCCCGCGGGGTCTTCCGGACCGCGATCTTCCTGCCGCAGGTCACCGCGACCGTGGCCATCGCCCTCGTCTGGCTGTGGATCTACAACCCGCGCAACGGCCTGTTCACCACGTTGCTGAGCATCTTCGGCGTGGAGAGCCCGGCCTGGCTCGCGTCCACGACGTGGGCGATGCCGTCGGTGATCCTCGTGGGGATCTGGCAGGGCATCGGCATGAAGATGCTGATCTATCTGGCCGCGCTGCAGAACCTGCCGAAGGAGCTGTACGAGGCCGCCTCCGTGGACGGCGCCTCGAAGGTGCGCCAGTTCTTCTCCCTCACGCTGCCCCTGCTCAAGCCCGCCACGTTCTTCGTCCTGATCACCTCGATGATCAGCGCGTTCCAGTCCTTCGACCAGATCTACATCCTCACCGACGGCGGCCCCGCCAACAGCACCACGATGATGACGTACGAGATCTACAAGTCCGCCTTCCGGGAGTTCCGCGTCGGCTACGCCTGCGCCCAGTCCCTCGTGCTGTTCGTCCTGCTGATGGCGTTCACCCTGGTCAACCGGCGGATGATGGGAGGCACCCGTGGCCATGGCTGAGTCCCGTCCCCGGGTGTCACCCGGGCGCGTCGCCCTGTACGTGACGCTCGCGCTCACCTCGCTCCTGATGGTCGTGCCGTTCGCGTGGATGGTGCTGACCTCGCTCAAGACACCGGCGGAGATCGCCTCCGAGCACGCCGGACTCCTGCCGTCGCACTGGGAGTTCGGGAACTACGTCGACGCCTTCAAGGCCGCTCCGTTCGCGACGTACGCGCGCAACAGCTTCGTCATCGCGATCAGCCACACGGTCATCAACGTGCTCGTCGCCTCGATGGCCGGCTACGCACTGGCGCGGATCAGGTTCCGCGGCAGCGACCTCATCTTCTACTGTTTCATCGCCGCCCTGATGATCCCGACGTACACGAAGGTCCTGCCGGAGTTCCTGATCGTGCGGTTCATGCCGCTCGCCGGCGGCAACGACCTCTTCGGCCAGGGCGGCAGCGGCTGGCTCGACTCGTGGTGGGCGCTGATCGTGCCCGGGGCCGTGACCCCGTTCGCCGTGTTCCTGTTCCGGCAGTTCTACCTGGACCTGCCCGTGGAGCTGGAGGAGGCGGCGCGGCTCGACGGGCTGGGCGAGTTCCGGATCTACGCCCGGATCATGACCCCGCAGGTCAAGCCTGCCCTCACCACGGTGGCCCTGCTCACCTTCGAGTCGTCCTGGAACAACTTCCTGTGGCCGCTGCTCGTGACGCGGACCGACAGTCTGCGCGTCATCCAGGTCGGTCTGTCCGTCTTCAAGACGGAGAACGGCACGCAGTGGCACTTCCTGATGGCGGGGACGACGCTCGCCACGCTGCCGATGGTGATCCTCTTCCTCATCGGCCAGCGCTACTTCGTCCAGGGCTTCGCCACCGCCGGCCTCAAGTGACCCTTCGCCCCACCCCTCTTCGTCTCATCCTTCTTCGCCTCATCCTTCTTCGCCTCATCCCCCACTTGCTCGTGAAAGGGCCCTGTCCCCATGTCTGTTGATCTCCGAGGTTCCCGTGCGCTCGTGACGGGAGCCGGCCACGGCATCGGCCGTGCCATCGCCGTGGGACTCGCCGCGGCCGGCTGTGACGTCGCCGTGCACTTCCACAGCTCGCCCGAGGAGGCCGAGCGGACCGTCGCCGCGATCGGGGCACTCGGCCGCCGCGCCAAGGCGTTCCACGCGGACGTCACGGTGACCGCCGACGTGGACCGCCTCGTCGCGGAGGCCACCGGATTCCTCGGCGGTCTCGATGTCCTGGTCTGCAACGCCGGGCATCTCATCGGGCGGGCCACCGTCGCCGAGATGACCGACGAGCACTTCGAGCGGGTCGTCGACACCAATCTGACGTCCACGTTCCGCACCTGCCGCGCCGCGCTCCCCCACCTCACCGGGTCGTCGGCCGGCCGGATCGTCACCATGTCGTCGCTCGCCGCGCACAACGGCGGCGGCCCGGGCTCCGTGCCGTACGCGGCGGCCAAGGCCGGGATCCGCGGCTTCACCAAGGCCCTGGCCAAGGAGGTCGCGGCGGCGGGCATCACGGTGAACGCGGTCGCGCCCGGCTTCATCAAGGGCACCGCGTTCCATGACACGTTCACCGCGCCCGAGGCCCAGCAGGCGATGGAGGCGGGGATCCCCGTCGGCCGCGCGGGCACACCCGAGGACGTGGCCGCCGCCGTGGTCCATCTCGCCTCCCCGGCCTCCGGTTTCCTGACGGGCACGACGCTCGACATCGACGGTGGCGTATGGCCGCGGTGAAGCGGATCCCCCGCGAGCGCGGCGGCTGGTGGCACGCGTACGTGTGCCCGGCGCACGGCGTCGAGCTCGACCACGGCGACGTCCTCGGCGGCGCGTTCCCCGAGGACGGTGCGCGGTGTCCGCGCGGCTGCCGGGTGGACACCCCGGCCGTGCGCGGCGCCTGGACCGTCCTCTCCCATCAGGCGTGGGCCCGCCGCATCCGTCTCCTGGCCGAGCGCGGCGAGGACACCGAGGCGGTGTCCGCACTCGTCGAATACACCGCTCTGTACGCGGAGTTGGCGGGACTCCACCACGACGAGGCGCAGCCGTGGATGCTGCGCGGCCGGCTGTTCCACCAGGCGCTCACCGACGCGATCTGGGCCGTGAACATCGGACACGCGTCGTGGACGCTCGGCGCACGCGGCACGGCCGGGCTCGCCGCGGTCCTCCCCCTGCTCGACGAGCTGGAGCGGGCGGCCCTCGACGCCCGGGACGTGCTGGTCGGCCGGGGCGACCTGGCCTCCAACTACACGACGTGGCTGACCGCGGCGGGGATCGCCACAGGCCGGGCCGCCGCGGCGGTGCGAGGCGTCCCCTGGGACGGGGCGAAGCAGTGGCTGGAGGGCCCGCACGGCCTGTACGCCCATCTGCGGGCCTGCGTCGCGGACGACGGCTGGGAGTGGGAAGGCAGCACGTACTACCACGGGTTCGTGCTGCGCGCGGCGCTCCTCGCGCTGCGCGGCACCGACCCCTCCGCGCTGCCCGGCGACGTGGCCACCCGCCTCTGCGGCATGGTCGACGCCCTGGCGGCGATCGCCACGGACGGCGGTGTCCTGCCCGCCCTGCACGACGGCCCGTATCTGCGCCAGCCCCTCTCCCTCGAGTGGCTCGAACTCTGCTCGCTGTCACGGCAGTTCGCGCCCGCACCACGTGTGGACGCGGTGGCGGCGCGGGCCCGCGCGGATCTCGCCGGCGCGGACGACGGCCTGGACCGGCTCCTCGACGGCTGGTTCACGGGGACCCCGCTCCCGGAGCGCTCCGCACCCGCTCCGGTCACGGTGTTCGGCGACGCGGGTTACGCCGTCGTGCGCGCCGCGGGCGTCCACACCGTCCTCGACTTCGGACCGCACGGCGGCTCGCACGGCCACCGCGACAAGCTCTCCCTGTACCTGTATGGAGTGACGGCTCCATGGCAGCCCGATCCCGGACAAGTGCCCTACGCCCACGAGGAGTTCCGCGACCTGTACGCCTCCACGGCCGCCCATCCCGCGTTCCGCGTGGACGGCGCCGAGCAGGCCGAGTGCGCGGGCAGGCTGCTGAACGCGGACGACACGTCGGCAACGGCCGAGGTGACCACCGCCTACGACGGGGTCCGCGCGGTCCGGCGGGTCGAGGCGGGAACCTGCCACCTGGTCGACGTACTGACGGTGACGGGAGAGCGGGGCGCACTCGCACGGGTCTCGGCGCAGCTGCGGCCGGGCGTCGCCCTCGACCTCCAGGTGCAGGCATCCGGTCCGGTGCGCACCACCTGGTACGGGGACGAGCTGCTGCACGGCTGGCACACCGCGTCCACGCCGGTCCGGCCCTTCTGCCGGCCGGGTCCGGGTCCGGCCGACGATCCTCAGCAGCAGCGCACCTGGGCCGACTTCACCGCCCGGGACACGACGCGGGTCGTCTTCGCGTCGGTGTACCAGTCGGCGTCCGCCGGGCCCGCCGTGACGGACGTCCGGCTGGCCGAGGAGGGCCTGGTCGTCTCCCTGGCCGACGGCTCCCGCCACGTGCACCGGACGGAGGCCTGAGATGCTCCTGTCCGCGACGCCGCCTCCGGGGCCCCGCCCGTTCCAGGAGCGGCGGCTCATGGACGAGGCCGTCCGCCACCGCGCCCTCGCACCGCCCCGCCGGCACCCCGAGGCGTCGATCACCTGGCTCGGGCCGGCCGCGTCGAACCCCGCCCTCGCGTACCGCGTGAGCGGCGACCCCGCGCACCTGGCGGAGGCCGAGCGGTGGATCGGGGCGGCGACGGGCTTCCCCCACTGGGGCAGGGCCCACATGCCCGACCACGACCTGGACACGGGCTGGCTCCTGCACCATCTCGCCCTGGCCCACCACTGGCTGGGCGACACCCTCTCCGACGAGACGCGCACGCTGCTGCGGTACAAGCTGATGGTGCAGGGCCGGCGCCTGTATGACTTCGCGGTGGCCACGGAGGGCCGCTGGTGGTCCTCCTCGTACTGGCAGAACCACAACTGGATCTGTTACGCGGGCCTGGCCACCGCCGGCTACGTCCTCGGCCGCGAGGAGTGGACCGAGCGGGCCAAGGACAACCTGGGACGCGTCCTCGACCTGCTCCCCGAGGACGGTTCGCACGCCGAGGGCGTCGTGTACTGGCGCTACGGCGTGCCCTGGCTGGCGATCCACCTCGATCTGCTCCAGGAGCGCGAGGGTCTCGACTGGTGGGGGCGCGGCGGGTTCATGGAGAACACGTTCCGCTTCCGGCTCCACCAGTCGGCGCCCGGGTTCGCCGAACAGACGGGACACGGCGACTGCCACGACCGGCTCAGTGGGCACAGCGCCGCGCTCTACCACCGCCTCGCGGCCGCGTACGGGATCGGCGAGGCCCAGTGGCTCGCCGGTCTCGTCGGGCGCGAGCTGCTCGGCCGCGAGGCGGCCGGGAGCGGGGTGCGGCCGGGCATCCTGCCCGAGGCCTACCTGGAGTACCTCTGGTACGACCCCTCCGTCGGGGCCCGCCCGCCGGCCGCGTCGGACACCCACGCCCACTTCCCCGACCTGGGCCTCGTCACGGCCCGCACGAGCTGGGCCGACGACGCGACGTTCGTGTCGTTCAAGGCCTCGCCCGGCGGTGGCCACAAGGCGTGGGAGACAGCGGCGAAGCACCGGGCGGAGCTCGGCTGGGACACGCTCAACACCGGCCACCACCACCCGGATTCGGGTTCGTTCGTCCTGCTGTCGCAGGGCGCGTTCCTCGCCGTCGACGAGGGCTACAGCAACCGCAAGCGCGCCGCCCACCACAATCTCCTGCTCGTCGACGGGCAGGGTTTCGCGGACGAGGACCGCTATCACGTCTACGAGGGCATCCCCCACGAGCGCCGGGCCCGCATGCGCGACGTCCTCGCGGGCGGTGGCTGGGCACATGGCACGGCGGAGATCGGCGCCATGTACGACCCTCGCCTCGGGGTGCACCGCCTCGACCGCACCCTGGTGTGCACACCGTCGGGGCGGCTGGTGCTCCTCGACCTGGCGCAGGCCGAGGAGGGCGTCGCCCGCGAGTGGACGTTCCTGCTCCAGACCGACGAGCCCACGGTCCCCGAAGGTGACGGGTGTACGCGGCTGATCCGGTCGGGCGAGGCGCGCGCGGCGGTGACCCGGCTCGCGCCCGACGACGTCCGTACGCGGTCCGGTGTGACCGAGGTGGCGGCCAACCCCACCTCCAGCACACCGGAGTTGACGGTCACCAGGACGCTGCACACGCTGCGGGTGACCACGCCCGCCGCGCGCCGCGCCACGTTCCTGACCGTGATCGAGCCGGGCGCACAGGTCACCGCACGCGCGGTGGACTGCGCGCACGGGCACGGCGTGACGTTCGGGTCCGAGACCGTGCTGCTCTCGCCCGTGGGGCGGCGCGTCGAGGGGGCGGGGGTGCGGGCCGACGCGGCGGCGGTCCTCGTGAGCGAGGGCCGGCCCGTGCACGTGGTGGCCGCACGACGTCTGGAGGTGGACGGCCGCGTCGTCCTCGACGTTCCCGAACCGTTCACCGGAGGTGTGTGACATGGCGACCGCTCTCTCACCCGGCCGCTTCGCGGACCGGGGGCTGCTGCGCCGGCTCGAGTTCGTGGCGTACCCGGCGGCCGCCGGGGCGGCGTTCGCGGTACTCGCGCTCGGGGTCGTGACCTGGCTGCCCGCCCTCGCCGCGCTCGCCCGGGCTCTCCAGCGCTGGCGCACGGACGGCGACAGCCGCGTGTTCTCCGGCGTGCTCAGGGCCTTTCCGCACTACTGGCGCTCGCTGTGGCGGCACGGCCTGCTCTCCACAGGCGTCGTCGCACTGCTGGCCGTCAACACCCTTTATCTGCTGGGCAGTTCGAGCCCGTACGCCTTCGTTCTCCTGGCCGCCCAGGCGGGGATCGCGGCGGCCGTGGTGGTGCATCACACCGCGCTCGCGGCCTGCGCGGGCATCGCTCCCGAGGCGTCCGCCGGTGCGTGGACGCGCGGCGCGCTCGCTCTCTCCTTCGGCTCGCCCGCCCGCGGCACCGCGCTCCTCGGCGCCGCCGTCTCCGCCGTACTGCTCTCGCTCGTCGTCCCGCTCGGCCCGCTGCTCCTGGGGCCGAGCGTGCCCGTTCTGCTCGCCCTGTCCTTCGCCGATCCGTCCCCGACCGGAAGGAACCCCTCATGAGCCGCATCGCCCGTACCGTGCTCGTCGCCGCCCTCACGGCGGCCGCCCCGCTCGCGTTACCCGCGCACCCCGCCGCCGCGGCGAGCGCGTACTACGTCGGCCCTTCGGGCAGCGACGCCAACGCCGGTACGTCCGCGTCCGCGCCCCTCGCCACGATCCAGCACGCCCTCGACGTCGCCCCGTCCGGCGCGGTCGTCCATCTCGCCGCGGGGACGTACCGGCAGGACGCCGTCACCCGCAGGGCGAACGTCACCCTGACCGGGCCTTCGAGCGCGGTCGTCAAGGGCGCGGGCAACGCCCGTGTCATCCAGGTGCAGCACGACGGCACCGTCCTCGACGGCTTCACCCTCGACGGCCTGCACGGCTCGTCGACGTCCCTGGACGGCTACCGGCTCAAGCTCGTCTACGTCATGAGCACCACGCCGGGCAACGGCGTCGGCGGGCTGCGCATCACCGGCATGACGCTCAAGAACGCCGCCGACGAATGTCTGCGCCTGCGCTATCTGGTGACGGGCGCCGAGGTGTCCGGCAACACGATCACCGACTGCGGCGTCGCCGACTTCCGCTTCGGCGCGGGCGGCAAGAACGGCGAGGGGATCTACCTGGGCACCGCCCCCGAGCAGCAGGGCGACAACGGCGCTCCGGACGCGGCGCCCGACGTGAGCCGCAACAACCGCATCGACCACAACACGATCGCCACACGCGGCAACGAGTGCGTCGACCTCAAGGAGAACTCGACGAACAACTACGTCGAGTACAACGACTGTTCCCAGCAGCGCGACCCCAGTTCGGCCGGCCTCGACGCCCGGGGAAGCGGGAACATCCTCCGCTACAACACCGTGCACGACAACACGGGCGCCGGGATCCGGCTCGGTGGTGACACCACGGCCGACGGCGTCGACACGAGCGTGTACGGCAACACGATCACGAAGAGCGCGGGCGGCGGCATCAAGTTCATGCGCACCCCCCAGGGCCCCGTCTGCACCAACAAGATGAGCGGCAACACGGGCGGCGACGCCGTGGGCACCTACGGCAGCGCGTACGACCCGACCGGCCCCTGCCCCGCCTGAGCACTCGCCGCCCCTTCTTCTTTCTCCCTCTCCTTCTCCCACCCCTTCGCGAGGTCCCCTGATGACTCCGCACGCCTCCAGACGCACCGTCCTGATCGGCGGCGCCGCCACCCTTGCCCTGACCGGGCTCCCCGCCGCCATGCCGTTCGCGCGGGCCTCGGAGAGCCCCGACGCCGCTTCTCTGCTGGCCCGTTGGCAGGGGCTGCTCACCGGCGGCCCCGGTCTCGACCCGGCCGATCCGCAGATCGCCGCCGCCGTCGCCCGGATCGGCCGCGCCGGCACCTCCGCGGCCGTGGGCCTCGACCCCGGCCGCACCGACGGCCTGTGGCCCGACCTGACCAGCACCACCGTGTCCAATCACGTCACCACCTCCTTCAAACGGCTGGCCACGCTCGCCACCGCCTGGGCCGTCCCCGGCACCCCGCAGCACGCCGACGCCGCCACCGCCGACCTCCTGCTGCGCGGCGTGGACTGGATGCTCGACCACCGCTACGGGCCCGGTGTCGCGCGGTTCGACAACGACTGGGACTGGGAGATCGGCTGCGCGCTCGCCCTCAACGACGCGGCGGTCCTCCTCCATGACGTCCTGGGTGCCGACCGGCTCGCACGCGTCACGTCCGCGGTGCGCCACTACACGCCCGACCCCAATCTGTGGCGCGCCGACCGGCAGATCGCCACAGGTGCCAACCGCGTGTGGATCTGCACGGTCGTCGCCGTCAACGCCGTGCTCCGCGACGACTCCGACGCGCTCGCCCGCGTCCGTGACGCGCTGTCGGACGTGGAGGGGGCCGGCGCGAACAGTGTGCTGGCCTTCAACGACGACCAGACGGGTACGGGCGAGGGCTTCTACTCCGACGGCTCCTTCCTCCAGCACTACAAGCACCCCTACAACGGCGGGTACGGCAAGGAACTCCTCGGCAACCTCTCCCGCCTCCTCCATCTCCTGGCCGCCACACCGTGGGATGTCACCGACCCCGACGTGGCCAACGTGCGGCGCTGGGTGACCGAGGGGTTCGACCCGCTGATGGCGCGCGGTGACATGCTCGCGCCGGTGTGCGGCAGGGAGATCGCGCGCTCCAGCAAGCAGGGACACGTCTCCGCGCAGACGGTCATTGAGGCCGTGCTGCGCCTGCTGCCCGGCGTCCCGGCCGCGGAGACCGACCGTTTCACCGCGCTGCTGAAGCAGTGGATCACCGAGGACACCTACCGCGACTTCCTCGCCGCCACCGACCTTGCCTCGCTGGTGGCCGCCCGCGAGGTGCTCGGCTCCGGTGTCCCGCCCCGCGGGCGGCTCGTGACGCACCGTCAGTACCCGCGGATGGACAAGGTCGTGCACCACAGGCCCGCCTTCACGTTCGGCGTCTCCGCCTACTCGACCCGCATCTACAACTACGAGTCCATCCAGAACGAGAACCTGCACGGCTGGCACCTGTCCGACGGCATGACGCTGCTGTACGACGACGACCTCGGCCACTACAGCGAGGACTACTGGCCGACCGTCGACCCGAAGCGCCTGCCCGGCACCACCGTCCTCACCGGGCGCCCGGCCGACGCGGAGGGGCAGCGCACCACCAGTACGGCCGACTGGGCGGGCGGGACCGTACTGCCCGGCACGACGCTCGGCTCGTACGGGATGGACCTGCGGGCCTACGGCAGTTCACTGCGCGCGCTGAAGAGCTGGTTCTGTCTGGACGACGTGATCGTGCACATGGGGTCGGGGGTGAGCGCGGACGCGGGCGACGCGGAGACGATCGTCGAGAACCGCAAACTGCGCGATCCTCAGGCGCAGTTGACGGTCGACGGCGACCGCTTCGACGGATCCGGTGAACTCAGCGGCGTCCGCTGGCTGCACCTCGCCGGCACCGGCGGCTACGTCTTCCCCCGCCCCACCCGCGTTCGGGCCCTGCGGGAGGAACGCACCGCGACCTGGCGGGAGATCAACCTCAAGTACGGCACCGACACCCCGGTGACACGGCCCTATCTGACGCTGTGGCAGGAACACGGGACGGCACCTTCCGACGCCGGGTACTGCTGGCTCCAGGCGCCGGGCGCGTCCGCCGACCGGACCCGGCGGCTCTCCCTGGCACCGCCCGTACGCCCCGTGGCCACGACGGCGTCCGTGCACGCCGTTCGGCGCGGCGCGGACGGGCTGCTCGCCGCGAACTTCTGGGCGGGGGGCCGGGCCGGTGAGCTGTCCGCCGACGGTCCCGCCTCCGTCCTCGTACGGCCCGAGGGCAAGACCGTGACCCTGGCGGTCAGCGACCCCACGCAGCTGCGCGACCGCGTCACGCTCGACCTCGCGCTGCGCGGTCTGACCCTCGCCCGCGCCGACACGGGCGTCCGGGCCGAGCGCACGTCCGCCGGGACACGCGTCACCGTCGACACGGCCGGCGCGCGCGGCGCCACCTTCGCCCTCACCCTCACCAGGAGTTGACCTTGCTGTTCGACATGCCCCTCGACCGGCTGCGGGACTACCGTCCCGAGCCCGAGGAACCCGCCGACTTCGACGCGTTCTGGACCAAGACACTCGACGAGGCCGCCCGGCATCCACTGGACGCCCGGTTCACGGCGCACGACGCGGGCCTCGCCACGGTCGACGTGCACGACGTGACGTTCAACGGCTGGGGCGGCCAGCCCGTCAGGGCCTGGCTGCTGCTGCCGCGCGGTCACGCGGAGCCGCTGCCCGCGGTCGTGCAGTACATCGGCTACAACGGCGGCCGCGGCATCCCCTACTCGTGGCTGACCTGGAGCTCGCTCGGCTTCGCCCACCTCGTGATGGACAACCGCGGGCAGGGCGGCGGCGGCAAGAACACCGCCGACACCCCCGACATCGCGCCCGAGGGCCACGGCTCCTCGTCGCCCGGCTTTCTCACCCGGGGCATCGAGGACCCGCACCGGCACTACTACCGGCGGCTCATCACCGACGCCGTCCGGGCCGTGGACGCCGCGAAGGCCCACCCGCGCGTCGACGCCTCACGGATCGCCGTCCTCGGCGGCAGCCAGGGCGGCGGGCTCGCCCTGGCCGTCGCGGGACTGCGCGACGACCTGCGCGCGGCCGTCGCGGACGTGCCGTTCCTGTGCCATTTCCGGCGCGCCTCGCAGATCACGGACAGCGGGCCCTACGCGGAGATCGCGCGCTGGCTGTCGGGCCACCGCTTCAGCGTCGAGACCGCGATGGAGACACTGTCGTACGTCGACGGCGTCAACTTCGCGGCACGCGCCACTTGCCCCGCCTGGTTCTCCGTCGGCCTGATGGACAAGATCTGCCCGTCGTCCACCGTGTTCGCCGCCTACCACCGCTACGCGGGGCCCGCCGAGATCGAGGTGTTCCCGTACAACGGTCACGAGGGAGGAGCCGAGTACGACCTGCCGCGGAAGATCGCCGCGCTGGGCGGCGCCCTGCGCGGCTGATCCCTTCAGTGGCCGAGGACCGCCATCGCCGCGTTGTGCCCGGGGATCCCGCTGACCCCGCCGCCGCGCACGGCGCCCGCCCCGCACAGCAGGACGTTGGCGTGCGCGGTCTCGACGCCCCAACGGCCCGTCCCCTCCTGGGAGTACGGGAAGGACAGGTCGCGGTGGAAGATGTTGCCGCCGGGCAGGCGCAGGTCCCGCTCCAGGTCGAGCGGGGTCTTCGCCTCGATGCACGGCCGGCCGTCGGCGTCCGGGGCGAGACAGTCCTCGATCGGCTCGGCGAGCTGCGCGTCGAGCTGGGCGAGCGTGGCCTTCAGGAGCTCGGCGCGGGCGGCGTCGTTGTCGCCCGCGAAGAGCCGTGCGGGGGTGTGCAGACCGAACAGGGTGAGGGTCTGGTAGCCGCGCGCGACGAGGTCCGGGGCCAGGATGGTCGGGTCGGTCAGCGAGTGGCAGTAGATCTCCGACGGAGGCGCCACGGGCAGTGAACCGGCCGCCGCCTGGCCGTACGCGGTCGCCAACTGCTCGTAACCCTCGGCGACATGGAACGTGCCGGCGAACGCCTCGCGCGGGTCGACGGACGTGTCCCGCAGCTTCGGCAGCCGCGTCAGGAGCATATTGACCTTGAGCTGCGCGCCCTCGGCCGGAGCCGGCGGCTCGTCGCCGACGAGCGCGGCGAGTGCCTGCGGGGACGCGTTGACGAGCACGTGCCCGGCGCCCACGCGGCCCGCGCCGCTCTCCGACTCGTACGTCACCTCGGCGCGGCGCCCGTCGGTCTCCACGCGGGTCACCTCGTGCCCGGTGACGAGTTCGGCGCCGGCCACGCGGGCGGCGGTGGCGAGGGCGTCGGTGAGGGCGCCCATGCCGCCGACGGGCACGTCCCAGTCACCGGTCCCGTTGCCGATCACGTGGTAGAGGAAGCAGCGGTTCTGCTGGAGGGACGCGTCGTGGGCGTCGGCGAACGTGCCGATCAGGGCGTCGGTGAGGACGACGCCGCGCACCAGGTCGTCCGTGAAGCGCTCCTCGACAGCCCTGCCGATCGGCTCCTCGAAGAGCATCCGCCAGGCCGCGTCGTCGTCGACCCGCCGACGCAGCGCGTCCCTGTCCGGGAGCGGCTCGGTGAGGGTGGGAAAGACCCGCTCGGCGACGCGGCGGGTCGTCTCGTAGAACTCGGTCCACGCGGTGTACTCCCGCCCGCCGCCCGTGAGCCGCTCGAAGGAGGCGCGGGTGCGCTCCTCACCACCGCCGACGAGCAGACCGGTGGCCCGCCCGTCACGCTCGGTCGGGGTGTACGAGGACACGGTGCGGCCGCGCACGGCGAAGTCGAGCCCGAGATCGTCGACGATCTTGTGGGGCAGCAGGCTGACCAGGTACGAGTACCGCGACAGTCGCGCGTCGACCCCGGCGAAGGGCCGGGTCGAGACGGCGGCACCGCCGGTGGTGCCGAGCCGCTCGAGAACCAGGACGGAACGTCCGGCCCGGGCGAGGTAGGCGGCGGCGACGAGGCCGTTGTGGCCTCCGCCGACGATGACGACGTCGTAGCGCTCGTGTGCTGGCATCCCTCTTGGTAACACGACCCGATCATGCCGGGCCAGACCCCCGGTACGCGGGATGGCGCGGCGGGGACGATCTCGCGGGCCACGCGCGCGGGCAGCCGCCCCGCGCAGGCCCTCAGTGTCCGCCGGACGCCCGCTGCTGACGCAGGGCCGCCACCCGCCGGTACAGCTCGACCGCCTCCGTGCCGCGCCCGAGCTGTTCCAGGCAGTGCGCCTCGTCGTTGCGGCTGGCGAGGGTGTCCGGATGGTCGGCGCCGAGGACGTGTTCGCGGGCCGAGGCGACTTGCCGGTACTCGGCGAGCGCGTCGGCCCACCGGCCGAGCCAGCCGAGACCGACGGCCACCTCGCGACGGCTGACCAGCGTGTCCGGATGCTCGGCGCCGAGGACCCGCGCCCGGATCGCGCAGACGTCGCGGGCCTCGGCGAGCGCTTCCTCCCAGCGGCCCATCCGCCCCAGGTTGACGCCGAGGCCGTGCCGGGTGCGCAGGGTCTCGGGGTGGGCCGGGCCGCTGACGCGCGTACGGTCGTCGACGAGGTCGCGGTAGAGGGCGAGGGCCTCGGCGCTGCGGCCGAGCCGGCCGAGGCTGATGCCCACCTCGTAGCGCGCGGCGAGCGTGTCCGGATGGTCGGGGCCGAGCGCCTGTTCGCGGGCCTCCGCCACCTCGTGGTAGACGTGCAGAGCCTCCGTCCAGTGACCCAACTGGCCCAGCGCGTAGCCCACTTCGCACCGAGTGACGAGCGTGTCCGGATGACTGGCGCCGAGTACGCGGGCACGCGCCGATGCGACCTCGCACGCCATGCGGTACGAGTCCTCCAGGCGCCCGAGCCGGCTGAGGTTGTACGCGAGGTTGTGGCGGCAGCGCAGGGTGTCCGGATGGTCGGGCCCCATGGCCCGTTCCCGCGTGGCGAGCACCGACGTGTACGCCTGGTGCGCGTCGAAGTGCCGCCCCAACTGGCCGAGGACGTACGCCATTTCCTGCCGGGCGCCGAGCGTTTCGGCGTGCTCGGGGCCGAGGACACGCTCACGGCCCTCGGTGACGCGGCGATACTCGCGCAGGGCGTCGGCGGGGCGGCCGGTGCGGCTGAGCGTGAAGGCGACCTCGTAGCGGCTGGCGAGTGTGTCGGGGTGGTCAGGGCCGAGGGCGTGCTCGCGCTCCGCCGCGACGGCGCGGTGAACCTCGCCCGCCTCCTCCCAGCGGCCGAGCCGGCCGAGGCTCAGGCCCGCGTTGTGCCGGGCGGCGAGGTGGGCGACCACCTCCGGCGCGGGCGTGGGGCGTTCCGTGCGCACGGGCTGCTCACTGCGCCGCGACTCGGGGCGCGCGATCCACTCTCCGGCAAGCCCCGCTCCCACGTCGGGCGGCGTGCCGCCCAGGACGGGCGGGCCGGCCGCCTTGTGGCCGGTCGTCATGCCGCGCGTCCAGGACGGCAGCCGCGGCTCACGGGACACCGGCTGACGCGGCTCGACCGCGGCCTGGCGTACGGGGGTTGTCGCCACCGTCGGCACGTGTCCGGAAGGGGAACGGCCGTCAGCGATCCGGCGGGCCACTTCGCGGGCATCCCGCGGCCGCTCGTCCGGCTCCTTCGCGAGCAGGTCGAGGATGAGCCGGTCCAGGAAGCCGGGGAGCCCGGCCCGGTGCGTGCGGGGTGGTTCGGGCAGGGTGTCGCGGTGCCCGACGAGGACGGCCCAGGCGTCCTCCAGGTCGAACGGTGGCGCCCCGGTCGCGATCTCGTAGAGCACGCAGCCGAACGAGTACAGGTCGCTGCGCCGGTCGACGTGTTCGCCGCCGATCTGCTCGGGCGACATGTAGTGCGGGGTGCCCATCGCGATGCCGGTGCCGGTGAGACGAGCCGTGAACCCGATGTCGTGGCCGAGGCGCGCGATGCCGAAGTCGCAGATCTTCACCGTGCCGTCGGTGAGCCGCATGATGTTCGCGGGCTTCAAGTCGCGGTGGACGATGCCCTGTTCATGCGTGTAGGCGAGCGCGGCCGAGACCTGGCCGGCGATCTCGACGATGTCCGCGACGGGTAACGGGTGCTGCTTGTTGTCCTCCAAGAGCTGGCTCAGGTTCTTGCCCTCCAGGAGCTCCATCACGAGGTACAGCACGCCGTCGTGCTCACCGAAGTCGTGGACGACGGTCACGCCGCGGTGCTGAAGGGCGGCCGCCACGCGGGCCTCCCGGCGGAAGCGTTCCCTCAGGACACGGGTGAAGGACTGGTCGTGCTGCGGCCCCATCGGCTTGAGGCACTTGACCGCGACTCTGCGCCCGAGCGACTCGTCCCTGGCACGCCACACCTCGCCCATACCGCCCCGCCCGATGAGATCGAGCAGCCGGTACCGGCCCTGGATCAGCCTGGTCTCCCCCGACTCCGGCATCTCGCGCTGTCGCCCCCGTCGCCTCGCTGCGCCCTCCCCGGCCTGTCCAGTATGGCCGTCCGACTCCCGATTCTGTACGGTGCCGGACGGCTGCCGGGGCCGAGTCGTGACATGGCGCGCAGGATGTGTTTCGGCGGGAGTTGCCAGCGCACACGTGCGGGAACGCAGCGCAGGACGGTGCCGGTGAACCGCAGCTCTCGGGTCACGGCGGCCGGTGCCGGGGCCTGCCTGCCGTACAACTCGTGGGCGTACGGCGGCAGAGAGGCGTACGCGAGATGCGACACGCGCCTCCAGAGTGTCGCGCGCGCCGGGATCAGCAGCGGGTGGACGGGCGGCCTGCGCAGGAAGTCGTCGACGTCCCGGGCCTCCGGACCGGCGGCGAGCAGGGGCCTCGTCCTCTCGAAGTACGCGGCGAGCCCGGCCCGGTCGCCGGGCACGTCGGCGGGGTCGAGGCCGACCAGCCGGGCGCTGGTGCGGTGTTCGGCGACGTACTGGTCGGCCTGCGCGTCCGTGAGCCGGAACCCGGAGCGGCGCGCGACGTGGAGGTAGGAGTCGATCTCGGCGCAGTGCACCCACAGGAGCAGTTCCGGCTCGTCGACCCCGTACCGCTCACCGGTGTCGGGGTCGGTGACCTTGAGACGACGGTGGATCTTCCGCACGCGGGCACCGGCGCGCTCCGCGTCCTCAGCGGTCCCGTACGTGGTCGTCCCGACGAAACCGGCCGTCCGCATCAGCCTGCCCCAGGCGTCCTTGCGGAAGTCCGAGTTCTGCATGACACCGCGCACGGCCCGCGGAAGGAGCGCCTGAAGGTAGAGCGCGCGCACACCGGCAACCCACATCATGGGATCCGCGTGCACCTGCCAGGTCACCGATCCGGGCCCGAAAAGCCCGGGATCGCCCCGCCCCTCGTCCGTCCCTGTGCCCACCACGTCGCCGCCTCTCCCTGACATCAGCGGTCCCGGCGCGATCAGGGATCTCCTTCTGGCGCCTCAGCACAACGCTACCGGTGAGCCGTCGCGGACCGCGTCCGCTCCTCCGCGTCCGCGTCGAAGCCGATCGGCTCCCAGCGCTTCGACAGCAGAGCGATCAGACCGAGGACGGGGGCGGCGAGGATGACCCAGTAGACGTGGGTGCCGAGACCGGTGCTGAGGATGGGGAAGAAGAACAGCGTCAGCGTCGAACCCAGCCGCAGCACGGCCTGGTTGAAGCCGATGCTGACGCCGCGCATCGACGTGGGGAAGCCCAGTGAGGCGTAGCTCATGATGTGCGCGCCGGGGCCGAAGCCCTGGGCGAACATGAACGCGCCGAGCATCAGGATGCCCGCCGTCACGACGGCCGTCCCGGACGGATCCCCGATGAGGGCGAGCACCGTGATGGCGACGAGCTGGATCGCGAAGCCCAGCGTCATCATCGGCCAGGCGCCGCGGGTCGACGCCCAGCGGATGCCGAGCAGCCCACCGGTCAGGGCGAAGACGAGGTTCAGGGCGAAGGAGGACGCGATCGTGGTCAGCGGGCCCTGCGTCATCAGCGTGGCGATGATGACCGGCAGCCCGAACGCGACCGCGTTGTAGCCGAAGGTCTCCGCGAGGCCGACGGCCACCGACTGGATCGTGCGCGTGCGGTACGGAGGGGTGAAGAGCCGTGCGTACGCGCCGAGGCCCGTCCGGGGCGGACGGGACGTCGTCCTGGGCGCGTCGTCGGCGACGCGCGCGTCCACGCCGTACGACTGGCGCAGGATCTTCGCCGCGCCTTCCAGGTCGCCCTGGTCGGCGGCCCAGGTCGGGGACTCGTTCATGTAGCGCCGGCGCAGCAGCAGTACCAGCAGCGCCGGAACCGCGCCGAAGCCGACGGTGAACCGCCACAGCCAGCCCAACTGGGCGTCCGGCAGGAGGAAGTACAGCAGCATGATCACGAGGTAGCAGCCGCTGGTCGCGGTGTACCAGGCGGGTGACCAGGCGGCCGTGCGGGAGCCCTTGCTGCCCTTGCCGTGCAGCCGGGAGAACTCGGCGAGGAACGCGATCGCGACGGGGATGTCCATGCCGACGCCGATGCCCATCACGAAGCGTGCGGCGATCAGCGTCCACACGTCCTGCGCGACCGCGCACACCAGCGCGGTGGCGACGAAGAAGAGCATGTTCGCCATGAAGACGCGGTAGCGGCCGATGCGGTCCACCAGCCAGCCGCCGACGAGAGCGCCGAGGAGCGAACCGACGCTGATCGACGCGGTGACCGTGCCGGCCATCGTGGAGCTGAGGCCGAACTGCTTCGTGATGTCGGGCAGCCCGTACGCCAGGGAGCTCAGGTCGTAGGCGTCGAGGAAGATGCCGCCGAGCGCGATGACCACGATCATCTTGGCGTGACGGCCGCGCGCCGTACCCGAATTGACCAGATCGGAGACGTCTCCCGCGGAGCGGATCAGTACCGTGCCCGACGGCGTCAGCGCAGATGTGCTGGTGGACAGGGGGGAGGTGGAGCTCACGAGCGCCTTCCGGTGTGGTGCGGGACGTACCGTCGGATCGTATGCACCGGCCGGAATTCGCCCGTGCGCATGTCCACATCCTGGTCATCTTCGTGGACTCGGTCGCGACGCGTGATCCAAGCTGTGAACGTGGAGCCGGCCAGGTCGCGGACGCGGGCGACATCCTGCGTTTGCCGTCCATTGGGGCGGAGCCGGGTGCGGTGATCCGCAAAGCGTTCTACCTTCGACCGAATGAGAGCGGCGGATATCGATACACGGGTCTGGGCACAACGCGGCATGTGGGGTTCTGTGCTGCTCTCATCAGGCGCCTGGGGCGCCGGCGCTCTGCCGCGGGGCGTTCCGGACGGGATCTGGGGAGCCCCGGGACCCGCTCTCGCGCTGATCGGTGCGACGGCGGCGTATGCGGGACTCGGTCTGCTGCTGTGGTCCTGGTGGCAGTTGGGCAAGCTGCTGCGGGCCGGTGCGGTGATGAGCAAGCGGCGGCAGTGGCTCACGCTGGGCGGCTGGGCTCTGCCTCTGCTTCCGGCGCCGGCGCTGTTCAGCACGGACATCTACAGCTACGTGGCCCAGGGCGCGCTGGCCGGGCGCTCCTGGAACGTCTACGAGATCGGTCCCTCCGCACTCGGCGGGCCGCTCGCCGCGAACGTCCCGCAGGTGTGGCAGGACACCCCGGCTCCGTACGGACCCCTGTCCGTCGTGGTGAGCCGGGTCGTGGTCTTCGTGACCGGCGAACACCATGTGGTCGCCGCCGTCGTGCTCCATCGGGTGGCCGCGCTCGCCGGGCTCGCCCTGCTGGCCTGGTCGGTGCAGTGGCTCGCGACGCGGTCGGGCGGCGACGGCTCAGGAGCCTGGTGGGCGGCGTCGCTGAATCCGCTGGTGCTGGCCCACCTGGTGGGCGGGGCGCACAACGAGGCGCTGATGCTCGGCTTGATGATGGCCGGTCTTGTGGCGTGCCGGTCCGGACGATGGGTTCTGGGCATCGTCGTGCTGACGTGCGCCGCGTTGGTGAAGGCCCCGGCCGCGGTGGCCCTGGGGTGCGCCGCCCTCGTGGCGGTCGCGGGGCAGACGGGCTGGTGGCGACGTCTGGGACGCGCGGCGGGGATCCTCCTCGCGGCCGTCGGGACGCTGGTGCTGACGGTGGCGCTCTGCGGGCTGGGCTGGGGTTGGCTCGATACGCTCCGCACCCCGACCCGCTCGTACACGCCGATGTCGGTGACCACGGACATCGGCCGGCTGCTGAGGTGGATCGGGACCGAAGCCGGCTGGGTCACCACACCGGACCCGGTGACGGTGATGCGGACGATCGGGACCTTGGCAGGCGTCTGCGGGGCCCTGTACTTCCTGGCGCGCGCTCCTCGCCTCGGCGCCGAACGCGCCGCGGCCCTGGGACTGTTGGCCCTGGTGGTGTGCGCTCCCGCCGTGCAGGGCTGGTACCTGCTGTGGGGTGCGGTACCCCTGGCCACGGTCGCATGGCGCGCGCTGGCGGACAGCCGGGTCAAGACAGCGGTCGTCGTTCTGGTTCTCATGGTGTTTCCGTCCGGCCGTGGGCCCACCGTCACGGATGTGGTCGGCGTTGTCCTGGGGGGCTTGACGATCCTGCTGTGGGTGGCCTGGACATCTCAACGAGCCCGTGACGCCGGGCTTCAGCCTTCGCCTCGGCCCAGCTACGGAGAGGTGCCCTTGCGGTTTCCGTGACGCTCGGTCATGGACTTCGTCAGGGGGCATGAGCGCGACCCGGACCCTGCGCGTGGCGGAGCCCAACGCACGTGCCGGCAGAGCCGGTTCGGCCACTTCGTGTGGCATCGTGGCCGGTCGGCGACGGTCCGCCGGCTCGGCGCGGAGCTCTGTGGGTATAGTGCCGGCGCTGCGGGGGAACCGGCAGCCCGGAGTCGGTCGGCCTCACGCGCCCCCTCGCGTTCATCGACGTCCGGGACCCTGGTGGACCCCCGATGACCGCATTCGCCGAGGAGGCCGCCCCATGGAACCCGTCACGCTGATCACCGGTGGCTCGACCGGAATCGGCGCGGCCACCGCCCGCGCCCTGCTCAAAGAGGGCCACCGCGTGGCCGTCACCGGACGTGACCCGCAGAAGCTGGCGGCCTTCGCCACGTCGGCCGGAGCGGGCGAGCGGCTGCTGACGATCACCGGCGACACCAGCGACGAGCATGACGTCGCGTCCGCCGTTCGCCAGGTGGTGGACGCGTGGGGCCGGCTGGACAACGTCATCGCCAACGCCGGTTTCTCGCTGCCCGGCACCCTGGAGAACCACGCCCCGGAGGACATGCGCGCCATGGTCCTCACCAACGTCCTGGGCCCGGCGCTGCTGGTGCGGGAGACCCTGCCGCATCTCAGGGAGTCCACGGGCCGGATCGTGATCATCGGTTCGGTCGCCGGGGTGCGCAACACGCCCGGCAACCTGTACTCGGTCACCAAGTGGGCCGCGCACGCGCTGGCCGAGAACACCCGACTGCTGGTCGGCAAGGACGGGGTCGGCGTGACCGTCGTCGCCCCCGGGGTGGTGGACACCCCGTTCTGGGACAAGCGCGGCGGCACCCCTGAAGCGGCGCCGGTGATGACCGCCGAGCACATCGCGGACACGATCGTCTTCGTCGTCAACCAGCCCGCGGGCGTGGACATCAACCACATCACCATGCGGCCGTCCGGGCAGGTCGGCTGACACCGGGCTCCCGACGACCATACGAAGAGGCCCCCGCCACGTACCACGCGGTGGGGGCCGGCCGCCGTGTGCGTCACAGCCGACACCTGTGTCGGTCGCGGGCCATGAGTGGCGGACGCGCGGCCTCAGCGGCGGACGCGCGGCATCCCCAGGCCGATCCAGGAGATGATCTCGCGCTGGATCTCGTTGTTGCCGCCGCCGAACGTGAAGATCACGGCTGACCGGTAGCCGCGTTCGAGTTCGCCGTGCAGGACCGCGCCTGCCGAACCCTCCTTGAGCGCTCCCGCCGCGGCGACGACCTCCATCAGCCAGGCGTACGCCTCGCGGCGCGCCTCGGATCCGTACACCTTCACGGCGGAGGCGTCCTGCGGGGTGAGGCTGCCTTCCTGGACGGCGTTCACCATCTGCCAGTTGAGGAGTTTCATCGCGTCGAGCCGGGTGTGTGTCTGGGCGAGGCGCTTCCTCACCCAGCCGAGGTCGATGACGCGGCGTCCGTCGGCCAGTTTGGTGTCCATGGCCCAGCGCTGCACGTCGCGCAGCGCGCGGATCGCCATGGTGCCGTGGGCGGCGAGAGTGACCCGCTCGTGGTTCAGCTGGTTCGTGATGAGCCGCCAGCCCTTGTTCTCCTCGCCGACGCGACGGCTGACGGGAACGCGGATGTTCTCGTAGTAGCTGGCCGTGGTGTCGTGCGAGGCAAGCGTGTTGATGATCGTGCAGGAGTAGCCGGGGTCCGACGTCGGCACGAGGAGCATGGTGATGCCCTTGTGCGGCGGGGCGTCCGGGTCGGTGCGCACGGCGAGCCACACCCAGTCGGCCGTGTCGCCGTTGGTCGTCCAGATCTTCTGCCCGTTCACCGTGTAGTGACCGGTGGCCTCGTCCCCTTCGCGGACCGCACGCGTCTTGAGCGCGGCGAGGTCGGTGCCCGCGTCGGGCTCGCTGTAGCCGATGGCGAAGTCGAGCTCGCCGGAGAGGATCCTGGGCAGGAAGTACGCCTTCTGCTCGTCGCTGCCGTACTGCATGATCGTGGGGCCGACGGTGTTGAGCGCCATGAGCGGCAGGGGCACGCCCGCCTGCGCGGCCTCGTCGAAGAAGATGAACTGTTCCATGGGCGTGAGGCCACGCCCGCCGTACTCCTTCGGCCACCCGACTCCGAGCCACCCGTCGGTGCCGAGCCGGCGCACCGTCTCGCGGTAGAACCGCTTCTGCGCCGCCGGGTCCTCGTAGCGGGCGTACGCGTTGTCGGGCACCAGCTCCGCGAAGTAGGCGCGCAGTTCCGTGCGCAACTGCTGTTGCTCGGGCGTGTATTCGAGGTGCACGGCCCCTCCTGGCGGTCGCTGGTACACCGGGTCCCGGTCCTGACGGCGCACACAGTAGAACTCGTTCCAGAAATAAGGAATGGGCGCGGGCGGCCTGTTCCGGCGCACGGCCTGAACGCGCCCGGCCCGTGGCGCTCGGCCCGTGCGCGCTCAATTGCTTTGCGGGGGTCCCGCGGGCCCGGTTAGGTTCTGCCGCGTCCGCAACTCCCCGTACAAGGAGCCCTCTTGTCACTGCACCTCACGCCGCTGACCGATCCAGCCGGCGGTCCGGACGCCCGCCGCCTGGCGTGGCTGGCGTCCGACGCCGACGGGAATCCGGTCGGCTCCGCGTTCCTGCGGCTCATCGACCGGGACGGGCAGCGACATCTCGCCGAGCTGTCCCTCCAGGTCCATCCCGCGGAACGCCGTCGTGGCACGGGCTCCAGGCTCGTCGACGCGGCGGTGACGGCCGCGAAGGCCGACGGGCGGCGCTCGCTCACCGCCTCGGCCGACGACGGTTCACCCGCCGACCTGTTCCTGGCCGCGCGAGGGTTCCGCCGGGTGCTGAACCTGACGTACGCGCGGCTCCCGCTCGCCGACGCGGACATCCCGGCCCTCACGCGGACGGCGCGCGCGGAGCACCCCGGATACCGGCTCGTCTCCTGGGAAGGCGCGGTTCCCGACCACCTGGCCGCGACGTTCGCCGCCTCGCGTCGCGCCATGGACGACATGCCCATGGACGACACCGACTACGGGACGGTCGCGTGGGATGTGGACCGGGTCCGCGCGGTGGCCGAGGCCGTCGAGCGGCGCGGCGAACACCTCGACACGGTCGCGGCGGTCGACGCCCGCGACGGCACCGTCGTGGGGTTCACCGAGCTCGTCGTCCCCGGTGACGGCACGGGCGACGGACAGCACTACGGCACGGGCGTGCTGCCCGAGCACCGCGGTCACGGTCTCGCGCGCTGGATGAAGGCCGAGGCCGTCCTCCGCGCCCGCGACCGCCACCCGAAGCTCGGGGGTCTGCTCACGGACACCGCCGACAGCAACACACCCATGCGCGCGGTGAACGACGCACTGGGCTACGTGCCGACACACCGGACGTACGAGTACCAGCTCGACCTCCAACAGGCCTGACGACCTCGGCCTCCGGCAGGCCGACAGGCACGCGCGATGGCCACCGCGGGTTCGCGGTGGCCATCGTCACACCCTCCCCCGGGCCCCACCGAAGGCAGGTAGTTGTAGAGTACAACGTGAGTGAAGGTTGTAAACACCAACCCTTTGGTCGTATACGCCGACGCCTGTCTCGCTCTCCGTCCATCACTGGAGGTCCTGCCCATGCCCGCCGACCACAAGGCACACCGCTCCGAGTCCTCGGGCGCCGTGCACGGCGTGCGGAATCCGGCCCTGCGCCACGTCCTGACCCACCTCATCACCCCGCTGCTGATGTGCGTGGGCATGGGGCTGGCGTACATGGGGGCCTTCGTGGCGCCCGAGCCGCACCATCTGCCGGTGGCGGTCGTCGGGGCGGGGCCCGGGACGAAGGTCTTCGCCCAGACAGTGAAGGACAAGGCCGGCGACGCACTCGACGTCCGTACGCTCGACAGCCGCTCGGCCGCCGTCGACCAGCTCCGGTCCCGTGACATCGACGGCGCGTACGTCCTGAGCGCGAAGTCCCCCGAACTGATCGTCGCGACCGCCGGGTCCGACATGAGCGCGATCACCGCCGAGAAGATCTTCACGCCGGTCGCCACGCAGCAGGGCGTGCCGCTCAAGGTGACGGACGTGACCCCGACCGTCTCGGACGACCCGACGGGACAGGGCCTGTTCTTCCTGCTGGTGGCGCTGAGCATCGGCTCGTACGCGTCGGTGGCCGTGGTCGGAGCGGCGGGTGCCGCCCTGTCGATGCGGACGCGGGCCGCGCTCGTGGTCGGTGTGTCCGGCGTGGTCGGCCTCGTCGGCGCGGCTCTCGCCGGACCGGTGTTCCACCTGGCCCACCACGGCCTGTGGGGCATGTGGGCGATGTCCTGGCTGTACTCGGCCGGCATCCTCTTCATCGGCGTCGGCCTGCACACGTTCCTGAAGCGGTGGACGACCCTCGCGCTCATGGTGCTGTTCGTGATGCTGAACTTCACCAGCTCCGGCGGCCTCTACCGGCCCGAGCTCCAGAACGGCTTCTTCGGCACCCTGCACTCCTTCTGGAACGGCGCCGGCTTCGTCGAGGGCTCGCGCAGCCTGCTCTACTTCGGCAGCCACGACCTGTCCAGGAACGTGTGGACGCTGGCCGTCTGGCTCGTCGTCGGCCTGGTCGTGACGGGTCTGGCCGCGCTCACGGAGCGGCGGCGCGTCGCCTCCGCCGTCGAGCCCCGGCAGCAGGACCCGCACAGCGTGGCGCAGGCCCCCGCACGCTCCGCCCGAAGCGAGACCGAGGAGGCCCAGGAGGCCCAGGAGGCCCATCAGTCGGAGGCTGCGGAGGAGGAGATGGAGGAGACGGTCGCGGTCTGACCGTCACCGAGAAGCCGAAGCGGCCGCGCCGGGCGTCCCCGCTGGGGGTGCCCGGCGCTCGGGTGCCTGCCCGCCCCCATCGACACCGTCACACCCCGTGCGGAATCCGCTTCGCCTTGCTCCGCAGCTGGAACGCCGTGACGATCTCCACGACGCCGACCACGAGCAGCCAGCAGCCGCCGACCAGGGTGAGTACGGCGACGGACTGGAACGGCGAGACGATCAGGACCACACCGGCCAGCGCGCTCACGACGCCGAGGAAGATCTGCCAGCCGCGCGCCGGCATCGCCTCGTCGGAGATGGCGGCGACGGTCTGGGTGATGCCGCGGAACAGCCAGCCGATACCGATCCACAGCGCGAGCAGCAGGATCGACTGCGTCGCCCCGCGGAAGCAGAACAGGCCGAGCAGGATCGACAGAGCGCCGCTGATGAAAGCCATCACGCGCAGCCCGGTCGTGACATGGGTACCGAACGCGGCCACCAGCTGGAAGACGCCGGTGACCAGGAGATACACGCCGAAGAGCACTCCGGCGGCGAACAGGGACGCCCCTGGCCAGACCAGGACCAGTACGCCCAGGATCAGGGCGGCTATGCCGGCCAGCAGCACTACTTGCCACGCGGATTGCGCCAGGCGTCCGAGCGGACCCTGGGGCTCGGCGGGGCGCTCTTCGCGGGTGTCGTCGGCCGTCGGGATTCGGGGTTCGTGCGGTGCGTGCGTCATGTCCGACTGTTCACACGGCATCGGCGCGCCCGCCACTCGGGTGAGGCGAACGACGTACGACCCCGGCGGCCGGGGCCGTCACCGCGGCGGCGGACGGCCGCGGACGCGAGGCGGGGAAAACTCCGCACAATTGAGCCATGACAGAACGCTCCAAGAGCTCCGAACCTCACTTCCGCGTCCGCCGCGTCTACGATCCGCCGTCGTCGGACGACGGAATCCGGGTCCTGGTGGACCGCCTGTGGCCGCGCGGCGTCTCCAAGGAACGGGCCGATGTCCAGGAGTGGATGAAGGACCTGACGCCGTCCTCCGCGCTGCGCTCCTGGTACCACGAGGACCGCGCATCCCGCTTCCCCGAGTTCGAGCGCCGCTACCGCGACGAGCTCGCCGAGCCGGACCGTGCGGAGCTGACGGACAAGCTGCGCGCGCTGGCCCGTACGAGCACGGTCACCCTGGTCACCTCGGTCAAGGACATCGAGCACAGCCATGTGCCGGTTCTGGTGCGGCATCTGACCGAGAGCTGACCGGCCCGGGAACGGTGCGGACCCCCTCCCGCCGCGCCCACGGGCGTACGGGCCCGGCCCGACAGCAGGTGCGAACCAGCACAAGCTATGTCAATTTTGTGCAACGACGCACCACTTGGACGCATGGCGTCGTCCGAGCGACGCGGGCACCGGTGGCGCCGGGGCCCGCAGACGCGCCCCGGGAGGGCCCGTATGACCACCATGGACGTGCCGTCCGACGAACCCGTACCGCGGGCGAAGACGGCGCCCCCGGTCGTGGCGCCCGCCATGAAGTGGCTGACGCTGGCGCTGATGACGACCTCGTCCGTGGCAAGTCTGCGGGCCGCTCCGACCATGGCCGTGTACGGCCTGGCCTGCGTCTTTCTCTACCTCGTGCCGGCGATCGTGTTCCTGCTGCCGACCGCCCTGGTCTCGGCGGAGCTGGCGTCGGGGTGGAACGGCGGTGTCTACCGGTGGGTCAGTGAGGGCCTGTCGAAGCCACTCGGGTTCCTGGCCATCTGGTGCCAGTTCGCCATGACGATCTTCTACTACCCGAGTCTGCTCGCGTATGTGGCCAGCACCATCGCGTACGTCATCGACCCCTCGCTCGCCTCCAGCGGTCTCTACACGGCCATCGTCATCATGGTCCTGTACTGGACCGGGGTCTGGGTCTCCTCGCGCGGCACGAAGGCCGTGGCCGGGCTGTCGTCCTGGGGACTGGTCGTCGGCACGCTGATCCCGGGCACGATCCTCGTCGTCCTCGGCCTCGTCTTCCTCGGCCAGGGCAACGGATCGGCCGCCCCGATGGGGGCCGCGCACCTCTTCCCGCAGTGGACGGGCCTCGCCAGCCTGGTGCTGATCGTCAACAACTTCCTGAGCTACTCCGGCATGGAGATGAACGCGGTCCACGTCTCCTCGCTGAAGAACCCGGCCAAGGAGTACCCGAAGTCGATGTTCCTCGCGACGGGGCTCGTACTGCTGATCTTCATCCTGCCCGCGCTCGCGATCAGCTGGGTCGTGCCGTCCGACCGGCTCAGCCTCACCGCGGGCGTGATGCAGGCCTTCCACGCCTTCTTCTCGTACTTCCACGTCGGCTGGCTCACCCCGGTCGCGGCCGTCATGCTGGTCGCCGCCGCGCTCGGCGGGATGCTCACCTGGCTCGCCGGGCCGTCCAAGGGCCTGCTGATGATCTCCCGCGAGGAGGGCTATCTGCCACCGTTCCTGCAGAAGCTCAACAAGAACGGCATCCAGCAGAACATCCTCGTCACCCAGGGAATCGTGACGACGGCCATCGCTCTGATGTACGCGCTGATCCCGAACGTCTCCAGCGCGTACTGGATCTTCTCGGTGATCACCACGCAGGTGTACCTGATCGTCTACCTGCTGATGTTCGCCGCCGCGATCCGGCTGCGCAGGACCCAGCCCGACCACCCGCGCGGCTACCGCGCACCGGCTCTGACACTGATGTGCGGCGTCGGCCTGGTCGCCTCGCTCGCCGCGCTGGCCATCGGGTTCGTGCCGTCCTCGCAGTTCGGCGGAAACAGCGTGTGGATGTACATCGGGCTGATCGGCGGCGGGCTCGTCATCCTCGGTCTGGTGATCCCCGGGCTCTTCCTCAGGTTCCGCAAGCCGAGTTGGCGCAACCCCGCGTCGGCGGCCGAGGAGGCGAGGGCCGCGTGAGCCCCACCAGGTTCGCCTCCGAGCACCGGTGGATCTACGTCTGCGCGATCCTCCTGCTACTGGCCCTCGTGGTCGTCGGACTCGTCCAGTACAACAGCGTGAGGACGACCGACGACGCCCACAAGAAGGCCCACCAGCTCGCGGACGAGCTGGTGGCGGCCGGGTACTCCAGACCCGACACCGGTGGCATCGTGCGCACGCTCGGCACCGACGGCGGCAACGTCTGCCGCGATCCCGGGTCCGCCCTCAAGTCGGGCCTGTGGAAGATCAATCTGTCCAACGGCGCGGGCGGCCCCGGGCAGCGGCCCGTCATCTCCGACCGACGGGCCGTGGAGGCCGAGGCGATCGTCCTGGGCGTCTACTGCCCCGACAAGCTGGCGAAGATCCAGGACAAGATCGACGGCCTCAAGACCGACGACACGGTGAGGCGATGAAGCATGCCCTCCCCCGACAACGAACTGGCTGCCCGCATCGCAGAGTTGACGCGCCGGGCGAAGGCCGGCCCGAGCCGGCTCCTCGCCGTCCCGTCCCTCGCCGACCCGCGGCCACTACCCGCCCGAGGAGGGCCGCAAGGCCGCGCGGTGGGGGTGGGTCGCGGACGCGTTCGGCGAGGCGGGTCTGCGCGACGCCCATCTCGCCGAGACCCCGGACAGCAGCCACGCCGCCATGGGGCACCGGCCCGCGCAGCCCGGCGCGCCGACCGCGCTCCTGTACTGCCCCTACGACGTGCGGCTCCCGGTCGACGACGCGGCCTGGACGACCCCGCCGTTCCCCCTCACCGAGCACGAAGGACGCCGGAACGGGCGGGCGGAGGCGCTGTTCCTGCGCGCGTACGGCACCGAAGCGCGGCGCCGACACACACCCCTGGGAGACTCACGTGACCACCTCCGACACCCCCGCCTCCTCCCCCGACTTCGCCGACCGGTCCGACTTCGAGGAGGCGGACCGGGGCCTCGTCTCCCCGCCGCTGTCCTCGACGGTCACGGCCGAGGACGGGCGCGTCGTGTGGAACTTCGACGACACAGCGTTCCTCGACGAGGACTGTCCCGACACGGCGCACCCGAACCTGTGGCGGCAGTCCCAACTCTGCGCGCGGGCCGGTCTGTTCGAGGTAACGGAGGGCGTCTTCCAGGCACGCGGGTTCGACCTCTCCAACATGACGCTGATCGAGGGCGACCACGGTGTCGTGGTCGTCGACCCGCTCGCCTCCGCCGAGACGGCGGCCGCCGCCCTGGACCTGTACCGGTCGCAGCGCGGTGAACGGCCGGTCGCCGCCGTCGTGTTCACCCACTCCCACCTCGACCACTTCGGCGGCGTGCTCGGCGTCATCGGACCCGACGACGGCGTTCCCGTCGTCGCTCCCCAGGGCTTCATGGAACACGCCGTCGCGGAGAACGTGTACGCGGGCACGGCGATGCTGCGCCGCGGCACCTACTACACGGGGGCCAACCTGGAGCGGGGCCCCGGGGGCCTCGTCGGCATGGGCCTCGGATTCACCGCGTCCACCGGCACCGCGGGGCTCGTGGCGCCCACCGTCGAGGTCCGGCACACGGGACAGGAACTCACCCTCGACGGCGTCGTGTTCCGCTTCCAGATGACGCCCGGCACCGAGGCGCCGGCGGAGATGAACTTCCTGCTGCCCCAGCGGCGCGCCCTGTGCATGGCCGAGAACGCCACGCACAACCTGCACAACATCCAGACCCTGCGCGGCGCCGTGGTCCGCGACGCCCGGATCTGGGCCCGCCACCTCAACGAGGCCATCGAACTCTTCGGCCACGACGCGGACGTCCTGTTCGCCTCGCACCACTGGCCGACCTGGGGCTCGGACCGGATCAGGTCCTTCCTCGCCGAGCAGCGCGACCTGTACGCGTACCTGCACGACCAGACGCTGCGGCTGCTCAACCAGGGCTGCACGGGGACGGAGATCGCCGAGCTGATCGAGCTGCCGCCCCCGCTCTCCGCCGCCTGGCACGCGCGCGGCTACTACGGCTCCGTCAGCCACAACGTGAAGGCCATCTACCAGCGTTACATGGGCTGGTACGACGGCCACCCCGCCTCCCTGTGGGAGCACCCGCCCACCGAGACCGCCGAGCGCTACGTCGACTGCATGGGCGGGCTCGACGCGGTGCTCGGCAAAGCGCGTACATACCTGGAGGAGGGCGATCTGCGGTTCGCCGCCCAGCTCCTGAGGCACGCCGTGTTCGCCGCGCCGGACAGCGCCGACGCCAAGGAGCTGCTCGGGCAGGCCTTCGAGCGGCTGGCTCACGGCGCGGAGAACGCGACCTGGCGCAACTGCTACCTCACCGGCGCCCAGGAGCTGCGCGGCGACATCGGGAGGACCAGCATCGGAGGCGGCGACATGTCCGCCGCGCTGAACGTCGAGCAGCTCTTCGACTCACTCGCGGTCCGGCTCGACGGGCCCCGGGCGTGGGAGCACTCGCTCACCCTGCACTGGCACCTGTCGGACCTGGGCGAGATGTACCGCATGACGCTGCACAACGGTGTCCTGGTCCACACCCGCACGACCCGGCCCGCCGACAACGCGGATCTCTCCCTCACCCTCACGAAGCCCCAACTCCTGGCCCTGCTGGCCGGAAAGAGTCTTCACGGCGTCTATCATTCGGGCGATCTGGGCGTCCTCGACACCCTGCTCTCGCTCCTCGACGACAACGCTCCGGACTTCCCGATCGTCACCCCGTGACGGTGGTGACGGGGTGCGACGGCCGCCCGTACGCACTAACCCAACGCGCCCTCCACCCCCGCATGGCATCCCATGAATACATGACACCGGACCGTGAGGACCGTCCCCCGTCGAGCGACGAGATCGCCGAGCTGCGCGCCCGGGTCGCCCAGCTGGAGTCCGGTGGGCCGGCGCGGCCCCGGCCCCGGCACCATCTGCGCTCGTTCTTCGCGGGCCTCCTGATCGTCATCGTGGCGATCCTGACGCCGCTCAGCGCCGTCGCGACATGGGCCAGCGACATCGTCGGCGACACCGATCGCTACGTGGCGACGATGAAGCCGCTCGCTTCCGACCCCGATGTCCAGGCGGCCGTCACGAACCGTGTCACGAACGTCGTCATGGAGAACATCGATCTCAAGACGCTCCTCAGCGACGTGGCACCCGCCGACCGGCCGAGACTCGAAAAGGCACTGGGGAAACTGAGCGGCCCGCTCACCAGTGGACTCAGCGGCTTCGTGCACGACACCGTCCAGAAGTTCGTCTCGAGCGACGCGTTCGAGAAGCTGTGGACCGGCCTCAACCGGCGTGTGCACACGGCGGTCGACAAGGCACTGACCGGGAGCGGCGGCGGCGCCGTCAAGCTCACGAACGACACGGTGACGATCGACCTGGCTCCCGTCATCGCGGAGGCGAAGCAGCGGCTCGTCGACCGTGGCCTCGGGGTCGCCTCGAAGATCCCCGATGTGCACACCGACTTCACGATCGTGACGTCCGACTCCATCGGAAAGATCAAGAAGGGCTTCCGGCTGCTCCAGCTCATGGGGGTCTGGCTGCCGATCCTCACCCTGGTCCTCGCGGCCGTGGCCGTCCTCCTGGCCGTCCGCAAGCGGCGCGCCCTGGTGGCGGTGGGGATCGCCATCGCCGTGGGCGCCGCGATCCTCGGCATCGGCCTGTGGGCGTTCCGCGCGATCTATCTCGACGGGCTGCCCTCCGAGGTGTCGCAGCCGGCCGCCGGCGCCGTCTACGACGCGCTCGTACGGTTCCTGCGGACGACGGTACGCATGGTGATCACCGTCGGCGTCCTGGTGGCGCTCGCCGCGTGGCTGACCGGCGAGGGTCGGGCGGCGACCCGGGTCATGTCCATGTGGCGCGGCGGCATCGGCGCGGTGCGCGACGCGGCGGGCCTCACCGGCGGCCCGGTGGGCGCGTGGGTGCACCGGGCGAAGTCATGGCTGAACTGGACGGTCGTCGCGGTGTCGGCCGTGATCATGCTGGTGTGGGACCGTCCGACGGGCGTCGTCATCGTGTGGATCGCCCTGTGCGCGCTCATCGCTTTCGCGGTGATCGAGTTCCTGGACGACGACGGATCGCCGCACATGACGGCCGCTCCCGCCGGCTGACGCCGTCGCGGCCCGGTGTCAGGCGCGCGCGGGGCGCCGCACCGCACGGGGCCGGTACTCGACCACCGTCAGCGCCAGGGCCACGTACCGCTCCACCAGCTCGTCCACGGACACCGGGCCTTCCGCCTGGTACCACTCCGCGATGGCGTTGCACATCGCGATGACCGCGCGCCGGGCGTCGTCCGGATACGGGGTGAGGAAGATGCCCTGCGCCACACCGCCCTCGATGACCTCGCGGAACTGCTGGGTGCCGCGCGCCTCGTTCTTCCGGTAGCGCGCCAGGTGCTCGGGCTCCAGGCTGCGCCCCTCGGTCAGCACGATGCTGCTCTTCACGGGGTGGCCGGTACGGAACCGGACGGTCGCCGCGACGAGCGCCTCCAGCTGCTCGGCGGGGTCGTCACCCGCCGCCTCCAACGCCGTGTCGCACGCGCCGAAGTAGGCGTCGAGACCGTCGTCGAGGATGGCGACCAGCAGGTCCTGCTTGCCCTTGTAGTAGTAGTACAGGGCGGACAGGCTCACCCCGGCGCGCTGGGCGATGTCGCGGATCGAGGTCGCGCCGTAGCCCCGCTCGGAGAACTCCTGCCGGGCAGCCTCGACGATGGCCTTGTGGCCTGCGGGTCGCGTGGACACAGCTCTCCGATCTCCTGCTTCCGCCCCGGCGCCGTGCGCACTGAACGAACGGTCGAACAGTCGTAGCGGGACGTCGCCGAGTGTACTGGCACATGCCGCGAACCGGCCGGTCACAGGGTAAATGACCAGTGCAGACGCCTCCGCCGTCCGATCCGGGGCGGCACGGCTGCGGGCCGCGTGAGCACCGTCACAGCCACGGAGGCCCCCGGGGCTGGCAGCATGCCGACCATGGGTGCTCAATACAACCAACTCGCCGTGGCGCAGCCGGATGCCACGTCCGACCGCGCGGACCTGCTTCCCCTCGGCGAGCTACTGGGTCTCGAGGCGTCGGGCGACAGCGCCTTCACCGGCATGCCCCACATGGGCCGGCCTCCGCGGGCCTTCGGCGGGGTCACGCTCGCGCAGGCGCTGCTCGCGGCGGGGCGCACGGTCGACGGCGGGCGGCAACCGCACTCCCTGCACGCCTACTTCCTGCGTTCGGTCGCGCCGGAAGCCTCCGTCGCGTACGAGGTGGAGCGGCTGCGGGACGGGGCTTCCTACGCGGCCCGGCAGGTGGCCGCGCGCCAGGACGGCATGACGGTGCTCAGCCTGTCCGCTTCCTTCAAGAAGCCCGAGAGCGCGCTCGACCATCAGCCGGAGATGCCCGGCGCACCGTCGCCGGACGACTGCGAAGCCCCGTACGAGGTGATGGCGCGGGAGCACCCGGAGCGCTACCGAGAATCCGTCATCCCCCGCGCCGTCGACCTGCGGCTCGTGGAGGCGGACGCCGACGAGCTGGCCGCGCGGGCCGACGGCATGTCGCGGCGGCGCTGCTGGCTGCGGGCGGCGCGGCCGCTGCCCGACGAGCCGCTGCTGCACACCGCCGCGCTCGCGTACCTGTCGGACCTGACGATCTCCCCCACGGCCGCGCTGCCCTGGGAACCGCACGGCGCGCGGAGCGGCCGCCGGTCGAGGGTGATGCTGGCGTCGCTGGACCACGCCATGTGGTTCCACCGCCCCGCGCGCGCCGACGCCTGGCTGCTGTACGCCCAGCACACCACGAACCTGTCCGACGGCCACGCGATGTCACGCGGTGAACTCTGGTCGCAGGACGGCCAGTTGGTCGCCTCGGTACTCCAGGAGGCACTGATCCGCCACCGGCCCGCAGCCACCTGACCCCACCTGTCCCGCAGCACACCCGGAAGGAATCCACTCCACATGCCCGACTTCGCCTGGGGCGCCGGCACCGGCCTGGACCGCATCCGCACGCTCGCCGAGGAACTGGCGCACGCGCCGCACGTCCCCTACACGCAGTTCGGCCTGAGCATCACCCAGGTCGACAAGGGGCGGGTGGAGATGGCCTGGACCCCCGGGGAGTCCCTCCTCAACCGGGGCGGTGTCGTGCACGGCGGCTTCGTCGCGACCACGCTCGACGAGGCGTGCGGCGCCACCGTGATGTCCGGGAGCGAACCCCTGACGCCGTTCCTGACGATGAGCCTGAACGTCGAGTACCTGCGCCCGGTCCGGGCGGGCGCCACGTACAAGGTGGTCGGGACGGTGATCAAGCCGGGCCGCCTGCGGACACTGGTGCGGGCGGCCGTCGAGGACACGGCGGGCAGGCTGTGCGCGGAGGGCACCGCTTCGATGACGCCCAACCGGGCCCTGCTGCAGACGTCTGGACACGCGCCGACGGGGACCGTAGCTTAACGAATGTTCTGACTGCCCGCCCGTCGCACCCGTCGACAAGGGAGTTGCCGCGTGATCCGTCGCCGTCCGAAGGGCATGCCGGCCCGCCTCTCCTACCCTGAGGCATCCGTCGGGGACATCCTCGCCGGCTCGGCCAGGAGATATCCCGACCGGGTCGCCCTGCGCGACGGCGACGACACGCTGACCTACGCGGAACTCCACGAACAGGCGCTCCGCTTCGCACGGGGGCTGCGCCAGCGCGGCATCGCCGAGGGCGACGCGGTGGCACTGCACCAGCCCAACTCCCTCTGGTTCCCGGTCACCTACTACGGGATCCTGCTGGCCGGGGCCGTCGTGGCGCCCCTCAACCCCACCCTTCCCCCGGCGGCTCTGCGCGCTCAGCTGGACGAGGCGGAGGTCCGGGCGGCCGTGACGCACCCGGCCACGGCCCCGGCGCTCCTCGCCGCCGGCACCGACGGACTCGAACTGGTCGCCGTCGTACCGCCGTCGGCCGTCGCGCCCGGCGATCCGGCACCCTTGGACGGCACGGTGCCGCTCGCCGAGCTGCTCGCGGGCGACCCGGAGCCCGGCCCCCACGTCCCGCCCGACGCGGTCGCCCACCTGTCCTTCACGGGCGGCACGACAGGGCGCTCGAAGGCGGTCCAGGTGCTGCACCGTCATGTCGTGGCGAACTGCCTCCAGTTCACCTGCTGGCGCGCGGCCGCCGTGCCCGCGGTGGACCCCGACGGGGGCATCTTCCTCGACCCGGTGGCCGAGGCGGCCACCGAGTACACGAACCAGCCCGGACAGGGCGTCTCGATCGCCGTCGCGCCGTTCTTCCACGCGATGGGGCTGGTCGGCCAGTCGATCGGCGTACTCGCCGGACTGACGAGTGTCCTCGCCGGCCGTTTCGACCCCGAGCGGTTCCTGGAGCTGGCCGAGAAGTTCGGAGCCACCCAGATCGCTGGATCCCCCGCGCTCTTCCACGCCCTGCTCGCCGCCCCCGCCGCACAAGGCCGCGCGCTCTCCGCGGTCCGCGTGGTCAACTCCGGCGCCGCGCCTATCGATACGACGACGCTGCGGGCCCTGCGGACGCTGTTCCCCCGCGCGTGCGTCGTGGAGGGCTACGGGCTGACCGAGGCCACCATGGGCGTCACCTCGGGGATCGTCGACCCCGACGACCCGGTCCCGATCGGGTCGGTCGGCCTGCCCGTCTTCGACACCGAGATCGAGATCCGCGACCTCGTGGAGACGGGACGTCGCGTGCCCGACGGCGAGACGGGCGAGCTGTGGGCCCGCGGCCCGCAGATCACCGCCGGCTACCACGGCCACCCGGAGCTGACGGCAGAGCAGTTCGTCGACGGCTGGCTGCGCACCGGCGACCTGGCACGGTGCGACGAGCGCGGCCACGTCTACATCGTGGGCCGCGCCAAGGACATGCTCATCTACAAGGGTTACAACGTCTATCCGGGCCAGCTGGAGGAGATCCTCAGCGGCCATCCCGCGGTCGCGCAGGTCTCGGTGATCGGTGTTCCCGCGGCCGAGGCGGGCGAGATACCGGCGGCGTACGTCGTGACGCGTCCGGATGCCTCGCCGGCCCCCGGCCCGGCTCTCGCACAGGAGCTGATGGCGCATGTGTCCGCCCGCGTCGCGCCGTACCAGCGGGTGCGCGAGGTGCGGTTCCTCGAGGCGCTGCCGACCTCGGCCGCGGGGAAGGTCCTGAAGGCCGAGCTGCGGCGGACACACAAAGCGTAGCTTTAACGAACGTTCAACATGTTCGGTGCCGGGTCCCACGATCGGTGACGGCCCGGCCGCGCCTTCCTCACACCTCCCGCGCACCTCCCTCACACCCCCGGCCGCCGCGAGCCGCATGGCAGGCGGCGTTCCGGGCAGGCGACCACCGTACGTGCCTGCCATGTCACCCGTTCGGCCTACTCCGAGATGTCGTGGAGCCGATCCGCACGCACGTTTGGAATGTAGAGCCCGTGGGGTGCGTACCCGTCGGCACCGCGCCGACGACCGGACGGGCGTCGGGGAGGTGCGTGATGCCAGAGATTTCCGTTGACGTCCACATAGGCCGATCCGTCACCGAGGTGTACGACTTCCTTTCCGACGCACGGAATCTCCCACTCTGGTTCTCGGGAGTCGACACCGTCGCCGAGAGCGCAGAGCCCGCAGGTCCCGGCGTGGCCCATGTGTACCGCTTTCCCGGGCGCCACCGGGACCAGGTGCTCCAGTGCGTGGCGTACGTCCCGGGCGAGCACCTCGTCTTCCGCGGCGACCGGATGTGGAACGCCCTCGGCGCCCAGACACCGATGTACTCGTTCACGCTCTCCCCGCGCCCCCGCGGCACCCTCCTGCGCCTCACGGTGCAGTGCCGCCTGACCGGCGCGCTGACACTGCTCGCGCCCGTGGTCGCCATGGCCTGGCGGCGCGACCTGCCGAGGGACGTACGCCGGCTGGGCGAGCGGCTCGGCGCCCCGCACTGCCACGTCATATCCGCCCCGCGGCGGGTACGCCTGCCGATATCCGCGGCGGCCCCGGCCGCCGCCCCCACGACCGTTCCACCGGCCTTCGCGCCGCCGGCCCCACCACGGCCGCAGCTTCGTCCCGAGCCCCGCCCCGAGGCCCGCCCCGTGCCCCGCCCCGAGCCGCGCCCCGCCTCGGTCCCGGCCGCCAAAGAACGCGCGCCACGCTCCGCGGCGTAAGGCCGCGCGACGCCACCCGCAGGAAATTGCCGCGCGGCGGGAGAGACCCGGCCAGTAGCCTCCCCACCCATGACTCCTCCTCGCATACGCCCTCCCTACGACGCCGACGAGCGAACGCAGTTGCTCGCCTGGCTGGACATGCAGCGCGCCGTCGTCGAGTGGAAGTGCGAGGGCGTTTCCGAGAAGGACGCCCATCGCTCCGTACTCCCCGCGTCCCCCGCCATGACCGTGGCAGGGGTCGTGTCGCATCTGCGGTGGGTCGAGCACTGCTGGTTCGAGGTCATGCTGATGGGCGGCGCGGCCGAGGGGCCCCAGTTCGACGACGGGCCCGAGGACGCCGACATGCTCGTCGACGACGTCCCCCTCGAGCAGCTGCTCGGCGAGTACGCGCGCCAGTACGCCCGGTCGAACGAGATCACCGCCACGAACTCCCTCGACCAGGCGGGCCGGCACCCCGACTTCCGTGCCGGGTCGGCGAGTCTGCGGTGGATCCTCCTGCACATGATCGAGGAGACCGCCCGGCACGCCGGTCACCTCGACGCGATCCGTGAGCTCCTCGACGGCGAGAAGGGCTACTTCTGACCCGGGGCGTTCGACGGCCTCCGGGGCCCTGCGCGGGCGCCTCGTGCGACCTGCGAGACTGTCGCCATGCCCAGTCCGGTCCGTACGTCCGCAGCAGGCGAGGGCCTTCGCGCGAGGCGCCGCCGCGAGACCGAGCACGCGATCCACGCCGCCGCGGTACGGCTCGTCGAGGGGCACGGCCTGGCCGGGGTGACGGTCGACATGATCAGTGCCGCCGCCGGGATCTCGCAGCGCACGTTCTTCAACTACTTCCCGAGCAAGGAGTCGGCGCTCACCATCGGCCCGCCCCCGCTGCCGGACGCGCTCCGCCGGCGCCTCGCGCACGGCGACCCGGCGCCCCGGGCGACGCTCACCGAACTGCTCGACGTCCTGTCCGCGCACATCACCGACGATGTCGTGCCCGACCGCGAACTCGTCCAGACCACCTTCCGGATCGCCGAGCGGCATCCCGAACTGCGGGCGGCGCTCCACGCGCGGTTCGACGCCTTCGAGGAACAGGTGAGGGAGGCGGTGGCCGAACGGATGGCCGCCGCTCCGGCCGACCCCCGGCCCCGCCTGCTCACCGGCATCGCGCTCGCCGTGACCCGCACCGCGCTGGAACAGTGGTCACTGGGCACCGCCGGCGACCACGCCTCGCCCGAGCCGGACCTCCGGCAGTGCGTCGACCTGCTGCACACGCTCATGCCCAAGACCTGAGGCGCGCCGGCACGGCCTTCAGCGGTCGTCGGCGAGCTGCTGCGCGCGGGCCGTCAGGTCCACCTTCCGGATCTTCATGGTCGTCGTCATCGGCATCTCGTCGACTATCTCGACCAGGGGAACCTTGTAGGCCGCCATGCTCTCGCGCGCCCAGTCACGCAGCGCCGAGGCGCCCACCGCGCCCTTTTGACGGAGCGTCACGAAAGCCACGGGGACCTGGCCCTTCGACGGGTCGTCGGCCGGGACGACGGCGGCCGTGTGCACGTCGGGGTGACGGCACAGCAGCATCTCGACCTCCGCGGGGAAGACACTCATGCCCTTCACCTTGATGAGGTCCTTGTCGCGGCCGAGATAGTGAAGACAGCCGTCGTCGTTGATACGGCCGTTGTCCCCCGTGTGCAGCCAGCCGTCACGCAGCTGCCGCGCCGTGGCGTCGGGCTTGTTCCAGTAGCCGGTCGTCACCGAGGGGCTGCGCACGACGATCTCGCCCGCCTCGCCGAGCGGCAGCGGTTCACCGGTGACGGGCGACACCACGGCGATGTCCGTACCGGGCATGGGCAGTCCGCAGAAGACGGGTTCGGCGTGCAGATCCTGGTCATCGCCCTGGAACCCGTAGGGCGTCACGTCGATCGTGTGCGTCTCGGTCATGCCGTACGCGGCCTCGCGCAGGACGGAGTGGCTGCCCGCGGCGGCCTCCCAGCGCCGCCGGACGCCGACGTCGAGCTTGCGGATGAACGAGGTGCAGAGCGGGTCGACGAGCGAACTCAGGTCGTACGAGGCGAAGTCCGGCCGGTCGAGCAGTTCGAGATAGTTCTCCACGGTGCCGACCATCGTGGTGACCTTGTGCGTGTCGATCGCCCGCAGGACGCGGGCCGGGTCCCAGCGGGGCATGAGCACCGAAGTGCCGCCCAGCATCAGGGGGTTGAGGATGCCCAGATCCTCGCCCGCGATCCAGAAGACCGGGATGTAGCACAGGACCACCACCTCGCCGTCGGCCGTCTGGCGGGTGGCCGCGGCGCTGGTGGCGATGGTGTAGATCATGTGCCGCTGGGTGTGCATGCAGCCCTTGGGGAGGCCTGACGTGCCGCCGGTGTAGTTCAGCGCGGCCAGGGCGTCGAGGTCGGCCGGGCCACCGTCGACGGGCTCGTGCGCCACGGCCTGCGCCCAGGTGTGGACCGCGAGCCCCTCGATCGCCACACCGTCCGGTGCGGTCGCGGCCAGGGCCATCTCGGTGAGCGAGGTGACGAACACCCGTCGCACCGCGGTCTGTCGGCGTACGGAAGCCAGCAGCGGGAGCGAGGTGTCGCGGGTGATGACGGTCTCGGCGCCGCAGTCCTCGAGTTCGTAGGCGAGTTCGGCGCCCTGGAACATCGGGTTGACCGGCACGTGCACCGCGCCGAGCCGCAGCACGGCCAGGAAGGCGATCAGGAACTGGGGGCAGTTGGGCAGGTGGACGGCGACCCGGTCGCCCGCGCCGACCCCCTCGGAGGCGAGGCGACCCGCCACACGGCGGCTCAGCTCGTCCAGCTCGCGGTAGGTGACGGTGCGGCCCTCGAAGACGACCGCGGCCCGGTCGGGACGCAGCCGCGCCCAGTGCGCGACGTGGTCCGGCACGGAGATCTCGCCGAGCGGGTACACGACGTCGGACGGTGTGCCGTGCGGGCGGACCCGGGCCTGACGGGCGCGCAGATCCTCCAGGTACTCCTCGATCTTCATGCGGCTCCTCGGTTGTTGTCCCGACCTGACCTACCTGGACCTTCACCCCACGGGCGTCACCACGTGTCGACGAAACGACGGCGGGTGTGCCCCTCGGGCGGGTGCGGATGCGTGGGGTGCTGGGCGAACGTCGCGCTGATCCAGCGGCGGGTCTCGGCCGGGTCGATCACGTCGTCGACCTCGAAGGTCGTCCCCGCGTTGAGCGCCTTGCCCCGCTCGTACTGCTCCGCGAGGAGCGCCTCGTACATGGCCCGGCGCTCCTGCGGGTCGGCGATGGCTTCGAGTTCGCGGCGGTAACCGAGGCGGACTGCGCCTTCGAGGCCCATCGGACCGATCTCACCGGTGGGCCAGGAGACCATCGCCGTGGGCGCGCGGAAGCCGCCGCCGGTCATCGCCATCGCGCCGAGGCCGTAGCCCTTGCGCAGGACGGCGGAGAAGACCGGCACGCCGAGGTGGGCTCCCGCGACGAAGAGCCGGCTGAAGTGCCGTACGGTCGCGGTCTTCTCGGCGTCCGGCCCGACCATGAAACCCGGGGTGTCGCACAGGGTGATCACGGGCAGTCCGTGGGCGTCGCAGAGTTGCAGGAAGCGGGCCATCTTGTCGGCGGCGTCGCTGTCGATGGCGCCGCCGAGATGCTGCGGGTTGTTGGCGACCAGGCCCATCGGCCGCCCCTCGACCCGTACGAGTGCGGTGATGACGCCGACGCCGAACGCACGGCGCAGTTCCAGGACCGAGCCGGTGTCGGCGAGGAGGGTGACCGCCTCCCGGACGTCGTACGCGCGCAGCCGGTTCTCCGGGACGACGTGCCGCAGGAGGCGCTGGTCCGCGCAGTCCCAGTCGCTCAGGTCGCCCTGGAAGTACGAGAGGTACTTCTTGGCGACGGCCACGGCCTCGGCCTCGTCGTCGACCAGGATGTCGACGACGCCGTTCGGGACCTGGACCGGCATCGGTCCGACCTCCTCGGGCAGGAACTGCCCGAGGCCGCCCGCCTCGATCATCGCGGGGCCGCTCATGCCGACGGTGGCGTCGGCGGTCGCGATGACGACGTCGCAGCAGCCGAGGAGCGCGGCGTTGCCGGCGAAGCAGCGCCCGGCGACGATGCCGATCGTCGGCACCTGCCCGCTGAGGCGGGCGAGGGTGGCGAACGTGGGGACGTCGAGTCCGGCGACCGCCATCATGTCGGTGTCGCCGGGGCGTCCGCCGCCGCCCTCGGCGAAGAGCACGACCGGGATCTGCTGCCGCTCGGCGAGTTCGAGCATGCGGTCGGTCTTCTTGTGGTTGAGCATCCCCTGCGTGCCGGCGAGAACCGTGTAGTCGTAGGCGAGGACGGCGCACTGGCTGCGCCGGTCGCCGAACAGGGCGCCGTTGACCTGGGCGACGCCGGTGACGATGCCGTCGGCCGGTGTGCCGGCGATCAGGTCGTCGAGGGTCCGGCGCCGGCGCTGCGCGGCGATCGCCAGCGCGCCGTACTCGGTGAAGGTGCCCGGGTCGCAGAGGTCGGCGAGGTTCTCGCGTGCGGTGCGGTGGCCGGTGCGCCTGCGGCGCTCGACGGCCTGCGGCCTCGCCTCGTCGAGAGTGACGCGATGGCGCTCGACGACCTCGGCGAGGTCGGGCCTGATGATATCGAGATCGGCCTCGGCCGTCGCCTCGTCGACGCTCTCCTCGCCCTCCGACGGTGCGAAGACGACGAGTTCGGCGCTGGCCGGGACGACGTCCCCGACGCTCGCGCGGACCTCGCGCACCACTCCCCCGCGCGGCGCCGTCAGGACGTGTTCCATCTTCATCGCCTCGAGCACGACGAGTGGCGCGCCGGCCGCCACCTCGGCGCCCGGCTCCACACAGACGTCGACGACACTGCCCGCGGAGAGCGCGGTGAGGACCGAGCCGTGACCCTCCTGGGAAGGCGCGGCTCCCGGTACGAGCTTGTCGAGGTGTTCGTTGACGAAGGCGGTCGTCACGGTGCCGTCCCGGAAGGCCTCGTGGCGCAGGACGGCGCGCAGGAGCGGCAGGTTCGACGGCACTCCGGAGAGCGTGAACTCGCCGAGCGCTGCGGCCGCCTTCCCGGCCGCGTCGGCGAAGTCGCCCCGGACCGTGCGAGTGATCACCTTGGCGACGAGGGAGTCGTACGAGCCCTTGATCTCCAGGCCCGCGCGGCCGTGGGTGTCCACGCGCACGCCGGGGCCGCCGGGCGCCTCGAAGGCGGTCAGCGTGCCCTGCGAGGCGTGGGCCGTGCCGTCCGCGGACAGCTCTTCGAGGTTGACGCGGGTCTGGATCGCGAAGCCGCGCGGCCGCGGGACGTCCTCCTGGAGGAGGCCGAGTTCGGCGAGGGACCTGCCCTGGGCGAGGCGCAGTTGGGTGGCCACCAGGTCTACGCCGGTGAGTTCCTCGGTGATGGTGTGCTCGACCTGGAGGCGCGGGTTGGTCTCGATGAAGTAGGAGGCGTCCGGGTCGTCCGCGTCGACGAGGAACTCGAAGGTCCCGAGCCCGAGATACCGCGTCGCGGAAGCCATCGTGACCGCGGCCTCGATCAGCACGTCACGCGTGCGCGCGGGGAGCCACGGGCTGGGCGCGACCTCGATCAGCTTCTGGTTGCGGCGCTGGACCGAGCACTCCCGGTCCCACAGGTGGGTCACCTGTCCGGTGCCGTCCCCGACGACCTGGATCTCGATGTGCTTGGCGCGGGGCAGCAGTTGCTCGACGTAGACGTCGCCGTTGCCGAAGGCGCGCTCCGCCTCGGAGCGGCAGCGTTCGTAGGCCCAGAGGAGGTCCGCCGCGTCGTGCACGGCGCGCATGCCGCGCCCGCCTCCCCCGGCGACCGCCTTCACCATCACGCCGTCACGCACGCCGGCGAGGAACTCCGTGGCCTGCGCGAGCGAGGTCGGGGCGCCGGTCGCCGCGAGGACGGGGACGCCGTGCCGGACGGCGAGCGCCCGTGAGCTCGCCTTGTCGCCGAAGAGGGCGAGCAGTTCCGGGGTGGGTCCCACGAAGGTCAGCCCCGCCTCGGCGCACGCCTTCGCGAAGTCGGCGTTCTCGCTGAGGAACCCGTAGCCGGGATGGACCAGATCGCATCCCGCGCGCCCGGCGATCCCGACGATCTGGCGCACGTCGAGATAGGCGGCCACGCCTTCGCCCTTGAGCAGGTGGGCCTCGTCGGCGAGCCGCACATGGGCCGCCGAGCGGTCGTCCGCGGAGTGCACGGCCACGGTCCGCAGGCCGAGCGCCGACGCCGCGCGGTGGATCCGGACCGCGATCTCGCCCCGGTTGGCGATCAGCACACCTGTCATCGGACGTCCCCTCCACGGGCCCGTGCCGCGGGCCTTCTGTACGTGACGGCCTCGGGCCGTACATGACGGTTCCGGACGTGCCGGACCTGCCGACGCGCCATTGACGTTGACGCCGGTGTCAACGTCGATGGCGTGCCCAGTCTGCGTTGACGCCGTCGTCAACGTCAATAAGCTGGGGCCATGCCGATCGCGAGAAACTCCTGGACCGTGCGCGACAAGCTGGACCGCCAGGACAGCGCCACGCGCGCCCGGCTGCTCACCGCGGCCCGCACGGTCTTCGAACAGCGGGGCTACGCGCGCACGACGATCGCCGACATCACGGCCGAGGCCGACGTGGGCCGCGCCACCTTCTACGTCTACTTCGCCTCCAAGCAGGAGGTCTTCGCCGTGCTCGCCGCCGATCTGCGCGACCGGTTCCTCGCGGCACAGGAAGCGGCGGACCCCGAGGCCGAGGACCCGTACCTGCTCGCCGAACGGACCAACGCGGCGTTCCTGGACGCCTACGTGGACAACCTCGCCTTCATGACCGTGCTCGAACACCAGTCGCTCACCGATCCGGCGATGCGCGTGCTCCGCGACGAGATCAACGACCGGCCCCGCGGACGCACCGCGCGCTACATCGCCCGTCTGGTGCGCCAGGGCCTGGCCGAGCCGGCCGGTTCGCCGGAGTCCGTGGCCACCGCCGCGGCCGGCATGGTCGCCGGCTTCGCCCGGACCGTGGCCGCCGACCCGGCCTCCCGGGACCGCGCGGTCGCCGACCTGACGGCGATGTATCTGCGCCTGCTCGGCCTCACACCCCGCGCAGGCGCCCCGGCCCCCGGCCGCGACTGACCCACGACTCCTCCTGCCCGTCCATTCGGCCCACGCCCGCTCGCGCCGCGCCACCGCTCCTGTGTTGGCTTGAGCCAGGCATCCGGACGGAGGGGGAGATTCCTCATGGAGACACCGCATACGCCCTACGGCCAGGAACCCGGCTACGGGCAGGATCCGCACCAGCTCTACGGGCCCGACCCGGCACACCCCACCTACCCCGCGTACGGGCCGTACGCCGACAGCGCACCGCCTCCGCCCCCGCCGTCACGCGTCGACGCCCGCAAGATCTGGTCCGGCGGCCTGATGACCGCGCTCGTCGCCGCACTGACCGCCGTGGCCGGTGTGCTCCTCGTCCGCGGTGTCCTCGGCGTCGCCGTGTTCGCACCGGAGCGCGACGGCGCGATGGGGGACGCGTCCACCGGCCTGCTCGCGGGCGGCGCCGCCGTTGCGGCCCTCGCCGCGACGCTGCTTCTTCACCTCCTGTGCCTGGGCACACCGCAGCCCGGGCGCTTCTTCTCCTGGATCGTCACGCTGGCGACGCTTGTCATGGTGCTGCTGCCCTTCACCACGTCGGTGCCCCTCGTGACGAAGGTGGGCACGGCCGCCGTCTATCTCGCCGTCGGACTCACCATCGGGATGCTCCTGACCCCCGTGGCGCGCGGCGCGGTCCGCAGCCGCTGACCGGACGTTTCCTGCCCCGGCTGCGGGCCGGCGACCGCCTCGCCGCTACCGTTGCCGCATGGAACTCATAGGTGAGATCACCGCCGGCCGTCCCCTGCTCGTGCTGGCCGTGAAGGAAGAGGCGCAGTTCCTCGACACGGACCTCCCCGTCCTGCTCACCGGCATGGGCAAGGTCAACGCGGCGACCGCGCTGGCCACCGTCCTGGCCCGCGGCCCGCACCCCTCGGGCGTCGTGAACCTGGGTACGGCGGGTGCACTGCGCCCCGGCTGGACGGGCACCCACGTCATCGGCTCCGTGATCCAGCACGACCTGGACAACGCCGTGCTCGCCTCCCTGACGGGCGAGATCTACGGTGCGCCGATCGACCTCCCCGACCACGGCGGGCCCGTCCTCGCCACCGGCGACTCCTTCATCTCCGACGAGGCGGCCCGCGCCCGCCTGGCCGCGCACGCCCCGCTCGTCGACATGGAGGGCTACGCTCTCGCGTCCGCCGCCCAGCAGGCCGGTGTTCCGCTGCGCATCGTCAAGCACGTCAGCGACGAGGCGGGCGACGGCGCGGCCAGGGCATGGCGCGAGACGGTCGCCGACTGCGCACGCGTCCTCGCCGACTGGACCACGCTGAACCTCCCCGTACGCCCCTGATCCGCGACTCCCCGGCAGGCTGCGGAGACGGCGATGAGATGATCGCGGGCCATGTCCCGCGCGCGCCGGCACCCCCGCCGGGGCCGTCGGGCCCCTCCGACCGAGACGAGCACGCCTTGGGAACCCGGCCGACGGCCCAGGTCACCCGAACCGTCCCCTCCCCCGCCACGTCCGCCTCCTCCGGCGCCGAAGGCGACGACGACCACGGCCACAGTCCTGCGCCGGGCGACACGTCGATGTCCTGGCCCCGGCTGTGGGCGGCGCTGCGTCGCACGCCGGTGTCGATGTGGAACGACGACGTGTCGGACTGGGCCGCGGCGTTGACGTACTACGCGATCCTCGCCCTCCTGCCCGCCATGCTCGTGACCGTCTCGCTCATCGGTCTGGTCAGCCCGGCGACGACGGACGCCCTGATCGCGCATGTGACGGCCTGGGCGCCCGCCGAGTCGGGCACCGCCCTGCACGGGACACTGCGCCACATGGCACACGAGCGTTCCGCGGCGCTCACCGTGACGGTCGCCGGCGCCGTCAGTGCCCTGTGGTCGGCGTCGAGCTACTCGGCGGTGTTCCGCCGGGCCCTGCACACGCTGCACGGCGTCCGCGACACCCGGCCCGTGTGGCGCAAGGCCCACCGCATCCTGCTGACCGCCTGCACCCTGCTCGCGCTCCTCGTGGCCAGCGCGCTCGTCCTCGTGCTCAGCGGATCCCTCGCCCGGTCCCTCGGGCACTGGCTCGGGCTCGGCGACACGGTCGCCGCGGCCTGGAACTTCCTCAAGTGGCCTGCCCTGCTGTGCCTGGTGGCGCTGCTCGTCCTGGTCCTGTTCCGCTCGGGGCCGCCCGCCGCCCGAGGGTGGCGGCACGGCCTGCCGGGTGGTCTGCTGGCCGCGCTGATCTGGCTCGTGGCGTCGGCCGGCTTCACGTTCTACGCCTCGCAGCTCGGCACCTACAGCAAGCTCTACGGCTCCCTGGCGGGGGGCGTCGTGTTCCTCGTCTGGCTGTGGGTGTCGAACCTGGCGCTGCTGGCCGGGGCCCAGTTCGGCGTCGAGCTGGACCGGGCCGCGCCCCACGCGCCCGAGGTCAGCGCCGGCGATGCAGCGCCTGCGGAGTGAGGTCGGCGAGCGTCGGGTAGCCGTCGACGGCCATGATCAGGTCGGTCTCCGCGAGCAGGGACCGCAGTACGTGGACGATGCCGTCGACGCCGCCGAGGGCGAGTCCGTAGGCATAGGGGCGGCCGATACCGACCGCCGTCGCGCCGAGGGCGAGCGCCTTGACCACATCGGCTCCGGAGCGCACGCCCGAGTCGAACAGGACGGGCAGACCGTCGGCGGCCTCCACCACGTCGGGCAGGGCGTCGATGGCGGCGAGTCCTCCGTTGGCCTGCCGTCCGCCGTGGTTCGAGCAGTAGACGCCGTCGACGCCGCCGTCCTTGGCGCGTCGTACGTCCTCGGGGTGGCACAGCCCCTTGATGATCAGCGGAAGGTTGGTGAGCGAGCGCAGCCAGGGGAGGTCGTCCCACGTCAGGGGGTTGCCGAAGACGCTCGCGAACTGCATGACGACGGCCTGCGTGTCATCGGCGCGGCCCTGCGGGAGCCGGGAGCGGAAGACCGGGTCGGAGGTGTAGTTGCTGAGGCAGTGGCCGCGCAGCTGGGGGAAGTTGCCGGTGGACAGGTCGCGGGGCCGCCAGCCGGTGACCCAGGTGTCCATGGTGACGACGATCCCCTTGAAGCCGGCCGCCTCCGCGCGGCTGACGAGGCTCTCGGCGAGGTCGCGGTCGGTCGGCGTGTAGAGCTGGAAAAAGCCGGGGGTGTCGCCGAACTCCTTGGCCACGTCCTCCATGGGGTCCGCGGACAAGGTGGAGGCCACCATCGGAACTCCCGTGCGCGCGGCGGCCCGTGCCGTCGCGAGGTCCCCGTGCCCGCCCTGGCCGCAGAGCCCGATCACTCCGATGGGGCACATGAACAGGGGGCTGTCGAGCTTCAGTCCGAAGAGGTCGACGCTCAGGTCCCGCCGGCTCGCTCCGACGAACATGCGCGGTATGAGCCCCCACTGTTCGAACGCGGTGACGTTCTCGCGCTGGGTGAACTCGTCGCCCGCGCCACCCGCGACGTACGACCACACGGACGGCGCGAGCGCCTCGCCGGCCCGCTGCTCCAGTTCCGCGAAGGCCATGGGCAACTCGGGGACGACGCCCCCGAGCGCGTTGAAGTAGATCTCGTGCTGGTAGTCACCGAACTGCTGTGTCATCGCGGCCACCCTCCTCGTCGAACGCCACCGTGTCCTGGCGGTGGCGATCAGACACTAGTGCGCGGGCCGGCGGATGGGAGCCCGTGGGGTGCGGGGTCAGGTCCGCACCCCACGGGCGGCTCGGGGCCCGCCGCGCACCGGGCGTCGGCCGGGGATCGGGCGCAGATCAGCCGGAGGTCATGCGCCGCACGGCCGCCCGGGTGAGTTCGCGGCTCTGCGGGGCGGTGTCGAGGGAGCGGTGCAGGACCAACCCCTCGATCAGCGCGTCCAGCTGGCGGGCGGTGTCCGCGTCGAAGTGCCGCTCCAGGAGGTCGCGGCTGCGGGCCATCCAGGCGTGGGTGAGTTCGCGGTACTCGTCGCGGCGGGCGGCGAGGGCGTAGAGCTCGTGGGTGAGGACGAGATCGCGACGTGAACCTGCGGACAGGGCGTGGATGAGGTCGGTGACGGCTTCGCGGGCCCGCTCGGGGGTGCCGACGTCGGCCAGGTGCCGCTCGAACACCGCCACGATCTCGTCGGCGAACCGGGTGAAGGCCTCGCGCAGCAAGTCATCGATGCCGGCGAAGTGGTAGGTCATCGAGCCGAGCGGCACGTCGGCGCGTAAGGCGATCTTGCGGTGGGAGACCCCGGCGACGCCCTCTTCGGCGATGTGGTCGAGGGTGGCGGCGAGGATGCGCTCGCGCCGCTGCGGGTCCGTGCGTCCGGTGGCCATGGGGGCGCCGGTCAAAGGGTGCGGACGGGGCGGGCGGGGTTGCCGACGGCCACGACGTTCGCCGGGACGCCCTTGGTGACCACGGCTCCGGCGCCGATGACGGAGTTGTCCCCGATGGTCACTCCGGGGCACACGATGACCCCGCCGCCGAGCCAGACGTTGTCGCCGATGGTGATGGGCAGCGCGGCTTCCAGCTTGTCGCGGCGGGGCTGCGGCTCCACCGGGTGGGTGGGGGTGAGGAGTTGGACGTTGGGGCCGATCTGGCAGTCCTCGCCGATGATGATCCGGGCGACGTCGAGTGCGGTGAGGTGGTAGTTGACGAAGGTGCGGGCACCGATGGTGATGTTGCTGCCGTAGTCGACGTACAGCGGCGGCCGCACCTCGACGCCCTCCCCCACGGACTCGAGCAGGTCGGCCAGGATCGGCCGGGCCTTGTCGGCGTCCTCGAGGAAGGCGTCCTGGTAGTGGGCGGCCAGCCGCATCGCCCGCCGTTGACGCCGGGCGATCTCCGGATCGTCGGCGATGTAGAGGTCACCCGCGAGCATGCGCTCCAGGTTCGTCCGCGGGTCGTCGGCAAAGTGGTCCGTCGTCATGCGTACGATCGTACACTCCGGAATGTACGAACGTACGCTCCCGATCGGCGCGCCACTCGGCGCAGGGTGTCCGGCCCGGCTAGCCCGGCTGCCGCATCAGCATGTCCCGGACCGCGATGCCGTAGTGCGTGCGCAGGCGGCGCAGTTCCCACAGACCGACCGCGGTCACCGAGACCGGGGCACCGAGCACGAGCAGTACCCGGAGCGGGCCCGGCACACCCGCGTAGGCACCCGTGAACAGGTCGACGAGCGTCATCTCCCAGACCAGCGCCATGGCCAGCAGCGGCGGCACGGTCTCGTGGATGTCCGCGGTGCGGAAGTGTTCGGAAGCACCGAGTGAGCCCTCCGAGCTTTCCGCTCCTGTGACCGGATCCCGAGAATCGTGCGCGAACTCTTCACGACTCACACGCGCACCTCACTGCAACTCGGCTCCTGCACAGGCGAGTTGGTGCGTGTAGATCAACGGTCGGCATACTCCTGTGAGAGATCGGCGGACCCTCGGGGAGTGGCGGCGCGGGTCTCAAGTGCCATGCGTGCCGACGTACCGTACCGAGGTCTGTGCACGGGTCGACCTCGACACCGTCGTCTGCGAAGCAGATGCCACAGCCGCCGAGGGCGCACGCGACCGAATCGTCACCTCGCTCGAAAAGGCCGCGCGAAAGAGCAAGTTGACGATCGAAGAGGCGCGCACGGCCACGGACCGCATCACCTTCACCGACCTCCTGGACACCTCCTGTCGGCGATCCGCGCGACCGAGTCCGGCTTCGCCAACCCGACCGACGTCGACCACGGCATGGAACTCGGCTGCGCTCACCCCATGGGCCGGCTGTGGCTCGCGGACCTCATCGGCCTCGACACCGTCGCCGCCATCGCGAAACCCCTCTACTAGGAATTCAAGGAACCGCTCTACGCGCCGCCGACACGCTTCAACACATAGTCGAGGCATGCCTGTTGGGCCGCAAGACAGGCCGCTGCTTCCACGAGTACGAGCGAGAAGGCACCGTCAACGACCACCAGGGCTGAGGGGCCCGGGTACCGCATCCGGATTGAGGGCCGGAGGCGGTCGGAGCGCGGGGCGGGAACCAGACCGGATTCCGGTTCCCGCCCCTCTTTCGTGGTCCGACCCTCCGCCGACGTGCCTCACCTCACCATCCGCATCCTGGACCGGTCCGCTCGTGTGTCAGCGGCACCCCGTAGGGTGACCGGTGCAGCTGGTTCGCCCCGTCCGCCAGACGGGATGCGTCGCAAGAGGGAACCCGGTGGGAATCCGGGACTGCCCCGCAGCGGTGAGTGGGAACGACCGCCGTCATACGCACTGGGCCCGAGGAACGGGACCTGGGAAGCGACGGCCAGTAGGAGCCTCGTACGACACGAGGCGCGCCCGCGAGTCCGAAGACCTGCCAACTGCCCGTGCGCGTATGACGCGTGCGCGGACATCCCGGTGACCTCGTGGGCGGGTCGGCGTACATATCGAGCGGATGACCGCGCCTTTGCCGCGCGAGGTCGTGCCGCCGGTCTGTCACTCCCTTCTGGCCGCGTGAGTCTTCGGGATCTCAGGGATACGTCTCTCGAAGGAGAACTCCGTGACCACCAAGACCACAGCCGCGGGAGCACGGGCCACCGTGTACGGCTACCCCCGCCAGGGACGGAATCGCGAACTCAAGAAGGCGATCGAGGGCTACTGGAAGGGCCGCGTCTCCGCCGACGCCCTTCGGGACACAGCCGCCGACCTGCGCCGCAAGAACTGGCAGGAACTCGCCGGCGCCGGCATCGAGGAAGTCCCCACGGGCGACTTCTCGTACTACGACCACGTCCTGGACACCACCGTCATGGTCGGTTCGATCCCCGAACGCCACCGCACAGCTGTCGACACAGACGCCCTGGACGGCTACTTCGCCATGGCGCGCGGCACGCAGGATGTCGCGCCGCTGGAGATGACGAAGTGGTTCGACACCAACTACCACTACCTGGTGCCGGAGCTGGGCCCGGACACGGTGTTCTCCTCGGACTCGACCAAGCAGGTGTCCGAGCTCGAGGAGGCCCTCTCCCTGGGACTCGCCGCCCGCCCCGTCCTGGTCGGCCCGGTCACGTATCTGCTGCTCGCCAAGCCCGCGCCGGGCGTCGCGGCCGACTTCGACCCGCTCACTCTGCTCGACCGGCTGCTTCCCGTGTACGCAGAGGTCCTCGCCGACCTGCGCGCCGCGGGCGCCGAGTGGGTTCAGCTCGACGAGCCCGCACTCGTCCAGGACCGCACACCGGCGGAGCTGAACGCCGCCGCCCGCGCCTACCGCGACCTGGGCGCCCTCAGCGACCGGTCCAAGCTGCTGGTCGCCTCGTACTTCGACCGGCTCGGCGACGCCCTGCCGGTCCTGGCCAAGGCCCCTGTCGACGGTCTGGCCCTGGACTTCACCGACACCGCGGCCGCCAACCTCGACGCCCTCGCCGGCGTCGGTGGCCTGCCCGGCAAGCGCCTGGTGGCGGGCGTCGTCAACGGTCGCAACATCTGGGTCAACGACATGGAGAAGTCCCTCGCCACGCTCGGCACGTTGCTGGGACTGGCGGACCGGGTCGACGTGGCCGCCTCCTGCTCCCTGCTGCACGTCCCCCTCGACGCCTCCCTGGAACGGGACGTCGACCCGCAGATCCTGCGCTGGCTCGCCTTCGCCCGCCAGAAGACCAACGAGGTCGTCACCCTCGCCAAGGGCCTGACCCAGGGCACCGGTGCGATCACCGCGGAACTGTCAGCCAACCGCGCAGACCTCGCCTCCCGCGCAGGGTCGTCCCTGACACACGACCCCGCGGTGCGGTCCCGCGCCGCCGCCGTCACGGACACCGACGGTCACCGCCCGCAGCCGTACGCCGAGCGGGCCGCCGCCCAGCGTGCCCACCTCGGCCTGCCGCTGCTGCCGACCACCACCGTCGGCTCGTTCCCACAGACCGGCGAACTGCGCGCCGCCCGCGCCGACCTGCGTGCCGACCGCATCGACACGGCCGGCTACGAGGCGCGCATCAGGGCCGAGATCCAGGAAGTGATCTCCTTCCAGGAGAAGACCGGCCTGGACGTCCTCGTCCACGGCGAGCCGGAGCGCAACGACATGGTGCAGTACTTCGCCGAACAGCTCACCGGCTATCTGGCCACGCGGCACGGCTGGGTGCAGTCCTACGGCACCCGCTGCGTCCGTCCGCCGATCCTCGCCGGTGACATCTCGCGCCCCGAACCGATGACGGTGCGCTGGACCGCCTACGCCCAGTCGCTGACGTCCCGTCCCGTCAAGGGCATGCTCACCGGGCCCGTCACCATGCTCGCCTGGTCCTTCGTCCGCGACGACCAGCCCCTTGGCGACACCGCCCGTCAGGTCGCCCTCGCCTTGCGGGACGAGGTGAACGACCTTGAGGCGTCCGGGACGTCAGTGATCCAGGTCGACGAACCCGCGCTACGCGAGACGCTCCCGCTGCGCGCCGCCGACCACGCCGCCTACCTCGCGTGGGCGACGGAGGCGTTCCGCCTCACCACCAGTGGCGTCCGCCCGGACACTCAGATCCACACCCACATGTGCTACGCCGAGTTCGGGGACATCGTCCAGGCCATCGACGACCTCGACGCCGACGTGATCAGCCTGGAGGCGGCCCGCTCCCACATGCAGGTCGCACATGAGCTGGCAGAGCACGGCTACCCGCGCGAGGCCGGACCCGGCGTGTACGACATCCACTCGCCCCGCGTACCGAGCGCGGAAGAGGCAACCGGCCTGCTTCGCAGGGGACTTGAGGCGATCCCCGCCGAGCGGCTGTGGGTCAACCCCGACTGCGGCCTGAAGACACGCGGCTGGCCCGAGACCCGCGCCTCCCTGGAGAACCTCGTCGCGGCGGCCCGCACCGTCCGCGAGGAACTCGGAGCGTCCGCGTCCTGATCCTGGGCACGCCCAGCTCGGCCGGGGCACCGCGGTGCCCCGGCCCGGCACGTCGTACGACTCCCCCGTCGCCGCCCACCGCGCCATGCGCCGGGGCCTCGTCTGCGATTTCGTACACTTCAGCGGCGCCCCGTACACGAATCCCTCGTCCGTCTACAGGGCGTACGCACCGGCCCGTGAGCCGAACCGGTTCCAGCCACCTGACAGTCTGCACATGCTCGCGCTCGGCACAGCACACAAGCAACTCGCCATCGCGGGTGCGGGCCGCCTCCAGGTCATGGCGCGGCGCCGGCTGATGGTCCGGGCGGCTTCGGCCCTGGCCACGCGCACCGGGGCGGAGGCCCTGGTCACCGCCGACAGCCTCGGACAGGTCGCCAGTCCTTCCCGTGCAGGCCCGCGCCACGCGAACGGGGTGTGTTCTCCGGTGGTCTGGGTGACCATGGAAGTCGAAGCCGCCGGCAGGCGCAGACAGGCCGCGCCCCAGTCCGAGGGGTGGCTCATGTGGCGTCGGCGGGCGGAAGGAGTGCCAGCGATGAGCGAAGCCGAATGGCCTCCCCCCGACATCAGCCAGGTGTTCAGCAGCCGAGCGAGCGGCGAACCATCGCAGCCGAGTGGGTTGCTGGACCTTCTGGGAGTGGCGGCAGTGCTGCTGGACGCCGAGGGCCGGGTCGTCCTGTGGAGTCCGCAGGCCGAGGAGCTGTACGGCTACACCGCCGAGGAAGCGCTCGGGCAGTACGCCGCACAGCTGCTCGTCCCCGAGGAGCACTGCGACTGGGTGCTCAAGAAGTTTGCCGAGGTCATGGAGTCGGGCCGGAGCTGGGATGGCACGTTCCCCGTCCGGCGAAAGGACGGCGGCACACGACTGGTGGAGCTGCGCAACATGCGGCTCCTGGACGACCGCGGCGACTTCTACGCGCTTGGGCTGGGCACCGACGCGCCCACACTGCGCGAGGTGGAGCGGGACGTAGCCCTCTCCACCCGGCTGATCTCCCAGTCCCCCATCGGAATCGCAATCTTCGACTCCGACCTGCGGTACATGGCCGTCAACCCCGCGATGGAGCAGATGCACGGCATCCCCGCGAAAGACCACCTCGGCCGCCACTACCGCGAGATCATGAAAGCTGCGAAGTTCGAGATGCCCGAAGCCGCGATGCGGCAGGTCCTCGACAACGGGATGCCCCTGATCGACCAGTCCACCATCGTCGGCCACAGCCCGGCCGACCCGGCACCGCGCCTGCACGCCTGGACGATCTCGGTCTACCGGCTCGAAGACACCCAGGGCCGCGTGCTCGGGGTGGCCGAACTTGTCACGGACGTCACCGAGCGTTACCAATCGGCCAAGGAGGCGACCGCGACGCGGCGGCGTCTGGCCCTGATCGCCGACGGCTCCGCCCGTATCGGCACCACCCTGGACGTCGCACAGACCGCCCGGGAGCTGGCCGACGTCACCGTTCCCGAACTCGCCGACGTGGTCTCCGTCGACGTGCTCGACTCCGTCATCGACGAGCACCGGCCTCGCACCAGCGCCGGTCCCGCGTTCTTCCGCGCCCTCGCACTGAAGGCCGCCCACCCCACCGAGGCCCTCCAGGCCGCCGATCCGCCCGGCCACATCGCCGCGTACGACGACGACCGCGTGGCCACCCGCTGTGTGCGCACCGGCCGGCCCATCTTGATCCCGCACGCCGACGGAAACGACCTGACATGTATCGCCCGCGACGACCACGCCGCAACGCTGCTGGCCCGCGCCGGAGTGCACTCCTACATGGCCGTCCCGCTCATTGCTCGCGCCACCGTCCTTGGCTTCCTGGGGCTGACCCGCGCCCGCGACCCACGGCCCTTCGACGAGGACGACCTCGCCATCGCCACCGAACTGGCCTCCCGCACCGCGGTGTGCATCGACAACGCCCGCGCCCACCAGAGCGTGCGCAACGCCGCCGAGACCCTGCAGCGCAGCCTGCTCCCCCACCATCCACCCCACCTGCCCGGCCTGCAGGTCGCTTCCCGGTACCAGCCCGCACAGGCGGCCTACGAAATCGGCGGCGACTGGTACGACATCCTCCCCCTGGGCGGCGACCGGACGGCCCTCGTCGTGGGCGACGTCATGGGCAGCGGTATCGACGCCGCCGCGACCATGGGCCGTCTGCGCACCGCGACCGCCGCCTTCGCCGGCCTCGACCTCGACCCCACTCGCGTCCTCGAACAGCTCGACACGATCACCTCCGGACTGGAGCCATACATCGCCACCTGCCTCTACGCCGCCTACGACCCCCACCGTGGGGAGTGCCGCATCGCCAACGCCGGCCACCTGCCCCCCGTCCTCGTCCGCGACGGCGGGCATCCCCAGCTGCTCGACGTGCCCACCGGCACCCCACTCGGCGTGGGTGGCGTCCCCTTCGAGACCACCACTGTCAGCCTCGACCCGGGTGACCAGCTGATCCTCTACACCGACGGACTGGTCGAAACGCGCCACCACCCCATCGACGAGCGCCTCGACACGCTCCTGCGCGTTCTGGAAGCACTCGACTGCCCTCTGGAAGAAACCTGCGACCGGCTCCTGCACGATCTCCGGCTGCCCGACGACCACGACGACGTCGCCCTGCTGATCGCCCGCAGCCAGCCGTTCGCGCCAGACGGTAAGCAACGTCCCCGCTGATCCGACGCAGCAGATGACCGCCCCCGCCAACAGGCCACCGTCGGCGGAGGCGGTCTGGTGCCCAGACGACTTGTCTTCTGAACTCGGTGAGGCGGAGGCGTTGTTGAGGCGTCGGGTGGACCGAATCCACGGCGGATACCAGCGAAGCGGCCAATCCCGGCCGCCCCGCACGACGCGCGACATCGACTGGCCGCGTTCGGGCAGTGGCTGCGTGACGCCTTCGTTGTGGGTGCCGATACATCATCCGTGCTGGTCAAGCGGCATGTTCGTACGCGTGGAGAGTGCCGCCGAGCCGATCTTTTCGGCGGATGTCCAGACGCGGGATCTGCCCTGGTTCGGTGATCGGTTCGGGCAGCGAGCGGAGGGGAGCGGCCTGACGCAGGGCCCGGTGCGGCCGATGCCGGATCGCTTACGCCTGCCCACCTGCAGTGATGACGTTCCGAGCCCGACAGCGGGCGCCCGCGCCGCTATGGCACACAGGTGGCGGCATGGCGTAACACAACGTGGATCAACGACCCGGCCAGGGTTGGGAAGCCCCCACGGACTTCACAGCGTCACGACTGTCTCACCGGACTTGAAATCTTCCGCAGCGGCAGCGAAGGCAACGATGGCCGCACTGAGACACCGAAGAGTCGGAACCCGGATCCGAACCGGACGAACTGCCCTTACGAGCCCGGCGATTACCAGCCGCCGCCATGGGCGGTGCAGACCGCGTACCTGGACGCGGGCGGAGTGGCACAGGCCCAGGCCGCGCGGCGTTCACCACGGCGTCGCCCGGCACGAAGTTCAGCGGTTGTGTGCGCCGGCGGCCGGCCGGCCGTCGCAGGAGACCCGCGCCGCCACGGCACCGGCTGTCGCACCGAAAAGGCCGCGATGCTTCTGCCCACCGCACCGGTCGGTCCACCCTGTCACGCTCCGATCGGGCAACGCGCCCCGGTCGGCAGATGGAGGGGATTTCCGTCTCAGTCGAAGAGCGGGCCGACAGTGCGGCCGCGCTTGATCTCGTAGAAGCCGGGCGTGGTGACGACGGCGAGGGCGCCGTCCCACAGGCGTGCCGCGGAGTAACTCGGTGGCACGGGCCAGCTGGTCGGCGACGTCACGGGAGTACGCCCGTATCTCAGGACCGACGCAGCGCATCGGGTTCGGTCGCGAGTACCTGGCGGACAACGCGCGGCGTCAGGAGAGTGTTATCAACCCTCCGCCCGACATCAGGTAGTCGCCAAGAGTGTCGCCATGCAGCGCCCCGGGCCCTTCGATGGAACTCGGATGGCTGTCATGTCTGTGTGGGTGCATGCCGAGGGGTGATCGACTATGCGCAAAGCCGAGAGGCGACGCATCATTGCTGGAGTGAGTGGTTCGCTGGGGAGCCTGGCGGCGCTGCACCGAGCAGCAGACGAGGCCCGTCGTCACCATTGCGAGCTGCTGGCGGTACTGGCCTGGGAGCCTCCCGGCGGTGAACTCGCTCACCGGCGCTCTCCGTTCCCGTCACCAGTCGCCGACTTCCGTAAGGACGCGGCGGATCGACTTCTCTCCGCGCTGCGCACGGCGTTCGGCGACGCAGGGCCCAGGGTTCCCTTCCAGGGCCTTGTCGTACGGGGCGCACCGGGGCGCGCACTGACTGAGACCGCCGACCGCGTCGACGACCTCATCGTGATCGGCGCGGGGTGCCGTGGCAGGATGCGCCGCGCTCTGTTCCCATCGGTCGCCAGGTACTGCGTCGCACACGCCACCTGCCCGGTACTGGCCGTAGCGCCCTCGCCTCTGCAGAGAGAACTCAATTCCGTCCACCGACGCATCAGCCTGCGTCTGCCGATCGATACGCGGGAGCTGACGAACGACAGGTCCTGAGCGGGCGGGGCACGTTCCTGCCTGCCTGTATGTCCCACCGCAAGTCCGCCCCCTCAGTCCTGGCGGCGCTGCCCAAGAACATCAGTGCATCGCTGACCCGGAGTGCCGTTCGCCATCAGCATCGCGTTATGGGTACGGGGTTTCACGTCAGGTATCCGTCAGCGTGGTGGCCTGTCCCCGGCCAGGCGGGCATAGCTTCAATGCAGCGCCCGGGCAGATTCCGCCGGACTGCGCACGTCGCCTTCTTCGAGGAGCAGCACCATGTCTCCAGTCGAGTATTCCGAGGACCCAGAGCCCGCTGAACCGGTCCCGGCCGGACTTCTCCACGTCCCTGTCCGGTCGGGGCCCGCGGGCTGTACGGCCCGGTTCTTCCGAACACCGCTGGGTGGCCGCACGGCCGTCGGATTCACGTCGGCGGCCAAGCTCGCCGCCACTCTGGGCACGGACCAGGCCAGCATCAGGCTCTCCGAACCAGCGTTGCGTGCACTCGCCGCGCCACTGGGCGTCACGGCCCTCACCGTCGACCCACCGTTCTCAGCTCCGGCGGCCGACCGCACCACGGCAGCGATCCGTGAGCGTGAGAACTCCTGGCGCCGCTGGCATCCCCAGCATGTCGGCGCCCTGCGGGTGACCGGCGCCGCCGCCGTCGTCACGTGTCTGAACCTGCTGATCGGCTGAGGAGGCTCCATGTCAGTCCCCGTTTCGCCGCCCCGCGCGGCCTCCCTTCCGTCATCGGTGCCCTCGGATGCCCAGGAACTGTCCCGGCTCCTGGGCGACACCGACGGTCTGTCGGTCTGGCCCCGCTCCACCCGCCTCGAGGCCGACGGAGACGTCTCCGTCGGCGGGGTCTCCCTGACCGAGGCGGCCGAGCGCTTCGGCACCCCCGTCTACGTACTCGACGAGCGGGAGGTTCGAACACGTTGCCGCACGTACCGCACGGCGTTCCCCGACGCCGACGTCGTCTACGCGGCCAAGGCGTTCCTGTGCCGCGCAATGGCGCACTGGGTGCAGGAAGAGGGGCTGGGCCTCGACGTGTGCTCCGCCGGGGAGCTCGCGCTCGCCGTCACCACCGGCTTCCCCCCGGAGAAGATCGTGATGCACGGCAACGCCAAGAGCCCCGACGACCTGCGCACCGCTCTCCGCCTCGGGGTCGGACGCATCGCCGTGGACAGCGCCTCGGAGATAGCGCGTCTTGCCGCGCTCACACCCACCGGCACCCGCCAGAAAGTCATGGTGCGCGTGGTGCCCGGCATCGCGGCCGGCGGGCACACCAAGATCCGCACCGGCACCGACGACCAGAAGTTCGGACTGTCCATCACGGACGGATCCGCGCAGCATGCCGTCGCCCGGATAATCGACCAGCCTCATCTCGAACTCGTAGGCCTGCACTGCCACATCGGGTCGCAGATCGCTGCCGTGAAGCCGTACGTCGCGGCGGTACGGCGTGTGGTCGGGCTGATGGCCAGGATCCGCGACCAGCACAACGTCGTCCTCCCCCAGCTGAACATCGGCGGCGGACACGCCATCGCCTACCGGCCCGGCGAGGAGAGCATGAACGTCGGTGTCCTGGCAGGACGCATCCGCGCCGAGCTCGAGGACGGCTGCGCACGGGCCGGGTTGCCCGTGCCGCGGCTCACCCTGGAGCCGGGCCGCGCGATCGTAGGACCGGCCGGGGTCGCCGTCTACCGGGTCCTCGCCGTCAAACGCACCGGGGACCGCACCTTCGTCGCCGTCGATGGCGGCATGAGCGACAACCCCAGGCCCGCGCTGTACGGGGTGCGTTACGCGCCGCGGCTCATCGGCCGCCCCTCCAGCGCCCCACCGCGGCTGATGACCGTCGTGGGCCGGCACTGCGAAGCGGGCGACATCCTGGCGGACGAGGTGGCGCTCCCTGGTGACGTGCGGCCCGGTGATCTCCTCGCCGTACCCGCGGCCGGCGCCTATCACCTGTCCATGGCCTCCGGTTACAACCTCGTCGGCCGCCCGCCCGTCGTCGCGGTGTCCGACGGCATCGCTCGCGTCCTCGTACGCCGTGAATCGATGGACGACATGAGCCGCAGGGACGTAGGCCTGTAGGCGGCCCAAGTCCCGTGTCCGTCCGCATGGATGCGCTTTCCGCCGAGGCTTGTCCAGGCGGACACCGCTCGGCGTATGGGCATTCAGATGCACAGCCGGTACGGCACGACACACACCACGACGTCGGTACGGGCCCTCAGTGCGGCCGCGAGCAGGAGGCCGCGCTGGTTCTGGAGGATCTGGTAGCGGCGGTGGAGGGGCTCCACCTCGGGAATGAGGACGGCGATCTGCCGTCCTCCCTCCGCCGCCCGCAGGACGTAGTCGACGATGGGCTGCACGAGAGAACGATGCGGACTGTCGATGATCTCCAGTCGGACGCCGGGCTGCCAGCGCGCCCAACTCTCCTGCAAGGCACGGGCCTTGGCGGGGTCGCCGTGCACGGCGACGGCGACGACATCGTGGCCGAGGGCGCGGGCGGCCGTCAGCGCGAGCTGGGTGAGTTTGCTGACCTCGCCGACCGGCACGATCACGAGGGAGTCGGTGACACGCACCGGAGGCGGCACCTCCCCGAGCCCCAGCTCCCGGCCGACCGCCGTGTAGTAGCGCTGGACGCGGGCGAACAACAGCATCAGCAGCGGCACCGCGACGACCACCACCCAGGCCCCCTCCAGGAACTTGGTGGCCAGCAGGACGATGAGCGCCACTGCGGTCAGTACCGCGCCGACCCCGTTGAGCACCGCACGCCGCAGCCAGCCGGGCGGGCGCTGCGCCGTCCAGTGCCGTACGAGCCCGATCTGGCTGATGGTGAAGCCGATGAACACACCGATCGCGAACAGCGGGATCATGCGGTGTGTGTCCGCGTTCACGGCGATCAGCAGCAGAGCCGCGAGCACGGCGAGGGCCACAACTCCCCACCGATAGACGGGGCGTTCCGTGCGCAGCCCGAAGAGATGCGGCAGCCGGTGGTCCTTGGCGAGCAGGCTCATCAGGACCGGTAGGCCGCCGAAACTCGTGTTCGCGGCGAACGCGAGCGCAAGGGTGACAATGAGATTGGTCGCGTAGTACGGCCAGCCCGTCCCGTACGAGCCGGCCGTGAGCTGCGCGAGAACGGTCACTCCGCCGCGCGGAGCCACATGGTCACGGCGGATCAGTACGGCCAGCCCGATCAGCATCAGCCCGAGCAGCGCGCCCAGCATCAGCTCGGTGCGCTGTGCCCGCTTCACGCGTGGCTCGCGAAAGGCAGGCACGCCGTTGGCGATGGCCTCCACACCGGTCAGCGCCGAGCAGCCGGAGGAGAATGCCTTCAGGAGCAGAAGTACCCCCAACGCGTCGGTGGCATGGACGGGTTGGGCGGTGCCCACGACCTCCGCGGGGTGGCTTCGCAGCAGACCGAGGACGATGATGCCGAGGATGCTCACGATGAACAGCACGGTGGGCAGCATCAGCACCCTGGCGCTCTCCGCCACGCCTCGTAGATTCACGAGGGTGAGCAGCGCGAGCCCGGCGAGACAGATTTCGAGCAGATATGAGCCGAGCGAAGGAAACGCGGAGGCGAGACTGGCCGCGCCCGCCGCCAGGCTGACGGTCACGGTCAGCACATAGTCCACGACGAGACTGGCCGCCGCGAGGTAGCTCGTCCTGGGACCGAGATCCTTCTTGGCCACCGCGTAGGCGCCACCACCGTCCGGGTGAACGGCGATCACTTGGCCGTACGACACGACGAGCACCGCCAGCAGTGCGGCGATGACCAGCGTCACCGGCAGCGTGGCGGTCAGGGCCCCGGTACCGGCCGCGATCAGGACGAGCACGATCGCCTCGGGTCCGTATGCGACCGAACTCAGCGCGTCCAGGGAGAGCGCGGCGAGCCCCTCGATACTGGTCAGGTGGTGGCGTTCGCCCTCCCCGGGCTGCAACGGAACTCTCGGCCGCAGTTCGCGGCGGGCCAAGCCGAACGTCATGGGGGACCTCGCGGTGCAGGTGCAGCAGTATGGGAGCCGTGCGAGGCCAGTGTCATCGGGCCTTACGGCGAGGCGCGTCAAGGACGCGCCAAGGCCGCACACTGCGACAGGGAATCCCTGTGCCGAGTGGCGCTGTAGGTGCCTTAGGGCCGCGTGACCGGGCCCTTGGCGGCTAGGAGGCGGTGGTCGCGGGAAGGTCGGGGCCGGCCGGCTGAAGGCCGGACGCGGTCGGCAGGGTGAGGACCATGGTGAGGCCACCGCCTGGGGTGTCCTCCGCGCCGAGTGTCCCGCCCATCGCCTCGGCGAAGCCGCGGGCGACCGCGAGGCCGAGGCCGACGCCCGCCCCGCCGGGGGCGTCGCCGTAGCGCTGGAAGGGCTCGAAGATCCGGTCCTTGGCCTCGTCGGGGACGCCGGGGCCGCGGTCCACCACCCGTACCTCCACCCGGTCGGCGATGGCGCTCGCGGACACCAGGACCCGCTCGCCGGAGCGGCTGTACTTCACCGCGTTCTCAACGAGGTTGGCGACCGACCGCTCAAGAAGGCCCGGGTCAACGGTGACCATCGGCAGGGTCTCCGGGATCTCCAGCTCCACGCTGCCCTCAGGAACGCCGCCGAGCGCCATCGGCACCACCTCGTCGAGGTCGATCTCGCGGACCAGCGGAGTGACCGTGCCGGTCTGCAGCCGGGACATGTCCAGCAAGTTGCCCACCAGGTGGTCGAGGCGGTCGGCACCGTCCTCGATACCCTCGAGCAATTCCGCATGGTCCTCCTCGGACCATGCCACGTCGTCGGACCTCAGCGAGGAGACCGCTGCCTTGATTCCGGCCAGTGGCGTGCGCAGGTCGTGGCTGACGGCGGCCAGCAGCGCGGTGCGGATACGGTTGCCCTCGGCCAGCGTGCGGGACTGGTCGGCCTGGGACTGCAGCCGCTGACGGTCCAGGACCACGGCGGCCTGGGCGGCGAAAGCGGCCAGGACCCGCCGGTCCTCTGCCGGCAGCACTCGCCCGGACAGCGCCAGCGCCATGCGGTCACCGACCGGCATGTCCACGTCCGCGTCCTCGGGACGCTGGACCACCGCGCCCGTACCCACGCTGCCCGCACAGGTCCACGGATCCACGTCGCCGGCCCGCTCCAGCAGCGCCACCGACTCCATCCCGAAGGTCTCCCGCACCCGTTCGAGCAGAGCCTCCAGGCTGGTCTCTCCGCGCAGCACACTGCCCGCCAGGAAGGAGAGGATCTCCGACTCGGCTCGCAGCCGGGCCGCCTGATGAGTACGCCGGGCGGCGAGGTCCACCACGGAGGCCACCGACACGGCGACACCGACGAAGATCGCGATCGCGACGACGTTCTTGGGATCGGCGATGGTCAGGGTGTGTACGGGTGGGGTGAAGAACCAGTTCAGCAGCAGGGACCCCACAAGTGCCGATGCGAGCGCCGGGTAGAGCCCGCCCAGCAGGGCCGCGGCCACCGTCAGCGCGAGGAACAGCAGCATGTCGTTGGCCAGGCCGACTTCGGGGGCGACACCGGTGAGGAGCAGAGTGAGGAGGGCGGGGCCGGCCACACCGGCCAGCCAGCCCCAGATGACCCGGGACCGGCCGAGGCGCGCACTCCGGGCGACCGGCAGACCACGCCCCTTGCCCGCCTCGTCGTGCGTGATCAGGTGGACGTCCAGGTCCGGGCCCGAGTCCCGGGCGACGGTGGCGCCGACGCCCGGCCCGAAGACGTACTGCCACCCCTTGCGGCGGGACACCCCGAGGACGATCTGGGTGGCGTTGACTCCGCGCGCGAAGTCCAGGAGTGCGGTCGGGACGTCGTCCCCGATGACGTGGTGGAAGGTCCCGCCCAGGTCCTCCACGAGGGTCCGCTGGACCACCAGCTCCTTCGGTGACGCGGAGGTCAGACCGTCGCTGCGGGCGATGTAGACGGCCAGTACCTCACCGCCCGCGCCCTTCTCCGCGAGCCGCGCGGCCCGGCGGATCAGCGTACGGCCCTCGGGGCCACCGGTCAGACCCACGACGATCCGCTCGCGCGAGCCCCAGATCTTCGAGACCTGGTGCTCGCTGCGGTACTCCGTCAGATAGGCGTCGACCCGGTCCGCCACCCACAGCAGGGCCAGCTCGCGCAGCGCGGTCAGGTTCCCGGGGCGGAAGTAGTTCGACAGCGCCGCGTCGACCTTGTCGGGCTTGTAGATGTTTCCGTGCGCCATCCGCCGACGCAGGGCTGGCGGCGACATGTCGACCAGTTCGATCTGGTCGGCCCGTCGCACGACCTCGTCGGGGACGGTCTCGCGCTGCCGGATACCCGTGATGGACTCGACGACGTCGCCGAGCGACTCCAGGTGCTGGATGTTGACCGTAGAGATGACGTCGATGCCGGCCGCAAGCAGTTCCTCGACGTCCTGCCAGCGCTTGTCGTTGCGCGAGCCGGGGATGTTGGTGTGCGCGAGCTCATCGACCAGGGCCACCTGGGGGCGCCTGGCGAGCACCGCGTCGACATCCATCTCGGTGAAGACGCCGCCCCGGTATTCCAGCTCCTTGCGAACGACCTGCTCCAGGCCGTGCAGCATCACCTCGGTGCGCGGCCGGTCGTGGTGCTCCACGAAGCCGACCACACAGTCGGTCCCCCGCTCGACGCGACGGTGCGCCTCGGACAACATCGCGTAGGTCTTTCCGACGCCCGGTGCCGCACCGAGGTATATCCGAAGCTTGCCGCGTGCCATCTTCTCGTCTCTTCGTCTCTACGGGCGGAGGCCGTGGGAGTGCTGGGGCCGGTTCACGAAAGCTCGCTTCAGCTCTCGAAGCGGTATCCCATGCCGGGCTCGGTGATGAGGTAGCGCGGGTGGGCGGGGTCCATCTCCAGTTTGCGGCGCAACTGGGCCATATAGACGCGCAGATAGTTCGTCTTGTTGCTCTGGGACGCGCCCCAGACCTCCTGGAGAAGGTACTTCTGCGTGATGAGTCGCCCGGGGTTGGTGACCAGGATCTCCAGCAAGTGCCATTCGGTCGGGGTGAGGCGTACGTCGTGTCCACCTCGGCTGGCCTTCTTCGCGAGCAGGTCGATGGTGAATTCATCGGTCGTGACGAGGACGATGTCCGGGGCGAGCGGAGCGGCCTCGGTCCGGCGGACGGCCGCCCGCAGCCGGGCCAGCAGTTCGTCCATGCTGAACGGTTTGGTGATGTAGTCGTCAGCGCCCGCGTCGAGCGCCGCCACCTTCTCGTCGGAAGCGCGGCGGGCGGAGAGCACCAGGATCGGTACACGGGTCCAGCCGCGCAGGGCCTTGATGACGTCCGTGCCGTCCATGTCGGGCAGGCCCAGGTCGAGTACGACCGCGTCGGGCTGGCGCGCGGCGGCAAGGCGCAGTGCGGTGGCTCCGTCGGGCGCCGGGTCCACTCCGTATTGGCGGGCCTGCAGGTTGATCACGAGGGCCCGGACGAGCTGAGGATCGTCCTCCACCACCAGCACCCGAGTCATCGGTGTGCGCCTTTCCTCTTGTACGGAAGGCCGGAGCCTGCGGAACCTGTTTCATGGCTACGGGAGTTGACGCATCGGGGGTGTCGCCCCGTACGCCAACTCCCGCGTGGTGCGCATAAGGCCATCAGCTCTTCGCCACAAGTTCCTTGAGTGCGACGTTGAGTTCGAGGACGTTGACGCGGGGCTCGCCCATGAAGCCGAGGATCCGGCTGTCGGTGTGCTCGTCGACCAACTTCTGCACCTGGGCGACGGAGAGGTGGTTCCTCTCCGCGATGCGGTGGACCTGGAGGTCGGCGTAGTCCGGGGAGATGTCGGGGTCGAGACCGGAGCCGGAGGAGGTGACGGCGTCGGCCGGCACATCCGCCTTCCTCACCTTGTAGGTGGCCGTGGAGTTGTCCTTGATGACGGCCTTCTGTGCGGCCTCGACCTGGTCGATGAGGTCCTTGTTGTCGCCGGACAGGTTGGTGGCTCCGGACAGGATCAGCTTGTACTGGGTGTTGACGCTGTTGGTCCCCAGTCCGTTGGAGGGGCGCGGCTGGAACCACTTGAGGTCGGGTTCCGCGGTCTCCTGACCCTTCTTGAGCGGCAGGTCGTAGCGCTGGCCGATGAGAGACGAGCCGACGACCTTGCCCTCGGACTTGATCTCGGAGCCGTTGGCCTTGTTATGGAAGACGGCCTGCGCGACGCCGGTCACGGCGAGGGGGTAGATCACGCCGCAGACGACGGTCAGGACGAGCAGCGCACGCAGTCCCGCCCACAGCAACCGACCTGTGTTTGCCACTGAGTTGTTCATCGTGATCAGCCGATTCCGGGGATGAGAGAGATGAGTACGTCGATGATCTTGATGCCGATGAACGGCGCGATCAGACCGCCGAGGCCGTAGATCCCGAGGTTGCGTCGCAGCAGCTTGTCGGCGCTCACCGGCCGGTACTGCACGCCCTTCAGGGCGAGGGGTACGAGCGCGATGATGATGAGCGCGTTGAAGATGACCGCGGACAGGATCGCGGAGTCGGGCGAGGACAACTGCATGATGTTCAGCTTGTCCAGGCCCGGGTAGACCGCCGCGAACAGCGCCGGGATGATCGCGAAGTACTTCGCGACGTCGTTGGCGATGGAGAACGTCGTCAACGCGCCCCGGGTGATGAGGAGTTGCTTGCCGATCTCGACGATCTCGATGAGCTTGGTCGGGTTGGAGTCGAGGTCGACCATGTTGCCGGCCTCTTTGGCCGCCGACGTACCCGTGTTCATGGCCACGCCGACATCGGCCTGCGCGAGCGCGGGGGCGTCGTTCGTGCCGTCGCCGGTCATCGCGACCAGCTTTCCGCCCGCCTGCTCCCGCTTGATGAGAGCCATCTTGTCCTCGGGAGTGGCCTCCGCGAGGAAGTCGTCGACGCCCGCCTCGTCCGCGATGGCCTTGGCCGTCAGCGGGTTGTCGCCGGTGATCATGACGGTCTTGATGCCCATGCGGCGCAGCTCGGCGAACCGCTCCCGCATGCCGTCCTTGACGACGTCCTTGAGGTGGATGACACCCAGTACGCGGGCACCCTTGTCGTCCTCGACAGCGACCAGCAGCGGGGTGCCGCCCGCCTCAGAGATCCGGTTGGCCAGGGTGTCCGCGTCGTCGGAGACCCGGCCACCCTGCTCCTTGACCCAGGTGGTGACCGAACCGGCCGCACCCTTGCGGATCTTGCGCCCGTCGACGTCCACTCCCGACATGCGGGTCTGGGCGGTGAACGCGATCCATTCGGCGCCGGCCAGCTCACCCTGGTGGCGTTCACGCAGCCCGTACTTCTCCTTCGCCAGGACCACGATCGAGCGGCCTTCGGGGGTCTCGTCTGCCAGCGAGGACAGCTGCGCGGCATCCGCGACCTCTGCCTCGCGGGTGCCGGTCACCGGCACGAACTCGGAGGCCTGCCGGTTGCCGAGCGTGATGGTGCCCGTCTTGTCGAGCAGCAGCGTGGAGACGTCGCCGGCGGCCTCGACCGCCCGGCCGGACATGGCGAGGACGTTGCGCTGGACCAGGCGGTCCATGCCCGCGATGCCGATCGCCGAGAGCAGTGCGCCGATCGTCGTCGGGATGAGGCAGACGAGGAGGGCCACCAGGACGACCATGCTGAGGTGCTTGCCCGCGTAGTCCGCGAACGGCGGCAGAGTGGCGACGGCCAGCAGGAAGACGATGGTCAGAGACGCGAGAAGAATGTTCAGCGCGATCTCGTTGGGCGTCTTCTGGCGGGCCGCGCCCTCGACCAGAGCAATCATGCGGTCGATGAACGTCTCGCCGGGCTTCGTCGTGATCTTGATGACAATGCGGTCGGAGAGGACCTTCGTACCGCCGGTGACCGCGGACCGGTCGCCGCCGGACTCGCGGATGACGGGCGCGGACTCACCGGTGATCGCCGACTCGTCCACGGAGGCGACGCCTTCGACGACGTCACCGTCGCCGGGGATGATGTCGCCCGCCTCGCACACCACCAGGTCGCCGATGGTCAAGGCTGTGCCCGGCACCTGCTCCTCGGCCTTGCCGTCCTTGGACAGGCGGCGCGCGACGGTGTCGGTCTTGGCCTTGCGCAACGTGTCCGCCTGCGCCTTGCCGCGGCCCTCGGCCACCGCCTCCGCCAGGTTCGCGAAGATCACCGTGAGCCACAGCCAGGCGCTGATCGCCCAGCCGAACCAGTCGCTCGGGTCCTTGAAGGAGAACACGGTCGTCAGGACCGAGCCGACGAGCACCACGAACATCACGGGCGACTTGACCATGACGCGCGGATCGAGCTTGCGGCAGGCGTCCGGCAGCGACTTCAGCAGTTGCTTCGGGTCGAACAGACCCGCGCCGACACGTCCTTCGTCCTTGTGACCGGTCGGCACATCGCTGTGGGGCGCCCGGGTCGGAGTGGCTGTGGACATCGCGTCCTCGTCGTTTTCTGTACGGGTCTTCGCTATACGAGTGGTCATGACGCCAGCCCCTCGGCCAGCGGGCCCAGCGCGAGGGCCGGGAAGTAGGTCAGGCCGGTGATGATCAGAATCGTGCCGACGAGCAGCCCGGTGAACAGCGGCTTCTCGGTGCGCAGGGTGCCGGCCGTGGCAGGGATGGGCTGCTGCTCGGCGAGCGAGCCTGCGAGGGCGAGGACGAACACCATCGGCAGGAAGCGGCCCAGCAGCATCGCGAGGCCGATCGTGGTGTTGAACCACTGCGTGTCCGCGCTCAGACCGGCGAACGCCGAACCGTTGTTGTTCGCACCCGACGTGTACGCGTAGAGGATCTCGGAGAACCCGTGCGCGCCGGAGTTGAGCATCGAGTTCGGCGGGGTCGGCAGCGCCATCGAGATCGCCGTGAAGACGAGCACGAGCGCCGGGGTGATGAGGATGTAGCAGGCCGCGAACTTGATCTCGCGGGTGCCGATCTTCTTGCCCAGGTACTCGGGCGTACGGCCGACCATCAGACCCGCGATGAACACCGCGATGATCGCCATGATCAGCATGCCGTAAAGCCCCGAACCGGTGCCACCCGGAGCGATCTCACCCAGCTGCATGCCCAGCATCGTGATGCCGCCGCCGAACCCCGTGAACGAGGAGTGGAACGAATCCACCGCCCCGGTCGAGGTGAGGGTGGTGGCCACCGCGAAGATCGACGAACCGCCGACCCCGAAGCGGTTCTCCTTGCCCTCCATCGCGCCGCCCGCGATATCGAACGCCGGGCCGCCGTGGTGGAACTCCGTCCACATCATCAAAGCCGTGAACCCGATCCAGATCGTCGCCATCGTGGCGAGAATCGCGTAGCCCTGCTTCAGGGAACCGACCATGCGGCCGAAGGTGCGCGTGAGAGCGAACGGGATGACGAGGATCAGGAAGATCTCGAAGAGGTTCGTGAACCCGTTGGGGTTCTCGAAGGGGTGGGCGCTGTTGGCGTTGAAGTAACCGCCGCCGTTGGTGCCCAGCTCCTTGATCGCCTCCTGCGAGGCGACCGCGCCGCCGTTCCACTGCTGCGAGCCGCCCATGAACTGACCCACGGAATGAATCCCGGAGAAGTTCTGGATCGCGCCGCACGCCACGAGGACGATCGCGCCGACCACGGAGATCGGGATCAGGACACGGATCGTGCCGCGCACCAGGTCCGACCAGAAGTTGCCGAGCTCACCCGTGCGGGAGCGCGCGAAGCCGCGCACCAGCGCCACCGCGACGGCGATGCCGACGGCCGCGGAGACGAAGTTCTGCACCGCCAGGCCGGCCGTCTGCACGACGTGGCCCATGGCCTGCTCGCCGTAGTACGACTGCCAGTTGGTGTTCGCGACGAACGACGCGGCCGTGTTGAACGCCTGGTCCGGATCGATCGACGTGAAGCCGAGCGAACCCGGCAGGCTGCCCTGGAAGCGCTGCAGCAGATACAGGAACAGGACACTCACGGCCGAGAAGGCCAGCACACCGCGGAGGTACGCCATCCAGCGCATCTCGGTGTTCGGGTTGGCGCCGATGCCCTTGTAGATCCACTTCTCGACGCGCAGGTGCTTGTCGGAGGAGTAGACCCTGGCCATGTAGTCCCCCAGGGGACGATAGGCCAGGCCGAGCGCCACTATCAGCGCGAGGAGCTGGAGTACACCAGCGAGAACGGGGCTCATATCGGTGCTCAGAACCTCTCCGGGTAGATGAGGGCGAGGACCAGATAGCCCAGCAGGGCGACGGCAACGATCAGGCCGACGATGTTTTCGGCAGTCACAGCTTCGTCACCCCCTTGGCGACGAGAGCCACCAGCGCGAACACCGCGATCGTGGTGACGACGAAGGCCAGGTCGGCCATCGCGAGCTCCTAGATGAGGTTCGGATTGAACGGACGATTAGAGGAAACCGCCTCCCTGGCCGAATTCGAGCGCCGTTGACGTCTCCCATACGGAGGCGCGTACGCCTTTGACGGAACTCTTACGGCTGGCTCATCCATCAGCAGGAACCCGCTCCCCCATCCGCCTGAATACGCCGATGGCCCGCGCCGACGAGGTGCGGGCCATCAAGAGTGAAAGGCGTCACGAGATACGGAACCGGAGCCTGCAGATCACCGCGTCCGTGTCCTTCCGTACGGCATGGGCGACGACCGCGCCCCTCTGGTTCTGCAGCAGCCGCTGCCACAGCCGGTCGGGCTCGACCTCGGCGATCAGCACGGTCACCCGGCTACCGGCCTCGGCCGCAGCCGCCTCTCCCACGTACGCGGCGATCGGCCGGCCCAGCGCGCGACGCTCCGAGATGAGCTGGACCAGCGATACTCCGGGGTTCCACAGGGCCCAGTCGCGCACCAAGGCCTCTGTCTGCGCACGGTCCTCGGCGTCCGGGTGGCAGACGGTGACCGCCCGTACCTCGTCGCCCAGCGAGGCCGCCGCGTTCAGAGCCTCACAGGTCAAGCGCGACAGGTTCGACACCGGGACGATGACGACGGATCGGTCTCGGTGGGGCGGATCAGGGATGCGCCCGAGGCCCAGCCGTTCCCCGATGCGCGCATACGCTCGGTGCACCGTCTCGAAGGCTGCGACCAGCAGCGGCAGCGCGATCACGATCAGCCATGCACCGTCTTCGAACTTCGTGGCCGTCACGACGACTGCGGAGACGCCTGTGAGTACGGCTCCGAAGCCGTTCAGCGCCGCCTTGCCCTGCCAGCCCCTCCCTCGCTGCTCACGCCAGTGCCGGACCATGCCCACCTGGGCAACCGTGAACCCGATGAAGACACCGATGGCGAAGAGCGGCACGAGGGTGTTGGTGTCGCCGCCGGAAAAGACCAGCAGGGCGGCCGAGACGGCGGCCAGGGTCAGGACGCCGTGGCGGTGGACCTGACGGTCGGCCTTCAGTGCGAAGACGTGCGGAAGGTAGTTGTCACGGGCCAGCAGCTTCAGCAGGACCGGAAGCCCACCGAAGGAGGTGTTCGCGGACAGTGCCAGAAGGATCATCGTCGCGAACTGGATGACGTAGAAAGCCCAGTTGTGGCCCAGCGACGCGTCCGCGAGCTGTGCGAGGACAGTGACGCCCTCGACCGGCTGCAGGTGGAAGCGCGAGATCAGGACCGACAGGCCGATCAGCATCACGCCGAGTACGGCCCCGAGGGCGACCTCCGCGCGCTGTGCCCGGCGCACACGCGGGACGCGGAAGGACGGCACGGCGTTGGCGAGGGCCTCAACGCCGGTGAGCGCGCTGCATCCGGACGCGAAGGCCTTCAGCAGAAGCAGGGCGCCGACCGTGGTGGCGTTGTCCGCGAGCACGGAGGCGTGGCCCGCGGCAGCCGCCGTACTGACGGGCCCGGACCGGAACAGACCGACGGCGATGAGCACCAGGATCGAGACGACGAACACGGCCGTCGGCACGATGAAGGCCCTGGCCGACTCGACGATGCCGCGCAGGTTGACGCCCGTGATCAGGACGAGCACGGCAAGGCATATCCACAGCCTGTCGTCGTAAAGCTCCGGAAAGGCCGAGGTCAGGGCGGCCACACCGGCCGTGACGGCCACCGCGACGTTCAGCACGTAGTCCAGGACCAGCGAGGCCGCGGCCACCAGGCTCGTACGGGCGCCCAGATGGGTCTTGGCCACCGCGTACGAGCCGCCGCCGTCCGGGAACGCCGCGATCACCTGCCGGTACGAAGCGACGAGCACCGCGAGCAGTCCGGCGATGGCGAGCGTGACCGGCAGGGTGAAGCCGAGGCCGTGTGCCCCCGCGGCGGCCAGCACCAGGACGATCGCCTCCGGGCCGTACGCCACCGACGCCATCGCGTCGAGGGACAGGGCGGCCAAGCCGGTGAGGGCAGTGAGCCGATGGCGCTCGCCGGTATCCGGGGGTTCCTCGTCGGCAGGGGCGGCGCCGGACTCGGCGGTCAGGACAGACATGGGACACGTGCTCCTTCACATCAGAAAGGCCCACGTACACGGGGAGGCGATACGCGGGTGCATCCACGTTCTGTCCTCTTACCGCCCTCACCGAGCGCTCCTTGCGGCTTCTTCGCGCTGAAGTCCCCGACCTTGACGTGATCTTGACGACCGTGTGACTCATACGGCTCCGCAGGAGTGACCCCTTCCTCACGGCCGCGCCCTGACCAGGACGTCAAGGTGGGGCAGCGTGTCCGTCAGAGCCCCGTCAAGGTGCGGGGAATGTGCTTCCCCGGGCTTTACCGTCGGCTCCATGGGACGCCCCGACGACGCGCGACAAGACGCGGTCCACAGCCACGCAGAGCCCCCCGCAGCAGTGACGCACGACAGCCGCTGGGCAGGGGATCTACGCAGTGCGATTCAGTGCTCGGCGGTAATCCTCGGCCTCATGCTGCTGATCGATTGGTGGGCCGGCGGCTTCACGGCCCCGCGAGTCGCACTGTGGGTCGCTCTCGCGGTGCTGCTGTTCGTGGTCCTGTACCCCGCCCGGGTCACCGCGGGCGAAGGCTGGCTGGCCTCGCGCGGACTCCTGCGCGAGCGGCGGGTACGCACCGACACGTTGGTGTCGGTGCGCTGCCTGGGTGGCGTCTCCCAGCGGCTCCGCCTGCGGGACACGTCGGGCAGACGGCTCGAGATCAACCCCCAGGTCCTCCTCAACAATCCCGAGCTGTGGCACCGCTTCGCCAAAGACGCCCACGAGTCCGCCGCCCGCGGACACCTGACATGCGGGGAAACCGCGCTGCGCAGAATCTCCGCGCAGATCGACCGCGAGACGGCCTTGACGGTGTTCAAGGCCTCCGGCCTGGACTGAGTTCTTCACGCCCGTCACCGGAAGTCCCGCGCACCGGACCGGCCCACCGGCCGCAAGCACATCGACGTCGTCGAAATCGGCCACCTCTCACCCCCTTCTGTCCGCCGGGTGCGGCTGCACCCCAGTCATGAGGATGTCCAGGCCACGCCGCGTCGTCGCCAGCACCACTCGGTCGCCCGCACGCAGGACCTTCCCTTGCGAGGGGCGCCAGTCGAACCCGGGCCGGCGCAACCGGATCCCGGCGAGGGTGTCCATCGACGACTGGGGCTCGGGTCCGGCCGCGGAGGGGCCGACGGCCAGGACCCGCCACTCGTGCTCCCGGAACGCCTCGTGGACCGAGCGCCCTTCGAGCTCGGGGTGTCCCGCCACATCCACCACGGTGAACAACAGCGAGCCCCGCTCGACCGGCATCACCCCCAGCACGTGGCGGCCCATCATCGCGGCGGCGAAGGACGGTGCGGCGAGCGCGGAGACACTGCGGCTGCGGGTCGGGGCCTGGGGGTAGGAGGCGCGCAGGGTGCGCTGGACCGTGGCCGCGAAGTCGTCGTCGTACAGCCGCATCACCACGCGCACACTCGGGGTGGTCTCACGTGCGGCCATCACTATGTCGAGGTTCTCGCTGTCGTCCCGGGTGAGGACCAGCAGCGATTTGCTGTGCTGGATGCGTGCCCGGTCGAGGACTCCCGGCGTTCCGGCATCCTCGAGGACCAGCGGAACGTCGAGTTCGCGGGCGAGGGCCACGCCGCGCGCGTGCGGGTCCCGTTCGACGGCGACGACCTTGTGGTCGGTGGTGCGCAGCTGCGCCAGCACACGGGTACCGATCTTCCCGAGACCGACCACGACGATGTGGTCGTTGAGGTCGTCGGAGGGCGCGAAGCCGACGGAGGCGCTACGGAACGCCTCGGTGGCGCTCATGGTGGCGGCCACGACGAGGGGGAGGACAGCGAGACCGACGAAGCCCGCGACCAGTTGCAGCACACGGCGGGCCACCGCCTCGTCGGTGGCCGGGTCGCCCATCGTGAAGATGTCCAACAGAGGTAGGTAGACGTTCTTCCACCAAGGGTGCTCGTGTGCGAACACAGCGGTGGCGACCGCGAGCACGACGACGATCGCCGCCAGCGCGCCGAAGACGGCGATGACCTCGCGGGAGAGGAAGACCCGCCACGGCAGATGCGCGAGCCGCGCCAGCAGCCAGCCGCCGACCGGTCCGCCCCGCACACCGGCGGCCGGCTCAGAGACGTGGCGGTGGGTGACCTCCTCGAGCATCAGCCGTCCGTGCGTGAACTGCCGGTGGTAGGCCGTGCGGGTGTCCGGCAGCAGTTGGGTGCCTTCCTCTCCTGGTGTCTCGGGGCTGTCGTCGCTCGCCGGATCGTCCTGGTGGGCTCCGGACAGCACCGCGAGTGTGGCCAGATCGGTCGACCGGGGTGGCGACCCGGCGGGCCGCACGACGCCGCGGAAGACCTTTCCCTCGACCTGGAGGGTGTGGCCGTGGCCGACCGCGGCGGCGGCCACCAGCTCGGGCACAGCCGTATCGGCGTCGGACAGCACCGTGGTCGACATGTCAGGGCGGGGATCGTCGTCGCTTGCGCCGGTGACCTCGGCGGCGGCGCGGTCCAGGAGGCGCTCCAGGTGGCGTCCGCGCTCGCGGTTGAACATGCGGATGACGAGGCGAACGGACGGGTTGAGACCTCGGGCCAGCAGCGCTGCCGTCATGTTGACCTGGTCGTCGGCGTAGGTCAGCGCGAGTGCCGCGGCCCGCTGCACGCCCGCGGTCCGCAGGATCTGTTCGTCGGGGTGTGCCGCCACGAGAAGCTCGATGGGCGAGTGCGGGTCGCGGTGCAACGCTGCGATCTCGGCGCCGCGCCCGTCGCCTCGTGAGGGCAGTACGACGGTCACGGCCTCGCCGCACACAGCATCCAGTTCGACGGCGAGCCGGTGCGCGAGCCCGTCGTCGCCGCAGATCACCATGTGCTGGGAGCGGTGGCCAAGTTCCGTGCGGAGGTGAAGAGTTGACGTCACATCAGTCAAGAACAGCACTGCGGGGGTGCCTGGTTCCGGGTCAGTGAAGGTTCGGCGTCAACGTTGCGTATATGTACGCCGGCAGTGCGGGGGCGAACCAGGCACCCCTGCAGGCCTGCCGCCCCTGCCCTGCCGGGTGTCAGCCGTCCTTCATCGGTCCCGCGGTGTCGAGGGCCGCGCCGGTCTGGTCGGCAAGAGTCACTGCCACGAGGCGGGCCCGGAGCGGTGGGACGGGTCCCGGGCCGGGGCTGAGCATGAACCGGCCGAGGTAGTGGCCGTTGCCGTATGTGCGCAGTTCCGTCTCACCTTCCGGCCAGCCCCTGCCGTCGACGTCCCAGCGCCTGAGGCCGACCGCGACACTGCCGTCCGGTTGCAGTCGGGGCGGCTGTCCCATGAGGGTGCCGTATTCGAAGCGGCAGGCGCGCAGGCCGAGCAGTTCGGTGAGCTGGTGGCGGACGTGGTCGACGACGGTGTCCGAGGACTTCGCGGACTGAGCGAGGTCGGCCGTCGCGTGGATGCGGGCGAGGTATGCCGCGTCCGTCACCGTGATCACTTCGAGGCTGCGGGCGTGTGCCGCGAGCTGGGACACGATCAGGCCGACAATCAGGAGCAGGACTGCCGTCTCGATGTCGTCGGAGGCGTTGATGTCGAAGGTCCGGTACGGCCGGGTGAGGAAGAAGTCGAACCAGGCGGCCGCCGACAGCGCCGCGAGCGCGCCCGCCACGCGGCTCCCGACGGCGGCGATCGCGACGACCACCACGACCAGGACCAGTGCGGCGTTCGTCTGCGACAGGCCAGTGCGGAAGGGCACGAGCGCGAGCACCACCAGGAACGGTCCCGCAAGGCCTGCCACCAGGGCGAGCCGGTCACGGAGCCGGTAGCCGGTCATCATGCCGTCACCTCTTGCGTTCATCGCGGCGAGTGCGGGCCTGGGCCCTCGTACGCCGATGTCAGAGCTCATGTGCTCCTCCTGTGCTCTGCGTACCGCTGGAGTGCTCCGCCCGGTCGGCGAAGGGCAGGGACAGCACCATGGTCAGGCCCCCGCCGGGAGTGTCCTCCGGGACGAGGGTGCCGTTCATCGCCTCGGCCAGACCTTTTGACAGGGCTAGACCCAGGCCGAGTCCTGTGGCGTTGTCGGTGTCGCCGAGACGTTGGAAGGGTTCGAAGAGACGGTCGCGGGTGGGGGTACCTCCCTGCTCGAGCGGATCCGAGAGCTTGGGGGAGGGCGGGAGGCCCGGGCCGCGGTCGACGACGCGCACTTCGACACGGCCCGCGTGGGCGCTGGCGGTCAGCAGCACCTTGCGCCCCGCAGGACTGTGGCGGGCCGCGTTGCCCGCGAGGTTGGCGACCACCCGCTCCAGCAACGGCGGGTCGGCCAGCACGGCCGGAACCTCCTCCAGGTCCCCCACCTCGACCTCGGGTGTGTCTGCCAGCGCCGCCGGCAGGACCTCTTCCAGCGTGGTGGAGCGCAGGTTCAAGGTGAGCGCCCCTGCCTGCAGCCGGCTGAGGTCGAGGAGGTTCTCGATCAGCCTGTTCAGCTTGGCCATGGATTCGTCGGCGGTGGCGAGGAGCTCGTCCCGGTCCGCGTCGGAGAACTCCACATCGCGGCTGCGCAGCGAGGAGACTGCGGCCCATCCGGCGGCGAGCGGGGTGCGCAGGTCGTGGCCGACCGCCCGGAGGAGCGCCGTACGCATCCGGTCGGCGGCCTTGACCGGTTCGACCTCGGCTGCGGCCTCGGCGAGCCGGGCCCGTTCGACGGCGGCGCCCACGTGTGCCGCGAAAGCGGCCAGCACGCGTCGCTCGGAGGACGGGAGAGCGCGGCCTCGCAGCATCAGGAAGGCGCCGGGGCCCGCGGGCACGACTGTTGCGCCGTCCTCCCCCGGCGGCTCGTCGACCAGTACCGCCGAGTTCATTCCGAAGGTCTCACGGGTGCGTTCCACAAGAGCGGGGATCGTCGCACCGCCGCGCACGATGGTGCCCGCGAGAGATGACATGGTCTCCGCCTCCGCGGTGGCTCGCGCCGAGCGCCGCGACAGACGCAGGGAGCGGTCGACGACGGTGGCCACTATGGCAGCCACCACGACGAAGACCGCGAGCGCCAGCAACGCGTTGGGATCGCTCAGTGTGAAGTGCCCTCTGGGCGGGATGAACCAGTAGTTGAGCAGCAGGGACGCCGTCACCGACGCAATCACCGCCGACACGACCCCGCCTATGCAGGCCACCCCCACCACAGTGAGCAGGAAGAGCAGGGCCTCGCTGGTGAGGTTGAGCCTGTCCCTGGCCGTGTCCAGATCCAGCAGGAAGGTCAGGGCCACCGGCAGCAGGAGGCCGGCGACCGGGCCCGCGACCCTGCGGAAAGTCGACAGGGTGCGGCGGCGGGAGGGCAGCAGCGTGCCGCGCCCGGCGCGTTCGTGCGTGACCATATGGACGTCGATGTCGCTGGAGAACTTGACCACTGTCTCGCCGGTGCCGCGTCCGGTGACGAACCGCTCAAGGCGGCCACGGCGGCTGGTGCCCAGCACGAGCTGGGTGGCGTTCTCGGCGCGCGCGAACTCGACCAGGGCGGTGGCGACGTCGTCACCGACCACGGAGTGGTAGCTGCCGCCGAGGTCCTCGACGAGCCGCCGCTGCCGGGCCAGGGAGGCGTGCGAAGTGCCGGCGGCCAGTCCGTCGCTGCGCGTGACGTGCACGGCGAGCAGGTCACCTCCGGCCGCCCGGTCGGCGATGCGGGCGGCCCGCCGGATGAGAGTGTCACCCTCGGGCCCGCCCGTCAGAGCCACGACCACCCGCTCCCGGGTCTCCCACACGCCACCGATGCCGTGCTCGAAGCGGTAGGACTGCAGTGCCTCGTCGACTCGGTCGGCCACCCACAGCAGGGCGAGCTGGCGCAGGGCGGTCAGATTGCCGGGACGGAAGTAGTTGGCGAGGGCCGCGTCGACCTTCTCGGGGGTGTAGATGTTGCCGTGCGCCATCCGGCGGCGCAGCCCCTCGGGCGGCATGTCCACCAGCTCGACCTGACGCGCCCGGCGGACGACCTCATCGGGCACCGTCTCGTGCTGCGGGACCCGGGTGATCTTCTCGACGACATCGTTGAGGGACTCGAGATGCTGGATGTTGAGCGCGCTGATGACATCGATCCCTGCCTCGAGCAGCTCCTCGATGTCCTGCCAGCGCTTGGCGTTGCGGCCGGCACCCGGAACGTTGCTGTGGGCGAACTCGTCGACGATCGCGACCTGCGGACGCCGCGCGAGGACCGCGGCGAGGTCCATCTCGGTGAACTCGCCCCCGCGGTAGGTGCACGAGTTCCGATCGACGACTTCCAGGCCGTCGAGCATCGCCTGCGTTCCGGGGCGCCCATGGCATTCCACGAACCCCACCACGACATCGGCACCGCGCGCCGACCTGCGCCGCGCTTCGTCGAGCATGCGGTAGGTCTTGCCGACTCCCGGGGCGGCCCCGAGGTAGACCTTCAGCCGTCCGGGGCGTACGCCACCCGCGCCGGTCCGTGTCACACCCTCGCCGGCCCGCACGTCGCTCATCTCGGTCCGTACGTCACTCATCGCAGCCGATGCGCTCCGCTCACTGGCGATCAACTCTCCCGGAGGGAAGGGTTGCTTCTCTCTACCGAAGCGCCAGTGAGAGTGCATCAGCGCGCCTCTTGACGCATCCTTGGCGCCGGTCACGTGGACATTGACACCACATTGACGAAGCCTGGTCCGCCGGGGTGAAAGAGGCGTACCGGGAAGTCGAGTGGGCAGGGGGCCACCAGTCCGTCCGGAGTCGGCAGCGTGCCCTCTGCGGCCTGGTACGGCTCACTCGTCAGCGGAACTCCGCGTACCGCGGCCGCAGCCCGAAAACGGTGAGCGCGACCGCCGCGAGGAGCGCGCCAAGGGCCCAGGGCAGCAAACGGCCTACCGCGGAGCGGCCCGCCTGCACCGAGGCAGTGAAGTGCTGGCGGTTGATGTCGGTCACCTTGTCGAGGGCGGCCAGCCACGCCCCGAAGTGCGCGTTGGACATGCCGGGTTGCCAGCTGATCCCGAACGCGACGGCCTCGCGTTCCTTACCCTGAGCGACCAGTGCACGCATCGTGCGGTCGTCGCGCTCGTAGACGGCGTACGTCTCGACCGCTCTCTCGGCCGCCGCCCGCTCGCCGGGGAAGGTGATGTTGTCCAGCTCGCGCCTGAACTCGCCGGTGAAGCGCAGGTCTTCGCGGTCGGACCGGTACGCCTGCCAGGTCGTGGCGAGTTCGTCGTCGTACGTGGCGAGGGTCGCGCCCCGCACGCCGTACAACCGCTGCGACTTCTCCAGGAACGCTCGCTCGTACCGGCCGCGACGCTCCTGGTCGAGGAGGTAGCGGCTCTCGTCGGCGTTCGCGTCGTACGCGATCGCGCGGGCGCGGGAGAGCGCGACGACGGAGTCGAACGCGTCCCGGCGGGCGCCCCGCAGTTGCTCGGCCGTCTCGGAGAGCGCCTGAGCACCGAGGAGGGTGGCGAGCAGGACGCAGACCGTGGCGGCCAGGACGCCGGGATTGAGGATCCGGCGGAAGCGGCGCGCCAGATACCACTGGAGCACACCCAGCACGGCGAGGAGCAGCACGCCGAGCGCGATGACGGCGGCGAGCTGCGCGGAGAGTGCCGAACGGGCCTGCACGTACTGCGTGTCGAATGCCCGATCGTTGGAGGCCACCAACTCTGCCGATTCCGGCAGGAGTTTCCGCTGGAGCAGGTCCGTCGCATTCCGGTAGTCGCCGACGGCCGACGCCTTGCCACCGGGCCGGCCGTCGTTCTCGAGAGCACGCCCCACCAGCTCCTGGTACTCGGCGAAGTCGTCGGTCAGTGATTCGACGGTGTGCTCGTCGGTGTGGTCGCCTTGAGCGGCGACGGCGAGGATGCGCAGGTCGTGGCCGATGTCGGTGCGGGCGTCGCCGTAGAAGCCGACCGCCTTCTCGTACGGCGTCCTCAGACGCCTGTTGCCCGCGTCGCCGCTGGACAACAGGATGTTCGCGGCCTGCGCGTCCATGTTGTTGAGGGCGAGGTTGAGGTCGGCGGCACTGGTGGTGCGCGGCGAGTCCCGGTCGGCGACCGCGCCCCAGGTGCCGGACGCGGCGAGCCCGGCCAGCACAAGCAGCAGAGCGAGGACTGCGGTCAGCGAGACCGTGGACACGTGCAGGAGGCGCAGCCGCGCGGGCAGGGTGGCCCAGAAGCGGCGGCGCAGAGCGGCCCACGCGTCCACGGCCTCGCGACGGGGGTGAGGGCCCGGCCGCGACCCCCCTCGTGGCCGCGGACCGGGCCCGTCCCCGGGCGGGGCGACCGGTCCGTGCTGCGGCTCTGCGACAGTCTCGGCCTCCGCCTCAGAACTGCGCGTGGTGCCGGCCGTGATGGTCACGAGCCCTCCATCGTCACGCCACGAACGGTCGCCCGTGTCCCCCGTGCCGCTCAGTGTGCGACGCGAAGCGGACACGAATGTGGTCCGTTGACGCCTTCCTGACGTCTTCTCAGGTGACCTTGACGCGAGCTTGATGCCACCGTTCGGCGGGTCGTAAGAGGGGCGCAAATTTCGTACCGGGTGGCGCAGTGCGGTCATCCGGCGGGGCTAGATTTCCCCTCGGCCGCCGGTGAAGACCGCGGGCGTCAGTGGCGTGACGGCTTCCCTCGGAAGCGCCCATCGGACGCCTCCGGTCAGGGCATCTCATGGGCAGCCGAACACGCGGACGGCGTCTCCCAGCCCCGTCGCCGACGTCCGTGCGCAGCCTTGCGGTGCCGGGGCCCCGGCACCGCAAGGCCCGGCAGCCCCCACACGTTCTGTCAGCCCGACCGGTCGCCGGCGCGCCGCCCTGTGCGCGGGCGCGGTCCCCACCGAGGCATGAAGGTCCCCATGTTTTCCGCACCTCCCCAGCAGGCCCCACCGTCCCCTCTTCAGCACGGACCCGAACCATGGACCGAGCGAGGTTCGGGACGCCGCGCGCCGAGCGGACTGTTCGAACCCGCCCAGCTCGCACGGTCCTTCCCCGAGGCGCTGCGAAAACTGCACCCGCGAATTCTGGTCAGGAACCCGGTACTGTTCGTCGTCTCCGTCGGAGCCGTCCTCACCACCCTCTCCGCGGCCCTGCACCCCGCTGTCTTCACCTTGGTCATCAGCGCCTGGCTGTGGCTGACGGTGATCTTCGCGAATCTCGCCGAGGCCGTCGCCGAGGGCCGCGGCAAGGCACAGGCGGAATCGCTGCGCAGGGCGCGTACGGACACGGTCGCGCTGCGCCTGCGTCACTGGAACTACGGCACCGACCCGAACAGCGTGGAGACCGAGGCGGTGGCTGCCACAGACCTCAAGCCGCTGGATGTCGTCGTGGTCGAGGCAGGCGAACTGATCCCCGCCGACGGCGACGTCATCGACGGCGTCGCGGCGGTCGACGAATCCGCCGTCACCGGCGAATCCGCACCCGTCGTACGGGAGTCGGGGGGTGATCGCAGCGGTGTCACCGGCGGCACGACGGTCCTGTCCGACCGGATCGTCGTCCGCGTCAGCGCGCGCCCGGGTCACTCCTTCCTGGACCGGATGATCGCGCTCGTCGAAGGCGCCGCACGGCAGAAGACCCCGAACGAGATAGCCCTGAACATCCTGCTGGCCGCGCTGACGATCGTCTTCGTCCTGGTCGTCGTCACGCTCCAGCCGATGGCCGGGTATGCGGATGCCGCTCAGTCCACCACCGTCCTGGTCGCCCTCCTCGTCACCCTCATCCCGACGACCATCGGAGCGCTGCTGTCGGCGATCGGCATCGCGGGCATGGACCGGCTCGTCCAGCGCAATGTCCTCGCCATGTCCGGCCGCGCGGTCGAGGCGGCCGGCGACGTGGGCACCCTGCTCCTCGACAAGACCGGAACCATCACTCTCGGCAACCGCGAGGCGGCCGCCTTCGTACCGGTGCCCGGCATCACCGAAGGCCAGCTGGCCGGCGCCGCCCAGCTGTCGTCGCTGGCCGACGAGACGCCCGAAGGCCGCTCCGTCGTCGTGCTGGCGAAGGAACGCTTCGGGCTACGGGCTCCCACCGAGGGCGAGTTGGGCCACGCGCGGTGGGTGCGGTTCACCGCGCAGACCCGCATGAGCGGTGTCGATCTGCGCTGGGACAACGGCGCGGTGTGTGCGATCCGCAAGGGCGCCGCCCAACAGGTGATCGAGTGGGTGCAGATGTACGGCGGCCAGGTCCCCGCCGAGGCGCGCTGGTTCGCCGACTCGGTCGCCGCCTCCGGGGGCACGCCGCTCCTGGTCGCCGTGCACGACTGGGACGGGCCACGGGTACTGGGCCTGATCCACCTGAAGGACGTGGTCAAGGACGGCATCCGCGAGCGCTTCGCCGAGCTGCGCCGCATGGGCATCAGAACCGTCATGATCACGGGCGACAACCCGCTCACGGCCAAGGCCATCGCCGAAGAGGCCGGCGTGGACGACTACCTGGCCGAGGCCACCCCCGAGGACAAGCTCGCACTCATCAAGCGTGAGCAGGAAGGTGGCAAGCTGGTCGCGATGACGGGCGACGGAACGAACGACGCGCCGGCGCTCGCACAGGCCGACGTGGGCGTGGCCATGAACACGGGAACCTCCGCGGCCAAAGAGGCCGGGAACATGGTCGACCTGGACTCCAACCCTACGAAGCTCATCGAGATCGTCGAGATCGGCAAGCAACTCCTCATCACCCGAGGTGCATTGACGACGTTCTCCATCACGAACGACGTCGCCAAGTACTTCGCGATCATCCCGGCCATGTTCGCGGGCGCGTACCCGGGCCTGGAGTCGCTCAACATCATGAGCCTGCACAGCCCGACCTCGGCCATCACCTCGGCGATCATCTTCAACGCGCTCATCATCGTCGCGCTGATCCCACTCGCGCTGCGGGGCGTGCGTTACACGCCCGCGTCGGCGCACGACCTGCTGCGGCGCAACCTGACGCTGTACGGACTCGGCGGCCTCGTCCTGCCCTTCCTGGGCATCAAGCTCATCGACCTGCTCATTTCCACCGTGCCAGGGCTCGGGTGAACAGACGGCGTCAAGAACACGTCCGGGCACGTCAGGGGCCCGTAAGAGACAGTGACTTGACCTTGTACGGGGTAGCTGCCCCAGGTTCCATAACAGCATGAACAGCGAGTGGCTCCTCATCGACCGGCCGCCTCATCGGGCGTCCCGCCGTGTGCCCCGCTGCGCGGAAACGCCCGCGTCCGCCGTCCGCTGACGCGCCTTCCGCCGCCCCAGGGGCGCCGTGACCCACGTCCGGCGCCCCTTTCCACGCCCGTACGCAACCGCCGTACGCGGACCCGAGCCGTACGCGAAGCCGTACTCGGAACCCCGGATGGACCATGCCTGACACCACCCTTTCGTCCCGTACTCTCCTCGTCACCGGCGCCACTTCCGGCATCGGCCTGGAGACCGCCCGGCAGCTCGCCGAACGGGGCGCCACCGTGCTGCTGCACGGCCGCACCGCCGAGGAAGCGCGCGCCGCCGCCGACCGCCTCGTCGCGACGGCCGGCATCGACGCCGACCTGCTGTGCACCATGGGCGCCGACTTCACCCGCCTCGACGAGGTCGAGACCATGGCGGCCCGTGTCATCGCCGAGCACCCGCACCTGGACGTCCTCGTGAACAACGCGGGCATGGCGGCACCCGAGCGGCACACCATCACCGCCGACGGCAACGAGATCGCCTTCCAGGTCAACTTCCTCGCCCACTACCTGCTGACCTGCCTGCTGGAACCGGCCCTCACCAGCAGTCCGGGCGGCCGCGTCGTGAACGTCTCCTCGTCCCTGCACCGCACCGGATCCATCCAGTGGAGCGACCCCAACCGCGCCCGCCGCTACTCCCGGCTCGCCGCGTACGCCCAGTCGCAACTGGCCCTGACGGTCTTCGCGGCGGATCCGCGCGTCACCGCGGTGTCCGTCCACCCGGGTGTGTGCGACACCCCGCTGCTCCCCCTCTACGCCCACGACGGCGTCACACCCACCGAGGGCGCCGCACACGTGGTCCGCCTCTGCGACCCGTCGGTCGAAATCGTCAACGGCGCCTACTACGACCGCGCCGAACGCGTCGCCCCCGCGCCCGCCGCCACCGAGGACCGCACCGTCAAGCGCCTCAACAAACTGGCCGACCTCCTCGTCGGCCGCACCGCTTGAACGCACCCACCCCATAACGGAGTTACCACCCATGTCGAAGCGATCCCGCAAGAAGAAGACCCGCCGCAAGAAGAAAGCGAACCACGGCCACAAGGCCGGCCAGCGCTGACCCGCCCGTAGGGGCGAGCGGGGCCACCAGACCGGTGACGCACGCCGCACCTCCCCCGCCCGCCCCTCCCCCTCACTGCCCCACGGAGAAGCCGATGATCGAACTCGAACCCCGCCAACTGCCGCCACTCACCCGCTGGTTCCCTGCCGGCGCCCCCGGGCCGGCCACGATCGGCGAACACGTCCTCACCACCGGCGTCGGCCGCTGGTGGGCGGACCGAACGGATCAGCCGCGCGTCATCGCCGTTTCCTGCGCCGACCATGTCCTGCTGCGCGGCTCCCCTGACACACCCGAGGACCTGGCGGCCCTGGCAGGCAGCCGCATCGACGCGCCCACCCGCTTCCTGCCGGCCCTCGGCGCGGCCTTCGACCGCCTCACCCCGTGGGAACGCATGGTGTGGACCCTGCAGGCCGAACCGCAGCCCTGCCCGACCCCCCGCGGCGTGACCGTACGCCGCCTCGAACCCGCCGACACCGATGCCTTGCACGCCCTTGGCGCCGATTCGGCCTGGATCCACGCCAGTTGGGGCGGCGCCGAGGGCCTCGCCACCTCCGGTCACGGCTGGGCCGCCGTAGACCGCGGCGGCCAGGTACTGGCCATCGCCTGCACATACTTCCGCGGCACCCGCTACGAGGACGTAGCGGTCTTCACCACCCCTGACCACCGTCGCCACCGCCTCGCGCTGGCCTGCGTCACCGCCCTCGCCGCGGACATCACCGCACGCGGCCACACCCCCAGCTGGAACTGCTCCGTCCTCAACCGCGCCAGCCGCCTCCTGGCCTGGACAGCCGGCTTCCGGCTGGTACGCGAGTACGTTCACTACGCGGTGGGAAGCCCAGCTCGCCAGAACCTTCTCACCACGTAGGAGCCCCCATCAGAGCACCTCTCCTCAGCCTGACCATCCTCGAAGGCCGCCACGAAATGGCCATCCGCAAGCTGAAGCTGAAGGCCGATTCCTTCACCCTCACCTACTCCATCACGCTGCCCCTGCCCGAGTCCGACGCCCAGCCTGCCGCTCCGATACTCGAGGCACAGGACGACCTGGGCAACGAGTACCTCGACTGGGGCGGCGCGTACGGCCCGAGCCCCGACGGAAGCAGCACCCACGGCACCCTCTCAGGCCGGCCGGCGCTCCCGGCCGAAGCCCGGACACTGCACGTGCGCTTCACGTTCCTCCGCGCCGGGAGCGAGCAGTCGCACGAGGCGTCACTACAGATCCCGGGTTCGGTAGCAGGACACAGCCGCGACCACGCCCGCCCTCAATCCTCTTGATCGGCGGCCGATGCCTTCAGCAGCCGGTTCACCTGCTCGCCCGCCTCGTCGTACCCGGCGTCGCAGATGCGTTGCAGTTCACGCAGGTCACCGGTCGCACAGGCACGGCGAGTGAGCAGCAGTCCGGCTCGCATGCAGCCCTCGTCCAGCAGTTCGCTCAACTCCTCGACATCGTCTGCCGCGTCGGCGAGGTCGGCCAGCCGGTCCAGAGCAGTCTCATTGCCCGCGTCGGCCAGCTCGCGCAGGGACTCCCGATCGATGTTCGTGTGCGTCATGCCGTCATGGTGCGCCCCTGCCCCAGGGGAAAGGTCAAGTGGGACGATGGCCCGGTGATCACCATCGGGCAGCTGGCCAGGTACGCGGGGGTATCGACCAAGACCGTCCGCGTCTACCACGACAAGGGACTGCTCCCCGAGCCCGACCGGGACGCGTCCGGATACCGCCGGTATGGCGCGCAGGACGCCATCGACCTCATCAAGATCCGCACCCTTGCCGAGGCCGGCGTCCCCCTCGCCCGCATCCGGCAGCTGAGAGCGGCGTCCGACGAGGACCTCCAGCAGGCGCTGCGTGAGGTGGACGACGAACTCACCACCCGTATCCGAGATCTGCGAGCGGCACAGGGTCGCCTGCGCCGACTCGCCGCCGGTCGGGCGACAGCACTCCCCACCGAAGTCTCCACCCACTTGGAACGCCTGGCCGACTGGGGCTTCACTCCACGATGGGTGGATTTCCAACGCGACCTGTGGATCCTCGTGTTCGCCGCCCATCCGGAGCAGGCGATCACCCTGTTCCAGGACCAGTCCGAAACCCTGGCCGACCCCGCGCTGCGAAGCCTCTTCATCGACTACGACCGCGCGTACGACCTCGACGCCGACGACCCCCGCGTCGACGACCTCGCGCACCGCATCGTGGAGGCGACCCGGCTGCGCTACGCCAGCGCCGAACCTCCGTCGTTGGACGCGACCTCCGACGTCTCCGCGCTCATCCAACAGACGGTCAACGCCAGCGCCCCGGCGTGGCGACGACTCGACGCACTCATGCGCGCACAGCTGGACGGGTGATCCAGAGGCAGCCGGGCCGAGTCGGTCCGCCCGCCTGTGACGCTGTTCTCTCCCAGGCCGTTGGACGGCCTGCGCCACCTTGGCGATCTCCTCGACGACGTCGTGCAGCGAGGCGAGGTGCAGAATGTTGACGGCGGTGACGACATCGATCCCGGCTGCGAGGAACTGTTCGACGTCCTGTCAGCGCTGGCGTTGCGGGCGCCGCCGGGCACGTTCGTGTGCGCGAGCAGCGCGCCGGGGTCACGCTCGGTGAACGCGCCGCCGGGGTAGGCACAGTGGGCGCACGGCAGCTGTGCAGCTGGTATGGGCGGGTCCTTCTTAACGGAAGCTTGACGCCCTCGGACAGCTCATCCTCAGGCCCATACGTCACTCTCTGCTTACGCTGGTGCCGCCGTCCGTGTGATGGCCGGGACCACACGCTGAGCGGCACGTCAGGAGAGCACGTCGATGGCCACCACCGAACACCCGCCTCCGAGCCGACTACGGACGTGGATGCTGCAGGGCCTGTCCGACATGGGCAAGCCCGGAGGGCACACGGGACCTCACGCCGAGCCGGAGCCCCCGCACAACGGCCAGCGTTGGTGGCGGGTCATGTGTCTCACCGGCGTCGACTATTTCTCGACCCTGGGCTACCAGCCGGGCATCGCCGCCCTCGCTGCCGGACTGCTCTCCCCCATCGCCACCGTCGTGCTGGTGATCGTCACCCTGGCGGGCGCCCTTCCCGTCTACCGCAGGGTGGCTGAGGAGAGCCCGCACGGCGAGGGCTCGATCGCGATGCTGGAGCGGCTGCTGTCCTTCTGGAAGGGGAAGCTGTTCGTCCTGACCCTGCTCGGCTTCGCCGCGACTGACTTCCTCATCACCATCACCCTGTCCGCGGCGGACGCTTCGACCCACCTGGTCGAGAACCCGCATCTGACCGACACCCTGCACGGCAAGCAGATGCTGATCACGCTGATTCTCGTGGCGTTGCTCGGCGCGGTCTTCCTCAAGGGTTTCCTGGAGGCGATCGGTGTCGCGGTGGCCCTGGTGGCGGTCTACCTCGCGCTCAATGCCGTGGTCGTGGTCGTCGGTATGTGGCACGTGCTGACCGAGGGACACGTGGTCACCGACTGGACCAGTGCCCTGACCGCCGAACACGGCAACATCTTCGTCATGATCGGCGTATCCTTGATCGTCTTCCCGAAGCTCGCCCTCGGCCTCTCCGGCTTCGAGACCGGCGTCGCGGTCATGCCTCACGTCCAGGGCGACCCGGGCGATACCGAGGAGAACCCGAAGGGCCGCATCCGGGACACGAAGAAGCTACTGACGACCGCCGCGCTGATCATGAGCGTGTTCCTGATCGCGACCAGCTTCATCACCACGGTCCTGATCCCGGAGAAGGAGTTCGAGTCCGGCGGCCAGGCCAACGGCCGCGCGCTCGCCTACCTCGCGCACGAGTACCTGGGCGGTGCCTTCGGTACCGTCTACGACCTGTCCACCATCGCCATCCTGTGGTTCGCCGGCGCCTCGGCGATGGCCGGGCTGCTCAACCTGATGCCGCGCTACCTGCCCCGCTACGGCATGGCCCCGCACTGGGCACGAGCCGTCCGCCCCATGGTGATCGTCTTCAGTCTGGTGGCTTTCCTGGTCACCTGGGTCTTCGACGCGAGCGTGGACGCGCAGGGCGGTGCCTACGCCACGGGCGTCCTGGTCCTGATGTCTTCGGCGGCGATCGCGGTGACCATCGCCGCCCGCAAGGCCGGTCAGCGCAACTGGACCATCGCCTTCGCGGTGGTATCGGCGGTCCTGTTGTACGTGACGGTCGTCAACGTCATCGAGCGTCCCGACGGCGTGAAGATCGGTGCCTGCTTCATCGTCGGCATCATCCTGGTCTCGCTGCTGTCCCGGCTGGCGCGCGCCTTCGAACTGCGCGTGACCAGCGTGACGCTGGACGACATGGCGGAACGATTCGTCCGTGACATGGCCACCAGGAAGATACGGTTCATCGCCAACGAGCCCGACCGGCGCGACAAAGCCGAGTATCGCGACAAGATCGAGCAGATCCGGGCGGACAACGACCTGCCGGAGCCGGAGGACTTCGTCTTCCTCGAGGTGACGCTCACCGATCCGTCCGAGTTCGAGGGCGACCTGACCGTCCACGGCGAGGTCCTCCACAACCGCTACCGCGTCCTCACCCTGGAGTCCTCCTCCGTCCCCAACGCCCTGGCCGCCTTGCTCCTCCACGTGCGCGACTCGACCGTCTGCACACCGCACATCTACTTCGAGTGGACCGAGGGCAACCCCTTCCACAACTTCCTGCGTTTCTTCCTCTTCGGCCAGGGCGAAGTCGCCCCGGTCACCCGAGAGGTCCTGCGCAAAGCCGAACCCGACCGCGCCCGCCGCCCCCGCGTCCACACCGGCTGAATCCGACGTCGGCGTCGACGTCAAGATCGCGTCAAGATGCGACCGTACGCGTCAGCGCCACGTCAGGGGCCGTCGCTGATCTGGCACGAGCTCGACACGGGTGTACGCCGCTCCATCGAGCAGGGCGCACTGCGCCAAGGAGCAGACGTCCTGGAGCACCTCGGCCACAGGATCGACGACGAGACCACCCAGTCAGCCCTCAGCGCGTCCGGACTTTCCTGATCAAACACCGAAGAAAGCTACGGCAGGCGACGACGCCTGTGCCGCTCGAAAATACGATTCGTGCTGTGTCCTGTGCTGAAGTCGTTGGTTCAGGCGGCGCGCCGGTACTCGTTGATCAGGCCTCCGAGGACGGACTGTCGCCGAATCCTGCGAGTCTGGAGGTCGGTGACGGTGGCCGGGGCGGGCGTTTAGCCACTGCCGGGGGCCGCTACTGGCGGGATTGACGTGGGCGGTGCCCGTTGTAGTGACACATGCACTCGGTCAGCGTCGCCACGGCATGGGCTTCGTTGTAGATCAGCATGCGGTCCAGGATCTCGCGGCGGAGGGTGCCTACGACTCTCTCGCAGATCGCGTTCGCTCTCGGTGCCCGCGGTGGGCTGAGCAGGGTGTCCACGCCAACGGCTTCGAAGATGGCGTCGAAGGAGCGGATGTATTTACTGTCCCGGTCCCGGATGAGGAAGCGCATCAAGTGCATGCGGCACTCCAGGGTCATGGCGAGGTTCCTGGCCTGCTGAGCGGTCCACGCGGCGGTGGGGTGGGCGGTGACGTCGGCGAGGTGGAGGCGCCGGGTGCCGTGTTCGATGAAGACCAGGGCATGGAGGCGCTTGAGGAAGATGGTGTCGATGTGGAGGAAGTCGGCCGCGATGATGCCGTGGGCCTGGGCGGTGAGGAACTGGTGCCAGGTCGGCCCCGAGCGTTGTGGGGGCGGGGTCGATGCCGGCGGCGTGAAGGATTTCCCAAACCGTGGACGGGGCAATCGCGTAGCCCAGGCCGGCGAGTTCGCCCTGTACCCGCCACTGGCCCCCTCTGCCGTTCTCCCGAGCTAAGCGCAGGATGCGCTGTTTACGATGGGCGTGGTGGAGGGTCTTCCTGAGCGGCGGTGCCGGGTGAACGTCCGTTTGCGGGCCAGGAGTTGACGGTGCCGGGCAAGCACTGTGGTGGGGGTGACCGCGAAGACGTGGCTGCGCAGAACGGCAGCGGGCACCGTGATCAGATTCCGGACCAGTGCAGCGACGACCGACAGCGACATCCGCGGATCGCCCCAGAACGCTCGAAGCCGCGTCGCCAGGATCAACAAACGAGCAGGCCACAGCCCGAATCGTATTTTCGAGCGGGACAGGATTAGCCGCGGAGCTGTCCACATGCTCGCCCGTTGAGTACTCCGTCATCCTCAGCTGCCGGGGTCGCCACTGCTTCGCGTATTCCGAGACACCCCTCTGTCCGAGTTCACGGCGAGCCTCAGCCACGCATGGCGCCATGTTCCGTTTCTCCACGCAGGTCTGCGTGAGACGCTCGATCGCGTCGTCCTGTGTGCCGTAGCCGGCTTCCTCGCGTTGCTTGCCGAGAGCATCCCTGAACCGAATCGTGTACGGGTGCGGACAACGGGTCGGTTTGGCACAGTCGCAGCCCTTGAAGAAGGACCCCATGCCGCGGGCGACCTGTCGGGCCACGTATCGAACCTTCCAAGTGCAAGTCAGTGATCACGCACCCGCGTCTGCGCAACGTGCGCAAGGTCAGCAAGCGGAGACACTGCTGCGACGCATGCTGACCTCTTGCTGACCAGGGCCATCACTCATGCCTCCGGGAGGGGGAACCTCCGACCGGCGAGCAGCGGGACGCGATCGTCGAAGAGATCAGCAGCGCCATCACCAGCAAGATCTACGCTCTGACGGAAAAACGCATCAAAACGGATGTTCAGAGTGCCTGGCTGGATGCCTACTGCCAGCAAGGGAAGGGCTCCACCTTCATTCGGGCGGAGATCATCGACTCCGACGTGCTGGAGCGTGGCGCTCCCATCCCCACCGCCACCCCGTCACGCGATGGGAACGGTCTGCTGCATGCCATGTCCGCTCTTGTGGACCAGGTGATCGAGGAACAGGACCTGTTCCGCTGGAACGGTCATCGACCGTAAATCCCCTCCTGGCTCCCCCGCAGGCCCGTCCCGGTCAGTTCCGGAACGGGCCTGCTTTCAACTGGCCGCGCACCGGCCGCATGTCATGGCGTGGCCCAGGAGGGCGCGGTACGCCAAGTCCCCGGGCTCTTCCACCAGTTTCGCGGGCCCGCTTTGCTCGTTGCGCTCGATCAAGGTCGACTCCTCGTAGGCGGCCGCGCGCCGGCCCGCTCACGCGCGCCGGCGCGCGGCGTGCTCTCCAGAGCCCGACCTCAACTCACTTCAACGCCGTGCTGCCCGCAGTGTTCTGAGCTCAAGAAGACCGGCGACTGGAGTAACCCGGCGGGCACGGGTGAACGGGCAGCCATACGGTCGGTGTGGGCGCCGCGGACGGCGTGCCTTCGGTGGCCTCGCGTCCCGTGCGCAACGCGGGGCCACCATCTCCCGGGGCACCACGCAGACTCGGTGGACAGCGTGACCCCGCTGTCGATCTGCTCCGACATCCAACCGGTGACGTCCAGGAGCAGCCCGTCCAACGGCCCGCCGATGAGCGTGGCGTAGGTCCCGTGCGGGAGCGACCCCGGGTTGGGGTCGTCGTGGTCGTGACACCTGCCCCTCCTCCTCTTACTGCGGCGGCTGGCCGTACTGCGGCGGTTGCTGTTGCCCGTACTGCGGGGGCTGTTGCTGGTGCTGCGGTGCGCCGTACAGGGGCTGCTGCGGCTGGGCCTGGGCCTGGCCGCCGTACCCGGGTGCCTGCTGCCCGTATCCCGGTGCCGGCTGCCCGTACTGCTGCGGCGGCTGGCCGTACTGTGCAGGCTGCGGCTGCCCGTACTGCTGCTGGGAGCCCGGCGGCAGGTAGAAGACCTGGCCGGGGGACGGCTCGTGGCGCACGAAGCCCGCTGTCTGGAGATATGCGCCGGCCTTCTTGTGGCGCAGGAAGTTGACCCAGATGCCGACGCCGACCAGGACGACCATGCCGCACAGGTAGCCGAGGGCGAGACCTATGGAGTCGCCCAGGAAGCTGAGCGAGCGCAGCAACGCCAGGAAGAGGACCACCCCCACGACCGGCAGCCGCTTCAGCAGCGCGGCCTTGCCGCTCAGGTCGAACAGAACGCGCTTCTTGTTGAGTTCCAGCGTCTGCGGCGGGAAGCCGGGTACCTGCGGTGCGTACGGCCAGTACTGCGCAGCGCGTGCCTGCGCCTGCGGGCTCGGGTCGGGAGTGAAGAGCAGTTTGATGGAGAAGATCTCCTGCCGGGCTCCGGCGTACCTATAACCGAAGAGCTCGGCGGTGGACACCAGCGTCGCGAGCCGCTTCATCATCGACATCTTGGTCGTGAACTCGAACGGCATGCCCCTGCGCATGTGGTCGAACAACTGGGCCGTCTGGCGATCTGCCATGCGTCTTCCGTCCCCCGTCTTGGCGCGCCCGGCACTGCCGCACGCCGCCGCTGTGGCAAACATTCAGGAGCGGCAGCCTAGCCAGCCATGCTGTCCAGGCCACCCCCACCCCCTCTGGAAAGCTGGACTCCTACGCGCCGGCCGCGGCGGGGGCCGCCATCCGGAAGTTGCACGATTGACCTCATCCATGGGCGACCAGTATCCCGGGGGTGATCGCCGACGTCGCCGGGATTCTCACGTGCGAGTACGCGGCCGACCGCGGCGACGAACACGATTGCGGCCAGCACCTCACGGTCACCATGCTGGCGCCGACCACCGCCCTGAGGGCGCGAAGGCGGCTCCGGCACCACCCGCTGAAACAATCCCCACAACTCATCCGGCACCAGGCGCTCAACGATCCCCACCATGGCCGACAGCCTAGCGACCCCACCAAATGAGATGACTTCTTAGACGGTGTCCTACATGGTGAGGCTGGGTAGTGCTCCTCAACATGGTGCAGGGGACGTGGAGTTGGATTGTTCCGGACGGGCTGTGCGAGATCGCCAGGCCGTTGATTCCGGCGGATCGGGTGCGGCCACAGGGTGGCGGAAAGCAGAACACGCCTGATGAGACGCTGTTCGCCGCGATCATCTACGTCCTGGTCAGCGGTTGCGCCTGGCGGGCATTGCCGCCCTGTTTTGGGGTGTCGAAGTCGACGGTGCACCGGCGGTTCATGATCTGGTCGAGAGCTGGTGTGTGGGGGCGTCTGCATGAGGCGGTTGTGCACCGGCTGGACGATGCCGGCCTCGTCGATGTCTCCCGTGTCGTGCTGGACTCCGCGCACGTGCGGGCAAAAAAGGGGGCGAACACACAGGTCCGAGCCCCGTGGACCGGGGCACCCCCGACCACGTCTACGCCGGCGCCCGCCTGTCGGAGAGTCTCGACGAGGAGTGGTGGGATACCGCCAGCGCGGCGGAAATCGCCGGAGTGTGGGACCACGTCGGGGCCTGGCAGGAGGGGCAGGCTCGGAGCGAAATGCAGGCGGCACTACGCGCGGGCATCGAGCGGCATCACCGACTGTTGGTGCCCGAGGGCGCCACGGGCGACGTGGTTGCTGGCCTGTACGGCGGGAAGGACATGCCGGGCCCGGCCGTCCCCCTTTCCGCGCACGGTGAGGCCCTGCGCGAGCAGGCTCACGCCCTGTACGAGGCTGCGTTTGACGACTACGGAACGGCTGCCGTGCAGCGCGCCGAGGCGGACCAGGCCGAGGGCGACGCCGCGACGGCACTGCGCACCCGCAGCGAGCTCCTGACCGAGCGCGCCGAGCAGTCGAGTGCGCAGGCAACACGGCTCATGGAGCTCGAAACGGTGCGCCACCCGGCGGAGTTCGCCCGGGTCGCCCGCCGTGCGGCTGCGGCCGGAAAACCGATCGTCGCGCTGAAGATCGGCGCCAGCAAGCTCGCCTCCCGTACGGCGCAGGCCCACACCGGCGCCCTCGTCGGGGACGACCACGTCGTCGACGCCGCGTTCCGACGGCTCGGCATCATCCGCGTGCACTCCTTGGAAGAACTCATCCTCACCGCCGGTCTGCTGGCCAGGACCGGCCCTCTGCCGGGGCCGCGGATCGGCGTGGTCACCCCGTCCGGCGGCGCCTGCGAGATCATCGCCGACCGCGCCGAGCAGGAGGGCCTGGAGATACCGGCGTTCGCACCCGCCACCACCGCACAACTCGAGGAGAGCGTGCCGGAGTTCGCCACCGTGCAGAACCCGCTCGACGTCACCGGGTACGTGCTCGTGGACCGCACCCTTCTCGCCCGCGCCCTGAAGGCCGTCGCCGCCGACCCCGTGGGTCGGCTTGTCGGTCGTCTGGCCCACGGGAGGTGGCTCCCGATGCCGGTGCCCTGGTGCGTGGCGGGCGCCCAGATCGTCTCGTCGACAACTACGGGGTTCCAGCCGACCTGCCACTCGGAGCCCGAGGGCGTACGGACATAGGAGGACAGCTCTTTATCGTTGGCATGCCGGCCGACGGACAGGGCCATGTCGAAGCCGAGTTCGTGGCCGTTCTGGTGGACCTGAAGGAGCCCGGGGCAAGTCCGCCACCTAGTGACGGCCCAGCAGGCGCGAACGGTCGACGCGCTTGCGCGTGCGCGTCTGCCGGGCGGTGTGCGGGTGCCCCGTCCGCTGCCATGGAACCGCCGATCGCCGTGCCTGTCCCTCGCCTCACCACGCACGGAGTCCTGTCATGACCGTGCCCTGGTCACCATGTCGCACAGCCCGCTGCTGGAGTTCGCCGACCCGCCCGCCGAAATGGTCGACGCCGTCCAGGGCGCCTTCTCCTCCGCACGGACCTTCGTCAAGAAGTACGACCCCACCCTGGTCGTCTCCTTCGCACCCGACCACTACAACGGCTTCTTCTACGACCTGATGCCGCCGTTCTGCATCGGCTACGAGGCCATGGGCGTCGGCGACTACGGCACCACCGAAGGCCCCCTCAGCGTGCCGACCGAGCGCGCCGAGGAACTCGCCCCTTCTGGTGGTGCAGGTGACCGGTCCAGCGCCGCAGCAGGTCCTGGAGAAGGTCGGACCTTGTAGAGAATCAGGGTGGTCGATCCGCCAGCCGAAATGACGGCCTCGATCTCCTGCGCCACATCTACTACGACACCGCCTTGTCCTCGTCGCCGTACGCGCTGCCGAGGCTGCCGGCGGGCGTCGTTGCGCGGCGCATCAAGGCACCGCCGACCCTCCGAACCGAGCTGAACAACCAGAGGCTGACTGCTCACCTCGCGCCTCGGCAGCAGCCTGCGCCCCGCCGGCTCACAGGCCCGACCACTCGGCCCAGACGGTCTTGCCGCTCGGGGAGTAGCGGGTGCCCCAGCGGTCCGCCATCTGGGCGATCATGAACAGACCGCGACCGCTCTCGTCCGTGTCCGAGGCCTGGCGCATATGGGGTGAGGTGCTGCTGCCGTCGGCGACCTCGCAGATGAGCGTGGTGGTGCGGATGAGGCGCAGCTGGATGGGGGCACGCCCGTAACGGATCGCGTTGGTGACGAGTTCGCTGACGATCAGTTCGGTGGTGAAGGCGAGATCCTCCATGTTCCAGGCGGTCAGTTGGCTGGTGGTCAGGGCGCGGGCCTGGGAGACGACGGCGGGGTCGAGGGGGAGGTCCCAGGTGGCGACCCGGTCGGGTCCGAGGGCGTGTGTGCGAGCAAGGAGCAGTACGGCGTCGTCGGCGGGAGTGCGGTGGGGCACCAGGGCGTCGAGGACGGCATCGCAGATGCTGTCGAGTCGCCCATCGGGGCGGGCGAGGGTCCTGCGCAGTCGGCGCAGCGCGGCGTCGATGTCGCCACGGCCACTCTCTCCGGAGAGAAGGCCGTTGGTGTAGAGAGCGAGGACGCTGCCTTCGGGGAGCTCGACCTCGGTGGTCGCGAAGGGCATCCCGCCGAGGCCGAGCGGTGGGCCGCAGGACACGTCGAGGAACTGGCCGGCGCCGTCCGGGCGGACCTGCACCGGGGGGAAGTGGCCTGCGGAGGCCAGTGTGCAGTGGCGCGAGACGGGGTCGTAGACGGCGTACAGACAGCTGCCGCCGATGCCGGCGGTAGGTGACCCGAGGGTCTGCTCAGGAGCGGCGCTCTGGCTGACGATGCCGTCGAGCTGGGCGAGCAGTTCGTCAGGGGCGGGATCCTGCTGTGCCAGAGCGCGGACCGCGGTGCGCAGCCGACCCGCCTCGGCCACGGCGTGGACGCCGCGCCCCGGGACGTCGCCGACGATCAGGCCGACCCGCGCCCCGGAGAGCGGAATGATGTCGAACCAGTCGCCGCCGACTCCCGCCGGGCCGCCGGCAGGCACGTAGCGGTGGGCGGTGGTGACCGCGCTGAGTTCGGCCTGGGTGACGTGGAGCAGGCTCTGCTGGAGGGTGAGCGCGGCATGCCGCTCGTGGGTGAAGCGGCGGGCGTTGTCCACGCAGACCGCGGCGCGGGCCACCACCTCACCCGCGGCAGCCAGGTCGTCGGCCTCGAAAGGGTCGGGCCGGCGCCACCGATAGAAATGCGCGACGCCGAGGGTGACGTCCCGGGCGCACAGCGGGACCACCATCACGGAGTGCACCCCGGCTTCGGTCATCTTCCCGGCCCGGTGCAGGTCGTGGGTCAGCCAGTCCGCGGTTCCCTCGAGTGTCGGCAGCAGGACGGCCTCACCTGTGGCCATGGCCTGCGCCTGAGGAGTGGCCGCGTGGAAGGTGATCAGGGCACCGGGCGCGTAGCTGGCCTCCGGGGCGTCCTCGTGGACCGAGCGGATGGCGGCGCGGCGCAGCACTGCGTCGCCGCCGACCGGTCCGGGCACGGACTCCTCCCCGAGCGCGATGCCCTCCAGCAGATCCACGGCGATGAAGTCGGCCAGCCGGGGGACGGCCACCTCGGTGAGTTCGGCGGCGGTGCGGGTGACGTCGAGGGTGGTGCCGATCCGCTCGCTGGCGTCGTTCAGCAGCACGAGCCGGTCCCTGGCCCGGTTGCGTTCGGTGACCTCGACGACGGCGGAGGCCACGCCCAGGACCTTGCCGGCCGGGTCGCACAGGCGGAAGGAGGTGATGCTCCAGTCCCGGTTCCACCCCTGGAGAGTGGGGGTCGGGGCGCGGTGCTCCTTGGTGACCGGTTCGCCGGTCTCCAGCACCTGGCGAATACGCTCCTCCATCTGCTCGGCCTCCGGGCCGGGGAAGAGGGCGGTGATCCGGCGCCCGAGCGCCTCTTCCCGCGGAATGCCGTGGATCTTCTGCAGAGCGTCGTTGATCCGGATGAAGCACAAGTGGGGGTCGAAGACCGCGAGGCCGATGGGTGCCTGGGAGAACAGCCCGTCCACCGTGGCGCGGTCGGTGTCCCAGCGGCGCAGCTCGGACCCCGCGGTGAAGATCGCGAGCCAGTTCCTGCCGCCCTCGGCGGCAATCGGCCAGACCCGCGCCATGATCTCCGCACGGTGGCCGTCGCGGTGCCGCACGGTGAAGGCGTAGCGCAGGCTCCCGCCCCCCGGGCAGTCGCGCAGTTCGGCGGCCACTGCCGCGAGGTCCCTCTTGAGCTCGATCAGTTCGGTGACAGGGCGGCCGATCAGTTCGTCCGCCCTGTAGCCGAGGATGTCCGGCGCCGCGCCGTCCCACATCGTCAACAGTCCACGGCTGTCCGCGGCAGCCAGGCCCAGCGCCCGCTCCCCCAGGAACGCCGTGTTCTCCACCGCGGCAGCCTCCGATCCGTTCATGGCTCCGCGGGCCTTGCCCCGGGAGGCCGTGCTCGACCCTCGACCGGCTGAAGCCGGTCGAGCACAGCGACGCTCGCCGCGCACTCCTGCTCGAAACTCAAGGTTGTCACCGCGGAGCCACCGACGCAGCCGGTGACAAAGCGAAGGCGCTGCGGCCACGCTGCACATTCCGGAGCAGCCCGTGCGGGAGCGCGGGCGCATTGATGAGCACGGCAGCCGCCCCGCGCTGGGCGACGCCGCCGTCCCGCCGGGAACCGTTAACCGCTCAATTACTCACCGGGTGCGGGTGACCCAGGTAGGGAAATTCGGGCAGGAGATCGGTGTGCGGGGGGATGTTGTCCGAGGTGATCTTGCCGCCGGAGACCATGGTGAGCCGGGCCGAGGTGACATCGTCGGTGAGGGCGCGGCCGTTGGGGTAGGCGGCGGGCTTGGAGCGGTCGTAGCGCAGGACGTCCGGCAGGATCGTACGCAAGGTCTGCTCGGCCGCCTGGGCGTCGTAGCCGCCGGTGTGCGCGAGGACCACGATCCATGGCTTGAGGTAGGTGTCCCAGTCCTTCGCGGGTTCGCCCTCGTTGTACGTTTCCTTGGCGTCTTCCTCGTTGAAGTAGGCGGTCACCGAGGGGTGCGCGCCGCGGTCCACCGACCTCAGCTGCCCGTTCTGGCGCAAGCTCACGCGGCCCCAGACGCCGATGTCGGAGCCTGGGCTCAGTTCGGCGTTCGGCATCTCCAGGACGATGCCGAAGATGTTCTTGTCGAGGCCCCAGTCCTTGCCGGTCCAGGTGAAGTTGTTGCCGATCCCCTCCAGGTCGGCGAAGAACGGGTCGCTGCGCAGTCCGACGAAGAACCGGTACGGGCCCGCCTGGATCACCGTGGGTTCGCCGCTGAGGGAGACCTGCTCGTCGGTGAAGATCTTCTCGCCGGACGGCTCGTGGGAGCGCGCCTCCTCGCCCGTCGCCCGGTGCACGGTCACCGTCTGCCTGCCGTCCTGCGGCTGGGAGAAAACGAAACTGAAAGCGAGATCCGCCTGGTGGTCGCCATCAGTGTCGACGTTGATCCGGTAGACGGCGTCGGGGTGGAACGCCTCGCCGCCGGTGGGGGCGACAGGGTTGCTGTTCATGATCAGCACGGTGCGGTCGCCCGGCACGGTGAACGCGAAGAGGTCCGTCATGTCGAGGCGGGAGTCGCCGAGCGGGGGACGGAGGTTCGGGCCACTGAGGTGATGAGACATGGACCGAGGCTCCACCCCCTCGCCTCCGGTGGACGATCAGCCGCGCCGGGCACGCGCCGTGCGTCACTCCCACGGCAGCGACGTCGCATTCATGTCATTCGGCCGGCCCGGTCCCGCTCACGGCCCGCTTCGATGAGGTCGACGACCCCTTGAGGGTGCGAGACGAAAGAGAAGTGGCCGGCGTCGAATTCTTCGACGATGCCGCGAGGATTCATCCGCCGGGCCATCCGGCGTTCGTTGTCGGGGCGGATCACGCAGTCCTGGGTGGACACTTGATACCCAACGGGCTTGTTGCCCCAGGCCAGTATGGTGACGTTGACACCGCACGTGGAGCCGAGCGGGGCCTTCTGAGCGACGTACGACGGCCTAGCCTCCCACACCGTGGACCGGCTCACGCTCGACATCCCGGCGGGCGAGTTCGCAGTCCTCGTCGGTCCTTCCGACTGCGGCAAGACGACCACGACGAAGCTCATCAACCGGCTGACCGGCCCACGTCGGGACGGATCCATCTGGACGGCACGGACGTCACGGACGTTAACCCGGACGAGCAGCGCCGCCCTATCAGGGCGGCCTGGATGACGTGGTGCAGCGATCCGAGCGTGGTGTCGGAGGGGACGCGGAGGCGCCGCCACAACGGCGGCTTCATGCCGATCAGTTGGGTCCTCAGCGTGGTCTCGCGAAGCACTCCTCCATCGTCTACGTGATCTACCAGATCGTCATCGGCGTCCCGCTCATGGGCCTGCTCGCTTGGTTGCGGAGAAACTTCGCCCACGTCGGGCCCGAGCGTCGTGGCGCCGGGTCGATCCCGGCTCTATTGAGGCTCGCCTACACGGTGGAGGCGCCGACTGGGCAGCCCAGAGCAGCCGCTCGCCGGCGACAGGTCGGGCCGGTACGATGCGGGGCCGGGCCGATGCCCACAGCGTGCAGGATTTTCCAGACGGTGGGCGCGGCGATCGGGTGCTGCAGGTCAAGCGGCATAGCGGTGCTCGTTAATGACGCTGCCAAGGACGCGGGTGCGCAGGAGTCTGCGGCCTTCGAGTGCGTGCACGGCGATGAGTTGATGGTCGGCGGCGGTCGAGTACTACAGCGAGGCCCAGGGCTGGGGCGACCTCATGGACGAACTCGGGCTGGGACCCACTGCGCAACCGCCATCTCCTGAGGGGCGCAGAACACATGCAACGGACAAGATCACTGGTCACGGCCGTTGTGCTGAGCGCCATCGGCGTGCTGCTGCTCGGGGCGGTGCGCTGGTAGAAGCGCGCGTACCGGTCGAACTTCGCGGCGATCGTCACCGCGTCCTCGTGGCAGTTGTCGGCCTCAATGAACAGCAGCGGCATCCTGTGCTCGGGCGCGGTGACCACCGCGTCCGCGCGGGCGCTGCCGAGACCGGGACTCTTCCAGGTACCCGACACCGGAAGCGCGACCTCGGTCGCATACGAGGCGATCGTGCCGACCCCCGACGGCGCCTCGGCCGCCGTCCGCGCCGCGGCGAGGACCTCGTCCGGTTCGCCCTCGATCAGCGACAGGTCCGGCTGAGGCCGGATAAGGGCGAGGACCGTCTCGTTCACCGTCATCGCGTGCGCGGCACCGGTGCGTCCCGCACCCTTGGGCAACCCGCCCATCTCCTCCGGCGCGCGCCCCAGTTCGACTGCCGCCGCCGCCAGGCCGGCCGCCGTAAGCAACCGCACCTCCTCCCCCGCCCGCGTACGGCCCCCGTCCACGGAAAGGCCATGACGCCGCAGATCGTTCGCCGCCGCCCGGTGCGACGCGGTCCGCGCCTCCTTGCGCTGCGCCGGCGTGGCGTCTTCTTCGCCGTGTGCCGGCACGTCAGGTGCGGCGAGGACAGACGCTGGATCTGATCCGCCGTCGCCATCTTCAACACACCCAGCGTGCGCAGCACATCACCACGCAACGCGTTCGAGGATCCCGACGCATTCGTCACGCGCCTGCCCGACATCACCCAACCCCCTTCGCTGCTCCGACCGCCCCGGCCGGGCAGCCACTTCCCCCTGACCCCCACCGCTGAGCTGATGCTCCTGCCGACACGGGTAGGCAACCCCCACGGCCGCAAACCGATCGGGGCCGGCTGGCTGTCCGGCCGCCACCGCGAATGGATCCAGTCGCTGCCCGAGTTCCTGGTCCCCACTCGCGTCGAGATCACCGGGCAGCAGGTCACCAAGATGCTGCCCTTCGGGAAGCCCAAGATCTTCCTCTACGCCTACCGGCACACCTACTGCCAGCGGCACGCTGACCAGGGCATCCAGCCCGATGTCCTCCAAAGCCTGATGGACCATCGCCAACTGGCCACTACTCAGCGTTACTACCGGGTCGGTGAGCAGCGCAAACGCGAGGCCGTCGACCGAGTATCGGCGATGCAGTTCGACCGCAGCGGCAACCGCATCTGGCGGCAAGCCAAGGAACTGCTGGACGACGAGTACGCACGCCGCGCCGTCGGCGAAGTTCAGGCACCCTACGGCGTCTGTGTCGAGCCGTCCAACGTCGCGGCCGGCGGACACGCCTGCCCTGTCCGATTCCGCTGCGTCGGCTGCGACGACTTCCGCACAGACACCTCCTATCTCCCCGACCTGGAGGCATACCTCGCCGACCTGCTGCGAAACCGAGAGCGCCTGGCCGCGTTCACCTCCGCCGACGACTGGGCAAAAGCCGAGGCCACACCCTCCGATGAGAAGATCACCCGGGTCCGTCGTCTGGTCCGGCGTGTCCGAGAGGACCTCGACGCCCTCACCGACGAGGACCGCGCGCAGATCAAGGAAGCCACCAGCGTCCTGCGCCGCAGCCGACGGCACATCGTCGGCCTCGGGATGCCCCGCGTCGGACCACCCATGCCCGACTTCCATTCCGGCAGAACAGCATGACCAACATGAGCGACGGCCGGCGGGCCGACTCGGCCCGCCGCCGTGACCGCGTTCTCAAGGCCCTGGACACAATGGCACCTCCGCTAGGGCTTCGGCAGCCACAGGGGTGAGCTGTGGCAGGTCCAGCCCTGCCTCCGCGCACGCGTCCGCGGCGAGTACGCCCGCGCCGCCCGCGTTGGTGACGACCGCAACGCGGGTGCCCGCAGGAAGCGGCTGAGAGTGCATGAGGGCTGCGGTTTCGAGGAGTTCGCCGACCGAGCGCGTCGCGGTGATCCCGGCTTGTGTGAACAGCGCCTGGCGCGTCATCCTGCAGGTCGCGGCGGCCGCCGTGTGCGAGGCGGCGGCACGGCGGCCCGCGTCGGTACGTCCGGCGTCGACGGTGAGCAGCGGCATCCCGCGAGTGACGCGCCGCGCGGTGCGCGAGAACGCCAGCGGGTTACCGAACGACTCAAGGTGCAGCACGGCGAGGTCGGTGCGGCCGTCGCTCTCCCACCACTGGAGCATGTCATTGCCACTGACGTCGAACTTGTCACCGAGCGACGCGAAAGAGGACACACCGATGCCGAGCCGCGACAGCCCGTCGAGCAGGGCGATGCCCACGCCTCCGGACTGCCCGGCAACGCCCGCGCTGCCGGGCAGCGGGTGACCGGCGGCGAAGGTGGCGTCGAGAGAGAGCTCCGGGTCCGTGTTGGAGACGCCGAGACAGTTGGGCCCGACGAGACGCATGCCGTATGTGCGGCACGCCTCAAGCAGCGCCTGGGCCTGGTCACGGTCAAGACCGGACGACACCACGAGCAGGGCCCGTGCACCTGCCTTGCCGCACTCTTCCGCGGCGGCGGGAAGGGCCAGTGCCGGTATCGCGAGAACCACCAGATCAGGCACCTTGGGAAGCGCGCTGACCGAAGGGTAGGACAGAACGCCCATCACCGACGTGGCCCTGGGGTTCACGGCGAACAGTCGCCCGGTGTACCCACCTGTGCGCAAGTGGTGCAGGACGGCCCGGCCCACGGAACCAGGCCTGCGCCCGGCGCCGACGACGGCGATCGCGTCCGGCCGCAGCAGGGGTTGAAGGCTGGCCACGTCGGCGGCCCCGCCACGTGTCTCCACCGCCGAGAGGTACGTCTCGTCCTCGTCCAGTTCAACGGTGCAGCGTACTTCCGGGCCCTCGAAATGGCGGGCCGTGCGCAGCCCCAAGTCGGCGAAGAGCTGCAGCACTTCCCGGTTCTCGGACAGCGCGTCGGCCGTGAACGTAGTGATGCCCTCCGCGCGCGCGGCGGAGATCAGGTGTTCAACGAGGAGCGTTCCGACACCCCGGTGGTGCAGTCCGTCGGCGACGGCAATCGAGATCTCCGCGGACTTCGAGTCGCCGCCGGCCACGTACTCCGCCAGGCCGATCACCCGGCCCTGGGCCTCGGCAAGCAGCGCCCGGCATCCGGGCCGCCGGGGTGCGCAGGCACGGTCCGCGGCCTGCTCAGCGACGCGGCGGCTCGCACCGAAGAACCTCAGCCGGAGGTTGCCCGCGGACATCCCGTCGTACAGGCCCTTGAGCGACGCGTGGTCACCTGGCCGCACCTCGCGGATGCACACCGTGGATCCGTCGGCGAGCAGAGCGTGAACGATCGCTCGGTTGCGCTCGACGTCCGTCATGCCGGCCTCCTCGAAACCTCACGACACTCCGAGCATCCAGCGGTACGCAGGCCCGTCCCAGGGGCTGACCGGGTGCGTCGCATGGGCCGGTCGGCCCCTGCTGCGGTGGCTCGGCGTCACGCACTCGGCCGGATGTGCTCAGCCGTCACACCTGCGGGCGTCGTCCCTCAGCGTCCGGGCAGGGTGAGCGTGCAGGACTCTCCGGGCGCCACCGAGACGGTGCGGTCCGCGAGGGCGATGCCGATCGGGTCCCGGTCGGACGTCGGCACGGAAACCCGCAGCCGGCCCGCGCTCAGCCTCAGTTGCACACCGCGGTGTCCCCGGTAGCGGAGCGCGAATCCGTACTCGGACAGCTCGGGCAAGGGGACCGGGTCGAACCACAGCGCGCCACCTTGCGGGTCTCGAGGCCGGTCAGTCCGCGCTGAACGAGGTCGAGGGTGCCGGCCATGGCACCGAGGTGAATGCCCTCACCCGTGGTGCCGCCCTGCAGATCCGCGATGTCACCCGCCAGGGCCTCGTGGACGTACGTCCACGCCTCGGCCCGGCGCGCCCGGGCCAGCACCCATCCGTGGACAAGACTGCTCAGGGTCGAACCGTGGCTGGTCCGGCGGAGATAGTGATCGACGGTGCGACGCCATACGGTGTCGTCCAGCTCGTGGCCCAACCGGCGGAACAGGCCCGCGAGTTCGGCGGGCGCGAAGAGATAGCCCAGCATCAGGACGTCGGCCTGCTTCGACGCCTGGTAGCGGTTGACGGTGTCGCCTTCGCCTTCAAGGATCCGGTCGAGGCGCCGGATGTCACCGTAGCGGTCCCGGTAGGCAGTCCAGTCGAGCTCGGCCAGGTCGCCGTACCCGTCGAACTGGCTGATGACGCCCGCGTGGTACGGCACGTGCAGCCTGCGGGAGACGTCCTCCCACAAGTCGAGTTCGGCCGGCTCGAGCCCGGTGGTCTCGCACAGGTCCCGGCGCACCGGTTCGGGCAGGCCGCGCAGGACGTCGAGGGTGCGGGCCAGCACCCAGGCGGCGGTGACATTGGTGTACGCGTTGTCGTCCAGCCCCGGATCACGGGCGCCGGGATAGGCGTCGTGATATTCGTCGGGGCCGACGACGCCGCGGATCCGGTAGCGGCCGAGTGACTGGTCGAACTCCGCGACGCCGGCCCAGAACCTGGCGATCTGAACGAGCATCTCGCTGCCCTTGGTATGCAGAAATTCCGTGTCGCCGCTCGCCTCGCAGTACTGCCACACGTTGTAGGCGATCGCCGATCCGACGTGGTGCTGGAGCCGTGAGTGATCGGGCAGCCAGCGTCCGGAGCGCGGATTGAGGTGGAGTCGCTGGGTCTCCTCGCGTCCGTCGCTGCCGCTCTGCCAGGGATACATGGCGCCGGTGCGCCCGGCATCGCGCGCAGCGGAGCACGCCTGTTCCAAACGGCGGTGGCGGTACGTGAGCAGGGCCCGGGAGACCTCGGGGAAATGCAGGTTCAGATATGGCAGGACGAACAGCTCGTCCCAGAAGACGTGCCCGCGATAGGCCTCGCCGTGCAGCCCTCGGGCCGGGACGCCGACGTCGAGGTCGGCGGTGTGCGGGGACAGGGTCTGCAGCACATGGAAGAGATGCAGCCGCAGCACCGGTCCCGCGCCGGTCGGCACATTCAACTCCGCGTTGCGCCATAGCCTTTGCCACGCCGAGTGGTGTGACTCCAGCAGCGTCTCGAAGTCCGCGGCACGGTGGACCCGGTCGACCGCCGCGTGCAGTGGGTCGCTGATGGCCGGGTCACGCGAGGTGTGCAGGGCAACGGTCTTGTCGACCGTCACCGTGCGCCCGTCGGCCAGGGAGATTCTGAGCACCTGGATGGCGCGGGCGTGCTCGTGCGCCACCGCCGTCTCCGCGTGCGCGTCCACCACCGTGCGGGCCGCGAGGCCGATCCTGATGTCCGAGGTGCTGGTGCGGCAGCGCATCCAGACGGTGTCGGGCGTCGGCGATCCGGTCTGGACGTGCGTGAGGTGGCGGTGGGCGAGCGCTTCGTAGCGCGCTACTCCGGTGTTGGTGACGGTCCCGTCCAGAGCCGACTCGACCTCCAGCCGGCCCGACCAGTCCTCGGCGGTGACCTCGGTCCGGAGCAGTGCCAGGTGCGGATCGGCCATGTGCACCACCCGCAACTGTCGTACGGCGAGACGCCGGCCGTCGTCGTCCTCGTACCGCACGACGCGTTCCAGCGTGCCGGTACGGAGATCAAGACTCTGGCGGTGGTCAAGGATCTTGTGGGTGTCCGGGGAGAGCCAGGTCCCGGTGTCCGTACGGAAGCGGAGTCGCAGCCAGTTGGGGAGGTTGACCATGTCTTCGTTCTCGACCCTGCGGCCGGCCACGTCCGAGGTGAGCCGGTTGTAGCAGCCGGCTGCGTACGTGCCCGGGTAATGGACGGCGTCGGCGGCGCATTCCGGTGCTGCTCCGCGGGTCGCGAAATAGCCGTTGCCGAGGGTGCACAGCGACTCCCGCAGCCTTTCCTGGGCGGGATCGTAGCCCTCGTACTCCAGTGTCCAGCCCCGCATCGTCAGCCCTCCCCCAGCAGTTCGCCCAAGTCGTCGACCACCAGATCCGCGCCGCGCTTCAGCAGAGCGCCCCGGGTGTCTGGGGTGCGAGCGCGGTCCACCCCCACGACGAGGCCGAAGCCGCCGCGCCGTCCGGCCTCGACTCCGGCCAGTGCGTCCTCGACGACGGCGGTCAGCCGGGCGGGAACGCCCAGGCGGCGTGCCGCCTCCAGGAAGAGCGCGGGGTCAGGTTTCCCCGGGAGAGCGAGGCGCCCGGCTTCTACGCCGTCCACCAGGACGTCGAAGAGGTCGCGCACGCCGGCACGCTCGAGGAGTTCCCCGGCGTGCCGGGAGGCCGAGGCGGCGGCCATCGGCATCCCGGCGGACCGCAGGGTCCGCACCAGCCGGACCGTGCCCGGATAGGCGTCGACGCCCTCGGCGCGCAGCCGCTCGGTGAAGAGCACTTCCTTGTGGTCGGCGACGGCCTGGATCTCCGTACCGGACGGGTGGAGCCCCCGGGCGCGGAGGAACGCGGCGGCTCCGTCGAGGCGTGATTTCCCGTCGACGTACCGCAGATAGTCGTCGCGCAGGTCGAAGGGCGGTTGTCCCTGCGGGTCCCGGGCGTGCAGGAAGCCGTCGAAGGCCGTCTTCCACGCGGCGGCGTGCACCCGCGCGGAGTCCGTGACGACGCCGTCGGTGTCGAAGACCACGGCTGCCGTACCTCGCAACGCACGGGGCACGGCGGCCGTTCCGCTCCGTTCACCACTCATCGCTCGCCGGCCCTCGAATTGGCGTCGTGCCGCGCGTCGCCTCCGTCATGACGATCAACTCCTTTGAGCAAAAGGCGCCTTACGCGCTCCAGGCCCAGTCGGCGACCTCCGGCAGGTCGGTTCCGTGCTCGCGGATCCACGCGTGGTGCCGGGTGCGGGCGTCGGCCATGCGCTGGCGTACGGCGGCGGCCCGGACAGCGAAGCCGGGCACTCGGTCGATGACGTCCATCACCAGGCGGTAGCGGTCCATGTCGTTGCGGACGACCATGTCGAACGGGGTCGTGGTCGTGCCCATTTCCTTGTAGCCGCGGACATGGAGGTTGCCGTGTCCGGTGCGGCGGTAGGCAAGACGGTGGATCAGCCAGGGGTAGCCGTGGTAGGCGAAGATCACGGGCTTGTCCGTCGTGAACAGCCCGTCGTACTCGAAGTCGCTCATCCCGTGGGGATGTTCATCGCGGGCCAGCAGGCGGGTCATGTCGACCACGTTGACGACCCGGACGGCCAGTTCTGGCAGGTGGCGCCGCAGCAGGTCGGACGCTGCCAGGATCTCCAGGGTGGGGACGTCGCCCGCGCAGGCGAGGACGACATCGGGCTCGCGGTCCCCGCCGGAGGACCCTGCCCAGTCCCAGATTCCGGCGCCGCGCGCGCAGTGGGCGCGGGCCTGGTCCATGGAGAGCCAGTCGAAGCAGGGCTGTTTGCCCGCGACGACGACGTTGACGTAGTCCCTGCTGCGCAGGACATGGTCCGCGACGGACAGCAGCGTGTTGGCGTCGGGCGGCAGGTACACCCGTACGACCTCGGGACTCTTGTTGAGGACGTGATCCACGAAACCGGGGTCCTGGTGCGAGAACCCGTTGTGGTCCTGCCGCCAGACGTGTGACGTCAGCAGGTAGTTGAGGGAGGCGATCGGAGCCCGCCACTCCAGTGCCCGAGAGGTCCTGAGCCACTTGATGTGCTGGTTCACCATCGAGTCGACGATGTGGACGAACGCCTCGTAGCACGAGAACAGTCCGTGCCGGCCGGTGAGGAGGTAACCCTCCAGCCAGCCCTGACAGAGGTGTTCGGAGAGGATCTCCATGACGCGGCCGTGTCGGTCCAGGTGCTCGTCCACCGGGAGGGTCTGTGCCTGCCAGGCTTTGCCACTGGCCTGGTAGACGGCTTCGAGCCGGTTGGAGGCTGTCTCGTCGGGCCCGACCAGGCGGAAGTCACGGCGGCCGGAGGTGTCCTCCATGATCCGTTCCAGGAGGTTGCCCAGGACACGGGTGGGCTCGTGCTGGGTGGCGCCCGGCTTGTCTACGGGGACGGCGAAGCCGTCGAGGGGCGGAATCGGCAGATCGCGCACGAGACGGCCGCCGTTGGCGTGCAACGTGGCGCCGAGGCGGCGGTCCCCCTCGGGGACGCACGCAAGGACGTCCGCGCTGGGCCGCCCCGCTGGATCGAAGAGTTCCTCGGGTCGGTACGAGCGTAGCCATGCCTCCAACTGCCCCAGATGCTCCGGGTTTTCACGTACGCCGGCCAGGGGGACCTGGTGGGCCCGCCAGGTCCCCTCGACGGGCACGCCGTCGACCTCGGCGGGTCCCGTCCAGCCCTTCGGCGTACGCAGCACGACCACGGGCCAGCGCACCCGCTCGGCCACGCCGCCCTCGCGGGCCGTGCGCTGCATCAGCTCGATGCGGTCCAGCGCCCGGTCGAGAGCGCCGGCCATGGCGCGGTGGACCTGAAGCGGATCGTCGCCGGTCACGTGAATCGGCTCGTGCCCGTATCCCCGTAGCAACTCGTCGAGTTCGGGCTCGGGGATGCGGGACAGTACGGTCGGGTTGGCGATCTTGTAGCCGTTGAGATGGAGGATCGGCAGGACAGCGCCGTCGTGGACCGGGTCGAGGAACTTGTTCGAGTGCCAGGACGCGGCGAGCGGACCGGTCTCCGCCTCGCCGTCGCCGATCACGCAGGCAACCAGCAGGTTCGGATTGTCGAAGGCGGCGCCATATGCGTGAGCGAGTGAGTAGCCGAGTTCACCGCCCTCGTGGATCGACCCGGGCGTCTCGGGCGCCACATGGCTGGGCACGCCGCCCGGGAACGAGAACTGCCTGAAGAGGCGTTCCATGCCCGTCGCGTCACGCGTGACGTCCGCGTAGGTCTCGCTGTAGCTGCCCTCCAGCCAGGAGTTCGCGAGGACCGCGGGCCCACCGTGGCCCGGTCCCCACACGCACAGCGCTTCGAGGTCACGGGCTTTGATGGCGCGGTTAAGGTGGGTGTGGACGAGGTTGAGGCCGGGCGACGTTCCCCAGTGGCCGAGCAGGCGCGGCTTGATGTGGGCGGGAGTCAGGGGCTCGGCGAGCAGCGGATTGGCCATGAGGTAGATCTGGCCCACGGCAAGGTAGTTCGCGGCCCGCCAGTGGGCGTCCAGGGTGCGCAGTTCGTCGTCGGTCAGTAGCGTGCTGTCCTGGTGTTCGACCTTGGGCATGGTGGCTCCGTATGTCATCGGGGCAAGTCATCGGGCGGAGGAGGCGGCATGGCCGGCGAGAAGGCCGCGAAGGTGCCGCGCGCGGCGTACGAGCGGGAGCTGCTGCGTCTTCAGACGGAGCTGGTGAAGCTTCAGGAGTGGGTACGCACCGAGGGCGCCCGGCTGGTGGTCGTCTTCGAAGGACGGGACGCGGCGGGCAAGGGCGGCACCATCAAGCGGGTCGCCGAACACCTCAACCCTCGAGTCGCCCGGACCGTGGCTCTGCCCAAGCCGACCGAGCGTGAACGCGGCCAGTGGTACTTCCAGCGTTACGTCGAGCATCTGCCGGCTGCCGGTGAGATCGCGTTGTTCGACCGGAGCTGGTACAACCGCGCCGGTGTCGAGCACGTGATGGGCTTCTGCACCAAGGAGGAGTACCAACTCTTCCTCCGCCAATGCCCCGTGTTCGAGCGCATGCTCATCGAGGACGGCGTCCTGCTGCGCAAGTACTGGTTCTCGGTGAGCGACGCCGTGCAGCAGGAGCGGTTCAGCCGGCGGCTGGAGGATCCGACGCGGCGGTGGAAGCTGTCCCCGATGGATCTCGAGTCGATCAGTCGGTGGGAGGCCTACTCCCGGGCCAAGGACCAGATGCTGGTGCACACCGACACCTCGGACGCGCCGTGGTTCGTGGTGGAGAGTGATGACAAGCGCAGGGCGCGACTGAACATGATCGCCCACCTTCTGGAATCCGTTCCCTACCACGAGGTGCCACCGCCGGTGCTCGAGCTGCCGCCCCGGCCCGCGTCGACCGGCTACGAACGCCCACCGCGTGACCTGCAGACATACGTCCCCGACCACGCGGCGGGCATCTGAGCCGGCCACGCGCTCAGCCCCACTGCGGAACGACGGCGACGGGACATCGCGAATGGTGCAGGGCCGTGTGCGCGACCTGGCCGAATTGAAGACCAAGGTGGCTCCGGCGCCGCAGGGCACCGACAACCAGTAGGTCGGCCCGCATCGAGGCGTCCAGCAGCACCCTGCGGGCGGGCCCCTCGGCAGTCCGTCGACGCAGTTCCACCGATGGGTACTCCGCCGCGAACTCGCTCAGCGCCGACTCCAGGATCTCCACCGCCCGCTCCTCGTGCAAGCGGGCGGGTTCTCCCGCAAGCAGCGGATGATCGACCGACTCGTGCGCCGGGCAGCGCCAGGCCCGCACCGCATCGAGAGCGGCTCCACGGCGTTGTGCCTCCTGGAAGGCGAAGCGCACGGCCTCCGAGTTCTGCTGCTCCTCGCCGACTCCGAGAGCGATTGTGTGCAGCATCCCGGTCCTGGCCTGGTTGTCGTGACTGCCGCGCAGCACGAACACGGGGCAGTCGGCGTGGGCGGCCACCGCGAGGCAGACCGAGCCGAGCAGCACCTCGGCGACACCACTGCGGCCACGCGATCCAAGCACCAGGGCACAGGCGTTCCGCCCCTCGTGTAGGAGAGCGCTGACCGCGTCTTCGGGCAGCACCTCGGTGGTGACCTTCAGATCGCTGTCACGGCGGTGGGCGCGCCGCGCCGCGGTATCAAGAATGTCGTCGGCCAGCACCTGTTCCGAAGGCCTGCCGAGGGTCTCGGCGAGCGCTGCTCCCTCATAGCGCTCCCACAACGACGCGTACACCAGCCGTAGCGGCACCCCGCGCAGGACGGCCTCGTCCGCCGCCCAGTCCACCGCGCGCATGCTCGACTCGGAGCCGTCGACACCCACGACCAGGGGAAGTCCCACAACCTTCACCTTCCTTCACCGTCGTCTTCGGAGTCGGTCAGCGCCACGACGCACGCCCACGCCGCTGGCGGCTTTTCACGAGAATCACTCCTCCCAGGTGATCACTCATGGGGAACCACCGCGACAGGGGCGGCGGCATGGTGCAGTACGGCGTGGGTGACCGGCCCCATGTGGGTGCCGAGCACAGAGCGGGGCCACGACGGCCCACGACCACCTTCGCTCACACCCAAGGTGGGGCCGGCAGAAGCTGGCCCGCGCGTTCGGCGCCACCGACATCGTCGCCGAGCGCGGCGACGAGGGCATCGAGCGGATCAAGGAGCTGACCGGCGGCATCGGCGCCGACAGCGTGCTGGAGTGCGTCGGCACCGCTCAGGCCCTGCACTCGGCCCGCCCGGGTGGCATCGTCGGCTTCGTCGGCGTCCCCCACGACGTCGCCGTCGACGGCCAGGAACTGTTCTTCTCCCACGTCGGCCTGCGCGGCGGCCCCGCCCCCCGTACGCCGCTACCTGCCCGACCTCATCGACCGCGTCCAGACCGGCCGCATCGACCCGGGCAAGGTCTTCGACCTCACCCTCCCGCTCGACCAGGTCGCCGAGGGCTACAAGGCCATGGACGAACGACGCGCCATCAAGACGCTGCTGAAGCCCTGACTAACCGCCGACTCACCGCCCTGCTGCTCATGCAAAGGAATCTCTCGTGACGACTTTCGCCCTCGTCGGCGCCGGTCCCGGCCTCGGCCTGGCCTGCGCCCGCCGCTTCGGCGCCTCCGGCCACACCGTCGCCCTCCTCGCGCGCCGCCCCAACCACCTCGTCCCGCTCGTGGACGAGCTGGGCCGAGACGGTATCCAGGCCCGCGGCTACACCGCCGACGTCCTGGACCCCGAATCCCTCACCACCGCCCTGCGACGGGCCGGTGAGGAACTGGGGCCGGTGGAGATCCTGCAGTTCAGCCCAGTGCCCCGCGCCGACTTCATGAAGCCGGTCCTCGACACCAGCCCGGCCGACCTCGACGACCCCGTCGCCTTCTCCATCAAGGGCCCGCTGACCTGTGTGAACGCGGTGCTACCCGGGATGCGGGCGCTCGGGCGCGGCACGCTGCTGTTCGTCAACGGCGGCAGCGCGGTCCGCCCGCACCCCGAGCGGGCCGGCACCTCGATCGCGTTCGCCGGCGAGAGCGCGTATGCGGCGATGCTCCACGACGCGCTCGCGGGCGAGAACATCCACGCCGCCCAGCTCATCGTGCCCGGAGCCATCAGCCCGGACTCCGAACGCTCCAGCCCGAGCGCGCTGGCCGAGCGGCTGTACAGCCTGCACACCGACCGGGACGGCTTTCGGCACTACGCCGAACCGATGCCCGACTGATCCGAAAGATCCTCCATGCCCCGCTCCGCCCTGCGAACCTGTGCCCGCGCGGTCGCGGCCGTAGCGCTGCTGCTGGCTGTAACGGCGTGCAGCACCACCACACCGGACACCGCGCCCACGGTGTCGCCGCCGTCCAACGACTCGCCTCGGCAGTCCGCGTCCGGCCGGCCGGCGACCGAACAGGAGAACAGCACCATGCACCTTCGCCTCACGATCGGCGGCCACACCGTGGACGCCACCTTGAACGAGAGCGCCACCGCGCGGGACTTCGCCGCGCTACTGCCGCTCACCCTCGATCTCGACGACTTCCAGGGAACCGAGCGCGTCGCCGACCTGCCGCGCAAGCTGAGCACCGACGGCGCCCCCGAATCGTCCGTCCCCAAGGCAGGCGACCTGGCGTTCTACGCGCCGTGGGGCAACCTGGCGCTCTTCTACCGCGACGGCCACCCCTCACCGGGCCTGGTCATCTTCGGTCACCTCACCGACCAGGACGACATCGCACGCCTGGCCAACGCCGACCGCGTCCGCATCCAGCCCGCCACCTGACCAGTGCCCACCCCATTTCCTGTTTCCTGTTTCCTGTTTCCTGTTTCCGAGGAGTAGTTCTCCGTATGTCCGCTCCCGCCGCTCGCGCGCCGGGCAAGCTGCCCTTCGTCGTGTGGGTGCTCGCCGCCGGCACCTTCCTGATGGGCACCACCGAATTCGTCATCGCCGGGATCCTCCCGGACATCGCCCCCGACCTCGGAGCCAGCGTCTCCCACGCCGGCCTGCTGATCACGGCCTTCGCCGTCGGCATGATCGTCGGCGGGCCGACCATGGCCCTGGCCACCCTGCGCCTGCCCCAGCGCCTCACCCTCGTCCTCGCCCTGACCGTCTTCGCCGCCGGGCACGTCATCGCAGCACTCACCAGCTCCTTCACCATCGTCTTGGCCGCCCGGTTCGTCGCCGCGCTGGCCACCGGCGCGTTCTGGGCCGTCGGGTTCGTCATCGCCACCACCGCCGCCGGGCCTGCGAACGCCACCCGGGCCGTCAGCGCGGTGATGGGCGGCCTGACCCTGGCCAACGTCGTCGGCGTCCCCGCCGGGTCACTGGCCGGTCACGTCACCGGCTGGCGCGGACTGTTCTGGGCCCTGGCCGCACTCGCCGCACTGGCCGCCGCCGTCATCGGCCGCTTCCTCCCCCGAACGCAGCAGCGCCCCCAGGTTTCCGTTCGGGACGAGATCCGGGCGCTGCGGCAGGGCCGCCTGTGGCTGGCCCTGGCCGCCGCCGTGCTGATCATGGGCGGGGTTCTGGCCGTCTACACCTACATCACCCCGCTGCTGACCGACCGCGCCGGCATCCCCGAGGGTGCCGTACCTCTGGTGCTGATCGCGTTCGGAGCCGGCGCGCTGGGCGGCACCGCGATCGGCGGCCGGTTCGGCGACCGCCGACCGATGGTCACGACGATCCCGGCAGCCGCGGCGACCGCGCTGATCCTGCTCGCGCTGATCCCGCTGTCCACCAGCCCGGCCGGTGCCGTCGCCCCGATCTTCCTCATGGCACTGGCGGGATTCACGATCAACCCGGTCGTTACCGCCCTCACTGTCCGCTTCGCCGGCGACGCCCCCACCCTGGCCTCCGCGCTGACCACGTCCGCGTACAACACCGGCATCGCCGCCGGCTCCGCGCTCGCCGGTCAGGCCCTCGCTTCCTCCCTCGGCGTGACCGGCCCCGCCCTGGTGGGCGCCGTCCTCGCCGGGCTGACCCTGCTGCCGCTGATCGCCCTGGCCGTCACAACCCGGCGCGCCACGACGCGCACCGTCGCCCACTGCACTCCCGACAGGACCGCCCCCGCAGCACGCACGACCACGGACACGGCACCGGCGCGGAGCTGAACTGGACGACCGCCCGCCCCTCACCCACCTGGAGCACCCCCATGAACCCCGTAGTAGTCGCTCATCAATGCGGTGGGGGTGCCGTCCGCTGCGGCGCGGGCCCGGCTCATCGGTGCCATCGCAGAGCGGTTCGGCACCGTGAGAGCGCCCACCGTCGCATTGACGAACAGGGTCTTGCTCGTCTTGTTCACGGCGTCGGTTCCTTCCTCTAGAGGCGGTGGCTGGGTGTCATGCGTTCTTCAGCTCCGCGAGGAGTTCGTAGCTGCGGATGCGGTCCTTGAAGTCCCAGGTCTCGGTCAGGACGATCAGTTCGTCGGGCTGCGCGCTCTTGACCAAGTCGTCCAGGCCCTGGCGGACAGTGGCCGGCGAGCCGACGGCGGAGATCCTGACCATGGAGCCAACGGCGGCGGCCTCGTGCTCGGACCACAGTTGGTCGATGTCGTCGACGGGTGGCAGGTTCTGCAGTTCGCCGCGGATCAGGGTGAGGAACTTGCGCTGCAGGGTGGTGAAGATCCGCTGGGCGTCGCGGTCGGTGTCCGCGGCGACGACGTTCACACCGACGATGGCGTGCGGCGCCGCGAGGCTCTCCGAGGGGCGGAAGTTGCTCCGGTATACGTCCAGCGCGGCGTGCAGCTGGTCGGGCGCGAAGTGCGAGGCGAAGACGAAGGGCAGGCCCTCCTGCGCGGCCAGGGCGGCGCCGAAGGTGGAGGAGCCGAGGATGTACAGCGGCACGTTGGTGCCCTCGCCCGGGATGGCGCGCACCCGGCGGGTGGGCGCACCGGGACCGAGGTAGCGGCGCACCTCGGTGACCTGGGCGGGGAAGTCCTTGGCGGTGGCTTCGCCTCGGCGCAGGGCCTGCGCGGTCCAGGGGTCGGTGCCGGGGGCGCGGCCCAGGCCCAGGTCGATGCGTCCGGGGTAGAGCGAGGCAAGGGTGCCGAACTGCTCGGCGACGACGTACGGGGCGTGGTTGGGCAGCATGATGCCGCCGGACCCGACCTTGATCCGCTCGGTGGCCGCGGCCACCTGGCCGATCAGGACGGAGGTCGCCGAGGAAGCGACGGCGGACGTGTTGTGGTGCTCGGCGATCCAGTAGCGGTGGTAGCCGAACTCCTCGGCCTTGCAGGCGAGTTCGATGGTCTCGTGCAGCGCCTCGGTGGCGGTGCCGCCCTTGCGGATGGGGGCGAGGTTGAGCAGAGACAGCGGAATGTCACGCAGGTGCTTCACAGTGTGCGGGATCGCCTTTCCGAAACGGGAGTGAAGGGAAGCCGGGCGGCGTGGACGCCGCGCTCAGGACTGGACGGATGCCTCGGGACGAGGCTCGGTGGTGCCGCGGGCCGGTGCGGGCTCGGGGGTGGACCCGGCCCCGACGACCGAGCGGAAACGCGGGCTCCGGGGGAAGGCCGAGGTGCGCGCTCCGAGGACCAGGAGCCAGGCGAGTACGGCGAGTACGGCTGCCACGGCGGGGAGCGCGGGTGCGCCCAGGTGGTCCAGGATCTGCCCGCCGACCAGCGATCCCCCGCCGATGCCGAGGTTGAAGCCGATGATGAAGAGGGCGGAGGCGGCGGCCTGCGCGGCCCCCGCGGCCTTCAGCGCGGCCGACTGCAGGAAGGTCGGCAGGGCCGCGTAGGCCAGCCCCCACACCACGGTCAGAGCGATCGTCGCCGGCGTGAAACTGCCGAAAGCAGCCAGCGCCGCGAGGGCGAGGACCATGATGCCCACCGCGCCCAGCAGGGCACCGCGCGGACGCCGGTCCACCAACAGGCCCGCGCACCACACCCCCGCGATCCCGGCGACGCCGAAGGCGAACAGCACAGGGCTGACCGCTTGCTCGGTGACACCGGCATGCGCCAGGTACGGCGCGACGTAGGTGTAGAGGGTGAAGTGGCCCAGCATGATCAAGGTGGTGGCCAGCGCAATGGCCAGGACTCCGGGGATCCGGAAGGCCTTGGTGACCGAGGAGTCGCTGGAGCGGGCGCCGGGGGCATGCGGCAGCAGGGCCGGGGCCAGCGCCGTGATCACCGCGGCCACCACGGCCAGCGCGACGAAGGCCGATCGCCAGCCCAGCGCATTGCCCATGGCTGTCCCCAGGGGGACGCCGAGGGACAGTGCCGCGCTGTTGCCCGCGTAGACAGTGGCAACCGCGCGACCGGCCCGTTCGGGGGTGACCATGCGGGTGGCGTACGCGGCCATCATCGACCAGAGCACCCCGTGCACCAGTGCGGCGACCACGCGGCCGACGATCGCGACGGGGAAGCTCGGTGCGAGGGCCATCAGCAGGTTGCTCACGGCGAAGGCCGCCATGATCACAAGGAAGAGCCGACGCCGCGGCCAGCGGGCGGTCCACGAGGCGAGCGGCAGGGTCACCACCATGATCACGAAGGCGTACACCGCGACCAGCAGGCCGACCTGCGACTCGGAGGTCCCCAGGCCCTTGCTCATCTGTGGAAGGAGCCCCATCGGCAGGGTCTCGGTGGTGATGGTCAGGAAGGCGGCCACGAACAGGACGAGGAGGCCGAGACCGCCCCGTCGGGGCAGGGAAGAGTGCTGTACGTCGTTCACGGCACCGAAGCTAAACTTGCACATCAATGTCAAGGTCAAGCCGGAACGGAGTGACGTACCACACCATGAAGATCGGCGAACTCTCCCGCCACACCGGAGTCTCCACCAGGCTCCTGCGCTACTACGAGCAGCAGGACCTCCTGCACCCCGACCGCCAGCCCAATGGCTACCGGGACTACCCCGAGAGCTCGATCCAGCGCGTGCAGCAGATCCGCGACCTGCTCCAAGCGGGGCTGAGCACCGAGGTCATCCGAGAGATCGTGCCCTGTTTCCTCGGCGCGGGCACCTCCCTGCGCCCCATGGTCGACCCGGCGCTGGCCGCGAACCTCGCCCGCGAGCTCGGCGAGATCGAGCGGCGCATCGACACACTGACACGCAATCGCGACGCCATCCGCGCCTACCTGACGGTCGCGAGCCAGGCGGCGTAGCTGCGCGGGAGGCGCCGCCCGGACCTGAGTGGCACGTCGCCCGCGTTTGACACTGACATTGATGTCAATGTTTAGCGTCGCCAGCATGACCTCCCACAACCATGACTCCCGCGCACACCGGACGGCTAAAGACGTGCTCGCCGTACTGGAGACCCTCGCCAACGGCTGGGCGAACGGCGATACGTCCGCGCTGGCCGGCCTCTTCAGCGAGTCGAGCAAGCTGCACTCCAGTGCGCACGGCAAGGCTCGCGGCGCCTCGGACATCGCCGCCGTGTTCAGCACGGACTTCGCCCCGGACTCGGCCCAGCCCTTCGCCATCACCACCACCAACCACTACGTCGGCGGCAACGACGAGCGGGCGGTCCTGACCTCCTACCTCTACGGCATCAGCCCGCAGTCCGGCCCGGCCGCCTCGGTCTTCGGCGCGACGCTTCTGGCCGACCTCGTCCGCACTGACGTCGGCTGGCACATCGAGACCCTGCGGCTGTCCATCCCATGGACCGACGGCGACCCGGCCCGGTTCGACAAGTGGACCCTCCCGTCCGTCGAAGGCTGGAAGCTCGGCGACCCGACGCCCACCATCGTGAGCGAACTCGACTCGCCCTGGGCCCGCGGCATCCCGGACCTCCACCCCGACGACGCCATACGCCAGGCCGAGGACTTCTACTCGCGCTACTCCTGGGCCATCGACCAGGGCGACATCGCGCTGCTGAGTGACTGCTTCACCGAGGACGCCTTCGGGTCGTTCCCACCGATGGGCGACCGCCAGGGGCGGCACGACGTCATCGGGCAGATGAAGTCCTTCCGCCGCCTGTGGCCCTGGATGCAGCACTTCGGCCGCCCACTGAAGATCACCGTCGACGAGGCCGGCACCACCGGGCACCTCGTCGTGGGCCGCATCATCCCCCAGCAGCCGACCACGCCCACCGGCAGGGACCTCTACGGCGCCCACTACCAGCTGGATCTCCGCCGCGAGAACGGCACTTGGCGCATCTCCCGCTTCGACTACATCCCCGGCTGGATCTCCACGACGGAGGAGTAGCCCACCTCGGCTCCTGGCTTCCTTCGCCGTCGGCACCCTCATCCGCAAAGAATCGACACAACTCATGACCAACGCCGCCCCCCGGCCCGGCGCTGTCCCTCCTGGACCTCGCCACCATCCGCCGGGGCCACTCCATCGGCAACGCCCTGCACCGCACGGTCGAACTCGCCGCCCACGCCGAAAGCCTGGGCTTCCACCGCTACTGGCTCGCCGAACACCACAACATGGCGCCAATGGCGCGCTCCGCCAACACCATCCTGGCCGGAGCCGTCGCCGCCGGAACCGAGACCATCCGCGTCGGTACCGGCAGCCTGAACCTGTCCAACTACGCGCCCCTCGTGGTCGCCGAACAGATCGGCACCCCGGACGCCCTGCACGCCGGCCGCTTCGACCTCGGCCTCGGCCGCGCACCGGGCACCGACCCGTGGACGGCCGCCGCCATCCGCCGCGGGCGCCCGGCCGACCAGGACTTCGCTGCCCAACTCGAGAACCTCCGGTTACAACCTCGTCGGCCGCCCGCCCGTCGTCGCCGTGTCCGACAGCATCGCGCGCGTCCTCATACGCCGTGAATCGCTGGACGACATGAGCCGCAGGGACGTCGGCCTGTAGCCCAAGTACCGCCGCCCTGAACGTGGTTACGGACTCCGCCGAAGCTGCCTCGCGGTGGAGACCGCTTCACGGGATCAGCCGGTACGGCACGACGCACACGACGACGTCGTTACGGGCCCTGAGCGCGGCCGCAAGCCGGAGGCCACGCTGGTTCTGGAGGATCTGGTGGCGGCTGTGGAGGGGGCTCCACGTCAGATATGAGGACGGCGATCTGCCGTCCTCATTCCCGGGCCGTCGCCACCCGCTTCGACAAGCCAGGCCACGTCTTCCACGGCACCATCACCGTGGCTGCGATCCTCCTAGGCTCCGGCCGTGATCCGCCGACACCCTTCAGACATCTGAGGGATCGGCGTGATTCGGGTTTCGGCGGAGCGGCAGCAGCTGGCTGAGGGCAATCAGGAGTAGCCCAGCCAACAGCAGGGCGTTCCCAGTGAAGAAGCGGGCCTCCCAGGAAACGCTCGGCAGGACTCGAAAGTAGAAGAGGCCCTGCAGAACGACGGAAGCGCCCGTGAGCAGGGCACCGAGACCGTGGAGTTGGGGCCTGGTGACGTGGCGGCGCGCCGTGGGCAGGATCCACCCTGTCCGGAGCGTGACGATTCCCAATCCGATCGCCAGCAGCCCCAGGAACGCGCCCGTTCCTACTACCCATGCCATGGTGTCACTCCGCTCCGACCGCAAGAGGCCCGGAACGCGAGTAACGCCCGGCCCGAAGATGCCCACATTGTCGCTGGACCCGGTGGTGCCCGACCATGCCGGTGCCAGGCAATCTCCGTACAGCTCCGCTGCCGTCTGTGCGCTGCATGCTCGAGATCCGCCGGACACTGCCTGACCCCTGAGCGGTTCAGGCCCGAGACGGATGCAGGGTCCTCGTGTCGCGCAGAGGAGCGGCGGACCTCGCGAGCTCTTCGCAGGCGGCGGTGTACTGCGCTCCGAGTTCGTCGACGAGTGCGGAGACGCTCCTGAACCCGATTGATCGCGCCGATGCCCCGACCCGCGCCACCCACCCTCACCTGCGCCACGCCCCACCCCCTCCTCGACCGGAAGGACTTCGGCCTGCCACGCCTCAGATACGACGCGGCCATGTCGCCGACGCGCTCCCCGCCGGCCCCGGATTCACGCCGGCGACGCTCGCCGAGACGAAGGGCGCCCCTACCGACGATTGCGCCCTTGGATCAGTATCGTCCGCCCCGACGCCCCGGTCCGCGACTCAGCGGCCCGCACGAGGAGGAGCACCATGGCCGATCGCCGACAGGAACCCTCCTCGGATGACGGATCCCCATCGCGGACACTGGACACGCGTCGGACGAGCGCGCGCGACACGGTGCGCCTCGCCGTGGTCATCGGTGCTCTCGGCGTGGTCTTCGGCGACAGCATGATCACTCCGGCGATCTCGGTGCTGTCCGCGGTCGAGGGACTCAAGGTCGTCGAGCCGTCACTGGAGGACGCGGTCGTGCCCATCACCGCGGTGATCATCGTCATCCTGTTCCTGGTGCAGCGCAGGGGAACCGCCGCCGTGGTCTTCCAGTCCTACGACGTGGAGATCCTGCTCAGCCCACCTCAAGCATCGAAGGCGAACGCGGTCTGCAACGAGCCGTGGGCACCCTGCGCCGCGAGATCCTCGACCGGATCCTGATCTGCAACGAGTCCCATGCTGTGAAGTCACTAGCCGAGTACATCCAGCACTACAACGGGCACTGTCCCCACCCCCGGCGGCAACTGCCCTCGGACAGCGCCGAATTGCCCGCCCCGGCCATCGTCACCGATCTCCAAGCCCGCCGGATCCGACGACAACCCATCCTCAGCAGCCACATCAACGAGTATCACCTCGTCGCCTGACCGAACGACATCACCGCAGCTCACCGCGCCGCATCGTATTTCCGAGCGGGACAGGCCCACGACACCGCGGTCGCATCCGCCTTCCGTGGCCTGTGGAACCTGAACGCTCAGATCCGGCAATAGCAAACGGCGCCAATCGCCACAGAAATGTCTGCGCGGGCCCAGGTTCATGCGAGTTCGCTGTGCCCTGTGGGTGAGATGCCGCAAGCACGTCCCGGACGTCAGGGCCGTGTCGCGTCCTCAGGGCGCGCTGACCGTGACGCCTCCCGGCCGCCACCCTGCGCTCGGCACGGCGTCCAACATCCCTTGTGTGTAGGGCTGTTCGGGGGCGGCAGCGCCCAATCCCGCGTCCCCTGCCCGGTTCGACCGGCGCCGGCGGCTCACACCCCTGCGGCGACGCCCACACCGAGCAGGACCAGGACCACGCCCGTGCCGATGCTCAGCCCTCGGCGCACAGCGGGCCGGGAGAAGAAGGTGCCGCCCCGGCCGACGGCCCAGGTGAAGAGCAGGTACCAGCTGACGTTGATCGCGGTCCAGAGCGCGCCGAGGGCGAGGCTGGACAGCAGCACCGGGCCATCGGGGGTGACGAACTGAGGCAGTACGGAGATGGCGAACACGCCTGCCTTGGGGTTGCCAAGGGCGGTGCCGAGCCCCGAAAGAAAGGCGGCACGCCACCGCCTGGGCCTTTCTGCCTCCACAGAGGGCGTGTCGGCGCCTGCGGCCTTGCGGGCCGCACGGAGGGTGGTGACGCCGAGAACCACCAGGACGCAACCGCCCGCCGCTCGAAGCACTTCGTATACGTCTGGGTTGGTCATGAGGACGGCAGACAGGCCGGTCGCGGCAGCCGTGGACCAGACCAGCAGTCCGGTGGCATTTCCCGCGATGGTGGCGCGCGCCCGGCGGTGGCCGCCCGCCAGGGTCTGCCGGACCATGACCGCTTGGCCTGCACCGGGAAGCATGGTCAACAGCCAGACAGTCGCCACGAAGGCGGGCAGGTGAGTGGGCACGGTGAGGAAACCTTTCCTGGGCAGGCGGGGATCCGCCTCTCCAGGCTGGCGCGTGAGCTGGTTTCACAGAAGTAAAGGAAGAAGCTGCCAGTATTAAGATAAGTGAATGCATGACCCAGGACAGCTGCGGCTGCTCGCCATGATCGAACAGCACGGTTCACTCACCGGCGCCGCGCACGCCCTCCGGCTCAGCCCCGCTGCGGTGACTCAGCAAGTGGCGCGCGCCGAACGGGACTGGGAGGCCCCCCTGGTGCTGCGCGGCCCGCGCGGCGCCTCGCTGACACCGGCGGGTGCGCTCCTGGCCCGACACGGGCGGGCGGTGGACGAGCACACGGAAGCCGCCGCTGAAGGGCTGGACGCGTTGCTGGGACGGCTGTCGCTGCGGCTGCGGGTCGGCGCCTTCCAGGCCGCCGCGCTCCACCTGCTCCCGCCCGCCCTGACCGCTCTGCGCCACCGCCATCCGCAGGCGGACGTGTCTGTGGAGGACCTGCTGTCCGAGCGCGGCCCCGACGAGGTCGCCGAGGGACGCCTGGACCTCGCGGTGATCGCCTCATGGAGCGAACTGCCCGATCCGCCCCCGCACGTCGCCGTCCATCACCTGCTCCGCGACCCGATGGTGGTCGCCCTGCCCGACGATCATCCGCTGGCCACCCGGCAGGTGCGTGAAACCCCGCTCCAACTGGCCGAGTTGCAGCACGAGGCGTGGGTGGTGATCGTCGCCGGAACCGCCGCCCGGGACCAGTTCGACCAGGCCACGCAGAGGGCGGGCTTCACCCCGCGGATCCGCTTCCAGACCGCCTCCTACGCAGTGGCCCAGGCTCTCGTCGGAACCGGCATCGGCGTCGCACTCGTGTCCCATCTGGCCGTGACCCGGACTCCCGGGATCGTTCACCGAGATCTCGCGCCACCGCAACCCCACCGCGAACTGCATGCGGTCACCATGGCCGACACCTCACTCACGCCGCTCGCTGCGGTCTTCCTGACGCTTCTGCGCGATGTGGCGCAGGAGATCAACACCGGTGGAGACGTCTCCACAGCCGGAACGGCGCACAGCACACCGCCCCAACCACACGATTGATCTTGATAGCCAGCGTGCCTCGGGCGTACGGGGGCAGGCCGGCTGAGGCTCTCTCAAACGGTGGACGGAGCTTGGCCACCACAACGGAACTCGGCGAACACCGGCGCGAGGCCGGGACCTGCTACGCCCCCGGCGCAACGTTCGCCCAAGCAGTGCGAAGCAGTCCTGGAGGAGCACATCACCCACAGCCGTTCACAATTGCGGCTTCGGTGACCCTGCGTGGCCCGGGCACCGAGGTGATCCAGAACCACCCTTCGAGCGCCGCCAACACGGCGACGGCCTCAATGCCTGTACGTCCTTTCCGGCCGACACCCCAAAGAGTCCAGGCAAGGGAGGCGGCATCAGAGTGGACTGGCAGCGGCGCCTCCTGGCCGCCACCCCGCACGCGGCACTGCATCCAACAACCCGCGCGTGTAGGGGTGTTCGGGGGTCGACAGGATTCGGTCCGTGGGCCCCTGCTCGACGACGCGGCCGAGGTGCACGACCAGGACCTCGTCGGTGATCTGCTGCGCGACGGCCAGGTCGTGGGTGACGAACACATAGGAGACGGCACGCTGTTCGCGCAGATCCGCGAGCAGGCCGAGGACCTGCGCCTGGACCGAGAGGTCGAGGGCGGACACCGCTTCGTCGAGGACGAGGACGGCGGGTTGCGGCACGAGCGCCCGGGCAATGGCGACGCGCTGGCGCGCCCTTTTCGAAGACCAGCCCCCGAGTACCTGCGCGGCAAAGCATACGAGGCCACGTGCGCCACATGGGGGCCGTAGTCGGGGCCCGCCTCCACCAGGCAGACCGTGCGGGCGGGGTCTTCGCTGAGGCGTGCGGCCAACACGCTGCCGGTGACTCCTCCGCCCAGGACGACGACGTCGTAACCGGATGTTCGCGTGGCGGCGCTCATCCGCGCCATCCCGCTTCTTCGGCGCGGTGCTCGGCGGGCGCCGCATCACATTGCAACTCCACGAGGCGGGAGTGGAGTTCGTCGCGTGTGATGCTGTCGGTACGCATCGACGGCACGGTGCAGGCATGGGCTCCGGCCACCGCGCCGTACAGGCCGCAGCGCTCAGCAGGCTCGCCGTTAAGCCAGCCGTAGAGGAAGGCGGACGCGAATGCGTCGCCTGCGCCATTGGAGTCCACGACCGGTGCCGGGGGTGTGACGGCGGGGATGTGTGACAGCTCGCCATCGACCAGGAGATACGCCCCGTCCGCCCCGGCCGTGGCGATGACCGCCCGGGCACGGCCTCGCTCGACGATCCGGCGCATGGTCCGCTCGGGGTCGGCCAGGGCGGTGGTGGACAGGAAGACGAGGTCGGCCTCGTAGGCGAATACCTCGTGATAGGGGTTCATACCGTCCCAGTTGTGCAGGTCGGTGGAGATGGTCACGCCGGCTTCGCGCAGCGTGGGCAGCGTGAACGCGCACGGGTAGGTGATGACGACGTGCGCGTGACGACTCGCGGCGGCCAGTTCCCGGACCGTCGCTTCGGGGAGCCGGTCTGTCTCCTGCGAGCGGGTGTCGTCGTACAGGGACAGCCTTCGCCCGTCGGGGCCGACGAGGTTGACCGCTCGTTTAGTGCCTTCGGGCTGGAGGCTCGTGGTGAACGCGATGCCCTGGTCCCGGTGGAAAGCGCGGACGAGGTCGCCCTCGTAGTCGTCGCCGATCAGGTCGAGGTGGTGCGTACGAAGTCCCAGGCTGCTCACCCCCAGGGCGACGAAGTCGCCGCTCTGTCCCGCGCGTGTCCGGATACCTGGCTGGATCATGTAACTGTCGGCGAACGAAAGGGGCAGCTCGGGGACGTGCACGATCGTGTCCACGCCGGCGCCCCCCAGGACGAGGACGTCGATCTCGATGCTCATGGTGTTCCTCTCGGGCTGAAAGGGGTTGCCAGGCCGGTCACGGAACGGGGGCGCAGTGGCCCGCCCCGCAGTTCGCGGTGCGGATGGTGGCGCCTGATCCAGGGCGGCCTTTGCCGGATCGCTGAGAGCTGCCCGGCGCCCGGGCCGTTGTTGCCTGTCGCCAGGCGAGTCAAACAGTCGCTTCCCACTCCGGCAATCACTTGCAGAAACTTTCAGCAATTCTCTCTGGCTGGTGGGTGTCACGCGCTCCCTGGCGCACATCGACAACAGCACGGCGTGTTCGGGATGGTCGGGCCTGGCAGCATCCGGACCTTGGCGTGCCCAAGGCGAACCGGGGTGACCCTGAAGGTGCCAGTAACCTCGTCCGTGCTGGTCAGGCCACGTGTGAGCACTGTCGACAGCGAGGGGAGGCCATCCGTAACATCGAAGCGATGTATACATCGATTCGATGTTACGCATGAGAAGATGACCTCATGCTGGAACTCGCGATTCTGGGCTTCCTCGCCGAAGGCCCGATACCAGGTCACGAACTACGACGGCGCGTCTCACATCTGACCGGCTTCACTCGCCCGGTCAGTGACGGAAGCCTGTACCCGGCCATCACCCGACTGGCCAAGGCGGGCCTACTCGCACGGCGGGCCGATCCGCGGGCGGGCGCCGCCCGCTATGTACTCAGCCTGACCGAGGCGGGACGCGCCGACATGCTGGAGCGCCTGCGCAGGCCGGCCGATCACGAGATCACCGATTTCGCCCGGTTCTCCACGATCCTGGCTTTCCTCTCGCAGTTGCCCGACGTCGCCGAGCAGCACGCCGTGCTCCTCCGCCGCCTCGCCTTCCTGGAGGAGCCCGCGAGCTTCTTCTACGACGGCGACCGCCCGATGTCCGCCGAGCAGGTCGCCGACCCATATCGGCGCGGCCTGATGCTCACCGCCCGTGCCACGAGCCGAGCCGAACGAACATGGCTCCGCGAAGTCCTGGGCAAGGCAGCACCCGACCGCCCCTGAGAGCCACCGGAGGTACCTCCATGTTCGCGTCCTGGTACGACCGACAGGGCCCGGCCGCCGATGTCCTGCACGTCGGTGAACTACCCGACCCTGAGCCCGGCTTTGGCGAAGTCCGAGTCCGAGTCCACGTGTCCGGGGTCAATCCCGGCGACACCAAGAAGCGGCGCGGCTGGCTCGGCTCCTCCATGCCGTATCCCCAGTTGATCCCGCACAGTGACGCCGCCGGCGTCGTCGATGCCGTCGGCGGTGGGGTCGATACCCGCCGCGTGGGCGAGCGGGTGTGGGTGTACGGAGCCCAGTCCTACCGGCCCTTCGGTACCGCCGCTCAGTTCACGGTGGTTCCGGACCATCAGGCCGTGCCACTCCCCGACCACCTCGGCGACGAGCTCGGGGCGAGTCTCGGCATCCCTGGTATCACCGCGCACCGAGCGGTGTTCGCGGACGGCCCGGTCGACGGACGACTCGTCCTTGTGAACGGCGTCCTTGGCGGTGTGGGCTCGTTGGCCGCTCAGCTCGCCCGCTGGGGTGGAGCCACGGTCATCGGCACCGTCCGCCGCGAGCGCGATCTGGATCGCGTCGACCCAGCCGTCGCCTCGCACGCCGTCGCCCTGGACATGGAGGACCCCGCCGCGGCAATTCGCGCGCATGCACCGGACGGCGTGCACCGTGTCATCGAAGTGTCGCTTTCTGCCAACGCCGACCTCGACAACGCGGTCACCGCACTCGATGCGGTCATCGCCGCCTACGGAACCCACGCCGACCGCACCGAACTCCCCTTCTGGCCCCTGCTGTTCAACAACGTTACGCTGCGCCTGCTCGGCAGCGACGACTTCCCGGCCGAGGCCAAACGGCAGGCGGCCCGGGATCTTATCGCTGCGGCTGCTGTGGGCGCCGTCACCGTCGACGTCGGCGACCGCTACCCGCTACAGGAAATCGCCAAAGCTCATGAACGGGTCGATGCGGGCGGACGCGGCCGGGTACTGGTCACCATTCCGGACTGACGTCTGCTCTGGCGCTCCGCGCCGACCAGCCGTCGCCGACGTAGTTCGGCGACGGCGATTCCCCACCCGTGAAGCACTACTCGACGACGGTCAGGGGTACGTCCAGGCGTGCGGCGAGCTCGTCCGGTGTGATGCCGAATGTCTGCGTGACGCGCACTCCTTGGGGGGTGATGTCGAAGACCGCGAGGTCGGTGTAGACGCGGTCGACGCAGCCGAGGCCGGTGAGCGGGTAGCCGCACTCGGGCACCAGCTTGGGCGTGCCGTCTTTGGTGAACAGGGTCATCATCACGAACACCTTCTTCGCCCCAATCGCCAGGTCCATGGCTCCGCCGACGGCAGGGATGGCGTCGGGGGCACCCGTCTGCCAGTTGGCCAGGTCGCCGGTGGCGGAGACCTGGAACGCGCCGAGGACACAGATGTCGAGATGGCCGCCGCGCATCAAGGCGAAGGAGTCGGCGTGGTGGAAGTACGCGGATCCCGCGGGGTGACCTCGACCTCCTTGGGTACGCGGCAGACGAAGAGCATCTCGTCCTTGAAGCCGGGTGGCGTTGTGCCTTGCATTCCGGATTCCCTGTGACGTCGTCGATGTCCTCGATGGTGTCGAACCGGCGGCCCTGGTCGTGGATCAGGGCGTTGGCGATGAGCAGCAGGCAGGCGAGGTCCATGCAGCTCTTCGTCTCGGCAAGGGCAGGACGTGAGACAACCCGAGAACCTGCTGGTCAGCGCGATCCTAGACGCCGGAGCTGGGTATGTGACCTTGCGGGCCGTCGTCTCCAAGGAGCCCCGGCGGCGCTGGGCACCGGTCTTCCCCGCCACGCCAGGGGACTCCCCAGGCCTGGCACCGCAAGCGCATGTCGGGCTGGCACCACGTCGTGTCCGTCGGCTCCAGTCGCCCGCGCGGCCACCACCGAGCCGTGTCAGGCCGAGTGCCGCAGGCTGGGCCCCCTCGCCCGCGACCGCGAGACTCCCCGGCCCTTGCCCCGACCTCGTCAGGGCCGCGTCACGCCACTCGCGGCGGAAGGGGCGGCGCTTCTGCCGCGTCCGATGTGCGCTACGTCTCATCCGCGAGCTGTTACACCGGATGCGCGGCTGGTGTCTCAATGCCGAGTCCATAAGAACGAGGGAGACATGATGAACGGGAACGTCCAGGTGGTCGTGATCGGCGGCGGGTACGGGGGCGTGACAGCCGCCAACAGCCTGGCTCGGCGCGATGGCGTGTCGGTGACCCTGGTCAATCCGCGCCCCGAGTTCGTCTCGCGGATCCGCCTGCACCAGCTAGTGACCGGCTCCGACGACGCGGTCGAGGGCTTCGGTGAAGTTCTGGGCGGGGACGTCCGCCTGGTGGTCGACACCGCGACCCGAATCGACGCTGCCGGGCGCCGGGTGTCGTTGGCGGGTGGTGACACACTCTCCTACGACTACCTCGTCTACGCGGTGGGCAGCGGCGCCGCCGATCCCGGCGTGCCCGGAGCGGCGGAGTTCGCTCACTGGGTGTCGGACTTCGAGGGGGCGCAACGACTGCGGTCGGCGCTGGATACGACGTCCGCGTCGGCTTCGGTGACCGTGGTCGGGGCCGGACCGACCGGCCTGGAGACCGCCGCCGAGCTGGCGGAATCGGGCCGCAAGGTCACCCTGGTCTGCGGCGACGCGCTCGGCCCCTCCCTGCACGCCCGGGTCCGCCGCCCGGTCGCCCGCCGGCTCGCCAAGCTGGGTGTGACCGTCCTCGAAGGCCCCCGTGCGCGGGTGAGGGAAGTGACACAGGACGCCGTACAGCTCGACGACGCCCGCTCGCTGCCCAGCGCGGTGACCATCTGGACCGCGGGATTCCGTGTCCCGGACCTGGCCGCCCGCAGCGGGCTGCGCACCGACACCGACGGCCGCCTGCTCACCGACGCGACGCTGACCAGTGTGGACGACGTGCGCATCGTCGCCGCCGGGGACGCGGCGGTGATGACGGACCAGCCGTTCCGGATGAGCTGCCAGGCCGCCGTGCAGCTGGGCCCGGCAGCCGCCGACACGATCCTGCGCCGGATCGCGGGGAAAGCACCCGCTCGCGTCCGGATGTTCTTCGCCGGGCAATGCCTCAGCCTCGGCCGAAACGAGGGCATCACCCAGTTCTCCTACCCGAACGACAAGGTGAACGCGCTCCGCATCAGCGGGCGACCCGGTGCCGGCGTCAAAGAGATCGCCTGCCGGTTCACCCTCAATAAGTTGGTGTCCGGGGCGCGCAAGGCCAGTTCCCGCGCATCCCACGGCGACGGCACCGACCGCCTGGAAACGTCTCTGCCGGAACACCCCACGACGCCGCCCGACATCCGACGCGCGGCCTAGCCGCCAAGTCCCCTTGTTGGGCCGGACCGACCGGTCCGGCCCAACAAGGACCGAGCCGGAGTGACAAGCGCCCAACGCCTCGGCCTCGTATGCCATGGCCGGGCACCGGGGTGCCATCCCCCCCACCCCACGTGGCCTGACCAGTGGGGAGGCTGCTGCCGACAACCCCGTCATCGGACTGGGTTCATGTTCCTTACGGCCCGTTTCCGGCACATGGGGCCAACCACGAGAAAGTGAAGCGCACGACATGAACGACCACGTCACCGAGCCCGCGACCGAGGCCTTCGTCGCCCACCGCGACCTGCTGTTCACCGTCGCGTACGAGATGCTCGGATCGGCAGCGGACGCCGAGGACGTCCTCCAGGAGGCCTGGCTGCGGTGGATCAAGGTCGACCTGGAGCAGGTGCAGGACCAGCGCGCCTACCTGGTACGGATCACGACCCGGCAAGCACTCAACCGGCTACGCACCCTCAAACGGCGCAAGGAGGCCTACGTCGGCCCCTGGCTGCCCGAGCCCCTGCTCACCGCGCCGGACGTGGCCGAGGACGTCGAACTGTCCGAGAACTTGTCGCTGGCACTCATGTTCATCCTCGAAACCCTCTCACCGACCGAGCGCGCCGTCTTCGTGCTGCGCGAGGTCTTCGACTTCGGCTACGCCGACATCGCGGCCGCGATCGACAAGAGCCCCGCCGCCGCACGCCAGATCTCCTACCGCGCCCGCCGGCACGTCGACGCCCGCCGGCCGCGCACATCGGTATCCCCGGAAGAAACCCGGGCAGCGTTGAATTCGTTCCAGTCCGCGCTCGAGACCGGGGACCTACAGGGGCTGCTCGACGTACTCGCCCCGGATGTTGTCTTCGTCAGCGACGGCGGCGGCCTCAGGCTGGCGGCCTTGCGACCGGTCGTCGGCGCCGACAAGGTGCTCCGTTACATGGCCGGCAGTGTCGAAAAGGCCGGCGGCACCTTCACCAGTGAGCCCACGACGGTCAACGGCAACCCCGGACTTATCCTGCGCGTGGACGGCGTGATCGACGGCGTGCTGGCCTTCCGCGTGGAGAACGCTCGCGTCACGGGTCTCTACTACGTCCGCAACCCCGAAAAGCTCACCCGCGTTGAGTCCGAAACCCCCCTCACCTCCCGCTGACCGTCCCCCTCGACACGGCCGACCGACGTGCGCGGTAGCGCAGGCGTCGCGGCACAAGCCGCTGACCGCCCCGGAGAAGCAAGCGGACCGGCTGGTCAGCCGGGAACGCGCGGCAAACGAGCACGGCTTCGCCGACCTGAAGAAACTGGCGCGTACTCACCAAGCTCCGCCACGTCCTGACGTACGCGGAGACGAGCCGCTGACTCGACGCGGCACACAACTTCTACGAGAAGGCCCGCCAGCGGATACGGCAGGGCTCGGCCGAGTAGTGGTATGAGCCTTCGCCGTTCCCTGGTTTCAGTCGACCGCAGGTGGAACGGTGCAGATCTCGGCGGGTTCCCCGCCAAGATCGTCTAACCGAGCCGGGGGACGGGAGAAGTCTCCGTCCCGCCACTATGCACCTGAAGCGAGTCGAGCCTGTAGTTTCACGCTGGCCAGGCGGCAACGTGCCTTGCGGCTCGCCATGATTGGCGGCGGGCGGCATGGCGGGCTGGCGAGAGAGGCAGCATCGGCCCGGCCCGCGCAGCAGATAGCTCACCTACGTGGCGCCGTGCTTCTCCTCGTACTGCTCAATCGCTTCTCGCACCGAGCTGGGCATAGGAACCTCCCGGGACTCCCCCGCCTTGCGGTGCTTCAGGTTTGCCGGCCGGCGGGGTTGGAGTGGATCTGCTCGTGCACTCGGTAGACGTCATCGGCCACGAGGTTGTTGATGTTGACGGCCTGGGCCTCTCCGTTGCGCAGCCCGCACCCCGCCATCATCACGATCTCCAGCACGAGGCCCTCATCCGCGACAGTCAGGGCTTGCTTCAAGTACGCGAAGGAAGGAACGACCATCTTTTGGCGGACATACTCCGGCTCTTGCATGCCTTCCACAGGGTCTTCCGCCATCGAACCCTTGTCGTGGGCGTCACGCAGAATCGGCTTGGGGGTGCGAAAGATCGCCATGCTTGGCGACGACACCTTCTGCCAACCACCCACGCCGCACACGTGACCAGGTCTCCGCGAGAGCCGATACTGCCGTGAGTGAGCGGTTGGGAGCGCCGGTCCGCAACTACACGTCCACCTGATACTCCGTCAGTAAAGTCAGCAATAGGTCAGCAACAGCCCCGCCAGAACCCGCTCCCAGCCGCCACGGACCGCCAAGATCGAAAACCTTCCAAACCCGCTTTGACCAGGGAAAAAACACTGGCCAGAGGCCCAGATGCTTCGCTCACTTGGAGGTACCCATGAAGATGCTCATCAACGTGGCCGAGACCGTGGTCGCCGACGCGTTGCGGGGGATGGCTGCGGCTCATCCGGAGCTGAACGTCGATGTCGAGAACCGGGTGATCGCGCGCCGGGACGCCCCCGTCGAGGGGAAGGTCGCGATCGTCTCCGGCGGTGGGTCGGGGCACGAGCCGCTGCACGGGGGGTTCGTGGGGCACGGGATGCTGTCGGCCGCCTGTCCGGGTGAGGTGTTCACGTCGCCGGTGCCGGACCAGATGGTGCGGGCCGCGGCCGCCGTGGACAGCGGCGCCGGGGTGCTCTTCGTGGTGAAGAACTACACGGGTGACGTGCTCAACTTCGACATGGCCGCGGAACTCGCCGAGGACGAGGGGATCCAGGTCGCCAGGGTCCTCGTCGACGACGACGTGGCCGTCACGGACAGTCTGTACACCGCGGGCCGGCGCGGCACGGGCGCGACCCTGTTCGTCGAGAAGATCGCGGGTGCGGCGGCCGAGGAGGGGCAGTCGCTGGAGCGCGTGGAGGCGATCGCCCGTCAGGTCAACGCGAACGCACGGAGTTTCGGTGTGGCCCTGAGCGCGTGCGCCACGCCCGCCAAGGGCAGCCCGACCTTCGATCTGCCGCCCGGCGAGCTGGAGTTGGGCGTCGGCATCCACGGGGAGCCGGGCCGCGAGCGGCGCGCCATGATGACCTCCGGCGAGATCGCCGACTTCTCCGTGGACGCCGTCCTCGAGGACCTTCAGCCGACCGGCCCGGTACTCGTCCTCGTCAACGGCATGGGCGCGACCCCGCTGCTGGAGCTCTACGGGTTCAACGCCGAGGTCCAGCGCGTGCTCACCGAGCGCGGCGTGCCGGTGGCGCGCACCCTCGTCGGGAACTACGTCACCTCGCTCGACATGGCCGGTGCCTCCGTCACTCTGTGCCAGGTCGACGAGGAGATGCTGCGCCTGTGGGACGCGCCCGTCAGCACGGCGGGCCTGCGCTGGGGCATGTGAGGCAGTCCGTCGTCCGAACCATCACCACCACGCAAGGAGATGACGTGCTCGACGCCGATTTCTTCCGACGCTGGCTCACGGCGGCCACCGCGGCTGTCGACCGGGAGGCGACCCGGCTCACCGAACTCGACTCGCCGATCGGTGACGCCGACCACGGCAGCAATCTGCAGCGCGGTTTCGTGGCCGTGAGCGCCGCCCTGGAGAAGGAGGCACCGGCCACCCCGGGTGGTGTTCTCACCCTGGCCGGGCGCCAGTTGATCTCGACCGTGGGCGGCGCGTCGGGTCCGCTGTACGGGACGCTCCTGCGCCGTACGGGCAAGGCGCTGGGGGACGCGCCCGAGGTCAGTGAGGCGGAGCTCGCCGCGGCGTTGCGGACCGGGGTGGACGCGGTCATGACGCTGGGCGGTGCCGCGCCGGGCGACAAGACCATGATCGACGCGCTGGTGCCCGCGGTCGACGCGCTCGGCACTTCTTTCGACGCGGCCGCCTCCGCCGCCGAGCAGGGCGCGCTCGCGACGACTCCGATGCAGGCGCGCAAGGGGCGGGCGAGCTATCTGGGCGAGCGCAGCATCGGGCATCAGGACCCGGGCGCCACGTCGTCGGCGCTGCTGATCGGGGCGCTGGCCGAGGCGGCCCGCGATGAGTGATCCTGGGGGCGTGGGCAGCGGTCAGGAGAAGGTCGTCGGGATCGTCCTCGTGTCGCACAGCCGGGCCGTCGCCGAGTCGGTGGCGGAGCTGGCGACGGGGCTCGCGGGCGACGGTGCGGCCGTTCCTCTGGCACCGGCGGGCGGCACCGAGGACGGTGGGCTCGGCACCAGCGCGGAGCTGATCTGCGGCGCAGCTCGGTCGGTGGATCGTGGTGCGGGCGTCGCCGTGCTCGCCGATCTGGGCAGTGCGGTGCTCACGGTGAAGGCGCTGCTCGCGGAGGGCGGCGACCTCCCGGACGGGGCGCGCCTGGTGGACGCCCCCTTCGTCGAGGGGGCGGTGGCCGCGGTCGTCACGGCGTCGGCGGGGGCGGATCTGGACGCGGTCGAGGCGGCTGCCGTCGAGGCGTACACGTACCGGAAGGTGTGAGCGACCGGGGCGGCGGCTCACCCGCCGCCCCGGCGCGCCGCGTGCGTTCGTCGCTCCGACCCGGCCTGTTCCGGGCTCAGTTGACGGCCAGGAACTTCTTCGCCTGTGCCTCGCCCAGCGCCACCGCGGCCCGGTGGCTCTCGATGGGCGACACTGCGGTGTTCTTGAACAGGATGTACGTGACTTCGCCGGCGCCGCCGCGTACGGGATCCGGGTTGATGCCGAGGTTCACCACGGCGGCGTACGAGGCCTCGCCGATGACGTCCGTCGGCCCGGTGTCGCCGACGACGGCGTACTGGACCTGGTTTCGGTAGATGATCGCGGCCACCGTTCCGCCGCGGATGCCGTGGGCCGCAGGGGTCCATATGGGGCTCGCGCCGGGGACGACGACGTACGGGAGGCTTTCCGCGGCGAGAGCTCCGCCGTGGGAGTCCCGGTAGGCGGTGGCGCTCAAGAACACCGGGTCGGTGCGGCTGTTGCAGTGGGTCCCTGAGCGGCCGTCGCAGTCGATGTCCATGTCGGCCTTCCAGTACACGGCGTCACCCTTGCCGCAGACCGGGATGTTCGCGGGCGCCCGTTCGTCGGTGCGGTAGCGGCCGCGCGAGATCTGTCGCGCACCCTTTCACCTTGCCCAGCAGGTCCGCGGCCCGCACGGAACCTTCCTGGACTCCCCCGGCCGGGCGTGGTGCGCGCTCGCGGGGGTCCGGCGCGTGGGCCGCCGCGGGGGGCGCGGGGACGAGCAGGGCGCCACCACAGACAGCGGTCAGGGTCAACGCGCGCATGCGCAGCACAAAGGTGCCTATGTCGGGAATGCTGCGTATGTACATAAAACCCAAATCTGGGATTACTTGAGCGTGTAGTCCACCGCTCGGGGTCCGGACGGGAACGACGCCCGCGACACCGCCTCTTGATGTGACCCCGTCACTCATGACATACAGGTCTGTACCAATGCTTCCGAGCGGAAGGCCTGCCGTGCGACGCATCCCCGGACGCACCTCGCTGGCGTGCACGACCTGCGCCGCCGCGCTCCTGTTCGCCACATCGTGCGGCCTGCTCGACGACGACACCCGGCAGGGGCCCGCCCTCACGGCCCCCGCCGGAGTCACGGCGCAGGCGGGCAGCGCCACCTCCGTCCACGTCATGTGGAGCCGCCCCGAGGGAGCCGCCGAGGTCAAGGGCTACACGGTGTACCGGGGCGCCACCAAGGTGAAGGAGGTACCGGGTGAACAGCACATGGTCGACGTCGTCGGGCTGCACCCGCGCTCCGCCTACACCTTCTCCGTCCGGGCCGAGGACACCGACGGCACACTCGGACCGCTCAGTCCGAAGGTGGCCGTCACGACACCGGCCGCCGTCGCCGAGGACCGGTCGGCCCCGACCCGGCCGGGAGCGCTGCGCGGACGGGCGGACGGCGGCCGGGCGGCTTCGCTGTCGTGGGGCGCGTCGAAGGACGACAAGGGCGTCGTCTCGTACGACATCTACCAGGGCGCGTCGAAGATCCACAGCGTCGGCGGGGGCGAGACCCGGGCGCTGATCACCGGGCTGCGGCCGGGCACCAGGTACTCGTTCACCGTGAAGGCGCGCGACGCCGCCGACAACACCTCCCCCGCCGGCTCGGCCCTCAGGCTCACCACCGCGAAGGGCTCCGACGAGGGCCCCGGCACCGCCCCCACCGACTTCCGCGCCACGTCCCGCCGGGCCGGCGGCGCGTACTACATCGACCTGTCGTGGACGCCGCCGCGCACGGGCGGCACCGTGCCCGCGTACCGCATCTACCTCGACGGCCGGCAGGCCACCACGCTCGTCTGGGGCGACGCCCCGCCCAAGGGCACGGCACGGAACAGTTTCTACGTGGGCAAGGAGGCCGGCGTCCGACACCGCGTACGGATCCGGGCCCAGCTGCCCGACGGGACGTGGGGCGCCTACTCCGCCGAACGGAGCGTCACCACCGGGTCCTGACCGGGGCCCTCCGGGCCGGACGGGCACCGGGCCCGGTGGGCCGGAGGATGGAACCGGCCACCTGCCCCGCTCCCCGTCCGCATCCGCATCCGCCCGACCACCCAGTTGGCTCTCAAAGAGCCACGAGAGCGGGCGACGTCCTCGTGGCCGCATGCGCGAGCCGGCGGCCACGCCTCGGTTCCTGCGCAGAACTGGGGCACACCACCGGGTCCTGAGCGGGGCCCTCCGGGCCGAACGACAGCCGGGGCCCGTTCGGCCGGACGATGCAACCCGCCACCTACCCAGCCCCCGTCCCGTCCCCATCCGCCCAGCCCAGCAAACGAGTTGGCCCTGGAAGGACAACGACAGCGCGGCAAACGGTGTGGGCGGAGTCCTCGTGGCCGCATGCGCGAGCCGGGGCAACGCCTTGGTTCCTGCGCGAGCGTGGGGCACACACCGGACCCAGGTCGGTGGCATCGCCGTGTCCCGCCCGGGACGCGCCCTTGTCTGCTCCCCTCCCGGCGTCCTACCGTCTCCGGAGCCGCGCGGGAGCGGCCGCATCACCTACGCATCCGCCTTGGGGGCAGCGTGAGTTCGGGGCCGGTCGGTGTCGCCGTCGTCGGGGCGGGCGTCATCAGCAACGAGTATCTGCGGACACTGTCCTCCTTTCCCGATCTGCGGGTGGTGGGTGTCGCCGACCTAGACGCGGGCCGCGCCACGGCCGTCGCGCGCGAGCACGGCGTACCGGTCGCCGGAGACGTGGCGACGGTGCTCGCCGTTCCCGAGGTCGAGCTCGTCGTGAATCTCACCGTGCCGGCCGCCCACGCGCAGGTCGCGACGCAGGCGCTGCGGGCCGGGAAGCACGTGTACGGCGAGAAGCCGATCGCCCTGGCCCCCGGTGAGGCCGAGAAGGTGCTCGCCCAGGCGGCGGAACGGGGGCTCCTTGTGGGGAACGCGCCGGACACGTTCCTCGGCGCGGGTCTCCAGTCGGCGCTGCGGGCCGTCGGGGCGGGGCACATCGGCGAGCCGGTGGCGGCGACGACGGCGGTGATGGGCCTCGGGCCGGAGGGCTGGCACCCTGATCCGGCGTTCTTCTACCAGCCCGGCGCGGGACCGCTGTTCGACCTCGGGCCGTACTACCTGACGGCGCTGGTGGCGCTGTTCGGCGGGGTGTCGCGCGTGGCGGCCTCGGCGGCACGCGCGCGCGAGGAGCGCGTCGTCGGGTCGGGGCCCAGAGCTGGGCAGGTGTTCCCGGTGGCGGTGCCGACGCATGTGTCGGCGCTCGTCGAGTTCGGGTCCGGGGTGCGGGCGACCTCGGTGCTCAGCTTCGACTCGGCGCTGCCGCGTATCCAGTTCGAGGTCACCGGCACGGAGGGCGTCCTCGCGGTGCCGGACCCCAACACCTTCCGCGGGCCGCTGAAAGTGCGGGCCAACGGGGCGGAGGACTGGCGCGACCTGCCGGTCGCGGGGCGCGTCGACGGGCGCGGGCTCGGCGTGCTCGACCTGGCGCGGGCGATCCGCCGGGGCGGTGCGCCGCGTGCGTCGGGGGCACTGGCCCTGCACGTCCTGCAGACGATGACGGCGATCACGCACTCGGCCGAACACGCCGAGTTCACCCGGGTCGCCACCTGCCCTGCGCCACCACCGCCCGTTCCGGCGGACTGGGACCCGGGGGCGGCGACCCTCGACTAGGCCGGGTCGAGGCCGAGTTCCTCCAGGGTCTGTTCGAGCCAGCGCGCCCAGAAGGTCTCCAGGTCGATGCCCGCGCGCAGCACCACATGCTGCAGGCGGGCGTCGACGGAGTCGAGGCCGGGCGGGAAGTCCCGCTTCTCGATCTCCTCGTACTCCGCCAACTGCCGCCGGTGCAGGTCGAGATGGCGGCGCAGGTCGGCCTCGATGCCGTCGGTGCCGACGACGGCGGCGGCGCGCAGGCGCAGGAGCAGCGGGTCGCGCAGCGGTTTGGGGTCCTGGCTCGCGGCGGTCCAGCGGGCCAGTTCGGCGCGGCCCTCGGGCAGGACCTCGTACTCCTTCTTCTGACCGCGCGCGGGCGTCGGCGCGGGCAGGGCCCTGATGTACCCCTCGCGTTCCAGGCGGCCCAGCTCGCGATAGATCTGCTGGTGCGTGGCCGACCAGAAGTAGCCGATCGACTTGTCGAAGCGGCGCGTCAGTTCGAGGCCCGACGACGGCTTCTCCAGGAGGGCCGTGAGGATCGCGTGCGGGAGTGACATGGCTGCACCTTATGCGGAGGCGGTCACGCGGCCGGCGGGCCCGGCCACGTGACCGCCGGTCTCACAGCGCCGCGGCCAGTTCGGTGCCCTGGCGGATGGCGCGCTTGGCGTCCAGCTCGGCGGCCACGTCGGCGCCGCCGATCAGGTGCGCCTCGCGGCCCACGGCGAGCAGGTCGTCGTACAGACCGCGGGCCGGGTCCTGGCCGGTGCACAGGACGACGGTGTCGACGGGGATGACGGTGGAGTTGCCGTCGACGGTGACGTGCAGGCCCGCGTCGTCGATGCGGTCGTAGGTGGCGCCCGCGACCATGGTGACCCCGCGGTGGCGCAGTTCGGTGCGGTGGATCCAGCCGGTGGTCTTGCCGAGTCCGGCGCCGACCTTCGAGGTCTTGCGCTGGAGGAGGTGGACGGCGCGCGGCGGGGTGGGACGGTCGGGCTTCGTGAGGCCGCCGCGGTCGCGGTAGTCCATGTCGACGCCCCACTGCCGGAAGTACGTGGCGGGGTCCTGGCTCGCCTTGTCCCCGCTGTCGGTGAGGTACTCGGCGACGTCGAAGCCGATGCCGCCCGCGCCGACGATCGCGACGCGCTCCCCGACGGGTGCGCCGTCGCGCAGGACGTCGAGGTAGCCGACGACGCTGGGGTGGTCGAGCCCCGCGATCTCGGGGGTGCGGGGGGTGACGCCGGTGGCGACGACCACCTCGTCGTACGCGTCGGGGGTGAGGTCGGCGGCGCTGACGGGGGTGTTCAACCGGACGTCCACGCCGTGCAGTTCGAGCTGCGCGCGGTAGTAGCGGAGGGTCTCGTCGAACTCCTCCTTGCCGGGGACCTTGCGGGCGACGTTGAGCTGGCCGCCGACCTCGGAGGCGGCGTCGAAGAGGGTGACGGCGTGCCCGCGCTCGGCGGCGGAGACCGCGCAGGCGAGACCCGCGGGGCCCGCTCCGACGACGGCGACACGCTTGCGCAGGCGGGTGGGCGCGAGGACGAGTTCGGTCTCGTGGCAGGCGCGCGGGTTGACGAGGCAGGAGGTGATCTTGCCGCTGAACGTGTGGTCCAGGCATGCCTGGTTGCAGCCGATGCAGGTGTTGATGGTTTCCGGGCGCTCGGCCTGGGCCTTGGCCACGAAATCCGGGTCGGCGAGCAGGGGCCGTGCGAGGGACACCATGTCGGCGCAGCCGTCGGCGAGCAACTCCTCGGCGATCTCAGGGGTGTTGATGCGGTTCGTGGTGACGAGCGGGATGGAGACCTCGCCCATGACCTTCTTGGTGACGAAGGTGTACGCGCCGCGCGGCACCGACGTCGCGATGGTCGGGATGCGGGCCTCGTGCCAGCCGATGCCGGTGTTGATGATGGTGGCGCCGGCGGCCTCGATCTCCTTGGCGAGCTGCACGACCTCCTCGAGGGTGGAGCCGCCGGGCACGAGGTCGATCATCGAGAGCCGGTAGATGAGGATGAAGTCCGTGCCGACGCGCTCGCGGACGCGGCGGACGATCTCGACGGGGAAGCGGATGCGGTTCTCGTACGAGCCGCCCCAGCGGTCGGTGCGCTGGTTCGTGGCGGCAACGATGAACTCGTTGATGAGGTAGCCCTCGGAGCCCATGATCTCCACGCCGTCGTAGCCCGCCCGCCGGGCGAGTTCGGCGGCGCGCGCGAAGTCCTCGACGGTCTGCTCGATCTCGGCGTCGGTGAGTTCGTGCGGCGGGAAGGGGCTGATCGGCGCCTGGAGCGGGCTCGGGGCGACGAGGTCCTCGTGGTAGGCGTAGCGGCCGAAGTGGAGGATCTGCATCGCGATCTTCCCGCCCGCCGCGTGCACCGCGTCGGTGACCTGGCGGTGCTCGTCGGCCTCCGCCTCGGTGGTCAGCTTCGCGCCGCCGGCCCAGGGGCGTCCGGCCTCGTTGGGGGCGATGCCGCCGGTGACCATGAGGCCGACGCCGCCGCGGGCGCGGGTGGCGTAGAACTCCGCCATCCGCGCGAAGCCGTTCTCCGCCTCCTCGAGGCCCACGTGCATGGAGCCCATCAGGACCCGGTTGGGCAGCGTGGTGAATCCGAGGTCGAGCGGGGTGAGCAGGTGCGGGTATCGGCTCATGGTGGCCCTCCGTGCGCGGCGAACGTCGTCACAGTTGTAGACGACGACGGCTCGCTTTTGCAACAAGTTGCATAAGAGAGCTGCGCCACGCCGCACAGCGCCGCCGCACCCCGCCGTCGGGGCGGGGCACGGCGCGGCCGGGCGGCCGGTCAGTCCGCGGCGATCTCGGCCACCCACCCGTACGGCAACTCCTCGCCGTCGACCGTCACGGCCTCGACGGAGCGGGTGAGCGGGTCGATCTCCACCTGCACCCCTTCGCCCACGAAGCGCGGATAGCCGGACTCCCCGGACGCTCCGGTGGCCTCGACGGACACCACGCGCAGGGGGTTGCCGTGCACGGGGTGGCCGTCCTTGTCGGCGAGCTGGGGCTTGACCAGGACCGTGTAACGGGCGGGCACATCACTGGGGTCGCTCATGCTCAGGAGGCTAGCTCCGGGCCCGGGAACGCGCCTGCCCGCGGCGCCCCCTCCCTTCGGTTGTAGAATGCAACGAGCAGCGGGGAGAGGACGCACGTGACAGACCGAGAGACGGCCGTCGAGACCATTCAGCGCGAGATGACGTCGTTCGCGCGGCGTGCCAGAGCGATGGCCGGACGGATGCACCCCGAGCTGTCGCTCGTGTCGTACACCCTGCTCAGCCACCTGGACGAGAAGGGCGGCTGCCGGGCCACGGACCTCGCCACGCACTACGCCCTCGACAAGTCGACGGTGAGCCGGCAGGTGTCCGCGCTGGAGCGGGCCGGGCTCGTGATGCGCCGGGTGGACCCGGACGACCACCGCGTCCAGGTCCTCCACCCGACCGAGGCGGGGGCCGACATCCTCGCCCAGGTCACCGTCAGCCGCCGCCAGGCGTTCCAGGAGCGGGTGGCGGACTGGCCCGAAGAGGATCTCGTCCGCTTCGCGGACTATCTGCTGCGCTACAACGCGCAGGTCCAGGACGACGCCTGAGCCGCCCCGGACGTCCGGCGCGTCAGCGGGCGGCGGCGTGGTCGAACTCCGGGGCCCTGGCCGCCATGAACTTCGTGGTGCGCCGCAGCCGGAAGCCCAGGGACTCGTAGAGCCTGATGGCGTTCGTGTTGCGCGCCGCCGTGTGCAGGAACGGGGTCTCGCCGCGGTCCTTTATCCCCGCCGCCACGGCGAGGACGAGGCGGGCCGCGAGCCCCTGGCCGCGATGGTCCGGGTCGGTGCAGACGGCGCTGATCTCCGTCCAGCCCGGCGGGTGCAGCCGCTCCCCCGCCATCGCCACGAGCGCGCCCTGCCTGCGGATCCCGAGATAGGTGCCGAGCTCGACGGTGCGGGGCAGGAACGGCCCCGGCTGGGTGCGCGCGACGAGGTCCAGCATCTCGGGCACGTCGGCCGCGCCGAGCAGCACGGCCTCCGCGTCCGGCGCCGCGGCCACACCGTCGTCGACGAGCTGCACCCCGTCCATGCTCATCGTGAGTTCCCAGCCCTCGGGCGGCGCCGTGCGCATCCCGGGCAGCGGGACGGTCTCGCCCGGCCCGGCGAGCGCCGCGAGATCCGCCCAGTCCCCGGGGCCCGGCTCGTCCGGCAGCGCGAGCCACGGCGACACGTCGAGGGGGTACCGCAGCACCCGGCCCCGCCGCTCGGCGAAGTGTGCGTGCGGGCCGGTGAGAGAGCTGTACGCGGGGTTGTCGAGCGGGTGGGCGGTGGCGGCGGCCGGGACGGACATACGGCGGGCTCCCAGGAGGCGGCGGTGGGCGTGCGGGCGGTGGGGCGGCCGTGCCGACCATGGCCGCCCTCTGATGAAAGCCCATGTCACCGCGGTCTCATTCCCCCACCGGGCGAATGTTCACGAGCCCGCAACGATGCGCGCGGCGCGGTGGACGTTGCCGACGCGTGATCCTTCTTGACATGCTGGCGCGATGCCCTCCGTACCCCTGAGTGACCGCGTCGAGGAACTGCTCGCGGGCGAGCACCCGTTGCCGGTCGTGGAGGCGGGCGATCCCGTGCTCCGGTCCCCCGCGCAGACCTACGACGGTCAGCTCGCGCCCGAGCTCCTGGAGCGTCTGATCGCCGCGATGCGCGCGTCGATGCACGCCGCTCCCGGCGTCGGTCTCGCCGCACCGCAGATCGGCGTCCCGCTGCGGATCGCCGTCGTCGAGGACGCGGCCGAGGTCCCCGAGGAGGTACGGGTGGCGCGCGGCCGGGTGCCGCAGGCGTTCCGCGTCCTGATCAACCCGTCGTACGTGCCCGTGGGCGCGCGCCGCGCCGCGTTCTTCGAAGGCTGCCTGAGCGTGCCCGGCCTGCAGGCCGTGGTCTCCCGGCACCAGCGGGTGCGTCTGCGGTGTCTCGACGAGCGGGGCCGCCGCGTGGACGAGGAGTTCACGGGGTGGCCCGCCCGGATCGTGCAGCACGAGACGGACCATCTGCACGGAACGCTCTATCTCGACCGGGCGGAGCTGCGCTCACTGTCCACCCGCAACGCGATGGCCGAGCGCTGGACGCAGCCCACTGCGGAGCTGGCCGCGGGCGCGCTCGGCTTCTCGCTTCCCTGAGGGCGCGGGCTCGTTGAGGGCGCGCGCGTGCCCGCAGAGGGCGCGCTTCCCTGAAGACCCGTGTCCCCGAAGACCGTGTCCCTGAAGACCCGTGTCCCCGAAGACCGTGTCCCTGAAGACCCGTGACCCCGAGGACCCGTGTCCCCGAGGTCCCGTGCGCCCCCTCCCGTCAGGTGAGGTCGGGCATCTCGCCCTCCGTCGTGCTCAGGTCGATCACCGAGAACGCGGCGCCCTGCGGGTCCGTCACCGCCGCGAAGCGGCCGAACGGGGTGTCCATCGGGCCGTAGTGGAGCTTTCCGCCGAGCCTGGTCACCGTCGCGACCGCCGCGTCGCAGTCGTCGACCGCGAAGTAGACGTTGACGTACGACGGGACCTGCGGCGGGAAGTCCTCGGTCATCTTGAAGCGGCCGAGCTGGGGCTGTCCGTCGAGCTGCCAGAGGTTGAAGTCGACGTTCTCGTCGGCCATCTTCCGTACCTCGTACGGGAAAGCGGCCTCGAAGAACCCGTCCGTCTTCCCTGTGTCACGCGTGGTCACCTCGGCCCAGGCGTACGAACCGGGCTCGCCCACCTTCTCGAACCCGTCGTGCGTACCCGGCTGCCAGAGGCTGAAGAAGACTCCCGCCGGGTCCTTGACGGTGACCATCGAGCCGAAGTCGCCGACCTCCATGGGCTCCATCAGCAGGGTGCCGCCGGCCTCCTTGACGCGGGCCGCCGTGGCCCTGACGTCCGGCGTGGCCAGGTACAGGTTCCAGGCCGGCGGGGTGCCCTCCATGCCCGGCATCTGCGGCGAGAGCGCGCCGACCCGCTTGCCGTCGGACATCGCCTGCGCGTAGTTGCCGTACTCCTCCCCGCCCTCCTCGAACGTCCAGCCGAGAAGCTCGCCGTAGAAGCGCTTGGCGGCCTCCAGGTCGGGGAACATGGCGTCGGCCCAGATGGGCGCGCCCTCCGGTCGTGCGGCCATGGCGCGAAACCCTTCTTCCGAGTGGTGGTGGCTCCGTGGGTGGGACGGTCCGGGCAACGGTGGTGCGATTCGTCCCGGTTCCACCGATTCACGCTAGCCGCGTGCAGGCCGCCGCGCGATACCGAACTCTGTTCGCACAAGCCTTACGGAGCCATGACGCATCGGCGAGGAGAACCCTCGCGACGCCCCGTCCCGCATAGCGTGGGCGGCATGCGTGTACTGGTCACCGGCGGTGCCGGGTTCATCGGGTCCGCGGTCGTGGACACTCTCTCCGCACGAGGACATGAGGTCGTCGTGCTCGACGTCCGGCCGCCCGGCCCGGACGAACGCCGGCCCTGGTCCGTCGCCGACGTACGCGACCCCGCCGCCGTGGAGTCTGCCCTCGACGGCGTCGACGCGGTGTGTCATCAGGCGGCGAAGGTCGGCCTCGGCAAGGACTTCGCCGACGCGCCCGACTACGTCTCCCGCAACGACCTCGGCACGGCCGTGCTGCTCGCCGCGATGGCCTCGGCGGGGGTACGCAATCTGGTGCTCGCCGGGTCGATGGTCGTGTACGGGGAGGGGCGGTACGAGTGCGGGCGTCACGGAGTGGTGCGCCCGGGACCGCGCGCCGAGGCCGACCTGCGGGCCGGCCGCTTCGAGCCCGCGTGCCCTCGGTGCGGCGATGCGCTGAGCCCCGGCCTCGTCGGCGAGGACGCCCCCACGGACCCGCGCAACGTGTACGCGACGACGAAGCTCGCCCAGGAACATCTGGCGTCCGCCTGGGCGCGGGCCACCGGGGGCCGCGCGGTGTCGCTGCGCTACCACAACGTGTACGGGCCGGGGATGCCGCGCGACACCCCGTATGCGGGCGTCGCGTCGTTCTTCCGGTCGGCGCTGGCCCGGGGTGAGGCCCCGCGCGTCTTCGAGGACGGCCGCCAGCGGCGGGACTTCGTGCACGTTCACGACGTGGCCGCGGCGAACGCGCTCGCCCTGGAGACCCTGGGCGACCGGCCCGCCGACTCGTGCGTCGCGTACAACACGGGCAGCGGGGACCCGCACACGGTGGGCGAGATGGCCCACGCACTCGCCGCCGCGTACGGCGGGCCGATGCCCGTGGTGACGGGCGAGTACCGGCTCGGCGACGTACGGCACATCACGGCGGACCCGGCCCGGCTCAGGGCGGAGCTCGGATGGCGCGCCGAGGTGGGGTTCGAGGAGGGGATGACGGAGTTCGCCAAGGCGGAGCTGGGGTGAGGTGACCCCGCCGGGCGCGGGACGCGTGCCCGCTACGCCCCCGCGGCCGGAAGGATCACCTCGAAGCAGCAGCCGCCGGCCACATTGCGCACGGCGGCGCTGCCCCGGTGGGCCTCCACGATTCCCCTGACGATGGCGAGCCCGAGGCCCGCGCCCGACGGCGGCGTCCGGGCGTGGCTGCCACGCCACCCCGTGTCGAAGACGCGCGGCAGATCCTGCTCGGGAATGCCCCCGCAGCCGTCCGTGACCGTGAGGACCACACCCTCCGTGGAACCGGCCGCCGCCACGGCGACCGTGCCGTCGGCCGGCGTGCGACGGATCGCGTTCACAAGGAGGTTGCCGAGGACGCGGCTCATCTCCTTGCCGTCGACCTCGACGGGAATCCTGTCGACCCGGTCGCCGACGAGGCGTACGCCGTGTTCGCGGGCCAGCGGGTCGGCGCCCGCGAGCGCGTCGCCCACGAGGTCGTGGAGGGAGATCCTGGACGGGCTCAGGACGAGGGTCCCCGCGTGGATGCGCGACAGTTCGAAGAGGTCGCCCACCATGTCGTTCATGCGCTCGACCTCGGTGCGGATCTGGCGCAGATAGCGGTCCGGGTCGGCCGCCATACCGTCCTCCAGTGCCTCGGACATCGCGCGGAGTCCGGCGAGCGGGGTGCGCAGATCGTGCGAGATCCAGGCGACGAGCTCGCGACGCGAGGTCTCCAGGGCGCGCTCGCGGTCCCTGGAGGCGGCCAGCTTGGCGCTGGTGGCCTCCAACTCCCTTGAGAGCGCGGCAAGTTCCGCCGTCGCGGGAACGAGAGGCGCCGCGAAGCTGCCGCCGTCACCGAAGGAGCGGGCGGCGAGGGTGAGCGCGTTGCTGCGGGCCACGACCCAGCGGCCGAGGAGCAGGGCGGTGGCCAGTGACACGGAGGCGGCCATCGCGGCGACGGTCGTCACGACGGTCAGGTCGTGCGGGGACAGGAACATCGCCCAGGCCACGACGAGTGTGCCGGCGAGCATCGCCGTCACCGCGACGGCGGCGACGACCGTGAGCGACACCGTCAGGGAGCGGCGGCGCAGCACGAACAGGGCGAGCGCGCCCAGCAGGCCCGCGCCGACGGCGCCGAGGAACGCGAGGAGGGCGATGAGGACCATGTCATGCACGGGGCTCGGTCCCGTCTGCCGGTGTGCGGTCGGGCCGAGGAACGTCCGGCACACGGCCTGAATGCGGGACTTCCGGCGCACGGCGTGTCTGCGGTACCTCCGACACACGGCCCGGCTGCGGGACCTCCGACACACGGCCCGGCTGCGGGACCTCCGACACACGGCCCGGCCAAGGAACTTCCGGCGCACGGCGCGTCTGCGGGACTTCCGGTGCACGGCCCGGCTGCGGTACCTCCGGCGCACGGCCCGGCTGCGGGACTCCCAGCACACGACCTGACTGCGGTACCTCCGGCGCACGGCGTGTCTGAGGGACTTCCGGTGCACGGTCGGATCGAGTGGTGTCGCCGTGCGGGTCCGAGCCCGGGCCCGAGTCCAGGCGGTAGCCGACTCCCCAGACCGTCTGGATGAGGCTCGGGGCCGCCGGGTCGTCCTCGATCTTGCCGCGCAGTCTGCGGACGTGAACCGTGACGGTCGACAGGTCACCGAAGTCCCAGCCCCACACCTGCTGCATGAGTTCCTCGCGGGAGAAGGCGCGGCCCGGGTGGCGCAGGAAGAAGGCGAGAAGGTCGAACTCCCTTATGGTCAGGGCGAGTTCGATCCCCGCCTTGGTGGCTCGACGTGCCGCGGGGTCGATGGTGAGGGCGGCCGCGCGCAGCGGCCCCGCCGGCTTGGGTGCCGTGGCCGCGCGGGCTCGGCGCAACACCGACTCGACCCGCAGGACCAGCTCGCGCGGGCTGAACGGCTTGGTCACGTAGTCGTCCGCGCCGACCTCCAGGCCGAGGATGCGCTCGTCCTCGTCGCCGCGCGCCGTCAGCATGATCACGGGGACGGGACCGCGGGCCCGGAGTCTGCGGCACACCTCGAGGCCGTCCATGCCGGGCAGCATGAGGTCGAGAACGACCAGGTCGGGCCCGTGCGCGTCGGCGCGGTCGAGGGCGGCCGGGCCGTCGGCGGCGCGGTCGACGTCGTAGCCGGCGCGGTCCAGGTAGCCCGCGACGACCTCGGCGACGGTCGGGTCGTCGTCCACGACGAGGACGCGGCCGAGCGGTGGTGTCTGCATTCCACCAGCGTCGCACCCGAGGGGGCCGGTCCGAGCCGCCGGAGGGGTCACCCGGGTGCGACGTCCGCGTTTCGTAAGGAGCTGAGGGGCGGAATGTCCGGTTTGGATTCGTAGGGTGACATCGTGATCCCCCCTGACTATCCCTCGCTTCCCACCCCGGCCCCCTCGGTCGATGTCGTGCTGCCCTGCCTCGACGAGGCCGCCGCGCTGCCGTGGGTGCTGGCCCGTATCCCGGACGGCTGGCGGGCGCTCGTCGTGGACAACGGGTCCACCGACGGCTCACCCGACGTCGCCCGTTCCCTGGGCGCGACGGTGGTGACGGAGCCCCGGCGCGGTTTCGGGGCCGCCTGCCACGCGGGCCTGCTGGCGTCCGACGCGGACGTCGTCTGCTTCTGCGACTGCGACGCGTCGCTCGACCCGGGTCTGCTGACGCGGTTCGTCCAGGACGTCGTCGCGGGCCGGGCCGATCTCGTGCTCGGGCGGCGCAGGCCGCAGGGGCGTGGCGCCTTCCCCGTGCACGCGCGCGCCGGGAATCTCGCGCTGGCGGGGATGCTGCGCCGGCGCACCGGGCTGCGGCTGCACGACCTGGGCCCGCTGCGCGCCGCGCGCCGCACCTCCCTCCTCGCCCTGGACCTCGCGGACCGCCGCAGCGGCTACCCCCTCCAGATGGTCGTCCGGGCCGCCGACGCGGGCTGGCGCATCGAGGAGCGCCCGGTGCCCTACCGGCCCCGTACGGGAAAGTCGAAGGTCACCGGCACCTGGCGGGGCACCTGGCAGGCGGTACGGGACATGCGCGCGGTCCTCGCGGAGAAGCCGCTGCCGGCGCTCACGTCGCACGGAGAGGCGGCATCCCGGTGAGCGGCGGCGAATCGCCCGCGGCACGGCGGCACGGCACCACCCTCCTCGTCATCGCCAAGTCCCCGGTGCCCGGGCGGGTCAAGACGCGGCTCACGCCGCCGTTCACGCCCGAGGAGGCCGCCCGCCTGGCCGAGGCCTCGCTCGTCGACACCCTGCACGCCGCGCTCGCCACGTCCGCGCGGCGCCGGGTGCTGATCCTCGACGGGGCGCCCGGAGCATGGCTGCCGGCCGGGATCGACGTGGTCGCGCAGTGCGACGGCAGCCTGGACGAGCGGCTCGCGGCGGCGTTCGCCGGGTGCGACGGGCCCGCCGTCCTGATCGGGATGGACACGCCTCAGGTGACGCCCACGCTGCTGGCTCCCGCGCTCGGGCCCGGCGCCTGGCGGGACTGCGACGCGTGGCTCGGGCCCGCCGACGACGGCGGGTTCTGGGCGCTCGGGCTCGCCGAGCCCGACCCGGAGCTGCTGCGGGGCGTCCCGATGTCGACAGCGCACACGGGTGCGGCCCAGCGGACCCGGCTCACGGACGCGGGGCTGCGCGTACGGGACCTGGCGGTCCTGCGGGACGTCGACACGGCCCACGACGCCGCCCTGGTGGCGGCCGCCGCGCCGGACGGCCGGTTCGCCGCCGAACACGCGCGGCTGACGGGGGTGGTCCGCTCATGACCACGGCGCGCGAGGCGGCACCGGCCTGGTGTACGGACCCTTACGCCGACGCCCTGCGCAACGAGCGCGGCCCCCTCTTCCTGCGGCGCGCCGACGGATGGCTGCTGCCTCTCGACGTGGAGCGCTGGTGCGCGGTCGCCGACGCCGCCGACCTGTCGGCGCTGCGTCGCTGCGAGGGCGCCGTCCTCGACATCGGCTGCGGCCCGGGCCGGCTGGTCGCCGCGCTCGCCGCGGCCGGACACCGCGCGCTCGGCATCGATGTGAGCGAGGCCGCGGTCGCGCGGACGGTCCGCCTCGGCGGCGCCGCTCTGCAGCGGTCCGTCTTCGACTCCCTGCCCGGCGAGGGCCGTTGGGGGACGGCACTTCTCCTCGACGGCAACATCGGGATCGGCGGCGACCCGAGGGCCCTGCTGTCCCGCGCCGCCGAACTCACCGCTTCCGGCGGGCTGTTGATCGCCGAGACGTCTCCGCTCGACATGGACGAGCGGGTGGAGGTGCGGGTGGACGACGGACAGGGCGCCGCGGGCTCGCTCTTCCCGTGGGCCCGGGTGGGCACGCGGGCGCTGCTGCGGTACGCGCGCCCGCTCGGCTGGCTGCCGGTCGCTCAGTGGTCCGAGGGCGGGCGCTCCTTCGTCTCCTTGCGCCGCTGACGCTCCCGTTCACGCTCCCGCGCCCGCTCTTCCCGGCGCGCCCTGCGTGCCTGCCTCCAGGGCGACGCGGGAGCGAGGAACGTGACGGCCACGCACCACAGGGCCGACGCGGCGAACAGCACGGCCGTCAGCAGCAGCCACCGCGGCAGGAACGCGTCCCCCGAATGTCCCGTCACGAGGGCGTAGTGGTCCTCGCGCCTCCGCGTGATCAGCGGGAACCACACCAGGAGCAGCAGGCCCGACAGGAACGCGGGGACGCGCACATACGTCATCGTCGTGCGGCTCCGGTCGCCGAGCGCCTTCTGCGCCGCGACGTCCGCGAGCGAGTACACCGGCACGAGCAGCAGGTCGTGGACGAGGGCCGCGCCGACGAACCAGGCCGCCACGGCCCACGCGTCGTTCTCGAGCAGCCGCACGCCCGCGTATCCCGCGAGGGCGAACGATGCCGCCAGGAGCGGGAGTTGGAGCGGGCTCTCGCCGTACCAACGGCTCAGGAGTCGGTTCATCACAGCGCTCCGAACGTCATGCGGGCGACCCACTTGGTGTTGAGGACTCCCGGCGCCGCGGGGACGATGACACGGGCCGGGTAGCCGTGGTCGAGGGTGAGGTCGGCTCCGTTGACGCGCAGGGCGAGCAGGGAGCGCGGGTCGTGGACCTGGTTGTGCCGCAAGGCCGCCTTCCGGAACGCGCCGTGCTGTTGCAGCGATTCGACGAACACGTCGGTGTCGCCGTCGGTCCCGGCGAGGGCGGCGAGGTCGCGCAGCCGTACGCCGCTCCAGTGCTGGTCGTCCGTGGACCAGCCTTCGACGCAGGCGATGGGCAACGCGCTGGTGTGCTGCGGTAGTCGCAGAAGGTCGTCGCGGGTGAGCCGGTGGACGGTGCCTTTCGGTCCGGTGACGACGAGCCGCCACGGCTCGCCCGTGTCGGCGGTGCGGATGCCGGCCACGGCGGCGGTCTTGTTGATCTGGAAGCGGCCGGGGCCGGTGCCCGGGTCGGCGCCGCCGTGCGGCGCGAACAGAGCGGTGCGGCGCCATCCCCCGTCGATGCTCTGGCCGGCCGTCGTGACGAGCAGCAGGAGCGAGCCCGCGCCGACCATGGCGAACGCCCCGCGCCGCGAGACCGTGGGCTCGGCCGGTTTCGCCGGCACCAGGTCACCCGTCTCGGGCAGGCCCGCCTTCCGCTCGCGCAGCACGCGCAGCGCCTGCGGCACGCGCAGCACCGCGTGGACGACGAACGCGCTGATGAACACCCAGGCGCCGTAGAAGTGCAGCGGATAGAAGGAGCCGGGGAACAGGTAGTCGAGCTGCACGTTGAGGATGCCGGTCACGAACTCGAAGAGCGCGCCGCCCACGAGCAGGAGCAGCGACAGCCGTTCCAGGGCGTGGCCGACGGAGCGCGCGGGGGGCAGCTCGAACAGTTTGGGCACGACCGACCACAGCTTGGCGAGGAGCACGGGCACGAGCACGACGCCCACGGTGACGTGCAGTCCCTGGGTGAGACGGTACAGCCAGTGCGGGTCCGTCGGCCAGGAGAACAGATAGAAGCCGAGCAGGCCCTTGCCGGGCGTCTTGTCGTTGACCGCCGCGAGGTTCGGGTTGTAGGCGGCGTACGACAGGAGGCCGGTCACGAAGAGCAGGGTCATGCCGACGAGCAGGACGAGGCCGAGGACCGCGGTGAAGCGCGGGCCACGCAGGGGGCTGCGCCACGGATCGGGGAGAGTGCGGGGGAGGACGCCCATGTGGTTCCTTCAGGCTGTGCGCGGCGGGGGCCCGCCGACCTGTTCCGACCGTATTGCGCACAGCCCGCGGATCGGCGCAGGAAGATCTGACGGTTCGGTGACGCGACCTCGCGGTGCACCATATGGGCGGTGCGGGCGCCTAGCGTTCCGGGTGTGAAGCTCGAAGCTCCCCCCGACGCCCCCCGCACCGCGCCACCCTCCACCGGGACGCGCCGTGACCTGCTCGCCGCCGCAGCCGCCGCCGCCCTGGTCGCGACGGCCGCGCTCGTGGGCCGGTACATCGAGGACCACTACGGCAACCTGTACGTCGACTGGGCACCCCTGTACGCCCATTGGGATCCCCACGTGGGCCCGGGGACCCCGGCGGCGATCGCCGTCGCCGTACTGGTCATCACGTACGGGCCCGGGGTGGCGGACCGGCTTCGGTGGCGGCGGCTGCTGCCCGCCGTGTGGGCCGCGTCGGCGGCGTGGACCTTCTCGCTCGCGCTCGTCGACGGCTGGCAGCGGGGCATCGCCGGACGCCTCACCACGTCGTACGAGTATCTGCGGGTCATCGACCGGTTCGACGACGTCGGCGCGACGCTGCGGGACTTCACGCGGCACATCCTGCTGCACTCCCCCGACCACTGGCCGCCCCATGTCGCGGGGCATCCGCCGGCGGCGACGCTGACCTTCGTGGGCCTGGACCGGATCGGGCTCGGCGGGGGCGCGTGGGCCGGGGTGTGGTGCATCACGGTGGGGTGCACGGCGGCTGTCGCCGTCCTCGTCACGGTGCGCGTGCTCGCCGGCGAGCGGACGGCCCGCCGCGCGGCGCCCTTCCTGGTGCTCGCGCCGTCCGCGGTCTGGGTGGGCACGTCGGCGGACGGCTACTTCGCGGCGGTCGCCGCCTGGTCGGTGGCGCTGCTCGCGGTGGCGGCCACCCACGGCAGCCGCTGGGCGGCCCTCGGCGGCGGACTGCTGTTCGGGCTCACCTGCTATCTGTCGTACGGGCTGACGCTGATGGTCCTCGTCGCGGCGGCCGCGCTGCTCGTGGCGCGGACACTCCGGCCGCTGCCGCTGTTCGTGGTGGGGGCGGCCGTGGTGCCCGTCGCGTTCACCCTCGTCGGGTTCAACTGGTGGGAGGCCTATCACCTGCTGACGGAGCGCTACTACCAGGGCGCGGGCGGGACCCGGCCGTACGGCTACTGGGTGTGGGCCAACCTCGCGTGCACCGTGCTGATCGTCGGGCTTGCCACGGCGGCGGGGCTGAGCCGGGTTCCGGGGCGTGTCCTGCGCGCGCGTGCGGAGCCGGAGGGGCGGCTCGCGCTGGTCGTCCTCGGCGCGGCGCTCGCCCTCCTGGCCGCCGATCTGTCGGGCATGAGCAAGGCGGAGACGGAACGTATCTGGCTCCCGTTCGCCGTCTGGCTCGTCGCGGCCACCGCCCTGCTGCCCGCGCGGTGGCGCCGCGGGTGGCTGACCGCGCAGGCGGTGCTCACCCTGCTGGTCAACCACCTGCTGGTCACGGGGTGGTGACCTTCACCGGCTGCGGCGTGTCCTCACGGGCGGCGGGCCGGTTCCGCAGCAACTGCCTCAACCGCTCCGCCGGGTGCGGCAGGACGACGAACGCCTCGGCCTGGAGACAGGCCCAGCTGATCCTCGGCAGGTCGCGCACCGTGGGGTAGACGACGAAGCGCGGCTCCCACTCGGGCCGGAACTTCGCGTTGAAGCGGTACAGGGACTCGATCTGGAACCAGCGCGACAGAAACACGAGCAGCCCCCGCCACACCCGCAGCACCGGGCCCGCGCCGAGGCGCTCGCCGCGCGCGAGAGCGGCCCGGAACACCGCGAAGTTGAGCGACATACGGCGCACTCCGAGCGCGGGGGCGCCGCGCAGAGCGGCCACGATGAGGAGTTCGTTCAGGCCCGGCTCGGCCGTGCGGTCGCGGCGCATCAGGTCGAGGGAGAGACCGTCCTCGCCCCAGGGCACGAAGTGGAGCAGGGCGCGCACACGGTCGTTGCCCGCCTCGTCGTCCTGGTGGGCGGTGACGACGACGCAGTCCCCGTCGCCGGGGTCGCCGAACCGGCCGAGCGCCATGGAGAACCCGCGTTCGGTGGCGCTGCCCCGCCACGCGGCGGCGGCCTCGCGCAGCCGCTTCTTCTCCTCGTCGGGCAGATCGCGTACGCGCCGCATGCGGCAGGTGTAGCCGGCGCGTTCGATGCGGTTGACCATCTGCCGGACGTTGCGCATGGTGCGCCCCGAGAGGCTGAAGGCCTGGCAGTCGACGATGGCCTCGTCGCCCAGCTCCAGGGCCTTGAGGCCGCCTTCGCGGGTCCAGACCTGTCCGCCGAGTTCGCTGCACCCCATGACGGCGGGGGTCCAGGCGTGCAGGGCGCACTGCCGCAGGAACTCCTTGATGGCACCGGGCCAGGCCTCGTGGTCACCGATGGGGTCACCGCCCGCCAGGGCGACGCCGGACACCACGCGGTAGGCGACGGCGGCCTTGCCGGAGGGCGAGAAGAGGACACTCTTGTCGCCGCGCAGCGAGAAGTAGCCGAGCGAGTCGCGCCGGCCCTCGTCAGCCAGCAGGGCGCGCAGCCGTTCGTCGCTGTCGGCGGGGCGCAGGGAGACGGGCCGCAGGGCGAGATAGACGCTGGTGGCGGCGGTGACCACGCCGAGAGCCAGCAGCGAGAAGTACACGACGTCGCCGGCCCGGTCACTCCTGTACGCGATGGGGCCCGACGCACCGAGCAGGCCGTAGGCGACCTCCCGGACCCGGTCCGCGAAAGTGATGGCGTGGCCCGCCTCCTGGTTCGCCCGCACCCCGACGACGAGCAGGCCGAGCCCGATGCTGCTGCCGCCGAGGACGACGAGGTTCCACAGGGCGCGCGTTCTGCCGCGCGGGTCGGCGAGTGCGTAGAACTCGTCGCGGTAGGCGACGAGCGCGACGCACAGGACGACCGAGACGGTCGCGGGGATCAGGGCGTGATGGCGCACGCCCTGGACGAGCGCGCTGACCGCGAGGAGCCCCACGGCCGCCTCCCAGGCGCGCCGTTTACGGCGGCGCAGGCCTCTGGCGAGCATCACGAGCAGCAGTCCCGCGGCGAGCGCGGCGGCGCGGGCCACCTCCTCGGCGAGGCCCGGCACGTAGGGCGCGATGCGCTCTATGCGGGTCTCCTGCATGTGCGGGGAGATCGCCGACGCGATGTCCAGAATTCCGATGATCAGGCACGTGTGACCTGCCACGGCGGCGGGGCGTTGTTTCACAGTGACCGAGCGTAGGAGCGCTCCACCTCGCTGGAGTAAGAGCGACACAGGAGCAGGGTAAGAACGCGGTGGCCGGCAAACCTTCCTCGGTCATCGCGCCTCTTTCCGGTGAAAACTGCCGAACAGCGCAGATGACGGCTGAAAGTTGAGGAAGACATGGGCCTGACGAGCCGGGCACTCGAGTACGCGACGGTGCTGGCCGCCCTGGTGTGTGTGGGCCTCGCGGTCCGGGTGTGGCCGCGGCTCGCCCGGCGCGGGCCCATGGCCGTGCTCGGCCGCCTCGGCGTGATCGGCGCGACCCAGCTCACGATCCTCACCGCGTTCGCCGTCGCGGTGAACACGAACTTCGACTTCTACGGCTCGTGGGACGAGCTGCTCGGCCATGTCGACAAGGCGCCCGCCGAGGTCACGGCGCTCGGCCGGTCCGGCGTCCACTCCACCGTCGGTGCGGTGCGCGGCGGTCTGGTGCAGCCCGCCGGGCCGCAGGGCCTCGATCGGGTGAAGGGCATTCCGCACGGGCCCGCGGCACAGGTCGGCCGGGTCGAGTCGGTCAAGATCGTCGGACGTCGCAGCAGGGCCGTGAACCCGGCGTTCGTGTATCTGCCGCCGCAGTACTTCCAGAAGCAGTTCCACCGCCAGCGCTTCCCCGTGATGGTCGCGATCAGCGGCTACCCGGGCGGCATCATGAACCTCGCGCAGTACCTCCAGGTCCCGCAGACCGCCGGCCGGCTGCTGAGGGCGGGCGGGATCCAGCCGACGGTGATCGTGATGGTGCGCCCGACGATCGCGCCGCCCCGCGACACGGAGTGCGTGAACGTGCCGGGCGGCCCGCAGGCCGAGACGTTCTTCTCGAAGGATCTGCCGGAGGCGCTCAAGCGGTCGTACCGCGTGGGTCACGACCCCAGCGCGTGGGGCGCTCTCGGCTACTCGTCGGGCGGCACGTGCGCGCTCCAGCTCGTCCTGCGCCACCCCGGCGTGTACACGTCGGCGGCGGCGCTGTCGGCGGACTACAGGATCGGCGACGACCTGACCACCGGCAGCCTCTTCGGCTCGGGTCCCGGCGCCGCGCGGCGGCAGCGCGAGCACGACCTCATCTGGCGTCTGGACCACCTGCCCGTGCCGCGCGTGTCCGTCCTGGCCGCCAGCAGCAGGTCGGGCGAGAAGGACTACGGCGACACGATGAGGTTCCTGCACGCGGTGAAGTCGCCCATGACGTCGGCCCGGATCATCCTGCCGCGCGGCAGCCACCACTTCACGACCTGGCAGCGGGAGATCGCTCCGGCCATGCGGTGGATGAGCGGCCAGCTGACGTTTCCGCAGGACACCATGCCGTCGCCGCACCGCCGGCCCACGGCACAGGCCGCGAACCGGCCACACCCTTAGCCGCGCCCGCGCCGGTGTCCCACCGGGCCGGGCCTCGTCCCGGCCCGACGGATCATCCGGCACCGACGACCCGTTACGGTGGCCTGGCATCGGCGCCGCCCCGGCGCGCCGTCCCCGTCCGACCAGGAGCAGCCCTCATGCCCGAGTCCGCCGTGTCCGCCCGCCCCGCACTGGCCAGGCCGGGCGCGGCGCCCGGCGACGTGGCCGCCGTCTGGTCCGTCGTGACCGGCATGTACGAGGCGTACGCCACCGGGGACCGCGCCCAGATCGACGCCCGGCTCGACCCGGAGGCGACGATCTGGGACCCGGCCGCCGAGCCGCTGCTGCTCGGCAAGCCGGACCTGGACCGGGTGCGAGACGAGCGGCCCGAGTCCGGGGACGGGCCCGTGGGGAGCGGTCTTCGCCCGTACGACCCGGTCGTCGACGTGTTCGGCGACACGGCGGTCCTGCGCTACTGGCTGCGCGTCGCGTACACACCCGGCCCGGACGGCACCCCGCTCCGTCCCGAGCTGCTGCGGAACACGGCGGTCCTGCGCAAGGACCCCACGGTGGGCCGCTGGCTGATCGTGCACCTCCACGAGGACGTACGGCAGGCGGGCGGGGCGCCCGAGACGGCCGTCTAGCGCGGCGGGCCGGCCTTCGTGGCCACCAGGAGGCGGCATCTGGGGCTGCCGTCGGAGCGCTCGCCGAGTTCGGGCAGCGCCCGGAGCGCCACGTCGAAACCGGCCCTGACCAGCTCGCTGCGTACGTCGCCGAGGCGGAAGCCGCGGTAGTACATGACGAAGGGCGGCCGCCACAGCGCGTTGCGGACCCGCATCGCGCCGTCGAAGGCCAGCATCGACCAGTAGCCGCGGGAGCCGGGCCGCGCGGGCGCCGGCACCGGGAACGCGAAGCGTCCGCCCGGCCGCAGCACGGAGTGGACCTGGGCGAACAGGGCGGGCCGCTGCCGCGGCAGGAAGTGGCCGAACGCCCCGAAGCTGACGACGAGGTCGAAGGCCGGTCCGAAGGGCAGGGCGAGGGCGTCGCCGCGCACCAGGTCCGCGCCGCTCCCGTGGGCCGCGCGGCCCGCCGTGAGCATGCCCGCGCTGATGTCGACCCCGACAGGCCGCTCGCGGCACACCTGCGCCAGCACACCGAACCCCGCGCCGGTCCCGCAGCACAGGTCGAGTCCGCGCTCGAAGGGGCCCATGCCGCGTAGGGCACGGGTCACGGGTGCGAGGACCGACCGGGGCGTGCGGAACGGCGTGCGGTCGAACTTGGGGGCGAGCAGGTCGTAGCCGCGCTCGACGGAGGACAGCGCCTGGACGGCGAGCTCCCGGACTGTGGGGCCTTCAGGTGCGAACATCGGGGCTCAGCATAGGCCGCGCCCGGCGTCACGGGGCTTTGCTCAAGGGGTCGAGCAGGGTTCACGGGGCGGCTGGGAACGGTGGCCCGTGACGTGAGTCCTTGCGGGACGGCGCCCCCATGGTGTTACAGTGCGAATGGCACATGTGCTAGCCGCCTCTTCGGCGCCGGTGCCAGTCTCCCTCTCCGAATCGCCGCGACAGCGGGATTCGTCGAATCGATGTCAGCGATGCGCCAGGCGGCGCCGACGCGCCGTACCCCGCATCGCTTCTCCCCGGCCACAGGCTTCTCAGGGCTTTCACGGGCCTCTTCGCCCGCCCGCCTCAGCGGGGCGTGCAGTCACCGCCCCGATCCCGCCGGATCCCACCTCACTCATGCTCTCGTACGAACGTCCGCGAAAGGACCGATTCCGATGACCACCACACTCGAACCCCCCACCACCACAAAGGCGTTCACGTCGCAGCCGAAGGAGGTCGCGGTCCAGGCCGCGGGCGTCCTCGACAGCTCGGGCAACGGGCCCGGGTTCCTGCGCCTGGCCGACCTCCTGCCGACGTCGCACGACGTCCAGGTCCCGGCCGCGCTCATCCGCCGACTCGGCCTGCGCAAGGGCGACTTGATCCAGGGGACATGCGGCAGGCCGCGCGTACTCGCCGAGGTCGAGCGCGTCAACGGGCGCCCCGTCCAGGAGCTGCGCGGGCGGCCCCGGTTCGGTGACCTCACCCCCCTGCACCCGCGGCAGCAACTGCGCCTCGAAACCGCGAAGGGCGGCGTGACGCCCCGCCTGGTCGACCTGTTCACCCCCATCGGCAAGGGGCAGCGCGGGCTGATCGTGGCGCCGCCCAAGACCGGCAAGACGGTGCTGCTCCAGCAGCTCGCCGCGTCCGTCGCCACGAACCACCCCGAGGCCCATCTGATGGTGGTGCTCCTCGACGAACGGCCGGAGGAGGTCACCGACATGCGGCGCTCGGTGCGGGGCGAGGTCTTCGCCTCGACCTTCGACCAGCCCGCGAAGGCGCACATCGCGCTGGCCGAACTGGCCGTCGAGCGCGCCAAGCGGCTCGTCGAGGACGGCCGGGACGTCGTCATCCTCCTCGACTCCCTGACGCGCCTGTGCCGCGCCCACAACAACACGGCCTCGTCCGGCGGCCGTACGCTCAGCGGCGGTGTCGACGCCTCCGCGCTGATCGGGCCCAAGCGGTTCTTCGGAGCGGCGAGGCTCGCCGAGGAGGGCGGCTCGCTCACCGTCCTCGCCACCGCGCTCGTCGACACCGGCTCCCGCGCCGACGACTACTTCTTCGAGGAGCTCAAGAGCACGGGCAACATGGAGATCCGCCTCGACCGCACCCTCGCCGAGCGCCGGATCCACCCCGCCGTCGACCTCGCCCAGTCCGGCACGCGCCGCGAGGAACTCCTGCTGCCCGAGGCCGAGTTGGCGGTCGTACGCGGTCTGCGGCGCGCGCTTCAGTCGCGGGACGGGCACGCCGGGCTCGAGACGCTCGTCGAGCGGATCCGGCAGACGCCGGACAACGCGACGTTCCTGCGGCAGGTGCAGTCCACCGTTCCCCCCGCGTGAGACGGCCGGCACACAAGGTCCCGGGTCGATCCGCGCGACAGGATGCGTAATACTCTCACTATGACTTCGAGCATTACAGCCCCGGAAAGCGCGGGGGCCGGCGGGGCGGTCCGGGTGCGCAGGGCGACCGCCCGCGACGCCAAGCGGCTGACCCGGCTCGTCCGTACGTCCCGCGCCTACGAGGCCCCGTACGCGTCGATGGTGGCCGGCTACCGGGTGGGCCCCGACTACATCGAGGCTCATCGCGTCTTCGTCGCGGTCGGCGCCGACGACCTGGTGCTCGGTTTCTACGCCCTCGTGATCACACCGCCGGAGCTCGACCTGATGTTCGTCGCCGACGCGGCGCAGGGCCTCGGGATCGGGCGGCTGCTGGTCGCCCACATGAAGGACGAGGCGCGCGCCGCCGGACTCGCCTCGGTCCGCGTGGTCTCGCACCCGCCCGCCGAAGGCTTCTACCGCAGCACGGGAGCCGTCCGCACCGGCACCGCGGCCGCCGATCCGCCCGCCGTGATGTGGGACAGGCCGGAATTGGAGTTCCCGATCGGCTGACGCACCCGTACTCCCGGGAGCACACTCGGGGTGGACGAGGAGGCCGGCTTGGACAACGAGGTCCGACACAGCGACGCAGCCCACGGCACCGACGCGGTCCACGCGTTCGACGTCACCGTGGAGATCCCCCAAGGCTCCCGCAACAAGTACGAGATGGACCATTCCGTCGGCCGGATAAGGCTCGACCGGATGCTGTTCACCTCCACCCAGTACCCGGCGGACTACGGATACATCGTGGGCACCCTCGGGCGCGACGGCGATCCGCTCGACGCGCTCGTCCTGGTGGGCGATCCGACGTTCCCCGGCTGCACCGTCGAATGCCGGGCGATCGGCATGTTCGTGATGCGGGACGAGAAAGGCATGGACGAGAAGATTCTGTGCGTGCCCGCGCACGATCCGCGCCATACCTCCGTGCAGGACATCGAGGACATCCCCGAGTTCGACCGTCTGGAGATCACGCACTTCTTCGAGGTCTACAAGGACCTGGAACCCGGCAAGTCGGTCGAGGGATCGCACTGGGAGGGCCGCGACCTCACGTACGCGGAGATCGCCGCCGCGCGCCGCCGGGCCGCCGCCCGAGGGGACTGAGACCGGCCCTGACGGCGCGCACGTGTCAGTGCGCGCCGTCCGTCGCGCAGCGCTCCAGCAGGTCCGCGGTCGCCGCGTCGACGACGCGGTAGCGCACGATCCTGCCCTCTTTCTCCCCCTCGACGACGCCGGCCGCGCGCAGCAGCCGCAGCGCCTGCGAGACCGCCGGGTCGTTCATGCCCGTGGCCACGGCGAGATCCGACACGGCCAGCGGCCCCGCCCGGTACAGCGCGAGCAGCAGCGCGAGGCGCCGGGGATCGGCGAGCAGGGAGAACCGGTCGGCCCAGGCGCGGACGTGTCCTGGCTCACCGATGGCGGCGATGGCCTCGCAGACCCGGTGGCCGTCGATCGTGCGGCGGTCGGCGCGCTCGGCAGGGACGAGATGCATGACGCCATCCTCGCAGCCACCGATGTGATCTTGAATACCCGCGCACACCTACGCAGCTGTGCAGCCTTGCAGGCGTCGCCGAGCGGCCTCTACTGTGGGCGGGCCGTGGTGCTCGGGAATTCGGTGACGGTCCTTCAAAGGACCCAGACCGAAGCGGCCCTCGCCACTGTGATCGGGCCCCGGGTCCCTCGGTAACGAGACGACTCGGGACGCCCCGCCCCACCACGCCACTGGCTGCCGCGCGCAGCCGGGAAGGCAGGGGCGGACGCGGACACCCGTCAGCCAGGAGACCGGCCACGGCATCTCACGAAGTGATTCCACGAGGTGTTGGAGCGTGACCGCATGGCCCTGCCCGTAAAGCCCCCGGAGACCGGACGCGACGCGTTCCACTGGCGGCGCGAGGACACCGTCCGCACCGCCGGGCTCCTGGCGGTGATAGCCGCACTCCATGTCGTCGCGTTCGGCGTGCTGTTCCTGCTCGTCGTGCCGGAGCACTACGAGGTGGGGTCGAAGGCCTTCGGCATCGGCCTCGGCGTCACCGCGTACACCCTGGGGATGCGGCACGCGTTCGACGCCGACCACATCGCCGCGATCGACAACACGACCCGCAAGCTGATGGCCGACGGCAAGCGCCCGGTGTCGGTGGGGTTCTGGTTCGCGCTCGGCCACTCCAGCGTGGTGGTCGTGCTCGCCGCGCTGATCGCCGGCGGCACCCAGCTCGCCGGGCGGATCATGAACGAGGGCTCCGCCACCCATCAGACGCTCGGCGTCATGGGCACCACCATCTCCGGGTCCTTCCTCTACCTCATCGCGGCGCTCAACCTCGTCGCCCTGGTGGGGATCCTGCGGGTGTTCCGGGCGATGCGCGCGGGCTCGTACGACGAGGCGGAGCTCGAACAGCACCTGGACGCACGGGGGTTCATGAACCGGATCCTCGGCCGGTTCACCAAGTCCATCACCCGGCCGGGCCAGATGTACCCGCTCGGCTTCCTCTTCGGCCTCGGCTTCGACACGGCGACCGAGGTCACGCTGATGGTGATGGCGGGCAGCGGCGCGGCGGCCGGACTGCCCTGGTACGCGATCCTGTGCCTGCCGCTCCTGTTCGCCGCCGGGATGAGTCTGTTCGACACCCTGGACGGGACGTTCATGAACTTCGCGTACCAGTGGGCGTTCTCGAACCCCGTGCGCAAGGTGTTCTACAACCTGGCCATCACCGGCCTCTCGATCGCCGTCGCCTTCCTGATCGGCACCATCGAGCTCGTGGGCGTCCTGCACGACAAGCTCGATCTGCGGGACTCGGTGACCGGCTGGATAGCGGGGCTCGACCTGGACAACGTGGGGTTCATCATCGTGGGCCTGTTCGTCGTCGTCTGGGCGGCCGCCATCGGGTACTGGCGGCTCGCGAAGGTCGAGGAACGGTGGGCCGTGCGGACCTGATCCGGCGGGCCGCCGGGACCGGGAATCCGTAAGGTCGTGCGGGTGAGTGAAGCCAGCGTTCCGCCAGCGGCGCCCGCGCCCGTGCCGCGCAGGACCACCCTCCCCGCGGCCCTCACGGTCCTCACGGTCGTGAGCGGCATCGTCGACGCGGTCAGCTATCTGGGCCTCGGCCGGGTCTTCGCGGCGAACATGACCGGCAATGTCGTCATCATCGGCTTCGCCGCCGCGGGCGCTCCCGGGTTCTCCGTCCTCGGGTCGCTCACCTCCCTCGGCGCGTTCCTCGCGGGGGCCGTGTGCGCCGGGCGGCTGACCGCAGTGTTCGCCGGGCGGGCGCGGCAGACCTGGGTGCGGTCGGTGTTCGTCACCGAGGCGGTCCTGCTCGCCGCGGCGACCGCCGTCGCGTTCGCGTGGCCGGGCGAGGCGACGTACGCGCTCATCGCCGTCCTCGCATGGGCGATGGGGCTGCGCAACGCAACCGTCCGCAAACTCGCGGTCCCGGACATGACCACGACGGTCCTCACGATGACGCTGACCGGGCTCGCCTCGGAGTCCTCGCTCGCGGGCGGCACCGATCCGCGGCCGGGGCGGGGGATCACCTCCGTGGTGGCGATGCTCGCGGGCGCCGGGCTCGGCGCGCTGCTCGTGCTGCACCACGGCCTGGGCTGGCCGCTCCTCGTCGGCACCCTGCTCGTGGCGGTGGCCGCGGCCGGATATCGCGAGCCGGCCGCCGACGGGGACGACATCCGATCGGCCTAACCCTGCGGGCGCCGTCCGCCCGGGCTCACTAGCGTCCTGACCAGGACCGCAGCTCCCCCTGCCGCTGCGGCACAGGGACCGGAGACGCCTCATGTTCTGCCCCATAGCCACCGTCATCACGACGACCGCCTGCCTCACCGCGCTCGCGCCCGGGTCGGCAGCCGCGCAGCACCCCTTCGCAGCACCCGCCTCGGTGACCGCACCCGACGAGGTGGGCCGGACCGGCTCGGTGGGCCGGACCACCCCCTTGAGCCCCTCCGACGACGGGCCTCTCGACCGGGGCGCGGACGACGGGACCCGTGACCGGGGCTCGGACGGCGGAACCCGCGACCAGGGCCCGGACGGCGGAACCCGCGACCGGGGCCCGTCGAACCGCGACTCCTACGCGGAGGCACGCCTCTCGCCGCCCACGGTGGTGGGGGCCGCCTCGTCCACCGCCGAGATCACGGTCTACTGCGCCGGCGGCGGGCGCGGCTCCATCACGGCCCGCTCCGAGGCCTTCGCCGCCGGCTCCGTCACACTCCCCGTGTTCGGCGGCGGAATCGGGCAGGACGGGCGGACCCAGTACAGGGGGACTGCACGCCTCGCCGGCGCGGTCGGGGCCAGCTCGCAGGTGTCCGTGCAGGGAGCCTGTCCCGACGGCAGGCAGTGGAGCACCCCGATGAACCTGGCACGCGACAACTATCGCGGCGCACGCGCAGGCGTCGGCAGCACCGCCGGCGGCGGCGTGGACCTGGGCCGGATCGGCTTCGGCGCGGCCCTCGCGGGCGGGGCCGCCTGCCTGCTGTGGCGCAGGACGCGCGCCCCGCAGGAGGACTGACCGTTCCACCCGCCGACCGTCACGCACGAGGCACGTGCGCCGTACGTCCGTTCCGCCCCTGACCAACCGCGCTTTGCCGACAATCGCCTCCATTGCGGCCGGCCGAACGGCGCCCCCGAGGCTCCGCATCCATGACGCACCACCGCGCATCCGGCCGGGGTTGGCTGAAAACAGCCCCTCGGTAGTAACGCGAAAGCCGCTCCGGGCAGCCGGCCACCGGCCGACGCACCGATGAACGCGCCCCGGCCCGAGCGCACTGACGCCCAACACCCGCACACGTGTCCCCATTTGACGCGCCCATGGCGACGAAAGCCCTTACCACGGCCCCCTGACCGGCTGGCGACTTCGCGACGAACTTCGCCGCCGGGCGCTCTGCGTTCATTGTCCCGGTTCCCTCACCGCGCGCGGTGGCTAGCATGAGCGCCACATACGTGCCGGAAGATCACCATCCCGTTGGTGGGACCGGCCGTGCGGCCGACCCGAGCCGATCGGCCACGACCTTCCCGCACGCAAGCACCGATGGGACCGCGGAATGCCAGTGCCTGCCCGCCCGAGTCCGCGCCGCACACCCACGTCGCGGCGCTCCACGCTCGCTGTCCCCCTCGCCGTCCTCGTGGTGGCCGGAGCGGCCGTCGGCGCGGTGACCGCCGCGGCTCCGCAGGCCGCCCGCACCTGGGTGCTCGTAGCGCTCCTGGTCAGCTGGCTCTGTGTGGCCGCCTCCCTCATCACGGCCGCCCTGCTCCAGCAGCGCGCCCGGGGCACCGTGGAGGCCGCGCAGGGCGAATCACTGGCGCTCCAGCAGCAGTTGACGCAGCGCGGGGCCGAGGCCGCCCATCTCGTGAACGTCACGCTCCCCTCCGTGTCGAAGCGGCTGCGGGACGGCGCGGGCGCCGAGGAGGCACTCGCCGCCACCGCGCCGCCCGCGGACCACCAACTGCGCCAGGTACTCGAGGCGTTCACCGCCGAACTGGACGACGCCGTACGGCGCGAGGCGTCCGCGGTGGCCACCGCTCAGGACACGGCCCGCCGGATCGCCCGCACCGACCGCGACCTGGACGAGCTGGCCACCGCGACCCTGCCGGCCGTCGTCGCGGCGCTGCGCGAGGGCTCCACCGCCGACGCGGTCCTCTCGGGCCTCGATCACCCCGACGACGCGCACCTGCGCACCCTGACGGAGTCCTTCGTACGGGAACTCGCCACCAGCGAGCGGCGGGCAGCGGCCGCCCAGGCCGCCAGCGCCAAGGCCCTCAGCCGGGTGCAGGCCAAGTCGGTCAGCATGCTCGCCGATCTGCGCGACATGCAGGACCGGCACGGCGAGGAGGTCTTCGGCGATCTGCTCAGGCTCGACCACAACACGTCCCAACTCGGGTTGCTCACCGACCGGCTGGCCCTCCTCATGGGCGGCCGCGCCAGCCGCGCGTGGAACAAGCCGATCGTCATGGAGAGCATCCTGCGCGGCGCGGTCGGCCGGATCGCCGCCTACCAGCGGGTCAGGCTCCACTGCGCCACGAACGCCGCGATCGCCGGCTTCGCCGCCGAGGGCGTCATGCACCTCCTCGCCGAACTGATGGACAACGCCGCGAACTTCTCGCCGCCCATCGACGAGGTCCACGTCTACGTCGAGGAACGCAGCGCCGGGATCGTCGTGACGATCGAGGACAGCGGCCTGAAGATGGCGGACGCCGCCATGCGCCGGGCCGAGGCCGCGGTGTCGGGCCACGACACGGACCTGGCCTCGCTCCAGGGCACCCGGCTCGGCCTCGCCGTGGTGGGCCGTCTCGCCGCCAAGTACCGGATGAGCGTGAACTTCCGGCCGTCCTCCCGCGGCGGCACCGGTGTCGTGGTCCTCCTTCCGCCGCAGCTGCTCGCCCAGCAGCGCGACCCCGCCCCGCCGCAGCCCCCGGCCCGCCACGCCGCCCCGGCGGCACCTGCCGCACCTGTGACGGCGCCGGACCCCGCGGCGCGGGCGTCCGACGACACCACGCCCGGGATTCCCGCCCAGGCGGACCCGCCGTCCGCGACGCCGGGCGGCCTGCCGGTACGGGCGCCGGGGCGCACCATGGCCTCGGCCGAACGCGACCGCAAGGACCGTGCCCCCGCCGAGGGCGGCACGCCCGCGGAGGAGTCCGCGCGTGCGCCGCGCGACGCCGGTGCGCAGTTCGGTGCCTTCCACCGCTCGCGGCGCGCCCGCGACGAGACGCCCGGCACGTCGCCCGAGGTGCCCCATCAGGCCGACGGTTCACCGGCCGAGTAACCCGCCCCGCTCCCCGCACGCGCCCGGGCACCGGCGCCCCCATCCCCCGTACGAGAACGTTTGATTGGAGGCACGGGCTGGTGACCGGTTCGCCGGGCACAACCCGCCCCACACGCCATGCGGACCACTGACAACAGCCTGACCTGGCTCCTGGAGAGCCTGCTGGACCGCACGCCCGGCACGCGTCACGCCCTGGTGCTCTCCCGGGACGGTCTGAAGCTGTGCTGGAGCGAGCATCTGACCCTCGACCAGGCCGACCAGCTCGCGGCCATCTGCTCCGGCATCCAGGCGCTCGCCCAGGGCGCCTCGGTGGAGTTCGGTGACGGTACGGGCGGTGTACGACACTCGATGACCGAGTTCCACGGCGGTCTGCTGTTCATCGTCGAGGCGGGCGAGGGCGCGCATCTCGCGGTCATCGCCGAGGACGGCGCCGACCCGGGCGTGGTCGGTCACCAGATGAGCGAGCTCGTCGAGCAGATCGGCGAGCACCTGCGGGCCGAACCACGGACGGACGACGGCGAGAGCGCGTCCTCATGACGCGCCGGCCCGTCGACACCGGTGACCCGGACCGGCTGTACACGGTCACGGGTGGCCGCAGCCGGGCCGACGACGACACCTTCGACCTGGTCACCCTGGTCGTCGCCGAGTGCGAGCCCACGCCGGGGATGCAGTCGGAACAGGTCCGCATCCTCGACCTGTGCCGGCATCCGGCGGCCGTGGTCGAGATCGCGGCCGAGATGAAGCTGCCGATCACGGTGGTGCGCATCCTGCTCGGCGATCTCCTCGCGACGGGCCGCATCACCGCCCGGCACCCACGCGCGGCGCGGTCCGTCGCCTCACTCCCCGACTCCGCCCTTCTCAAGGAGGTGCTGCATGGACTCCGCAACCTCTGAGCTGCCCTCCCGTACGCCGCTTGCCGACGTCGCCGAGACCGGGCTCAAGATCGTCATCGTGGGCGGGTTCGGCGTCGGCAAGACGACCCTGGTCCGGTCCGTCAGCGAGATCCGGCCGCTGAACACCGAAGAGGTCATGACGCAGGCGGGCGTCGGCGTCGACGAGCCTGCCGCGGTCTCCTCGAAGACCACGACGACGGTGGCGTTCGACTTCGGGCGCATCAGCCTCACCGAGCGGATGGTGCTCTATCTGTTCGGCGCCCCCGGGCAGGAGCGCTTCTGGTTCCTGTGGGACCGGCTGTTCTCGGGGACGCTCGGCGCGGTCGTGCTCGTCGACACACGGCGGATGAGCGACTCCTGGTACGCCATCGACCGCCTGGAGCACCACAGGACGCCGTTCGTGGTCGCCGTGAACCGGTTCGACGGCGACGGGACCCGGTTCTCCCTCGACGAGATCCGCCAGGCGCTCACGCTGCCCGAGCACGTGCCGCTGATCGACTGCGACGCGCGCGTCAGGTCGTCGGGCAAGCACGTCCTGATCACCCTCGTCGACCACCTCTACGAACTGGCCATGGCCCGGGAGAAGACACCATGACCGACGCGACCCCGCCGCCCGGCTGCCCCGCCCACTCCGGCGCGGTGGCCCTCAGCGGCCTGGAGTACCAGCAGAGCCCCTCGGAGCTGTACCGCTCCCTGCGCAGGGAGCACGGCGCCATCGCGCCCGTCCTGCTCGACGGGGACATCCCGGCGTGGCTGGTCCTCGGCTATCCCGAGGTCACGTATGTCACGAGCCACGACGAGCTGTTCGCCCGGGACTCGCGACGCTGGAACCAGTGGGAGCACATCCCGGCCGACTGGCCGCTGATGCCGTTCGTCGGCTACCAGCCGTCGGTCCTGTTCACGGAGGGCGCCGAGCACCAGCGGCGCGCGGGCGTCATCACTCAGGCCCTCGAAGCGGTCGACCAGTTCGAACTCGCCCGTGACTGCGAGCGCATCGCCGACCAGCTCATCGACGCGTTCGCCGGCAGCGGCAGGGCCGAGCTGATGGCCGCCTTCGCCCATGCCCTGCCGATGCGGGCGGCGGTGCAGTTCTGCGGGATGCCCGCGGGCAGCACCGACTTCGAGCAGCTGGTGGACGATCTGCGGATCTCCCTGGACGCCGCGGAGGGCGACGACCCGGTGGCCGCGTACGGCCGGGTGGGCGCGCGCATCCAGCAACTGGTCAAGGAGAAGCGGGAGTCGCCGGGTCCTGACGTCACGTCACGGATGCTGGCGCACCCGGCGGGCCTCACCGACGAGGAGGTCGTCCAGGATCTGATCTCCGTCATCGCGGCGGCGCAGCAGCCGACGGCCAACTGGATCTGCAACACGCTGCGTCTGCTGCTGACCGACGAGCGGTTCGCGCTGAACGTCTCCGGCGGGCGGCTCAGTGTCGGTCAGGCGCTGAACGAGGTGCTGTGGCTGGACACGCCCACGCAGAACTTCATCGGCCGGTGGGCGGTGCGCGACACGCAGCTGGGCGGGCGGCAGATCCGGGCGGGCGACTGTCTGGTGCTCGGCCTCGCGGCGGCCAACACCGATCCGCAGATCTGGCCCGAGTCGCAGGTGGGCGCGGAGAACTCGGCCCATCTGTCGTTCAGCAACGGCGAGCACCGCTGCCCGTATCCGGCCCCGCTCCTCGCGGACGTCATCGCCCGTACGGCGGTGGAGACGCTCCTGGAACGGCTCCCCGACCTGGTGCTCTCCGTGGAGCCGCAGGAACTGACCTGGCGCCCGTCGATCTGGATGCGCGGACTGACCGCGCTGCCGGTGCAGTTCACCCCTGTGTCGCACTGAGACCTACGGACACGACGCGGCCGGGACCGGGCAACTGCCGGTCCCGGCCGCGTTGTTCACGCCGTGACCGGGGTGAACTGCACCGGCAGGGACTGCGGGCCGCGGGTGAACACCCCTTGTTCCACCGGGTCGAAGCCATCGGCGAGCCGCACGTCCGGCATCGCGTCGAGGAGCTGGCCCACGCCGATCTCGACCTCGGCCTTGGCGAGCAGCGCCCCGACGCAGAAGTGCCGGCCGAGCGCGAAGGACAGATGGTCGGCCGCCGCCGAGAACGCGTTCGTGGCGGTGAGGTCCTCGCGGAAGATGTCGAAGCGGTCGGGATCCGTGTAGCGGTCCGCGTCGCGGTTGGCGGCGCCGATCAGACAGGTGACGGTCGCTCCCGCGGGGATCGTGCCGCCGCTCACCTCCACGTCCGTCGCCGACTGGCGCATGATCATGTGTACGGGCGGGGTGTAGCGCAGCGTCTCGGCGAAAGCGCGGGCGATCAGCGTGCGGTCCTTGCGGACGGCGTCGAGCTGCTCGGGGTGGGTGAGCAGGTTGGCGAAGATGCTGGCGATGGCCTTGTCGGTGGTCTCGCCGCCGGCCGCGAGGAGCAGGCTGCAGAACGCCTTGATGTCCTCGTCGCTCATGCGGACGCCGTCGACCTCGGCGGCGCAGAGCGAGGAGAGCAGGTCGTCGCCGAGGTTGTCCCGGCGCTGCCGGATGATCGGGATCATGTACTCGGCGAACTCGACGCGGGTGCGCTCACCGGCCGCCGTGACGTCCTTGTCCCCGGACAGGTTGCCGAGGAACGCGATGACGGTGGTGTACCAGCCGTGGAAGCGCGCGTGGTCCGCCTTGTCCAGGCCCAGCATGTCGGCGATCACGTTGACGGGGAAGCGGGTGGCGTACGCGCCCACGAGGTCGACGGAGCCGGTGGCGCGGAACGTGTCGATCAGTTCGCGGGAGTTGCGCTCGATGACCGGCAGGAACTTCTCCTGGAGGTCGCTTCCGCGGAACGCCGGTGCGACGAGGGCGCGGCGGACTGCGTGCTCACGCCCGCTGAGCTGGAGGATCGTCTTGCCGTGCACCGGCTCGATCTGCCAGTTGTAGTTGTCCGTCGTGAACTGCGACTCCTTGTCCTTGAAGACGCGCTCGACATCGGCGTACCGCGAGATGACGTAACTCTGTGTGGCCTCGTGCCAGATGAGCGGAGAGTGCTCACGCATGGCCGCGTAGGCCGGGTACGGATTCTCGGCGAACTCCGGCGACAGTATGTCGGGGACCTGTGCGGTGGACATGAAGCTCCCTCGGTCAGTAACAGGCAACGCCCACCAGGTTATTGATCATCCGTCGGCGGAGACAGACCCCCTCACGGTTTCGGTGCGAAGGTCGGCGTGGTAGGCCGGGGCGCTCACTCGCCGGAGCGGCAGATGATGAAGTCGGGGAAGACGTGGCGGCCGGTCCGGTCGCCGATCTCATCGATCGCACGGCGGATGTCCCGCAGTTGCTCCACCGTCATCTCCAGGGGTGGCTCGTCCGGCTGACAGGTCGTCAGGACGGGGTGATCGACCCCCGGCTCGCCGCTCATCTCGATGTGGCAGCCCAGGACGTGGGTGACCGTCCGGGTGGCCGCGAACTCGACCATGCGGTCGATGGACTCGGTGAACGCCGCCCAGTCCTCGACGTACAGCCGCCCGGGATAGACCGTGTCCCCGGTGAGCAGGAACCCAGTGTGCGGGTCGTAGTAGGTGACGGCCGCCGCATGGTGGCCCGGGGTGGCCAGGCACTCCAGGACGCGGCCGCCCAGGTCGACCCGGGCCACTCGCCCTTGATCGTCCGCGAATCCGAAGAACTCCCAGGCGCTGTCACGGTCCGCCCCGACCACGCGCGTGTGCGGCCGGTCGGCGAACTGGGCATCCGCCGCCACGTGGTCCCCGTGGGCATGCGTGTGCAGGACGAGGAGTTCATAGGCGTCCCGGGGGTGCTCCGCCAGCCAGTCCCCGATGAGCCCGTCGACGACCCGGCGCAGGGGGAAGTACTCGGCGGACGCGGTGGCTCCCGTGTCGATGAGTACGGCACGCGCGTTGCCGAACAGCAGAAACAGGAAGGGTGCCTCGTAATGCACGGCCATGTTCTGGCGCAGGACGACCGTGTGCTCGTCATAGAGGTGCGCCTGGATGTCCGGGTCGGTGTTGTGCTTCGCCGACTCCGATCCATGGATCCAGCTCACGTCCAGCGCCAGCGGCACGGGCCCCTCGGTCACGAAGTCGACCGGCCGCGCGGTCCCACCCATTCCGCCTCCTTGAGAGAGTCGCCCTCCGAGGGCGTCATCCAGGCCTCCGCACCGGGCTGAACGCGTGACCTGGGTAACGCGGAGGGGGGCCGAGCCTGTGAAGCACCCCATAGGAGCCAGATCACATACTAGAGGCGGTAGTAGCGGACAGCGCCGCCCAGCGGTGCACAGAGAGCATCACATCGGTTCATTTCGGACATTCCTCCGTAGTGGGGTAGTACGTCACATCCTTGCGCCCCCTCTCGGGCATCGCTAACTATGGCTGTCGTCCCGGAGAGCGGGTCGGAGCACGAGCCAAGGCGTTCGCTCCGGACCCCCGGGTCAGGACGCGGATCTCCACTCCGCTCCCAGCGCCACCACACGGCCGGCGCCGCACGATGTCCCCGAGCATGAAGAGGTAATCCCGTATGGCCTTCTCCACTCAGATCACCGCTGCCGCCCGCCCCACCCGCTTCAAGCGCGCCACCGTCACGGTCCTGGCCGCCGCCGGTCTCGCGGGCGCTGCACTGACCTTCGCCCCGTCCCCCGCGCAGGCCGCCGAGCCCGCCGCGGCGCCGAAGGCCGCTCCCTCGGTGTCGACGAAGAAGGCCACCGACGGGAACAACGTCGACGCCTGGATCAACGAGGCCCTCAAGGTCATGAAGGCCAAGGGCATCCCCGGCTCCTACGAGGGTCTGCACCGCAACATCATGCGTGAGTCGTCCGGCAACCCGAATGCCGTGAACGGCTACGACGTCAACGCGGTCAAGGGCACCCCGTCCAAGGGCCTGCTGCAGGTGATCCAGCCGACCTTCAACGCGTACCACGTCGCCGGCACCGCCAACAGCCTGACGGACCCGGTCGCCAACATCACCGCGGCCGCCAACTACGCCGCCGACCGCTACGGCTCCATCGACAACGTCAACTCCGCGTACTGAGCCGTCGTCACCACACGCCGCAACTGATCCACGGCACACCTCAACCCTCGAACGGAGGGCAGCGCCCATGCCGCACAACAGCGGAGACGAAGGGCACGCGCCCTCAGCCGACGCCCTTGACCACCCCGGATACGGGTCCGCGAACCTGCACCGCTCACGTGGCAGGTCCCGCAGGAAACGGCTGCGCGTCATCACGTACAGCGCACTCGGCGCCGTCCTTGTCGGCGGCGGTGGTGCGGCCTACGCGTGGTCACACCTGAACGGGAACCTCAAGGGCACGGACATCAACGCCGTACTGGGCGAGAACCGCCCTGACGCGGGCCACGACGGGGCGATGAACATCCTCCTCCTCGGCTCCGACTCGCGCGCCGGTACACACGGCAAGTACGGCAGGGGCGTCACCGGCGCCCGCTCGGACACGGCGATGGTGCTGCACGTCGACAAGAGCCACAAAATGGCCTCCGTCGTCAGCATCCCCCGCGACACGATGGTCGACCGGCCGCAGTGCGCGAAGCCGTCGGGCGGCACGGCACCGGGCGAGCATCAGTCGATGTTCAACGCGGCGTACCAGGTGGGCGGCCCCGCCTGCACCGTGAAGACGGTGGAGAAGATGTCGGGCGTCCGCATGGACCACTATCTCGAGGTCGACTTCAAGGGCTTCCAGAAGTTCGTCGACGAGCTCGGTGGTGTCGACATCACCACCCACCGGGCCATCAAGGACACCAGCAGCCATCTGTCCCTGAGCGCAGGCAAGCACACCCTCAAGGGTGAACAGGCACTGGCACTCGTGCGGACCAGGCACGCCGTCGGCGACGGCAGCGACCTGGGCCGGATCCAGCTCCAGCAGACCTTCATCAAGGCACTGATCCACCGCGCCGAGTCGATCGGCGTGCTCAGCAACCCCGCCAGGACGTACGAACTCGCCGACACCGCGACCAAGACCGTGAGCGCCGACTCCGGTCTCGCCTCCGCGGACAAGCTGCTCGGCCTGGCGAAGGACCTGAAGGGCATCAGCCCCGACCACATGAACATGGTCACGCTGCCCGTCACTTACGACCCCCAGGACGCCGGCCGCGTCCTGCCGCTCACCAAGGCGTCCCACCAGGTCTGGCAGGCCCTGCGCGACGACCGGCCGATCCCGAGGTCCGCGACCGACAACTCGGTCGCCGCGCGGACCGACTCACCGGTGTCCACGGACACCTAGCGCCTCTCGACCCGTGCCGTCACGGCAGGTCGGTGCGGCCCAGCCAGACCGGCTTCACCGGCACCCCGTCCGCGTACCGGTCCACGGTCGGACCCGAGCGCGCCGGAGCGGCGTCCTCGGGCGGCACGGCGGGCGGGGGCGCTGCTTCCTCGGGCGGCGGCACGGGCGACGGCACCGGCGACGGCTGCGGCGCGGCGCTGTCCTTCACCAGTTCCGCGACCGTGAACCGGGAACTGAAGGTCTGCCAGGCACCGTCGATGACGAGCAGGAACCCGTCGGCGGTTCGGAAGATCCGAGTGCGCTTCGGACTGCGGGGGTGCTCCGGCGTGTAGCGCCCGATCCACTCCCCCAGCTCCGCCAGGGCCTCTTCACGTGAGCCCTCGACATGCGCGAGCACGGACGCCTCCATGTGCTTGCGCTCCCCCGTACCCACGGTCATCTCGACGATCAGCCCCCAAGTGGCCATGCGCCGCCCCCCTTTCCGCTCGTTCGGCTCACCCACAGCGTAGGTGGCGGCCCACCTGGGCGATCAGCAGTGGCGGGCCGGAACACCCGCTCGTAGCTTCGCCATATGACCAAGCGACAGATTGCGTACCTCGCATGCACCGCGGCCGTCGTCGCGTCGAGCGTGGGGGCCGCGGCCCCGTCGGCCGACTGCCGGACGGTGCACCGTGTGAAACCGGGCGAGTCGATCCAGAAAGCCGTGAACACGGCAAAGCCGGGAGACGTCATCGTCCTCTCCCCCGGCACCTTCCACGAGAGCGTCAACATCACCGTGTCCGGACTGACGCTGCGGGGCGCGAGCGCCCGGTCCACCGTCATCCTCCCCGGCACGAGGTCCGCCGACAACGCATGTGCCAAGGCCGGCAACGGCATCTGCGTGACCGGGACCAAGAGCAAGCCCGTCGAACGCGTCACCGTGCGCTCGCTGACCCTTCGTGGTTTCACCAAGAACGGTCTGTGGGCGACGGGTACCGACCGTCTCCGGATCGAGGGAGTGACCTCCGAGAAGAACGGCCAGTGGGGCATCGGCCAGGAACGGTCCGTGCGCGGGGTGGTCCGCCACGACACCGTCGCGGCCAACGGCGACGCCGGCCTCTTCCTGGGCAACACGGTCTACGCCGAGGAGGGAGCCCTGAACACCGATGGGACGGTGGTCAGCCACAACCGGATGCTCGGCAACCGGATCGGCGTCACCGTACGGCGGCTGCGGAACCTGGCGGTCGCGCACAACGAGGCGGCCGGCAACTGCGCCGCGATGATGCTCGTGGGTGACGAGAACAAACCGCGCCCCGGCGCACTGACGGTGCGGAACAACTACGTGCACGACAACAGCAAGTACTGTCCCGCGACCGCGCGCCTGCCCTACATCCAGGGGTCGGGCATCGTCCTCACCGGCGTCGAGGACTCGCTGCTGGCGGACAACAGCATCGTGAACAACGTGGGCAAGGCCCCGATGTCGGGCGGCATCGTGCTCGCCAAGAACTTCAAGGGTGCCCTCAACCAGCGCAACGAGATCCGCGACAACCTCGTGATGGGCAACACGACCGACCTGGTCACCCAGGACAAGGGCAAGGGCAACAAGTACCGCGACAACAGGTGCGCGGTGTCCGTGCCCGCCGGAAGGTGCTGAGGACCCATGCCATGTCCGCACACATCACGCCAGCAGAAGCGAGGCAGCAGATGACGACCGTCGATCAGGCTCCCCAGTCACCCATGCGTCTGCGGGAGCTGGTTTTCGGGGCCGCGTGCGCCGCCGCCGTACGCGCGGCCGCCCGCCTGGGCGTGGCCGACGCCCTGGACGACACGCCCATGAGCGTGGAGGACCTGGCGGCTGCGGTGGAGACCAAGCCGCTGACGCTGCGCCGGCTGCTGCGCGCACTGGCCAGCCAGGGCGTCTTCACGGAGCGCCCGGACGGCACGTTCGCGCACACGGACATGTCCCGGCTCCTGCGCGAGGACGACCCGCACAGCCTGCGCTACATCGCGCTGTGGTGCACCGAGCCGTGGACCTGGAACGTCTGGCCGAAGCTCGACGAGGCGGTGCGCCACGGCCGCAACGTCTTCGAGGACGTGTACGAAGCTGAGTTCTTCACCTATCTCAACCAGGAGGCTCCCGAGTCGGCGCACGTGTTCAACCGCGCCATGACGACATCCAGCGAGCAGTCCGCGCGCGACGTCGCCGCCCTCCTCGATCTGGAGGGAATGGCCTCGGTCGCGGACATCGGCGGCGGTCAAGGGCAGGTCGTGGCCAGCCTGCTGGAGAAGCACCCCGACATGCACGGCACGCTGCTCGACCTGCCGGGCGTGGTCGAGAACGCCGATGCGCGCCTGCGCGAGGGCGGTGCGCTGTCCTCACGGGTGCGCATCATCGCCGGTGACTGCCGCGAGGACATCCCGGTCCAGGCGGATGTCTACATCATCAAGAACATCCTGGAGTGGGACGACGACAGCACCCGCAGGGCGCTGGCCAACGTCCGCAAGGCGGCGCGGCCCGGTGCCCGCGTCATCGTCATCGAGAACCTCGTCGACGACACCCCGTCGATGAAGTTCACGACGTCCATGGACCTGCTGCTGCTCCTCAACGTCGGTGGCGCCAAGCACACCCGGCTGAGCATGGTCGAGCGGCTGACGGACGCGGGTCTCGTCCTCGGCGAGGTCCGTCCCGTCAACGCGTATCTGCACGCCTTCGAGTGCACCGTGCCCGCCTGACCCGCACACGGTCTCCGGACACAACCCGAGGCCGCCGGCTCCGCGTCTGACGCGGGACCGGCGGCCTCGGGTTGTGTCGTGCCCTCACTCAGGAGGGGTTGTTCCGGTCCCAGTGGTAGAAGCGGTGCGCCATGGCGTCCTTGGGGCTGCGCCATGTCTGCGGGTCGTACGCGCTGACGTACGCCGACAGCTGATCGCTGATACTGCGGAACTCGGGGTGGCCGGCCACCTGCGCGATGGCGGGCGCCGGGTCCTTGTCGGACTCGATGAGGTGCAGGTACACGTCGCCGAACTGGAACAGGCTACGGCTCTTGACGCCGATCAGACGCGGGAGCTCACCTCGGTCCGAGTCGGCGAACACGTCGGAGATCGCCGGCGCCGAACCGGGCGCCATGCGGGCGACGATCAGGGCGTGATGCATCGGGTTTCCTTCCTGGACGGGCGGTCGGCGATCAGCGGGGCACGGCGGCCTTCTGTCGGTCACGGGCGACCCGCTCGATCTGGTCGCGGATGAGGCCCATCTGCGTGACGGAGTTGCGGTTGATGTTGTCCGTCATCCAGGCGTCGTCGACCGGGGCCTCGGGCTTCATGGCGAAGTCCTGCACCCAGTCCATACGGGTGCCTTCCGGGGTCTCCTTGTAGTCCCACCGGATGTCCATGTGCGCGAAGGGCCCGGTCTCGACACGGCGGGCACGCACGGTCCGCTTCGCGCGGTCCATGGTCCGCTCCGAGACCCAGCTCCAGACCTTCCCGTTGTCGTCCGGGTGCATGGTCAGGCGGAAGGTCGTCGTGTCGCCCTCGCGGGAGAGCACTTCGAGGGACGCGTACTCGCTGAAGAGCTGCGGCCAGTTCTCGATGTCGTTGGTGATGTCCCAGACGAGGTCGAGGGGGGCGTCGATGGTGATGCTGTTCTCTGTGTGTCCGGACATGTCAGGCTCCAGCCTTGAGGGTGCTGTTGACGAGGTCCAGGAACTCGCGGGGCGTCTTGCAGCGCTCCGAGTCCTGGGGCAGCGACTGGCCGTACCGGTTCTCGAGCTCGCCCACGATGCCGAGCAGGCCGAGGGAGTCGAGGCCGACGGAGTCGAACGGGAAGTCCGGCGACTGCTTGAGTTGCTGGGGGTCCACGGTGACTCCGGCCGCCTTCTTCATGAGGCCGGCCAGATCGTCGAAGGTCAGTTCTGCGGTGATCATGCGGGTGTTCTCCTTCCCGCCCGGTCCTATCGGGCGGAGTCGCCGCCGCGGCGCACTACCAGCGCCGCGTTGGAACCCATGAGTCCCCTGCTGAGGACCAGGGCCGTGCGCAGCTCGGCGGGGCGAGCGCGAGACATCACCAGGTCGAGGTCGTGGCAGATGTCGAACACGTTGGGTGTGGGGGGTACGAGGCCGTTCTCCATGGCGAACACGGCGGAGGCGACGTCCAGCACGGGCGCCGCGCAGTAGGCCCGCCCCGTACCGGTCTTGGGTGCCGTGACGGGGACGCGGCTGCCGTGCGCGCCCAGGGCGTCGGCGATGGCCAGCGCCTCGGCACGGTCCGCCTCCGGTACGCCCATGGCGTCGGCGAAGACGACGTCGATCTCCTCCGGGGCGCAGCCCGCCTCGTCGAGGGCGCCCTTGATCGCGCGGGCGAGCCCTTCCCGGGACTCCTCCCAGCGGGAGGCGCCGGTGAAGGTGGCCGAGTGACCGGCCACCACGGCCCGGACGTCCGTCCCCCGTTCGCGGGCGCGGTTCTCGTCCTCGACGACGAGCATCGCGCCGCCCTCGGCGGGCGCGAACCCGCAGGCCTTCTCGGTGAAGGGCAGGTAGGCCCGGTCGGGGTCCTCGGCGGTGCTGAGTTCGGGGTAGCCGAGCTGGCACACCATCGAGTACGGGGCGATGGGTGCCTCGGCGGATCCGACGACCATGGCGCCGGTTCCGCGCCGTACGGCGCGGGCCGCGTGCGCGATGGCGTCCAGACCGCCCGCCTCGTCGCTCGCGACCACTCCGCACGGCCCCTTGAAGCCGCTCCAGATGGAGACCTGTCCGGTGGTGGCGGCGTAGAACCAGGCGATGGACTGGTAGGGGCCAACGAACTTGGAGCCCTGCCCCCACAGCTTCTGGAGCTCCCGCTGTCCGAACTCACCGCCGCCGGAACCGGCCGCGGTGACCACGCCGATGGAGTACGGCTCCGCGGGGTCACCGCGGCCGAGCCCGGCTTCGTCGAGGGCGAGCGCGGCAGCGGCCATACCGAAGTGCGTGAACCGGTCCGTCTGGACGAGGAACCGCTCGTCGATGAGGCCTGCGGGATCGAAGCCGCGGACCTCACCGCCGACGCGGAGCGGCATGTTCTCGCATCCCTCGCGGGTGATCCGGTCCAGGGCGCCGAGGCCCTCCCGGACGGATTTCCAGTACGCGTCGGCGTGCAGTCCGTTGGGCGCGATCACACCGATCCCGGTGATGGCCGCGCCGCGGGCGCGTTCACTGCTCATCGTGTCCTCCCACCTGGTTCCGTCAGAAGCACCGCGGACTGGAATCCGCCGAATCCGCTGCCGACGGAGAGCACGTTCCGCAGCTTTCGCGGGCGTGCGGTGCGCGGTACGTAGTCCAGGTCGCACTCGGGGTCGGGGGTCTCGTAGTTCGCCGTCGGCGGCACCACCTGGTGCTTCATGGCAAGGACGCAGGCGACCACCTCGATCGCGCCGATCGCGCCCAGGGAGTGCCCCACCATGGATTTGATGGAGCTCATGGGTGTGTCGTAGGCGTGAGCTCCCAGGGACACCTTGACGGCGGCCGTCTCGTGGCGGTCGTTCTGTCTGGTGCCCGAACCGTGGGCGTTGACGTAGTCGATCAGCGTGGGGTCGAGGCGGGCCTGGCCGAGCGCGTTGTCGATCGCCCGGGCCATCTCCAGGCCTTCGCTGGTCAGACCGGTCATGTGGTAGGCGTTGCCGTAGGTGGCGTAGCCGCTGAGCTCGCAGTAGATGTGCGCGCCGCGCGCACGGGCGTGCTCGTAGTCCTCAAGGACGAGCACCGCGGCGCCCTCGCCCATCACGAAGCCGTTGCGGTCGGCGTCGAAGGGGCGGGAGGCGTGCTCGGGGTCGTCGTTGTTGGGCGACGTCGCCTTGATGGCGTCGAAGCACGCCATCGTGATCGGGGAGATCGGCGAGTCCGACGCCCCGGCGATGCAGATGTCGGCGCGGCCTTCCTCGATGGTGTGGAAGGCGTAGCCGACCGCGTCGAGCCCGGAGGTGCAGCCGGTGGATACCGTCTGCACCGGACCCTGGGCACCGAACTGCTCGGCGACGACCGAGGCGAGTGTGCTCGGCGAGAACGCCATGTGCAGTTTCGGTTCGGCCGCGCGGTGGTCCACGTCCCACCGCTTCCCGCCCTCGCTGACCAGCACGTAGTCACGCTCCAGGCGGGTGGTGCCGCCGATGGCGCTGCCGAGGGACACTCCGATGCGCCAGGGGTCCTCGACCCCGGTGTCGAGTCCGGAGTCCTTGACGGCTTCGTCGGCGGCTATGACCGCGAACTGGATGTACCGGTCGGCGTGTTCGACCAGGTCCGGGTCGAGGCCGTGTGCGACCGGGTCCAGGTCGCACTCGGCGGCTATGCGTGAGCGCAGGCCCACCGGGTCGAAGAGCGTGATGCCGCGGGTCGCGGTACGGCCGCTGGCGAGAAGGTCCCAGAACGCGCTCGCCCCGATACCACCCGGGGCGACTACACCGACTCCGGTGACAGCCACCCGCCGGGTCACCTTATGGCCCCACTACGCTCGGACGCCTGTCCGTGTTCTGGCGCGGTCAGGTCCGGGCCACCGGTGATGAACCCGGGGCCGGCTTCGGCGCCCTCGGTCTCCTCCGTGTCGACGTGGCCGAGGCTGGGGCGCGGGGCGAGCGGGCCGAGGTGGAAGACCATGCGGGCCTCCACGTCGCCGACGTTGCGGAAGCGATGCCGCATGTTGATCGGGATCAACAGGCCCTGGTCCGGGCGGAGTTCATGTGTCTCGCCGTCCAGGTCCACCTCGAGGGCGCCGTTGACGACGTAGACGAACTCCTCCGAGTACGGGTGGTAGTGCTCGCCGATGCGCTCGCCGGGCTGGACGAGGGCCAGGCCCATGAAGCCGCTGGTGGAACCGACCGTCGCCGGCGTGAGCATGGCCCGCAGGTCACCTCCTCGGCGGCGGTTGGGTTCGGTCTCGCTCAGGTCCACGATGCGTGGATTCTTGGTCATGGTTGATACCTCCGGGTGCGGCGGTGGTGTCCGGGGCAGCACCCACGGACACCCCCGCGGTTGTCCGTCAGGAACCCGCCGAGCTGCGGTCGGTGATGGGCATCATGTCGGCGTGCGACAGGAGCCGGTTGATGTTGCGCTCCGTCTGCAGGGAGCCCTCGACACCGATGGCTGCGCCGTCGAGGAGCTGCTCGAGCTCCGCGCTCTTCTTGGCGCCCTTGATGCCCAGGGAGGCGGCGGGGTCGCTGTCGAGCTCACCGGTGATGTCGATGAGACGCACCACGGTGTCGTCGCGCTGGAAGACGGTGCTGCCGTACACCGGGTTGTCCGGGTCGTCCGCCGCGGTCGCGTCCTGCTCGGCCAGCAGCCGGGCCAGATCCATCCCGCGGCCCTTCTTGGCCGGGTAGTACAGGGCGTGACGCCGCAGGTCGCGCGGCTCCGGTACGTCGGACACCACATGGTGGACGGCCGGGAGCGCGGCCCGGGTGAAGAAGACACGCGCCGAATCGGCGTCGGTCAGGTCCCGGTGCTGCTCGAGGTAGGGGTTGATGGCTTCCTCGACCGCCTGCACCTCGGGCTGGCGGGCCACGTGGCGCAGCGCGGCGAGGAGGTCGCCCTCCACCTCCACGGCACGCACGACGCGGTTGCCGTGCATGAAGAGCGAGGTGCGGCGCAGGCGGGTGGTCTCGTCGACCTGGGCCTCGGGCGACTCGTACCCGGCCAGGATCTCCGCGACCTTCGACTCGGAGCCCGGCTTGACGGTGAAGGTGAGGGCGTGGCGCGCCGCGCCGTCGCCCACCCGGGCCGCCACCGCGTTCGCCGCCGCCGGCGCCCGCGTGACCTGCTCGGCGGGGTTGGTCTCCCGGAGGATGCTGTACCGCATCGACCGGGTGTCCTTGACGCAGCTGTGCATCGGCCTGACGGTCTCGACGTGCTCCTCGCTGTTCACCCAGGCGAGGAAGGGCGGGGCGCTCTCCCACTCGCTGGTGATGAGCCACTGCGAGGGGTTCTCGATCGACTGGCAGAGCTGGTCACTGAGGTGACCGGGCACGGACGCGACCTGATTGCGCATGTGCTCGTACGCGTCCAGGAACTGCTGCTGGGCTCCCTCGTACAGATCGAGCAGGAGGATCACTCGCAACCTCGAACCGTCGAAGGCCGACTGCGATATGCGTCCTGAGATGGGGGTCATACGGCGCACCTCTCCTCTTCCTCACCGAAGATCAAGAACGACCACCGCGTCCGAAATGCCGGGGTCGCCATGAGCCGATCGTCGATCGGGCCCCCGGGGGGCGCGAACCAAAAGCGCCGGACGGGTGACCGAGGCACCCGTCCGGGTGCTCCGGGGGGCGAAGTGACGCGGGGAAGCATGGACTGTGATTCCAACCCCCACTCACCCGCGGCTGCGGCTGGAGGCAATCAATGAAGCGATCGGAAGAGGCCCTTGAGGGCGCTCAGCACGTGCCGGTGCTCATAGTCGGCGGCTCTCTGGTGGGCCTGTCGACCTCGCTCTTCCTGGGGCGTCTCGGCGTCCCGCACATGCTCGTGGAGCGCCATTCCGGCACGTCGATCCATCCTCGCGGGCGCGGCAACAACGTGCGCACGATGGAGTTGTTCCGGGTGGCCGGAATCCAGCAGCGCATCGAGGACGCCGCGTCGGTCCTGGCCGACAACCACGGCATCCTGCAGACGCCGACCCTGGTGGGCGACGCCGGCGAATGGCTGTTCAAGGAGATCGACCCCGGTGGCGGCCTCGCCCGCTTCAGCCCCGGCGGATGGTGCCTGTGCAGCCAGAACGATCTCGAACCCGTACTCCTGGAGAGCGCACGGGAGTTGGGCGGTGATCTGCGGTTCCACACCGAACTGATGTCGTTCGAGCAGGACGCACAGGGTGTGACCGCACAGCTCAAGAGCCGCGACACGGGCGAGCACACCACCGTCCGGGCGGACTACCTCGTCGCGGCGGACGGCCCGCGCAGCCCCGTCCGCGAGCGGCTCACCATCGGGCAGAGCGGCCCGGGCGACCTGTTCCACAACGTGAGCATCACGTTCACCTCGCGCGGCCTCGCGGACGCCGTCGGTGACCGGCGCTTCATCGTCTGCTACCTCACGAACCCGGAGGCCGACGGCGCCCTGCTGCCGGTCGACAACCGTGAGCACTGGGTCTTCCACGCTCCCTGGCACCCCGAGAACGGCGAGACGCTCGAGGAGTTCACGGACGAACGCTGCACGGAACACATCCGGCGGGCCACCGGAGTCCCGGACCTCGATGTGCAGATCACCGGCAGGGCCGCCTGGCACGCCGCCGAGCGGGTCGCCGAACGGTACTCGGACGGACGGGTGTTCCTCGCCGGCGACTCGGCCCACGAGATGTCCCCCACCGGGGCGTTCGGCTCCAACACCGGTATCCAGGACGCGCACAACCTGGCCTGGAAGCTGGCCGCCGTCCTCGGTGGCTGGGCCGGACCCGGTCTGCTGGAGTCCTACGACCTGGAGCGCCGGCCGGTCGCGGAGGCGACGAGCGCCCGCGCCTCGAACCGATCGGTCGAGCACAGCCACCCGGGATACACCCCCAACCCGGAAGCGGGCGGCCCCGGCGGACCCGGCGGACCGGGACCCGGCGGACCGGGAGCAGGAGGACCGGGAGCAGGAGGCCCCGGCGGCAAGAGGGGCGGAATCCTCAACGTGGCGCTGGGCTACCGCTATCCGCGGGGCGCGGTCCTCGGTGCCGACCCGGCGACGCCGGTCGTACCCGAGGGCATGCGACTGACCGGCGAGCCCGGGAGCCGCGCGCCCCACATGTGGCTGAACCGCGCCGCCACCCGGGTCTCCACCCTCGACCTGTACGAGCGGTCGATGGTGCTCCTGAGTTCGGGGGACGGCGACGACACGTGGCACGACGCGGCCACGGCCATCGCCCGGCAGATGGCCCTGCCGCTCGACTCGTACCGCATCGGCAGTGGGCCCGACGCGGAGCTGTCCCCCGTGGGCGACGTGGACTGGGCGGAGACCCACGGTGTCGCCCCGGGGGGTGCGGTCCTCGTCCGCCCCGACGGGTTCGTCGCATGGCGGTCCGAAGGGCCGTCGGCGGATCCCGGGAAGGATCTGCGGGACGCCCTCATGGGAGTCCTGGACCGAAACTGACAGCTCCCGGTGCGGGACACCCACACGGGAGTCCCGCACCGGGACTGACAGCTCCCGCCGGCCTCAGACGAGATGGGCGAAGACCACCAGGTTGTCGATGTAGTCCTTCTTGACGTGGTCGTAGACCCCGGTGCAGGTGATCAGCCGGACCTGAGCCTGAGGCGTGTCCCCGTACACGCGCTCGTTGGGGAAGTTGTTCTTCGCGTACGTCTCGACGCTGTCGACCACGAACGAGGCCGTGCTCGCGTCCTCCCTCTTGACCGTGAAGGTGTCCCCCGTCCTCAGATTCCGGAGGCCGGCGAACACCGCGGCGGACGTCTTCGTGTCGACATGACCGGCGATGATCGAGGTACCGGTCTCGCCCGGGGTCACGCCGGAAGCCATCCAGCCGACCAGGTTCGTGTCGCTGGCGGGCGGGGGCTGCAGCTGGCCCGTGGGGCCGATGGCGAGCTCGGTGAAGGGGGCGTTCACACCGATCTTCGGGATGAGCAGCCGCGTGGGCCTGGCCCGCGGCAGATGCTTTCCGACGGGCTCCACGGACGCCGCGGGCGGCACGGGCGGCTCCGACGGCACGGGCGCTGCGGGCAGCACGGGCTCTGCGGGCGGCTCCGACGGCGCGGGCGGCACGGCGTCCGAGGACGGCGCGTACGCCGCCGAGGGCTGCGACGCACCGGAGGCATCGGATGTGGTGTCTGACGTCGTGTCATTGCCGCCGAACAGACTCACCGCCAGGACGACGATTCCGACGGACCACACGATCCACGCGCCGATGCGGGATCGGCGCCCGGGCGGCACGGACTCGGTCTGATCGGGGGAAGGCAACCGGGCTGCCATCTGGCATCACCTCACTGGAACGAGCAGGTCTGGAACAGCACTAGAAGAACGGGATCGGCAAAGGGGCCCGGTAACAGCTCAAGCGCGGTTCAGGACCGCGCAGCCAGGTCGGGAGCCATCAAGAGGGAATTGCGCAAAAACGAAGGCAGCCGGGCCGCCGCGACGTGTTAACGCGGCGGCCCCGGCTGCTATGACGGGCACCGGTCAGGACGCGTCGGACGCGCGCTTACGGCGCATCGCGAACGCGCCGGCCGCGGCGACCCCGAGGATCGCGATGCCGCCTGCCGTGACACCCGGCGTGGTGGCGAGCCCGCCACCACCGGTGTGCATGCCACCACGCGGCTTGCCGTAGCCGGAGTCGGAGCCGGAGCCCCAGGAGTCCTTGCCGGAGTCGTCGCCGTCCTTCTTGTAGCTCTCCGGGTCGTACTTCTCCTTGTCCTTGGTCCAGTCGTCGTCGTTCACCATGGACAGGGCGCCACCACCGGTGTGCAGGCCGCCACGCGGCTTGCCGTGGTCGTCGCCACCCTTCTTGCCGTAGCCGCCGTCCTCCTTGCCGTAGCCGCCACGGTCGTCCTTGCCGGAGCCGTGCTCGTCCTTGCCGTAGCCCCCGCGCTCGTCCTTGCCGGAGCCGTGCTCGCCCGAGTCACCCTTCTTGTTCTCGTCCTTGGTCCAGTCGTCGTCGTTCACCATGGACAGGGCGCCACCACCGGTGTGGATGCCACCACGCGGCTTGCCGTGGTCGTCGCCACGCTCCTTGCCGTAGCCCCCGCGGTCGTCCTTGCCGGAGCCGTGCTCGTCCTTGCCGTAGCCCCCGCGCTCGTCCTTGCCGGAGCCGTGCTCGCCCGAGTCACCCTTCTTGTTCTCGTCCTTGGTCCAGTCGTCGTCGTTCACCATGGACAGGGCGCCACCACCGGTGTGCAGGCCGCCACGCGGCTTGCCGTGGTCGTCGCCACCCTTCTTGCCGTAGCCGCCGTCTTCCTTGCCGTAGCCGCCGCGGTCGTCCTTGCCGGAGCCGTGCTCGTCCTTGCCGTAGCCCCCGCGGTCCTCCTTGCCGGAGCCGTGCTCGCCCTTGTGGTTGCTGTCTTTGTCGTGCTCCGAGCTGTAGGAAGAGCCGTCGTTGTCCCAGTCGCCTGCGGCGGCGGCGAACGCACCAGGAGCAGCGATGGCGAGTGCGGCCGTAGCCGTCGCGGTAGCGAGAAGCATGCGGGCAGTACGCATCGTCGAAGTCCTTCCGCCACGGCCGAGCCACTGACGCTTTGTCAGCTCGAATTACCCGGCCCCGACCTCATCACCGTTAGCCAAACGCGGACCGATCACCACTTGAATCGCCCGCCCGGCCGATAGCCGCGCCGTCACCCAATCGGCCTCCGATGGCTCGACCCGGCGGCAAGTCACAGATCCTGACCAGGCATTTCGCCACAGAAGTTCCCTGACTTCACGCTCGTGGATCGCTTCGAGCACAACCCGATCGGCCCCGACACGACTGCGCGCACCCGACCCATCCGAACCAGCGGCCCGGCGCACCCCGATCGCTGACGACGGGTCCGATCCCCCGCCCCTCATCGCTGACGCCCAGTCCGATCCGGGCGTCCCTCATCGCTGACGAGGCGTCCGAACCACGCCCGCCCCGATCCCTGACGGCGGGTCCGATGCGCCGGTCCTCATCCCTGACGACGGGTCCGATCCCCACGCCCTCGTCGCTGACGATCAGTCTGATCCACCTGGCCCAGTGACGAGGGAGGCTCATCGGCGGCGCGCTGCCGCGACACGCCGACGCGCACGGAACTTGACGCTGCTCACCGCCTCCTCATGGTGGCTCCCCGCATAGCACCGTCCAAAACTATGGTGCCCCACCACATGTGCCGTTGACCTGCGTCTTTCTACCTTGTGCCGACACGTACCCGTCCCCGCCCAACGCCTGGAAGTGGTCCACATGGCCTCCGCAGCAACCGCTCCCCCACCGCCCGCGAGCCTCCGGCGGATCGTCGCCGCGAGCCTCATCGGCACCACGATCGAGTGGTACGACTTCTTCCTCTACGGCTCCGCCGCCGCACTGGTCTTCAACAAGCTCTTCTTCCCCAACAGCGACCCGCTCGTCGGCACGCTCCTCTCGTTCCTGACGTACGCTGTCGGATTCGCCGCACGGCCGCTCGGCGCGCTCGTCTTCGGGCACTACGGCGACCGGCTCGGCCGCAAGAAGCTGCTGGTCCTGAGCCTGCTCATGATGGGCGCGGCGACCTTCGCGATCGGCCTCCTGCCGACCTACGCCACGGTCGGCGTGGCCGCTCCCGTGCTGCTCACCGTCCTGCGCCTGATCCAGGGCTTCGCGCTCGGCGGTGAGTGGGGCGGCGCCGTGCTCCTCGTATCCGAGCACGGGGACGCCAAGCGACGCGGTTTCTGGGCCTCCTGGCCGCAGACCGGAGCGCCCGCGGGACAACTGCTCGCCACCGGCGTGCTCTCCTTGCTGACCGCGCTCATCTCCGACTCCGCGTTCACCTCATGGGGCTGGCGCGTCCCGTTCCTGCTGTCCGGCGTCCTCGTCATGGTCGGACTGTGGATACGCCTGTCTGTCGATGAGTCACCTGTCTTCAAGGAAGCGCTGGCCCGGGCCGAGGCACGCAAGGCCGCACAGGGCGACGCGAGCGAGAAGACACCGCTCGTCGCCGTGCTGCGCCACCACTGGCGCGACGTCCTCGTCGCCATCGGCGCCCGCATGGCCGAGAACATCAGCTACTACGTCATCACCGCCTTCATCCTCGTGTACGCCACCACGTCGGCCGGCGTCTCCAAGCAGACCGCGCTGAACGCCGTGCTCATCGCGTCCGCCGTGCACTTCGCGGTCATCCCGGCCTGGGGCGCGCTCTCCGACCGGGTCGGGCGCAGGCCCGTCTATCTGCTCGGGGCGGCGGGCGTGGGCCTGTGGATGTTCCCGTTCTTCTCGCTCATCGACACCGGGGGCTTCGGGAACCTGATCCTCGCCGTGACCGTGGGCCTCGTTCTGCACGGGGCGATGTACGCACCGCAGGCGGCCTTCTTCTCCGAGATGTTCGCGACGCGGATGCGCTACTCGGGCGCCTCCATCGGCGCACAGTTCGCCTCGGTCGCCGCCGGAGCGCCCGCGCCGCTCATCGCCACTGCGCTCCTCGCGGACTACGGCAGCTCCACCCCGATCGCCCTGTACGTGATCGCCGCCGCCGTCCTGACGCTGATCGCGGTGGGCGTCGCGAAAGAGACCAGGCATCGCGACCTGGCCCAGATCGAGGAGGACGGCGCCGCCGACGAGAAGTCGGCCGCGGCCCGAACGGCGGACGCCCGCACCGTCTGACCCGGCACCGCTCCCCCGGCCCCCGTACCCACCTCGCGTACGGGGGCCTTGCCGTCACACCAGGCACCGAGGACCTCACAGCGAGACCCGCTACCCGACCGTCAGCCCGATATGGCCCCGGCCAACCGGTGCAACCGCAGCGCGAGTTGGATCTCCAGGGCGCGAGCGGGCGACTGCCAGTCCGGGCCGAGCAGGCGCCCTATTCGTTCCAGACGTTGCGCCACCGTGTTCACGTGCACGTGCAGCGCGTCCTTGGTACGGGCCGGGCTCATGCCGGAGGCGAAGTACGCGTCGAGCGTGCGCACGAGATCGGTCCCCCGGCGCCGGTCGTAGGACACGACCTCGCCCATGGTTCGTTCGACGAACCCGGAGATGTCCCGGCTCTCCGCGAGGAGCAGGCCGAGGAAGCCGAAGTCCTCCGCGGCCGCGCCCTCCCCCGCTCTGCCGAGCAGGCGCAGGGCGTCCAGGCAGCGCTGCCCCTCCGCGTAGGCCGCGGCGACGGTGTCGGTGCGGTTGGCCAGGTCCTCCACGGGGGCCGACGCGCCGACCGTCACCTGCTCGTGCACCGCGGAGGAGAGGTGCCTGGCGGTGCGGCGGGCCAGGTCGGAGGCCCGGTCGGCGGCGCTCAGGGGAAGCAGCAGGACCGTTCCCCCGTCGCGCGCGGCTGCGAGCCCGTGCCGCGTGGCGGCGAGGTGGGACGCGGCGGACCACAGGCGGCGCCGTGCGGCGGCCTCGTGTTCGGCGTCGGCGCCCGGGGTCTCCAGGCGCGCGGCCAGCACCACATGCGTGGCGTCCAGGTCGGCGTGCAGTCGCGCGGCGCGCTCCCGCAGCAGTCGCGGGTCCCGGTCCCGCGCGTCGAGCAGATCGTCCAGCAGCTCGCCCCGTACGCGCTGTTCGGCCTCGGAGGCGGAGCGCCGGGCGAGCAGCAGGAGCGAGGTGACCATGGCGGCGCGCTCCAGGGTGCGCTGGTCGACGGGGTCGAGGCCCGGGTGGCCGCGCAGCACGAGCGCGCCGAGGAGTTCGCCGCCCGCGGCGACGGCGGCGACCCAGTCGTCCCCGTCGCGCACGGCGTGCCCGTCGGCGCGCGAGGCGTCGAGGGGTTTGTCGGGGGCGGTGACCGCGTCGGCGAACTCCACTGTCCCGTCGAGGACTTGGGACACCGCGGCCGCCACGTCGTGGACGCCGCCGCCCCGCAGGACGAGTTCGGCGAGGCGGTCGTGGACGTCGGACGCGCGCTCGATGACGTCGCCGCGGTCCCGGATGATCTCGTTGGCGCGCTCCAGCTCGCCGAGCGCCTCCCGGGTCTCGGAGAGGAGGTTCGCGGTGTCGATGGCGGCCGCGGCGAGTGCCGCGAACGAGCCGAGCAGCGCGATCTGCTCCCGCTCGAAGACCCGTGCGCGCCGGTCCGCGGCGAACAGTACGCCGATGACATGGGGGCCGAGCATCAGGGGCACGCCCAGGATCGCGACGAGACCCTCGTCATGGACACCGGTGTCGATGGTGCGCGTGTGCTTGAAGCGGACGTCCTGGGCGTAGTCCGCGGTGACGTAGGGCCGGGCGGTCTGGGCGACGAGTCCGCCGAGGCCCTCGCCCATGCCGAGCCTGAGCTGCTGGAAGCGCGCGGCGACGGAGCCCTCGGTGACACGCATATAGGTGTCGCCCCTGGCCGGGTCGTTCAGCGTCAGATAGGCGACGTCCGTGCCGAGGAGGGAGCGGGCGCGCTGCACGATGGCCTGGAGGACGGCGCCCAGGTCACGCAGGCCCGCGAGATCGTGCGCGGTCTCGAAGAGCGCGGACAGCTCCGCCTCGCGGCGACGCCTGCCTTCGAGGTCGGCACGGACGCGCAGAGCGAGCCCCTTGGCGCGTTCGAGGGCGTCGATCCGCCCCGGTGGCTCGCCCTCGGCGCGGGCGACCAGCACGGGCTGTTCGTAGGCGTCGGCGGACGCGCCCCGGGCGAGGAGCTCGAGGAACGGCGCCTCGGCACTCGATGCGGGGCGTTCAGAGCCTGCGGGGCCCGACGGGGACTGTGCTGGATCGTGCGACATGCTCAACAGGATTACCCGTCGTACGGCCGGCCCCGCCAGCCCTGTGGACAACTCAGTGGATCAGACAAGCGCCGCCACCCGCGAGGGTGGTCAGTGTGCGGTCCAGCCGCCGTCCAGGACGAGCGACGTCCCGGTGATGAAGGAGGCCCGCGGGCTGCACAGGTACGCGACCGCCTCGGCGACCTCGTCGGGTTCGATGAGCCGCTTGAGCGCGCTGTCCTGGAGCATGACCTCGGCGAGGACCCGCTCCTCGGGGATGCCGTGGGCGGCGGCCTGGTCGGCGATCTGTTTCTCGACCAGCGGTGTGCGGACGTAGGCGGGGTTCACGCAGTTCGAGGTGACGCCGTGCGGAGCGCCTTCGAGCGCGGTGGTCTTGGAGAGCCCTTCGAGGCCGTGTTTGGCGGCGACGTACGCGGACTTGAACGCGGACGCGCGCAGGCCGTGGACCGAGGAGAGGTTCACGATGCGTCCCCAGCCCTGCTCGTACATGTGCGGCAGGGCGCCGCGGATCAGGCGGAAGGGTGCCTCCAGCATCACCGTCAGGACGGTGTGGAAGACGTCGGGCGGGAACTCCTCGATGGGGCGCACCAGTTGGATGCCCGCGTTGTTGACCAGGATGTCGGCGCCCGCGGCGCACTCCTCGGCCGCGTCCAGGTCGGTGAGGTCGAGGACACGCGGCTCGATACTGCCGGGGGTGGCGCCGACCTGCCCGGCCAGCGCGTCAAGGCCCTCCCGGTCCCGGTCGACCGCTCTCACCTCGGCCCCGGCCGCGGCGAGCCGCAGCGCACAGGCGCGGCCGATGCCGCCTGCGGCGCCGGTGACGAGTGCGATGCGGCCGCTGAGATCGAGCGGCGCGGTCAGGGGTGCGTTGGGCGCGGTCATGCTCCGCACCCTAGGCAGCGCTCGCGCCCCGCCCGATGTGGTCAGCACCCATACTTCAGCGCTCGGACATGGTCTCGAACCATGTCGGCCCGTCGGAGGCCGCCTGCTTGATCCGGAGCAGGCAGAAGTCACCCAGCGGCGGCAGCGAGTCCCTGTCGAACCAGCCCACCTCGAGGGACTCGTCGTCGTTGACCCGGGCCTCGCCGCCGGTCGCCCGGCACCGGAAGGAGATGTCCGTGAACTGGCACCGGTCGCCGTTCGGGTACGTCACCGGCTTGAGGGTCTTCACCAGGACGACCCGCTCGGCCACGCACTCGACGCCCGTCTCCTCGTACACCTCGCGGACGGCGGCCTCGGCGGGCTGCTCCCCCGGCTCCGGGATTCCGGCGAGGACCGCCCACCTTCCGGTGTCGGCGCGGCGCCCGAGAAGGACCCTGCCGTCGTCGTCGAAGACGACGGCGCTGACGCCGGGCAGCACCAGGAGCTGGTGGCCGACGTCGGCCCGGATCTTGCGGATGAACTCTGGGGTAGCCATGTCTGCGACCCTATCCGGCGGCGGACCCGCTCCGCCGTGAGCGCATCGCGGCCCAGCCGAGACCGCCCACGCCGATGGCCACGAGCAGCAGCTCCGGCCATCCGCCCAGGCGGGTGGCGAGGGTCAGCGAGGTCCGCTTGGGCACGTCGGCGACCAGGGTGTCGGCGACGAACATGCCGGTGCGCTGGGCCACCGATCCGTCGGGCCTGATGATCGCGCTGACGCCGCTCGTCACCGGCACCATCACCGCGCGGCCGTGCTCGACGGCGCGCACCCGGTCCATCGCGAGCTGCTGGTAGGTCATCTGGCTGCGGTCGAAGGTGGCGTTGTTGCTGGGCACGGAGAGGATCTGCGCGCCCGCCTCCACCTGGTCGCGCACGACGGAGTCGAACGCGGCCTCGTAGCAGGTCACCGGCCCGACCCTGGTGCCCGCCATGTCGAAGACGACCGGCTTCTCGCCGGCCACGAAGTTGCCCGCGCGGTCGACGTCCTTGCTGAAGATGCGGAAGAAGCTCCGGTAGGGCATGTACTCGCCGAACGGCTGGAGCTGCCGCTTGTCGTAGACGGCGCCGGGTCCGGTCTTCGGGTCCCAGAGGATCTGCCGGTTACGGGGCGTGCCGTCCTTGGCGGTGACGACCGCGCCGACAGAGATGGGTGCGCCGACGGCCCTGGCCGCCTTGTCGATCTCTGCGTACGCGTCGGCGTTGACGTAGGGGTCGATGTCGGAGGAGTTCTCGGGCCACAGCACGAGGTCGGGCTTCTTGACCTGGCCCGCCTCGATCTTCGTGGCGAGCTTCATCGTCTCCCGTACGTGGTAGTCGAGCACGGCCCGGCGCTGGGAGTTGAAGTCGAGGCCCATACGCGGCACGTTGCCTTGGATGACGGCCACGCGTGCGGTGCCCTCCTCTGCCGCGGTGGAGACGAGGGGCGCCGCGACGGCTCCCCCGATGACGGGCGCGAGGGTGAACGCGGCGGCGACGGCCAGGCCCCTGTCGCGTACACCGCGTACGTCCTTGAGGCGCAGCGCGAGAGCGGCGAGGCCGAAGCCGCACAGGGCGACCGCGAAGCCCAGGAGCGGGGTGCCGCCCAGTGAGGCGAGGGGCAGGAACAAGCCACTGGGCTGACCGAACGCGACCTTGCCCCAGGGGAAGCCCCCGAACGGGAAGCGGGCCCGCAGCGCCTCGTCCGCGATCCACACACCCGCGGCCCACAGCGGCCACAGGGGCAGCCGTGAGACACAGGCGATGCCGAGTCCGGCCAGGGCCATGACGAGTGATTCCGCGAGGGCGAGGGCCAGCCACGGCAGCGGCCCGACATCGACGCCGGTCCACGACAGGAGCGGCACGAGGAAGCCGAGGCTCATGAGGAAGCCGAGGCCGAGACCCGCGCGCATCCGCCGCCCGTGAACGGACGCTCCGAAGAGCGCGAGGGCCAGGGGCGCGAGCCACCACAGCTCACGGGGTGGGAAGCCGACGTACAGCAGCACTCCGGAGAGCACCGCGGCGGCGGCCGGAGCGATCCGTCGGGGCAGGCGGGCCCAGCGCGAGGCGGGCGCCGACTGCGGATCGAGCTGTTCCGGCTCGTCTACGGAGGTTGCGGTGGCGGTCACTCGGGGAGTGTACGGCGGGTCGTCTGCCGGGCGACACGGCGGTCTGCGGGGGTCACGCCGGCCGCGCGGACCACCCCGTGCAGCATCGTTCCTGCGCAACCCGTGCACAAACCGGCGCATCAGCCGTTACGGTGTGCCCGAGTCCCCGAGGGACGGCCGTATCCGGCCATGACGCTCGGGGCCCGTCACAGTCGGGGGGCGACGGGGTGGTGGGGACCACGGGGATGTCGTCGGCGGCCGGTCCGTCGGCGGAGTACGAGCGGCGCAATGTCGCCGACGCAGCGGGCGTCTTCGCGCTGGGGGCGTGCGCCGCCTGGTCGCTGATCACCGCGACCGCCCGCGCGGGCAGGCCCGAGGGCGTGCTCCTGGCGGTGCTCGCCGTGGCGGCGGGCTATGCGTGCGGCCGGATCTCCGGCGCGCTGCTGCCCATGGCAGCGCCCTGCGCGGCGGCCGTCGCGGGACTCGGGCTCGCGCTCACGTCCCCCCACGCGGTGCCCGCGCCCGACACCGGCTCTCCCCTCGGCCGCACCGGCGCGACGGCCGCGCTGCTGGCGCTGTCCACCGGGGCGGCGTGCTGTGCGGCCTGGGCGGCGCGGCGGCCGCCCGTGCGCGCGGCCCTGTTCCTGCTGGCGGGCGGCACGGTCGCGGCCGCCGCCGTCGTCGGGTCGGTCGCCGGGGTCACCGCGTGCGCGGGAGTGCTGCTGTGCTCCCTCGCCTCGGTGCGGATGCGGCACCACAGGGGTCTCGGCCTCGCCGGTCTCGGCGTCATGACGGGCCTGGTGACCGGACTCTGCCTGGCCCTGTTGAAGGGCGCACTGCCCTCGGGGCTCTCCGCTTCCCTGGAGGGGCAGCTCTCGCAGCACCGGATCCTTCTGTGGCAGGACGCACTGCGCCAGGCCGAGTCCGATCCGGGCCTCGGCATGGGCCCCGGCCGCTTCGGGGAGCTCAGCCCCACGGTCGGCGAGACACTGCTGCCCGACGGCAAGCCGCACTCCGCCCCGCTCCAGCAGGCCGCCGAGCAGGGACTCGTCGGCGTCTGCCTGCTGGCCGCAGTCTTCTGCTGGCTCCTGTACGTCCTGTGGCGGTCGGAGCGGTCCACGCCTGTGGTCCTGACGGCGGGCGCGGCGCTGACCGCTCTCGCCGGCCTGGCGACGCTCGGCAACGCCCTGAGCTTCACCACCGTCACCGCGGGCGCGGGCCTGCTCGCGGGGGTGGCGACGGCGAGACCCTGGGGCGACGAGCCCTCGGACAGCACTACGGCCGCCCCGGTACGTGTCCGGGGCGGCCGTGTGTGAGTGTGCGGGTGCCGTCAGGCGGCGGGGCCGACAGAGGTCGGCTTGAGCCGGGCGTGGATGGCGCGCACCGCGGACTCGGCGTTGTCCACGGTCACCGTGAACTTCCTGCCGTCGCCCAGGATCACCACGACACCCTCGCCGCGCCGGACGATGACGGCCGTGCCCTGCTCGGGGCGCCAGCGGTATCCCCAGCCGCCCCACTGGCGGGGCGTGACACGGGGTTCGAACTCGGCTCCCACCACATGGGCGAGCAGGATGCGGCGGCGTGGCACTCCTATGTGGCCGCACCGCACTTCCAGGGAGTCCTTGTCGACCGTCACTGCCACATGGACGAAGGCAAGGGTCCCGAACAGGATCAGAAGACCCGCGGCGATGCAGCCGACCACCGACATCACCAGCGCGGCGATACCGGAGGTCCACTGGGAGGCCACGGCGAGCTCGATGCCGAGCGCCACACACGCGGCGCCGCCCAGCGCTGCCAGCCACTGCACGCGATTGCGTGCACGGCCTGTCCAGATCTCGGGGGCGACGGACGCGCGCCCCTCACTACCGGAGTGGTCCCTCATGGAATTGAGACTACTCATGTTCCGCAGCGAAGGCACTGTGCATCGGAGAGTGATTGCGCAAGGCCCCGGGGCGCCTGGGCCGTGCCCGGAATCCGGGCTCCGCCGTCACTGTGCGTGGCTGACGGCAGCCTGGAGCAGCCGGCCCTCCGCGTACGCGAGTGCGGCGGGCGGCAGCGCGGAGGTGCGGCCGCTGAGGATGACGGTGAGGGAGCCCTGCGCACCGCTCTCGGCGTCGGGCCCGGCGCCGATCCTGCGCAGTGTCTGCGCGGCGACGGCCCCGGCGCTGCCGTGCAGGACGAGCGGCGGCACGCCGGGCTGCTGGACGGCGGCGCGGATGCGTTCCGCCACGAGTTCGTAATGGGTGCAGCCCAGGACTACGGCCCTTACACCGGTCGGGGTGAGCGCGGCGGCGGCCGCGATCGTCCTGTCGATGGCGTCCTCGTCCGCGTGCTGCACGGCGTCGGCGAGGCCCGGGCAGGGCACCTCGGTGACCTCGACCCCGTCCGCGAAGTCCCGGATCAGTCCCCGCTGGTAGGGGCTTCCGGTGGTGGCGGGAGTGGCCCAGATGGCGACGGGTCCGGCGCCGGCGGCGGCCGGCTTGATCGCGGGGACCGTACCGATGACCGGGATGCCGGGTTCGAGGCGGGCCCGCAGGGCCGGCAGGGCATGGACCGAGGCGGTGTTGCACGCCACGATCAGCGCCTCGGGGCGGTGCTCCGCGGCGGCCTCGGCCACGGCCAGGGCCCGCTCGGTGACGTCCTGCACGCTGCGCGGCCCCCAGGGCATTCCGTCGGGGTCGGAGGACAGGACGAGGTCGGCGTCGGGCCGCAGGCGCCGTACCGCGGCGGCGGCCGCGATGAGTCCGATTCCCGAGTCCATCAGCGCGATCTTCACCCGGAAACCATAGACGATGGCCCTCACACCAAGGGTGCGGTGGGGCAGACTGCGGCGGATGGACGCCGTTGTGTGGGTCACCGCAGCATCACTGGCCGCGTGGGTGTGGCTGCTGGTCGGGCAGGGCTTCTTCTGGCGCACGGATCTGCGCCTGCCCCCGCGCACGGACCCTTCGGAGTGGCCCTCGGTGTGTGTCGTCGTCCCCGCGCGGGACGAGGCGGCCGTGCTTCCGAAGAGCCTGCCCTCGCTGCTGGCGCAGGACTATCCGGGGCGCGCCGAGATCTTCCTGATCGACGACGGCAGCACGGACGGCACCGGAACGCTGGCCCGGGAGCTGGCCCGGCGCCACGGCGGGCTGCCGCTCACGGTCGACTCGCCGGGCGAGCCGCCGGCGGGCTGGACCGGCAAGCTGTGGGCGGTGCGGCACGGCATCGGCCTGGCACGCGCGCGTGACCCCGAGTTCCTGCTTCTCACCGACGCCGACATCGCGCATGAGCCCGACAGCCTGAGGGAGCTGGTGGCCGCGGCGCGTACAGGCGGGTTCGACCTCGTCTCGCTGATGGCGCGGCTGCGCGTGGAGAGCGTGTGGGAGCGGCTCGTCGTCCCGGCCTTCGTGTACTTCTTCGCCCAGCTGTACCCGTTCCGCTGGATCTCGACGAAGGGCTCGCGCACGGCGGCCGCGGCCGGCGGCTGCGTGCTGCTGAGCGCCGAAGCTGCCGACCGTGCCGCGATCCCCGACTCGATCCGGCACGCCGTCATCGACGACGTCGCGCTCGCCCGGGCGGTGAAAGGCTCCGGAGGGCACATCTGGCTGGGCCTCGCCGATCGCGTCGACAGCGTGCGCCCCTACCCGAGGCTCGGCGACCTGTGGCGGATGGTGTCGCGCAGCGCCTACGCGCAGCTGCGGCACAACCCGCTGCTCCTCGCCGGGACCGTGGCCGGGCTCGCGCTCGTCTATCTGGCGCCGCCGGTCGCGCTCGTCGCCGGACTCGCCACGGGCCATGGGCTCGCCGCGCTGCTCGGCGGGCTCGCCTGGCTGCTGATGACGGCGACGTACGTCCCGATGCTGCGTTACTACGCGCAGCCGCTGTGGCCGGCGCCGCTGTTGCCGGGCACCGCGTTCCTGTATCTCCTCATGACGGTCGACTCCGCCGTGCAGCACTACAGGGGGCGGGGTGCGGCCTGGAAGGGGCGTACGTATTCCAGGCCGGACCCCGCGCCGGAGCGGCAGTAGGCGACCGGGGCGGCTACTTTCTGCCGGGCGTCCAGTTCATGCCCCACCCGTAGGCGTGGTCGAGGGTGCGCTGCGGGCTCACACCGCGCTCAGGCACGAGGTAGCGGGCCTCGCGCTGCACGGTCAGGTCACTGCCCGTGTTGGTGATCAGCGCGAGGGCGCACACCGTCGACGGGACCGTGCACTCGTCCAGGGAGAAGTCGACGGCCGCGCCGAACTGGGGCTGGAGCGTGACGGTCGCGTGCAGGTCGGCGAAGCTGCGGGCGCCTTCGTAGATGGTGACGAAGATGAGGACGCGCCGCAGCTCGGCCTTGTGGTCGAGGTTGATCGTCAGGTTCTCGCCGCTGGAGACGGCACCTGTGCGGTCGTCGCCGTCGAGGTGGATGTACGGCGGGCGGTCGAGGGCGCCGAAGGCGTTGCCCAGCGCCTGGACGACACCCTTGCGGCCGTCGGTGAGTTCGTAGAGGGCGCACAGGTCCAGGTCGAGGTCCGCGTGCTGCGCGACGGCGCGGCCCAGCTTGCTGCCCCACCCCTTGAACTGCTTGCGCACCTCCCAGTTGAGGTTCACGCGCATCGAGCCCGACGTACCGCCCTGCTTGGCCAGGGAGACGGAAGGAGCCGCCTTGGTGAGCGTCACCTTGGTCAGGCGGACGGGCTGCTGCGGGGGTGCGGCCGGGGGCGGCGGCGCGGTGACGGGGGCCGCGACCGGCGGTGCGGGGGCGGGCGTGACTGCGGGCGTGGGTGCGGGTGTCGGCGCGGGGGTCTGGGGTTCGTCGACCGTGATCCCGTAGTCGCCGGCGAGGCCCGCCAGACCCGTGCCGTACCCCTGGCCGACGGCGCGGAACTTCCAGGCGCCCTGGCGCCGGTAGAGCTCGCCGAGGACGAAGGCGGTCTCGACGCTCGCGTCGGCGCTGTCGTAGCGCGCGATCTCGGCGCCGTCCGCCGCGTCGAGAACTCTGATGTACAGCCCGGGGACCTGCCCGAACGTGCCGCCGTCCGCGGACGCGGCGAGCACCACGTTCTCGATCGCGGGCTCCACGCGCGCGAGGTCGACCGAGATCGTGTCGGTCACCTGGCCGTCCGCGCTCCGCTTGCCCTCGTGCCGTACGGCTCCCGAGGCGTGCGCCGGCTGGTTGTAGAAGACGAAGTCCGCGTCCGACCGGACCTTTCCGGCGACGAGCAACAGCGCGGAGGCGTCCGCGTCGGGCACCCCCGCGCCTGAACGCCACCCCAATTCGATCCGCACGGCCGGCGCCGGCACGACGACATTCGAACCTTTAGACATTGGCATGTCCGCCCCCAACAGAGATCTCCGGCTTCCTGGTCAACCTATTCTCCGCGACCGAAAGCGGCACAGGGGCACGCGTTCGATGATCACTGGCCAACCGCCGGTAACCCACGGAGAACTCGCCTTTACACGATCCGAACGCTGAACGACGACCGATTTTGCCAAGTTCGCTCGCATTGGGGATCTCGAGTCACTGCCGACACGCAAAACAACCCTCTTATCGGTCTCCCCAACCAGCACATCGTGGGCTTAACTTATGTGCCATGACCTCCCCCCGCTCCACCTATGGCGGCGGTTACTACTCCGCGCCGTCCTTCCCGGACACTCCGATCTACGACTCCCTCGTCGCAGAGCGGGGCACACCCCAGATCGCCCCGATCCGGGTTCCTGCCATGTACGACACCGGCAGTCATCTGCCCGCGCTCCCGTCCGCGCTTCCCGCGCTGCCGGCCGCGCCCTCCGCACCGATGCCCCAGTACGGTTACCCGGCCCCGCAGCAGGCGCCTCTCCAGCACGCGCCGGCGCCGTACATCCCGCAGCAGGCCTCCGGGCCTCGCGGCTACGCGGGCATGCAGCAGCCGCAGCAACAGCAGCAGCAGCGTCCGGCGCCCGGCACCGGCTACGAGGCCATGCGCCCCGCGGCGCCCCGCCCTGCCGCGCCCTACGAGGATCCGTACAACCGTCAGCAGTACCGCGGTTACTGATCTCCCGGACATGGGGCTGTCCGTGCCTGCTGGCAGGATGGCCCCATGCCGAATGCCTCGCTTCGTTCGATCCACATACACCCACTGAAATCGGTTCGGGGGCGCGCGCCGCGCGAGGCGGCCGTGGAACCGTGGGGTCTTGCAGGAGACCGCCGGTGGGTGCTCATCGACGCCTCGGGCAAGGTCGTCACCCAGCGCCAGCACCCGCGGCTCGCGCTCGCTTCGGCCGAGACCCCGGACGGCGACGGCCTGCGCATGTCGGCACCCGGCCGCGCGCCCCTGACCGTGCCGGTGCCCCGGCCCGCCGGGACGACCACGGTGAACATCTTCGGGGACAAGGTCGAGGCCGTACTCGCCGACGACGCGGCGCACGCCTGGTGGAGCGCGTATCTGGAGGCCGACGTGCGGCTCCTCCACCTCGACGACCCGGCGACGCGACGGCCCGTCGACCCCGAGTACGCGAAGCCGGGCGAGACGGTCAGCTTCGCCGACGGGTATCCGCTGCTGCTCACCACCCTGTCCTCCCTGGACGCCCTCAACTCCCTCATCGCGCAGGGTGATCACGCGGACGAGGGCCCGTTGCCCATGAACCGCTTCCGGCCGAACGTCGTGGTGGACGGCACCGCGCCCTGGGCGGAGGACGACTGGTCACGCATCGCCATCGGCTCCGTCACGTTCCGTATCACCAAGAAGTGCGGCCGCTGCGTGGTGACCACCACGAACCAGTCGACTTCGGAGCGTGGCAAGGAGCCCTTGCGGACGCTCGCCCGCCACCGCCGCTTCGGTGACCAGCTGTGTTTCGGGACGAACCTGGTCCCGGAGACGACCGGGACGGTCCGGATCGGTGACGCGATCACGATCCTGGCCTGACGCCCCGGCCGCGCGGGGAACCCCGCGCCGGATCACGGTCGTTGGAGCACAATGGAAAAGCGGGGACAGGCGGAGAGCTTCGTCGAGTGGGGTGATTTCGCTCTCTCTTCGTCCCACCCGCGCGTGAGCCGTGCCGTTCACGGTTAAGACGGACGCGGAAGGGGGTGCTGGCTGTGCGGGCAATCGCCGGACTCTGGCGGTGGCGGCACAATCCGCTGCGCCGCGCGACCGACCTCGCCGAGGCCTGGGTCGCGCTGGTGGCGGTGCTGCTCATCGTCGTTGTCGCACCGATCATCGGCGTCGCGACGGGATCCCTGGCACAGGGCGCCTTGATGCAGGCGGTACAGGAACAGCACAAGAACCGACGGGAAGTTCCCGCCACGGTCGTACGGAAGCTGGCCCAGCCGCCACTGGACTCCGACCCCGAGACATCCACGGCGAGAGACGCCCACAGCAGGGTCGTCGCCGACTGGAAGGCACCCGACGGCGCCCACCGCACGGGCCGCGTCCTGTCGAGCCTCACGACCCCGCACCCGGGCGACCGGTTCCCGCTGTGGGTCGACCGCACGGGTCAGGTCGTGGGCCGCCCGCTGGACAACGCGACGGCGACAACTCACGCCGCGCTGGCCGGATTCGGGACCGCGGCGGCAACGGCGGGGCTCGTCGAGTGCGCCCGGCGCCTGATCGTGTGGCGCATGGTCCGCCGCCGGTACGACCGTTGGGACCGCGCCTGGGACAAGGCGGGCCCGGACTGGGGCAGGACAGGGACCGGCAGCTGAGCGGCCTTCCGCTCCGGTCAACTCAGCGGCCGCGCGCACGCTACGGTTGACCCACCTTCGCCGCGGGGATCGCAGCGAGGACCCGCGTACGACGAGGTGGGGGCACGGCAAAGCCATGGCACAGGGCACGGTCCAGGTGACGCACACCGGCACGTCGCGGTGGCGGCGCCGCACTGGGGAGTACGCATCGCTCGCCGCGGCCCTGGAGGCCGCGGGTGACGGCGACGTGCTGACCGTGGCGTCGGGAACGTACAGAGAGAACCTCGTCGTGGAGCGCGCGGTGACGCTGCGTGGTCCGGAGGGCTCGCCCGGATCCGTGCGGATCGCTCCCATCGACGGGGTGCCGCTCACGGTGCGCGCGTCCGCGACCGTCCTCGATCTGCATGTCGAGGGGCAGGATTCGGCGGCCCCCGCACTCCTCGTGGAGGAAGGCGCTCCCGAGCTCTGCGATCTGCGCATCGTCACGCGCTCCGCGGCCGGCATAGAGGTGCGGGGCGGCGCGCGGCCCACGGTGCGCCGCTGCACCGTCGACAACCCCGGAGGGATCGGCATCGCCGTGCTCGACGGCGGGGGCGGTGTCTTCGAGGAGTGCGAGGTCGTCTCGGCGGGTCAGGCCGGAGTGGCCGTACGCGGCGGCGCGCACCCTCGGCTGGAGCGCTGCCGGGTGCATCACGCGTCGGGTTCCGGACTGTCCGTCACCGGCGAGCACAGCGGCCTGGAGGCCGTCGGCTGCGAGGTGTACGAGGTCAAGGGCACCGGCGTGCAGATCACGGGGCGTGCGTCGGCGCACCTGACGGACTGCGATGTGCACCGCACCACGGCGGACGGCGTCACGCTCGACACGGACGCGGTGCTCACCCTCGCCGACTGCCGTATCCACGACATCCCGGAGAACGCGATCGATCTGCGCTCCCGGTCGGTCCTGACGCTGACGCGCTCGACGGTGCGCCGGTTCGGGCGCAACGGCCTGTCCGTGTGGGACCCGGGCACGCGCGTGGACGCCAACCAGTGCGAGATCCACGACAGTACGGGCGACTATCCGGCGGTGTGGGTGAGCGACGGCGCGACCGCCGTGCTCGACGCGTGCCGGGTGCACGACGTGCCGGACGCGCTGTTCGTCCTGGACCGGGGTTCCCGCGTGGACGTCGTCGACAGCGATCTCTCCCAAGTCCGCAACACGGCCGTGTCGGTGAGCGACGGCGCCACGGCCCAGCTGGACGACTGCCGGATCCGGGAGGCCGCGACGGGTGCCTGGTTCCGTGATCACGGGAGCGGGGGCACCCTCGCCAACTGCACGGTGGACGCCGTCCAGACCGGCGTGATCGTCACCAAGGGCGCCGACCCGACGATCGAACGCTGCACGGTCACCTCGCCTGCCGAGGCCGGCTTCTATGTGTCGGCCGGGGGCCGGGGCAGCTTCCACGGCTGCCGCGTCACGGGCAGCGAGGGCTACGGCTTCCACATCATCGACGGCTGCCGTACGACCCTCAAGAAGTGCCGTACGGAACGGTGTTCGCGCGGGGGTTACGAATTCGCCGAGGACGGTCCCGTGGCCGAGGACTGCACCAGCGACGAGAGCGGCGGGGTGCGCTCCGCCGGGCAGGCCGCCGCCCCGGCGCCGGGCGTCCAGAAGGCCACGCAGACCGTGGGACTGCTCAGCGCGCTGCCCGACCAGCGTGCCGTGGCACCCGACACGCAGACATCTGCCACGGCCCGTACATCGACGGATGTCCTCGGTGAACTCGACACCCTGGTGGGTCTGGAAAGCGTCAAGCGCGAGGTGCGTGCCCTCACGGACATGATCGAGGTCGGCCGGCGCCGGCAGCAGGCGGGCCTCAAAGCGGCTTCCGTCAGGCGGCACTTGGTGTTCACGGGCTCCCCCGGTACCGGCAAGACGACGGTGGCTCGCCTGTACGGGGAGATCCTCGCCTCACTGGGCGTCCTGGAGAAGGGCCATCTCGTCGAGGTGTCCCGGGTCGACCTGGTCGGCGAGCACATCGGCTCGACCGCCATCCGCACGCAAGAAGCCTTTCAACGGGCCACCGGCGGCGTGCTGTTCATCGACGAGGCGTACGCCCTGTCCCCCGAGGACTCCGGCCGCGACTTCGGGCGTGAGGCGATCGACACGCTGGTGAAGCTGATGGAGGACCAGCGCGACTCCGTCGTGGTGATCGTCGCGGGCTACACCTCCGAGATGGAGCGCTTCCTCTCGGTCAACCCCGGTGTGGCGTCTCGTTTCTCACGGACCATCACCTTCTCCGACTACCTGCCCGAAGAGCTGCTGCGGATCGTGGAGCAGCAGGCCGACGAGCACGAGTACCGGCTCGGCGAGGGCGCGGCCGAAGCACTTCTGAAGCACTTCACGGCGCTCCCGAAGGGGCCCGCGTTCGGCAACGGCCGCACGGCGCGGCAGACCTTCGAGTCGATGGTGGAGCGCCACGCGGGCCGGGTCGCCCAGCTCGCCGAACCGAGCACGGACGACCTGACCCTGCTCTACGAGGACGACCTGCCCGAGCTGCCCTGAGGCGCGGCGGGCTCGCCGTCCGGGCGTGGCCCCGGGACCTCGGGGCGCAGCCTGGCGAGGAGGCGGGCCCGTTCCTCGGCGAAAACGGGATCGGCCTGGTAGTCGGAGTGGCCCAGGATCGGTGCGGGCAGCGGGTGTTGCTCGGTACGGCCGTAGGCGAGCGGGTCCTTCAGCGCCGGGTGGTCGACCTGGGGGCCGTCCTCGCCGGGCAGCCGGACGGGTCCGCCGATCGGGTCGGTGGTGCGGTGCAGGTTGCGCCAGCAGTCGACCTGGCGGTGCAGGGCGCCGAGCGCGGCGGGACCGAAGTGCGCCGGGAACCAGCGCCCGTAGAGCCGCTCCAGAGGCGAGCCGTAGGTGAGCAGGGCGACGCGTCGGCGGACGGTGGGATGCAGCTGCCAGGCGGCCGCGGCGGCGAGGACGCTGCCCTGGGAGTGCCCCGACAGGACGAGGCGGCCGCCCGTGGCGCGGGTCCAGGTGGCCATGCGCCAGGTCAGGTCGGGCACGGCGCGCTCGGCGTAACAGGGCGGCGCGAAGGGGTGCGCGGCGCGTGGCCAGAACGTGCCGACGTCCCACAGGATGCCGATCGTGCGGCGGGCTGACGCGTCGCGGTAGGCGCGCCTTCCCCAGGTGACGAAGAGTATGAAGCCGAGTCCGATGAGCCAGGAGCCCATCGCCTGCGCGGTCTGCGCGGCGCCTTCCACGATGTCGTACGTGCCCTGTGCGGCCTCGCCCGGGACCTGGTGGGTCGCCCACGCGCCGATGAGCGCTCCCGCACCCAGGAGGAGTGTCACCGTCGAGACCGCGCCGATGATCATGGGCGCCTGGTCGGTGAGGGCGGCACGCGCGCGCGTGCCCGCGATGCGGCTGGTGCGGGCGGCGTCCTCGGGCTCCCCCGGGTAGTCGGTCGCGACGGTGGCCGTCTCACGGCGCTTGAGCCGGATGGTGCGCTGGGCGAGTACGGCGCACACCACGGCGACGACGATCAGCAGGGGCGGGATCACGGAGGCCTGCCAGGACAGCAGGACCGGCGGTCCGTCGATGGTGCCGTCGGCTCCCGGCGTGCCGGAGCCGTCCAGCCAGTCGGCGACGCGCTGGGACACTCCCCCGGACATCACACCGCCCAGGGCGCAGGCGAGCATCGCGGTCGCGGGTCCGCCGAGGCCGCGCAGGGCCGCACGGGAGTCGCGAGCGCGGCGGTGGATGGCGTGGGCGACCACGGCGAGCGCCACGACCACCGCGCCCTGGACGAGGACGATCCCGCCGAACGTCGCGTCTCCGGGCAGGCGTCCGTGCGACCGCCACTCGGGGCGTGACCAGCCCGCGTACAGGAACGTGAGCAGCAGGAGGGCCAGGGCGGCCGCGGGCAGGAGGCGGACGAGGGTCCGGTCGAGCGTGCGGTCGACGATGTTCTCGCTGCGGCCCCTGCGGCACACCACCCAGACGACGATGCCGGTGCCCACGACGAGTGCGCCGTCGAGGATCCTGCCGAGCACGTCGAGGAGAACGGGTCCGCCGCTCCCGCGGTCGAAGCGGGCGGCCGAGGTGCCGACGGCGGCCGCCACCGTGAGCAGGCCCGCGGCGGTGTGCGCGGCGCGCAGGCGGGCGACGAGACGGCGTCCGTACCAGAACCCCGGCCTGCCGAGCGCATTGGTCGGCGCCTCCTCCTCGGGGTCGGGCTGGTGAGGCAGCGGCTGCTGGGACTCGTACGCGCCCCAGGTGCGGTGGGAGAGGTACCACAGGAGGCCGACGAGGGCGGCCGGGACGGCCGCGGCGAGGGCGAGGCGGCGGCCGGGCTGGCTCCACCAGCCGCCGTGTCCGTGCGCGTCGACCGACAGGAAGCCCAGCCAGGAACGTCCCTGGGCGCACGCGTGCGTGCCGGCGCACTGCCAGGCCAACAGATCGAGCGCCACCTCGCAGGCGGCGGCGACCAGGAGGACGGTGAGGCTGAGCCCCACGAGCCGCACCAGGAGGCCGTAGGCGCGCACGGTCCGTGTGCGGCGGTGGGCGTTGGGGCGCATCCAGTGGGCGAGGTTGACGACCATGAACGGCAGCAGCAACAGCCATAAGGCGCGCGAGCCGTTGCCGGACGTGAGGTTGCACCAGACGTACGCCTCCGGGACGGGCTTGCCCCGGTAGTCGTCGGGGCGTTGCTCCGCGTCGGCGTCGTCGGCGCGGCGGTACACCGCGGCCGTGTCGTCGCCGGACACCCGGACCGTGCGCGGGTCGCCGAGCATCGCCTCGGGGGTGGTGCCCCCTACGCCGTGGACCAGAAGTTCGAGGGCGGTCTCGTCCGCCGTGTCACGCTCCACCGTTCAGCATCCCCCGATTGACGTGCGCGTGTGGTGCCGGAATCAGAATCCCCGCTCACGACCGCGCTACGCATCCCTCCTCACCGAATCTCCTCCATCCGTGCGACCGCGCGCCATACGGCGGGCACGAGCGGGCAGTCGCACGGCTGTCGGCGGCGCGTGCGAGGATGTGGCGACCATGGACGGCTGTGACGAGGCGAAGGGATCCGACAGGACGTGAGCGAGAATCAGAACCTCCTCGCGGAGCAGCGCCGGGCCCTGATCCTCGACGAGGTCAGGCGCCGTGGCGGCGTCAGGGTCAACGAGCTCACTCGCAAGCTGGGCGTCTCCGACATGACGGTCCGCCGCGATCTCGACGCGCTCGCCCGGCAGGGTGTCCTGGAGAAGGTGCACGGCGGCGCGGTCCCCGTGGTCGAGGCGAGCACGCACGAGCCGGGCTTCGAGGCGAAGTCGGGTCTGGAGCTCAGCGCCAAGGAGGACATCGCGCGGACCGCCGCGGCCCTGGCGGTGCCGGGCACGGCCATCGCGCTGTCCGGCGGCACCACGACGTACGCGCTGGCCCACCACCTCCTCGATGTGCCGGACCTGACCGTGGTGACCAACTCGGTACGGGTGGCGGACGTGTTCCACGGCGCGCAGCGCTCGTCGGGCCAGCGCCAGGGCGCGGCGACCGTCGTCCTCACGGGCGGCGTGCGGACACCTTCGGACTCGCTCGTGGGGCCCGTCGCGGACCAGGCCATCGCGGCGCTCCACTTCGACGTGCTGTTCCTCGGTGTGCACGGCATATCGCTGGAGGCCGGCCTGTCGACGCCGAACCTGGCGGAGGCGGAGACGAACCGGCGGCTCGTGCAGTCCGCGCGCCGGGTCGTCGTGGTCGCCGACCACACCAAGTGGGGGACGGTGGGCCTGAGTTCGTTCGCCTCGCTCGACCAGGTGGACACGCTCGTCACGGACGCGGGGCTGCCCGCGGACGCGCGCGCCGAGGTCTCCGAGGAGCTGCGGCTCGTCATCGCGGGCGAGCCCGGAACAGGTACAGACATCTGACGGTTCGCCAGCTATGGTGACCCCTGCCCGGTCAACCGCCCGATTCCGCTTGGGGGCTGAAGGTCCATGGCACGCCGACTGAAGCCCGTGGGGCTCGAGTTCACCGAGTCCGCGCCGCTGCGCCTGGTCTTCGCCCGAGAGGTGTCCGCGCCTCCGCAGGCGGTGTTCCGGGCGCTCGCCGAGGACGTGACGGGCTGGCCCGAGTGGTTCTCCGCCGTGACGCTCGCCCGCCCGACGGACGACGGCGCGGGGCGCGAGGTCCGGCTCAGGGGCGGTACGCGCATGCGGGAGACCATCCTCACGGCCGACCCCGACGAGGTGTACGCGTACCGGGTGGACGAGACCAATGCGCCGGGGATACGCGCCCTGGTCGAGGAGTGGCGGCTCACGCCGTCGGGCGCCGGCGGGACGCGGGTGCAGTGGACGTTCGCCGCGGACGGGGTCGCCGCGTTCCGCGCGGGCCTGCGCCTCGGCCGGGCCGGACTCGGCCGCGCGTTCCGTGACGCCGTGGCCGCGCTCGACCGGAGGATCGCGGCGAACTCCCGGGATTCCAGGGCGAGTTAGAGCGGCCCGGGTCCTCAGTCGGCGCTCGGCCAGACTCCCGTCGCGAGCAGCGTCTCGATGGCCCGCGTGTACGGCGCGATGTCCAGACCCTGGTGGGCCAGCCACTGGTCGGAGTAGTACTTGTCGAGGTAGCGGTCCCCCGGGTCGCACAGCAGCGTGACGACGCTGCCGGTCCTGCCCTCGGCCACCATCTCGGCGACGATCTTCAGTGCGCTCCACAGGCCCGTGCCCGTCGATCCGCCCGCCTTGCGGCCGATCGCCCCCTCCAGGGCGCGCACGGCGGCGACGCTCGCCGCGTCCGGCACCTTCATCATGCGGTCGATCGCGCCGGGCACGAAGCTCGGCTCCATGCGGGGCCTGCCGATGCCCTCGATGCGGGAGCCGCAGTCGCAGGTGACGTCCGGGTCCCCGGTCGTCCAGCCCTCGAAGAAACAGGAGTTCTCCGGGTCCGCGACGCAGATGCGGGTGTCGTGCTGCATGTAGTGGACGTACCGGGCGATGGTCGCGGAGGTGCCTCCGGTGCCGGCGGTGGCGACGATCCAGGTGGGCTCCGGGTAGCGCTCCAGCTCCAGCTGCCGGTAGATCGACTCCGCGATGTTGTTGTTGCCCCGCCAGTCCGTGGCCCGCTCGGCGTACGTGAACTGGTCCATGTAGTGCCCGCCCGTGTCGACCGCGAGCGCCGCCGACTCCTCGTACATCGTGCGCGAGTCGTCGACGAAGTGGCACCGGCCGCCGTGGAATTCGATCAGGCGGATCTTCTCGGGGCTGGTGGTGCGCGGCATCACGGCGATGAAGGGCACCCCGATGAGCTTCGCGAAGTAGGCCTCGGAGACGGCGGTCGAGCCGCTGGACGCCTCGATGACGGGGCGGCCGGGCCGGATCCATCCGTTGCACAGGCCGTAGAGGAACAGCGAGCGGGCGAGCCGGTGCTTCAGGCTTCCCGTGATGTGCGTCGACTCGTCCTTCAGATAGAGGTCGATGCCCCACTCCTCGGGGAGCGGGAAACGCAGGAGGTGGGTGTCGGCCGACCGGTTGGCATCGGCCTGCACCTTTCGTACGGCTTCTTTGAGCCAGCTTCGGTACGCGGCGTCCGTGTGGTCCACGTCCAGCGTGGCCGCCGGGTCCTGCCCTTGGGTCCCGGCTGACTGGTCCTGCTGAGGGGTGCTCACCGCATGGCTCCTTGGCGTCGTTCCGCGCGCCGGTTCGACGCCGTCCACACCCGGCCGTCGCCTTTGTGACCGGTCGGACGCCCCGATCATAAACACCTTCCGCACGCTTCTCACCTGCATAAACACCCCTTTGGGCAACTCAAAGGAACACCTGCCCCAGGGCAGGAACAGGCGTGCGGAGGAACAAAGGCGTGAGTCGGCCCTTCCCCTGCCGGGCGCACTGCCTCACGCACTGGTGCGGACGCCTTCGTGCGGGCAGACTGCACCGCGGGGCCGGTGAGACCACACACCAAGGGGGCGGACGACATGGCGGAGCCGGAGTTCACGGCGACGGGTGTGCGCATAGGGCGACTCCTTCGCTCGCTCACCCGGGCGGGCGAGGTCCGCATCAAGGGCGGCCGTCTCGAACTGCTCACCAGTTACGGCAGCGAGATCGACAGCGCGCCGCTTCAGGAAGTCCGGGCCGGCAAGGCCTGGTTCGCGCCCGGCGACCGGGCCCTCGCCGATGTCGCCGGCAGGCGCTACCTGCTGAAACTCGGCGCCGATCACCAACCCGGCGACGCGGTGCCCCGTCTCGTCGGCGAGAACGGGCCGCCCACGACGCGCCGGTTCCTCGAGGCGGTGCGCAGGGCGCGCGGCCGGCTGACGTAGCCGGCCGCGTACTGGGGGACTGCGTGCGCGAGTTGCAGGCTCGCACCCCCTGAGTCACTCTGGTCACACATCACTACTCAGGGTTTACCGGCGATAACGCTGCGAACCAGCCCGCCGGACACGCAGCAGGCGGGCCCCGGCTGTCAACGCGGCCCACTGCTGGATCGGTACTCCGCCTTCTTCCGGACCTTCAATTCGGGGAGTCGCAGCCGTGATCACCCACCCAAGCAGGCATTGCACGGTGGAGCTCCAGGCCCTGCCGTCGCGGATCCGCCAGGTCCGCAGAATCGTATCGGCGCAGTTGCGCTACTGGCATCTGGACCCGCTGATAGACGAGGCGATGCTCGGCGTGACCGAGCTGCTGACCAACGTCCACCGGCACGCGGGTCCCGACAAGATGTGCACCGTCGAGATCGAGCTGCTGCTCGACCGCCTCACGGTGTCCGTGCACGACCACGACCCGCACCTGCCGCAACCCTGCGAGGCCGACCCGCTCGCGACCTGCGGCCGGGGCCTCGCCCTGGTCGCCGCGGTCAGCGAGAGCTGGGGCGCGCGGCCGCAGGGCGAGCACGGCAAGGTCGTGTGGTTCACGCTCCCCGCGCCGTCGGCGGCGATGCCGCTGCCGCCGATTCCCGAGTACCGGATGCCGGACGCCATCCCCGAGCTGGACTCCTCGGTGGACCGCCGCACGGCCCGACATGCTCCCGCCCGGTCGGCCGTTGTCGGCTGACCGGGCGGTGACCACCCCTGCTCACGGCACGGGCCACGTCACTCTGTGGCGATGGCCCGCAGCACGTCGAGCCGTGCGGCGCGGCGGGCCGGGCGCAGGCCCGCGAGCGCTCCGGCGGCGAGGCCCACCAGGGCGACGACGACGAGCTGGAGCGGGGGCAGGGCGAACGCGAACGCGCTGTCGCTCGCCCCGTCCGACGCCTCGACCAGGACCCAGCCGAGGAATCCGCCGAGCACCAGACCACCCGCGGTACCGAACGCGGCGACCAGGACGGACTCCCACCGGACCATGGCCCGCAGCTGGGCGCGGGTCTGGCCGACGGCCCTCAACAGGCCCAGTTCGCGGGTGCGTTCGTGGACGGCCAGGGTGAGGGTGTTGGCGATGCCGAGCAGAGCGATCAGCACCGCGAGGGCCAGCAGCGCGTAGACCAGGGTCAGCATCATGTCGATGCCGCCGGCGGACGACTGCGCGTACTCGTCGCGGGTCTGCACCTCCGGATGCCCGTACGCCGCCGCGACCTTGGAGACGGCGGCCTTGCCGTCGGCCGTGCTCACGCCGTCCTTGAAAGTGACGGCGATCAGGGTGTCGGAGTCCTGGGCGCGGTGCGGGGCCCAGGCCCGGCGCGTGATGACGTAGTCCCCGGCGAGCTCCGACCGGCCGTAGACCGCGCGGACGGTGAAGTTCTGCCGCTTGCCGTCGGTGAAGGCCAGGCGGGCGGTGCTCCCCGGCCGGAGGTGCTGCTTGTCGGCCTCCTCCCGGGTGACGGCGATGCCGTCCGTGCCGAGGTCGTCGAGCGAGCCGCGGACGGTGCCCAGGTCGAAGGACCTGGCGAGCGCGGCCGGGTCGGTGACGGTCAGGGCCCGGCCCTCGCCGTCGACCTCCGCGACGCCCTTGCCCAGGCCGACGGCGGTCGCGACCTGCGGCTGTCCGGCGAGGGCCGGGGCGAGCTTCGGGCTGAGGCCGCTGCCGCCCGCGCCGAACGACGGGGCCGACACGGCGATGTCGCCGGCGAAGGAGCGGGACACCGTCTGGTCCATGGTCGCCTTCAGCGAGGCGCCGAAGACGGTGAACAGGGAGACGACGGCGACACCGATCATCAGGGCGCTCGCGGTGGCCGCGGTGCGCCTCGGGCTGCGCAGGGCGTTGCGCCGGGCGAGACCGCCGGTGACACCGCGCAGCTTGTCGAGGGGGCTGCCGAGGACACGTACGGCGCGCGACGAAGCGACCGGACCGAGCACCACGAACGCGACGAGGATCAGCACGCCGCCGAGGCCCGCGAGTTGGACGGACGGCGAGGCGAGGACTCCGACCAGGGTGACGGCGACCGCCACGACGCCGAGCGCGATACCGATGACGGCGCGGCGGCGCGAGGCACCCGACTGGTCGACGGCCGTCTCGCGCAGGGCCGCGAGGGGTGCGGTGCGGCCGGCCCGTACGGCGGGCAGGAGCGCGGAGCCGAGACAGACGAGGATGCCCACGGCGAGCGGGAGCAGCATGGACAGGCCGCTGATCACGAGAGCGCCGTCGGGGAACGGGAAGCCGATGGCGGGGAACAGCGCCTGGAGCCCGGCCGCGATGCCGATGCCGCCGACGAGACCGGCGACCGAGGCGAGGACGGCGACGGCGCTCGCCTCGACGAGCGTCGTGGCGGTGACCTGGCGGCGGGAGGCGCCGAGGGCGCGCAGGAGCGCGTTCTCACGGGTGCGCTGGGCGACGACGATCGCGAACGTGTTGTGGATCGAGAAGGTCGCCACGAGCAGGGCGATGCCGGAGAACACGAGGAGGAAGGTGGTGAAGAGGGTCAGGAACTGGCCGGAGATCATGTCGGTGTTCTCCTGCGCCGACGCCTCGCCGGTGATGGCCTCGACTCCCTTGGGCAGTACGGGAGTCAGCTCGTCGACGAGTTCCCGCTGGCTGGTGCCGGGGCCGGCCCGCACCTGGATGGACGCGGCCTCGCCGGGCCTCGGCGTGAGGTACTTCTCCGCGTCGGCCTGCGTCATGCCGGTGTACGTCACCTGCGCCATGCCGTCCTCGCCGCCGAAGGTCGCGAGGCCGACGATCGTCACCCTGACGGGATCGGGGGTGCGCAGGGTCGTGGTGTCGCCGATCTCGAGGTCGCCCTTCTTGGCGGCTCCCCGGTTGACGACGACCTCGCCGGCCTTCGAAGGGGTGTGTCCTTCGGCCAGGCGGTAGGGGTTGAGTCCGGGGTCGTCGATCCAGTTGCCCGCGAGGGTGGGCGGGCCCTGGCCGCCGATCGCCTTGCCGTCGCTGCCGACGAGCTGGCCCGCGCCCTGGATGCCGGGGACGGCGGCGGCGACGCCCGGGGTGACCGCCAGCTTCTTCGCGAGCGACGCGGCGACGGGCTGCCGGGTGCCCTGGCTCTCGCCGGGGGTCGTGATCACGTTCGTGCTGCGGACGACGGCGTCCGTACCGCTCGACGCGTTGCCGAACATGGTGTCGAAGCTGGCGCGCAGGGTGTCACCCATGACGAGCGTGCCGGCGAGGAACGCGACGCCGAGCAGGACGGCCAGGAAGGTGCCGGCGAAGCGCCGCTTGTGGGCGCGCAGCGACGACAGGCTCAGGCGCGCGGACGTGCTCAGGGAGCTCATGACGGCGCCTCCCCCGCATGTCGTGCGCCACCGGCCGCGTCGAAGGCCTTCATGCGGTCGAGGACCTTGTCCGGGGTCGGTGTCCGCATCCGGTCGACGAGGCGACCGTCGGCGAGGAAGACGACCTCGTCGGCGTGGGCCGCGGCCACCGGGTCGTGGGTGACCATGACGACCGTGCGGTCCATCTCCCGTACGGCGCGGCCGAGGAGCCCGAGCACCTCCTCGCCGGAGCGCGAGTCGAGGTTGCCGGTGGGCTCGTCGGCGAAGACGACGTCGGGGCGGCCGGCGAAGGCCCGGGCCACGGCGACGCGCTGCTGCTGTCCGCCGGAGAGTTCGGACGGCCGGTGGTGCAGCCGGTCGCGCAGTCCGACGATGTCGACGAGGGCGTCGATCCACTCCCTGGAAGCGGCGTCGTCCTTCGCGCCCGCGAGGTCCCTCGGCAGGGTGATGTTCTCCGCGACCGTCAGCGTCGGCACCAGGTTGAAGGCCTGGAACACGAAGCCGATCCGGTCGCGGCGCAGCAGGGTCAGGCGGCGGTCGTCGAGGTCGCTCAGGTCGGTGTCCCCGATGAGGGCGGAGCCGGCGCTGAGGGTGTCGAGGCCCGCCGCGCAGTGCATCAGCGTGGACTTGCCGGAGCCGGAAGGACCCATGATCGCGGTGAACCTCCCGGCCTCGAAGCCGACGCTCACACCGTCCAGGGCCCGGACCGCGGTGTCGCCACTGCCGTAGACCTTCACGGCGTCGACGACCCGGGCCGCGGTCCGGGTGCGTGTGGCGGTGGTCATGCCGCACCGCCCTTGGAACGGCCGAACTCCTCGTTCAGGACGGAGCTCCGGCGCCAGTACTCGTCCTCGTCGATCTCACCCGCGGCGAAGCGCCGGCCGAGCACGGTGAGGGGCGAGTTCTCGTCGGCGGCGGGCCGCCAGGGGCCGCCACGGCGGCGTCCGCGCCACACGGTGCGGCGCAACAGCGTGACGACGCCGATGACGACGGCCGCCCAGATCAGGGGGAAGAACAGGATCCACGGGCCGGGCCCGCCGTCCCAGTCGGCCAGGGTCTGCATGAGACTCATCTCCTCGGAACACGTGCTCACGTCTTGTCGATGACTCGAGACTCGCTCCGAAGGGGGGTCGAAGTCGTCGTACAGCCAGCGGCAGCGCACGTACCCCCACGGGAGTACGGGGCCCTCTTCCGCCTACTCTCCGCACTCTCGACGTCTGTACCTACTAGTATGTACAGTGGCTTTATGAGCACTTCGGACCGGTTGATCGAGTCCACTCGTGAGCTCCTGTGGGAGCGGGGTTACGTGGGCACGAGCCCCAAGGCGATCCAGCAGCGCGCCGACGCGGGGCAGGGCAGCATGTACCACCACTTCGGCGGCAAGCAGGACCTCGCGCTCGCCGCGATCGAGCGCACGGCGCAGGAGATGCGGGCCACCGCCGCGCAGTCGTTCGACGGCGGCGGTTCCGCGTACGCCCGCGTCGAGGCCTACCTGCGGCGCGAGCGCGATGTACTGCGGGGCTGCCCGATCGGCCGGCTCACGATGGACCCGGACGTGATCGCGAGCGACGCGCTGCGCGCACCGGTCGACGACACGATCGACTGGCTGCGGGAGCAGCTCGCGGAGATCGTCGAAGAGGGCAAGGAACAGGGCGAGTTCGCGCCTTCGCTGGACGCCGAGGAAATCGCGGCGACGATCGTCGCGACGGTCCAGGGCGGCTACGTCCTCGCCCGCGCGTCGGGCTCGCCCGCCGCCTTCGACGCGGGGGTGCGCGGACTGCTTTCGCTGCTCGCACCCGCCGCCTGAGCCGAGGAGAGACACGACCGTGCACGCGATGCAGTACGAGATCACGCTGCCCGCCGACTACGACATGGGCATCATCCGCAAGCGGGTGGAGGACAGGGGGCACCTCCTCGACGCCTTCCCCGGACTCGGCCTCAAGGCCTATCTGATGCGGGAGCGCGGTGTCGCCGGGTCACCCGTGAACCAGTACGCGCCGTGCTACCTGTGGAACACCCCTCAGGGCATGAACTCGTTCCTGTGGGGGCCCGGATTCCAGGGGATCGTGGACGACTTCGGGCGGCCCGAGGTGCAGCACTGGGCCGGACTCGCGTACGTGGAGGGCCCGGCCTCACAGTCCACCCCGAGGAGCGCGGTACGCCGCCGGACACCCCTCACCGGACAGGCTCCGCTCGCCGACCTGACGGACGCCGCCGTGCGCGACGCGGCCCGCGTCGCCGGGCAGGACGGGGCGGTGTGCGCGGCCGTCGCCGTCGACCCACGCCACTGGGAGCTGCTCACCTTCTCCCTCTGGGACCACGCGTCGCCCGACACGCCGGGCGATCTCTACGAGGTGCTGCACCTGAGCGCCCCCGAGCGCGACCGGCTCCCCCGGGGGAGGCAGTGGTGACCGCGACCGTTCGGACCGTGCTCGGGGACGTGCCTCCGGAGGAACTCGGCGTGTGCGACGCGCACGACCACCTCTTCTTCCGCAGCTCTCTGCTCCCCGGCCAGGAACTCGACGACACGGCCGCCGCCGAGGCGGAACTGCGCGCCTACCGGGATGCGGGCGGCGGCGCGGTCGTCCAGTGGACACCGCACGGGCTCGGACGCCGGGCCGAGCTGCTGCCCGGACTGTCGACCACGACGGGCGTACGCATCGTGGCCGCGACGGGACTCCACCAGGCCGCCCACTACCCGCCGGAGTTGCTCGCCCGGCTGCGCCCCGTCCTCGCCGGCGTGTTCGTGCGGGAACTCACCGAGGGGATCGGCGACAGCGGTGTGCGGGCCGGCCTCATCAAGGTCGCGGGCGGCTTCCACGCCCTCGACGGCCACGCGGTGTGGACGATGCGGGCCGCCGCCGAGGCCCATCACGCGACGGGCGCACCGATCGCCGTCCACCACGAGCTGGGGACAGGTGTACTCGACGTACTCGACCTGCTGTGCGGGGAGTTGGGGGTGGCGCCGGAGCGGGTCGTGCTCGGGCACCTCAACCGCTCCCCCGACTTCGCCGTGCACCGGCAGGCCGCCGAGTCCGGCGCGTACCTCGCCTTCGACGGGCCGTCGCGCGCCAATCACGCGACGGACTGGCGGATGCCGGACGCGATGGCGGCGCTCGCCGACGCGGGGTACGGCGACCGGCTTCTGCTCGGCGGCGACACGACGACCGCCGGAGCGCGCTCGGTGAGCGGTGGGCCCGGGATGCCGTATCTGCTGCGCCGCGTCCGTCCTCGCCTCGAACTGGCCCTGGGCGAAGCGCTGGTGGACCGGATCCTCGTCCACAACCCGGGCAGGGCGTTCGCGGTGGAGCGGCTGCCCGGGAGGTGACGGACGGCCTCACTCGGCCTGTGTGCTTCCGGCCGACGGTGTGCGGCCGTCGTGGTGCACGGGGCCGGCGGACGCCACGACCGACGTCGGCACCGGCGAGAGGACCGGGTACATGAGCCGGTTGGACAGATAGGCGAAGACCGGCCCGAGCGCGTTCATCGCGACCACGCACACCCACGCCGCCCAGATGTTGCCCGGCTTGTAGCCGAAGCCGCCGAAGAACGTGGCGAAGTAGCTGGCGAAGCCGAGGAACATGCCGGGAACCAGCGAGAACGCCTTGATGCGGCCCGTGTACATCAGGACGGTGTTGACGACCATGATCACCAGGGCGAGCACCACGTTCCGGGCGAACTGGCTGTCGCCGAAGGCCGTGCCCGCGTGCTGGTCGATCAGCACGATGATCAGGGCGAAGGCGGAGCCGGCGGGCATCGTGCACCACAGCCTGCGGGCGTTCGCCCAGCTCGGCCCTCCGAGCGCGAAGACGGCCGCCCACGAGATGAAGATCGCCCAGGGCGGGAGATGGAGCGCGGTCCCTCCGATGAACGCCGTCAGTCCGGCGAGTACGGAGGCAACGATTTCGTGAGAGAGGCGTTCGCGCATGGGGATTCCTCTGCTGGAGTCGGATGGCAGAGCGCGGTGCCGTGCGGGGGCGTGTGGGGGGCTGATGGGGGTGCGAGGGGAGAAGGAGGTTCAGTGGACGAGGAGTTCGCTGGTCCTGACCGTGCGGGCCACCACCTTCCCCGCCTTGACGACATGGGCGCGTTCGGGCCGGTCCAGGACGATGTCGTCGTAGACCTGCGTGTCCAGCACCACCAGGTCGGCGCGGGCGCCCGGCCGTACGCCGTAGTCGTCGGCGACGCCGACGACCCGGGCCGCGTCGTGCGTGACCATGCGCAGCACCCGGTGGAGGTCGTCGGACCCGGACAGATGGCCGGTCTGCGCCAGCAGGAGCGCCGTGTCCAGGGGGTCCGCGCGTCCGAACGGGGTGAAGGCGTTGCGGATGTTGTTGGAGGAGCAGGCGGCGAGCACGCCGTGGTCCCACAGTTCGCGGACCGGGGCGACCCCCCGCCGGACCGCCCGGGTGTCCCGTCGCCCGCCGAGGTGCAGGTCGGTCGCCGGGAGCGGCACGACGGCGACGCCCGCGTCGGCGAGGGCCGCCATCGCCCGCGCCCGGTCCGCGGGCTCCCGGCCGCCGAGTGAGGTCATATGGCCGAGCGCCACCCGGCCGCCCAGGCCCCGGCGCGCGGTCTGGCCGGCGATGAACTCGGCGAGCGCGTACCGGGGGTCGGACGCGTCGTCGGCGAAGTCCGCGTGCAGATCGGCCGGCACCCCGTGCTGGGCGGCGAGGTCGAGCACGAGCTCGACGTGGCGGCGGCAGTCGTCCAGGGTGGCCTCGTTGTAGGTGCAGCCGCCCACCACGTCGGCGCCCGCCGCCAGTGCCGCGATCAGCAGCTTCTCGGTGCCGGGCGACCGCAGGATCCCCTCCTGCGGGAACGCCACGATCTGGAGGTCCACCATGCCCGCGTACTCCGCGCGGAGTCGGAGCAGGACCTCGACGCCGAGCAGCCCGGCGATCGGGTCCACGTCCGGATGGGCGCGGATCACCGTCGTGCCGTTGAGGACCGCCGCCTCCAGGACGCGCCGCGCACGAGCCAGTACGTCCTCGTGCGTGAACGCGCTCTTCAGTTCGCCGGTGACCGCGATCGCTCCGGCGAGGGTGCCGTCGGGGTTGCTTCGTACGCCGTCCAAAAGGGCCTTGTCGAGATGCAGATGGGGTTCGACGAAGCCGGGCAGGACGACCCGGCCCGCGCAGTCGATCACCTCGTCGGCGTCCTGGCCCGAGGCGTCCCCGACGGCTCGCACCCGGCCGCCGTCGATCACCACGTCGCTGAGCGACCGGGCGTCTTCGACGCGTGCTTGACGCAGTATCAGTTGAGGCATGCGAGCTCCCGGTGAGTGGAGGGGCGGGGGCGGATGCGGGGGGGCCGGCGTACGCGGCAGGCAGAGTCAGCCGCGATCGCGATCGGGCTGGATCGGACCGGATCAGTCAGGGAAGTCCGCCTTGCGGATGAGGCAGTGCACTCCCTGGACCTGGTCGACGACCTGCGAGATCTCGAAGTCCGCCGCCGCGCTCAGGTAGGCGTACGCGGACGGCCCGTCCATGCCGAAGCGGTCCGTGAGGAAGCGGACGGCGGCGCGGACCGCTTCCCGCATCGCCTCGTCCAGGTCCTCGTGCAGCCCCACGGGGATCCAGTGCCGGTCGGTCTCGCCGAAGGGGTGCGTGAGGGTCGCGGCCGCCGCGCGGGCCCGTGCGCCCTTGAGGAGGGTGAGCCGGAACGTGGCGCGCAGCGGCGCCTCCAGGGCGGTGAGGGCGACTTCGCCGTTGCCCTGGGCGTAGTGCGGATCTCCGGTGTAGAAGCCCGCCCCGGCCGCCTGTACGGGCAGATACAGCGCGGAGCGCGTCTCGAGTTCCTTGATGTCCAGGTTGCCGCCGTGCCGTCCCGGCGGCACCGAGTGCTGCGATCCGTCCGTGTCGGTGGCCACGCCCATGATGCCCATGAAGGGCCGCAGCGGGAACCGGGCCGCCCGGCCCTCGGCGTAGCGGATCACGCCGACGTCCCGGCCGTCGGCGCGCTCCACCTCGCAGAGGGTGAACTCCGGTGCCGTGCGGGCGAATTCGCCCGGCAGGGCGCCACGGCCGTGCCTGCTGGAGATGACGCCGTAGTCGGCACGCCGGTGCAGGGACAGCACTTCGGCCTTGAGGAGGTCACCCGGCTCGGCGCCCCTGATGTGGACGGGCGCGCTGACGACATGGGGGCCGTCCTCGTCCGGGTCCCGTGGCGGCGGGGACTTCGCCAGCAGGCGTGCGTCGGAGAGCACTTCGGTCGCGGCGATGCCGTACCGCCCGAAGAAGGCCGCCGGGTCGCGCCCCTGGTCCTCCAGGATGCCCTCGTGCGAGACGGTGTCGAAGGTGACGCTGTCGCCGGAGTCGATCGTGAGCGCCGGCGCCGTGGTGCGGCACGGCAGCCGCCCCCAGCCGACGGTCTCCGGTGTGGCTCGCAGATAGTGCGTGCCGTCGATCGGGCCTTGTCCCGCTTCGAGAATCACTGCGGCCTCCCTGCCGTGACGGTGCCGTTGAGGGGTTCTTCGGTGGTCCGCGCCGGGTCGCTGTCGAGCCAGGTGCCGCCGTGTCCGTCGAGGGCGGCGCCCAGCTGCTGCGGTGAGGTGATGAGCACCTGGCGGCCGGGGGCGCCGCGCAGGAAGTCGAGGGCGGCACTGATCTTGGGGCCCATGCTGCCCGGCGGGAACTGGCCCTGGGCCAGGAGCCGTTCGGCCTCGGCGCAGGTCAGCCGGTCCAGGAAGCGCTGCGTGGGCCGGCCGTAGTCGACGGCTACGCGTTCGACAGCGGTGGTGATGACCAGCAGGTCCGCGCCGAGTTCCGCCGCGAGATGCGCCGAGGTCAGATCCTTGTCGATGACGGCTTCGACGCCCTGGTAGCCACCGTCGTCGCCTTCCACGAGAGGGATCCCACCGCCACCGGCCGCGATCACCGTGAATCCTGCCGAGGACAGTGCCCGTACGGACTGCGTCTCGAGGACCCGGCGCGGCCGGGGCGACGGGACCACGCGGCGCCAGCCCCGCTCGCCCTCCTCCGCCACTGTCCAGTCGTGAAGATCCGCCAACTCCCGTGCTCTGGCTGCCGGATAGAAGGCTCCGATGGGTTTGGTCGGGTGGCTGAACGCCTCGTCGTGCGCGTCCACCACGGTGTGGGTGATCAGGGCGGCGACCCGGTCGTCGGCGCGCCCGAGCGACCTGAGGCGGCTCGCGATCGCGGTCGCCAGGATGTATCCGAGGCCGCCCTGAGAGCCGGCCACGCACATGTCGAGGCCGAGGGCGGGCAGTTCGGGGGCCAGGGCTGCCGCGAGATCCGCGCGGCGCTTGATGAATCCGACCTGGGGGCCGTTGCCGTGGGTGACCACGACCCGCCACCCCGTGTCGGCCAGCGTCACCACGGGCGACGCGAGCCGGCGCGCGGCCTCGACCTGTTCGGCGACGGTGGCGTGGGTGCCACCGCGCAGCAGCGCGTTGCCGCCGATGGCGACCACCGCTGTCCTCGGCACGGCTCGGGGAGTCATGCGGGTCACCGTAAGAGAGGCGTGCCGAGCCGGTCATGGGCACCGGACGCCAGGATGAGCCGTCCGCCGTTGACACCCGCTGACAAGGGGCGTCCCCAACCACAGAGGGAAACATGGAAGTTACGCGCGGGGTATTACAGGTTACTCGCGGCTGTCGCATAGTGACTGTGCATGACAGGCATCGGTATCGGTACCGCCCCGACCGTCCCCTACGGCCTCTCCCCCGGGCTGACCGTGAGCGAGGCACTGGCCCTGCCCTGCCTCAGCGGCGCACGACTCGTCGCCGGGGCCCGCGGCCGCGGCCGCCGTATCCGCGTCGTCAACATCATGGAAGTTCCCGACATCGTGCGCTGGATGCGCGGCGGCGAACTGCTGCTGACCACCGCCTACGCCGTCCGTGACGACGCCGAGGCGCTGAGCGACCTGATCCCCGTACTCGCCGAGCGCGGCCTCGCCGCCCTGGCCGTGAAGGTCGGTCCCTATCTGCCCGCGTTGCCGCCGGTGATGCTGGCGGTGGCGGACGAACTCGGCTTCCCCGTCGTCGAGTTGCCGGGTGCCGTCATGTTCAACGACATCCTGTCCGAGGTGCTGGGCACCGTACTGAACCGTCAGGCCCTGGAGTTGGAGCGTTCGCGCGCCATCCATGAACGGCTCACGGCGGTGGCCCTCGACGGAGGCTCCTACCAGGAGCTCATGAACGTACTCCTCGAACTGTCCGGTTGCGCGGCCGCCGTGCTCGACGAGCACGGGTGGATCCTGGCCTCCGCGGGCTCCCCGCCCTCCGACGTCCCGCCCGCCGCCGAGCGCGCCATCGAGACGGGCACCGGCGCGAGCGGCGCCGTGGCCCTGTGGCGGGACGACGCCCCGGCCGCGGATCACGAGGCCGGGGCTGCCTCGCCTTCCCCTCATGAGCTCGACACTCATCAACGGATGGCGCTCGAGCACGCCACGACCGTCGCGGCCACCATCGCCGCCCAGGAACGCGCCCTGGCCAGCCGCCAGCAGCGCTACCGCACGCTGCTCCTGATGGAACTGGTCTCACGGCCGCCGCGCGACCGCGCCGAGACCGCGCGCCGCGCGGCGGCCATGGGCTGGAACCTGCGCCTGCCCCGTGCGGTCGTCCTCGTCGAGGTCGCCTCCACCGGCACCGGCGGCCCCACCGACACCGAACTCGCTCTGGAGGAGCGGCTGTTGCCCCTTGTGCGGTCGGCGGCCGGGCCCGGCGCGATCATCTGGGGCAGTCAGAGCGGACTCGTCCTGCTGATGGAACCGGGGCCGTCCCTCAACGGCCGATGTCAGGCCCTGCACGCGGCTGTCACCGCCGCACACCCCGACTGGGACGTGGCGGTCGCCGCCGGAACCGTCCGGGACGACTTCACCGACTACCACCACAGCTACGAGGAAGCGGCTCAGACCCTGACGCTCGGCCGCGAACTGCACGGCCCAGACTTCGTCCGCGGCCATGCGGACCTGGGGGTGTACCGGCTCCTCGGCCAGCTGCCCGCGACGGAGCTCGCGGCCCTCGTCGACGACGCGCTCGGCCCGCTGCTCGCCCATGACGCCGAGCACGAGGGCAGCCTCGTCGAGACCCTCGGCGTCTACCTCCTCCACGACCGCAACGGCGTGGCCACCGCCGCGCGGCTGCACGTCCACTACAACACCCTGCGCTATCGACTGCGCCAGATCGACCGCCTCACCGGCGGTCTCGAACGCCGGCCGACAGCCCGACTCCAGACCGAACTGGCCGTCCACGCCCACCGGTTGCTCTCCGCGCGCGACCGGCGCTGAGCGTGCCCTCCGCACGGCTGACGCCGACCCCCGCGAAGGCGGGTCACTGTCACCCGTTGCCGGTAATTCCCCGTCCGGTTCTGGCACTTCGAGCCATGCTGCGAGGGGCGGGCCGCTGCCTAGAGTCGGAGCCATGGTGCTGCGAAACGCCGTGCACAAGGATCTCTACGCCGACTCCGTCGCCCTCATGAGGGTCGCCGCCCGCCTGGCCGAACCGCCGGGCGTCGAAACCATCAGCCTCGTGATGGGCACACCCGCCAACCGCGACGTCCTCGCGCGGTCGGGGCTGCTGACCAGCCCGGGCCACGACGCCGGACCCAACGACCTGCTCGTCGCCGTCCGCGGCGAACCCGACGCGGTGGACACCGCCCTCGCCCTGGTGATCGATGCCCTGTCCGGTCCCGGCGAGGGACCGGGCGCAGGACCGGAGGCCGGTGCGGACGCCGGGCCCCCGGTGCGCTCGCTCGCCGGCGCCCCCGCCGGCGCGAGCCTCGCGCTGATCTCCACCCCCGGACCGTACGCGGCCGCCGAGGCGCTCAAGGCGCTGCGCCTGGGCATGCACGCCTTCGTCTTCAGCGATCACGTGCCGATCGAGCAGGAGGTGCTCCTGAAGCGCGAGGCCGCCCGCCGCGGGCTGCTCGTCATGGGCCCGGACTGCGGTACCGCCGTCATCGGCGGCATCCCCCTCGGCTTCGCCAACGAGGTGCGGGCGGGCTGCGTCGGCCTGGTCGGGGCCTCCGGTACGGGACTGCAACAGGTGTCGAGTCTGCTGCACTCCCTGGGCTCGGGGGTCAGCCATGTGATCGGCACGGGCAGCCGCGACGTGAGCGCGGACGTGGGCGGGCCGACGATGCGGGCCGGGCTCGACGCCCTGGCCGCGGACCCCGCCACGGAGGTCATCGTCCTCGTGTCCAAACCGCCCGCGCCTCACGTGGCCGGGCAACTGCTGCGGCACGCGGGCGCGTTGGGGAAACCGGTGGTGGCCTGCTTCCTCGGCACGGACGGGACCGCCCCCGCCCCGGCCGGCGTGACGCTCGCGCCCACTCTCTCGGAGGCAGCGCGGTCCGCGGCTTCCCTTGCCGTCGGCGGAGCGCTGCCGCCGGGGGAGGAGCTGCCCAAGCTGCCCGCCCCCGCTCCGCCGCGCCGCCTGCTGCGGGCCCTGTACGCGGGAGGCACGTTCGCCCATGAGGCGGCCCTGCTGCTCGGCCCGGCGCTCGGTGACATCACCCGCACCGCTCCCCCGCCGGTGCCGGGCGCCGCCCCACGTCTGCCGGACCGGCATCTCGTACTCGACCTGGGCGACGACGAGTTCACCGCCGGGCGCCCCCACCCGATGATCGACCCCACGGTGCGCACGGCGTATCTGCGAGCAGCACTCGCGGACCCACGGAGCGCCGCGGTCGTCCTCGACGTGGTCATCGGACACGGCGCGGCGCCTGATCCGGCAGCGGCTCTCGCCGAGGCCCTGGCCGAGGCTCCTGACGACTCCCCGCCGGTGATCGCGTTCGTCGTGGGCACCGACGACGACCCGCAGGGGCTCACCGCACAGCAGCGGATTCTGCGGGACGCGGGTGCGTACGTCGTCGACAGCAGCACGAGCGCCGCACGGGTGTGCGCCGAACTCCTCTCCATCGATGGCGACTTGACTCTCGCATCCGCCGCCCCCGGCTCCGCCGCCGCCTCATCCTCCCGGATCGGAGAGACCGCATGACCGCACAGGCCGCGCCCGCGCAGGGCCTCCTGACCGGCGTACCGCACGTCGTGAACGTCGGTGTCGACGCGTTCGCCGGGCCGCCGCGGTCCGCGGGGGCGACGGTGACGGCGGTCGACTGGCGACCCCCGGCCCACGGTGATCCGGAACTCGGCGGCAGGCTCGCCCGCCTGGTCGCGCACCCGGCCGTCGAGGCGGCCAACGCCGAAGCACTCGAGCGGATACTCGGCGTCGTGCCACAGTGGACCGACGTCCGCCCGGCCGGGGAACTCATCCCTGAACTGGCCCAGGAGAAGCTCCTGTTGCACGCCGGACCGCCGATCGAGTGGCAGCGCATGTGCGGCCCGATGCGGGCCGCCGTCGTCGGCGCCGCGCTCCTGGAGGGCTGGGCCACGACGGCACCGGACGCGGAAGCACTCGCCGACACGGGAGCCATCCGCTTCGCCCCCTGCCATCACCACGACGCCGTCGGCCCGATGGCGGGCGTCATCTCCGCGTCCATGCCCCTGCTCGTCGTGGAGGACGAGGCCACGGGACTGCGGGCCTACTCCAACCTCAACGAGGGGCAGGGCCGCTGCCTGCGCTACGGCGCGCTCGGCGACGACGTGATGAAGCGGCTGCGCTGGATGGGAGAGCGCCTCGGCCCCGCGCTGCGGGCGGCGATCGGCTCGCTGGCCGAGCCGGTCAACCTGCGGTCGGTCACCGCACAGGCCCTTCAGATGGGCGACGAGTGCCACAGCCGCAACACCGCCGCGAGCGCCCTGCTCACCCGCGAGCTCTCCGCCGCGCTCGCCCGGCACGCGGAACTCGGCGGGATCGAGGCGCTGGACTTCCTGCGCGACAACAACTACTGGTTCCTCAACTTCTCGATGGCCGCGAGCAAGTTGGCGCTGCTGGCCGGGCACGGCGTGCCGCACTCCACGGTCGTCACCGCCTTCGCGCGCAACGGGGTCGATGTCGGCATCCGCGTCAGCGGCCTCGGCGACGCCTGGTTCACGGCACCCGCCGCCCCCGTGGACGGCCTCTACTTCGCCGGATACGGGCCCGCCGACGCCAACCCGGACATCGGTGACAGCGCCATCACCGAGATGCACGGCCTGGGCGGATTCGCGCTGGCCGCCGCGCCGGCGATCGTCGGCTTCGTGGGCGGCACCCCCGAGGGGGCCCGTCGCGTCAGCCAGGAGATGGCGACGCTCACCGTCGGCCGACACCGCGACTACCGCCTCCCCGGCCTCGACTTCGTCGGCAGCCCCGTCGGCCTCGACATCCGCAAGGTCGTCGACACGGGCCTCGAACCGGTCATCACCACGGGCATCGCCCACCGCGAACCGGGCATCGGCCAGATCGGCGCCGGCCTCACCCACGCCCCGATGCGCTGCTTCACGGACGCGCTGAGCGCCTTCGACGTGCCCCCGGAGCCCGGGGAATGACGGGCACGGCGGCCGGCGGGGCATCCGCACGGGCTGAGGTGACCCGCCCCGAGCAGGTACACCTCGGCACCGTCCGTCACACGCACCTCGGCACCATCAGCACGGCCGTCGCCCCGCTGCTGCACGGTCCGCCCCGGCCGGCCCGCGTCGTCGCCGCCACCCGCCACGCGGTCCATCTCGCCACCGGAGACCAGGAGTTGCCCGCGCTCGCCGTGGTGACCCGGGACGCGATCCTCCTGCCGAACGCGCTCGTGCTGCCCTTCTCGTCGGCGGACCGGCCGTTGGACCTCGACACACCGCGGGCCGGCTTCGGGGCAGGCCGCGTAGTCATCGGGCCCGTTCGCTTCGAACCGGAGGCGTCCTGGACACCGCCCCGTGTCCAGGACGCCTCCTCCCCACCGGACCCCGCCCGCCTCGGGCGGGTGGCGGCGCTGCTCGACGCGTCGGCGCACCCCCTGCCGCCCCCGCTGGCGCCCCGTCTGACCGACCTGCGCCACGCCCTGCACACCGATGACGCGGGCGAAGTCCGGCGGGCCGCCCGCGCGCTGGTCGGCCTCGGCCCGGGGCTCACCCCGTCCGGTGACGACATCCTGTGCGGCGCGCTGCTGGCGAGCCGAGCGTGGGGAGGCCCTCTCGCACCGCTCTCGGAGGCGGTCGCGGACGCGACCCTGCGCACACCACTGCTCTCGGCGGCACTCCTGCGGCACGCGGTGCGCGGCGAATGCGTGCCGCAGGCCCACGCGTTCCTGCGGGCAGTGAGCGGGGACGGCTCGTTGGAACCCGCTCTGCGCGAACTGCTCGCCGTCGGGCACCACTCGGGAGGCGATCTGGCGCGTGGGGTGCTCGCGGTGGGCCTCGGCAGAGCGGGCGCGACGCCCGGTGTCCGTGACGACTACCCGGTCAACTACCCGAGGCTGAAGCCCGGGCTTGCTGCTCGGGTCATCACTGGCGATGATGAGGCCCGGCTGCATCCAGCGCTCACGCGATGAGGGTGAGCGCAGGGGCCTGCGACTCAGCCCCGCGAACCCACGTCCACCAGCCGCGTGCGGCGATGTTGTGGGACGAGTTCAGATCCGCGTGCTCAACGAAGCCGCAGACCTGGCACGCGAACCGGGCCTGCGAGGGCCGGTTGCGTCTGTCGGTGTGATGACACTGGGAGCATTCCTGGCTGGTGTACGCCGGATCGACGTGCACCAGCGGGACCCCGGCTCTTTTCGCCTTGTAGGCGATGAAGGCGCCGAGCTGATGGAAGGACCAGGAGTGCAGCGTGACGCATTGGGGCTTCCTGAGCCGTGCCCGCTCATCACGGCCGAGGTGTGCGGCGACTTCCGGGCCGAGCTGACCGAATTCAACGGCGAGGCGGACCATGTCCACCTGCTCGTGCACTATCCCCCGCAGATCGCTCTGTCCCGGATGGTCGGCTCGCTCAAGGGCGTCTCCGCCCGCCTGCTGCGCAAGGAGTACCCGGAGCTCATCCACCGCCACCTGTGGGGCGAACACTTCTGGTCACCGTCATAATTCGCCGCCTCCGCCGGGGGCGCCCCACTACAGGTGGTCAAGGAGTACATCGAGAACCAGAAACGTCCCGGCTGAGCAACACCCCGGCTCCGCCGGGACGGCAATGCGCCGCTCCGGAGCGCCGCCACAGGATGCGATTCCACCCGATGGCTAAAGCCACGGGATTCCTCGCAAGAATCAGTTGAAGTAGCGGTTGCCCTTGTCGATGAGGTGGGAGGCGTAGACGCGGCCGATGGCCGGCTTGCCGCGGTAGAAACCGACGTAGCGCTGAGCGCTGTCCACGACGACCGGGCGCGCGAAGCAGGCGAAGCGGTTGCGCTGCTGCTGTTCGGCCCAGGCCATGGCGGCCGGGTCGACGCGCTCGCTGACGAGGACGGGGAAGGCCGCGAGGCCGGTCTGCAGGCCGACCGGGAGGCCGCCCTTGTTCTTCTTCGCGTACGTCAGGACCTGCGAGGTGAACGCGTCGACGCTCTGCGGCGTGATCTCGGGCACGGCGGCGGCGACGGTGAACAGGTACAGGTTGGTGGCCATCCAGCGCATCCGGAAGTCGGCCCGCCGCCCCACGAGGACGGGCACACCGAACCAGTCCTCCCAGCGCGTCGCGCAGCCGTCCGCCTGGAGGCGGCTCTCCACCGAGGCCAGGTAATTCCGGGCCGATTCACCGATCATGGCGGTGATTGTGCACGGTCAAGCCCGCCAGGACCAACTGGGGTGCGCCTGGTCTCCCGCGCGTCAGGCGAGGCCCAGCGCCGAGAGCGGGTCGTCGAGGACCGGCTGCCACGCCAACTCGGCTGCTCCGACCAGGCTGTTGTGGTCGAGGGTGCACGCCAGGATGGGGACGCCCCCGCTGCGGCCCCACAGGCTGCGGTCCGCGACGACGGCCCGCAGGCGGTCCGGGTCCGCGTCGAGGAGTGCCCGGTGCAGGCCGCCCAGGATGATGCGGTCGGGGTTGAGGATGTTCACCAGGCCCGCGAGGCCGAGTCCGAGACGGTCGATCAGGGCCTCGGTGGCCATCCGCACCTTCGGGTCGTCGAGGCTGCCGACGATCAGGTCACGGGCCTGCTGGAGCAGGGAGCCGTCGGGGCCCGGTTCGCGGCCCGCAGCGTCGAGCAGGGCCAGCGGGTCGGTCTCCACGTCGAGGCAGCCGCGGCTGCCGCAGTAGCAGGGCCGGCCCTCGGGGTTCACGGTGAGGTGTCCGACCTCCAGGGCGAGGCCCGAACTGCCGGTGTGCAGACGCCCGTCGAGGACGAGCGCGCCGCCGACCCCGCGGTGGCCGGTGGCGACGCACAGCAGGTCGCGGGCGCCGCGGCCCGCGCCGTGGCGGTGCTCGGCGAGGGCGGCGAGGTTGACGTCGTTCGCGGCGAACGCCGGCCGCCCGATGCCCGCCTCCCGTACGCGCTCGGCGAAGATCTCGCGGACGGGCGAGCCCGCGGGCCAGGCGAGGTGGAGCGGGTTGAGGGCGGTGCCGTCGGGCTCGGCCACCGCCGACGGCACGGCGAGCCCCGCGCCGACGCAGTGGCGGCCGGTCTCGCGCAGGAGTTGGGCGCCGGCCTCCACGACCGAGCCGAGTACCTGCGCCGGGTCCGGGTCGATGATCTCGCAGCCGGGCGTGGTGGCGACGATACGGCCTCCGAGGCCCACGAGGGCCGCGCGGTAACCGTCCGCGTGCACCTGCGCGGCGAGCGCCACGGGCCCGTCCTCGGCGACGGACAGCCGGTGCGAGGGACGCCCCTGCGACCCCGCCGCGGCGCTCGGCTTCGCGTCGATCCTGATCAGCCCGAGCGCTTCCAGCTCGGCGGCGACCGCGCCCGCCGTGGCCCGGGTCACCCCCAGTTCGGCGGTGAGGACGGCGCGGGTCGGCGCGCGGCCGGTGTGCACGAGTTCGAGCGCCGGGCCGAGAGCACCACGGCCCCGCTCGAGACGGGGCGCACGCGCGGAACCCTCCGCCTCGCCCGCCGTCTGCCCCCCGGCCCCGGAGGCCGCCTTGCCACGCATCAGCAACTCCTCGCCCTGATCACCGTGTCGCATCGTATCCGGTGAACGCCACAGCCCCTGCGGGTGAACTCACCCCCGTGCGGAGGGTGCGCAGGGCGGTCCGGCGAGTCCGGTGACGCGCATCGTGAGATTCAGGCGGCCTCTGGAGAGCCCGGTGGCCGGGTCGCCGGTGCCGGGGTACACCTTCGGCACCCCGTGGAAGGCGAGCCGCGACGGTCCTCCGAAGACCAGCAGGTCCCCGGAGACCAGCTCCACGTCCTCGTACGGTCTGCCGCGGTTCTCGGTGTTGCCCAGCCGGAAGACGCAGGTGTCGCCGACGCTGAGCGAGACGACGGGTTCCCGGGCGCGCTCGTCCTTGTCCTGGTGCATGCCCATGGTGGCGGCGCCGTCGTAGAAGTTGATCAGTGCCGTGTCGGGGTCGTAGCCGTCACCGGCCGTGTCGTTCTCGTAGGCGTCGACGAGCGCGCGTCTGCCCAACTCCTTCAGCCAGTCGGGGAAGTGGGCCACCTGCGCGCCGTTCACATCGGATGCCGTACGCGTGTAGCGGTAGGGCTGCCAGTGCCATCCGACGCACACGGTCTGGACGGACATCACGCCGCCGCCCGGCAGCCGCGTGTGGCGCATCGGCACGGGCCCGGTGGCCCAGCCGCGGCAGGCTTCGACGAGTGCGCGCCGGGCCTCGGCATCGAGCCAGCCGGGCACGTGCACGGCGCCGGGGGCGATCTCCCGGCGCTCCCGGTGCACCGGGAAGAGCGGGGGCGCGTGCGGTTCGTGCTGGCCGGCCATGGCCCCATTGTCCCCGGTACGAGGTGTCTTCCGCGTACCGGGGCGGGAGCGGGGGACGGGTCAGCGGCGCATCACCTCGACCAGCTCCGTCACCGTGCGGGCCATCGCCTCGCGGCCCACGCTCAGGTACTTGCGGGAGTCGACGGCGTCGGGATGTGCGGCCAGGAACTCCCGGATGGCCGCCGTCATCGCTATGTTCAGGGCCGTGCCGACGTTCACCTTGGCGATGCCGCCCCGGACGGCCTGCGAGAGTTCGTCGTCACCGACACCGGAGGAACCGTGCAGGACCAGCGGTACGTCGAGGCCCTCCGAGAGCTGCTTGAGGAGGTCGTGGTCGAGCGTCGCGGTGCGGGTGGTCATGGCGTGCGAGGAGCCGATCGCCACGGCGAGGGCGTCGACGCCCGAGTCCGTCACGTAGGCGCGGGCCTCCCCGGGGTCGGTGCGGGCACCCGGCGCGTGGGCGTCGAGCGGCGCGGAGCCGTCCTTGCCGCCGACCTCCCCGAGCTCGGCCTCGACCCAGAGCCCGTTGGCGTGCCCCCAGTCGGCGGCCGCGCGGGTGGCAGCGAGGTTCTCGTCGTAGGGGAGCCGGGCCGCGTCGTACATCACGGAGCTGAACCCGGCGTCCGCGGCCTGGCGGAGCAGCTCGTCGCTCTGGACGTGGTCGAGGTGGAGCGCCACGGGCACCGCGGCCGCCTCCGCGGTGGCGGCCGCGGCCCTCGCGAGGGGCAGCAGGCGCCCGTAGCGGTACCGCACGGCGTTCTCGCTGACCTGGAGGATCACCGGCGCGTTCGCGGCCTCGGCGCCCGCCACGACGGCCTCGATGTGCTCCAGGGTGATGACGTTGAACGCGGCCACCGCGGTACGCGCCGCGGTGGCCTCGGCGACGAGCGCGCCGGTTGCTGCGAGGGGCACAGCCCCTCCTTTCGGAAGGCTCGGAAGCTCGGTCGACGGTCAGCCGGCGGTGAGGATCACCGAGCGGGTGAGGTGGCGCGGCTGGTCGGGGTCGAGTCCGCGGGCGGCCGCGACGGCCACGGCGAGGCGCTGCGCGCGCACGAGTTCGGCCAGCGGGTCGAGGCCGCCCTCGATCCAGAGCGCGCCGGTGCCGGCCACCTGCTCGGCGAGCCCCTCGGGCGCCGTGCCGATCATCCAGGTGGCGGTGCCCGCGGTGGTGACGCTGATGGGGCCGTGGCGGTACTCCATCGCGGGGTACGCCTCGGTCCACGACAGGGACGCCTCGCGCATCTTCAGGGCGGCCTCGTTCGCGAGACCGACGGTCCAGCCGCGTCCCAGGAAGCTGAACTGGCCGCACTCCACGAGGCCTTCGGGCAGCGGAGTCTCCAGCGCGGTGCGCGCGTCGGCGACCGCCTGCTCGGTGTGCAGGCCGAGGTGGGCGCGCAGGAGCGTGAGCGCCGTCGTCGCGAAGCGGGTCTGGACGACGGACCGCTCGTCGGCGAAGTCGAGGACGATCACGTCGTCGGCGGCGGAGACGATCGGTGTGTTCGGGTCACCGATGACGGCGGTCGTCCGGACGCGGCCCTTGACCGCGGCCAGCAGCTCGACGACCTCGGTCGTCGTGCCGGACCGGGACAGCGCGATGAGGCGGTCGTAGGGGCGCCCTGCCGGGAACTCCGAGGCCGCGAACGCGTCGGTCTCGCCCTGCCCGGACTGCTCGCGCAGCGCGGCGAAGGCCTGCGCCATGAACCACGAGGTGCCGCAGCCCACGATCGCGACGCGCTCCCCCGGCGCGGGCAGCTTGGCGGCCTCGCCCGCGGCCAGACCCGCCGCGCGCGTCCAGCACTCCGGCTGGCTGTTCAGCTCGTTCTCGACATGGCTCATGCCGTGCCCACTCCCTGATGTGTCGTGTCCGTGGGCCGGTCGAGCACGTCGCATGCGTCGCGCTCGACCGGTCCCGCCGAGCGTATGCTCGTTCCTGCAAGAATTCGATACCTTTCGAGCATAACCAAGCATCAGGTAGTGCGCTAGGGTCACCGGAGAACGACGATTGGAGGCCGCGGATGTCCCGCGACGCCCGCTGGAAGTCCCTGCTGGAACTGCTCGTGGAGCGGGGGCGCCTGGATGTCGAGGAGGCGGCGGCCGAACTGGGGGTGTCCGCGGCCACGATCCGGCGCGACTTCGACCAGCTCGCCGAGCAGCAGATGCTCGTACGCACCCGGGGCGGCGCCGTCGTCCACGGCGTCTCCTACGAGTTGCCCCTGCGCTACAAGACCGCGCGCAACGCCTCCGAGAAGGAGCGGATCGCCAAGGCCGTCGCCGAGCTGATCACGCCGGGCGAGGCGGTCGGTCTGACCGGCGGCACGACGACGACCGAGGTGGCGCGCGCACTCGCGGTCCGCCCCGACCTCGCCTCCGGCTCCCCGGCCCTCACGATCGTCACGAACGCGCTGAACATCGCCAACGAGCTCGCCGTACGGCCCCAGTTCAAGATCGTGGTGACGGGCGGGGTCGCCCGGCCGCAGTCGTACGAGCTCATCGGCCCACTCGCGGACGGCGTGCTGAGCCAGATCACGATCGACACGGCCGTGCTCGGTGTCGTCGGTTTCGACGTCGCACACGGCGCCGCGGCGCACGACGAGGCGGAGGCGGCCATCAACCGGCTGCTGTGCGAGCGGGCGGAGCGCGTCGTCGTCGCGGCGGACTCCAGCAAGCTGGGCCAGCGCGCGTTCGCGCGGATCTGCTCGACGGAGCGGATCGGCACCCTGGTCACCGACAGCGCCGTGGACGCGGCGACGGTGGAGCGCTTCGAGGAGGCGGGGGTCAAGGTCCTCGCGGTGTGACACCCCGAGCCACACCTACGGTTCTCCTGGCTGCGGCCCCTCCCGGACGGGTGGGGCCGCAGCCGTTTTCCGTGCGCCGGTCCGGCGGATGTCGTGGCCGTCACGCCGCGAACCGTCTTGTCCCCGGCCGGGGTGGCGCCCTACCCTGACTTTGTGCCGACACTAAACAAACTCCGGGCCGTCAAGGACGACAGCCCGCGGACCGCGTCCCTCACCCGCCTGCGTATCGCGCTCACGATCTTCTTCGCGCTCGACGGCTTCATCTTCGCGGGATGGGTCGTACGCATCCCCGCCGTGAAGGAGCAGACCGGCGCTTCGGCGAGCACGCTCGGGCTCGCGCTCCTCGGCGTCTCCGCGGGGGCCGTGATCACGATGATGCTCACGGGGCGCCTGTGCAGGCGCTTCGGCAGTCATCCGGTGACCGTGGTGAGCGGCGTGCTCCTGGCGCTGAGCGTCGCGCTGCCCCCGCTCACCCACTCGGCACTCACCCTCGGCCTGGTCCTGCTCGTGTTCGGCGCCGCCTACGGCGGGATCAACGTGGCGATGAACAGTGCCGCGGTCGATCTCGTCGCAGCCCTGCGCCGCCCCGTCATGCCGAGCTTCCACGCGGCGTTCAGTCTCGGCGGCATGCTCGGCGCCGGGCTCGGCGGCCTGGTCGCGGGCCACGTCTCCCCCACCCGGCACCTCCTCGCCCTCACCGTCATCGGCCTGCTCGTCACGGCCGCCGTCGGCCCCACACTCCTGCGCCACGACGCGCCCACGGCCCCGGACGACCACGGCCGCGCACGGAACGAGCCCGCATCGGCGCCCCAGCGACCCGCCGGGCGCGTGCGCGGGCTCGTCCTCGTCTTCGGCCTCATCGCCCTGTGCACCGCGTACGGGGAGGGCGCGCTCGCGGACTGGGGCGCCCTGCACCTGGAGGAGGACCTGCACGCCCCTCCCGGAGTGGCCGCGGCAGGCTATTCCTGCTTCGCCCTGGCCATGACCATCGGCCGGATCAGCGGGACGACGCTGCTCGAACGCCTGGGCAGGACACGCACGCTGGTGTTCGGCGGCGCCACCGGCGCGGCCGGCATGCTGCTCGGCTCGCTCGCCCCCACCGTGTGGCTGGCCCTCCTCGGCTTCGCCGTCACGGGTCTCGGCCTCGCCAACATCTTCCCCGTGGCGGTCGAACGCGCGGGCGCCCTGGCAGGACCGACCGGCGTCGCCGCCGCGTCCACGCTCGGCTACGGCGGCATGCTCCTCGGACCGCCGATGATCGGCTTCATGGCGGACTGGTTCTCGCTCCCCGCCGCGCTGACCAGCGTGGCCGTACTGGCGGGCGTCGCCGCCCTGATCGGCTTCGCGACCCGGCGCGCGGCCGTCTCCTGACCCGCGCGCGACGAGCATCCGCAAGGACGTATTCCAGCCAGGTCCCATCGGGCAGACTCCCGCCATGGAGACTGCCGAACACATAGAGACGCTCGACGAGGAGGGCCGCCTCCTCGCCGGCGCCGCCGAGACGGCGGGGACCGACGCCAAGGTGCCGACCTGCCCGGGCTGGGCCGTACGGGACCTTCTGCGACACGTGGGCATGGTGCACCGCTGGGCCACGGCGTTCGTCGCCGAGGGGCACACCTCGTACCACCCCGACGCCGGTCTGCCGGATCTGGACGGCGCGGAGCTCATCGCCTGGTTCCGTGAGGGCCACGGCCGGCTCGTCGGAACGCTCGCCGGGGCCCGGCCCGACGTGGAGTGCTGGACGTTCCTGCCCGCACCGTCGCCGCTGGCGTTCTGGGCGCGGCGGCAGGCGCACGAGACGACCGTCCACCGGGTGGACGCGGAGTCCGCGCTGGCCGGTAGGCCCGGCGTCATCCCCGCGGAGTTCGCGGTCGACGGCATCGAGGAACTGCTGCTCGGCTTCCATGCGCGCGGCCGGAGCAAGGTGCGGTCGGACACCCCTCGCCTGCTGCGCGTGCGGGCCACCGACACCGGCCGGTCGTGGACCGTACGGATCTCGCAGGAGCCGCCGGTCACCGAGCGGGACGGGGCGGGCGAGGCCGACTGTGAGCTGTCGGGGCCCGCGGCGCGGCTCTATCTGTCGCTGTGGAACCGGCTGCCGTTCCCGGGCCTCACCGGCGACGCGTCACTGGCCGCACTGTGGCGGGAGCGCTCGGGGGTCACCTGGAGCTGACGACGGGCCGGGCCGCCCGGGGAAATCAGCCCTGGGCGCGATCGGCGAGCATCCGCCCCAGTACCGCGCGCTGCAGCGGCCGGACCTCCGTGTGCAGGTCGCGGCCCTTCCGCGTGAGGCAGACCCGTACGCCGCGGCGGTCCTCGGGGCACATGCCGCGCTCCAGGAGGCCGTCCTTCTCCAGGCGGCCGATCAGGCGCGACAGGGCACTCTGGCTGAGGTGGACCTGAGCGGCGATCTCCTGCACGCGGAAGGAGGAACTGCCGTCCTCCGCCGTACTGTCGGCCAGGACGTCGAGCACCTCGAAGTCGCTGGCGCCCAGGCCGTGCCGATGCAGCTCACGATCGAGCTCGCACATGGTGCGCGCATGCACCGCAAGGATGTCCCGCCACTGATCCACGAGGCCGGGCTCGGCCTTTTTCGCCGCCATGACCGCACCGTAGCAGAAAAGACGGGCATTGTTGCATCGGAATTAAATGCACTTGCAGTCAATGCATACGCATGTAGTCTGCTCCGCATGACCTCTCCGCTCGCCAACACCCCTGCGTCCCAGGAGCGTTGGTCCCCCCGTCTGTGGGGCACACTGCTCGTCCTCTGCGCCGCGATGTTCCTCGACGCACTCGATGTGTCGATGGTCGGAGTCGCCCTGCCGTCCATCGGCTCGGAGCTCGACCTGTCGACGTCGACACTGCAATGGATCGTCAGCGGCTACATCCTCGGCTACGGCGGCCTGCTGCTGCTCGGCGGCCGCGCGGCCGACCTGCTCGGCCGGCGCCGGGTGTTCCTGATCGCCCTCGGCGTCTTCGCCCTCGCGTCCCTGCTCGGCGGACTCGTCGACTCCGGGCCGCTCCTGATCGCCAGCCGCTTCATCAAGGGCCTCAGCGCCGCGTTCACCGCGCCGGCCGGCCTGTCCATCATCACCACGACGTTCGCCGAGGGTCCGCTGCGCAACCGCGCGCTCTCCATCTACACGACCTGCGCCGCCACCGGCTTCTCCATGGGCCTCGTCCTGTCCGGACTGCTCACCGAAGCCAGCTGGCGCCTGACCATGCTGCTGCCCGCGCCGATCGCAGTGATCGCGCTGCTCGTCGGCATCAAGCTCATCCCGCACAGCGAGCGCGAGAAGAACCACCGCGGCTACGACATCCCCGGCGCCATCACCGGCACCGCGTCGATGCTGCTCCTCGTGTTCACCGTCGTCCAGGCGCCGGAGGCGGGCTGGGCCTCGGCCCGCACCCTGCTGTCCTTCCTGGCCGTCGCCGTACTGCTCGCGGTCTTCGTCTCCATCGAGCGCCGCTCCCCGGGCCCGCTGATCCGCCTCGGAGTGCTGCGCTCCGGCCCACAGATCAGGGCGCAGCTCGGCGCGATGGCGTTCTTCGGCTCGTACGTCGGCTTCCAGTTCCTGGTCACCCTGTACATGCAGTCCCTGCTCGGCTGGTCCGCGCTGCACACCGCGCTGGCGTTCCTGCCGGCGGGCGCCCTCGTGGCGCTCTCCTCGACGAAGGTCGGCGCGATCGTCGACCGGTTCGGCACCCCGCGCCTCATCGCGGCCGGCTTCACCTTCATGGTGATCGGCTACGCGCTGTTCCTGCGCATCAACCTCGACCCGGTCTACGCGTCCGTCATCCTGCCGACGATGCTCCTGATCGGCGCGGCCTGCGCCCTGGTGTTCCCCTCGCTCAACATCCAGGCCACCAACGGCGTCCACGACGACGAACAGGGCATGGTCTCGGGGCTGCTCAACACCTCCGTGCAGGTCGGCGGCGCCATCTTCCTCGCCGTCGTGACGGCCGTCGTCACCGCGAACTCCGGCGAGGGCTCGTCCCCGCAGGCCGTCCTCGACAGCTTCCGGCCCGGTCTCGTCGTCGTCACCGCGATCGCGCTGGCGGGCCTGCTGATCACCCTCACCGGGCTGCGGACACGGCGTCCGCAGAGCACGGTCCTGATCGCGAAGTCGGTGCGGGAGGAGGAGTCGGTGCACAAGGACTCGGTGCGGGAGGAGTCGGTACTGGAGGGGTCGGACGCCGCGCGCACGGAACGCGTCGCGGTCCACGACTGAACCACGGATCCCTCGACCGGCCCACTGAACCTCGACCCACCCACGGGTGCTCGACCCGAGCCCACACGCTCGACCTGACCGCACGCGGGTGCGCCCGGCCGGCAGTCCCCTGCCGCCGGGCGCACCCGCGTGTCAGTGGCGCGTATCAGCGACGCGTGTCCGCTCACCCGAGCCAGCCGGGCCTCACCAGGCCCGACTCGTAGGCGAGGACGACCAGTTGGGCCCGGTCACGCGCGCCGAGCTTCACCATCGTGCGGCTCACGTGCGTCTTCGCGGTGAGCGGGCTGACGACGAGGCGGCGGGCGATCTCCTCGTTCGACAGGCCGATGCCGACCAGCGCCATCACCTCACGCTCGCGCTCGGTGAGCTGCCCGAGCGACCCGGCGGCCGCGGGCTCCTTGGAGCGCGCCGCGAACTCCGCGATCAGGCGACGGGTCACCCCCGGCGAGAGCAGCGCGTCGCCTTGCACCACCGCCCTTACGGCGCGCAGCAGTTCCTCGGGCTCGGTGTCCTTGACGAGAAACCCGGAGGCTCCGGCGCGGATCGCCTCGAAGACGTACTCGTCCAGTTCGAAGGTGGTCAGCATGACCACCTTCACGGCTTCCAGCGCGGCGTCGTCGCTGATGCGGCGGGTCGCGGCGAGCCCGTCGAGGACCGGCATCCGGATGTCCATCAGGACGACGTCGGGCCGCAGTTCGCGTACGAGGCGCACCGCCTCGTCGCCGTCGGAGGCTTCCCCCGCGACCTCGATGTCGCTCTGCGCGTCGAGCAGCGCCCGGAATCCGGCGCGGACGAGCGACTGGTCGTCGGCGAGCAGTACGCGGATCAACGGTTCTCCTCCGTCGGCGTGAAGGGCAGTTCGGCGAGCACCCGGAAGCCGCCGTCGGGCCGCGGTCCCGCCTCGATCGTGCCACCCAGCGCGGCGGCCCGCTCACGCATTCCCGCCAGGCCGTTCCCGCTGCCGCCGGCCGCCTCGTGGCTCGCCGGCCCGTCGTCGTCGATGCGCAGGGACAGCGCGGTCCCGGTGTACCGCACCTCTACGCGCGCGTTGCGCGACTCCGAATGCCGTACGACGTTGGTGAGCGCCTCCTGCACGATGCGGAACGCGGCGAGGTCGGCTCCGGGCGGCAGCGCCGCGCGGGATCCTTCCGTGGCGATGTCGACGCCGAGGCCCGCGCTCGCGGCCTGCTCCACGAGTTCCGGGAGCCGGTCGAGGCCCGGGGCCGGGGCGCGCGGCGCGTCGCCCGGGGTCCGGAGCGTGTCGAGGACCTGGCGGACCTCGCCCAGCGCCTCCTTGCTCGCGGACTTGATGGTGGTGAGGGCGGTACGCGCCTGCTCGGGGTCGGAGTCGAGCAGCGCCAGACCCACGCCCGCCTGGACGTTGATGACCGAGATGGAGTGCGCGAGCACGTCGTGCAGCTCCCGCGCGATCCGCAGGCGCTCCTCGTCCGCGCGCCGCTCGGCGGCCTTCTCGCGCTCGGCGCGCTCCTTCGCCCACTGCTCGCGACGCGTTTTGACCAGCTCGGAGAAGGCGACGATCGCCAGGACCCACGCGGCGATGAAACCCTCCTGCCCCCAGGACGCCGCCTCGTCCCCCGACGGCGGCAGATACGCGTACAGCCAGTGCGCCACGAGGACATGCCCCACCCAGAACAAGCCGACCGCCGCCCACGCGGCTCTGCGGTGCCCCGCGACGATCGCGGCGTAACAGCCCACCGCCACGGTGATGAAGACCGGACCGTACGCGTAGCCCGCGCCGAGGTAGAGCGTTGCGCAGGCCGCCGTGCCGAAGGCCACCAGGACCGGGTACCGCTGGCGCCACAGCAGGAGAACGCCGCCCGCGAGCAGCAGCACGCGGGCGAACACGTCGAGGTCGGCCCGACCGGTCTGGGCGTGTGCCGCGAAGGTCGAGCCGACGAGGACGAACGCGGTGATCAGGACGGTGGACCGCCAGGGCCAGCGCGGCCCTTCCTGCCCCGAGGCTCCCCACCAGGGCGGCCCGAACCGACCGCGCCGGGCGACGCCTTTCGCCGTCCAGGGCGGCCCGTAGCGCCCGAGGTGCGGCGGACCCGCCCAGGTCCGGGGCGGGCCGCCGGCCCCGCGTACGTGCTGCTCATCCATGACCGCAACGCTAGACGCCGCACGCCGTCGCGGGCGTCAGCCGGGCGTGGTGACCGCACCTACTCCGCGGGGAGTACGCGACGCGGTTCGGGCGGCGCGCGGCGCGCCCGGGGCACGACATTCACTCCGGGGCGGAGGCATGTCATTCCCGGGGCAGCACCAGGCCCACGCCGTGGGCGAGCTGCGTCGCGGCGTGCGTGAAGAAGGTGGCACGGTCCTCCACGACCCGGTTGAACTGACCGAACAGCTCGAAGCCGATCAGGCCGAACAGCTGCGCCCAGGCGGCGACGAGCGCGGCCACCACGGCGGGCGGCAGGTCGGGGGCCAGGTCGGCGCCCAGCCGCTCGGCCTCGGGTCGCAGCTCCTCGGGGAGCGGCGGCTCCGCGATCCCGCGGCCCTGATAGGCGTCGCGGACGATGCCGAAGAACAGCAGACCGACGCGCGACGCCGCCGGGACGGTTGTCATCGGCGCGGTGTATCCGGGCACGGGCGAGCCGAAGATGAGCGCGTACTCGTGCGGGTGGGCGAGCGCCCAGGCGCGGACGGCTTCGCTGACGGTGACCCAGCGGCGTACCGGCGCGATGCTTCCCGCCTTGCTGTCGGTGCTCTTCGACGCCTTCTTGAGCAGGGCGGCGTCCGCCTGCTCGGCCGCCTCGCCGATGGAGTCGTACGCGTCGATGATGAGCGCCGTCAGGAGGTCGTCGCGGCTGGGGAAGTAGCGGTAGAGCGCCGAGGAGACCATGCCCAGCTCGCGCGCCACGGCGCGCAGGGACAGCTTGGCCGCGCCCTCGGCCGCGAGCTGTCTGCGGGCCTCGTCCTTGATGGCGGCGGTGACTTCTTCCCGTGCCCTGGCCCTGGCTCCTCGTGCGGTGCTCATACGGGCAGTGTCCCACGACTTCGGAGCAGTGCACACGTTCCGGATCGATGCACGCGTTACGGATCGGTGCACTCATTTGGGAGCAGTGCACACAGTGGTGAGCAGCGCCCTCGGCGACGGCGAACAGAAAAGAGAGCACCGCTCTTGCTTTGGATCACCGATCTCGTGCACACTGATCTCAAGCGAGAGCAGTGCTCTCGCAACCGAGATCGAGACCGACTCCAGCGGCGCTCACACCGCGCCACCCACACCCAGGAGAACCCCATGACCGCGAACGCCCAGTCCGGCTCGTCGTCCTCCCCCAGCCCCTACTACCTGAAGGGCAGCCGCCTCAACGTCCGGCTGAACGGCGTGATCGGCTGGCTCGCGCGGCACGGCGTCAGCCTGATGGGGTCCGCCGAACTCTCCGTGCGCGGCCGCAAGAGCGGCCAGATGCAGCGCATCCCGGTCAACCCGCACACGTACGAGGACGCGCAGTACATCGTCTCGGCGCGCGGGCACTCCCAGTGGGTGCGCAACATGCGCGTCGCCGAAGCCGGCGAGCTGCGCGTCGGGCGCAAGGTCCGTACGTTCACCGCGACCGAGGTGCCCGACAGCGAGAAGCTGCCGATCCTGCGCAGCTACCTGGAGAAGTGGGGCTGGGAGGTCAACCAGTACTTCCAGGGCATCACCGCCAAGTCGACCGACGAAGAGCTGACCGCCGCCGCACCGGACCACCCGGTCTTCCTCATCACGGTCGAGAAGTAGCCTCCGGATCGTCGTCGACCGACGGCGCGACCGGCGCGGCCGGCCGGTCCAGACGGCTCAGGACGCGACCGGCCATCGGGTACGTCCTGACGATCTCGCCCAGCGTCGTCGAACCGCGGGTGATGCGGGCGAACGCCTTCCACGCGGGCCGGAACCCGGTGATCGCCGCATGCAGCACACCGGGCCTGCGCTCGAAGACCGTCAGCATCCGCTTGCCGACGCTCATCTCGACCCCGAGACCCGCCTTGACCGCGAACGCGTAGTTCAGAGCCTGCCGGCGCGCGTCCACCGCGTCGTGCGCCTCGGAGACGCGGACCGCCCACTCCCCCGCGAGACGACCGGAGCGCAGCGCGAACGAGATGCCCTCGCGGGTCCACGGTTCGAGAAGTCCCGCCGCGTCACCGCAGACGAGTACGCGGCCGCGCGAGAGTGGCGAGTCGTCGGCGCGGCAGCGCGTCAGATGGCCGGAGGAGACCGACGGTTCGAAGCCGGCGAGGCCGAGCCGGGCGATGAAGTCCTCCAAGTACCGCTTGGTGGCGGCACCCTCGCCCCGCGCCGAGATCACTCCGACGGTCAGGGTGTCCCCCTTGGGGAAAACCCAGCCGTAACTGCCGGGCATCGGGCCCCAGTCGATGAGGACGCGGCCCTTCCAGTCCTCGGCGACCGTCTCGGGCACGGGAATCTCCGCCTCGAGGCCGAGGTCGACCTGGTCGAGCTTCACCCCGACATGAGCCCCTATGCGGCTGGCACTGCCGTCCGCCCCGACGACGGCGCGGGCCAGGACCGTCTCGCCGCCCTGGAGGATCACGGCGACCGTGCGACGGTCGGGCACGGCCGAGCCGTGCTGCTCGACCCGCGAGACCGTCGCCCCCGTGCGCAGTTCGGCGCCCGCCTTCTGGGCGTGCTCGACGAGCTGGTGGTCGAAGTCGGCGCGGTTCACCAGGCCGAACAGCATGTGCCGGGAGCGCCGGGTGCGGGTGAACTTCCCGTCGAGGGAGAACGTCACCGCGTCGATCCTGTCCCGGAACGGCAGCTCGAACCCCGGGGGCAGCGCGTCCCTGGAGGGGCCGATGATGCCGCCGCCGCATGTCTTGTACCGGGGCAGTTCCGCCTTCTCCAGAAGGAGGACGCTGCGTCCGGCGACCGCTGCCGCGTAGGCGGCGGAGGCGCCCGCGGGACCGGCGCCCACGATGACGACGTCCCACACCTGCCCGCCGCCACCGGCGTCCGCCGCGTGCTCGCCCGTACCGTTGCCGCCCGCCGAGTTCTCGCTGCTCACGATGGTCTACTGCTCCCGATCCAGCCGCCTGCCGCACCTTTCCCAGGCATCCTACGGCGGTGTCCTGCCGACCCCCTGTGGGAGGATCGGCGCTGCATGCCCTGTGCACGAAACGCTCACGCACACCAGCCGACGGCGGACCCGCACGGACGCGTGCGAAAGCCGCATACGTATACACACGTGCAACGTCGCACCTACGAGGAGCGTTCCCATGTCACCGAATCCGATCGCCGAGACCGTCGCCTCGCTCATGCCCGGGGCCCGGACCGAGCTCGCCGAACTGGTGGCGTTCAAGTCGGTGGCGGACTTCGACCAGTTCCCGAAGAGCGAGAGCGAGGGCGCCGCGAGCTGGGTGGCGCACGCGCTGCGCGCCGAGGGCTTCCAGGACGTCGCGCTGCTCGACACCCCGGACGGGACGCAGTCGGTCTACGGTTTCCTGCCGGGCCCCGAGGGCGCGCCGACCGTTCTCCTGTACGCGCACTACGACGTGCAGCCGCCGCTGGACGAGTCGGCGTGGGTCACTCCGCCGTTCGAGCTGACGGAGCGCGAGGACGGCCGCTGGTACGGGCGCGGCGCCGCGGACTGCAAGGGCGGGGTCCTGATGCACCTGCTCGCGGTGCGGGCGCTCAAGGCCAACGGCGGCGTCCCGGTGAACGTCAAGGTGATCGCCGAAGGTTCCGAGGAGCAGGGCACGGGCGGTCTCGAGCGGTACGCCGAGCAGCACCCGGAGCTGCTGAAGGCGGACACGATCGTCATCGGTGACGCGGGCAACTTCCGGGTCGGCCTGCCGACGGCCACGTCGACGCTGCGCGGCATGACGCTCATCAGGGTCCGGGTCGACACGCTCGGGGGCAACCTGCACTCGGGACAGTTCGGCGGCGCGGCCCCGGACGCGCTCGCGGCGCTGGTGCGGATCCTCGACTCGCTGCGCGCGGAGGACGGCTCGACGACGGTCGACGGTCTCGCGACCGACGCCGCGTGGGACGGTCTCCAGTACGACGAGGGCCAGTTCCGCAAGGACGCCAAGGTCATCGACGGTGTCGAGCTGATCGGTTCGGGCACCGTCGCCGACCGCATCTGGGCCCGCCCCGCCGTCACCGTCCTCGGCATCGACTGCCCGCCCGTCGTCGGCGCTACGCCGTCCGTGCAGGCCGGGGCGCGCGCCCTGATCAGCCTGCGGGTGCCGCCGGGCACGGACGCCGTGGAGGCGACGAAGCTCCTCGTCGCGCACGTCGAGTCGCACACCCCGTGGGGTGCCCGCGTCCAGGTCGAACAGATCGGACAGGGCCAGGCGTTCCGCGCGAACACCGACAGCCCGGCGTACGCGGCCATGACGGAGGCGATGAGCGTCGCCTACGACGGCCAGGAGATGCAGTACGCGGGCCAGGGCGGCTCGATCCCGCTGTGCAACACGCTGGCGTCGCTGTACCCGGAGGCGGAGATCCTGCTGATCGGCCTGAGCGAGCCCGAGGCGCAGATCCACGCGGTGAACGAGAGCGTGTCGCCGCAGGAGCTGGAGCGCCTCTCGGTCGCCGAGGCCCTGTTCCTCCAGAACTACGCCGCGATCTGAGCCGCGCAGCCGCCACCTTCGCCCCGGGCGGAACCCTTCTGCCCGGGGCGTAGCCATGTCGCCCGGACAGCCGCCCGTCCCTACGGTCGGCGTATGAGCATCTACGCCATCACCGATGTGATCGAGGTCGTCCCCCGCCTGCACCTGTTGCGCTTCCCGGTGGGGCAGGCCTATCTGTGGGACGACGGGGACGAGTTGACGCTGGTGGACGCGGGGGCGGCCGGCGCCGGGGCGGCGATCGCCGACGCCGTCCGCGCGCTGGGCCGGCATCCGCGCGAGGTGCGCCGGATCGTCCTGACACACTTCCACGAGGACCACGCGGGCGGCGCGGGTGAGTTCGCGGCGCTCAGCGGGGCGGTGGTGTACGCGCACCGGCTCGACGCGCCGTTCGTACGCGGTGAACGGACGGGTCCTGCACCGGAGTTCGAGGACTGGGAGCGCCCGCTGCACGCCGAGGCCCTGAAGCTACTCCCGCCCCCGCCGACGGACCCTGTACTGCCGCGTGAAGTACGGGAGTTGGCGGGCGGTGAGACGCTCGACTTCGGCGGCGGCGCCCGCGTCGTCGCGGTGCCCGGGCACACGGACGGCAGCATCGCGCTCCATCTTCCCCACCACGGTGTGCTGTTCACGGGTGACGCCGTGGCCGCCTCCCCGCTGGACGGGCAGGTCATGCCGGGTGTGTTCAACCTCGACCGCCGCCGGTCCGTCGAGTCCCTCCGCACCCTGGCCTCGCTCGACTCCGACGTGGCGTGCTTCGGGCACGGCGACCCCGTGACGAGCGGGTCGGCGGCGGTCCGGCGCGCGGTGGCCGCGCGCCTGGACGCCGCCTAGTCACCCGTACGGCGTCAGCTGCCCACCGGCACTCCGGCCTCCAGGTAGAGGGCGGCGCCGCGCTCGCGGGCTCGCAGCGCCCAGCGCAGGCGCTCGTACCGCACCGGAGGCATGAGTCCGGCGGCCTCCTGCTCGGTGACGAACCGCCAGCCGCGCAGTTCCGGACCCGGAAGGATCATGCGGCGGGCCTCGGCGCCGTCGAGGCGCCCGCCGTCGAAGAGCAGCCGCAGGCCGCCGTACGCGGGGGGTGCGGGCGCCTCCCAGTCGACGACGAGCAGCCCGGGCAGCTCGGGGAGCTGTATCCCGGTCTCCTCGGCGACCTCCCGGACCCCGGCCCTGGCGGGAGCTTCCCCGGGTTCCACGACACCGCCGGGGAACTCCCAGCCGGCCTTGTACGTGGGGTCGACGAGCAGGACGCGGTCGTCCTCGTCGAAGAGCAGTACGCCCGCGGCGACGGTCTCCCCCGTGGGCTCGGGTGTCTGCACGATGTCGCAGGGCTCGACGGCGCCGGTGCGCACGGCGTCGGCGATGCGGACGGCCGCTTCGTACGCACTCAGTGCGCTGGTGTCGACGGGGTGGGCGTCGGCGGCGAGCCAGGTGGCCAGCGCCGTGCCGTAGGCCTCGATGTGCTCGTAGGGCCACTGCCGGACGCCCATCTCGCCTGTCTCGGCTGTCTCGCGTATCTCGCCGTCGGGCGAGTCGGGCCGTGTCTCGCGGCGGGCCGTTCGCTCGCGCAGGATCGTTTCGGCCGGGGCGAGAAGCACATGGCGTACGGGGATCCTGCGGGCGGCGAGACCGCCGAAGATCTCGTCGCGGTACTCCTGCCTGAGCAGGGTCGCCGGGACGACGAGAACGCCGCCCACCTCGGCGAGCAGCGCGGCCGCCGTGTCGACGACGAGGCGCCGCCAGATCCGCAGGTCCTGGATGTCGGTCACCTCGGCCAGGTGCTTGGCGGGCAGCAGCCGCGCCAGTTCCCCGCCGATCACGTCGGGGTCGAAGAGCGTGCTATTCGGGATCAGCTCGATCAGTTCCCGTGCGGTGGCGGACTTCCCCGCACCGAAAGCACCGTTGATCCAGACGATCACGGTTCCCCCTCCTCCGTCGGCCCCCTGAGGCTTGCCCGCAACAGCGTGCGCCGGAAACCAGCACCTGATGGGGGCGCGCCTCGCGTACGCCTCGCGCACGTCACCGAGGTCCGCGAACGAGCCGCGAGGGCCGCTTAGGATCCGCTCCGTGGACCTTCCCGAAGAGTTGATTCGCATGCAGCACGACGCCGACGACAAGGGCCGCACTCTGGAGCACCTCGACGAAGGGGAGCGCCAGGCACAGCAGGAGGCCTGGTTCGAGGCGGCGGCCAAGGTCGAGGCCGCGGTCACGGCGTTCGCGCAGGAACAGAGCCTGAACCGGCACGACGTACAGAAGACCCTGCGCCAGGCCGCCCGCCGGCCGCACTCCCAGAGCTGACTCCGGACGGTGTACGGGAGCGCTCTCCCCATGAGGTGGGCCCGCGCGGCCGAGGGGATCCATGCGACAGGGTGAACATCGCCGCGGCGGCACGGGCACGCCCCCGGCGCCTGCGGTGGTCTACGAGACCGGTGACTGCGTCGTCGTCGAACTGCGCGGCGAGGTCGACATCGTGACGCTCCAGGGCTCCGTCGCCCTGCTCGAGACGGTGGCAGCGGGCCCGGCTGCCACCGTGGTCATCGACCTGACCCGCACGACGTTCCTCGACTGCTCGGGCCTGACCCTCCTCCTGCGCACCCGCCGCCACGTCGAGTCCCGCGGCGGCCGCCTCAGACTGGTCTGCGACCACCCCCTGACGCTGCGCCTGCTGGAGGTGACGGGCCTGCTGCCCCTCTTCGCCCCGGCCCCGACCGTCGAGGCGGCGACACGGCAGAACTAGAGCGGCCGGTTCCGGCTGTCCCTTGCTCGACCCCAGCGTGAGTCCCGCGATGAAGTGTCTCTGCAGGCGCAGGAACACCATGATCGTGGGGAGCGCCACGAGGACCGAACCGGCAGCCAGCAAGCTGTAGTCGGTGAAGAATTGGCCATCAACGTTGGCCGGCCTGGGGCGATGAGACCAGTCGCCTGCCGCAGCGCTCTGACCAGACATCAAGAGGTGCGATTGCTTGCCATTGAGTTCTATCAGCTGGTACCGGGAGAGATTCCTCCCGCTCCCCAGTCACTCCCCAGGGCGCCCGGGGCGGGCCCGATAGGGGGCTTTTTGGGTCGAAGCGCTGTGCTCGACCGCTCGCACCGCGCCCGACGCACCGGCTGGACACACCCCCAACTCACGGTCGGCCTCGGCCATGCCGGCGCGGGCGGCCCGGCGCAGCTCGCGTGTCCAGGGCATCGCCCGCAGCGCCACGTAGAGCACCGGAACAACAAGCACGATGAGGAGGGTTCCCGCGAACGGATGCGCCCCGGCCCAGTGGGCGAAGCGCACGAAGAGCAGCAGGCCGGCGCAGAACACAGCCCCGATCAGCGCGAGGGCGACCACCAGCACGCTCAGGCGATCGCCCCCGCCACGGGCGGGGGTGCGCAACTGGTCCTGGGACGCGCACCTGTTCACGCTGTCGGGCTCGCGTGTCACCACTGAATCTCCTCGTCCGTCAGTGAACGTCGTGGAGAGACAGGTACCCCGGGAAACCCCGACCATGATCGACTACTTGCGCGTGCACCACACCGCGTAGGACCGGGGTGTGAGCACGTGTTCAGCGTCGACGCGACGTTCTGGTACGCGCCCAGCCACCGGCTCCCGCCAGATGGAGAGCCAGAGCGGTGAGTCCGAGGAGCATGACGTTCACGGACGAGAAGACGTCGTTCGTCGCGATGTCGGCGGCATTGATCAGGAATGCCAGGAAGAGCAGCACGGCAGAGGCGATGGCAAACATGGGAACTCCTGTTCCTAGTCGTTGTCGCCCGTGTGCCCGCTTTCGTGTTCCGTACTGCTTCCCGGGTAGCCGCAACGTGAGCGGCGACGCGATGTGGCGGCTCTTACCGAACGACACCTTGGAGGCGTCATGCCCGGCATTCTCGACCGGATCAAGCAGTACAGCCGCAGTCCGCAAGGCCGGCGGGCCATCGCGACGGCGCGCCGGACGGCCGCGGACCCCCGCAAGCAGGCTCAGGCTCGCGCGTGGCTCGACCGACTGCGGCGTCGCTGAGCGACGACGATGTCGCGCTTAAGGAACGGTAGCCACACATGACGAAACAGCGCAGACGACTCCCAGTGTCCGAGTCGGCTGCGCTGCCGCGGTCCCGCGTGCGCCACCGCGAGGGGTCCGGGTGCAGGCGGTCGGGTGTGGACGTGCGTCATCGGTCTGCACTCGGCCTCGTTGCCGGCACGGTGCGTCGTCCGGGCCCGGGGCCGGCATCGTCGGATCCCGGGTCGGCAAGCGCACCCACCCGGGCGGACCTTGGCCAACCCGCCCCTCGCCGAGGAGATGCCGGTGCCGACCGCCAGCCGCTCGGTGCCACCAAGCAGGGTGTCGGTCTGGAGGAAGGACTCCCTGCCTCCGGCTTCGCCGCAGGACGCGATGCGTAGCCGAGGTCCTCGATCTCGCGGGCGCGTGCCATCACCTCGCTGATCGACCACCGGTCGCTCGTCCCGCCACGCGCCGCCAGGAGAGCTGAAGTTGATGTCGGCGCCACGCTTCGAGGCTGCCGGCGCCGACAGGGGGAACCGACGCCCCCAGAATCGCGTTGGGGCGCACGCGGTGCCGCACGCATCAGGCCGTACGACGTGTGCGGCACCAGCTTCCGGGTACTTGGCGCCGCATGGAACCCGAACCTCGCCTGCAGCAACACTCATGGGGCTGGAATCTGGTACGCGCCTTTGTCATGGCGGTTGGTTTCGTCTGCATGGTGGCGTTCGCCGTCGCGCTGGCGAAGGTCACACTCGTCCCGTCACCTGCGTCAGTACCGTTGACCCACACCAACCTGCACCCCGGCAGCTCGATTCGGCTGTACTTCAACCAGCCTGACTGGCGAGACACGATCAAGCAGGTGGGAGGAAACGTCGTTCTGGGAGTGCCGTTCGGATTCCTGCTGCCGGTGATCTTCCCACGCACACGGGGCCTCGTCCGAGTGGTACTCATGACGGCGTTCGTGATGCTCACCGTAGAGATCGCTCAAGGACTGCTGGTCGCCGGCCGGGCATTCGACATCGACGATGTGATCCTCAACGCGGCGGGCGCCTTCCTCGGGTATCTCGTCCTCGGCCGCAGGCTCGGCCGAGCGTTGCATCCGCGCCGCTTCCACTGGTGGCGCCCGCGCACCGAATCGGCCGACGAACCAGCTCGGGACGCCGCCGTCAAGAAGAGCCGGAACCGCTGGATGTGGGCCTGGCACAAAAGCGATGCCCGCCCCACGGCGGGCACCAAAACAAACGCCAAGACAAAGACCAGGAAAACGACCAGGAAGCAAACTGCGCCGAAACGTCTCCGCAAGAGGATTCCCGCGTTGCTGCGGGCCAAGCGCCCCTGATTTGCTACGCCGCCCGCCGCGACAGGAGCCTCCTCCTGAGGCACTGGTGAAGCCTCCCCTTGAGTGCGGACACCTGGAGGCCGGGAGGTGTGAGCTCAGAAGCAACGCCAGGTGTGGGGCAATTACACGAAGCGGTACTCGGAGAAGTTCAACGAATTGACCACCTTGCGGGTCTTCGGCGACATATCAGACATCTTCAGGTGCTTCTTGAACTTGTGCGTGACCGCCCTGACAGCGATCTGTGCACCAGCACCGGCCACCGCCGCACCCGCGATCCCGACGATCCACTGCCCGGCGGGCCAGTCCAGGACCTTGATGTCCTGGGCGTCCTTGTCCAAGCTCCCGCTGCCGCTTCCCTTCTCCCCGGCCGCGTACGACAGCACGGAGTAGGCGACGAATCCGAAAGAGACGCAGCGGCCTGCGGCCATCGCCCTCTTGCTCGCCTTCCAGCCGTCGGGCCCCGCCTGCCCCAAGGCCGCTTCGGTCGGCCGCCACGCAGCCATCCCCACCAGCGCTATGCCGAGCAACCACAGCGGAACCGCGCCAAAGAGCTTCTCAGCGATCGCGGCAATGGCACCACCCCGGTCTGCCTGCTCACCACCTCCGTCCGAGAAGGCGATCCTGAGCGAGAGCACGCCAATGAGTGGGTGGATGACCTGGCCCCACGGGCCACGACGCCCGCACGAGCTGCGCCCGAAACTGCCGTGCCGTTCGCCGCGCGCCGGGCCTGGCGCCCGCGTGCCGTTACCGATCCGGTTGCCATGCGCGCCTTCCGCCCACAGTGGGGTATGCGATCCCTGGACCAGGCCCTTTGCTTCTGGTCTCCCGCTCATCGTCGAGGAAGGTGCATCTATGACACACACGCAGAGCGCTCCCGCAGGCCCCACCGGAACGACCGACATCGTCAGCTCATCTTCCTCCGGGAGCGCGGGAGAGGGGGACATCAAGGCCATCCTTGATGAGCGGGCCCGGCGCGCCAGACGTCGGCTGGAGAGACTCATAGGGGTAGCGGCGACCGAAGGCAACGCGCTGGTCCCGCTGCGCAACGGCGACGAGATCTTCACAGCGATGCTGGACGGCATCCGCTCCGCGCGCCACACCGTAGACATGATGACGTTCGTGTACTGGAAGGGCGAGATCGCCCAGCGGTTCGCCAACGCACTGGCGGACCGGGCGCGGGAGGGGGTGCGGGTGCGCCTTCTGCTGGACGGCTTCGGCAGCCGGCTCATCGAGAAGGATCAGCTGGAGGTGATGGAGCGGGCCGGTGTGCAGGTGGCCTGGTTCCGCAAGCCGCTCTATCTGTCACCGCTGAAGCAGAATCACCGCTGTCACCGCAAGGTCCTGGTCGTCGATGAGGAGACCGCGTTCACCGGCGGGGTCGGTATCGCCGAGGAGTGGTGCGGCGACGCCCGCACTCCGGACGAATGGCGCGACACCCACGTGCAGGTGCGCGGTCCCGCCGTGGACGGGCTGGCCGCCGCTTTCGCCCAGAACTGGGCCGAGTGCCATGACGAACTCTTCGATGACCGCGACCGGTTCATCAACCACGCCCCGCAGGGCGAAGCCGTCGTGCAGGTGGTGCGAGGCTCGGCCAGTTTCGGCTGGCAGGACATGCAGACACTGCTGCGCGTGGTGATCGAGTCTGCGGAGGAACGGATTCGGCTGGCCACCGCCTACTTCGCGCCTGATGCGTTCTTCATCGAGCTGCTGTGCGCCGCCGCACGCCGCGGCGTCGAGATCGAGATCCTGCTCCCGGGCCCGCACACCGACAAGAGGGTCTCCCGGCTGGCCGGCCAGCGCTACTACGAAGACCTCACCGCGTGCGGCGTAAAGGTCTTCCAGTATCAGCCGACAATGCTGCACACCAAGGTCATCACCATCGACAGAACCATGGCCCTGGTCGGTTCGACGAACTTCAACCGCCGCTCCCTCGACCACGACGAAGAGGTCATGCTCGCCGTCCTGGACCAGACGTTCACCGCCACGCTCGATGGCCATTTCACCGAGGATATCGAGCGCAGCGAGCTCATGAGGCCCGGACGCTGGAAGCGCCGTTCGACCCTCCAGCGCGCCAGGGAAGCAGCTGTCGTACCCATCCGGCGCTTCCTCTGACCCGCCGGACCCGCCACCGCGCCAGTCCCACGCCGGCCGACTGCACCACCCGTGAGGGCTGAAGTCCTTTTCCCGGCACGTGGGCCTCAGCGTGCCCCAGCCCCGGCCCAGTTGCTGGACTGGGCCCATCGCTGCGCGGGGTTGTCAGCGCCACGAGCGAAAACCCGGAAGGGACCACACGGCGTTCCCCCGACGAGACGTGCGAGAGCCTGGTCTTCCTGGCCGAGAGGAATTCCTCGTTCTCAAAGGTCACCACCCCGCAGCGAGTGGCGGGGAGGACCGAATGACGCGACAGCGGTGGGGCGGACTCTCCCGAGGAGTCCGCCCCACCGCTGTCGCGTCATCCGGTCGGCTAGTGCTTGCCGACATCCTTGATCTTCTCCTTGGCCTCCCGGGCGTCGCCCTTCTTGCGCTCTGCGCGGCCCTCGACGGTCAGACGTTCGTTGCCGACGGTGCGTCCCGCGACCTCCTTGGCGGCGCCCGTGACCTGCTCGGTCTTGGCCTTGGCCTTCTCGTTGGCAGTCAAGTCCGCTCACACTCCCTTGGCTTGGACATCATGTGCTGTCAGCTCGTGTGGCCACGGATCAACAGCGCAAACATGAGTGGCGGCGAATTTCCCGGATGGATAACCACGGCATCCGATGACCAGTACGGGCAAGGGAATTCAGCGAGCGGCCACGGCGCGATCAAATACCCTTGCCTCTATAAAACAAACGCGTCTTTCATGCGTTTGCGTGAGTGAGACGAGGACACATGGCGGTCAGGAGGTCGATAACGATGGTTCCCCTGATTCTTGTTCTTCTTCTGGCTCTGATCCTCTTCGGCGCGGGCTTCGCGTTGAAGGCCCTGTGGTGGATCGCGGTCATCGTCCTGGTGCTGTGGCTGCTCGGCTTCGTGATCCGTCCGGCGGCGAGCGGTGGCCGCAAGGGCCGCTGGTACCGATGGTGATCACCGCCGGCTGAAGACGGCCCGGGCGGACGCAGCACTGCCGCCAGGGCGATGGACTGAGGGGTGGCCCCCGACCTGGGACGGTCGGGGACCACCCCTCTTCTGCGCGACTACGAAGGATGAGCCGTCCGCCAGGCCGACGTGCTCGAACAGCACATCAACATTCCGCGGAGAGCGCGCTGGATCGACCGCGTGCAGAAATGCCGTGCGCGGAAGGCGGGAACAGCACATGGGGACCAGTATCGGCAGAGTGCCCGAGGTGCCGTGCTTGTACTGGATAACGTTGACGCTCTTCCTTTGGTCGGATAGGGGGAGTGTTGTGCGACGAGTCGGGCAGGTGCGATAACACGACGGCGCACCTTCCGATTGACGAGTTCGCAGAACGACACAGAGAGGGGCTGAGATCTTCATGGCCACTCACACGGCGCCCGGGATCCAGGAGATGGGCTGTCACGACGCGCGCGCCGAGGTCAGGGCGGTTGTGGAAACTGCCTGCCGGCTGCGCTCAGGCCAGGCCAGACGTTTTCGTGAGGATGCCCTGCTGGTGGCCGGCGAGTTGGCGTCCAACGCGATCCTGCACGGCGGCGGGCTCACCCGGTTCGATGCCCGCATCGAGGACGGAGCCCTGCTGGTGCAGGTGAGCGACCACAGCAGGACGGCACCTCACCTCGTACGCCACAACCCCGGACAGCCCGGCGGCTTCGGCTGGATGATCACCCAGCGCCTCGCCTCGCACGTCTCCGTCGACATCCAGCCCGGCGGCAAGACCATCACAGCCGTCCTCGCCCTGCCGTAGAGCACGGGTCGCTCATCACCGGACGACCGGAAGGATCTTCTGGCCTCCGCATGCATGTTCGTCTCCACGCCGGGTAGTCGCGCCAGAACGGGGAGCGGTAGACAAGCTCGGAACAAGCAAAAGGGGCGGGTGCATGATCACCGTAACGACGCAGGAGACGATCCCGGCCGCTCAGGCTCAGCAGGACCTCGTCGAGCGGGCTTACGCCGACCCCTCTTCCATCGCGCCGAAGGATGCGCGAGAGATCGGCAAGCGATTCTTCGGCCGGCTCGGGCAGTTGGAGGAAGGCACCCACGAGTATCAGTACGTGCGCAACTGCCTGATCGAGATGAACCTCTCCCTGGTGCAGTACGCGGCTTCCCGCTTCCGTCACCGCGGCCAGGAGGAGATGGAAGACATCGTTCAGGTCGGCACGATCGGCCTGATCAAGGCGATCGACCGGTTCGAACTGACCCGTGAGGTCGAGTTCGCGACGTTCGCCGTCCCCTACATCACCGGTGAGATCAAGCGGTTCTTCCGCGACACCAGCTGGGCCGTGCACGTGCCGCGCCGCCTCCAGGAAGCCCGCATCGAACTGTCCAAGGCCACCGAGGAGCTGCGCACCCGCCTGGGCCGCAACCCCTCCACGGCCGAGCTGGCGGAGCTGATGCAGCTGGAACCGTCCGAGGTCGCCCAGGCGCAGATGGCCTCCAACGGCTACAACGCCTCCTCCCTGGACGCCTCGGTGATGAGCGCAGGTGACGAGTCCGACACCGCGCTGGCCGATTTCATCGGCTTCGAAGAGGACTCCTACGAGCTCATCGACAACTTCCATTCCCTGGCCCCCCTCATCGCCGGCCTCGACGAGCGTGAACGCACACTGATCCATCTCCGCTTCGTCGAGGAGCAGACCCAGTCGCAGATCGGCGAGGCGCTCGGTGTCTCGCAGATGCACGTCTCCCGTCTCATCACCCGCGTGGTGGCGAAGCTCCGCACCGGCCTGATGGCCAGCAACTAGTCCAGCCCCGCTCTTGGTGAACGCACGCACCCCGCCCTCCACCACAAGTGCCGGAGGGCGGGGTGCGTGCCGCGGACGCTGTGTGTCAGGGTGCTGCGCATGACATCAGGCAGCGGGAAAGTACGTGTTGATCAGCAGGAACGTGTGGCGGTGATCACGCCGTTCGGCGACGTGGACCTGCACAATCTCGCCGACGTCGAGGAAGTCTTCGCACAGGTGCTGTCCGACACGTCGACGGACGCAACGCTCCTCGATCTGTCGGAAGTGACCTTCGCCGACAGCACCTTCCTCAACCAGCTCATCCGGACGCTCTCCGACCACACCTCGCTTGCCAGGCCGCTCGTCCTCACCGGGCCCCTGCAGTCGGCAGTGCGACGACTGCTGGAAATCACCGGCATCGACACCGTTCTGCCCCTCGCCGACACCGCACACGAGGGACTGCAGCGACTCCGCGCAGTCGGGATCTCGGCAACGAGGGGTCACACACCCGCCACTGGCATCTGACCGTCATCTCCCCGGTCCCCGCCCCAGCGGGGACCGACAGGTGTCACGCCGGCCAGAACTGCAGCGGGTAGCGCTCGCCAGGGACCGCGACTTCCTGCTCAGTCCGTTCACGGACCCGCTCGCGACCACTCACATACACCCGCACCTGCCAGCGCCGACCCGTCACCTCGCCCAGCGCGTCAAGGCCCACCGCGCCGACCCGTCTCAGACCGTGACGCTGCCCTGGAAGGTCCCCCGTCCCGCGACAACAAAGAAGGAGGCGGACGAGCGCGCCCCACGAACTCACCGCCTCCCGGTGACGAACACCGAGCGGCGAGCACGGATCTCCCCTGGTTCTCCCCGGCCTCTGACTCGTCGACTCCGCCGGACCTGGCGGTGCCTCTGAAGGGGCCGTGTCGTCGCCCCCGGACGGGCCCGAACCGCCAGACGGCGTCGATGCTCTGGCGGCCTGAGCGTCCGGAAGGGCCAGGTCAGACGGCTACCCCTTGCTCGACCCCAGGGTGAGTCCCGCGATGAAGTGCCTCTGCAGGAGCAGGAACACCAGGACCGTGGGGAGGGCCACCAGGACCGAACCGGCGGCCAGCAAGTTGTAGTCCGTGAAGAATTGGCCGCGGAGGTTGTTGAGGGACGAGGTGATCGGGAGTTTGTCGGGGTTCGAGATGAAGATCAGGGCCCAGAGGAAGTCGTTGTAGATCCAGGTGAATTCGAGCGTGCCGAGCGCCGCGAGTGCCGGTCGGCACAGTGGCAGCGTGATGCGCCAGAACTGCGTCCACAGTCCCGCGCCGTCGACGATCGCCGCTTCGAGGATCTCCTGGGGAAGCGTCCGCATGAAGTTCGCCAGGACGAAGACACAGAATCCCAGCTGGAATCCGATGTTGACGATGATCACTGCCCAGTACGAGTCGTACATCGTCAGTGAGTCCGACATCCACCAGGGCAGCGGAATCTTCAGGAAGAGGACGTACAGCGGAGTGACGAGCACCTGGGGTGGCAGCAGGTTTCCCGCCGTGAAGAACATCAGGAGCACGATTCCGCCGCGCACCTTGATGCGCGACACCGCGAACGCGACGAACGAGGCGAGAAAGAGCGTGATCAGAACGGCCGGGACCGCGATGATCAGGGTGTTCTTGAAGTACTCGCCCATCCCCGAGTCGCTGAGGGCCTCGCGGTAGTAGTCGAACGACAGATGGTCGGGCAGGGAGAAGTAGCCGTGCTGCGCCGTCTCCTCGTAGGGCCGCAAGGAGGCGTAGACCGCGAGCAGGAGTGGAGCGAGGAACGCCAGCGAGACGGCCATGAGGAAGATGTGCACCCCGAACCGGCCGCGTCTGCGCGGGTGTTCACCGCGCCGGTCGCCGCCGGCCAGGGAGCGGCCCCGGGCGGCGGGGGATGTCGTACGGATGTCGGCGGTCATCGGTCGCGCGCACCTCGCAGCTCTTGGACCAGGAACGTCACGATGAATCCCAGGGAGACCGTGAGGAGGACGACCGCGATGGCCGAGCCGAAGCCGATGCGGCTGGCCTCGCCGATGACGTTGTCCGTGATGAGGACGGACAGCAGCTCCAGGCCGTTGCGGCCCTTGTTCACGGCGTAGACGATGTCGAAGGCGCGCAGCGACTCGATGACGGTGATGACGCCGACGATGACATTGACGGGGCGAAGCGTCGGGAAGACGACGCGGAAAAAGGTCTGGCGGGCGTTCGCGCCGTCGATCGCCGCGGCTTCTTTCAGGGTCGGGTCGACGGATTTGAGGCCGGCGAGATAGAGGATCATCACGTATCCGGTGTGCCGCCAGCTCGCGGCCAGCATCATCATCCAGATGTTGATGTCGGAGTCGCCCAGCCAGTCGACCGGGTTCTTGTGGTTGTCGAGGAGGGTGTTGACGACACCCTGGTCGGTGCCGAGGATCAGTTGCGCCATGAATCCGACGACGGCCAGTGAGAGCACGACCGGCATATAGAGCGTCGACTGGTAGAAGCGGCTGAAGCGCACGCCCCGGTCGATGAGCACGGCGAGCAAGAGGCCGAAGGGCGTGGCGATCAGGCCGAGAAAGGCGAGCCACAGGAGGTTGTGGCGCACGGCCGGCCAGAACGGCGGATAGTTGTCGACGAGGTTCCGGTAGTTCTCTCCACCGACCCAGTGGATGTCGCCGATGCCGTCCCACGACGTGAAGGACAGGCCGATGGAGGCGAGCGTGGGCCCCCAGATGATGACGATGTCGAGCAGTACGGGTATTCCCAGGAGCACGACGAGAACGGCGAGGTCACGGCGTGTGAATCGCCGTGACCTCCGCCGCCCTGCGCGCCGCGCGGTCTTCAGCGCCACGGAACGCATTCCCCCACTACTCAGCTGACGGCGGACGAGAAGATTTCCTTCTTCTGCCGCTCGATCCGGTTGACGAGACCGTCGACGTCGTTCGGATTTCCGATGAAGTCCTGGAGCGCCTTGATCATCACGGTCTGCGCGAAGTCGGGCCGGGTGTCGCGGTCCATGAACTGCGATATCTGCTGGGCACCGGAGACGAGTTCGGCCGACTTCTTCTGCAGCGGGGTGTACTTGGACGTGTCGGCGCCGTCGTTCACGGCGACGTTGTTGGGGTCGCCGGCGAGGTAGATGTCCTCGGCCCCGGGAGTGCCGAGGTATTTCAGGAGCGCCTTGCCCGCTTCGACGTTCTTGGCCTTCTTCGCGATGAGGAAACCGTCGATGGGAGCCTCCACCGCGTCCTGCCCGTACTGGGGGTCGATCTCCGGGAAGGCGAAGAAGTCGATGTCCGAGCGTTCGTTCTCCGGGAACTGCTGGCCCGGGTGCGGCATTCCGAAGACGGCCATTCCGGTCTGGCGCTTCTGCAGGCCTTGAGCGGCCTCCTCCCAGGTCCGGCCGAGCGCGCCCTTCTGGTAGTACGGCATGAGTTCGCGCCAGAGGTCGAACACCTTCTTGACCTTGGCGTCGGTCCAGGCTTCCGTACCCGCCATGAGGCCCTTGTGGAAGTCGTATCCGTTCAGGCGCATGTTGATGTAGTCGAAGGTGCCCATCGCGGGCCAGCCGTCCTTGTCGCAGAACGCGACCGGGGTGCCGTCCTTGTGCATCTGCTTCGCCAGGGCGATGAAGTCGTCCCAGTTCTTGGGCTGTTCGTAGCCCTGCTTCTCGAAGAGGCTCTTCCGGTGGAAGACGGCCCACGGGTAGTAGTAGTACGGCACGAAGTACTGCTTGCCGTCGTGCGTGGACTGGTCCTTGAGGGCCTGCGAGAAGCCCTTGAAGCCCTTCCAGACATCGTCGATGTCCGTCAGGAGTCCCTTCTCGGCGAAGTACTGCATGCGGTAACCGGCGAACCACATGAAGACGTCGTCCGGGGTGCCCTGGAGATAGCGCGTGATGTTCGTCTGGAACTCGTTGTGATCCGTGGTGTTGACGTCGACTTTCTTGCCGGACTTCTTCTCGTACGCCGTGAAGGCCGCCGCGAACGCCTTCTTCGGCACCTCGTCCGAGGAGTTGGACCCCACGGTGACGGTCTTCTTGTCGCCGCCCGGGCCGTCCCCGCACGCGGTGAGCAGTGCCGGAAGCGTGAGCGCACCGGCGCCCACCGCCGCACCCCGCAGGAGACCCCGACGGGACATCCGATGTCCTGTCGCGCTCCCGGGCGCACCAGAACCGTAGAACGATGACTGTGCCATGTCCCCCTCCTGGGGCCGCAACCCAACACAACCGAACGCGAGGTTGGATCCCACTCCCAACTCCCGAGATGGTCAAGGGTTCTGACGGGACATCGGGCAACCGTTACCGCATCTCTTCCAACAGAGTCCAACACGGCCTACCGTAAACGCGCGCCACTGACGCGAACATGACGTCACCCCACCTTTCGCGAGTACGGAGGAACGTAACGATGCGTCACCTTCCCACCCGCACCTCTCGCACCATCCGCCGAAGAATCGTCGGAGCGTTGGCCACCGGGCTGCTGTGTGCCGCGGGCGTCACGGCACCGGCCGCGGTCGCCGACCCGCCGGAATCCGGCGCGTCCGGATCACCGGGCGCAAGTGCTCAGGATGCCTCGCCCACGCTCGACGACGGGCTCGCGCTGACCCCGCCCATGGGCTTCAACAACTGGAACTCGACGCACTGCCGCGCCGAGTTCAACGAGGCGATGGTCGAGGGCATCGCCGACATCTTCGTCGACAAGGGCCTCAAGGCCGCGGGCTATCAGTACGTCAACCTCGACGACTGCTGGGCCCTGCCGCAGCGCGACGCGAACGGCAAGCTCGTGCCGGACCCCGCGCGCTTCCCCCACGGCATCAAGGCCGTCGCCGACTACGTCCACTCCAAGGGCCTCAAACTCGGCATCTACACGAGCGCCGGCACCAAGACGTGCAGCGACATCGGCTTCCCCGGCGGCCTGGGTCACGAGTACAGCGACGCCCAGCAGTTCGCCGACTGGGGCGTCGACTACCTCAAGTACGACAACTGCAACAACCAGGGCGTCGACGCCAAGCAGCGCTACCGCACGATGCGTGACGCCCTGAAGGCCACGGGACGGCCCATCGTCTACAGCCTCTGCGAATGGGGATCCAACAAACCGTGGGAATGGGCGGCCGACGTCGGCCATCTGTGGCGTACCACCGGTGACATCAGTGACAGCTGGGGCTCGATGCTCTCCCTGATGAAGCAGAACCTGCCGCTCGCGCAGTACGCGGGGCCCGGGCACTGGAACGACCCCGACATGCTCGAGGTCGGCAACGGCGGCATGACCGCGACCGAGTACCGCACGCACTTCTCGATGTGGTCCATCATGGCCTCACCGCTGCTCATCGGCACCGATCTGCGCAAGGCCTCCGCCGAGACCCTCGACATCCTCAGCAACCGCGACGTCATCGCGGTCGACCAGGACCCGCTGGGCAAGCAGGGCACGGTGCTCTCCTCCGAGGGCGGGCGCTGGGTCGTCGCCAAGGAGATGAAGGACGGCAGCCGCGTCGTCGCCCTCTTCAACGAGTCGGGCGACGCGCAGCGGATCGCCACGTCGGCCGACACGGTCGGCCTGCCGCGAGCGAGCGCCTACACGCTGCGCGACCTGTGGCAGCACAAGAGCTACAACACGGCCGGGACCATCTCGGCGACCGTGCCCGCGCACGGGACCGTACTGGTACGGGTGGCCGCCGACGGCAAGTGGGCCGCGAACCCGCCCGCCGTCGAACTCGGCCTGGGCGGCGCGCCGTTCGTCGAAGCCGGCAAGGCCGTCCGGCTCACGACGTCCGTCACCGATCTGGGCCGCACGCCCGCCCGCCAGGTGTCCGTCGCGCTGAGCGGGCCCTCCGGGTGGAGCGTCAGGCCGGCCTCGCCGACCGGCGCCGGATCCGTACCGACGGGCAAGGCTCTCACCACGTCATGGAGCGTGACCGCGCCGGCGGGGACCGCGACGGGAGCGTACGACCTGTCCCTCAAGGCCACCTACCGCTCGCCGGGCGGTGTGCGCGCCCAGAGCGTGCTGCCGCTGACCGCGCACGTGGTGGTCGCACCACCGGCCGGGGCGTCGTCACTGGGCGATCTGCCGTGGATGTCCACGACGAACGGGTACGGGCCCGTCGAGCGCAACACCAGCAACGGGGAGAGCGCCGCGGGCGACGGGCATCCGATCACCATCGGCGGCGTCGTCCACCAGAAGGGGCTCGGCGTGCACGCGGACAGCGCCGTCGAGTACTACACGGGCGGCTCGTGCGAACGCGTCAGCGCGAGTGTGGGCGTCGACGACGAGAAGGGCACGAAGGGCACCGTGACGTTCGAGATCTGGGCCGACGGCAAGAAGGTGGCCTCCACCGGCACCCTCACCAACGCGGACGAGGCCGAGCCGCTGTCGGCCGACGTGAGCGGGGCACAGGCGGTACGCCTCGTGGTGACCGACGCAGGCGACGGCGTGGACTCCGACCACGCGGACTGGGCGGACGCGACGCTGTCCTGCTAGCGCGTCACCCGTGAGCCGGGGCGGGCCACATGTCCCGCCCCGGCTCCGGCCGGCCCTGGAGCGGCGTGAAGACGCACGGACGACGTGCAGGGCTTACAGACGCACGGACGATGTGAAGGGCGTACGGACGTACGGGTGATGTGAGGGCGTACGGACGTACAGACGTCAGGACCCGCGCCTCAGAGCGCCGACACGTCCCGGTCGCGTGTGAGCGCCGCCGCTGCCGCGCCGACGAGGCCCGCGTCCGTGCCCATGCGGGCCGGGGCCACCGTGAGGCGCTGCACGAACGACAGCGTCGCGTAGTCGCGCAGCGAGCGGCGCAGGGGCGCGAAGAGTACCTCTCCCGCCTTCGCCACTCCCCCGCCGATCACCGCGATGTCGATCTCCACGAGCGTGGCCGTCGCGGCGATGCCCGCCGCGAGCGCCTGGGCGGCACGTTCGAAGGAGGCGATGGCCACCTTGTCGCCCTCGCGCGCGGCCGCGGCCACCGCCGCGGCCGACACGTCACCGTCCGCGCCGGGGCGCCAACCGCTGTCCAGCGCGCGGCGCGCGATGTTCGGCCCGCTCGCGATCCGCTCGACGCAGCCGCGCGCCCCGCACGGACACGGGTCCCCGTCCAGATCCACGCTGATGTGGCCGATGTGGCCCGCGTTGCCGGTGGGCCCCGGGTGCAGCTTGCCTCCGAGGATCAGGCCGCCGCCGACGCCGGTGGAGACGACCATGCACAGCGCGTTGTCATGGCCTTGCGCAGCGCCCTGCCAGTGCTCGGCCGCCGTCATCGCCACGCCGTCCCCGACCAGTTCGACCGGCAGGCCCCCGGTGACCGCGCGGACCCGGTCCACGAGCGGGAAGTCGCGCCAGCCAGGCACGTTGACCGGACTCACCGTGCCCGTGGAGGCGTCCACCGGACCCGCGCTCCCGATGCCCACGGCCCCCGCCCGCACCCACAGCGGCGCTGCGGTCAGTTCGCGCAGCACGTCCTCGACGGCCCGCATCACCGTGTTCCCGTCCTCCTTGGCCGGAGTCGGCCGCTGCGCGCGCAGCAGGATGCGGCCGTGGTCGTCCACCAGGGCCCCGGCGATCTTGGTGCCGCCGATGTCGAGCGCGGCGACGAGGTCGGTCTGCATCAGTGTGAGGTCCCCTGGTGAAATGGCAGGTCGAGAGAATGCGATGGATAGTCTCTCGCGCATCTGACAACGTTGTCCAGGGCCTATGCTCGACGCCACATCCCCATACAGCATCATGAACCCCCTGGAACCGCAGCGACGACAGGACAGGACAGCCCACCGTGGACCGCACCGCCCGCCGCCCCGACAGCCGTTACGGCAACCGCCCGACCATGAAGGACGTCGCGGCGCGCGCCGGAGTCGGCCTCAAGACGGTGTCCCGCGTCGTGAACGGCGAAGCGGGGGTCACCCCCGACACCGAACGCCGCGTCCAGGAGGCCATCGAGGCCCTGGGTTTCCGTCGCAACGACAGCGCGCGCGTCCTGCGCAAGGGCAGGACCGCGAGCATCGGCCTGGTGCTCGAGGATCTGGCCGACCCGTTCTACGGACCGCTGAGCCGCGCCGTCGAGGAGGTCGCCCGCGCCCATGGCGCGCTGCTCATCAACGGGTCGAGCGCCGAGGACCCGGAGCGCGAGCAGGAGCTCGTCCTCGCGCTCTGCGCCCGCCGGGTGGACGGGCTCGTGATCATCCCGGCCGGCGACGACCACCGTTACCTGGAGCCCGAGATCGCCGCCGGTGTCGCGACCGTGTTCGTCGACCGTCCCGCCGGGAAGATCGACGCGGACGTGGTCCTGTCCGACAGCTTCGGCGGCGCGCGTGACGGCGTCGCGCACCTGATCGCGCACGGCCACCGTCGCATCGGCTTCATCGGCGACCAGCCCCGCATCCACACCGCCGCCGAGCGTCTGCGCGGCTACCGGACCGCGATGGAGGACGCCGGGACAGACGTCGAGGACGCCTGGATGTCGCTCGGCGTGACCGATCCGGAGCGGGTGCGACGCGCCGCGGAGGAGATGCTCGCGGGCCCCGATCCGGTCACGGCGATCTTCGCGGGCAACAACCGTGTGACGGTGACCGTCGTACGAGTGCTGTCCGAGATGGACCGCCCTGTGGCGCTCGTCGGCTTCGACGACATCGAGCTGGGCGATCTGCTGCGCCCGGGCGTGACGGTCGTCGCGCAGGACGCCGCGCAGCTGGGCCGCACGGCCGCCGAACGGCTGTTCCGGCAGCTCGACGGGGTGTCGCCGGTGCCGGAGCGGATCGAGCTGCCGACCCGGCTGATCACCCGCGGCTCGGGCGAACTTCCCCCGGCCGACTGACAGTTGGGCCATCGGACGCCTCGGCGGGCGGTCAGCAGACGGGGAGCCCGGGGAGCGGCGCGTTGTTGTCGCCGCCCTTGAGGTAGACGTCGCTGACGAAGACGTTCGTGTTGCCGCTGTCGTCGTCCGTCTTCGCCCACCAGACATTCGTCCACTTCCCGTACGTCTCACGGCGGCCCAGGTTCTGCTGGCAGTAGAAGTAGTTGATGCCCGCGTTCAGGACGCCCGCGCGGTCCCCGGAGGCGGTGTACGAATCGGACGTGCGCCACACCGTGCAGTCGTACTTGCCGCCGCCGGCGGAGTGGCAGGCCGGAGCGGGTGCCGGGCTCTCCGCGCCGCCTCCTCCTGTGGTGCCGCTCTTCGTGGGGCGGGGCGCGGCCGGAGTGGAGGCGGCGGGCGCGGGCCGGGTCGCGGACGGCTTCGGGTCCGGCTTCTCCGACGCGTTGCCGTCGTCCGGCTCCCGCGCCTTCTGGTGGCCCTGGCCCGAGGACTTCCCCGTGCCGTCCAGGGCGCCCCGGCTGCGGTCGGGTTCCGTCGTGCCCGTGGCCGCGGAGCCCGTTGAAGCGGCCCGGTCTCCCTCGTCGCCGGACCCGTGGAGCGCTGTCACCGTCGCACCCGCCGCCCCGAGCACGGCGATCACGGCCGCCACGGCGAGCAGGACGCGCGTACGGCCGGGCTTGCGTGCCTCGTCAGGCGCCGGGGCGTTCACGGGGGCCGGCGGCGGGGCGTGCACCGGGGCCGGCGCCGGCCCGAAGCCGGGCGGCGGCACGGACGGCACGTTGCGCACCGTCGTCTCCCGGGGGCGCGGCCCCGGCTGTCGGAGTGCGGCCGTGGCAACATCCGCCGGTGCCGCGGCGACCGCTTCGAGAAGCTCCCGTGCCCGCTCGGCGTCCGGCCGCGCCAGCGGGTCCTTGGCCAACAGCTGCTGGAGTACGGGGGTGAGGCGGCCGGCCCGCCGGGGTTCGGGCAGCGGCTCGACGACGATCGCCGTGAGGGTCGACCACGTGGACGTACGCCGGAAGGGCGAGGCTCCTTCGACGGCCGCGTACAGCGTGGCGCCGAGGGCCCATACGTCGGATGCCGGACCGGGGTCCTGGCCCTGGGCGCGCTCGGGGGCCAAGTAGTCGAGGGAGCCGACCAGTTCGCCGCTGCGGGTGAGGTGGGTCGCGCAGCCGTCGTCGGGGTCGTCCATCGTCGCGATGCCGAAGTCCGTGAGGACGACGCGGCCCGAGCGGTCGAGGAGGATGTTGCCCGGCTTCACGTCCCGGTGCAGGACCCCGGCGCGGTGGGCGGCCGCGAGAGCGTCCAAGACCTTCGCGCCGATCGCGGCGGCCTCGCGCGGATCGAGCGGGCCCCGGTCACGCAGCACGTCGTCGAGGGACGGGCCGTCGACGAGCTCCATGACGATGAGGGGCCGGCCGTCGGCCTCCGTGACGTCGTGCACGGCGACGACTCCGGGGTGGCGCACGCGGGCGGCGGCACGGGCCTCGCGCTGCATCCGCACGCCCAGGTCGGCCAGTTCGGACCCGGCGGCGTCCGAGTAGGTGCGCAGTTCCTTGAGGGCGACCTCGCGGCCGAGCACCTCGTCGACCGCGCGCCACACGACTCCCATGCCGCCGCGGCCGAGCTGTTCCCGCACCCGGTACCGCCCGGCGAGGAGGCGGCCGCCGCCCGTCTCTTCCTGATCCCCCGAAGACACCGCTGCCCCGTCCTTGTGACGCCTGTTTCAGTGGCGTACAGCCTACGGGGCAGCGGTGACAGGACCGGATGAGCGTGACGGGACCGGGACGGTCAGCGCTCCTGCGCGGTCAGGTCGCCACGGCGCGGGCCCGCGAAGCCCTGGAGGCGGGCCAGGGTGAGGCCGGTGATCCGGGTGACCTCTCCGGTGTCGAGGGCGCCGCAGTCCAGGCCGCGCAGCAGATACCCGGCGAGCGCCTTGGCGGTGGCGGGCTCGTCCGCCACGTCGCCGCCCTCGTGGTGACCGGCGTAGGCGGCCAGGCGCGCGGCGGCCGACTCGAAGCCCTCGCGGTAGAAGGCGAAGACCGCGGCGTAGCGGGTCGGGATGTGACCCGGGTGCATGTCCCAGCCCTGGTAGTAGGCGCGGGCCAGGGCACGGCGGGTGAGCCCGTAGTGCAGGCGCCAGGCGTCGTGGACCTTCGCGGTCGTACCGACGGGCAGGACGTTGGTGGAACCGTCCGAGACGCGGACGCCGGTGCCGGCGGCGGCCACCTGCATGACGGCCTTCGCGTAGTCGGCGGCCGGGTGGTCGCTGGCCTGGTAGGCGGCGCTGACGCCGAGGCAGGCGCTGTAGTCGAAGGTGCCGTAGTGCAGTCCGGTCGCGCGGCCTTCGGCGGCGTCGATCATGCGGGCGACGGCGGCGGTGCCGTCGGCGGCGAGGATGGACTGGCTGGTCTCGATCTGGATCTCGAAGCCGAGGCGCCCCGCCTCGAGGCCGTGGGCCTTCTCGAACGCCTCCAGGAGCCGGACCATGGCGGTGACCTGCTCCGGGTACGTCACCTTGGGGAGCGTGAGGACGAGCCCGTCGGGAAGGCCGCCCGCCTCCATGAGGCCGGACAGGAAGATGTCGAGGGTGCGGATGCCCCGGTCGCGTACCGGCTCCTCCATGCACTTCATGCGGATGCCCATGTACGGGGCGGCGGTGCCGTTCTGGTACGCCTCGGCGACGAGACGGGCGGCGCGGGCGGCGTCCTGGTCCTCGTCGGCGCCCTTGTAGCCGTCCTCGAAGTCGATGCGCAGGTCCTCGACCGGCTCGCGCTCCAGCTTGGCGCGTACGCGCGAGTGGACGGCCTCGGCGAGGTCGTCGCCCAGGCCGAGGACGGCGGCGAAGGAGGCGGCGTCCGGGGCGTGTTCGTCGAGCATCGCCAGGGCCTTGTCGCCCCACGTACGGATGCTGTCGGCGTCGAACTGCTCGCCCGGGATGTACACGGTGTGGACGGGCTGCCGGGTGCCGGGGTCTCCGGGGTAGCGGCGCTCCAGCTCCGCGTCCACCGGGGCGAGGGAAGCGCTGATGCCCTCGCTGACCGCTCCGGCGAGGCTCGTTGCCACCTTCTCTTGCTGACCCATTCCTGCACCCTCCACACTCTCGACGTTCCAGAGTTTCCGCTTCACGGAATCAACAATCCGCATGGCGAAGTTATCTGTGCTCGTCACCTGCGTCAATGGTCCCCCGTACGCGAACGGGGCCGCGCGGTGAAGATCACCACGCGGCCCCGTCACCGTTACCGGCCCGGAGAAGCTCAGCCCTTGCGGGTGTTGATGTCCTCGGTGAGCTGGGGGACGACGTCGAAGAGGTCGCCGACGACGCCGTAGTCGACGAGGTCGAAGATCGGGGCCTCGGCGTCCTTGTTGACCGCGACGATGGTCTTCGAGGTCTGCATACCGGCCCGGTGCTGGATCGCGCCGGAGATACCGTTGGCGATGTACAGCTGCGGGGACACACTCTTGCCGGTCTGGCCGACCTGGTTGGAGTGCGGGTACCAGCCCGCGTCCACCGCGGCACGCGAGGCACCCACGGCCGCACCGAGGGAGTCGGCGAGGGCCTCGATGAGTGCGAAGTTCTCCGCGCCGTTGACGCCACGGCCACCGGAGACCACGATCGCGGCCTCGGTCAGGTCCGGACGCCCGGTCGACTCACGCGGCGTGCGCGAGACGACCTTCGTGCCCCTCGCCTGCTCGGAGAAGGACACGGTCAGGGCCTCGACCGTGCCGGCCGCCGGAGCCGGCTCGACCGGAGCCGAGTTGGGCTTGACGGTGATGACCGGGGTGCCCTTGGCCACACGGGACGTGGTCGTGAACGAGGCGGCGAACGCCGACTGCGTGGCAACCGGACCCTGCTCGCCGGCCTGCAGGTCGGTGGCGTCGGTGATGACACCCGACCCGATCCGCACCGCGAGACGGGCGGCGATCTCCTTGCCCTCCGCGGACGAGGGCACCAGAACCGCGGCCGGGGACACCGCGTTGTAGGCGGCCTGCAGCGCATCGACCTTCGGCACGACCAGGTAGTCGGCGTACTCGGAGGCGTCATCGGTCAGGACCTTGACGGCGCCGTGCTCGGCCAGGACGGCCGCGGTGCCGGCGGCACCCGCACCCAGCGCCAGCGCGACGGGCTCACCGATGCGGCGGGCCAGCGTCAGCAGCTCCAGGGTGGGCTTGCGGACGGCACCGTCCACGTGATCGACGTAGACCAGAACTTCAGCCATGGGACTTCTTCTCTCCTGCGTGCGAAAGATGAGGGCTAAGGGGGCGATGGGACGGGCGGGGCTAGATGAACTTCTGGCCCGCGAGGAACTCGGCGAGCTGCTTGCCGCCCTCGCCCTCGTCCTTGACGATCGTGCCCGCGCTGCGCGCCGGACGCTCGGCCGCCGCGTCCACGACCGTCCACGCACCCGCCAGACCCACCTCGTCGGCCTCCAGGTCCAGATCCGACAGGTCCCAGGACTGAACCGGCTTCTTCTTCGCCGCCATGATCCCCTTGAACGAGGGGTAACGCGCCTCGCCCGACTGGTCGGTCACCGACACCACCGCCGGCAGCGAGGCCTCCACCTGCTCCGAGGCGGTGTCACCGTCACGACGGCCCTTCACCACACCGCCCTCGACCGACACCTGCGACAGCAGCGTCACCTGCGGCACACCCAGCCGCTCCGCGAGCAGCGCCGGCACCACACCCGCCGTGCCGTCCGTCGACGCCATACCGGACACGACCAGATCGAAACCGGCCTTCTCGATCGCCTTCGCCAGCACCAGCGACGTGCCCACGATGTCCGTGCCGTGCAGATCGTCGTCCTCGACATGGATCGCCTTGTCCGCGCCCATCGACAACGCCTTGCGCAACGCGTCCTTCGCGTCCTCCGGACCCACCGTCAACACGGTGATCTCCGCATCGTCCGCCCCGTCCGCGATCTGCAACGCCTGCTCGACCGCGTACTCGTCCAGCTCCGACAACAGACCGTCCACATCATCACGGTCCACCGTCAGATCATCAGCGAAATGCCGGTCCCCCGTCGCGTCCGGCACATACTTCACGGTGACAACGATCCTCAAGCTCACGCCGGCTCTCCTACTGCAATCGTCTTTACTGGGCGGCCTTGCTCCCTGCAGGCAGCATAGGCGTCCGAAGCGGACTCTCCCGGTCGGGGCGGCCCGCGCCCCGAACGAAATATTACTCGTCAGTACACCCAGCATCTGCCCGCTAAGCAAGCGCTTTGAACTGTGATCCTAGTCGCGCAGACCGTTGAAGCGGCCCTGGTGGTAGACGAGCGGCCGACCGGTCCCCGCGGGGTCCCCGGCGACGGCCTCGGCGAGCACGATGCGGTGGTCTCCGGCGGGCACGCGCACGATCACCCGGCACACCAACCAGGCCAGGACGCCGTCGAGTACGGGCACACCCTCCGGGCCCTCGTGCCAGCCCGTGGGCTCCCCGAAGCGGTCGGCGCCGCTCTTCGCGAACGTGGCGGCCAGATCCCGCTGGTGCTCGCCGAGTATGTGCACGCCGACATGTTCGGCCTCGGAGACGACGGGCCAGCTGGAGGCGCCCAGGCCGATGCCGAACGAGATGACGGGAGGCTCGGCCGACACCGACGTCAGGGAGGTGGCGGTGAAGCCCACGGGGGCGGCGCCCCGGGCGGTGATCACGGCGACTCCGGCCGCGTGCTGCCGGAAGACCGAGCGCAGCAGGTCGGGCGATGCGGCGGTGGCGGTGCGGAGATCGGGCGTGGCCGTCATGGAGTTGTCCTTCTGCCGGAGGGGTGCGAGCGGGGTCCGTGGCTGCTCAGGAGCTGGGACAGCGCGCACTCGCGCAGCGGGCGAGGTCCACATGGACACGCTCGAAGAGAAGGAGTTCCGTCGGCATACAGTCAGGCTGACGATAGGTGGTGCGTGCAGTCAAGGGCGTCCCGCCATCTGGGAGAAGCGTCACCACGGGGTCACCACCCGTCAGACCGCCTCCCCGAGCGCGGCGATGACGTCCGCCTTGCGCGGCTGGCCGGAGGCGCGACGGACGATGTGTCCGGCCGCGTCGAGGACGAACACGGTGGGTGTCTTGAGGACGCCGAGTTCCCGTACGAGGTCGAGCCGGTCCTCGGCGTCGATCTCCACGTGGGCCACGCCGGGAACCATTTCGGCCACTTCGCCGAGCACGCGCCGGGTGGCCCGGCACGGGGCGCAGAAGGCGCTGGAGAACTGCAACAGGGTGGCCCGCTCCCCCAGTTCCTCGCCCAACTTCGCCGCCCCGAGAGCCGCTTCGCCCTGCCGCACCTTCATCCTCCCGCTCCGCCGCCGTTGCATCAGCCCGAAGACGCTCGCCGCGGCGAGCACGGCCACACACACCACAAGTCCGGTCATCGTTCCAGTGCAGCATTCACGAGACCGCAAAGATTCCCCGGGTCCGCGCGGCGCATCGATGCGGAATGCTGGGTTCATGGACATCGATGTGAGAGGGCCGCGGTTCGGCGCCGCGGTCACGACGGTCGTACTGGCCCTGGTGCTCGTCACGGGCAGCGCCTGGCTCCTGGCGTGGCAGACGCTGTGCTTCGCGCTCGGCGCGGCGGGCGGGGTGGGGCGCTCTCCCTACGCGTGGCTGTTCCGGACGGCGGTGCGGCCTCGGCTCGGGCCGCCCACGGAGTTCGAGGCCCCGCAGCCGCCGCGGTTCGCGCAGTTCGTCGGGCTCGTCTTCGCCTCGGCCGGCCTGGTGGGTCTGGCGTGGGGGCCGGGCTGGCTGGGGCTCGGGGCGACGGCCTGCGCGCTGGCGGCGGCGTTCCTCAACTCGGTGTTCGGCTACTGCCTGGGATGCGAGATGTACGTGCTCCTGCGGCGTGGCGCGGCACGATTTGGCTGATCAACGGGTTGCGGAGACCGCGTCGGAGTGACGAGGATCTCGCGCCCTGCCGGAACCAGGACTGGCTACTCAGCCGTTGATGGGGCACGATCTGCGCTAGCCACAAAACCTACGGCTGCGTAACTTCCCGCCGGGAGCCCCCTCCCCAGGCAGAGATGAAGGGTCCTCCCCCTCCATGGCAGAGCTCGTCTACCGTCCGGTCATCGGCGCGGCCCGCACGATGTTCAAGGCGCTCGATCTGAAGATCGACGTCAAGGGCGCGGAGAACATTCCGCGCTCCGGCGGCGCGGTCCTGGTCAGCAACCACATCAGCTACCTGGACTTCATCTTCGACGGTCTCGCTGCGCTGCCACAGAAGCGCCTGGTGCGTTTCATGGCGAAGGAGTCGGTCTTCCGGCACAAGATCTCCGGTCCGCTGATGCGCAGCATGAAGCACATCCCCGTGGACCGGAAGCAGGGCGAGGACGCGTATGCGCACGCCCTCGACTCGCTGCGCTCCGGTCAGGTCATCGGGGTGTTCCCCGAAGCGACGATCTCGCAGTCGTTCACGCTGAAGAGCTTCAAGTCGGGCGCCGCGCGCCTGGCCCAGGAGGCCGGTGTGCCGCTGATCCCCATGGCGCTGTGGGGTACCCAGCGTCTGTGGACGAAGGGCCACCCGAAGAACTTCAAGCGTCATCACATCCCGATCACGATCCGGGTCGGCGAGCCGATGGAGGCCCCGCGCGACCAGTTCGCCGGTGCGATCACGCGGCGGCTGCGCGAGCGCGTGCAGGAGCTTCTCGAAGCGGCGCAGCGCGCGTACCCCGTACGTCCCAAGGGTCCGGACGACACCTGGTGGATGCCCGCGCACCTCGGCGGCACCGCGCCCACCGCGGCAGAGGTGAAGGCCGCCGAGGCGCGCTGAATCGGTACTGCAGACGTGCCGCGGGCCCGCCGCGGTGCGTCTACTCCGGTGCGTGGACGGTGATCCGCGCGCCGGGGCTGAACTTCTCCAGGAGTTCGGCGAGTTCGGTGCCGGCCGCCGCCACGTCGCAGTGCGGCCCCATCGCCTCCAGCAGGAAGAGCGCGTTGACCGATTCCTCGGTGAGGCGCGTGCGCGTGCCCTGGCGCCAGTTCCAGCGGCGGCAGGTCACGCCGTCGTCGTCGCACCAGACGACCTCGCCCGCGTCGGGGTGTTCCACGACGTCCGCTCCCCCGGCCACGGTGGCGAAGCCCTCTTCGCCGGTGGCCCTGACGAGGCGCATCCCTCCCTTGATGTGGTCCAGGTCCTCGCCGCCGACCGGGATCAGATGGGCCACGCTGATCGCGTTGTAGACGTCGACCAGAGTGTTGATCCGCGGCAGCCCGCCGTCCGCGAGGGCCCTCTTGGCCAGTGCCTCCGCGGAGTTGCGGGTACGGGAGGGCTTGGCGCCGAAGGCCGTGTAGGCGGCGCGCCAGGCCTCCATGTGCGGGTCCTCGTGCGGGGCGCGTCCGTCGAGGCGCGCGGCGAGGCGGCGTGCGGCGTCGTCGAGGAGGGCCGAGGTCCCTTCTCCGCTCGGGGTGTTGACCAGCCCGTACGCCTCGATGGCGACGTGCCGGAACTCGGGTGCGAGGGTCCGTACCTCGTCGGACACGGTGAGGTGGAGGGTCATCGTCCGCCTTGCTGTTCGGGGTGCGCTTGCTGTTTCAGAGTGCGTCGGGGAGGTGTTCCCACAGGTACGGCCGGTCGGGGGCGTCTCGCAGGGCGCGCAGAACGGCCGGGTCCGGTACATCAAAGAGTACCGGATAGTCCACCTCATTGGACTCCGCGTCCGCGACGAAGGCCAGCCGCTCGCCGTCGAGGGAGAACTGGGCGTCGACCCCGGGCTTGTTCCCGCGGCAGTCCTGCCGATGCCAGGCCCCATGGAAGCGCACGGCGACCAGGCCGTGCAGCACGTGTCCGCTTCCGGCGTCGTGCCTCAGCCGCTGGTAGCAGAGCGCGGTGGGGATGTCCTCGGCGCGCAGGAGCGCGGCCAGCGCGTGGGACTTGGCGTGACAGATGCCCGTCCCCTGCTCCAGGACGTCCGAGGCGCGCCAGGTGACGCGGAGGTCCCCGCTGTCGGCAGAGTGCGGAATGGCGTCCCGCACGAACTCATAGGCGACCTGCGCGTATGAATATGAGTCGGAGGCCTGGGCGGCGAGGCGCTCGGCAGCCTTCCGCACCAGTGGATGGTGATGGTCGACGGCCTCGTCGGCCGCCAAGTAGGCAGACAGGTCAGGGTTCTTCTGGATCAGCCGCATGGACCGGGAGCATAGAAATGCGACCGACCGCGCGTCAATGGCTTTACGGTCGATCGCATATCTATGCAGTAATGCGGGTGAGGACAGGCGAGTCCGGAGGGGCGCCTAGCGGGCCATTTCCTCCTTGAGGGCGGCGACGAAAGCGTCGACGTCCTCCTCGCGGGTGTCGAAGGCGCACATCCAGCGGACGTCGCCGGCCGCCTCGTCCCAGAAGTAGAACCGGAAGCGCTTCTGGAGGCGCTCGCTGACGTCGTGCGGCAGCCGCGCGAAGACGGCGTTGGCCTGCACCGGATACAGGATCTCGACACCGTGCACGGCGCGGACCCCCTCGGCGAGGCGCTGGGCCATCTCGTTGGCGTGCCGCGCGTTGCGCAGCCACAGGTCCTTGGCGAGCAGGGCCTCCAACTGCACCGACACGAAGCGCATCTTGGAGGCGAGCTGCATCGACAGCTTGCGCAGATGCTTCATGTGGCTGACGGCGTCCTGGTTGAGGACGACGACGGCCTCGCCGAACAGGGCGCCGTTCTTCGTGCCGCCCAGCGACAGGATGTCGACGCCGACCGCGTTCGTGAACGTGCGCATCGGCACGTCGAGGGAGGCGGCCGCATTGGCTATGCGGGAGCCGTCGAGGTGCACCTTCATACCGCGCTCGTGGGCGTGGTCGCAGATCGCGCGGATCTCGTCGGGCGTGTAGAGCGTGCCCAGTTCGGTGTTCTGCGTGATCGAGACGACCTGCGGCATCGCGCGGTGCTCGTCGTCCCAGCCGAAGGCCTGCCGGTCGATGAGCTCGGGCGTGAGCTTGCCGTCCGGGGTCGGCACGGTGAGCAGCTTGAGGCCGCCCATCCGCTCCGGGGCCCCGCCCTCGTCCACGTTGATGTGCGCGGACTCGGCGCAGATCACCGCGCCCCAGCGGTCGGTGACCGCCTGGAGCGCGACGACGTTGGCCCCGGTGCCGTTGAAGACCGGGAAAGCCTCGGCCGTGGGGCCGAAGTGGGCGCGGATGATCTGCTGGAGGTTCGCCGTGTAGTCGTCCTCGCCGTACGCGATCTGGTGACCGCCGTTGGCGAGGGCGAGGGCCGCGAGAATCTCCGGGTGCGCGCCCGCGTAGTTGTCGCTCGCGAAGCCGCGGACGTCCGGGTCGTGATGCCTGCGGGCGTCGGTCTTGGGCGGATTCACGGCTTCTCGGTCAGCCACAGACGGGTCCCGTTCAATTCCTTGGCGGGCCGGTCCCAGACGCCGGCGATGGCATCGGCCAGGTCCGTGACGTCCGTGAAGCCCGCGAACTTCGCGTTGGGTCGCTCGGCGCGCATCGCGTCGTGCACCAGCGCCTTCACCACCAGGATCGCAGCCGCCTGCTGCGGACCCTCGTCACCCCCCGCCTTGCGGAAGGCGTCACCGAGGGCGAGCGTCCAGGCCTCGGCGGCGGCCTTCGAGGCCGCGTACGCCGCGTTGCCCGCGGTCGGCTTGCTGGCGCCCGCGGCGCTGATCAGCAGGAAGCGTCCGCGGTCGCTGCGCAGCAGGGCGTCGTGGAACGCGAGGGAGGTGTGCTGGACCGTACGGATGAGGAGCTTCTCGAGCAGCTCCCAGTCGGCGAGGTCGGTCTCGGCGAAGGAGGCGCTGCCGCGCCAGCCGCCGACGAGGTGGACCACGCCGTCGACGCGCCCGAAGTCCTTCTCCACGTGGTCCGCCCAGTCGCGGGTCGCCTGCAGGTCGAGCAGGTCGACCGTGTCCCCGATGACGGTGGCGCCGCCGTGCGCGTAACGCGCCGCGTCCACGGCCTCCGCCAGGCGTGTGGCGTCCGCGTCCGCTCCGACGACCGTCGCGCCCGCCTCGGCGAGGCGCAGCAGGGTCGCGCGGCCCGCGGGTCCCCCCGCGCCCGCGACCGCGATGACCGCTCCGTCCAACGTGCCGTTCCCGTTGCCTTCGGCCATGACCGTCGCCTCCTCGTCGCGAGCGCTCACGCGGCGGCCTGCTCGGCGCCCGCAGCCGTGATCCCCTTGGTGGAGGCGATCACGTTCTTCAGCTTCTTGGACAGTGCCTCATAGAACATGCTCAGCGGAAACTCGTCCGGAAGCACGTCGTCGACGAGTTTGCGCGGCGGCAGGCTCAGGTCGAGGGCGTCTGGGCCCTTGGCCCAGCGGGAGCCGGGGTGCGGGGCCAGGTACTGGGACACCAGGTCGTACGCGGCGAACCAGTGCACCAGCTTCGGGCGGTCGATGCCGTCGCGGTAGAGCTTCTCGATCTCGGCGCACAGCTGGTTCGTGACCTGCGGGGCACGCTCCCAGTCGATCTGGAGCTTGTTGTCGGTCCAGCGCACCACGTCGTGCTTGTGCAGGTACGCGAAGAGGAGCTGGCCGCCGAGTCCGTCGTAGTTGCGCACGCGCTCGCCGGTGACCGGGAAGCGGAACATGCGGTCGAAGAGGACGGCGTACTGCACGTCGCGGCCCTGCGGGAAGCCGTCGGCCTCCAGCTTCACGGCCTCCTTGAAGGCGGTGAGGTCGCAGCGCAGCTCTTCGAGGCCGTACATCCAGAACGGCTGGCGCTGCTTGATCATGAACGGGTCGAACGGCAGGTCGCCGTGGCTGTGGGTGCGGTCGTGCACCATGTCCCACAGCACGAAGGCCTGCTGGCAGCGGTCCTGGTCGGAGACCATCTCGCGGATGTCGTCGGGCAGTTCGAGCCCGAGGATGCCGACGGACGCCTCGGTGACGGCGCGGAAGCGGGCCGCCTCGCGGTCACAGAAGATGCCGCCCCAGGAGAAGCGCTCGGGGGCCTCGCGCACGGCGATGGTCTCCGGGAAGAGCACGGCCGAGTTGGTGTCGTAGCCGGCGGTGAAGTCCTCGAACGTGATCCCGCAGAACAGCGGGTTGTCGTAGCGCGTCGCCTCCAGCTCGGCGAGCCACTCGGGCCACACCATGCGCAGGACGACGGCCTCCAGATTGCGGTCCGGGTTGCCGTTCTGCGTGTACATCGGGAAGACGACCAGGTGCTGCAGTCCGTCCTCGCGGCGCGCGGCGGGCTGGAAGGCCAGCAGCGAGTCGAGGAAGTCGGGGACCTGGAAGCCCCCCTCCGCCCAGCGGCGCAGGTCGGCGACGAGCGCCGAGTGGTACGCGGCGTCGTGCGGGAGCAGCGGAGAGAGCTGCTCGACGGCGGATATCGCGCGGTCGAGCGTCAGCTCGGCGACGGCCTTGGACGGGGCGCCTTCGGCGGCGAAGTCGATGGAGCCGTCCTTCTGCTGCCAGGGCCGGACCTCTTCCACGGCGGCCTTGAGCAGGGGCCACGCCGGGTGTTCCACCACCCTGCTTTCGGGGCTTCCCCCGACCTTCTCCGGAGGAACCTTCCCCTCCACGCCCGACTGCACAAGAATTTCCGTCATTACCCATCCTCCACGGGAGAACCTCGCGTACAGACACCGTAAACGGGCGAGGTTCTCCACCACAAGGGGAGCCGGGAGGAAGTTATCCTGCGCGACCCCCTGGTTCACCGTCGTTTTTCCTGCCCGACACGGTTGAAACGATGGCCTTCGCCACATCCGCCAGGGCCGTGCGGGCGTCGTCGAGCAGCTCGGGGAAGCCGAAGAAGCCGTGGAACATCCCCGGGAAGTGGCTCTCGGTGACCTCCACGCCCACCGCACGCAGGGCGGTCGCGTACGCGAGCCCCTCGTCGCACAGCGGGTCGCAGCCCGCCGTCACGATGTGGGCGGGCGGCAGCGAGGCGAGGTCGGCGAGGAGCGGTGAGACGTGCGGGTGGGACCGGTCGTCGTCCGGGCCGAGGTACTGCTCGGCGAACCAGCGGCAGTGCGCGGCGGTCAGGAAATAGCGGTCGGCGTTCCGCGCGAACGACTCCGTCGACTGATGGGCGTCGGTGGCCGGATAGACGAGGGCCTGGAGCGCGATGTCCGGGCCGCCCCGGTCCCGGGCCAGAAGGCAGATGACGGCAGCGAGGTTTCCGCCCGCGCTGTCGCCCGCCACCACGAGGGCGTCCGCGTCGCCGCCCAGCGCGGCGTGGTGGTCGGCCGCCCAGCACAGCGCCGCGTAGGCGTCGTCGACGGCGGCCGGGAACGGCGACTCGGGAGCCAGCCGGTAGTCGACGGAGACGACCACGGCCCCCGCCTCGCGGCACAGCCCGCGGGCGGTGGAGTCGTGGCTGTCCAGGCCGCAGATCACCCACCCTCCCCCGTGGAGGAAGACGACGGTCGGGCGCGGGCCGGGCGCGTCGTCAGGGTCCGGGCGGTAGATGCGTACGGGGATCCGCGGCGCTCCGGCCGGGCCGGGGATGTCGCGGTCCTCGACGGAGCCGACCACCGGGGGCGGGAGCGGCGACGCGGGCGCCGCGGCCAGTACGCGGCGGGCCTCGGCGGCGTCGGTGACGGCGCCGCCGAGGTCGGGGAAGAACGCCGTCATCGCGTCGACCAGGGCGCGGACATCGGGTGCGAGGCGGTCCTCGGGCGCGGGGTTCATGCGGACACCGCCTGGTGCTCCTGGGCGCGGAAGTGCGGGATGACCTTCTCGCCCCACTGCCGCAGCGTCTCCAGACAGGCCTCCTGGGGGACGGTCCCCATCTGGACGAGGCACATGATCTCGTCGGCGCCCGCGTCGCGCAGGCGCTCGACATAGGCGATGGCGTCGTCGGCGGTGCCGTAGGCGTGGTCGGCGTTGAAGGTGGCCGTGGCGGTGGGGCGGACCGGGATCCGGTGTTCGTGGAGGCGGGCCACGACCTGTTCGGCGGCCCTGCGCATGTCGGCCGCCTCGTCGGCGCCCTCCACCACCGCCTCGTCGGGGACGCCCGCGCCGCCGTACCAGTGGCCGATGGACTGCGCGAAGAACCGCTGTCCGCGAATGCCGATGTTCCGGGCCGTCTCCTGGTCGTCCAGGACGATGGTCGGGCACAGGACGGAGAAGTGGTCGTTGACGACGCCGGACACGAAGCGGTCGGGGGTGCGGGCGGCGATCGCGTCGTCGTAGGCGCGCCGCATGCCGGCGATGGACTCGGGGCCCGCGAAGCCCATCACCAGGGCGCCGATGCCGAGTTCGGCGGCCTGGGTGAGTGTCTCGGTGCGGCTGCAGGCGAGGAAGAGGGGCGGGTGGGGCGTCTGTTTCGGGCGGGGCAGGACGGGGTGCGGGTCGATGTCGAGGAGCTCCCCGTGGTGTTCCAGCTCGTCCTTCTCCCAGGCCTTCCCGATGATCCGCAGCGCCTCCTCGACCTCCTGTGTCGTGCGCTCCCTGTCGACACCGCACAGGGAGGTCTCCTGCTCGGTGCCGCCCCGGCCGGCCCCGAGGTCCAGGCGGCCCCCGGAGAGCAGGTCGAGCATGGCGGCCCGCTCGGCGACCCGCACCGGATGGTTGAAGTTGAAGGGCATGCACACGACGCCGTGCCCGATCCGGATGGTGCTGGTGCGGGCGGCGACCCAGGTCAGGAAGATCTCCGGGGCCGACATGTGCGCGTACCACTTGAGGGAGTGGTGCTCGACGGCCCAGATCCGGTCGAAGCCCATCTCCTCGGCGAGGACCGCCTGCTCCACGCAGTCATGGATGACCTGATGTTCGTGTTCGACGGTGGGATCGGCGAGCTGCGCCTCGAAGATGACGGAGAACTTCACGTTGCCTCCAGGGAGTTGAGCCATCCACGCTATTCCGGTTAGGTATATGACTAACCGTCAGATGCCGGGGCGGCAAGACCGGGGACGGGATTCGGCGAGAAGGCACGTGCCAGCATCTTGCGGTGACCGGCTCCCGGTCACTTCAATGCGGCGCATGGCTGACGACCTGCCACCGACCGCGTGGGCCGTACTCGGGCTTCTGTCCTTCCCCGGGGAACGGACCGGATACGAGCTGAAGAAGTGGGCCGACGCCTCCCTGCGGTTCTTCTACTGGTCGCCCGCCATCAGTCAGATCTACGCCGAACTGCGCCGCCTCGAATCACTGGGCTACGTCACGTCGCTGCACTCCGGGGCCGAGGAGCCGCGGGCCAAGCGGACGTACGCGATCACCGAGGAGGGGCGCGGGGCGCTCGCGGTGTGGGCCGGGGGCGGGCAGGATCTCGGCGCGCCCGTGCTCAAGCACCCCGTGCTCCTGCGCGTCTGGCTCGGGCATCTCGCCGCGCCGGAGCACCTGCGGGGCCTCGTGACGGAACACGTGGCCCGCACGAAAGGCGAGCTGAAGGAGGTCAGGGACGCGCTCGGGCGGGCCGACGGAGTCGAGGCGTGGGCCCATCCGCAGATCGCGTTGCGCTGGAGCGAACGGCGGCTCGCGGCCGAAGTCGAACTGGCCGAGGCCATGCTGGACGACCTGGACGCGGCCCCCGGTCAACCTCCGGGGAACTCGCCCACCCAAGGGTGATGCTTCCCGCGCCAGGCTGCCGGGGGCGGTAGGACGGACCGGTCCCCGTCCTCCCCCTGTCCCTCAGCCCGTCTGGAGCCTCCGACCGTGAGCATCCGTGCCGTCCTGGTCGCCGCCGTCATCACTGGACTGGTCCTAGGAATCACCGCAACCAGAGCGGACCACTCCACTCCCTCGCGTCGGACCGGTCCCATCGTGGAGACGGGCCGTTAGGCTTCGGCCGTGCCGCGCGGGAGAGTCCGTCCGTGACCCGCGCGGGTGCCGAGCCGCCGTCGACGGAAGCGAGACGATCTTGAACTTCCTCACCATCGGGCATCGCGGAGTCATGGGTGTCGAACCCGAGAACACCCTCCGGTCCTTCGTCGCCGCGCAGCACGCGGGCCTCGACCTCATCGAACTCGATCTGCATCTGAGCAAGGACGGCGCCCTCGTCGTCATGCACGACGCCGAGGTCGACCGCACGACGGACGGCCGGGGCCCCATCGCCGACAAGACCCTCGCCGAGCTGCGCGCCCTGGACGCGGGGCGCGGCGAGCGGGTGCCGGTCTTCGAGGAGGTGCTCGACGCCGTCTCCAAGCCGCTCCAGGCCGAGATCAAGGACGTCGCCGCGGCACGCGCCCTCGCCGACGTCATGCTGCGCCGGGACCTGGTGAGCCGCGTCGAGGTGATCTCGTTCCACGACGCGGCCATCGCCGAGATCGCCCGGCTGGTGCCGGGCGTCCGTACGGCGCTGGTGGCCAGCCGCTACGGCACCGACGTGGTGGAGCGCGCCACCGCCGTCGGCGCCACGTCCCTGGTCCTCAACATCCGGCGTCTGACGCAGGAGATCGTCGAGCGGGCCCGCAAGGCGGACCTGCGGATCATCGGCTGGGTCGTCAACACGCAGGACGATCTGCGCCTGGTGCGGGCGCTCGGCCTGGACGGCGCGACGACCGACTACCCGGAGATCAAACGGACCGGTCGCTTCACCGCCTGAGCCGGGCGAGCGGCCCGTGTCGGCAGAGCGGCCCGCGTCGGTCGAACGGCCCGCGTCAGCCGAGGGGCTTGACCAGCAGCTCGAACTGGAGGTCGTCCCTCTGAGGGATGCCGAAACGCTCGTCGCCGTACGGGAAGGGCGTCATCTCTCCCGTACGGCGGTAGCCCCGGCGCTCGTACCAGGCGATGAGGTCCTCGCGTACGGAGATCACCGTCATGTGCATCTCGCGCACGCCCCACGCCTCGCGGGCGGTGCGCTCCGCCTCCGCGATGATCACCTTGCCGAGGCCCGCTCCCTGGAGGGCCGGGCTCACGGCGAACATGCCGAAGTAGGCGTGCTCCCCGCGGTGCTCCAACTGACAGCAGGCGACGACCGCGCCCTCGCGCTCCACGGTGAGCAGCCGGCTGTCCGGCGACTTGATGACGTCGACGACGCCCTGCGGGTCGGTGCGCTGCCCCTCAAGGATGTCCGCCTCCGTGGTCCAGCCGGTGCGGCTGGAGTCCCCGCGGTACGCCGACTCGATCAGCGCGACGAGCACGTCGACATCGGCGTCGGTGGCGTCCCGGAAGGTGAGGTCACCGGTCGTGGGGCGGGGAGCGATGGACATGGGACGGTCTCCGATCTCGTGCGCGACTGTCGGCGCGGGCGCCGTCGAGCCTAACGCCGAGCCTCTACGCTGCGTTGCCATGGTTCACGTACTGAGCAGCAGGACGCTTCTTCGCCCCACCGACCCGGAGCGGTCGCGGGCCTTCTACGGTGAGGCGCTCGGTCTTGCCGTGTACCGGGAGTTCGGGACGGGTCCCGAGCGCGGGACCGTCTACTTCCTCGGCGGCGGCTTCCTGGAGGTGTCGGGCCACTCGGAGGCACCGCCGTCGCCCGGGCTCCAGCTGTGGCTCCAGGTCGCGGACGCGGCGGCCGCCCACGAGGAGCTGGCGGCGCGCGGCGTCGAGGTGCTCCGGCCTCCGGTCCAGGAGCCGTGGGGGCTGATCGAGATGTGGATCTCGGACCCGGACGGCGTGCGCATCGTGGTCACGGAAGTGCCCGAGGACCATCCGTTGCGCTACCGGCCTTGAGGGAGCGGGTTCCTGGGTACACGCGAGCGGAAGGACCCGTTCGGCGTGCGTGGCACCTGCGCGCGGAAGAGGATGAGCGGGACGGCCGCAGAGCGGCCCCTTCGCGTCCGGATGAGCCCGACCCAGGAGAGACATCCCATGGCAACTCCTCGGATCCTGATCGTCGGCGGCGGATTCGCCGGCATGGAGTGCGCGCACAAGCTGGAGAAGATCCTCAAGCCGGGCGAGGCACAGCTGAGGCTGGTCAGTCCGTTCGACCATCAGCTGTACCTGCCGCTGCTCCCCCAAGTCGCCTCGGGCGTGCTCACTCCGCAGTCGGTCGCGGTGCCGCTGCGCCGCATGCTGCGGCACACCGGCATCGTGCCGGGCGGCGCGGTGGGCGTGGACCCCGAGGCGAAGGCCGTCGTCGTGCGGAAGATCAACGGCGAGACGGTGGTGGAGCGCTACGACTACCTCGTCCTGACCCCGGGCAGCGTCACGCGGCAGTTCGACATCCCCGGCGTGGACCAGTACGCGGTCGGCGTGAAGACGCTGGCGGAGGCGGCCTGGATCCGCGACCACGTCATCTCGCAGCTCGACCTGGCCGCGGCCAGCACCGACCCCGCCGAGCGGGAGTCGCGGCTGCAGTTCGTGGTGGTGGGCGGCGGGTACGCCGGTACGGAGACGGCCGCCTATCTGCAGCGCCTGACCACCGCCGCAGCCAAGCGACTTCGGGGGCTCGACCCGGAGCAGATCAAGTGGCACCTCGTCGACATCGCGCCCAAGTTGATGCCCGAACTCGGTGACCGGCTCGGCGAGAAGGCCCTGTCGATCGTGGAGCGGCGCGGGCTGCACGTGTCGCTCGGGGTGTCCGTGGAGAAGGTGACCGAGGACACCGTGACGCTCACGGACGGCCGGGTGCTGCCGTGCCGCACGCTGATCTGGACGGCGGGTGTCGCGCCGAGTCCGCTCATCGCGACGCTCGGCGCGAAGACGAACCGTGGCCGGCTCGTGGTCGAGCCCGATCTGATGGTGCCGGGGTTCGACGGCGTGTTCGCGCTCGGTGACGCGGCCGCCGTGCCCGACCTCGAGAAGGGCGCCGAGGCGATCTGCCCGCCGACCGCCCAGCACGCCATGCGGCAGGGCTGGGCCGCCGCGAAGAACGTGGCCGCCGCGCTGCACGGTCAGAAGCTGACGCCGTACCGGCACAAGGACCTGGGGCTCGTGGTGGACCTGGGCGGCATTCAGGCGGTGTCCAAGCCGATGGGTGTGCAGCTGACCGGGCTGCCCGCCCAGTTCGTCGCCCGCGCCTACCACCTGGGTGCGCTGCGCACCGTGACGGCCCGCTTCCGCACGGCGGCGAACTGGGGGCTCAACGCGGTCGCCGGCGACGACTTCGTGCGCACGGGGTTCCAGTCGGAGCGGCCCGCGACCCTGAAGGACTTCGAGAAGACGGATGCGTATCTGACGCCGGAAGAAGTGCACGCGATGGTGACGGAGCACGTCAAGGGCAGTTCGACATCGGATCCGACCCGGCCCGGGACCCCTTAGGGACGGAGGTCACGCAGGGCCCGGCGGGGCCGACAGGCGTGCGCGGCAGGCCAGTTGGAGGGCCAGCCTGGTTTCGGGATCGGTGAGGTCGGCGCCCGTGAGGTCCGTGATGCGGCGGATGCGGGCGCCGACCGCGTTGCGGTGCAGATGGAGCTCCTCGGCGGAGCGGGCCGGCGAGTTGTTGTGGTCGAGGTAGGCCTGCAGCGTGCGCAGCAGCGGGTCGGCGCGGTCCGGGCCCAACTCCGTGACGGGCGCGAGGAGTTCGTCCACGGCTTCGCGAGCGGTGTCCGAGGCGTACCACTCCAGGAGCATGCGGTCGAGGCCCGCGGCGTCGTGCGCCGTGACGGGGGCGGTGTCGACGGTGGGCTTGAGGAGGGCGGCCCTGGCCTCACGGGCCGAGGTGCGGATGCCGAGGGGGCCGCGGTGCGGGGCGCCGACGCCGCCGCGCAGGTCCGCCTCGGGGTGCAGTCGGCGCAGCCGGTCGACGGCGCGGCGGGCCAGGGCGAGCGCCGTGCGGCGGCCCGGGGCGCCGGGGTCGGTGGGCCAGGTGCCGAGCAGGACGAGCGCGTCGTCGACGAGGGCGGCGTTCCAGTGGACGCCGTCGGGGACGTGGCCGTCGGCGTGCTGACGTACATCGGTCAGTGTCCTGGGCAGGACGGTGTCGAGGAGCCGGTAGCGGTCCGCGGCGGGCAGCGCCGCGGCTTCGATCCGCAGGGCGATGTGGCGGCCGTCGACGGGGAGGCCGATGGTCCGGCCGCGGGCGGCCACGCGGGCGGTCTGGTCCTGCGGGGCGACGAGGAGTTCGGCGAGGAGGTGGCCGCGGGAGCGCACGGGGACGTCGCCGTGTCCGCCGCCCGCCGCCGTGAGCGCGGCCAGCGCCAGGACGGAGCGGACGGCGGTGCCCGGGTGACCGGGCTGTGCGGCCGCGGCGAGGCGCACCTCGCCGTCGGGTCCGGCGGCCGATGCGCCCTCCTCCCCGGGGCCGGCGGCGCGGCGCTCGACGGGTGTGCCGAGCAGGCGGGCGGCAATCGCGGCGGCCCGTTCCGGGTCGCCCGCGGCGGAGGGCAGTTCGCGGGCGGCTGCCCCGATCCGGGCTAGGGCGTCGGCGGAGTCTCCCGCGACGGCGCGGTCGACGGCCACGACCAGGGCCGCGAGGTCTCCGTCCGTGGTCAGGACGGCGATCCGGCCGCGCTCCGCGAGAGCGTGTACGGCGATGTCACCCGCCGCCTGTTCACCGCCCGGAAGGACGAGCGCCGCGGCGCCGGCCGCCGCGGCATCCCGCACGGCCACGTCGAGGAGGTGGTCCGGCAAGGGCGCGAGGAGCACGGCGACCGTGCCCGCGGGGACGGCCGCGAGTCCGTCGGCGCGGGGTTCCAGGCGGATGCCGGTGACCTCGGTGGCGTCGAGAGGGCCCGCGAGCGGGCGGAGCGTGTCGAGGCCGGGTGCGCTGAGCAGGTCGACGAGGCGCGGCATACGGCCATTGTGCTGGAGGCACATCGTGCTGCCAAGGTGTGTGCTTCCGGCCCATTGGTGGGCGCGTGCGGGCTCGTACTCTGAGCCGTATGCAGATGGACGCCGAAGTGCTCGCCGACTTCGCGCGGGGCTGTGCCGTCCTGGGTTCGGGAGGCGGCGGTGGCCCCGCCGCCGTGACGTGCCCCGTGGCCGAGCAGGCCATCGAGGAGTGCGGGCCCGTAGAGGTCGTGGCGGCCGGCGAGCTGCCTGAGGACGCGTTCGTCATGCCGGTCGGTCTGATCGGCTCGCCCGCCGTCGCCGAGGAGCGCATCGGCAGCCGGGGCGAGCCCGCACGGATGCGGGAGCGCGTCGAGGCGCTGCACGGCGTGCCGGTCGCCGCCGTCCTCATCTCTGAGATCGGCGGGCTCAACGGCTGCACGGCCGTCGCCTGGGCGGCCCGGCTGGGGCTGCCGTTGCTCGACGCCGACGCCATGGGCCGGGCGTTCCCGCGCATGGACCAGAACGTCCTCGAACTGGCCGGGCTCCGGCCGGGCCCGACCGTGCTCGCGGACGAGTACGGCCGCACCGTCGTCCTCGACCATGTCGACGGCCCTTGGCTGGAGGAACTGGCGCGGGCCGTGGTCGCGACGTTCGGCGGGCACGCCGCGTCGTCCGAGTACCCGCTGACGGCCGGGCAGGCCGCCCGGCACGCGGTCGCGGGCTCGGTGACGCGGGCCGTCGACGTCGGGCGCGGCGAGGGGACCCCGCCGGTCCTGACCGGCAAGGTGTCGTCCGTACGGCGGACCGGCGAGGACGCGACACGCGTGCTCCTGGAGGGCACCGGCGCCGACGCGGGACGCCTCGTACGGATCGAGGCCCGCAGCGAGTTCGTCGCGGCGGTCGAGGACGGCAGGGCGCTGGCGCTGGTGCCCGACGTGATCGCTCTTGTCGACGTGCGGACGGGCTGGGCGGTGCCTGTGGAAGAGGTCAGGTACGGGCTGCGGGTGCGCCTCGTCACCCTTGCGTCGGCGCCGATCTGGTACTCGGAGGCCGGCCTGCGCCTCGCCGGCCCCGCCGCGTTCGGGGTGCACGGGCTGACGAGGGAGGTCACGCCGTGATCACCAGCACCGACGAGCAGTCCCGCTGGGCCACCCCGACGAAGCGGCTCACGCACCGACCGCCGACGCGGCTTGCCGCGCCGCCCTCCGCACCGGTCCGGCACACGGAGGCCCGTCTGTCTAGCGCCGCGCCCGCCGCGTTCGGGGTGCACGGGCCGGCGAGGGGGGCCACGCCATGATCATCGGTGTGGATGTGGGCCCCACCAGCACGGATGCCGTCCTGCTGGACGGGGACGGTACGGGCGGCGGTCGGGCGGTCCGGTCGGTGAAGGTGCCGTCTCTGCCCGGCGACGCCGTCGGTTCGCTCGTCGCCGCTGTCGAGGCGCTGCCCCGCGAGCCGCGGGCGCGCGCCACGCAGCTCGCCGTGGGGCTGCGGATCGCCGACCGGGCCCTGGCGGAGCGCGCGGGCCTCGCCCATGTGGGGGTGCTGCGCATCGGGGGCGAGGCCGCCGACACCGTACGGCCGCTGTTCGGCTGGCCGGCCGAGCTGCGCGACGCCGTGTGCGCCGGCACCGCGAACGTGGCCGGTGGCGGTGGGCTCGGCCCGCACGACGGGGCCCCGCTCGACCGGGACGCCGTGGCCCGCTTCGGGGCCGAACTCGCGGGCCGGGCCGAGGCGTTCGCGGTCAGCGCCGTGTTCGCGCCCGCCGACGGGACGCAGGAGCGGGAGGCCGCCGAGATCCTGCGGGCCGAGGCGGGCGCCGACGTGCCGGTGGTCCTGTCGGGCGAGATCGGCTCGCTCGGGCTGCTGCGGCGCGAGAACGCGACGGTCCTCGACGCCGCGCTGTGCCTCCTGGTGACGCGCGTCGCCGGCGAACTGACGGCCGCGCTCCCCCTGCTCGGGCTCGCGCCGGGCGCCGCCGTGCTCGTGACCCGGCACGACGGCACCCTGATGAGCCTGGACTACCTGCGCCGCCAGCCCGGCCTGAGCCTCGGCTCCGGCCCGGCGTGCACGATCCGTGGCGCGGGGCTGCTCGGCGGCGTACGGGACGCCGTCGTCGCGGACATCGGCGAACGCCGGGCCCGAGTCGGCGCGTTGACCGCCGGCTATCCCCAGGAGGCCGGACCCGGAGGGCGCATCGGCGGCGTACCCGTCAGCCTGCGCGTCCCCGAACTGCTCACCGTCGGCGCCGCGGCACACCGCGACCTGGCGGAGGCGGTGGACCGCATGCAGTCGGCCGCCGGCCGGCTCCCCGTCGTCCTGGTCGGCGGTGGCGCGGCCGCGGTGCCCGGCCGCGCGCTTGCCGGATGCGATGTCGTACGGCCCGAACACGGCGGCGTCGCGGGCGCGTTCGGCGCGGCCGCGAGCCCGGTGGGCGGCCACCACGAGCGCATCGTGCGGGCCGGTCCCGGCCGGCGTCTCGACGCCGTACGGGACGAGGTGCGCGACCTGGCCCGGGCCGGGGCCGTGCGCGCCGGGGCGGATCCCCGTCGTGTGCGCACGCTCCTCGAACCGGATCTCACCGTGCCCTACCTGCCGGGCGCGCTGCTCCTGAGGGCCAGGGCCTTCGGGCCGCCACTACCGCTCTGACCTGATCAACACCCTTTCCCCGCACGGCAGTTCAGCTTCGCCCTGCCGTGATTCCGCCCATCCCTCTTCGACGCGAGGACCGTCCCCATGCCCAAGTCGTCCGACGCTCCAACAGCTGACCAGACCGACGAGGACTACCCCCTGGAGCGGGTGCCGCTCGCGGCCCGCTACTCCTGGTTCAACGTAGCCGTGCAGCGCTTCGGCTCGCTCTCCGACCTCACACAGTTCCTCCTCGGCGCGACGCTCGGCGCCGGGCTCTCCTTCTGGGGCGCCTTCTGGGCGATCACGCTCGGCTCGGTGATCCTTGAGGTCGTCTGCATCTTCGTCGGCATCGCCGGGATGCGCGAGGGCCTCGCGACCTCGATGCTGGTGCGCTGGACCGGGTTCGGGCGGTACGGCTCGACGCTCATCGGGCTCGTCATCGCGGTCAGCCTGTTCGGCTGGTTCGGGGTGCAGACCGCGGTGTTCGCGGCCGGTCTCCAGTCGATCATGCCGTCCCTCCCGCTGTGGGCCTGGTCCCTGATCTGCGGGCTCGCGGTCACCGCCCTGGTGCTGCGCGGATTCCGGGCCATGGGCTGGACGGCGTTCGTGACCGTCCCCCTGTTCCTGGGACTCGCCGGGTGGGCGATGACCGTGCAGATCTCCCGGCACAGCTTCACCGACCTGGTCGCGTCGCCGCCGTTCGGCGCGCACATCTCCATCGCGACGGGGGCGACGATCGTCGCGGGCTCGTACATCGTCGGCGCCGTCACCACACCCGACATGACGCGCTTCAACCGCACCACCGGCGACGTCGTCAAGCAGACCCTGGTCGGGATCTCCCTCGGCGAGTACGTCCTCGGCCTCGCCGGGGTGCTCCTCGCCTACGCCGTGAAGTCCTCCGACCTGATCGCGATCATCACGTCCAGCTCGGGCGTGGTCGGCGTGATCGTCCTGGTGTCGGCCACCGTGAAGATCAACAACTGGAACCTGTACTCGTCCGCGCTCGGTCTCATCAGTGCCGTGGAGACCGTGTTCAAGGTGCGCCTCGGCCGGGTCGGGACGACCGTCGGCATCGGTGTGTTCGGCAGCCTCGCCGCGGCGGCCGGGATCCTGGACCACTTCACGGACTTCCTGACGGTCCTGGGCGTCCTCACCCCGCCGATCGCCGGGATCATGGTCGCCGAGTATTTCGTGGTCAAGACGTGGCGGCCCCAGCTCGACGCCTCCCGGGCCTTGGGCCGGCTTCCGGAGAGCGAGCCGAGCTGGGTGCCGGCCACGGTCGCCCTGTGGACCGCCTCCTCATTGGTCGGCTGGTTCAGCGACCACTACGCGTGGTGGGGCATCCCGGCGCTCAACTCACTGATCCTCGCGGGCCTCGGCTACGTGGTCCTCGGCAGGCTCGGCCTCGTGCGCGGCGTCCGTGAGCTGCCCTTCACCCAGCCCGCCCGCCCTGCGGCCCAGATCGAGGCCGAGTCCGGCGCGGCCGGTCCCCTGCCCACCCCCACCCACTGAATCCCGTACCGATCCACGGACGCACCGTCCACGTACGCACGAAGGAAGTCACCACATGCGCATCGGCATCGACGTCGGAGGAACCAATACCGACGCCGCCCTCCTCGGGGACGACGACCGGGTCCTCGCGGCGGCCAAGTCGCCGACGACGCCGGACATCACGTCCGGGGTCACGGCCGCGGTCCGGGCCCTCGACCCGCCCGTCGAGTCCATCACCGCGGTGATGATCGGCACGACCCACTTCCTCAACGCCCTCATCGAGGGCGCCCGGCTGGCGCCCGTCGCCGCCGTGCGCCTCGGCCTGCCGGCGACGGCGGCCCTGCCGCCGATGACGGACTGGCCCGACCGGCAGCGGGCCGCGGTCGGCGGGCACGGCTACCTGTGCCACGGCGGCCGCGAGTTCGACGGCCGGGTGCTGTCGCCGCTCGACCCGGACGAACTGAAGCGGACCGCTGCGGACATCGCCGCACGCGGGATCGGATCCGTGGCCGTCTCCTCGGTCTTCTCACCGGTGGCCGAGGACGACGAGCGGCTCGCCGCGGAGATCCTGCGCGGCGAGCTGGGCGACGGCGTGCACTTCTCGCTCTCGCACGAGCTCGGCCGGATCGGCCTGCTCGCCCGCGAGAACGCCACGATCATCAACGCGGCGCTGCGGGACCTGGCGACGGTCATCGTCGAGTCGTTCGGCAAGGCGCTCGCGGAGGTGTCGATCACGGCGCCGTTCTTCCTGTCGCAGAACGACGGGACGCTGATGGACGTGGACTTCGCCCGTACGTATCCGGTGGCGACGTTCGCGTCGGGCCCCACCAACTCCATGCGCGGCGCGGCCTTCCTGTCCGGACTCGGGGACTGCGCGGTGGTCGATGTGGGCGGCACGACGGCCGACGTGGGGATCCTCGCCGGCGGCTTCCCGCGGGAGGCCGCGGGCGAGAGCGAGGCGGCGGGCATCCGCACCAACTTCCGTATCCCTGACGTCCTTTCGCTGGGCATCGGCGGCGGTTCGCTGGTCTCGCCGGACGGGGAGACCGGGCCGCGGTCGGTCGGCTACCGGCTGACGGAGGAGGCGCTCGTCTTCGGCGGCTCGACACTGACGGCAACGGACCTGGCCGTGGCGGCCGGCCGCGCGGACGTCGGGGACGCGGCGCGGGTCGCACACCTCGACGAGGACTTCGTGGCGCGCGCCCTGGACCGGATCGCCGACCGGCTCGCGGAGAGCGTCGACCGGATGCGGACCTCGGCCGACCCGCTGCCCGTGGTGGCCGTGGGCGGCGGTTCGATCCTGGTGCCCGAGTCACTGCCCGGCTTCGACGACGTACGACGGCCCGGCAACTTCGGCGTCGCGAACGCGGTCGGCGCGGCCATCGCGCAGGTCGGCGGCGAGGTAGACCGGGTCTTCCACATCCCCGAAGGGCGCAGGGACTCGGTGCTCGCCGAGGCGCGCGACGAAGCCGTGGGCCGGGCCGAGGACGCGGGCGCGCGGCCCGGCACCGTACACGTCGTGGACATCGAGGAGGTGCCACTCGCGTATCTGCCGGGCGGCGCGACCCGGATCCGCGTCAAGGCGGTCGGCGCCCTCGACCTGCACCGCATCGGAACCCAGCAGCACGGAGCGACGGCACATGCGTGAGATCAACCTGGACAACCTCGACGACATCGCCCGCGGCGCCGGCATCCTCGGCACCGGCGGGGGCGGCGACCCGTACATCGGCAAACTCCTGGCACGGGAGGCCATCCGCAAGCACGGCCCGGTGCGGGTCGTGGACATCGACGAGGTGGCGCCGGACGCGACCGTCGTGCCGGTGTCGGGGATGGGGGCGCCGACCGTCCTCCTGGAGCGGGTCCCGAGCGGCGGCGAGGAACTGGCCGCCCTGCGGGCGCTGGAGAAGCACATCGGGCGGCCCGCCACGCACATCGCGCCCATCGAGGTCGGCGGCGTCAACTCCATGCTGCCCATCGCGTGCGCCGCGGAGGCGGGCCTCCCGATCGTGGACGGCGACGCGATGGGGCGCGCCTTCCCCGAGGCGCAGATGGTGCTGCCGGGCCTGATCGGCGTGAGCAACTCGCCGATGGCGCTCGCGGACGACAAGGGCAACACGCTCATCGTGGAGGCCGTCGACAACCACGCGGCCGAGCGGATCGCGCGCGCCGTGTGCGTGGAGCTCGGGTGCCAGATCTCGTGTGCCGACACGGTCATGCGGGGCGACCAGCTCGCCGACGGCCTCGTACCCGCGACGCTGACCCTCGCCGAGCGGCTCGGCGCGGCGGTGCGCGAGGCGCGGGCCGCGCACAGCGACCCGGTGGCCGCGGCCCGCACGATGCTCGACGGTGTCCATCTGCTGACCGGCAAGGTCGTCGACGTGAGCCGGCGGACCGAGGGCGGCTTCGCGCGGGGCCGGGCCCGCGTCGAGGGCATCGCCGACGAGGCGGGGCAGGTGCTCGAACTCGACTTCCAGAACGAGCACCTGCTGGCCACGCGGGACGGCGTGACCGTCGCCACGACGCCCGACCTGATCTGTGTCCTGGACAGCGAGTCGGGCGATCCGGTGACCACCGAGGGGCTGCGCTACGGGCTGCGCGTCAGTGTGCTGGCCGCGCGCTGCGACCCCCGGTGGACCTCGCCGGGCGGCCTGGCGCTGGCCGGGCCGCGGTACTTCGGGTACGACGTGGACTATCTGCCGTTCGGGTCCTGAGCCGTGACCGGCGCGGGCGGTCGCAGGGTGATCGTCCGCGCCGTGTGCTTCTCCACCTGCTCGCGGCTGTAGAGGAGCGGGAAGAAGCCGTCGGCGGCCCACGTGGTGAACAGGTCGCTGTAGTGCTCGCTGTCCGGATCACCCGACTGGCCGGGCGAGTTCATGGCCACGGAGTCGTCCCACGAGCCGACGTCGACGACCAGGCGGAAGGTGGCGCCGGTCGTCTGGCGGAAGTCGGGTCCGTACGGCGCGACGCCCACCGTGTCCCCGCTGCCGCCGCGCGGGGCGGGACCGACGGACGCCCACGGCGGCTGCGGTCCGTCGTGGAGCGCGGTCACCGGGTGGTACACGCGGGCGTGGTGGAGCGCGCCCCAGGTCCACGCGGCCGGGTCGGGGCCGAGGAGTGCGGAGAGTTCGCCGACCGCGGCCGACAGGGTGGCCAGCAGGGTGCCGGGGTCGGGGCCCGTCTCCGCGCCCGTGAGCAGGTCCAGGTCGACACGGGGGTCGGCGGCCGGGTCGTCGGACGGCAGGATCCGGGCGAGGGCCGCCGCGCGTTTGGCCTCGGGGGCGACTTCACGGAGCGCCTCGGCGAAGACGGCCGGGCGCAGATGACGGCGGTACCAGATCTCGAAGAGCGCGGCGGCCGCCGAGTCCGCCGTGACGTCGGCGTCCCACTCCCGCAGCAGGTCGATGGCCCGCGCCGTCAGCGGGTCGTCGCCGGTCAGCTCGGCGAGCAGCGGCAGGATGCGGCGCGCGGGCAGGCTGACGGTGTCGGTCTGGAGCCGGACGCAGTCCTCCACGGTCCAGTCCGTGCGCGCGTCGAGCTTCTCGGCGATGCGGTGGTGGCGGGTGGGGGCGTACCAGTCGTACGTGACCGTGTCGCGGTCGTTCGGGTAGCCGGGCGGCAGGTTCATCTGGTTGGCGGTGGCGAACCAGCCCTGGTCCGGGTCGCGTTCGGCGGGCAGCGCGTCGGCGTCGAGGAAGCCGTCCCATTCGTAGCGGCCGTCGCCGGGCACGGGCAGGGTACCGTCCCAGTTCGGGCGGACCGGGGCGCGGCCCGCGGGGCGCCAGCCGACGGTGCCGTCGGGCGCCGCGTACACCTGGTTCTCGCCGGGCGCGCCCCAGCGGCGCAGCGCGGCGACGAACGCGTCGGGCCCTTCGGCGCGCATGTAGCCGGTGCTGCCGAGGTAGGGCGCCATGCCGGGGCCGAGCCAGGCGGCGCGCACGGCGAACGCGGCGTCCCGCGTGGGGTGTTCGTGGATGACGGGGCCGTGCCGGGTGAACCACAGCTCGGCCTCGGCCGGCTCCCCGTCCTTGACCGGGATGGTCTCGGTCACGCGGGTCATCGCTTCCCAGCGGCCTTCGTAGCGGTAGGCGCGCGGGTTGCCGGGGTCGGTCTCGTAGACGTACAGGTCCTCCTGGTCGATCGGGAAGATCGTGAAGCCGAACGCGATGTTCCCGTTGTGGCCGATGGAGAGGCCGGGCAGGGCGGGCTCGCCCGCGCCGATGACGTCGATGCCGGGTGCGGTCAGGTGCGCGATGTAGCGCAGGGCGGGCAGAGTGACCGCGCGGTGCGGGTCGTTGGCGAGGATGGGACGGCCGGTGGCGGTCCTGGAGGGCGCGAGCACCCAGTTGTTGGAGCCGTCGATGCCCTGGAGGGCGGCGGCGTCCGGCCAGGGCGGGACCGTCGCGAGGTCGTACACGCGCAGGACGTCGTCCGGAATGACGCTCAGGTCGAGACCCTCGGGAACGGTGAGGTGGTGCGGGGCGGGTTCGCGGCGCCGGCGCAGATCCTCGACGCCGGTGCCGTGATCGCGCAGGGTGAGGGCGCGGGCGACCTCGTCGTGGAGGTTGTACTGGAGGCCGTGGCTGCGGATCCTGGCGACGTCCGAGGGGTCCCAGTGGGCCGGTTCGTAGCCCAACATGGCGAATTCCGGCGGACGTCGGGACGGGTCGCGGTGGCACAGGGACACGTAGGCGTTGATGCCGTTCACGAACGCCGTGGTGATCCGTTCGGTGTCCTCGCCGTACGCGCTCCACTCCTCGGCCATGTCGCCCCGGTAGAGGAACAGGCGGGCGGCGCGGTCGTGCCCGACGTACTGCCCGCCGAACACCTCGGACAGCAGGCCGAGTCCGCGGCGACGCCACAGGTCGAGCTGGAAGAGACGGTCGCGGGCCGCGTTGAAGCCCTGTGCCAGGAACAGGTCGTCCTGGGAGCCCGCGTAGAGGTGGGGCACGCCCCACCGGTCGACGAGTATCTCGACCGGTTCGGCGAGGCCGGGGATCTCGAAGTCCGCGACTGTCGGTGTGTTCACCGGTATGTCACCGCCATCATCGGAGTCCTTTCGTGGGTACTCCCGGCTTCAGCCGGGAGTAGGAGACGACACCTTGCGGAGCAGGGCAGGGAGCGAGGTTTCGCCACCAGGGACGAAAGGCCCTGCTCTGCCCCGCAGTTTTGGGCCTTCACGTGCGGCTCCACCAGTTTGTGAGCGTGACCACGACGTATGTGAAGCGGGCGTTCAAGTACCGCTTCTATCCGACCGATGCGCAGGCGGCCGAGCTGTCGCGCACGTTCGGTTGCGTCCGCAAGGTCTACAATCTGGCCCTCGCGGCCCGTACCGAGGCGTGGGCGCGGCAGGAGCGGGTGAACTACAACGCCACCTCGGCGATGCTGACGGCGTGGAAGAAGACCGAGGAACTCGCGTTCCTCAACGAGGTGTCCTCGGTCCCGCTGCAGCAGTGCTTGCGCCACTTGCAGACGGCATTCACTCACTTCTTCGGCAAGCGGGCCAAGTACCCGCGCTTCAAGTCGAAGAGGAAGTCTCGTAAGTCCGCCGAATACACCACGTCCGGTTTCCGCTTCCGTGACGGCAAGCTGACCCTGGCGAAGATGAGCGAGCCGTTGGACATCATCTGGTCGCGGCCGCTCCCGGCGGGGGCGAAGCCGTCCACGGTGACCGTGTCCCGGGACGCGGCGGGGCGCTGGTTCGTCTCCATGCTGTGCGAGGACCCCAACATCAAGCCGCTCCCCGCGAACGACAAGGCGGTCGGTGTCGATGTCGGCCTTGACCATCTGCTGACCCTGTCCACCGGCGAGAAGATCGTCAACCCGCGCCATGAGCGTCGCGACCGCGCCCGTCTCGCGCTGGCCCAGCGTCGTCTGGCGAAGAAGGAGAAGGGGTCGGCGAACCGGGCCAAGGCTCGACGCCAGGTCGCCAAGATCCACGCCCGGATCGCAGACCGACGCCGGGACAATCTGCACAAGCTGACCACTCGACTCGTGCGTGAGAACCAAATGCTCGTGATCGAGGACCTGACCGTGCGGAACATGGTCAAGAACCGGAATCTGGCCCGCGCCATCAGCGACGCGGCGTGGTCGGAGTTCCGGTCCATGCTGGAGTACAAGGCCGCCTGGTACGAGCGGGACGTGGTCGCCGTCGACCGCTTTTTCCCCTCGTCCAAGCTGTGCTCCGCCTGCGGCGCTCTCCAGGAGAAGATGCCGCTCAGCGTCCGTACTTGGACGTGCGGAAACTGTGGTGTGACCCAGGACCGGGACGTGAACGCCGCGAAGAACCTGCTGGCCGTCGGGCTGACGGTGACAGCCTGTGGAGCCGGTGCAAGACCTCAACGGAGAACTCCGGGCGGGCAGTCGGCGACGAAGCAGGAACCCCCACTGCGCGAGCCGTAGGAATCCCCCTCGTTCACGAGGGGGAGGAAGTCAACACCAGGTGGATGTGGGCGCGGCGCGTGCGCGGCGCGCGTCGTTCAGGCCGGGCACGAGGGTGGCGTCACCGTGGTCGGTCTCGGGCGCGCCGGGGAAGCGGTCGCGCAGGGCGGCGACGGTGCCGGTGGCGCGGATCCGGCCGTCGGCGACGGCGATCATCTCGGGCTCGGGGCCCGCGCCGCTCTGGCTGACGATATGGGCGGCGCGGTGGAGGACGGGTGCGGTCTCGTCGATCATCAGGACTCCTTCACCCCGGCCGTCGAGGTGGCCGGGGCGGTGGGCCGTTGCGGGGCGGGGCGTTCGGGGCCGGTGTGGCGCGGGAGACCGCGAACGTCACCACGAGGTTCGCGGCCAGCGCGATGATGCCACCGTTGACCCCGTGCCACGGGTCGTTGTCGGTGGCCCACAGCGCCGTCATCACGGCGAGCCCGGCGAGCATGCCGGAGATCCCGGCGCGCGCCGTCATCCGCCGCCAGAACAAGGAGAGCAGCACGACGGGCACGAGCTGGGCCAGGCCCTCGTACGACAGGACGGACAGCTGGACGAGCGGCGCAGCCGGACGAGTTCCTGGGTGAGGGCGACCGCCGCCTCGGCGTCGGTCCCGGGGAGGGACAGGGCGGTCGAGCGGGAACGCATGGCACCGCCACGTCGGTCGGCCACCAGGCCGACTGACTGGTCGGACCAGTTGACTTCCCGCACTCTGCCCCCACGTTCACGCCCGGGTCAATGGTCGGATCATGAATTCGCTCCGGCGCAACCGGCCGGCGCGGACAGGCACATGGCGCCCGACGGCGATCTCTTCCAGCCGGTGAATCCGGTCCGCCCCTGCTGAGGCGGCGGTGTCCGCGGCGCCCGCGGTCTGTGCCACGCCGAGCGTGTGGAGCCAGGGACCAGGCGGTTGCTCGCGGCTGCCGAGGAGGATCCCTCGGACCAGCGGTCACCGCGGGCCGCCGACCGGGGTCCTCAGTTCGGACCAGCGGCTACCGCCGGCCGCCGACCGAGGTCCCCAGCAGGGGCTCCACCTGGCCGGGCGCACGGCCGGGCCGATCCGGGCAGGGCCACGTCGAGCCCCGGATCAGGCGCGCGGGCCACCCGGGCGGCCTTCGAGCTGACCGAGCAACTCGCCCAGAAGGACACTGAGTTGCCCCTGTCCGGCGCCGCCGAGGCCGGACAGCACCGTCTTCTCGTACGCGAGCTGGTCGGGCAGCAGCGCGTCGACCAGCTCGCGGCCGGCGCCGGTCAGGCTGAGGTGGGAGACGCGCCGGTCGCGGGTGTCGCCGCGCCGGTCGACCAGACCGCGCTCCTGGAGCTGCTTGAGCCGCTTGGTGACGGCGGCGCCCGAAGAGAACGTCTCCCGCGAAAGGTCACCCGGGGTGAGTTCGTGGCCGGTACGGCGCAGCGCGCCGAGCAGGTCGAACTCGGCGCGGGTCAGCCCGGCGCGGCGCAGCGGCGCGTCCTCGGCCTGCTGGAGGAGGGCGGCGCAGCGGTTGATCCGCCCGATGACCTCCATGGGCCCGGTGTCGATGTCGGGGCGGACCGTCTGCCACTGCCGCACCACCGCGGCGACGGTGTCGTCCGCCGCAGCCCTGCCGTTGCGTGTCGTCATGCTCGCGTGTTCTCCCGGGCGTCCGTGCCGCCCCTGTGCTCGTCGGTCTCCTGGACGGTCCGCCGCGTGCGGCGTCGGACCGTCGCCGCGAGCGTACGGTGTCCGGCCTGCTCCGCGGCGACCACACGCTCCTCGGGCAGGGCGCGCTGCCACCATTCGCCGGCCGCGGTGTCGTCGGCGGCGCGCAGTTCGACGAGGGCGGCGGTGAGCCTGCGGCGCGTGGTCTCCAGTCCGCCGGGCTCGGGACGCGGGGCGGCGAGGGTGCGCTCCGCGGCCTCGCGGGCGCGGTCGGTCGCCTCCAGGGCGAGCTCGATGTGGTCGGCGGCGCGCCGGTTGGTGACGATCACGGCGGCGACGATGCCGAGCAGCGCCCCCACGAGGGTGTCCACGACCCGGTCCGCGATGAGCTCGCCGGCCTCCTGCGTCCTGGCGAACTCGGTGATCAGCAGCGCCATGGGGGTCACGCAGACGCTGCCGAGCCAGTAGTTGCGGGAGATGAACGCCTCGGCACCGAAGCTGAAGAGCAGGCAGAACAGGACGACGAAGATCTGACCCACGTGGGCGAGGGGCACCACGGCGGCGAAGACGAGCACTCCGGCGAGGTTGCCGGCCACGCGCTGCACGGTGCGGTTCCAGGTGAGGGTGACGTTGGCCTGGTAGAGCGAGGCGGCGGTGACCAGGGCCCAGTACGGGCGGCCGACGCCGAGGGCGAGGGACCCGTATCCGGCGAGGGCGCAGCCGACGGCGGTGCGCAGGGCGACCGGCAGCAGAGGTGAGCCGGGGGCGAGCCTGCGCCACAACGACGGCTTGCCGAAGGCGAGTTCGGCCTCGATGCCGAGCACTTCGTCGTCGACGTCGCTTTCATGGGTGTGGGCGTGGCCGACGCGCGGGACGGGGCCCGTGCCGCTCAGGCCGGCGGCCCAGTCGCGCAGGAGCGCCGGGTCGGTGTCGTCGGGCGCCGCGAGGGCGACCTCGGCGCGCACGACGAGGCGCTCCAGGGCACGGCGGGCGGCGCCCCGGCCGCCGGTGGCGAGGAGGGACTGCCAGGCGGCGTGCACGGCGGCGGCAGCGCCGGCCCTGGCCCGCTCGCGCGCGCCGTCCTCGGCGCTCACGTACGCGGCGGCGGCGTTCAGCGCGCGGGCGGTGGCGCGCCGCTCCGGGCCGTGCGGGCGCACGAGGGCGGGGGCCATGCCGACGAGCCAGGCCACGGCGCCCGCGCCGACGGTCAGGGCGAGGTGGCCGGGTATCTGCCCCAGGGTCTGCGGGGCGAAGAGGCCGGCCGAGCTGATGAACGTGAGGATCAGGTGGCCGGGCGGTCCGACGCGGGTCGCGTCGCACAGGGTCTTCTGCGCCGCGGCGAGGAGCGCGCCGACTGCCACGAGCACGGCGGCCGACGAGGTGAGCGAGGCGGTGAGCAGGGCCACGGCGAGGCTCGCGAGCATGCCGAGGACGACCCAGGCGAGGGCACGGGCGCGCGCCGCGTACGGCAGGTTGTGGGCGTAGAGAGCGCACAGCGACCCGGCCATCGTGTACATCGCGAGGTCGAGGCGGCCGAGGGCGAGCAGCGTCAGATTCGGCACCGCCGCGGACACGACGACGCTGGTCGCGGGCTTGAACCAGATGTCGGACGGCTTGTTGAGGCGCAGCACCCCCGCGAGCGGGAGCCGCCGCACCGGCCGGGGCCTGGACGGGGACGGGGACGGGGAGGAAGTCGAGGTCGGGGTTTCCGTGCTGCTCATACAGAGAAGTTTAGCAAGTGTTTTACCTGCAAACTTTCCGCTGGTCCAAACCTGGCCCCCGCACCCGCTCCCCGACCGGCGGGCCGCCGACCGCGCACCGCCCGCGCACGGTCGCACCGCCGAACGCTCCCAGTGCTCCCCTGCGCTCGATTGCGCCCCGCCCTGCACGGGCATCTCGTCCCCGACGCGGTACGGCGTCCGACTGGGGGAGGTTCGCGTGCACGGACCGGGCTCGGCCGCCTGGCTGCTCGTCGCGCTGTGCGCGGCGACGGGGGCGTACTGCCTGCTGCGGATGCGCAGCGGGGTCGAGGAGCAGCGTCGCACGGCGGGCAGCGAGGCCCTCATGGGGTTCGGCATGGCGCTCATGGCGATACCCGCCGCGGTGATCACGCCACCGCGCGCCGCCTGGGCGTTGTACGCGCTCGTGTTCGGGGCGGCGGCGCTGCGCGCGCTGTGGGCGTCCCGTTCGAGCGCGCACCACCTGCACCACCTGGTGGGTACGTTCGCCATGGCGTACATGGCGGTGGGGATGGCCGCGGCACCGAGCGGGCACGCCGGGCACGGAGGTGCGGGCGCACCGCTGGTGACCGGACTGCTCCTGCTCTATTTCGCGGGGTACGTGCTGTGGTCGGGGGCGCGGCTGGTGCCGGTGGCGACGGCCGGGGGCGGCCCGCCCGTGTCCGGGTGGGGGGACCGCCCGGAGCTGGCGCGGGCCTGCCGTCTCTCGATGGGCATCGGGATGGTCGCGATGCTGCTCACCATGTAGCCGCGCGGGCGGGGCCGTGGACGTGCCTCGCGAGCCCGCCCGGACAGCGGGCCGGGGAAACTGCTCCATTGCGGACAACTGCCCGCTCAAAACCGTGGCGTACGTCACTTGACGCGACAGCCCGTACCCTCCGGTAGCCCCGGCTCATAGGCTGAGGCCATGACGGTCCCCGTAGCACTGCTGCTGCTCGGCACCCTCGCCGCTGTCGTCGCCCCCCGCCTTCTCGCGCGGGCCGACTGGCCGGAGCGCGAGCCGGTGGTCGCCCTCTGGGTGTGGCAGTGCGTGGTGGCCGGTGTCCTCCTGTGCTGCGCGCTGTCGATGACGCTGAGCGCGGCCGCCGCCTGGCAGGCCGTCCGCGGCCATGTGTTCGCGTCCGCCCCGCACGCCGTCGTCGACGCGTACGCGCTGCGGGCGGCCGGCGGATGGGCGGCGACGCTGGCCGTGACGCTCGCGCTCGGCGGGCTGTGGACCGCGGCGATGCTCGCCCGGGAGATCTTCCGATCGCGGGCCAGGCGCAGGCGGCGGCGCGCCGAACTCCTGGTGCGTTCCCCGCTGTTGCCGGGCGAGGAGCCGGGCAGCGACCGACTCGTCGTCCTCGAAGGCGAGCGCCCCGACGCCTGGTGGCTGCCGGGCGCCGCGCCCCAGCTGGTCATCACGACGGCCGCCCTGCGCCGCCTCAAGGGCCGTCAGCTGGACGCGGTCCTCGCGCACGAGATGGGTCACGCACAGTGGCGGCACGACTGGCTGCTGCACTGCTCGGGGGCGCTGGCCACGGGCTTCCCTCAGGTTCCGGTCTTCGCCGCGTTCCGCGACGAGATGCACCGGCTCGTCGAACTGGCCGCCGACGACATGGCGTCGCGCCGCTTCGGACGCCTGACCATCGCTCTCGCCCTGGTCGAACTCAACGAGGACCGCGGGGTGTTCGGCCCCTGCCCCACCCCGCAGGCCCATGTGCCGCAGCGCGTGCACCGGTTGCTGACCCCGCCGCGGCGGCTCACCCCGGCCCGGCGTCTGCGCCTGACCGCGGCGGCCGCCCTCGTACCGGTGGTGCCGCTCCTGGTGACCTTCGTGCCGGGCCTGCGCGCGCTGGGCTGACCGACGGCCGGAGCCGGACGCGTCCGCTCCGCCTGATGGCCACCGGCGCCGTCCATGGGTGAGGATCATTCCCATGCACCCGGCACCGGTCGACTCCCCGCCCCGCCCACGGCTCGCGCGCGCGACGGCGGTGCTGGCCGCCCTCAGCGCGCTGCTGCTGATCGCGGTGGCAACGCGCTGGGAACCGCTGATGTCGCTGGACGGCGAGCTGGCGCGCACCGTCCACCGCTGGGCCGTCGACGATCCCGGACTGACGCGGGTGAACCGGGTTCTGACGGACTGGTTCTGGGATCCGTGGGCGATGCGCGCCCTGTGCGCCGTGGTCGTCGTCTGGCTTGTATGGAGACATGACGCCTGGTGGCTCGCGCTGTGGGTGGCCGCCACATGTGCGGTGGGCACACTGATCCAGCAGGGCCTGAAGGCGGCCGTCGGCCGTGACCGCCCCGTGTGGAAGGACCCCGTGGACTCCGCGCACTACGCGGCCTTCCCCTCCGGGCACGCGATGACGGCGACAGTGGTGTGGGGGCTGATCCTCTGGCTGCTGCGCCGCTACGGCGCAGGCCGCGCCCTGTGGCGCACGGCGTGCACGCTCGCGGTGGTGTCGGTCGTCGGCGTCGGCCTCACACGGCTGTGGCTCGGCGTGCACTGGCCCTCGGACGTACTCGGCGGCTGGCTGCTCGGCGCGCTGACGGTGACCGTGTCCGTGACGGCCTACGAGCGGCTCACCGCGAACAGGTGACCCGTCAGGACAAGGCCGTCGGGGTGTGCCGTCACGACTGGACGACACAACTGGACGTCACGACCGGCCCGTCATTCCTGGGCTGTCACTCCTGGGCTGTCACTACTGGGCGTCACGACTGGGCTGTCACGACTGATAGCCCTCGACCTGGGACTCGGGCCTGGCCCTCGCCTCGTCGGGGTTCTCGCCGAACTCCGTCTTGGCCCGGCGCTGGCGCAGCAGGTCCCAGCACTGGTCGAGTTCGCGTTCCACGGCGGCAAGGCGCTCGTGCTCGGTCGCCCCGTCGATCTGTCCGGAGGCGAGCGACGCGCGGAGCCGCTTCTCGTCGTCGACCATCGCCGTGATCCGGGCCAGGATCTGCTCTTGATCCATGTCGGTACGCCTCCTAGCCGGCCTGCCCGTCACCCCTTGTCCACTGTAGGGAGGGTTCGCCCGGTGTGCGATCCGGCTCCGGTGGGCGTCCAGTACCGCAGCACCCCGTCGTCCTCGCCCCCTTCGTCCCGTACTCCACCGCAGGCCTCGATGACGCGGCGGGAGGCTGCGTTGTCCGTGTCACACGTGATCAGCGCAGGGTCGACGCCCAGGCGCGCGGCGAGCGGGAGAGCGGCGCGGAGCATCGCGGTGGCGTGTCCGCGGCCACGGGCGCCGGGCCGTACGTCGTAGCCGATGTGCCCGTCGCGCAGCCAGGCCTCGGTGAGGCGGTGGCGGATCGCGAGGCGGCCGAGGTAGGCGTCTCCGTCGACGTACCAGAGGGTCGTGCACTCGACGTCGTACTGCAGGATGCTGCGCGGTCCGTGGGTGAGCCGCATGCGGGCGACGTACTGCGCGAAGACCGCCGGATCCTGCCAGGTGTCTCCGTACACGCGCAGGCTGAGCCCCGCCGTGGAGTCGTCGTCGGGTCCGCCGTGGCCCTCGGCGCGGGCCTCGTCCATGGCGGCGAGGAAGGAGGCGTGGACGCGGACGTCGGGAGCGATCAGCTGCGGCATCGGGCCAGTGTGCCCTGGAGGAGTCCGCCGCCGGCAGGAATTTCCGGCGCCGGCGGCCGGGCCGGAATCCACCGGCGGGCGGGTGTCCGGACGGCGCCGACGCCGTCCGGACACCCGCCCGCTGGGACCGGGCGTATCCGACGATCCCCCGCGTCGCCGGATACGCCCAGGGGCCCTGGGCAGAGGTTCCGCAAAGAGCCCTCTGACAGGGACGCGCTGAGTATACTGGCTGTGAGCCAGTCAACGCAGGAGTTAACAGGATGTCCCCGCGGAGCGCATCGGTCAACGAGGAGTTGCGACGGCGATCCCGCGAGCGGCTTCTGCAGGCGACGGTCGAGCTCGTCGGGGAGCGCGGGTACGACGCGACGACGCTCGGCGACATCGCGGACCGCGCCGGTTCGGCGCGGGGTCTGGTGTCGTACTACTTCCCCGGCAAGCGGCAGCTGCTCCAGTCCGCGGTGCACCGGCTGATGCACCGGACGCTGGAGGCGGCGCTGGAGCGCGAGCCGCACACCGAGGACGGGCCGGAGCGGCTGGCGCGGGCCGTCGACGCGATCCTCGGCCTCGCCGTCGACCACCCCGTCCTCATGCGGACGCACATGGCGGGGATCCTCCAGGCCGAGGGCTTCGTGCAGTGCCCCGAGCAGCAGCGGCTCGCCGAGCTGCTGCGCGACACCGTCATGCGGAACGGCTCGCTCAGCGTCGAACGCGACTATCCGCTGCTGCGCTCCCAGCTGATGGGGGCGGTGTTCGCGGCGCTGGTTCCGGGGGCGCCGATGCCGTTGCCGACCCTTCGGGCGGAGCTGTTCGCCCGGTACGGGCTCGCGTGGGAGCTCGGAACCCCGCCGGACGACGCGGCGCCCGGCGGGAGAAGCCCGGGGGGTGCCCCGGACTTCTCCCAGTACTTCGAGCCCGGAGGTCCCGGGTCCCGGTCGAACGGCGCTCAGTCGAAGTAGTCCGGCTGCGTCTGGACGTTCAGCTCGCCCGTGCGGACCCGTTCGGCCGGGTCGGTGCGCCGGTCGCTGAGCTTCAGGACGTCGAAGCCCTTGGCGATGTCGTTCGAGTAGATGTAGCCGTTGTAGTAGTACGCGGACCAGGCACCGCCCACCTGGAGGGTGTCCGTGGTGAGCGGACCGCGCTCGAAGTAGCCGATCTCCTTGGGCTTCGAGGAGTCGGTGAAGTCCCAGACCGAGACGCCGCCCTGGTACCAGGCCTGGACCATGATGTCCTTGCCCTTGACGGGGATCAGCGAGCCGTTGTGGGCCACGCAGTTCTCGGTGTCCGCCTGGTGGCGGGGGATCTTGAAGTAGTTCTTGAAGACCAGCTTGCGGTGGTCGCCCTTGCCGACGATGGCGTAGATGCCGTCGGCGCCGCGGTCCGGCCCGACGGCCTCGTTGCAGGTGGCCGCCCCGCCGCCGCCCAGCTCGTCCGTGAAGACGACCTTGTCGGCCTTCTGGTTGAACGTCGCCGAGTGCCAGAACGCGAAGTTGGTGTTGTCCTCGACCTGGTCGATGACCTTGGGGTTCTCGGGGTCCTTGATGGAGAACAGGATGCCGTCGCCCATGCAGGCACCGGCGGCCAGGTCCTTCGAGGGCAGGACCGTGATGTCGTGGCAGCCGGTGGTCTTGGAGACGCCCGGGTTGGTGGGCCCGCCGGGGTTGCCCCCGCCGTCGGGTCCCTCACCGGGGAACAGGACGGGGAAGTTGACCATCGCCGCCTTCTCGGGTGCCTTGCGCGGCACCTTGATGACCGAGATCCCGTCGTGCGGCGGCTGGCAGTCCGGGAACGTCGCGCTCGGCGAGTACGACGAGACGTACACGTAGACGTTCTTCTTCTCCGGGACCAGCGTGTGCGTGTGCGAGCCGCAGGCGGTCTCGACGGCTGCGACGTACTTCGGGTTCTTCTTGTCGCTGATGTCGAAGACCTTCATGCCCTCCCAGGAGGACTTCTCCGTGGCCGGCTGTGTGGTGCTGGCACAGGAGTTGTCGCTGCGCGACGAGTCGGTCGACAGGAAGAGCAGGTCACCGGAGACGGAGATGTCGTTCTGCGATCCGGGGCACAGGACCTGCGCGACGGTCTTCGGGGCCTTCGGGTTGCTGATGTCGAAGATGCGGAAGCCGTCGTAGTTCCCCGCGAAGGCGTACTTGCCCTGGAACGCGAGGTCCGAGTTGATGCCGGGCAGCACGTCCTTGGGGATGTTGGCGAGATGTTCGATGTTGTCTGAGTGGACGACCTCGTCCTGGGCGGGTATGTCGCCGTTCACGATCGCCGCCCGGGTGTCGGCCGCCGCGCTCTTCGAGAGCCGCTCGGCCTTGGCCGGGGCGTCGCCCGGGTCGGGGGTCGCCGCCGCCGGACCGGCCATGAGCAGCGCGGCCAGCAGCCCGGCCGCTGTCGCGGCAACTCCCAGGCGTCTGCCGCGCGTTCGGGACTCGTTCAACAGGGTCACTGCTGTCTCCCTCATCGAGGACTTCCCCGCTTCCCCCGTTGATGCGGGAGCGGAGCACGGACCCCCACGAGTATCGTCTTCATCATGCACAGATCAACAGATGGCAACGTACTCGTCATGAAAGTTGTTCTGCCGTTGACGGTCGCGGTCGCCGCCCTCGTACTCGGCGGCTGTGACACGGCGTCGGACGGTGAGGGCGCCGACGCCAACTCCCGTGCTCAGCCGGGGCCTTCGGTGATCGCGCCGGGCAAGCCGGGCGAGGGCGCCGAGACGCTGTCGGCCGAGGACGCCCAGAAGCGCAAGCCGGACGACAGCCCCAACTCGGCCGACTTCAGCTACGCGCAGATGATGATCGCGCATCACACACAGGCCCTCCGGATGACCGAACTCGCCCCGAAGCGAGCCGAGTCGGGCCAGGTCAAGCGCCTCGCGGAGCGCATCGCCGCGGCGCAGGGCCCGGAGGTCGGAGCCATGGAGGGCTGGCTCAACACCCAGGGCAGAGAACGCGAGAGCGGCGGGCACCACGGGCACGAGGCGATGCCGGGGATGGCGACCGAGGCACAGCTAAAGACGTTGCGCACGGCGCACGGCGCGGCCTTCGACGAGCTCTTCCTGAAGCTCATGATCACGCATCACACCGGGGCGGTCACCATGGCGACGGACGTGCTGTCCGAGGGGAACAACGTCCAGATCGAAGAGATGGCGAACGACGTGATCGCACAGCAGACGGCCGAGATCGGGCGCATGCGGAAGATGTCGTGACGCCCGGCGGGTGAGCTCCCGTGCGCGTCACACCCTCCCGGACCGGCCCCCTCGGTGTCATGCTGGAAGTCCGTCGGCCTGCGGAAGGAGTCCGCCGTGCTGCGCGTCGCCGTTGTGGGGTCGGGGCCGAGCGGGGTGTACACCGCGCAGAGCCTGGTCCAGCAGGAGCGGGTCCCGGACGTCCACGTGGACGTCCTCGACCGGCTCCCCTGCCCGTACGGCCTGGTGCGCTACGGCGTGGCACCGGACCACGAGAAGATCAAGTCGCTGCAGAACAATCTGCGCACGGTCCTGGAGCACGAGCGCGTCCGCTTCGTCGGCGGCGTCGAGATCGGCCCCGGCCTGCCTCCCGACCGGCTCCTGGAGATGTACCACGCGGTCGTGTACTGCGTGGGGGCCGCCACCGACCGCCATCTGGGCGTACCGGGCGAGGATCTTCCGGGCAGCTGGTCGGCGACCGACTTCGTCTCCTGGTACAGCGCGCACCCGGACGCGGCGGCGGAGGCGTTCGTGCGGGGCGTGGAGTCGGCCGTCGTCATCGGCGTGGGCAACGTCGCCGTGGACGTCACCCGGATCCTGGCCCGCGGCGCGGCCGAGCTGGCGCCCACCGACATGCCGCAGGCGGCGCTCGGCGCCCTGGCCGACAGCCGGGTGCGGGACGTGCACATGGTGGGGCGGCGCGGTCCTTCGCAGGCACGCTTCACGACCAAGGAGCTGCGTGAGCTCGGCACGCTTCCCGGGGTCGAAGTGGTCGTGGATCCGGCCGAGTTGGCGCTCGATCCCGCCTATGCCGACCCGTCGGCGCTGCCGGCGGCGAACCGGCGGAACGTCGAGGTGCTGCGCGGCTGGGCCGAGCGCCCGTCGCCGGGTCTCCCCCGCCGCATCCATCTGCGTTTCTTCCAGCGGCCGGTGGCGCTCCTGGAGGGGGCGGCGGGCCGGGTGTCGGGCGTGCGGTTCGAGCACACCGCGCCGGACGGCTCGGGCGGTGTGAGCGGCACCGGCCGCTTCGACGACATCGACGCGCAGCTCGTCCTGCGGTCGGTGGGATACCGCGGAGTGCCCCTGGACGGCCTGCCGTTCGACGAGGCCACCGCGACCGTGCCGCATCGCGAGGGGCGCGTCCTGCGGGCGGGCGAGGTCTCGCCCGGCGAGTACGTCGCGGGCTGGATCAAGCGCGGCCCGACGGGCGTGATCGGCACCAATCGCCCGTGCGCCAAGGAGACCGCGCAGTCACTGCTCGACGACGCCGCCGCGCTGACCGTCCGGGACGTTCCCGGTGACGCGCTTCCCGGGCTTCGCGCGGCGGGCTGCGCGGCCGTCGAGTGGCCCGGGTGGCTTGCGATCGAGCGCGCGGAGGCGGAGCTGGGCCGCTCCCTGGGGCGCGGCCCGGTGAAGATCCCGGACTGGGCGGGCCTGCTGGCGGCGGCCCGCGACGGGACGACGTAGCGCCTGAGCAGCGATGCGCGCCGACGCAGGGCGCCGGGAAGCGCGACACGTCCCGGCAACAGACGCGAAATCAACAAATCGTTCAAGTCCCTTACGGTCTCGTGCTGTCCACCCCGCCCCCGCACCCACGTTCGCGTTCCGACATCCCCTTGGAGTGCCCATGGCAGCCCCGGCCGCCCCACCGCCCGTCCACCCCGTCGACGAGGTGCCGCCCGTGCGGCACCTGGCCGCCTTCGGCCTTCAGCACGTGCTCGCCATGTACGCGGGCGCGGTGGCCGTGCCGCTGATCGTCGGCGGGGCGATGAAGCTGTCGCCCGCCGACCTCGCGTACCTCATCACGGCGGATCTGCTGGTGTGCGGCATCGCTACGCTGATCCAGTGCGTCGGGGTATGGCGGTTCGGCGTCCGGCTGCCGATCGTCCAGGGCTGTACGTTCGCCGCCGTCTCGCCGATGGTGATCATCGGCACGACGGGCGGCGGGCTTCCCGCGATCTACGGGGCGGTGATCGTCGCCGGGCTCGCGATGACGCTGCTCGCGCCGGTCTTCGGCCGGCTGCTGCGCTTCTTCCCGCCGCTGGTCACCGGCACGGTCATCCTGATCATCGGCGTCTCGCTGCTGCCGGTGGCGGGCAACTGGGTCGCGGGCGGCGCGGGTTCGAAGGACTTCGGCGCCCCGAAGAACGTCGCGCTGGCGGCGTTCGTCCTCGTGGTGGTCCTCGCGGTGCAGCGCTTCGCGCCGCCGTTCCTGAGCCGCGTCGCCGTGCTCGTCGGCATCGTCGTCGGCACGGCCGTCGCCGTGCCCACCGGTTTCACGGACTTCGGCGGTGTCGCGGACGCGCACTGGGTGGGGATCAGCACGCCGTTCCACTTCGGTACGCCGACGTTCCACGGCGCGGCGATCGTGTCGATGCTGATCGTGGCCCTCGTGACGATGACCGAGACCACGGGCGACTTCATCGCGGTGGGCGAGATGACGGGGCGGCCCGTCCAGCCGCGCTCACTGGCGGACGGCCTGCGCGCGGACGGCCTCTCCACGGTCCTCGGCGGCGTGTTCAACACCTTCCCGTACACCGCGTTCGCGCAGAACGTCGGGCTTGTGGGCATGACGCGGGTGCGCAGCCGCTGGGTCGTCGCCACGGCCGGCGGCATACTGGTGCTGCTCGGCCTGCTCCCCAAGCTGGGCGCGGTCGTCGCCGCGATCCCGGCACCGGTGCTCGGCGGCGCGGGCCTGGTCATGTTCGGCACGGTCGCGGCGAGCGGCGTGCGGACGCTGGCCCGGGTCGACTTCGCCGGCACCCACAACCTGACGGTCGTCGCCGTGTCGGTGGCGATCGGGGTGCTTCCGGTGGGTGTGCCCGGGATCTACGCCAAGTTCCCCGACTGGTTCCAGACGGTCATGGACAGCGGGATCAGCGCGGGCTGCATCACGGCGATCACACTCAACCTGCTGTTCAACCACCTTCCGGGGAGCGGGAATTCAGCCCCCGAGGCCGTCGGCACCGTCGGATCCCCCGCCACCTAGCCGGTCGTCCTGCCGGGCGGCCGCCGCGAGGACGCTGTCGAGAAGGCCGGGGAAGAGCAGGTCCAGGTCGGCGCGGCGCAGCACGCTCATCTTGGCGGTGCCCCGGTAGATCTGCCGGATCACACCGCTCTCGCGCAGGACGCGGAAGTGGTGCGTGGTGGTCGACTTCGTGACCGGGAGGACGAAGTGCGAACAGGAGAGCTCGCTGTCCTCGCCCTCCTCCGCCAGCTCCCGCACCACCCGCAGGCGCATCGGGTCGGCGAGCGCGTGCAGCACCGACTCCAGGCGGATCTCGTCACGCGTGGGGTGAGCAAGCGCCCTGCTGCTCGGTGCGGCGGTCGTCACGGCGGCTCCACTTCGTTCGGCCCGGTGTGCGGACGGGGGTGGCGGATGCGTTGCGGTTGCGTCAGGCCCATTGTACGAGACCCGTCGTAGTTTGACAGGTGCCGTACTACGATGTCTATCGTACGAGGACCCGCCACGCCCGCCGTGAACGTAGAGGAGTCTGCCGTGAGCGCGCTGTTCGAGCCCTACACCCTTCGGTCGCTGACCATTCCCAACCGGGTCTGGATGCCGCCGATGTGCCAGTACAGCGCCGCCCCCGAGGGCCCGGACACCGGCGCCCCGAACGACTGGCACTTCGCGCACTACGCGGCCCGCGCCGCCGGCGGTACGGGCCTCGTCATCGTCGAGGCCACCGGCGTCAGCCCCGAGGGCCGCATCAGCCCGTACGACCTCGGGATCTGGAACGACACGCAGGTCGAGGCGTTCCGCCGGATCACCGCCTTCCTCAAGGCGCACGGCACCGTCCCGGGCATCCAGCTCGGGCACGCGGGCCGCAAGGCGTCGACCGACCGCCCCTGGAAGGGCGGCGGCCCCGTCGGAGCCGACGCGCACGGCTGGGAGTCGGTCGCGCCGAGCCCGCTCGCCTTCGACGACCGGCACCCCGCCCCGGCCGAGCTCACCGTGGAGGGGATCCGCGAGATCGTCGCCCAGTTCGCCGAGGGCGCCCGTCGCGCCCTGGACGCGGGCTTCGAGGTCGCCGAGATCCACGGCGCGCACGGCTACCTGATCGGCCAGTTCCTCTCGCCGCACTCCAACGTCCGCACGGACGAGTACGGCGGCTCCTTCGACAACCGGGTGCGCTTCGCCCTCGAGGTCGTCGACGCGGTCCGCGCCGTGTGGCCCGACGACAAGCCGCTCTTCTTCCGTGTCTCCGCCACCGACTGGCTGGAGGAGAAGGGCTGGACGCCCGAGGAGACCGTGCGCCTCGCCACCCTCCTCAAGGAGCACGGCGTCGATCTGCTCGACGTCTCGACCGGCGGCAACGCGTCCGGTGTGCGCATCCCGGTCGGCCCCGGCTACCAGGTCCCCTTCGCCGCGCGCGTGAAGGCCGAGACGGAGCTGGCCGTGGCCGCCGTCGGCCTCATCACCGAGGTGGAGCAGGCCGAGAAGATCCTCGCCAACGGCGAGGCCGACGCCGTCCTGCTCGGCCGTGAGCTGCTGCGCAGCCCGTCGTGGGCGCGCTCGGCGGCGCGCGAGCTCGGCGCGGACGTGCACGTGCCGGACCAGTACCTGCGCTCGGTCTGATCCCCGGCGGTACGGCGGTCAGGGAGGCGGGCGCTCGGGCAGCCGGCCGGTCAGCCCTTGTCCTGCTCGCCGTACCGCTTCTCGAACTTGGCGACCTGCCCCTCGGCGTCGACCACCCGCGCCTTGCCCGTGTAGAAGGGGTGCGACTCGGAGGAGATCTCCACGTCGACGACGGGGTAGGTCTCGCCGTCGTCCCACTCGATCGTCTCTTCGCTGGCGGCCGTCGAGCGGGTCAGAAAGGCATAGCCCGCCGACCGGTCACGGAACACCACGGGGCCGTAGGCGGGCTGTTTGTCCTGCTGCATCGGGTCTCCTTCAGCGCGCGGTTCGGCGCACCGGCTCGTCGACGGCCGGTACGGGCCTCTCAAGCCTCACCCGGAAGCGGCCACTCCGCGACTCCGTCCGCTGCCGGTTCGCCGAAGCGCGCCGTCCCAGGCGCGCCTACAGGAGGGTGGCCGTGAGGTCGGGGCCCGGCCCGTGCGCGTACGCGTCGTCGTCGAACGGGTACAGCGGCCGCTCGACCCGGTGGTGGCCCAGGCGCAGGAGGTCCTGGTCGACGCCGCCCGGGGTGAGGGCGAGCAGCCAGTCGGCGGCCATGTCGTGGAGTTCGGGCTCCAGGTAGCCGATCTTGACGACGACCAGGTCGTACGTGCGCGGGTCGACGCCGAGGCCGCCCTCCGCGGGGCCCATGAAGTCGGCGAGCGTGTGGAACGGTTTGCGGCGCTCCACGAGGACGACGGTGAGTCCGCCGACGCGCACGGCCGCCATGTCGACGCCGCGGTCGTACGCGCCGCCCTCGGCCCGGTCCTTCTGCTCGGTGGCGCGCTGCAACGCCGTGACGGTGCCGGTGAGTTCGTACGGTCCGCCGTGACCGGCGTCGACCTTGCCGCCGACGCTGAGGGTGACCTCGGCACCCACTCCCGCCTCGAAGCAGCGGGCCACCGCGACCGGGTCGGTGATGCCGGGGTGCACCGCCGTGACGCGGCCCGTGCGGATGGCGTCGTCGGCGAGGAGCTTGCCCAGCATGTACGCGAGGTCACCGGCGCCGCCCGCGGTCGGGTTGTCGCCGGAGTCACTGATGAGGAACGGGCGCTTGTCGGAGGCGACCGCCTTCTCGATGCACTCCTCGGCGCTGCCGGTCGGGCCGACGAAGACGAAGTCCCTGCGGGCGTCCCAGAAGCGCCGGGCGAGCTGCTCGGCCTCACCGGCGGCGAGTCGGGCGTCGTCGCCGGTGACGACGATGGCGGCCTTGCAGCGCGGCTCGTCGGCCCAGGCGTAGCCGACCCACATCGCCGCGTCGAGGATGCCGTCCTTCCGCTCGATGTCGGCGAGCGAGGCGTAGAGGGACTTGGCGGGTTCGAGGCGGGTGCTGGTCTTCTCGCCGGGCAGCAGGACCGGAACCTGGACCCAGGCGCGGTGCGGGCGGGTGCCCTCGCGCAGGCAGCGTACGAGGTTGCGGGCGGCGCGCTCGCGCGTGTCCCAGGCGTCCTCGTGCGGGGCGAGGCGGTGGGCCGTGAGCAGGTCGCAGGGGTCGGCGAAGCGACGCGAGACATTGCCGTGCAGGTCCATCGCGGCCGACAGCAGCGGGCGGGTGCCGTGCGCGTCGAGGGCGGCGCGGACCGCGTCCGTCAGGTCGCCCTCGGCGTCGGTGAGGCCGATGACGCTCATGGCGCCGTGGATGTCGTAGACCATGCCGTCGAGGGGGCCCGCCTCGCGTATGCGGCTGACGAGTTCGTCCTTGAGGACCAGGTACGACTCCGCCTCGACCGGGCCGCCGGGCAGCGAGGTCGCGTGCAGCAGCGGCACCCACTCGACCACGTCGGCGAGATCGGAGTCGGGCCGGGTCCAGGTGTAGCGGTCGAGGAGTTCCTGGCCGCGGGTCTGGCGGAAGTCGTCCGTGGTGGAGCGGTGCGGGCAGAACGTGGAGGACTCGATGCAGATGCCGCCGATGCCGATGCGCAGGCGGCGTGCGGGGACCGTGCTCGTCATGCTGAGGCGCTCTCTTCCTGGGGGACGGGTGCGGTGGGGAGGTTGTGGCGCAGCGCGGTGAGGCCCGCGCCGAGCAGTCCTGCGTCGGGGCCCGTGACCGTCGTGGTGATCTCCAGGTCCGCGGTCGCGAGCGGCAGGCAGCGCTCGTACAGGACTCCGCGGACGGCGGCGACCGGCGGTTCGGCGGCGGCGAGCGCCACGGCCTGCGGGTTGAAGAAGTTCACGACCACGGACAGGACCGTGCCGATGTGCCGGCCTGCGGTGCGGACGAGGGTGGTGGACTGCGGGTCGCCGTCGGCGACGAGCTGGAGGAGCTCGGTGGTGGAGGCCACCTCGACGCCCTGCCGCCACGAGTACCTGCACCCGCAGCGAGACGGTGAAGGGGCGAGGCCCAGCTCCCGTGCGAGATCGGCCCGGGAGGTGGTGGCACCCGAGGAGAACAGGTGCAGGATGTGCTGCGCCGACCCCGGTTCACCCTGCGATGTGTCGGACAGACCGCCCTCTTGATTGCTCGGCTGCTTGGTTGTCTGCTTCAGAGCGTGGGGTTCGATGAGCTTGTTCGGCGCGTCGGTTCGATGTGTTTCTTCGATAGCTGATCAAACCCTAGACCGAGCCGAACCAAGATGGCCATACCTTCGAAACGACGCACGGATCACGCCTCCCGACGCTGTTCAGCGGCGCTCTCGTCGTCGAGTCGATGGTCAACTACCCGGGCATGGGGCTGCTGTTCCGGAACGCGGCCCAGGGCTCCGACTTCCCCGTGCTCCTCGTCGTGACCCTCGTCGTCGGCATCGCCACGGTCCTCGGCTCGCCGCTCACCGACATCCTGTAAGCCGTCCTCGGCCGCCGGATCCGGAGCGTGGCATGAGTACGTCCGCCGGCCTTCCCGCCCGGCCGGGAGGTCGAGCCGCCGGTCGCGGCGCCGCGTGGGGCCGGCCACCAGATGGCCTGTCACTTCCCGCTGCCCGTGCCGGAGGAAGCCGCCGCCCAGCCGGTGTGACCTGCGGCGATGCCGTCTCCGGGGGTGACTGTCAGTGGTCGGGTGCAGACTGAGCCGTACCTGAGACAAAGGCGTCCTCGGAGGTGTCCGGCATGACTGAAGTGCTGCTGACGGTTGGCACGCGCAAGGGGCTTTTCATCGGCCGCAGGCGGGGCGGCGGCGCGTGGGAGTTCGACGAAGGCCCGTACTTCAACTCCCAGGCCGTGTATTCGGTGGCGATCGATACACGGGGCGGTGTCCCGCGGCTCCTCGCGGGCGGTGACAGCGCGCACTTCGGCCCGTCGGTCTTCCACTCCGACGACCTGGGGCATACGTGGACGGAGCCGTCGCACCCCGCCGTCAAGTTCCCCAAGGACACGGGGGCCTCGCTGGAGCGCGTGTGGCAGCTGCACCCGGCCGCCGCCGAGCGGGACGTGGTGTACGCGGGCACCGAGCCGGCGGCGCTCTACCGCTCGGAGGACCGGGGCGAGACGTTCGACCTGGTGCGCCCGCTGTGGGAGCACCCGACGCGGTCGAAGTGGGTCCCCGGCGGCGGTGGCGAGGGCCTCCACACGGTGGTCACCGATCCGCGTGACGCGCGGGCGGTGACGGTCGCGGTGTCCACGGCCGGGGTGTTCCGCACGCGGGACGGCGGACAGAGTTGGGACCCCGCCAACTCCGGGGTCTCGGCTGTCTTCCTGCCGGATCCGAACCCCGAGTTCGGCCAGTGCGTCCACAAGGTGACGCAGGACGCGGCCGACCCGGACCGCCTCTACCTCCAGAACCACTGGGGCGTGTACCGCAGCGACGACGGCGGTACCCGGTGGAACGACATCGGGGCGGGTCTCCCCTCGACGTTCGGCTTCGCCGCCGTCGCGCATCCGCACCGCGGGGACACGGCGTACGTGTTCCCGATCAACGCCGACTCGGACCGCGTGCCCGCGGAGCGGCACTGCCGCGTCTTCCGTACGGAGGACGCGGGCAGGAGCTGGGAACCGCTGACGGCGGGTCTCCCGCAGGGCGATCACTACGGGACGGTGTTGCGCGACGCGATGTGCACGGACGACTCCGACCCGGCGGGCGTCTACTTCGGCAATCGCAACGGCGAGGTGTACGCGTCGGCCGACGACGGGGACAGCTGGCGGCAGTTGGCCTCCCATCTGCCGGACGTGCTGTGTGTGCGAGCGGCCGTGGTCGGTTGATCGGCCCGTCCGTCACGGCAGTAGGGTGACGCCCGTGGCACCACGACCCTTGCACGAAATCGTAGAAGCCGGCTGGGCCAAGGCCCTCGAACCCGTCGCGGGACAGATCACCGCCATGGGCGAGTTCCTGCGCACGGAGATCGCCGCGGGACGCACCTACCTCCCGGCCGGGGCGAACGTGCTGCGCGCGTTCCAGCAGCCGTTCGACGAGGTGCGGGTCCTGATCGTCGGCCAGGACCCCTACCCCACGCCGGGACATGCCGTCGGACTCTCGTTCTCGGTCGCGCCCGAGGTGCGGCCACTGCCCGGCAGCCTCATCAACATCTATCGCGAACTGAACACGGACCTGGGCCTGCCCCAGCCGTCGAACGGTGACCTCACGCCCTGGACGCAGCAGGGGGTGCTCCTGCTGAACAGGGCACTCACCACGGCCCCCCGCCGCCCCGCCGCACACCGCGGCAAGGGCTGGGAAGAGGTGACCGAGCAGGCGATCAGGGCGCTTGCCGCGCGCGGCCGTCCGCTCGTGTCCGTCCTGTGGGGCCGCGACGCCCGCAATCTGCGGCCCCTCCTCGGCGACCTGCCGTCCGTGGAGTCCGCGCACCCCTCCCCCATGTCGGCCGACCGCGGTTTCTTCGGCTCGCGCCCGTTCAGCCGGGCCAACGACCTCCTGGCGCGGCAGGGCGGGCAGCCGGTGGACTGGCGGCTGCCGTGACGCGCGGGCCCGCCGCTGCCGAGCCCGGTCCGGGCCACGGCGGGGACGATCCCGCGGGCCCGGGGTGGGTCCTCGGCGTCGACTCCGGCGGTTCCGGTCTGCGCGTGGCGCTCGCCTCGGCCGGGGATCTCACCCGTCCCTGGACGACGGTGTCCCGCGAGCCCGTGCGGACCGGTGCGGCGGGCATCGACGCCGGGCATCTGCTCGAACAGATGCTTCCGATGGCCCGGGAGCTGCTCGCCCGCGTCGGCGACCGCGGCCCTGGCGTGCCGCGGCTGGCAGCGGTCGCCGTCGGCGCGGCTGGCATGGCCACGCTCGGCGACGGACTGCGGGCCGAACTCCCGGGCGCCCTCGCGGCCGAACTGGGCGTACGGCGGCTCGCGTTGGCCGCGGACGGTGTCACCGCCTACGCGGGCGCGCTCGGCCAGCGGCCCGGCGCGGTCGTCGCCGCGGGCACGGGCATGATCGCGCTCGGTACGGACCTCACCTCCTGGCACCGGGCCGACGGCTGGGGGCACCTCCTCGGCGACTGCGGTGGCGGTGCGTGGATCGGGCGTGCGGGCCTGGACGCGGCGATGCGCGCGCACGACGGGCGCCGCGGGGGTTCCGCCGCGCTGCTCGCCCTCGCCGAGGAGCGGTTCGGCCCGGCGGCCGGACTTCCGGCCCGGATCTACCCGCGCACGGACCGTCCCGCCGTCCTCGCCGCCTTCGCCCCAGACGTGGCCCGCGCCGCACTCGACGACTCCGTCGCCGCCGGCATCCTGCGCGAGGCGGCCGGACATATCGCCGCGGCGGCGGCCGCGGTGTGCCCGACAGGTGACGGCAGTGAAGTGGCGCTCACCGGCGGCCTGTTCAAGATGGGCGAGCCACTGCTCGCCCCGCTCCGCGCCGAGCTCGCGGAGCAACTCCCGTACGCCGACGCGGTGTCGGCGACCGGCGACCCTCTGCACGGTGCGCTGGTGATCGCCGCCGCGCTCGCCGTCGACGGTCTGCGCCTGCCGTGCGACGGCCGCCTCCTCCACGTCCCACAGGAGGCCGTCGACCGCTGACGGAGGCCCTTGCGCCCCTTCTGACCTGGACAGTTGAGCCATTCGTAACCGAAAGGATAAATACGGACGGATACCGCTCAGCTGCCCCCTCCCCGAACAAGGGAGACCCGTGAGCCAGTAGCATGCGGCGGCATGAGCTCCCCCACTGGGCCTGCATCCGGCCTGCCTGTACGAATGCCGCGACCCCGTCAGCCCGGTCGGCACCGCCGCCCGGAACCCGTGGCCGCTCCCGAGGGCGCACCCGCACTCGTCCTCGCGGTGCCCGGCGCGCCCAGCAACGCCTCGCGCAGCCTCGCCGAAGAGGTAGTCAGCATCGCCCGCTCCGAGCTGCCGGGCCTCGACGCCCGCATCGGATACCTCGACGGTGACGACTCTGAGGCCGCCGAGGCCTCGGCGTTCGCCGAGTTCCCCTCCCTGCGGGCCGTGCTCTCGCGCGCCGCGAAGGAGCGCACCGCCCGTTTCGAGCAGGCCCGTGCCGCGGGCGCCGACGTCGCGGAGCCCGACGGACCGGTCGCCGTGGTCGTGCCCCTGCTCGCGGGCCCGGACAGCGCGCTCACGCGCCGCATCCGCCAGGCCGTGATCGACAGCCGTACGGCCGCCGAGCTGACGGACGTCCTCGGCCCGCACCCGCTGCTCGCGGAGGGCCTGCACGTGCGTCTGTCGGAGGCGGGCCTGGCCCGCGCCGACCGCGCCCGGCTGTTCACGGTGGCGACCGCCGCCGACGGCATCATCCTCGCCTCGGTCGGCGGCGACGAGGCCGTCCAGGCGGCCGGGATCACCGGCATGCTCCTGGCCGCGCGCCTCGCGGTGCCGGTCATGGCGGCCGCGCTCGACGAGGAGGGCGCCATCGCGGTGACCGCCGAGCAGCTGCGCGGATCCGGCTCGCAGCAGCTGGCACTCGCCCCGTACCTGATCGGCCCGGAGATAGACGCCAGCCTCCTCGAGGCGGCGGCGAACGAGGCGGGCTGCGCCTCCGCCGAGTCGCTGGGCGCCTACCCGGCGATCGGCAAGCTGGCCCTGTCGAAGTACACGACGGCGCTGGGTATCGCCCCGCAGCAGCCGCAGGGCGCGCCGGTCCTCTAGCGGACCCGGACCGCACAGGCACCCGGCGACGGGCCCGAACCCCGGTGGGGTCGGGCCCGTCGCCGTACCCGCTGGGGAACGTCTCAGCCGAAGATCACGCAGGACGCGGCGGGCGCCTCGATGGAGCCGCTGCGACGCGGGAGGCCGGTCTCGGGGTCGACGGAGAACCACGTCACGTCGCCGGACCGCTCGTTCGCCGCGTACAGGAATCGGCCCGAGGGGTGCAGGGCCAGGTCGCGCGGCCAGTCGCCGCCGCAGGAGACGGTGGCGCGCAGCGTCGGCCGGTCCCCGGTGGCGTCGAGAGCGAGGACGGAGATGACGTTCGCGCCGCGTGTGGCGGCCCACAGGAAGCGCCCGTCGGGCGATACGACGGCCTCGGAGGGGAACGCGTCGCCGTGCGGCGCGTCCGGCAGCACGGGGATCTCGCCGAGCGGCTGCAGGGCGCCGCCGTCGGCGTCCCAGTGGCAGACGGTGAGGGTCGGCGTGAGCTCGTTCAGGATGTACGCGCGGTCGCCGCGCGGGTGGAACGCGAGGTGACGCGGTCCCGAGCCGGGCCGCAGCGCGACCTCGCGGTGCACGTCCAGGCGCCCGCCCCGCATCGAGCAGACCCGCACGGAGTCGGTGCCCAGGTCCACGCTGACGGCCCAGCGGCCGCTGGGGTCCGGCGTCACCTGGTGGGTGTGCGGGCCCTGCTGGCGCTTGGGATGCGTGCCCGAACCCTCGTGACGCAGCACGTCGACCGACCCGCCGTCGAGGGTGCCGTCGGCGCGCAGCCGTACCGAAGTGACGCTGCCGGAACCGTAGTTGGCGGTGAGTACATGACCTTCGTACAGGGCGAGGTGGGTGGGGCCCGAACCGCGCACGGACACGCCGCGCCCGGCGGGTTCGGGCTTGCCGTCCCCGGTACGGAACGCTGCGACGGCCCCCTCGGCGGTCTCGCTCACCGCGTAGAGGATGTCGCGCGCGGGCGAGAGCGCGAGATACGAGGGGTCGGGAAGCGAGTCGACGGCACTGAGCACGGTGAGTGAGCCGCTGTCCATGTGGACGGACGCGGTGAGGATCCCGGAGCCTCCCGCGGCGGTGAAGGATCCGATGTACGCCCGTCCGCCCTGCCTGTCACCCACACGAATCCCCTTGCACCGCGTGCACGGTGAGCCCGGTGCTCCCCGTTCGTGCGGCCGACGGTAGCAGCGGGCCCAGGGCGTGGATCCGGCGACCGACGACAACGCGGCAGATGTGCGTGCAAGATCCCGCGGACCCGGCCCGATCCGGACGAAGGGCCCTAGACCAGGAAGTCGCCGGACGCCCTGGCGAGTGCCTCGGGATGCTGTACGTACGCCGGCGTGCGCTCCGTGGTGTCGTACGTGCGGTGGAAGACGGGGGTGGCCGAGCCGGAGATCGGCGGCACGATCCAGGACCAGTCGGCGCCGACCGTGCGGCCCTTGCGCTCCTCACGGTCGAGGTGGGTGAGGAAGCGGCGGGACTCGGTGTGATGGTCCGTGACGGTGACGCCGGCGCGGTCGAAGGAGTACAGGACGGCGCGGTTCAGTTCGACGAGGGCGCGGTCCTTCCACAGGGAGCGGTCGCTGGTGGTGTCGAGGCCGAGGCGTTCCGCGATACGCGGCAGGAGGTCGTAGCGGTCGGTGTCGGCGAGGTTGCGGGCACCTATCTCGGTGCCCATGTACCAGCCGTTGAAGGGGGCGGCCTGGTAGCAGATCCCGCCGATCTCCAGGCACATCGTGGACAGGGCGGGCACGGCGTGCCAGCGCAGGCGCAGCCCGGCCCACCAGTCGTGGTCCTCGTGCTCGATGGGGACCTCGAGGACCGCGTCGGGCGGCAGGTCGAAGCAGCGCGGTTTGTCGTCGGTGCCCTGGACGATCAGGGGCAGTACGTCGAAGGGGGTGCCGTCGCCGCCGCGCCAGCCGAGGCGCCGGGCGAGCGCGGTGAGGCCCTCGTTGCGCGGGTCGCCGACGACACGGCCGTCGCGCTGCACGTACCCCGCGTACCGGATGAGCTGTTCGTTCCAGATGCGCGGTCCGGGGCGGTCCGGCGCGTCGGGTGCGAAGACGGTGATCAGGGGGCGGATGCGGCCGCCCTGGGAGGCCCCGCGCAGATGGTCGGCGCAGGCGGCCGCGATGTCTTCGGCGGCGGTGAGGTGGCGGCGGTCACGGACGTGCAGGGAGTTCCAGTAGAGGCGGCCGATGCAGCGGTTGGCGTTCCGCCAGGCGACGCGGGCCCCGAAGGTGAGCTCGCGCTCGGTGTGGCCATACGTTCCTGACTCCGCGATCTCGGCGTATGCCTCCGCGAGGCGGGGGGCCGGGTCGCCGAGGCGCTCCTCGGCGTGGTGGGCGCGGATGAAGTCGGAGGCCGCGGGCCAGAGTTCCGGGGTGCGGGGTGCTGGATCACGGGGGCCGGGTGTGCGCGGGTGGCCGATTCCGGCGGCGGCGGAAGGGTGACGGCGGGTGGCGGCTTCCGGGCAGCGATCGTGCCGTTCCTGGAAGCCTGCGCCCCAGCCGACGGCGCCGTCTCCGCTCGCGACTCCGCCCCGCGCCGCCCCTCTGTCCCACGCCGTGCCTTCGCCCCGGGCCGCGCCTCCGTCTCTTGCCTCGGCTCGGTCCAGCCAGCCGGCGGGACCGTCGGTTCGCTGTGGTGTATCGGGCATGGCGCACTCCCAGGGGGTCCCCGGCCGCGGGCCCTCCCGCGGGGCCGCGCACTCCGTGCGTCCACATGATGCCGCTGCGTCACCCGTCCGGGGGCCGATCCGTCGTCTACGTGACAGGCAAACCCGCCCCGGGCCGCACCCGGCCGTCCACCTCGCGCGGCATTTCCGCAGGTAGGACCAGTGACGTAGGGCCGCGACCGTGCGCGCGATCAGACCCCACCCCGTGGAGAGCGCGAAGAGCACTGCAGGGGCGCGAAATATCCAGCGCGCGCCCTCTCGCCAGGCCGGAGCGGCGAGGACTCAGGCGCCGACCGCGACCCGGTTGGATCCGCGCAGCGGGACGGCGAGTTCGAGCAGTGCCTGCTCCAAGGCGTGGAGATGGGCCAGCACGGGTTCGCCCTCGACGAGCTGCGGCTCCGCGGCGGATGCGGTCCGGCGGCGCTGCCCGCTCGCCGGGGCGTCGGTGAGCGCCTCGACGGCGGTCTCCACGCGCCAGCAGGCCGCGGCGAGCCGGGCGTCGTGCGAGGCCTCCGGGTCGGCGACGACCGAGGCGAGCCCGCGCACCTCGCGCGCACAGTCGTCGAGCAGCGCGAGTACGTGCCGGGCCCGGCCCATCCGCGCCCGCATCGGGCTGAACGGATGCACCAGCGGCGCGAGCGAGAGCCGCACCCTGCCGAGGATCGACTCCAGTTCGGCCACGCGCCGGGCCGGGTCGGCCGTCGGCGAGCCCGCGAGCCGGGCGGCGGCCTCGGCGGTGCAGGCGTGCACACAGCGCAGCGCCCGCTCGACCCACGCGTCGGTGACGGAGTGCGTGGTCACCGGCAGCACGAGCAGCACCGCGAGCACGGCGCCGAGCGCCCCGACGGCGGTCTCGCCGACCCGAAGGGCGAGCAGTGCCGGGTCGAGCACGCCGAGCAGGCCGTACAGCATGCTCGCCATCACGGTGACGGCGAGCATCATCCACGTGTACGAGACAGCGGCGGTGTAGAAGATCCCGAACACGCTGAGCGCGACGATCACGGCGGCCGCGACCGGCTCGTCGTGCAGCGGCACGGCCACCACGAAGCCGAGCACGATCCCCAGCACCGTGCCGAGGAACCGCCGGAACCCGCGCACCACGGTCTCCCCGCGGGACGTCGTGTTCACGAACACCCACCACGTGGCACCCACGGCCCAGTACCACCGCTGGTCGGACAGCACCTGACCGGCGGCGAGCGCGAAGCCGGCGCCCACGGTCGCCTGCACGGCCTGCCGCGTCGTGATGCGCGCGAGCCGGCTCCCGCCGGTGGGCGCCGCCACCGCCGCGGGCGCCGGCAGCCGGCGCTCGTAGCACCACAGGCCGAACCGCACGACGGACGCGGCGGCCAGCGAGAGGAGTACGGCCGCGTACAGCTCGGGGAGCTGGTCCGGCACGGTGTGCAGGAACTGCGCGGCGAAGAAGGTCATGAAAGCTGCTCGTTAGGCGCGGCCGCAGGTCAGCGCCATACTGACGCCCCCGGGGTCAGCAAAAGGTCAGCATGAGTACGGAGTCAGCACGTGGCCACCAAGACCCTCGCACGCGGGATGGGCAGCTTCTTCAAGGAGTGCGATTGCAAGGCACCGACCCGGTGCCTGCACCCCTACAAGATCCGCTACAGGGACGCGTTCGGCAAGCAACGTGAGGAGTCGGGCTACGCCACACAGGACAAGGCGACGACCCGGCTCACGGAGATGTACCAGGCGAAGAAGGGAGCAGCGAAGGCAGGCCCCTCCGACGGAGAGAGGATCGCCGTCCAGACTCTTGAGGACTTCGCGTCCAACTGGATTCGGCACCGAGCACGCGGGCTCACGGACAATAGCGTCGAAAGCTACGAGCGGGCTCTGACGGTGCACATATTCCCCCGCCTGGGGTCACGCAAGATCGGCACCTTCACAGCCGACACCGTGGACGACTTCGTCGCCGACATGGCCCTCGACGGCATCGGCAGCGCGGCGCAGATGACCGCGTACAAAGTTCTGCGTCTGGCGATCAACTCGGCGCGGCTTCGCGGTGCCCTGGGCCTAGACCCGTTCATGGACGCCACTCCCCCGGACTACCGGCGCAAGGACATCCTCATCCCGTCCCTGGAGGAGCTCAACCTCATCAGGCAGCACGCACACGACGAAGACTTGCGCCTCGTAGTGGAAATGATGTCGTCATGTGGCCTACGAAACGGTGAGGCACACGCCACCAACATCAACGGGCTCGTCGCCGACGATGTCTACCGCATCAGTAATCAGATTCATGGGCGCCAGCGAATACCAGCACCGCTCAAGCACCGCAGCTGGGGAGAATTCCGCGAGACGCCACTGCCCGCAAAGACGCGAGCATTCTTGCTGCAATACGCGGAGACTCACGCCGCCGATGATCACGGGTACCTACTGACCAATGGCGGACGGGGAGGAGCCGGCGTCGGCGGCAGCCCGTACTACTGCGGAAATGCGTTTCGCAGTAAGTGGCGGAAGGTTCTGCGCTCAGCGGGTATCAAGGTGCCCTACACGATGTACGGCCTTCGCCACTTCTTCGCTTCCAATTGCCTCAGCATGGGCATCCCGATCACGGATGTCGCCGAATGGATGGGCCACAAGTCCATCGAGGTGACCTACCGCAGCTACCGGCACCTGATGCCGTCCTCTATCGGGAGGGCCGCGAGGCTGCTCAACACAGGTATCTGACCGATGCGCTGCACAGCCTCGTCGGCTCAGGCGCTCGACGAAACCTGACGGGTCCTGCGCAGGGGGACAGCGAGTTCAAGCAAAGCGTGCTCCAGGGCCTGGAGGTGGGCGAGCACGGGCTCGGCGCCTGTAGGTTCGGGAGCCGCCGCATCGTCGACGCGGACGCGCCGACGGACGGTCGGCGCGTCGGTAAGCGCCTCGACTGCGGCCTCTACCCGCCAGCAGGCAGCAGCAAGCCGCGCGTCGTGAGAGGCCTCCGGGTCGGCTGCTACCGACGCGAGCCCGCGCACCTCACGCGCGCAGTCGTCGAGCAGCGCGAGCACCTGCCGAGCGCGCTTCTTGCGCGCCCGCATCGGGCTGAAGGGATGCACGAGCGGCGTGAGCGACAGCCGCACCCGCCCCAGGATCGCGTCCAACTCCGCCACGAGCGGGACTGGATCGGCGTCCGCGCTTCCGGCGAGCCGTGCCGCGGTCTCAGCCGTGCAGGCGTGCACACAGTGCAGCGCACGCTCGACCCATGCGTCGGTCACCGAGTGCGTGGTCACCGGAAGCACGAACAGCACTGCCAGCACAGCTCCGAGCGCGCCGACCGCCGTCTCGCTTACCCGTAGTGCAAGTAGCCCCGTGTCGAGCACCCCGAGCAGCCCGTACAGCATGCTCGCCATCACGGTCACCGCGAACATCATCCACGTATAGGAGACGGCGGCGGTGTAGAAGATCCCGAAGACGCTGAGCGCGATGACTACGGCGGCAATCATCGGCTCATGGTGCAGCGGCACAGCAACTGCGAAGCCCAGCACCACACCCAGCGCTGTTCCCAGGAACCGTCTGAATCCCCGCACCACTGTCTCGCCGCGCGAGGTCGTATTGACGAACACCCACCACGTGGCGCCGACTGCCCAATACCAGCGCTCGTCGGAGAGCACCTGCCCGGCAGCGAGCGCGAACCCGGCTCCCACAGTGGCCTGCACGGCCTGCCGCGTCGTCATCCGACCGAGCCGGTTACCCCCTGTCGGCGCGGGCACCACAGCCGGCCCCGGCATCCGACGCTCGTAGCACCACGCCCCGAACCGCACTGCGGACGACGCAAACAACGACAGAAGCATGGCCCCGTACAGCTCGGGCAGCTGCGCAGGCACAGCGTGCAGAAACTGGGCTGCGAAAAGGGCCATAAAGGCGAACACGCCGAGCGAGTGCCCGCGCGGCCCCCAGCGCCGCGCGTACACCCCCACCCCTACGACAGTGAGGAACAATGCGTCCCGCGCGACAGGCACGTCATGCACCACGGCCGCGAGCGCAAGTACGGGCAACCCCACGACCGGCAGCAGCGCCGTCGTCACCGCCTGCTCACGTACCGTCGCATCCGTCACCGTGAACAGAGCGAGCAGCGCAGTCAGTCCCCCCGCGATGGCCGGCACCAGCGAGTGCCCGACCACTCCGCACAGCGTCACCGCGAGCCCGATCCCCAGCACGGCCCGGCTCGCGAAACGCAGCCGCATCCGACCCGGATCCGCCGCCACGAACACCCTCTTCAGCAATGTGCCCCGCCCCTTCCGTCGGCCGCCGTACGCGCACACGACAATGGCGCCGCGGAGTCCCTTTAAGGACCGCAGCGCCATTGACGCATCCATCTCAGCATCTGTACGACTGTTGGTTCAACAGGGCTCAAACCCCCTATACCAATGGCCCAACACGATCACATATCACTCAGGCACAGCAGTACCAACGGACCACCCCCGGGGCATCTGGACACGCACAGCAGCGAACCCCACCGACCACCTACGTGGTCAGCGCAGCTTCTGCTGCCGAACTCATGCCTTCACTTCCGAACCCTGAACTGGATCTTGGCCTTGACCTCGACCGTGCTGCTGGCCTGATCCAGCGCAGCGTTGAGTCCGGGGGGACTGTCAGAGAACGGCCCTGTCTCATATTCGGTGGTGGTCAAAGAGTTCGATGCCGACGAATTTGCACCCCTCGCGCAGGGCAGCGACGCCGGTGGTCCCGGTGCCGGTGAAGGGGCCGAGGACCGTGCCACCTGGCGGACAGATCTTCACCAGCTCCTGCATCACATCGACGGGCTTCTGCGTGATGTGTACGCGGTCCTTGCTGAGCTGGCTCGCGGAGTAGAGGCCGGGCAGTAGACGGGGTTCCGTTGGCGTCGCCCTGGCCCTCGGCGCCCCAGACGATGTACGCGCAGGACTGCTTGAGGCGGCCCTTCTGCGGACGCGAGACCGGCTTGTGCCAGGACGCGATGTCGCACCAGGTCCAGCCGGTGGCCTGCAGCGCATCGGTCGTGGTCGGCAGCTGCCTCCAGTCCTTGAAGACCAGCGGGGTACCGGACTCGACGGTCGCACGGTAGGACTCGGTGAGCAGGGACGTGAGCCAGACGCCGTAGGACCGCTGATCTCGGTTCTCGCCGGGGAAGTTGGCGAGGTCGTGCTCGGCGTCGGCGGAGGTGTACTTCGCGCGGGCGCTGCGGCCGGTGCGGTCGCTGCTGGTTCGGCCGCCGCTGTTGTAGGGCGGATCGGTGACGAGGGCGTCGACGCTGCTGTCGGGGACGGTGGCGATGGCGGTCAGCGCGTCACCTCAGTGCAGGGTGTACGGCATTGCGCGGTTCTCTCTTTCCGAGCGGTCTCCGTGCGTGTGAATGAGCCAGGCCTAGAGGGCGCGAAGGAAGCCTTCCCGGGCGAGCAAGTGGCTGGAGATTAGCCACCTTTCACGGCCGCACCTAATGACCTGAACGGCGACTGCGCGGTGCGATCAAGTTCGGGTTCGTTTGGCGCGGCCGGAATACGTCCCTACAGTCCAGCCATGTTCGACGAATGGAGCCCGGCTCCGCCCCTGTTGAGCTGTGCCAATACGCGTTGCCGCATCCAGGCGGCGGCACTCTGGCACGACCGAAAGTGCTGCGAAATTGGGCAGGAGCGATTCTCCGTGTGGAGTCTGAGATTACGAAGGCGGCTGGCTGCCGCTCTCCGTTAAGGGCGCCCAGGGGAAGGGTGTTATCTGCTGCCGACCCCCTGGGCCCCTTCTTTCCACGAGTTCCTCAATTCCTGCCCGGCGCGGCGTTGGTGACCTTTCCGACGAGAACGCCAGTGTCGTGCCGCCTACGCGTAAGGAGTTGCTGATGCACCACGCACCGGCACGCCCTTCACCGGGACCCTGCGCTCCGGTCCACTACCCGACGTACGGCCCGCGACGTTGAAGACGGCCGCAGGCATAGTGGGGGTGGTGTTGCTTGGTCCGCCGCTGTTGATTGCGCCGATCGCTGTCGCCGCAGCTGGTGCCGCTGACGCTCAGGCCGCCTGCTCTGATGGTGATACACAGACTGTGGATTCCTCGTCGGTCGCCAAACAGGTGGAGTCGATCCTCAAGGGCGGCGGCAAACGGTTCGCTTCGGTTGCGGGCCTGGACCATCCCACGGAGCAGATCCCGAATGCCAAAACGATCCAGGCCACGGGTGTCGCCATGAAGGTGCCGGCGCGGGGGCAGATCGTTGCCCTGGCCACGGCCCTGCAGGAGTCGGGACTGCGGAACCTGGACTACGGCGACCGGGATTCACTCGGCCTCTTCCAGCAGCGTCCCAGCCAGGGCTGGGGGACGGCCACTCAGGTCCGTGATCCGGTGCAGGCATCGAGGAAGTTCTACGAGGGATTGCTCAGCGTCTCGGGATGGCAGTCCATGACCGTTACGCAGGCCGCGCAGACAGTCCAGCAGAGCGGCTCACCCGATGCCTACGCCAAGTGGCGGCCCCTTGCCACAGCTCTGCAGAAAGCCATCGCCACGTCGCCGTCCAAGAAGTCGGCGTCCGGTAAAAGCGGCTACACGGACGCCAAGGACGGGGAGTCGGACTCTGTGCCTGGCGGGTGCGGCACCGGCGAGGACGAGGCCGCGTTCGGTCCGATCTCCGCCGGCTCCGTCCCCAAGGGCTACAAGATCCCGACCGCCGCTCCGAAGTCTGTGCGCACGGCTATCCGTTGGGGGCTTGGCCAGCTCGGCACTCCATATCAGTGGGGTGGCGAGTGTTCGGATCCGCACGGTCAGGATCCGATGGGCCGCTGCGATTGCTCTTCCCTGATGCAGGCGTCGTACAAAGCCGGTGGGGTCTCGATCTCCCGGACCACGTACACGCAGGTTATGGAGGGCAAGGCCGTCAGCGTGGATGCCCTCAAGCCGGGTGATCTCCTCTTCACCCGCGGCACCGCTGAAGTCCCGGAACACGTCGGGATGTTCATAGGTGACGGCCTGATCCTTCAGGCTCCGCGCACCGGCGACGTGGTCAAGATCTCGACCCTTGCCGCTTGGCGACCGGACGTGCTGGCCGCCCGCCGGATCGTCTGACCGGCGCCTCCCCCTCTCTTCTCGCTCCACCCTCTCCGGGCTCTCGCGCGCCCAAAACCGTACTGGAGTACCAGTGAAGCTCATGCAGCATGCCCAAATCCTGGCGTACAACCCCGGCGTCACCCCGAGTGAGGGGGGCCTGCCCGGACTCGATGTCTTGAAGAAGGTCATTGGCAGCATCAACCTCTTCGGCATCATCGCCGTGGTGGGCGCGCTCGCAATCTCGGCGATCGTCTGGGCCTGGGGCCACCACAGCGGCGGCCACCAGGCGGAGGCCAACGGCAAGAAGGGCACTGTCGTCGCGGCCGGCTGCGCGCTGCTGCTCGGCGCGGCCAACGGCATCGTGGCGTTCTTCTCGGCGATGGGGGCGCAGGTCCGCTGATGCCGAAGAAGCCATTTCCCTCCTCTGGCGAGCGAACGCACCAGGCTCCGGCCTCGGTTCTGCGCCGCGCTGCGATCGGCGGTGTCGGCCTCGCTGTGCTTCTGGCGGTCGCCGGGCTCCTTGCGTACGTCACACGTCCGGAGAGCCCCACTTCGGCCAAGGCCACCCAGGGTCCGCCATCCTCCTCGGCGTCGGCCTCCCCGTCCGCCGCGCCGCACGCAGATTCGGCGGTCGCCGCACCACCGAAGACCAACGATCCGATCGTCTTCAGCAAGTACGCCACCAAGGTCTTGTGGACGTACGACACACGTTCCTCCTCCCAGGCCGAGCACCTGGCCGGCCTCAAACAGTGGATGACCAGCGAGAAGAAGTACGCGGACTGGACGTCCGTCACGGACCGGGTACCCAGCCCGATGCTGTGGTCACGGATGCACGACAACCAGCAGCACACGAGGGCCACGGTCGGCGAGGGCCACTTCCCGCAGGCGTTCAAGACGGCCCTGGCCCAGGATCCCGGCGCGATCACCGAGGCGTACGTCTACGCCGTCACGGTCACCGGCAAGCAGTCCATCGCTTGGAAGGGCTCAGGCGCCGGGGCCGAGTCCCGCTCGACAACGCTCGCTGTGCAGTGCCGACCTCACCAGAACTGTGCCCTGGTCGGGGTCCTGCCGAGCGTCGCGCCGTGATCCACCCCCACAACTCTCGAAACGAGGTGCCCTGATGGGGGCTTGCGACCTTCCTCTGATGAACACGGTGTGCGCCACCGTGGACGGTGTCGTCGGCGCAACCGGCGAGGCAGTCACAGACGGAATCGGTGCCTGGATCGCCAAGTCGATGGGTGAAATGGCACAGGCAGCAGCTGATCTGGCGTCGAAGGCCGTCGATCAGACGACGGGTATCGATCTGAACGCCGAGTGGTTCCGCAGCAACTACGAACTGATCCTGCCCATCGGCCTGATCCTGACCGTGGGGACGTTCTGTCTGCAACTCACCCGTGCCGCCTGGCGACGGGACGAGCGAGCCCTCGGCCAGGCGGTTTACGGCACCGTGGCCGGAGTCCTGTTCGCCTTCGCTGCCATAGCCTGCACCACCGTCGCAATCACCGTGGTCGACGCGCTCAGCGCGGGACTGTTCAAGGCTGCCAACAGTTCGGTGGACGATGCGGTGCGCCGCGTCATCAAGGTCAACGAACTGGGGCCGATGTACGGCCTGGGCTGGGCCATCCCCTCTCTGATGGCACTCGGCTGCGCTGTGGGCGCCTTCCTTTACTGGGCAGTCATGTTGGCCCGCAAGGTCGGCATCCTGGTGCTCGTTACGCTTGCCGTGTTTGCCGGGGCCGGTGGCGGCTGGGAGGTCGCCAAGCGGTGGCGGCGTGGCTGGATCGAGGCCACCAGTACCCTGATCGTCTCCAAGCTCCTGATGACGATCGTGTTCCTTCTGGGCGTCTCGGCCATGGGCAAGTCCGACGCAAACGACGGGCTCAGCGCCCTGTCCGATGCGCTCGCGGGCATCGTCGTGATGGTCCTCGTCATGCTTTGCCCGTATGTGACGTACAAGTTCGTGCACTGGGCGGCCGACGGCGGTGGTCATGACGACGTGCACCGCTCCGGTGTCGCGGGCATGGCGGTGGCCGCTGGCGCGGCCAAGACGGCAGGGCAGCTGGCCATGCAGTCCGGTATGGGGATGCGTCCTCCGCAGGGTCCGGCGAAGGTTCCGGGCCAGGGGTCGGATGGTGTTGCCTCCGGGATCGATCCGACCGGCGGCTCCGGCGGAGATGAGAAGCCGGACCGGGCCCACTTCCGCTTCGGCGAGGCCCCGAACGCCTCGGGCGACAAGGGTCGGGCGCTGATCCGCCGGCCTCCCACGGACGGCGACCGGGGAGTACCTCTCATTCAGCGCCCCGGCCAGGGTTCCGCGAGCGACTCCGCTCCAGTGGCCTCGGCGCCAACGCCACAGGATGCCTCCGTCGCACCGCCGCGCGTTACACACCAGGATCCGCCGGCACCGCGACGCATCGGGCCTGCGCCGCAGGGCGGTGCCACCCCGCAACGGTGGATCTATCCCGCGCCGCCAGGTGATTCGGGCTCATAGCTCACAGCTCACAGCTCATAGCCCGTAGCTGATGGGGCGGGATGGAGGCCCAGCCCGGCCGCCCCGTCCTCCCTCCCTCTTCCTTCTCCTCACGCTCCAAGGACGGCTTCGCCATGCACTCTGGCTCTCCCCACCCCGACGGTCCGGTCACCGTGAAGTTCCCACACCGCTCACGCCGCGGCGTGCTGCTCGGACTCTCGGCCCCGCAACTGATCGTCGTCGCGGTCACCGGCCTGCTGCTGCTCGCGGTGCTGCTCTCAGCCGGCGTGACCGGGGCACTCAAGCTCATACCGCTGTGGGCCCTGGTACTCGCGGCAGTCTTCATGCGCCACCGTGGACGCTCGCTCGCCGACTGGGCGCCGATCGTATTCCGTTACGCGCTGCGTCGCTTCCGGGGCCAGTTGATCTGGCTCACCTGGCCCTCGACCCGGCCGCAGCGCGAGGGCCTGCTCCACCTTCCCGGAACCGCTGCATCGCTGCGTGTGGCCACCTCTCCCGACGGCCGCTTCGGCGCAGTGCACGACCCGCACGAGGGCACCCTCACCGCCGTGGTCAAGGTCTCCTCCCGCGCCTTCGCCCTGCTAGACCCAGCCACCCAGACCAGCAACGTCTCCGGCTGGGGCCGCACGCTCGCCGCCCTCGCACGCACCGGACACATCGCCCGCGTCCAGGTCCTGGAGCGCACCGTCCCCGACTCTGGTGACGCACTGAACCGTTACTGGAATCAGCATGGCGATGCGCAATCGACACTGGCTGGGCCCATCTACCGGGACTTGCTGAGCGCCGCTGGTCCGGCCGCCGCCCCGCACGAGGCATACGTCGCCCTCGCCCTCGACCTCAAGGCGGCCCGCCGCCTGATCAACCAGGCCGGCGGCGGACTCACTGGCGGCTTCGCCGTCCTGGCCCAGCTCACCTCCACCTTCGACCAGGCCGCCCGCAACTCCGGCCTCATGCCGAGCAATTGGCTACACGCGACCGAGATCGCAGCCGTGATCCGCACTGCGTACGACCCCAAGGCGTCGGCCGCCCTCGACCAGTGGTCCGCCTCGGGGCGCCCGCAAGCGGACCCGGCTGCCGCTGGACCCGTCGTCCTGGTCGAGAAAGCCGACCGGATCCACACCGACTCGGCCCACCACGCCACGTTCTGGATCGAGAACTGGCCGCGCATCGAGACCTCACCGGGCTTCCTGCACCAGCTCCTGTTCACCTCCGGCGTCCGCCGCACCCTGTCGCTGACGTACGAGCCCAAGGGACTGGACTCCGCGCTCAAGGACGTGCAGCGCAAGAAGGCCACCGTGATCGCGGACGCCGCCGAGCGAGCCCGCAAGGGGCAGGTCGATTCCGAGGAGGACTCGGTCGAGTACGCCGATATCAAGCAGCGCGAACGCCAGCTCATCGCCGGGCACGCTGATGTCGCCCTCACAGGCCTGCTCACCGTCAGCGCCGACAGCGACGAACAGCTCAACGCCGCCTGCGCCGCGATCGAGACTGCCGCCGTCGCCGCGCTCATCGATCTGCGCCCGCTGACCTGGCAGCAGGCCGAAGCGTTCACCAACGCCGCCCTGCCACTCGCCCGCCCGTAGCGCACCCCAGCACTACCGACCGCGCTCAACCGAAGGGCACCATCATGCCGACCGAGCCCCTGCCCGAACTGGCGGAGGACTTCATCCCGTTCGCCACCGCCGCGCTCGACTTCCACCAGGCCATCAACATGCCCGTCGCCCCGGTCGCCGCAAGCCGCACCGAACTGGACACCTTGCACGCCCACGTGATTGCCCTGTACGAGCTGCTCGACACGCACGCCGTACGCACCGCCCAGGTCGCCGATGCCGAGGGCGATCACCTCAAGGCCTGCCGGATCCGGCTGTGGCAAGCAGCCGAACACCTCCACGCAGCCTTCCACTCGGCGCCGCATCCGGGCACTGACCGCCTTGCCACCCATGACGCTTGCCGGACCCGGCTGCCCGAGGGTGCGCCCGAACTCAGCGTGTGCCAGCGCCATCTGGCGGCCTCGGCCCGAGTTCGACGCGACCACACGCCGGCCGACCTGCGGGACCCCTTCACCGGCCTCACCCGTCACTGACCACCAGGAGCACCGCAGCCATGTCCTCCCGTACTCGCACCTCCGCCAGCCCACTGTTCGTTCCCCGCAAGAGCGACCGCCATACAGCCCGCGCCGCCCGTAACCAGTTCGCCGCCGCCCGCGACCAGGCCCGCAATGCCGCCCGGCCCGAGGCCAGCACACCTCAGGCCGCGGCCGACCCCGACCTGTGTGCCACCTATATGCCCGCAGGGCGCCCCGGTCCCGCCTCCGCCCGAGGTGGCCGACTCAAGCTCTCCGCCCATCGAATGACCACCGCGACCGCCTCGGGCGCCTACCCCTTCCTCGCCGAGGGCGGCCTCGGCGCACAGGGCATCTACGTCGGACGCGACGTGCACGCCGAAGCGGCGTTCACCTACGACCCGTTCGTCCTGTACGGACGGCTCGACGGCTTCACCAACCCCAACATCCTGCTCGCCGGGGTCATCGGCATGGGCAAGTCCGCGCTGGCCAAGTCTCTTGCCGTGCGAGCCGTGGCCTTCGGCTACCGCATCTACGTACCCTGCGATCCCAAGGGCGAATGGACCATCGTCGCCAAGGAATTGGGCGGGCAGACCATCGCACTTGGACCCGGGCTCCAGGGCCGGCTGAATCCGTTGGACGCGCCCTCCAAGCCGTCCGGCGTCAGCGAGACGGACTGGGCCAGCGAGGTCCGCAAACGACGCCTTCTCCTACTCGGCTCCCTCGCGAAAACCGTCCTGCAGCGCGACCTACACCCAATGGAGCACACCGCACTCGACGTCGCGCTCGACCAAGCAGTCACGCACGCCGACGCCACGGGCACCACACCACTGCTCGGCGAAGTGGCGTACGTACTCGGCTCTCCCGAGCGCCTCGACGGTGCGCTCGGGGAGCTGTCGGGGCGCCTTGGGCAGGCCGCCGAGGACCTGGCCCACGCCTTGCGGCGCTTGGTTCACGGTGACTTGTCCGGGATGTTCGACGCGCCGTCGACCGTGGACTTCGACCCGGCCGCTCCGATGCTCTCCATCGACTTGTCCCGCCTCGGCGGCGCAGGCGATGACACCGCGCTCGTCCTGGCGATGACTTGCGCCTCGGCCTGGATGGAGTCCGCGCTCGCGGATCCCACAGCAGGGCGACGCTGGGTGATCTACGACGAAGCATGGCGGGTAATGCGGCACGTAGCCCTGCTGGAGCGCATGCAGTCCCAGTGGAAACTCAGCCGCGGACTCGGCATCGCCAACATGATGGTCATCCACCGCCTGTCCGACCTGCTCACCGCGGGCGATGCTGGCTCCCGGGGCCGAGCACTGGCCGAAGGCCTGCTCACCGACTGTTCCACACGGATCATCTACCGCCAGGAAGCCGACCAGCTGGGTTCCGCTGCCTCACTGCTGGGCCTGACCGGGGTCGAGACACAGGCGGTCTCCGCACTGACCAAGGGACGCGGCCTGTGGAAGGCCGCGGGCCGATCCTTCATCACCCAACACCTACTCCACCCACGGGAACGCGAACTGTTCGACACCGACGCCCGGATGCACGCCAAAAGCGCCGAGTTCACGAAAACTGAAGCGCCTTTGCTGCCCCTCAGGCTCCGGGAGGTGCAGTGATGAGTGTAGGTGAGGTCCTGAGTTCCGGGCGGCTGGCATCGTGCGTCGGGCCCGACACCACTTCGACTCGGGTCCGGGAGGCACCTACCAGTCGAGGTAGGTCCGAGATGGTCGCCCGTTGCGACAGCAGTCCACAGCCGGAAGTTGAGACCTGGATGTCAGCTCATGGTCTGGACCGTGTAGAGGGCGCCGATGCCTGCGGCGAGAGCGCCGAGCAAGAGCCGGAGACCGGCCTCGGGCAGATGCGGCTGGAGCCGGGCACCGAGGTACCCGCCGACCAGTCCGCCGGCTCCACACGACAGGCCGAGGAGCCAGTCGGGGGCGACGTCACCGGTCACGGCGAGGGAGAGCAGTGCGTAGGTGGACGACCCGATGATCGAGGTGATGAAGGTGGAGGCCAGAGCGGCGGGTGCCACGGTGGCAACCGGCACTCCCCGGCCGACGAGGATCGGGCCGAGCAAGGAGCCGCCCCCGATGCCGTAGACGCCGCCGACCACCCCGACGGTCAGGGCCAGCGCCGTCGTGGCGCGGGGCGACGGCGGCCGGGGCGCGGGCGGACATCCGCCGGACGCAGCGTCCGTGCCAGCAACCAGATCCCAAGGGGCAGCAGCAAGGCGGCCACGAGGAGTCGAAAGACGCGCGGGCCGGGAACGGCGAATACCCGAATCACCGCGCCGATGACCACGGCGGGCACGGTGCCCGCGATCAACAGGCGCGTGAGCCGCCCTCGCAAGCTCCCCGTCCGATGGTGACGCAACAGAGCACCGGGACCGGCGACGACGTTGTAGAGAAGGTTGGTCGGTGTCACCGCCGGGCTCGGCACGCCCAGAATGCTGACCTGTACGGGCAGCAGGAAGACGGCGCCGGAGACGCCCACAGGCGCCGTGACCACCGATATCAGCAGCCCGGCCACGAATCCGAGCAGGCCCGTCGACCAGTGCACTACAACCCCTCAGAGACAGCCGCTCCCGGAGCACGCCCGGAAGCGTGGGTGCCTCCCGCTCTCGCGAACAGCGACCCCTGCTTGATCCAACCGCCTGGCGAGAGGACGAACAACTGCTGCCCACGCTTGTGTACCGAGCCAGTCGGCTACTGCTCGGAGTGGCCTGCGGGGTCGGCCTGTGTGAGGACCAGGGTGTAGCGCAGGGCCGCGTCGATTCCGATGCCGAAGAAGTCGCAGATGCGGCGGACGTCGCCGCCGGTCGCGAAGATCTCCTGGAGGATGCGGTCCTCGCGCAGGGCCTGTGGTGAGCGGCACCGGGCGGCTTACGTCCGTCGGGCTTGATTTATGCGCTGTTGAGCTGTCCACGGGTTATCGTCCACCGTCATCTCGATCACGGGTTGGCGGGTGCACTTCACTCGCCGAGACCAGGCGTGGCCGCGCGAAGAAACCCCGTTCTTACGGGAGTTCAGCGCCCTGTTCGCCGGTCTCAATGAGGGGTTGGACGACCGGGGTATACCTGAGGGGCAGCCGTTCCTGATCAGTCCGGCGGGCGGGTACGACATGGCGCTGAGCCGGTACTTCTCGGTCTGGCTCGCGTCTTCACCCCAGGTGCAGTCTCCGTGAAATCAGCGGCGACGGCAGATCATCTCGGTCGGAGCAAGGAGACCTTCCTCGATGTTCTGGAGTACCTTTGCGACCTTGGTCGATGCGTCACTGCCCATCGCCACGCTGATCGGGGCCGGAGGAGTGTCCCCGCCTGCAGGGTTATGCGGCGTTCTGGTTCGGTGGTGCGCACCGCCCGCGTCACGAAGCGACTGGACTGCTTGCAAGCGGTGATCGTGCTCGGCGACGATGTCGAAGCCGGCCTTGCGCAGCCGCGACCGGTATTCCTGGGGGTGGGCCAGGAAGCTGTGTTCGGGCTCCGAGGCCCACGGCAGTGGGTAACGGACGAGGGCGGGATTGCCGAGGAGCATGACGTCGTACACGATGAAGAGGCCCTCGTCGGTCAGGACGCGGCTGATCTCAGTGAACAGGCGGGCTTTGTCCTCGATGTTCATGCCCACGTGCAGCATCCAGGCCCGGTCGAAGCTCGCCCGGGGAAAGGGCAGTGCGGTCACGTCACCCTGCTGGAACCGGGCCCGGCCCGTGAGGCCCACACGGTCGGTGAGCCAGCGGGCGACGTCGACGTACTCCTCGGTGAGGTCCACGCCGGTGACGTCCGCGCCTGCGTGCTGGGCCAGATGGCGGGCCGGGCCACCCAGGCCGCTTCCCACGTCAAGGACGCGCAGGCCCGCTCTCAGCTCCAGGTGTTCAGCCAGCTCTCGCGTCGCCGCATGGCCGCCGGTGTGGAACTCGTCCACGCCATGAAGGTCGTCGGTGGTGAGGGCGGTATGCCCCGGGTAGAGGCGGTCGAGCGCTTCGTCGATCTTCCGGCGCAGATCGCCTTGCCGGTAATGGCGTGCTACAGCGGACGGCTGTGGTGCGGTCACGGGAACGTCCTTCAGGTCATGGGTGGTCAAGGCGCGACCGAAGCTTCTGCAGGGCTTCGGGCCGTGGTGCCGGAGAAGGCGGATGCGGCGGTGTTGTCCTAATCGTGATCGGTGGAGTGGGCGACGTGCCGCCAGGCGTCCATCTCCTTGCGGAAGGTGTCCAGCTTGGCGTCGAAGGCTTGCAGGGTGTCGGCTCCGAGTGGCAGGCGCAGGGGCGGCTCGGAGGCGGCGGCCATCTCGACGATGGCGCCCGCGGCCTTGACCGGGTCGCCGGGCTGGGCGTGATTCAGGCTCGCGGCGGCTGCACGCATCGCGCCGACGGTGGGCGCGTAGTCGTCGATGGTGTCGGGGCCGGTGTGCAGGCTGGTGGGGTCGAGGAAATCGGTGCGGAAGAAGCCCGGTTCCACGAGCGTGACGTGGATGCCCAGGGGGGCGAGTTCGGTGTGGAGGGTCTCGGTGAAGCCTTCGACGGCGAACTTCGTGGAGGCGTAGATGCCCCAGCCCGGCGCGGTGGCGAAGCCCACGATGGAGCTGATGTTGATCACGTGGCCGGAGCGCTGGCGCCGCAGCACCGGCAGTACGGCGCGCTGAACGGCGAGCGGTCCGAACACGTTGGTCTCGTACACCGCGCGGACCGCGGCGTCGTCGGATTCCTCGACGGCGGCGAGCAGTCCGGTGCCGGCGTTGTTGACCAGGACGTCGATCCGGCCGAACCGCTCGACCGCTGCGTCTACGGCCGCCTGGATGCTCTGCGGGTCGGTCACGTCCAGCGGCGCGGTGAGCAGCGCGTCGCCGGTGTCGGGAAGCTGCTCGCGGATGGTTTCGGCCTTCCGCGCGGTGGCGATCACCTGGTGGCCGGCGGCGAGGGCGGCACGGGTGATTTCCAGGCCGAAGCCCCGGGACGATCCAGTGATGAACCAAACGCTCATTGTTTTGCTCCGGTGTTCAGGCAGTGGGCAGATCGAAGGCCGCACGGTTCTGGGCGATGAAGCCCTCGACGTCGAGGGGGTCGCTGCCGCCGATCGTCTTCACCAGGTCGTTGGTGCCGGCGAAGACGCCGTTGCGGTAGTCGACGGCCACGGCGAGCAGGTGCTGGATCAGGTGGTCCGGTGCGCCGCGCCCGCGCAGGATGGCGGCGAATTCGTCGAGTTCGATGGGCACGTAGGTGACTTCACGGTCCAGCGCCCGCGACATCTTCTCGGCGATCTCGTAGTGGTTGAGCTCCTCGGCTCCGTACAGCCGGTAGATCTGGCCGGCGTGCGGGGCGGGGTCTTCCAGGACGGCGGCGATCACCTTCGCCTGGTCGCTTTCCGCGATGGGGGCGTGGCGTCCGTCGGCGAACGGCAGGCGCAGTTCGCCGGTTCCGTCGGCCCAGGTGTCGATCAGCCACTGGGCGAAGAAGGTCGGGCGGATGTGGGTGACGGGGACCGGGGAGCGGTCCAGGACGCGTTCGGCGACCCAGTGCTGGCGTGCCGCGTTGCTGGCGGTGTTGCGGCGGGCGGAGACCTGCGACATGTTCACGATCGCCTGGACCCCGTTCTCCTCCGCCGCCTGGGCCACGTTCGCGGTGGCGTCCATCAGGCCGGGGCGGATCGGATAGGTGAAGTACAGGGCGTCGATCCCCTTGGTCACCTGGGCCAGGGAGTCCAGGTCGAGGACGTCGCCTTCCACGACGTCCGCCCCGAGGGCGGCGAGCCGCTCGGCGCGCCCGTCGTGACCGCGGACGAGTGCGCGGACGCGGTGCCCGCGCTGGAGCAGGAGTTCGGTGGTCTGGCCGCCGGTCTTGCCGGTGGACCCGATCACGAGGAGGTTGCGTTCCATGATGATGTTTCCGTTTCTGGAGAAGTACCGGTGTATGGGGGTTGAGTCCTTTGAGTGGGCGCCGCACTCAGTGAGGGGTCGTGCCATGCCCATCGGGCAGGCGGAACAGTTCGAAGAACAGCCGGGCGGCGTCTGGCTCGCCGTGCACGACGAGTCGCCCCGAGGCCACCGCGTCATCGACGGCGACCTGCCCCTTCGCGAGGGCGTAGAACGTTTCCTTGTCGCAGATCAAGCGCAGACCGGGCTTCAGCGGCGCCGGGCCGGTCTCCACCCGTACCCGCTCGCCGTCGCCCTGCAGCCACAGCATCTCCTCGCCGACCACCAACTCCGTGAGCGTGTCGAAGCGCGCCGCCTCTCCTGTAGCCGTGAGGCGCATCGCCACCACGGACCAGGCGGCGCGATCGGTGTAGCTGGGCGGCGGGTCTCCCCGACCTGCGCCCCACTCGGCGAGGCCAGCGAGGACCGGCATCAACGCTTCGCCCCGGCCAGTCATTTCATAGGCGGCTACGCGGCCCGGACCCGGCAGCGTGGTGCGACGCAGCACGTCATGCTGCTCGAGGTGCTTGAGACGTGCGGCCAAAAGGCTGGTTCCCATGCCCGGCAGGGCCGATAGGAGATCCCCGTAGCGGCGAGGGCCCAGGGCCAGCTCCCGCACGATCAGCAGCGTCCATCTCTCACCCAGCACGTCAAGCGAGCGGGCGATGAAACAGGTCTGTTCGTAGGAGCGGCTCATCATGCCACCCCGGCCGGCGACATCACCGAGCATGCGGAGGGCATTGCCATCCGGTCGGCTACCGGAGCGGACAGGCTGACATGACCCAGCAGGCCACTGATGACTCGCTGCACTTGCACCCGCTGGACGTCGAGTTCGCCGCCACGTCGGCCCGCAGGCTCCGACTCGAACTCGGCCATCCGGGCGGCAGCGCGGCGTGCTTCGGCACTGTCTGATACGCCGTCCACCAGATAGAAGTGCTCAATGATCACTCCGACCCCAGAGCGGCGGCGGAATCCAACCATCCACTTATTGTCGCTCATGGACCTCCTCCTTCCTCGTCGCGCTCACACGCCTGGAACTGTCGCCCACTTTGAAAACATGTAGTTGTTACTACTTGTTTTAGAACTATCAGGGGCTCCAGAGTCTTCCCGATATGGCAGAAAAATCTCGGTTTGCTTCACAGCAAGGCGTAAGCGAGGGCGTTTGCGGCGCCAACGACCCCCCGCGCGGGAGATGCACCGCGTCAGGAAGGCTGCTCAGGTCGGCCCAGGATGCCCCGGCGGACTTCGACCAATGGGGCTCGGAGTGTCGGGAGCTCAGCCTTTCTCGCCGACCCGGGTACACGCGAATACAGCCAGCCGGCCGCCACATCCCGCCCCCCCAAATCGGGCGCCCCGGCTCTCCGGCCTGCACCAAGCCCTCTTTCACTCCGATGGCCGCATGCAGTTGTGCGCCGACTGCATAGTGACCCAACTCGGTGAACCCCGGCCGCGTAAGGCCGAGAGGAGGCGCTCGGGGAGGCGCTCCATGGGCAATAGCGTTCGCTCTCGAGCGGTTGGGAGGCCGTGCTGTCAGGGCATGCGGCGGGAGTGGAGGGCGAGCAGGGCGATACCGGCGGCCAAGCCGGCTCCGGCCTGGACCGACCAGGCGTGGTCGAATCCGATGAGCGTGGCGTGAGGCGTGAGGGCGACGAGCACGGCCACGCCGACGGCGCTGCCGATCTGTCGGCTCATGTTGAGTACGGCGCTGCCGGTGGTGGCGCGTTCGGGTGCGAGGGTGCCTGCGGCGGCGAACAGCGGTGCCCAGGCGAGCCCGCCGGCTAGGCCGACCAGAATCAGGCCCGGGAACATGGCGCCCCAGTAGTCGGGGGTGGTGTGCACGGTCGCGAGCCAGTAGCCGGCGGCCAGTGCCATGGCCAGCGTGCCGGTGACGGCGGGGGCGGTGCGTCCGAAGCGGGTCTGGATGGGGCCGGCGTTCATGGCGAAGGCGATCGAGGCCAGGGGGGCCGGTGCAATGGAGACGCCTGCGCGCAGTGGGCTGAAGTGCCAGACCTCCTGCATGAACAGGGCGGTGCTGAGCAGGACGATGGCGAAGCCGGCGGAGAACAGGAACAGGGCCACGGTGGCGGCGGTGAACTGCCTGCCGACGAAGAGCTGCTTCTCGATCACCGGTGCCTTGGCGCGCAGGGTGCGCTCGATGGTCGAGGCGGCGGCCAGGGCGGCTGCGCCGAACAGGGCCACGGTGCGGATGTCCGTCCAGCCCCACGCCGGTCCCTGGACGGTGGCGAGCACCAGCAGGCTCACGGCCAGCAGCAGTGCGAGGGTGGACGCCGGGTCCGGCACGGCGGCGCCCTTGGGCTGGCGCACCTCGGGCAGGAGCAGCGCGCCGGCGAGGAGGGTGGCGATGCCGACGGGGACGTTGATCAGGAAGATCCAGCGCCAGTCGAGGGTGACGAGCAGACCGCCGACGGGCGGGCCGGCCGAGGCCGCGATCGCGCCCACGCCCGCCCACAGGCCGACGACCAGGGTGTGCTGGCGCTTGGGGAAGCTCGGGTAGAGCAGGCCGAGCGAGGTCGGCACGATCATCGCCGCGCCGACGGCCTGGACAGCCCGGGCCGCGACCAGCACGCCGAGACTGGGTGCGGCGGCCGCGACGGCTGAGGTGAGGGTGAAGAGTGCCACTCCGGACAGCAGCATCTTCTTGCGTCCCCGGTGGTCTGCGATCCGGCCCGCGGGCACGAGCACGGCGGCGAAGACGATCGCGTAGGCCGACAGCACCCACGACACGTTCGCGACGTTCGTGCCGGGGAAGGACTGCCCGATTCCGTCGAGGGCGACGTTGACGACGAAGAAGTCGAGCTGCGCCATGAAGGCGACGGCACCCAGCACCGCCATGATGCTCCAGCGGCGCGAGTGACCCGCCTCGGCGACGGCCGGAGCCGGGCCGGTGCGTGGTGTCGTCGAGACCGCCTGCGGTGAAGTCTGTGTGGACATCCTGCCCGCCTTCGAAGGAATGGGCTTGGCAACCCTTTTTCTGCCTGCCTCCAGAGAACACCTCACAGAATGGGTTGTCAAGCCCTTTTTTTCGCTAAGGTGGTCACCATGACCACCACCAGCGAAGCGCCGGGCCAGAAGCTGACCGCCAAGGGCCTGGCCACACGCGAACGCATCGTCCGGGCGGCGGCGGAGCTGATCTACGAACATGGCGCGCAGAACACCAGCAACGAGCAGATCCGCGAAGCCGCCGGGGTCAGCGGCTCGCAGCTGACGCGCCACTTCCCCACCAAGGAGTCCCTGGTGCGCGCGGTGCTGGCCTGGCAGGCCGACAGCATCGTCGTCCGCCACCAGGCGCCCGAGCTGGGCGAGCTGGACAGCTTCGCCGCCCTGCATCGGTGGGCCGACTCCTACATCGCCTCGCAGGACATGTTGCGCGGCGGCTGCACGTTCGGCTCTTTGGCCGCTGAGGTCGTCAAGACCGAGTCCTCCCACCAGGACGTGGTGGCCGACGGCTTCGAGCGGTGGCATGAGCTGTTCAAGCGCGGCCTGGGCAAGATGCGCGAGCGCGGCGAACTGCGGCCGGAGGCCGACCCGGCCGCGCTCGCCCATCTGCTCGCCGCCGCGTTCCAGGGCGGAGCGCTGCTGGACCAGGCGGCCGGCGAGTCCACACCCCTGCGTGATGCGCTGTACGGAGCCCTGGCCTACATCGAGTCATTCGCCGCGGAACGCTGACCGCACCGCGGAGTGCCCTCGGGCAAGCGGCGCTCAGGAAGCGCCAGAGACGACCGGACCCGGGCGGGGCGCCTGCGGGGACCAGGCCTGTGCCGTGAGCGGGAGCCCGGCGAACGCTTGATCGGCGACGCGTTCCGGCGCGGCCGTGTCGGACCCGGCCCAGGCCAGCGCTTCCATGCCCCGCTTGACCGCCATGAGCAGGTGACTGATCCCCTGCGCGTCCGCCTCGGGATCGAGGTCGCCATGGCGCTGTGCCGCACTCGGCATCGACGAGGTACTGACCATGGATCCGCTGCCCGAACGAGGCATGGACGGGGTGGCCGCGCCGAACTGCGCGGAGCCGCTCGCACGCCGTCGTCGGCACGCCTGGCTGCTCGCCACTCTCACCGAACTGATCGGCGACTGCGCACAAGCCGCCGGGGAGGTGTACCGGGCGGTCGCCGAGGCCCCCGCCCACACAGACTGATGTCCCCGTGAACCTCGGGCTGCTTGGCGGCCTCTGCCGGTACTGGGGGGACGCGGCGCGTGCTCAGGACGCCGCGCGATGCGCCATAACCGAGGCGGAAGGGATCTTGGCCCAGGCGGACGGCGCGCTGGCAGATGTCGGTGCCGACTTCCTCACCGAGCTGCTGGACGATCCGGCACAGGCCGTCAAGTGGGTACAGGAACGGGCGAGCACAGGCGAGTTCACCGTGGATCAGATCCTTGGCGAGGCAACCGATTCGGTCGGCTGTCCGGACTGCTCCACGAAGCACAGTGGCAGTCCGACCCGGGCACAGCGGCGGCGAAGTGCCTGGCCGCTGCCGGGCACTTCGCCTTGGCCGTCTGCGTGGTCTTGGCCAACGTACCGGCCGCCACGCCCTGAGAAGTGAAGCCGAGCGCGGGTAAGGCGGACGTCCACGAGATTTACCCCGTCCGCTGTGCTTGCGTACGGACTATTGCGCAACCTCGGCGGGAACGTCGCGGACGATCTCGGTCAGCCCCCCGGAATCGATGACGTAGAAAAGGCCGTAGATCTCCACGTGCTTCGGGGTGCCCGGGCTGTTGCGGATCAGGCTCACGTCGTAGTTGAGCAACTTTTCGAAGTCGGTGATGGCGATGCCGTCACAGTCGTACAACGACGAGATGTCGGTGTGCTGCTCGTTCTTCCACGCAGAGGTGATTCCCTCCGCCGTGAAGGAGGTGGCGCCACAGAAGGAGTGGTGTACGACGACAACTCGTTCGACACCGAAGAGGTGCTGGGAGACCGTGATCGAGCGAAGAGCATCCGCCGCGCGCCCACCCCCGACGATCAGGGGAACACCGTCGCTGTGGAGCCCATCTTCTTGCCGGTCGCGTCGAGGAGAAGTTCGCCGGGGTAGACCTCGTCGCCGAAGTGATCGGCCACCGCCTGAGCAGCCCCGGCCGCCCGAGGGTCGAAGCAGTACATGATGATCGTCCTGACGGGAATCGAACCGGTGACGATCTCCCGAGCCACCGCTTCGTCGTAATCCGGCTGCGCTCGAAACGTGAACTCCGCAAAATCCGACACTGCTTGACTCCGCTTCTCATGGTTGACTCCCCGGCTCTCTCGGGAAGCCAGGAACGTTTCAGATAGGGAATGGGCACCTGGCACCGCCGCTGAAAGCTCCTGGCTACTCCCCCCACGGCCCGCCGACCACGCCCCGCTCCATGGTGGTGACGCCGTCAGCTGCCCGCTCCTGCGCAAGGTGGAAGGCGAGCGCGTAGGGAGGCGCGGCTGACTCGGAGCGGGCACCGTGGGCAAGGATTTCCTCGGCCAGGTGGTGGACCATCTGAAGCCGCGGATACGCGGCATGGATCTGACTCTGCTCCTCGGCCACGAGGTCGGCGTTCTTGCCGAAGTCGATCGAGATGCCTTCGTAGGTCAGGTAGGTCAGCAGCCCCATTCGTTCGGGGATCTGCGGAGTGGTGTGCAGAGCGATGGCCTCCCAGACCTTGTCCACATCCCCGGCCGGGGCGCCGACACCGGTCAGCACAGCGGCGGCGAGATCGGCGCTCTCGATCTCGAACCGGAGCAAGCCCGGTGCGTCCGGCCCGGTTCCCAGGTCGTGCATCACGTTGGCGGCGAAGAGGAGTTCCTCGTTGTAGTCCGCGTCGTTCAGAACCCCCTTATGGGCGGCGAACAGGCGCGACCAGTGGAAGCCGCGGATGCAGTGGTTCAGCACGGACGGATGCATCGCGGCGCGGGCGGCGGCGAGGCTCGCCTCGACCAGCGGCCCGGAAGGGAGAGCGAATACGCCGTCGTGCAGCCTGTTCGAGGGGGCAGGAATGTCGGTCATGACTCGACGCTACGAGAGCGGATCTCGCGCGAAAAGTGGCACTGATGCCAACCAGCGCTACTGTCGTGCCACCATGACGAACAGACACCATGTCGCCGTGCTCGTGCTGCCCGGTGTGCTCGCGCTCGAATTCGGCGCTGCGACGCAGATCTTCTCGACGGACCCGCACTACGAGCTGACCGTATGCGCCGACAACGGGCCCGGACCCGTGCCCGTGTCCGGCTTCACGATCGCTGTCGCAGCCGGCCTCGAGGCACTGGAGGACGCCGACACCGTGATCATCCCGGGTTACGACGACATCGACACGACCCACTCACCGGGAATGCTGGCGGCGCTGCGGGCGGCTCACGCCCGGGGCGCCCGGCTCGTCTCCATCTGCACCGGGGTCTTCGCCCTTGCCGCGGCCGGACTGCTCGACGGGCGCCCCGCGACCACGCACTGGCGGCATGCCGAGCAACTGCGACGGCGCTACCCGCACGTCGATGTCCTGCCCAACCAGCTCTACGTCGACGACGGCGACATCCTCACATCCGCCGGCGTGACGGCAGGGATCGATCTGTGTCTGCACCTGATCCGCACCGACCTGGGCGCCGCAGCAGCGAACACACACGCACGAGACCTCGTCGCACCGCCACGGCGACGGGGCGGCCAGGCGCAGTTCATCGAACAGTTCCGCCCCGAAGCCAGCGGAGACGAGCTCGCTCCCCTGCGCGAGTGGATGCTCGACAACCTCGCAGCCACCTTCACTGTCGACGACCTCGCAGAACACGCCCATATGTCCCGGCGGACCTTGATCCGCCGTTTCCGCGAGGAAACCGGCACTACACCGATGGCCTGGCTGACCGACGCGCGTATCGACCGAGCACGCGAACTGCTGGAGGCGAGCACCGTGCCCGTCGAGCAGGTCGGCCGCCTCACCGGCTTCGGTGCTCCCGCTTCGCTGCGGGCCGCCTTCCACCGGCACCTCGGCACCTCCCCCCAGGAATACCGGACCCTGTTCCGCCACAAGACGGAGCCGGCGCAGACCTAACCGCGCAACTACCGCCAGCCGACCGACGTGCCCCTCCGAGGAGGTCACACGACGTTGGATACTCACGCACCGGGACCCAGGTGCGCCGGTGACACCCCGTCACGGGTAGCGGCGTCAGAGATGGCACGTCAGGATCACACGTAGCGCAGGAGGGGGACTCCGGCCAGGGCGGAGCGCGATCCGAACGTCTCCTGACCTGCGCGTGAGCGCTCAGGAAGCATCCGCGGTGGCCGCCTGGGACACCTGCTGGGACCGGGCTCGCGCCGTGAGCGGGAGTCCCTCGAACGCGTGACCGGCGACGCGTTCCAGCGCGACCGCGTCGAGCCCGGCCCTGGCCATTACTTCCATGCCCCGGTTAACGGCCATGAGCATCTGGCTGATTTCGGGGGCATCCGCCTCCGGATCGAGGTCGCCATGGCGCTGTCCGGCCTGAACGCACTCGGTGAGTGAGCCCTCGATTCTCGCGAGAGCCTGCCGGACGCGTGCGCGGGCCTGCGGATCGTGGTCGACTCCCTCGACGACGAAGCCGGTCACCATGCAGCCGAGCCCGTCGGGGTCGTCATGGACGACCCGTGCCGACTTCAAGAGATATGCCCGCAGCCGCTCCAGCGCGGTCTCGTCGGGACCTTCGAGTACCGCCGCCCAGGCGGCCTCGTTGCGCTCGCAGTAGGCCGACAGCGTCTGCCGGTACAGGGTGCTCTTGTCGCCGAAGGCGGCGTAGAGGCTGCCGCGGCCCAGCCCGCCGGCCTTGGCGATGTCGTCAACGCTCGTGCCGGCGTATCCGCTTCGGCGGAACTGTCGCTCGACGGCCTGCATGACCTTGGTCCTGTCGAATCCTGGTGGGCGTCCCATGGGGCCACTTTACAGGCCGCACGAGCATTCTTGACACGTCGTTCCAGAACTTCGTAGAGTTCTTGGCGAATCAGTCCAGAACTTTGCTGCCAGTTGCTCACGGCACCCTCGAAGCCCACGGAACGGATAAAAGACGTATGTCTTGGCAAGATCAGATGGCCCCTGCGCGAGCGCAGACGAAAGGCGGGGAGACACCAAAAACACGGCCTGTCCTCATCCTCGCCGTGATGGCCATGGCGAGTTTCCTCGGCCAACTCGACGTGTGGATCACCAATGTCGGTCTGCCGAACATCGGTCAGGGACTGGGTTCGACCTCCTTGTCGGACCTGAGCTGGGTGCTCAATGGCTACGCGATCGTCTTCGCCGCCCTTCTCGTCCCTGCCGGGCGGCTCGCCGACCGCTTCGGACGCAAGAACGGCTTCCTGCTCGGCATGGCCGTCTTCGTAGCGGCGAGCCTCGGCGCGGCGCTGTCCGGCGACGTTTGGGTGCTGGTCGTCTTCCGCGCCATCCAGGCGGTGGGTGCCGCCCTGCTGACCCCCGCCAGCCTCGGCCTGGTGTTGACGAGCGCGCCCGCCGACAAGGTGGAGCGGTACGTCAAGATCTGGTTCACCGCAGGCTCGCTGTCCGGGGTGTGCGGACCGATCTTCGGCGGGCTGCTGGTCCAGGCCTCCTGGCGGTGGCTGTTCCTGGTGAACATTCCCGTCGGACTGCTCGCCATCGCACTGGCCGCCCGGCTCATCACCAACGCCCGGCACGAACAGAACGCCCGCATCCCCGACCTGCTCGGCGGCGTCCTGCTGATCGTCATGGTCGGCGCCCTGGCTCTCGGCGTGGTGAAGGCGCCCGACTGGGGCTGGTCGGACACCCGCGTCATCACGTCCCTGGCCGTGGCAGTGGTCGGATTGGTGGCGTTCCTGTTCCGCTCGTCACGGCACCGGGTGCCCGTGGTCGACCTTTCGCTCTTCCGTGACCGGATCTTCGCCTCGGCGAACCTCGCCGGCATGCTGCAACTGGCCTCGTTCGCCAGCCTCCTGCTGTCGTCGATCCTCTGGATGCAGAACCACTGGCACTACTCCGCCATCAAGACCGGATGCGCCAGCCTTCCCGGCCCGATCGGCTTCGCGGTCGCCGCCACCATCAGTGAGACCCTCCAGCGCCGGTTCCGGATCCCGGCCGGTGTCGTCGCGGCGGTCGGCAGCGCGATCGCCTCCGTCGGCATCCTGCTCTTCGTCTTCCTGCTGCACGACGACCCGAACTACCTTTCCGGAGTCCTCCCGTGCTGGCTGCTCTTCGGGTTCGGCGCCGGCCTGGCGCTACCGACCGTCGTCTCGTCCGCGACGGTCGGATTGCGCCCCGAGGAGGCCGCCACCGGCAGCGCCATCGTGACCATGTCGACGCAGATCGGCTCGGTCGTCGGCATCAGCATCCTGGTCGTCATGCTCGGCACCGCCTCCGGTGGCTCCTCCTTGGACACTTACCGGCACGCGTGGCTGGTCGCGATGGCCCTCATGGCCGTCGCGGGCGTGGTGTCACTGGGCGTGTCTCCGAAGAGGGCGGTGGCGGTCCGATGACGGCGTCCGTTCCCGCTCAGACCTCCCGCGCCGCGGGCCCCGGCAGCGGGCGGTCCCGCTGGCTCGGCCTCCTGGTGGTCTGCCTCGGCGTCATGATGGCCTTCGTCGACGTCACCTCCACCATCTCGGCCCTGGGCGACATACAGACCGACCTGCACGTCACCGCGAGCACCCTGGTGTGGATCACCAGCGCCTACAGCCTCGCTGTCGTGAGCTTCGTGATGTCCGCAGGTACCTTCGGCGACCTCGTGGGGCGCCGGCGAGTGTTCAGCCTGGGTGCCGCCGTCTTCCTGGCCGGCAGCGTGGTCGCTGTCTTCGCCGACAGCGCCGGCATGCTCATCGCCGCACAGGCGACCGCGGGCCTCGGCGGGGCAGCCGTACTGCCGACGAGCCTGGCGATCGTCAGCGCCACGTTCACCGCCCCGCACGAGCGCACCTCCGCGATCGGCATCTGGGCCGCATGCTCCGGAGTCGGCCTCGCCGTCGGCCCGATCCTCGCCGGAGCCCTGCTCGAACACTTCTCCTGGCACTCCGTCTACATCGCCAACATCGTCATCGCCGGCGTGGCCCTCCTCCTGGCCCCGGCCTTCGTGGCCGAGTCCAAGCACCCCACGCGCAAGCCCGACCTCGCGGGCCTCGTCCTCGGCACTGTGATGACGGCCTCGGCCACCTACGCGATCATCCAAGGTGGCTCCACGGGCTACACCGAGGCACCGATCATCACCATGTACGTGGTCTTCGCCCTATCCCTGTTCCTGTTCGTACGCGTGGAACTCCGCAACCCCGACCCCATGTTGGACCTGAGGCTCTTTCGGAGCGCTTCCTTCTCGGCCGTGATGGGCGTGGCTGCTGTCAGCGTTTTCGGACTGGTCGGTGTCGCCCTGCTCAGCGTGCTCTACATGGAACGCGTGGGACAGACCAGCCCTCTCGACGTCGGGGTGCGCCTGCTGCCGCTGTTCGGACCGTTCCTCCTGGTCACCGTGGTGGCCGCCCGGGTGCTGGTACGCCGGGTCGGCCTGACCTCCTTGATCACCGCAGGTCTCGTCCTCATCGGAGCCGGGTCCCTCGCACTGCTCGCGACCGACGCCTCGGGAGGCTACGGGGCGATGTGGCCGGGGCTGCTCATCGCGGGCGTCGGCGCGGGCCTGCTGACGGCACCTTCGACGGCCGCCGCGGTCAACAGCGTCCCGCCACAGCAGGAGGGCATGGCGGCGGCAGCGGTCAACATGGCTCGCCAGCTGGGCACGGTTCTCGGCCCCAGTGTGCTCGGAACGATCGTCACCAGCCGCTTCCCCCGCAACCTGCACGACCGCCTCGTCGAGGCGAACATCCCCTCGCCGCAGGCGGACAAGATCGTGGAGGGTGTGTCACACGGGGGTGGCGGAGCGGACCTCCCCGCTTCCCTTGCCCGCGTGGTGGGAACGGCGGTACCGAGGGCGTTCACCGACGCCGTGCACGTGGGCAACGTCATCGGCGGAGTCGTACTGATCGTCATGGCCGTACCTGCCGCGCTGTTCGTCCGCCACAAGGTTCACAGTCCCCGAAAATCCGCCGAAGCATAAGCGGTAGGCGAACAGGCCATTGCGAGGCCTGAAGGTCTTCTAGCCGAACAACGTCCCACCGAGCAGCCGGTGTTGATCGCTGAGCAGCCCCTCTCATCAACACCGGCACCTCCCGCGAATTCACGTTCCGGGCCATGAGCGCAGCTGTGCCGAAAAGAAGCGCAGCGCCTCTCAACAAGCACTGGTAACGAACCGAAGGAACACAACGCATGACTCGCATCGCCATCAACGGATTCGGCCGCATCGGGCGCAACGCGCTGCGCGCACTACTCGAACGCGACAGCGACCTCGAAGTCGTCGCCGTCAACGACCTCGCCGAGCCCGTCACCCTCGCCCGGCTCCTCGCCTACGACACGACGGCCGGACGGCTCGGCCGTCCGGTGACCGTTGACGGGGATGCCCTCGTCGTCGACGGCCGTCGCATCACAGTGCTCGCCGAGCGCGAACCCTCACAGCTGCCGTGGGCCGAGCTGGGCGTAGACATCGTGCTCGAGGCAACCGGCCGCTTCACCTCCGTCAAGGCCGCCCGCGCTCACCTCGACGCGGGCGCGAGGAAGGTGCTCGTGAGTGCGCCGTCGGACGGTGCCGACGTCACGCTCGCCTACGGAGTCAACACGGAGGCATACGACCCGGTCGCGCACACAATCGTCTCGAACGCCTCATGCACGACCAACGCGCTTGCACCGCTTGCCACGGTGCTCGACGAGCTCGCCGGCATCGAGCACGGCTTCATGACCACGGTGCACGCCTACACCCAGGAGCAGAACCTGCAGGACGGTCCGCACCGCGACGCCCGCCGCGCCCGCGCCGCCGCTGTCAACATCGTGCCGACCACGACGGGCGCCGCCAAGGCGATCGGCCTCGTGCTGCCCAGCCTCGACGGCAAGCTGTCCGGCGACTCGATTCGTGTGCCGGTGCCGGTCGGCTCGATCGTCGAACTCAACACCACCGTCGCCCGCGACGTGACCCGCGACGATGTGCTGGCTGCGTACCGCGCCGCCACGCAGGGCCCGCTCCTCGGCATCCTCGAGTACTCCGACGACCCGCTCGTCTCGTCCGACATCATCGGCAACCCTGCCTCGTCGATCTTCGACGCCGCCCTCACCCGCGTCGACGGCCGCCACGTCAAGGTAGTCGCCTGGTACGACAATGAGTGGGGCTTCTCCAACCGCGTGATCGACACGCTGGAACTCCTCGCCACACGCTGAACGGTCTCCGAACCGCCGCCTGCGCCGCATGAAAGCTGAAGCCACAGCGGCTGGAAGGGAACTACGGATCCTGCATCGCATCTGCAGCGTTTACGCCCTGATGCGCCTCGCCGTACCCACCTTGGGTATGGCCACCGCCTCACGCATGCATGTCCTGGACTCCCTGTGGCTGATCGCCTCGATCGGTCTCACGGCCTTGGCTGCCGTGACCCTCTTCGCGACCGTGGCGCTTCAGACGAAGGCGCTGGAGGAGTCCAGCCTCGCATCGCCAGGTCGGCTGGCCGGGACGGCTGGCGCGTTCAACCTGTTATGGACATCGTGACCGTCCTCATGATTCTTCGACCCGGCCCCACGACCGGTGGGACCGACAGCCTGGCTACCGGCCGCGACCGACGACCAGTTGGCCCCGCGCGGAGAGCCGCCCCCACAGACCCGAGCCTCGGCGCATTCCCCGGCTCCGGGGCTCGTGCGGGTCATACATGCAAAATCGGGGTGGCGTTGTCGACCTTCGATCGGCCCACTACGGACCGTCCAGGTCTTGAAGACGGGTGAACCGAAGGGCCACGGACGGCGGATGAAAAGTGAGCCACTCTGCGATCTCTTGATCCTCCTGACTTCACCGTTTCTGGAGTCGGGAGGAAGAGAGGAAGAAAGGGTGATCCACGTGGAGGACTGGGCTGAGATCCGTCGGATACATCCGATGAGAGGGCTGCCGGCTCGGGCGGTGGCTCGTCAGCTGAGGACCTCCAGGATCACCATGCTGCGGGCGCCGGCCTCGGACCGCCCGCCGCGGTATCGGCGGGCGCCGAAGGGTTCGGCGGTGGACGCGGTGGAGCCGGCCGTGTGGGAACTGCCCGCAAGGACGCCGCACCCTTCGGCGAGCCGCTCCGCGACCGGGAGTCAGGAGCTGCCGGGCGCGTCAGCCCGGAGATTCTTGGCCAGGAGGCGGTGCAGCAGCGCGCCGAGGCTGGCCTGCTCCTCGGCCGTCAGCCCATCGAGCAGTGGGGTCTCGACCGAGCCGAGGGCATGGTCCAGTTCGCGCAGCAACTGGCGGCCTGTGTCAGTAACGCGCAGTTCGGCGGTGCGGCCACGTCCTGCTGGAGTCACGCGGCGGACGGCGCCAGCTTGTTCGAGTTGGCGAACAGTGGCCTGCATGCTCTGCGCGGTGACTCCAGCCCTGCGCCCCAACGCGCTGTAGGAGAGCCCGGGCTCACGCGAAAGATGACCCAAAGCGCTCAGAAGGCGCAGCGACAGCCCCTGGGCCTCAAGGGCGCGCTCGACCTCCTCCCGCACGATCCGCCCCAGGGTGAGCAGCAGCAGCGCGGGGCGCCCTGGGGGTAGGCGCTCGGCCGGGTTGCTCGTCACCTGTCCCACCTTCCAGGCCGGATGCCGACAGTCGGCAGTTCTGGGCTCTTGAAACAGGAATGCTATCGTCGACCCAGTTTAAGCCTGACTGAAACTGTGCACCTGACCCCCGCGTCAGCGTGTGCGCGAAAAGGGGAGACACCGCCATGGCCAAATTCCTGCTCAGCATCCACGTGCTGGCGGCGATCCTGCTCATCGGACCGGTCACCATTGCGGCGAGCCTGTTCCCGCGTTACGCGCGCCAGGCACTGGCCGACGGACCCGAGCAGCAGTCGGCCAGCGGCTCGGTCGAGCTGCTGCACCGGATCTGCCGCGTCTACTCGGTGGTCGGAATCGCCGTCCCGGTCTTCGGTGTCGGCACCGCCGAGGTGATGGGTGTGATGGGCAGCGCCTGGCTCATCGCCTCCATAGCACTGACAGTTGTCGCCGCCGTCCTGCTGGGCATCGCGGTACTCGGCATCCAGGACAGCGTGGTCACCCAGCTCGACAAGCCCGAACAGGTGTCGACCTCCGTGGAGCCCCTGATCGCCCGGCTGCCTCGCCTGTCGATGATCACCGGCTTGTTCGCCCTCGCCTGGCTGATCGTGGTGGTCCTGATGATCGTCCGCCCTGGCTCGACGACAGGTGCATAACGGCCCAGCCACCTCAGAATTCATTTCATTTGGGGAGTCTGCGGTGGCAGATGAGTGTTGCGGCGATGGCGACGAAGGCAAGGAATTGTTCGGGCTTGCGTTCGTAGCGACGGTGAAGTCTCGGGCAGCCAGCAAGCCAGGCAACGGACCGTTCCACGACCGGGCGGTGCCGTCCGAGGCGTTCGGAGTTTTCGATGCCTCGACGGGCGATGCGGGGCGTGATGCCGCGTGAGCGGCGCCATCGCCGCAGATGAGGGTAGTCGCAGCCCTTGTCGCCATGGAGCTTGTCCGGCCTGCGGCGACGAGGTCCGCGGCGGGACCTGATCGGCGGAATCCCACGGACGAGGGGCTGAAAGCCCTGACTGTCATGGGTGTTGGCCGCGGAGATTCCGAGCGAGATCGGAAGACCGTTGCGGTCAACTATGCGGTGGATTTTGGGCCCCTTCTTACCTCGGTCGGTCGGATTCGGTCCCGTCACCTGCCCCCTTTGAGCGCTCGGACACTCATCGAATCGATCGCGCAGCGCGACCATTCCAGCTCGCCCTGGGCACCGAATTCATCGAGCACCAGGCGGTGGAGCCTGGCCCACACTCTGGCCTGAGACCACTCGGTAAAACGCCGGAATGCGGTCACACCTGACGGCCCGAAACCAGGTGGGAGCTGGTTCCACGTACATCCTGACGAGGCCACGAAGACGATGGCCGCCAGCACTTCACGGTCCCCCTGCCGGCGCCGGCCGCCACCCTGGGGCGCGTCGGCGCCGGAGGAACCACCCGCTGGAACAACTCCCACAAGACGTCCGGCACCAACCGCTCAATAAGCTTCGTCGTCACCCCATCAGCATCCCGCAAGATCACACCAAACGAAATGACTTCTTACTCGCCCTGGTGCACGATATCCGGGCGCACTAGCAAGAGCGTCCTTCAGCCGTCAGCGCCTTGCTCAAATGAGGATGACTGCGGGGTGGGCTGCAGCCTGGTAGGCAATGGAGAGTTTGTCGGTACGCAGGGCGTCCGTTGATGCATCGCTCGACCGCGTTGCGCTGCTAATTTGCCTCCGTGTCGAAGGTCGGCGGGCGACCCCCGGTGATGAGGACTGGGCCCAGGGCCCGCCCCGGGCTCTAGCAGGTCAGTGCAGCGGCCCTCGCGAACGTCGTCGTCCTGAGCAACGCCTGTGGCTGGCATTACTCCCTGACGCAGGCAGAGAACGCCGATGCGCGCGCGTCGACATGGCTCGGACCAAGAAGGCCCTATCTCCCTCGCCGACGCGGCCGGCCTCCGGTGGATACCCCTCGGCTCGGGTCGAGGCAGCCCGCGCCTGGTCACCACACGTGGCCACATGGCCTGCCCACACCGCTGCGGCGATCGAGACGCCTCTGGCCCACCGGCCGATCGGTTCTTCCGCGCTGCCCGGCCGCCGCGCTCGCGCTCAATAGCTCAGATTCCAGGCCGCACCAAACCCGGCTTCGGGCCGCATTCTCGTCCTCCGCACGGCCCCGACTTCTGCGAGGTGCATCTTCGTGGCGGAAACACATCCGCACATCACCGTCGGCCATCACGGCCGCTACGGCGTCGTGGCAGCGACATCGCACGACAACCACGTCGCCGAGCACATCCTTCGCCTCGTCGGTTTCGAGCGGCTCCCCGGCAGCGATTTGTACAGCCTCACCGATCCGACCCGCGAACCGTTGCGGCGCGGAGCACAAGCCGTGCAATCCATGCGGGCCGCGCAGTACAGCGTCACCTCCGACGCCGCGTACGACCTTCAGCCCTACACCCGGCTGAGCCCGAGCCGAGGTCCCACTGACCTGCCGGAGAAACCTCCCATCATGCCGGTCTCCGGCATCCAGGAGGCGGCGGTCGCCTCGGCCCGCCCCCTCGACGCCGACATCCGTGCCGACCGGATCATCGTGCACGACCAGGTTCGCGACCCCGAAGGCATCCTGCGGGCCATGGGCACTGAGACCCGCACCAACGAGGGCGTCCCGCTCCCTGGCGAGGGCGACCTCCAGTACGTCGAGACCCTGCAGGTCCGTACCGACCTCGCCTTCGACGCCTTTTCCTACGTGCGCGACAGCGGGTGGCCAGACCCTGTATCGACCATGCAACAGCGCCGAGCCCAGGCCGCCACTGCCCTCTCCCCGGCCTGTACGGGTGTATCGCCGCCACGACGGCCCGCTGTTTCCGTCGAGTACCACCCCACCCCAGCTGCCCCGGAGCCGAGCCGCACCCGCTAGCCGATCCGCGCCAACAAGAACTCACGATGAATCTGCAGCTCGAGCCGGACGTCGCCTCGGCGTGGCCGCCGCCGTCGCAGACGAGCGTCGGTCGTCCTCGGCAATCACCCTGCGAGGGCTGCGCCACACCCCGACGGGGCGGCACCGAGCAGTGCGGGCACCCCGCACACCCCAGCTCGTACCCTCCGGCCGCCCGGCTGACCGGCGGGCTGGATACGCGCTGGCTCGCCAGCCGGGACTGCACCGACTGCCGCCCCCTTCTTCCTTCGCGCCACAGCCTCTTGGAGCCCCCTCGTGATCACCAGAAGAAGCCGCTGGTCCCACCCCATCGCCCGCCACTCAGCACGTAACGGGACCGCGCCTTGTCTCCTGCACGCACCAGCACGCCCTCGACCACCACCGGCACCGACGTCCTCCTCTACCTCCTGATCGCGGTCGCCGCGCTCGGTATGGGCGGCGGGACTCTCGCCTGGCTGTTCGGCAACCTCCTCAACGCGGCTGTCGGCTCCGATCCGCGGGCCTCCTTCCGACCAACAGAATCGCTGCTGCACCCCGGTGAGGTCTGGCCGCATCTCGCCCACCCTGCCGTGATCAGCGGGTGCTACGTCCTCCCTGCGCTCATCCTCCTGGCCGCCACGCTGCTCGGGGTGAAGGTGTGGCTCCGGCTGCGCGGCAACCTCAAGGGGCTGGCCGACCAGCGGGACCTGGCCGACCTGATGCCCAAGAAGAACTTGGCGAAGGCGGTCGAGCTCCGTCCGAGCCTCAAGGGAACCAAGCTCAAGGCCGTTTCGCCCGACGACCGCGGGGTCCTGCTCGGCACGCTCACCCCTGGCGCGCGGGAGGTTCGCTCATCCTGGGAGGACGTCCTCCTCGCAATCATGGCGCCCCGCTCGGGGAAGACCTCCGGATTGGCGATACCAGCGATCCTCCGCGCGCCGGGCCCTGTACTGCTGACCTCCAACAAAGCGGCGCGCGACGCCTACACCGCCACGCTCGCGGCCCGCGCCGAGGCTGGCACGCTGTGGACGCTCGATCCTCAACAGATCGCCCACGCCCCCCAGATGATGTGGTGGGACATCCTCGCCGACGCCCACGATCTTGCCGGGGCCCGCCGCTTGGCCGGGCACTTCGTGACCGCCTCCGTGGACGAATCGAGCGCGGGCGACTTTTGGTCGACTGCCGCCGCGAATACCCTCACCGCGCTGTTCCTCGCTGCCGCCCGCGGCCGACGGCCGATCACCGACGTCCTAGCCTGGCTCGCCTCCCCAGCCGACCGCGCCCCCATCGACCTGCTCCAGGACGCCGGGCTCGACGCGGTCGCCGCCCAACTCCACGGCACCGTGGCCGGAGCCGTCGAAACCCGTGACGGAATCTTCGAAACCGCCCGGCAGTACGCCAGTTGCCTACTCAACCCGGTCATCGCCGCCTGGGTCACCCCACCCAGCGGGATGGACAAGATCCGGGAGTTCAAGCCCGAGGCGTTCGCCACCAGCAAGGACACATTGTTCCTGCTGTCGAAGGATGGCGGCGGCTCGGCTTCGGCGATCATCGCCGCCGCTGCCGACGCCGTGATGCGCTCGGCCGTTATGCAGGCAGAGCGCGACGGTGGTCGGCTCGATGCCCCGCTGCTCGCGATCCTCGACGAGGCCGCCAACGTATGCAAGATCGCGGACCTGCCGGACCTGTACTCCCACCTCGGCAGCCGGGGCGTCATCCCGATCACGATTCTGCAGTCCTACCGCCAGGGCGTCCGAGTGTGGGGCGAGCCCGGCATGGACGCGCTCTGGTCGGCCGCGACGATCAAGCTCGTCGGCTCCGGTATCGACGACGCCGACTTCGCGGACAAGCTCTCCCGCCTGGTGGGCGACCACGACGTTCGTACCGTCTCGGTGTCCACCAGCGAGTCGGGCAAGTCCACTTCAGTTTCCATGCGCCAGGAACGCGTGCTGCCCGCCGATGCGATCCGCGCCCTGCCCAAGGGTTCCGCGCTCCTGCTCGCCACAGGCATCCGCCCCGCCCTCCTCAGCCTCAAGCCCTGGTACCGCGAACCCAACGCCGATCAGCTCGGCGCCGCCTCCGCCAGGGAAACCGCGGCCATCACCGAGCGCGCGCTGGCCAAGACCCTGCGCCGCGACGGCATCGGTCACGCCACGTGAACCCGCCGAAGACGCACCCCCGCAGGGCGAGACGCGACGGCGCACTTCCCCGAACGCCAGTACATCCCGGGGCCTTCGCCCCTTCCTCGTGAGGTACTCACTCCCAATGTCCCACCCCACACCGTCCTGGGCCTCCGTTCGCCGCTCCGAACGTCTCGCCGGCGCCCCCGTCGTGAAGCGGGGCGGCCATTGGTGGCTCGTGTCCCAGAGCGGCTCCCTGCTCGCATCGGACCCGGCGTTCACCGGCGAACTGCAGCGATTTGCCACCGCCTTGACCGCCGCCGACCTTGCCGTTGCTGAGATTCGCGCCCAGCACCAGGCCGCACGCAAGGCGCAGCCGTGACCCCGCTCGTTCACGCCGAGCAGGCCGTCTTGGGCGCACTATTCCTGAATCCCGGCCAGCTCGACCGGCTTGGTAGCTGGCTCCACCCGGAGCACTTCTCCCGTCCCGCGCACTCCGCGCTCTACGCCGCGATGCTCAAGCTCCGGGTCGCCGAACACCCAGCGACGACCGCGCCGGAGGGTGGGTCCGTACCACTTGCCTGGATCACCGACACCTTGCAGGAGGCGAGCACTCACACCCGCGGGCTCACCCCGTCGTACCCGCACCTCCTGATCTCGGCGTGCCCGCGCCCCGACCACGTCCCGGTGTACGGACGGATGGTCCTGGAGGGCGCTATCCACCGCAGCGTCGCCCAACACGCCACACGCCTGCACCAGGCCGCGTTCGCCGACGACCGGAACGGGACGGTGGAGGAGACGCTGCACCACGCCCAGGTGCTCTCCGATGTGCTGACCGACCTTGCCCGTGCTTGGGGAACCGAGGCCCGGCCCGCGCAGCCGCCCGCCGCGTACGCGCAACAAGCCACCCCTCCCCAACCCGTCAGCGACCAGGGACTCGCTGATGAGGAGTTCCTCCTCGGTTGCCTCGCGTCCCGACCCGAGCAGCTTCTCGACCTGGTGCGCTGGCTCCACCCCGACGACTTCGCCGACCCCGGTCATCAACAGATCTACCGCGCGCTCGGAGCACTGCACCATCGCGGTGAACCGATCGACCAGTTGACCGTGCTGTGGGAGACACAGCGACGCGGTGCGCTGGCCGACGGGGTTCTCGACCCCGAGCGCGTACGGCGGATCTGTGACCCACTGCTCGGTGGAGCAGCCGAACACTTCGGCGAACAGGTCGTCCAAGCCTCCCTCATCCGCAGCGCCACGCTGACGGCCCGGCAGGTCGCCGCCTTGGCCGACCGCGACGCGCTCGCCCCTGGGCAGCTCATCAGCTACGCCCTGCACGCCCTCGGTCCATTGGACGACGTCCGCCGTCGCCTTCGCACAGCGCGCGGAGCTGAGCGGGAACCGCGACCATCGCTCGGCCCACCTGGCGCCCCATCGCCGAGCGCCCGAAGCAATGCCGCACGTGCCCGCAGCCGCCTCGCGGACACCACGCTGTCGGCAACGTCCACCACAGTCCCCCGGCCCGCCATCACCGGCCGTCGCACCCATCGGCGTCCGTCATAAACGATCAGGCCAGCCGGGTCGGCTTGGAAGGGGACGGATGTACGCCATGGCCCACGAGTTCGAGAATCTCCGTAGTGATCGCTCACTCGTACCCCGGGCTCCCTGCTCGCCCCATCCCACCGTCGACGCCGGCCGCCTGAGCCCGCGGTTTGCGGAGTAGATACAGTGCCCCGACGAAGGATGGGTAACCGGCACCCCAGGCCTGGGCAGGCCCGCCCAACCGACCGCGCTCTGCAACGGTGTCGTTCCAACAGGCATCCTGCGCCGTGTACACGAGATCTCCGGCGGGGCCAAACCGCTGAATCTCCGGACTCTCGACACCCCACGAATTCTTCGGAGGTGTCGAGATGTCCGAGCCCGCACGAGACAGCACCGCGCCGGTACGCATACCGGATCACGACCTGGACGACCTTGTCTCCACCGTTACGCAGCTGGTCACGGTGACCCGCAAGCAGAACGAAACGCTCGCCCGCCTCACCGACGAGGAGCCGTCCATCAACGACGGCACCGAGGGTGAGGCCGAGTCCGATGACGCCCAGACCCCGGCCTCCGCTACAGCGGAGGCCGTGCTGGCCGCCTCGGAGGAGGCGCCGACCACCATCTTCATCCTGGCGCTCGACGGCACGGCGTACACCGAGGAACTCGCCGCGCTCACCAAGTGGCTGGACGACCTGCTGCTGCCGGTGTACGGGCGGGAGGTCACCACCAGCCGCCCGTGGTGCCAACGGTGGCAGGATCACCCCGAAGCGGTGGCACGGTTGCACGCCCTGTGGCTGGCCTGGCAGCAGCTCACCGACGTCGAGGCCGGCCTCACCGGCCCATCGACCTGGCACCGCGATCACCTCGATCCCACGCTGCTTCAACTCCGCACACCTGACGGCCCATTCGGGGCGTGCACCACCAGCGCAACCCGCCCCAACCACCGGCTACTGGCCTCCCCCCAGTCTGCCGGAGCCTGACATGGCCAGCACGTACGAGCCCTCGGAGCCGGATTACCGGATCGACGGCTTCGGCGCCGCCACCGAGCGGTCGATAAAGAGCCGGAGGCCACCGACCCAACCCGAAACTGCGGCCCCGGCCTGCCGACGTGCTCACCTCACGGTTGCAGGACCTGCTCCGAGCCAATCCCCAGGACCGGTATGAGGTCGTCGCGCCCCCGCCGGAGGCATGTCCTAGCCTGTGGCCGTTTCGCGTGGTGATCGACGGGGCCTACGGCCCTATCCATATGTGGGCGCGCATCGGCGCAGCCGGGGGGAGCGGGCCGAGGGCAGGAGCGGCGCCCCAGAGCGCAGACGGGGGCATTGATGAGGTCCGGTCGCCAACGCAGTTCCGGTCGTTGCTACTGAACTTGATCGGGTGATGTCGGGTCGGTTCGCCTGCGGGTGGTTGGTTGGCTGCGGTAGCCCTGTGGCGTGAGATACGCGCAGGGCGGCGGGCTGACCGACGCCGGGAGGGCTATGCGGGAGCGGATCCGGCTGGAGGCCGTGGAACGCTTCGGGCGCGGGGAGAAAAGCCGGGAGATCGCGGTCATTTTGCGGGTGAGCAAGCGGTCGGTGGAGCGGTGGCGTCGGGCCTGGCGTGAACGCGGCGAGGCTGGTGTCCTGTCGAAGGGCTCGCCCGGCCGCCCGAGACTCGGCCCCGCGCAGATCGCCAGGCTGGAGCGGGAACTGGAGCGCGGTCCGCTTGCTCACGGGTGGGTGGACCAGCGGTGGACGCTGGCGCGGGTGAAGGGGCCGCTGACCAACCCATGAGACCCGGGGCGGCCGATCGCTGCCAGGCATCCCGGCCGCGGCGGCTACTACCCGGTGTAGGAGCAGCCGGTCTCTGGCACACCGAGGAAAAAGTAGCGGCGACGTACAACCATCCACCTCCTTCACATGTCACACACATGTCGCTCACAGAAAGGGCACCCTCTCCAATGAACCGCGCCGCCAAGACCGTTGCAGCCCTGCTCCTCGCGGGCCTCCTGCCCCTCACAGCCGCATGCAGCAGCGGCTCCGAGGTCAACACCACTCCGAACAAGAAGAGCGACACCAAGCCGGACGACAAGCCCGCCAAGAAGCCGACGAAGGAAGCCGCAAAGAAGGACGCCAAGACCGGCGACACCATCACCCTCAAGGGCATGGAAGACGGCAGCCAGCTCGACGTCACCGTCGTCAAGGTCGTCGACCCCGCCAAGAGCAGCGACGACTTCATGACTCCGGAGTCCGGCAAGCGGTGGATCGGCGTGCAGTTCAAGCTCGTCAACACCGGCACCAAGGCGTACAACGACAGCCCCTCCAACGGGGCTCAGGTCGCCGACGCCGACGGGCAGCAGTTCCAGTCCACGTTCGGAGACATCACGGCTGGTCCGTCCATGTCGTCCAGCGTCAAGCTGACGCCTGGCGGCAAGGCTCTCGGCTGGATCGTGTTCGAAGCGCCCACTAAGTCGAAGGTCACTCAGGTGCAGTTCGCGATGGACTCGGGCTTCTCGGACCAGACTGGCCAGTGGAGCATCGGCTGAACCGCCGCTGATCCAGGCCCCGCCGCGCCCCCCCGTCGCGGCGGGCCTCGCTCCACGCACCCCGTGGAGGAGAAGCCTGCTCCGGGCGCACCCAAGGACGAGCGCTGACACACTGGAGTCCGGGCCCGGCCACGTTCCCCCGTCGTGGCGGGGCCTTGCTATACCTCCGATACGGAGCCCAGATCATCGCGCCGCCACCGCACACCCGCGGCGTCGGTGAACTCGAACACCAGTCGGCCCCTGTTGCCTTGCTCTCTCGGAAACGACGCAGCCTGCCCAACACCGACGACTGCGGCAGGGGTGTTGGCCGCTCCCTGCAAGATCGCTGCGAGCAATTCAGCCGACGCCCGATTCGTGCCGTCAGCGACGAATACGCGGTCAATCTCGACACCATCGTCGGTGCACGTCACGTCAGTGATCGGGTCGTCGCTGTCGTTGACCAGCCCGACGTACGGCCGCGAATTCACTAGGCGCACACGTCTCGCCTGCTCTTGTCGCCGCTTCAGGGCGGCTGCGTGCAACTCCGCGCGTTCCAGAGCCAGCGTGGCGGCCTGCTCTGCGATGAACTGCCGCTGCTCGCCGATCTGGTCTCGCTGGCTCTTCAACGTCCAGATCGTTGCGGCCGCCGCAAGGGCAGCGAAGGTCACGCCGCCCCACGTGGGTACGTCTCCCCAGTTCACTGCGCGCCACCTCAGCCGTAGTACTCGTCGGTGTACGCGGGCCCGCCGGGTTCGCCCTCGCAGCCCTGCTCACGGTCGGGGCTTCCTCCGTGGCCGATGGTGAAGCTGTAGCCCTGGACGAGGCTGCACCCCTTGTCAGTCCAGGAGTTGGCCATGGCGGTCCAGGCTATGAGGACGAGCAGCGCGGCGACGATCTTTGTGGTGCGCGAGGGACGCCAGCCTCGCGTGGCGGTGGTGTCTGGCATGCGCACGAGTGTGGCGTACGGGCGTGATGTCGGGTGTGGGAGTGATGAGTTCGTGACCGGATGTCGCGTCACGAATCCAACACTTTGCCTTCACGGATCCCACACAACGGCGCATCATGCGCAGAGAGAGCACAACCGCAGGGGGACCCATGAGCAACACCACGCCGCCACCGCCGCCCACCTTCCCACCGCAGCCACCGCCGGCAGAGAAGAAGAGCCGGACCAACCTCGTCATCATCGGCTCGGCCGCCGCCGTCATCGCGGCCGTCGTAGCCACTGGCATCGTCGTCACGCAGTCCAGAGATGACGACACCAAGCCGGCCACCGCCGCCCGGTCGAGCGCACCGGACAAGAACGTCGCGACCGACGCCGCGAAGGAGCCGGAGCCCGAGCCGACGTACAGCGACGTCGACGCCGACAGCTTCACGATCGACCTCAAAACCAAGTCGCGGCAGTGCTTCGGGTCCGCAGGCTGCAATGTCACGGTCGAGCCGGACCTGACCCTTGTGATCGACAGCGAGAGCGTTGACCCGGACGCGGTGTACGAGATCACCTACGAGATTCACGGCGACGAGTCCGGCCCGATCATCGAGACTGCCGAGCTGTCGGACCGGACAAGCCTGAACTACACACCCTCCATGATCAGCACCGCTTCGGCGAGCACGAAGGTGTCAGTGGAGATCACCGACGTTACGCCCCAGGGAGAATGAGACCAGGCTCGCCCACACGCCAGGGTCGCAGGCCGGGCGTGGAGCAGCCCTGCCGTGCGTCCCCGTCGCAGCGGGGCCTCAGCCTTTGAGGATCGCCCGGACCCCAGTCACGTACTCCCGGATACCCCTGGCGAGCCCAGCCGACGACGCGTCAAGGGCTGTCTCCGCAGACCTCCGTTCCCCCTCTGAAGCTCCACCGCGACGCCCCATAGCCTGAAAGCATTCGTCCACACGGGTCCCTAGCACGCGCGCGGCTCGCTCCTCCTCGTCCTCAACAGAGAGGGCCAGCACCAAGCGCTCGCGATGCACCTCCTTGAACGCTGCCTGGAACTGGTCAAACGCTCTATCCATATCGGACTGCGCCCGTTCATGCCCTGGATGACCGTCCACAAAGTCTTGGCACGCAATCAATTGCCCCATGGCTGAGCGGAAAGTTTCGACGCTGCGGAGGAAGACCGCGTGAGCATCCCGACGCATCTGCCAAAGCCCATCATCGCGTTGCGCCCTAGCCTGCATCTCTACGGCCCTGAGTGCCGACTTTGCCTGCGTCTTGGCCCCGAACCACGCCAAGACTCCTCCAAGGGCCGTAGCGGCGGCACCTACGAGCACCCCTTGCATTGCAGCATCCATGGCGAAATCACCCACGGTGCTGGCGGAGCTCGACGGCGTAGCCGCGGTGGTCTACAAAGACGTCTGCTTCGCATAAGTCACAACACGGACACGCCCATGCAAACCTAACGCCCCGCGTCGCATCATGCCCCTCAACACCAACGCGAGGGGGCGGGCGCCGTGGCGAACTACAACGAGGTTCAACAGGCCGTGCGGGTCGAGTAATTCAAGCTGTGGTTCGCGTGGATCACCGGCAACGTGATCATGTTCATCGTTGCGGGCGCCCACGCAGGACATCGCCATCGTCTCCGTGCCACACAGGTGCTGCTCGTCGTCGTGCTCCTCGGACTCGCGGTCGCCCTGTTCCGGATGGCGGGCGCACTAAACAGGAAGGCTGACGCCGCCCGGCGCGAGGTGCTCGGGGAGTAGCAACGCTGGGGTCCAGGCCCCGCCACGTTCCCCCCGTCGTGGCGGGGCTTCACTACATCCGTAGTTGGGGTCCGGCGCTCCGGCGCCGGCCTCCGCGAGGATTGCGGACACCTCCGCCTGCGCGGCGATGCCGTCCCTCTCCAGGCGAAGGATCATGACCTTCATTGCGTTGAGAAGGTCAAGGTGGTCGGTCGCGGTCGCCTGATCCGTCTACAGGTGCGGGAGAGGCCCCCTCGTCAGGGCTGATTGCGCGCAATCACAACGAGCCTTCCCTGATCTGCAATCCGACGCAATGCCTCCATCCTGGCGTCCTTCTCGGCGCATGCTGTTCCTCCAACACCCTCTGACGGAGGACGACATGACCCTGCGGTTCATCGGCACCACCAGCGATGACGGAGACTGCCCCACCCTGTACGAGATCCCTGAGACCGATGAGTACCTCGTGCAAGGCGACCGCGAGACCCACCCCCAGCACCTCGTCTCCCTCCGCGACGTGAAGCCAAGCGAGACGTTCGTCCGCGTACCCCGCTCGCTCCTCACTCGCTACGCCCCTCGCACCCCTGCGCCCGAGCTGGTGCCGTTCGGCGAGATCTCCCACCTGTTCCGCGAGTTCCGCCACACGGCCTGGCGCCTGGAGACCCGCCGCGGCTACGCCTCCGACCGCAACAGTCCCAAGTGGGCGCGGTTCCTCGCGGGTGAGGACATCACTCAGGATCCGGACAACTCGTGGCGTGAGAACGTCCGGGCCCAGACCGCGCAGGGCAAGCGCTTCGAGCGCGTCCGTCTCCTCGACGAGCCCGCCACGCAGGGCCAGGAGTTCCTCCTCGCCAGCGGGCTCGGGAACGTCGCCGCGGGCGAGGACATCCGCCACCTCGCTCGCACGCAGGCGCAGGACCTGCGTCTGCCGGAATACGACTTCTGGCTCTTCGACTCCCGCGTCGTCGCCCGCTTCGCGTTCGACGAGGACGACACCACCCTTGGTGTGTACGTCACCGAGGACCCTGCCGAAGTCCTCGCCGCCTGCCAGGCCCGCGATGCCGCCTGGCACCACGCCACCCGTACCGAAGACGTCGTCAGGCAGGTACGTTCCACCGTGTGAGCACGGACTTTCAAACGGCACGAGAGGCCCTCGGCGCGCGGCTGCGTGAGCTGCGCGCCGATGCCTGTCTGGAGGGCAAGGACCTCGCCGCGCAACTGGGGTGGCAGCCTTCCAAGGTCTCCCGCCTACAGGGCGGGAAGCAGACCCCCAGCGCCGAGGACCTCACGGCGTGGGCCGAGGGAGTCGGCAGGCCGGATGTCGCCCACGAACTGCACGGCCTGCTCGCCGGGCTGGAGATGAAACACCGCTCGCTGCGGCGCACTCTCTCGGCCGGCCAGCATGCTCGGCAGGAACTCGCGATCGCCGAGACGTCAGCCACGCGGGAGATCCGGGCGTTCGAAGTCGCCCGCATACCCGGTCTGTTGCAGACCCCGGAGTACGCCCGCTCCGTGTTCGAGGCGAACGCCGAGTTCCGGCAGATCCCCCGGTCGATCGATGAGGCGGTCGCATCCCGCATCCGGCGGCAAGAGGCGCTGTACGAGCCAGGGAAGTCGTTCACCTTTCTCGTCTCCGAGGGCGCGCTCTTCATACGGCTGTGCTCGCTGGAGGTGATGGCGGCCCAGCTCGACCGGCTGTACAACGTGGTCGGGATGGCGTCTGTCCAGCTCGGTGTGATTCCTCTGGGAGCGCAGCTCCGGCGCACCCCGGCGCACGGCTTCTGGATCTATGACCGACGCCTCGTCATTGTCGAGACGATCAGCGAGGAACTGTGGCTCGACGGCGACGCGGACATCGCTCTCTACGAGCGGGCGTGGGACTGGCTCACCGAGGCTGCGGCATACGGCCGCGATGCGCGCCGCCTCATCGGGCGGGCTCGGGCCTCGCTGGAATCTCCGTAAGCAATCCGGTGCAATCGCGGATCGGGCGCACGCAATCACGCGCAATCGATCAACCCGGTCACGAGGTGCTCTCCTACGGTCCTGGTCATGGCCGCAACGACGCGCACCACCACACCCGCGCGCGAGGCAGGTGACACCTGGCTCGCCGACTGGGCTCGCCATCCGGAACTCGCCCACCAAGTGTGGGACATGGACGGCCTCGCGCCGATCCACTGCACCCACTGGCTTGCCGCGGAGGCACAGCTCAGCGTCGCCCTCCAGGCACTCAGACGCATCCCACAACGACACCGCGGGCCGCTCCTCCTCGACCCCGACCTCGACACCGCATGGTGGCTGGTCGCGCCCGACGCCGCCGAGGAGCTGGCCGACGTCCGCCTCCTCACCGTGCACCCGGCCGGTTGGCCCCTACACTGCCCACCCACGAGGCGCCCCGCTGCCGGCCGGTTCTGGCTCCACGCACCCGACGGCCGCGGTCGGCTAACCGACCCCGTGCATCTCGCCTCCGCGCTCGGTCCCGGCGGGCCCCGCATCCTTGCGGAGGCGTTCGGATGACGGTTCTCAGAGGCACTGCGTTGCCGGCGCCCACGGCAGGCGAGGTGATCAGGGCGGCGCTGTCCGCGCCGCGCGACTACCCCGGCCCTGATCGGCTGCGGTACCTGTACGCGGCGGCCCGGCAGATGATCCAGGTACGGCTACCGGTCGTGGCCGCTCAGGTCGAGGACGCGCCCGGCGGGCCGGAGCGTGCCTCACGGGAGCGCGCGGTGGACGAGGCGGAAGCGATCCTGTGCGACGGCTTGAGCCCGAGTTGCCTCGCGGCGTCCCTCACGGTGAGCGCACTGGGACGCGCGCTGCTCGGCCTCGAGCGGTTCGCGGGAGACGACCGATGAACGTGAAGCGCACGGCGCCCCTCGATCACGTCGAGATCCCCGGCATCTGCTTCATCCGCCAACCCGAAAGCACGCGGCGCTGCACGCTCCAGGCCGGGCACTACGGCGAACACCAGAACTTCTACACCGGCCCGCTCCGCAACGGCTTCCGCGTCGGCACGAGCTGGCCGCGCCGGCCCGGCGAGACGCAGGCCGACTAGAGACTCCCGCCGCCGGGGTGCTTGGAGGTGACCGGCGACGGGACAGGGCGGACCGCCCGATGGCGAGCAGTGGGGGCGGCCCGCCCAACATGAACCGCCTACCCCGTAGTCCCCGCCCCGTCCGGCGGACCTCCTCCCCATCCCATCCACCCGCACCGCCCCTCCGCGGAAGGAACGCCCGTGCACCGACTGATCGCCAGCCCGTTCCTCAGTGACTACCTCCTCCTGCACCCCGGTCATCCCTCCGGCGTCCGCATCCCTGAGGCCCGCTACAACGAGCTACGCGCCCGCACTGGGCCGGACGCCGCCCCGGTCTGGCTGCACGACGCCGCCCGCCAGGCATGGGGGCTGACCCTGGACCGGCCCCTGACTGCGGACCTCCTCGTCCGCGAGCGCTCCCGGTACGGGTACGCGAAAGCATCCTGGGAGATCAACCTCGGCTGCGACTACGACTGCGAGTTCTGCTATCTCGGAGAGAAGCGGTTCAAGGGCCTCGACTGGCAGGGCAAACAACAACTCCTCCGCACGATGCGCGACGCCGGCGTCCTGTGGCTACAGATCACGGGCGGCGAGGCCCTCATCGACCGAGAATTCGGCGCGGCCTACGAATACGCCCACCAGCTGGGCATGATGGTGCAGGTCTCCTCGAACGGCTCGTCCCTACGGAAAGCTCCGATCCGTGAGCTGTTCGCCCGGCACCGCCCCTACCGGCTCACCCTCAGCGTGTACGGGGCGACCGCAGAAACCTACGACAAGGTCACCCGGAACCGCGGTGCGTTCGGCCGGTTCATCAAGGGCCTGGACGCCGCCCACGAAGACGCACTTCCTGTCCGCCTGAACGTCATCGTCTCGGACGACAACGCCCACGAGGTCGACGACATGGTCGCCCTGTGCAAACGGTACGGATTCCCGCATCAGGTCTTCACGAACATGTCGCCGACGATCGACGGCGAGGCCAACCCCCTCGCCACACAGGCCGAGAGCCACATCACTCCGCGCAGCGTCTTCACCGGCTGCAACGCGGGCCACACCTTCTTCCACGTCAACCCACACGGCATCGCCTCGATCTGCAAGGTCGGCCGCGACCCGAGCGTGAACCTGATCACCGAGGGCCTGGCTACCCTCCCTCGGCTCGGCCAGATCGCCGAGTCCCTACAGCTCCGCACCGGTGGCTGCTCCGGCTGCACAAAGGTCGGCACGTGCCGAACGTGCCGACCGCTGGCCAAGCTCTACCAGGAGGCGGGGGATCGACGAGAACTCTACTGCCAACACGGAGGTTACGGATCATGACACCGCCCACCGCCACTATTGCCCCGCCGCGCGAGCCCGTGATGCTCACCATCAGCACCCGGCCGCCCGCACACGCGACCGCTACCCCGCCGCTCCCGCTGACCGCGACGCCGATCCGCGCGGACGAGTTCCAGATCATCGCCGATCTCGACGTGGCCGCCGAGGGCGCCAAGTGCTCCTGCTCGGCCGGCGACGACCAGCCCTACTAGAACCGCACCCTGCACCACCGTGCCGCCCCGGCCCGTACTCTGGCCGGGGCGGCATCCCCCCCATTCTCCGAGGATCAGCGCGTGCCCATCCCCCGCATCGCCTTCGAGCAGCTCCCCGCCGACACCCGCCGGGCTGTCGCCGACAAGACCGGCGCCGTGCATCAGGCCGTGACAGTGTCCGGCGGCATGAACTCCGGCATCGCCTCCGTCCTCGACACAGACTCCGGTCCGGTGTTCGTCAAGGGCATTCCCGTCGACCACCATCAGGTCGACGCGCAGCGCCGCGAGGCCGCCATTGCCCCGCACCTGCCCGCCTCCTGCCCCCGCCTGTTCTGGTACGTGGAGGCCGCGGGGTGGAGCCTGCTCGGATATGAGGTCGTCGACGGGCGCCATGCCGACTACGCGCCCGGATCCCTGGACCTCCCACTCGTCCAGGCCGCGCTCGCCGAGCTCCAGGCCGTGCGCGCGCCAGCCGACGTCGAGATCAAGGAGGCCGCGGACCGGTGGAAGAACTATGCGCCGCCCGGAACGCTGCACTACTTCGCCGGCGGGGCGCTGCTCCACACCGACTTCGCCCCTGACAACATCCTGATCACCGGCGGCCGGGCCCGCCTCGTCGACTGGGCGTGGCCGACGCGTGGCGCAGCCTGGATCGATCCAGGGGCGCTGGCGCTGCGGCTCATGGATGCCGGCCACTCGGTTGAGGATGCGCTCAGGTTCGCCGACCGGTTCCCGTCGTGGCACAACGCCGAGCCCAGAGCGCTCGCAGCATTCGGGATGGCCACGGCCGCACTGTGGCGCGAGATCTCCGAGCAGTCGCCGATCGAGTGGAAGCAGGGGATGGCTCGCCACGCTGCCTTGCTCGCTGACCACCTGGCCGAGGGACGGTAGGTCAGACGAGGTCGCGGAGCGAGACGCCGAGCGCGTCGGCGATGCGGATCAGGTTGCCGACGTCTTGGTTACATGGGGATGTGGACTCCATGTGGATTCCGGAGACGACATCGGCCCCCTGGAGAGATCTCCAGGGGGCCGACGCAGGTCAAGGGACTTAGTTCCGGTGGGTGCGGACGGCTTCGAACCGCCGATTCTGCCTTGTAAGGGCGGGGGTACGGGGTCACCGTGGTGCCCAGGTCACAAGGGCTCTGGCCGCAGCCCAGGTCAACGGCGCATCTCGACTGCAGCAAACCCTCATTGACCGTGATTGACCGCACGATGTGGCACGACTGTGGCACGTTCCGAGCGACCGAGCGCTTAAAAAGATGCGGGCACGCCTTGGTGAGTTCGCCCGATCGACTTATGCCGGCACCGTGCCGGGCCGCCGAATGCCGCTGCCGTCCGCCGTCGTTGCCGTCAGCGCTGCCGTCACTGCGGTCGGACAGGAGCGCTCGTGTACACCTCCGTCCGGCGTCGTTGACGCCAGCCGGACGTCATCGCCCCTCGATGCGAACTACTCGGCACGGTGGTCGCTGAGGTCTGCCGGCTGGTCAGTCGGCCGCTGGGGGGGCGGTGTGGGCTGGGGACAGCTGCCGTGGTTGCTGTACTTCGCTGCTGTACAGCACGACGCGTTCCCGCTTGCCCGCCCTACGGTCGTACTCGTGCACAACACGACCGTGTGCCCAAGTTGTTCAGGGACCCGTTTGCAAGTCGGGTGACGTCGGTTCGATCCGATCACGGACCCTACGGGATGTTCACAGGCTCACCTCCCGCGTGCGAGAGTCCGCCCATGACTGACATAGGCAGACGACGCAAGCTCGGTGCCCTCGCTGGCGTATGCATAGCCGGGGCCCTGCTGCCCGGCATCACCCTGGGTGCGGAAGACGTGGACGTGCCGTTCTCACTCATGGTCGCGGCCCTCGTGGTCATCCTCCTCACCCAGCTCGTCTACGTCGGCCCATCCGCCCGTGTCCCGGCCCCGGCTCTGCTGGCCTTCGGCCTGGCCGGATTCTTACAGGACTCGCTCATCTGGTGGCTGCTCTCCTGGCTGGGCGGGAAGTTCTCCGAGCTGGAGGTCGAGGGCCTCGGCACGATCCTGCTTGCGGGATTGATCACGCGCGTCTCGATCCTCGCGTTCTCCCTGATCGGGACAGAGCCGACGGCGGACTGACGACCCTGCGAGCCCACCCCGGCCGCCCCGCGTTACGGCAAGCAGGGCGGCCGCTCCCGTACCCCTCAGGCAGCAGCCCGCGCCGCCTTCGCCATCTCCTTTCAGATGGTCTTCATCCGCCTTGCTGAGCGAGGTCTGCCCGAACTGTCCGCCGTACGTCGCCAGTTCGGGCACCACCTTGTCGGCCGCCGCCTGCTTCACCACTGCTGAGCCGACGCAAGGCTCTGGAGCACCAGTTTGGAAGACGCCGTATGCGGATCAGTGCTGACCTGCGGTGCCGCTGACCTGCGTGGCAGTGCCGGACCCTCCGTGGTTCTCCGTGGTTCCCCGCTCGTCTCCCGCTGATCGGGCACGCCAGGGGCACGGGGAAACTTCTAGTCCGTAGCTCTATGCAGAACGGTCAGCGAGGACCAAGCAGGTCGCTCGTGGGCCAGGCAGAGGCGCTATCGGATGCGGTCGATCGCTGCAGTTGCGGTAATCCGCCGCTGTACGCCCACTGCCGCCCTTGCGCTAATACTGACGCCGGCCTGCGCGAGCCACAACGCGTTCAGGACGATCAACGACGTGATCAGTTCCTGTACTTGAGGCACGGCCGCCCAGAGAATGCAGACGATCACGGTTATTACCAAGATCGGCTGGGGACTACGAGTTGACAGCCGCGGGGTGGACGGGGGGACACTCAAGCTGGACCTCCAAGGTTCGTCGCCCACCTATACCGCTCTCGTTGGGAAGCCAGCGCGGTTCAGGTGGGCTTCTTCGTGGTCCAACCATGTTGGCGCGTCAGCGGCGGGCGTGGGAGGCTCAGACTCGATGTGCGCTCGCGGTACACCAACGCCCCCTTCATTTCGACGCATTGGGCCACTTTGCGTGATCCCGAGCGGGTCAGAGGGCGCTGAACTGGCATTTCTTCCACCGGCTCCCCCTTATACCGCCCCCCACTGACAATCCGGCGTTCTGCGCGTCCCACCTCTTCACGGTCTGTCCACTTCGCCCGTTTCCCTCTTTACTTAGTCTTTTCCTTAAGCGACCGAAATGACGTAGAGGAACTACGGCGAATCAACAGCCAAGGTACGGCGTCCCGCGTAAAAGTTGGTCTTGCAAGATCGTGAAACGCCGCGTGAAACATCGTGGGCAGCGGAGCCGCTGGGGCTCGATCGAGCGAGACTTTGAGGTCGGCCTGGATCTTTATCAGGTCGATCAGGCAGCATCTGCTAGGTCGTCAGCCCGCTGCGCACCTTGACCCGATGTCCGCTGCCATCCGCCTCCAACCGTTGCGGCTCGCCCCTGTTGGTGTCAGGCGTTGGTGTCAGCTTCACCCAACGACCTCGACAGATGCACGGTCCCTACTCCTCGCCGTCTCTGTCGCCGCGCTGACGGCGCCAAGCCTCGATCCTTCGCCCAAATTCGAGCAGCGCCGAGGCTAGGGTGACGAGTTGGGCGACGGTCTGGAGAAGATCCACAAGGGCTCCTGAGGTGATCCTCCGAGAGCCTGGGCGTTCTTCCGGGGGAAGCATGCACAGACTCCCGGAACTAACGGTCCGGGGCTGTGCGCTTCAGCCCGAGCCAGCAAATCCACTGCTGGCAACTACCTCGGGTCCCAGCCGGTGCAGGTGCTTGCACCTTCAGCGCTCCTGGCCACTGGGCCAGACGCTTAGCTGGTTAGCTTGTCGGCTTCGGGCGGAACTGTCGCCCGGCGCGCGGTCAGGCTACCACCGGTAGAAGTGACCACGGCGCCTTTGTGCCGCACTGGCTGCTCCCATCTCTGCAACCCAAAACCCACCACTGCCCCCAGCTCCCATCCCGTCCGCCGTCGACCCACACGTCTGTGGAGCGGGCGTGGTTCATGGCGTCCAGGTGGAGCGCGCCACTGTACGAACGACTGTGAGGATTGGTCATGGCACCGCTCGGCGGCCTGACCCACCGAACGATTGACGCTTCGGGCTGTCTTTTCCAGGAATCGTCGGCGGTCTGGCGGTGCCGCTCTGCACGCGGCCGGTCGAGCGCCTGTGACCTCATAGGAGCCCGGCCAAAGGTCCCATCACAGTCTTGTCCTGACGCCCGACCGGCCCGTGCGATCCCTCGCGTATCGCACGGAAGGAGAGCAGTTCCCAGCATGGCAGACGGCGTGGACACCCACACCGACTTCCACCAGGCAGCCGTCCGGGCTGCCGTCAGGCCCAGGAGCTGCTCTATACGAGCCAGCCGCTCCGGGGCAGGGTCTACCAGATGGGTCGGTGACACGGAGGCCCGGGGACTCGGCCAGCGCTGGGACATGGGCGAATTCCGCGATGCTTCCGCAGCCGACCAGCACGACCTGCGGCGGGAAGGCCCGGAGAGCGGAGCTCAGCCGGATGCTTGATGAGGTAGGAAAGTCCTACCGTGCCAGCGCCTCGACAGACGCAGGAGTGACGCACTGTCGAGTCCCATCGTCAGGTCCCGCTGACCCGTAAATGACCCATGAGGTCATTCAAGGGCACTCTCATGAGCACCGGCCAGGAATCAGCTGACTCGTGAATCCTGCCGCCAGGAGTGGCTCGAATGCCTCTACAACTGCAGTGGAATCGGATGGCCGACTACGAACCCCGAGGCTTTGAGCGCTACGGCGTATGTTGCCATCCAATGCAATATCGCTCGCTATGCGAGGTAGGCGCCAGCCAGCGTGCCGTCGTATCCCATGGCCTGGGCAGCGGCCTCCAGGCTCGGGTGGTCCACGCCGCCGACATCGATCATCGCCTGGTAGTCCGCGCGAGTCAGCTCCGGCTCGACCCACTCGTGCGCGCATCGGCAGCGGATACTGATCGTGCTGCGGTCACAGATGACCATCCAGTCCCGCCGGGCCCCACACTTCGAGCACATCACCGGGATGCCCGTGATCCGGATCTCTTCGGGGTGGGTGGTGGTGCGGAGGCGGATGATGCCGTCACCGAGCTGGGATTCCTGCTGGAGCCGCAGCAGAGGGTCAGCGTCCCCAGCCGATGTCGGCGGAATGGCTCTCGGGGGCTGGCGGTCTTCAATGAGCATCGGCATGGTCTCCTCGTCCTCTTCTTCACCAGCCCTAACAGACGGCGTCTGTGAGTGTCCAGCCCTTTGCGGTGCTGGTCAGCGCCGAGGGCCTGGCCTGCGCGAGCTGCTCACTCCCCTCCGGGCCGGAGACTCGGGTGTCGTTGGCTTCGGGGCCTGGGGCTGTGGCGGGTGCAATCGGGGGTTCGTTCGTCCGCGGGCTGAGATGGCAGCTGCGGGCAGCTCTCCGATGCTACGCAGTCGCCAGACGAGGACGTCGGTGACGTTGTCAGCGGTGTCCAACTCGAGAGATTCGATGGCTTGTTGAAGGAGCGTCTCGGGATCGTGCCCTGCTTGTTCGGCTTGGGCGAGGGTGGCGGCAAGGGCGTCCCAGCCGGGTTCGCACAGGAGGTGGTCGGCCTGTGCGGGGAGGGCACCTTCGAGGGTGTGGGCGTAGCAGTCGCGGACGGGAGCGGGGAGCTGGCGGCCCTGCGCGCGCATCGTGTTCATGGGGGTGGCGGCAGCGGTTCGGTACGCGGCGCGCAGGTGTTGGGCGGCTTGCCGGGCGGCAGCGGCCTGTTGGGCGTGTCCGCGGGCGGAGTGCCAGCGGATGGCGGCGATGGTGACGAGGACCATGGTGGACAGAAGCATCGCGGTGCTACCGCCGTCCTCGCCTTTGCCCAAGGCGTTGCCGGCACGGACGATGCCGCGCGCAGCGGACCGTAGAGCGCGATGGTCGGCGTGCTCGGCACGGATGTGGGAGCGGGTGGCGCGCTCGAAGGTGCGGGCTGCTTCGGAGAGTTCCTTGCGGGTGGAGGCCGGGGCCGTCTGGGCGACGGCGTCGAGCAGTTCGCCGACTCCAACGAGCTGCGCGGCTATATCTCCGTCGTGGTCTCCGGCGAGTGTCGTGAGCGCCTGCTCAGCAACGTGGGTGGCGTTACGTCGTGCGCGGGCCGGTCGGGAGGACGGGTGGACCGGGCCGCCGGGGGCTGGCCCGTTGTCGACGGTTCCAGCTTCAAGGCGTTCCCGGATCTTAGGGAGGGAGAGGTCGGGGGCGAGTTTGGAGCCGGGGAACCAGATGGGCTGTCCGTCGCGGTTGCGGTCACCTGGCAGGGCGACCTTGTATCCGATGGTGTCGCCGGAGGGGGCGATGCGCTTTTCGAGACGCAGGCCGGCCTCGGTGAGGCGGCGGAAGAACTCGTCCTCGGCGGCGGCTCCGGTCAGGGCCTGGCGGACCTGCTCGCGTAGCGTTTCGCGGGGCGGTTCGGCCCGGCCCGTGCGTTCGGCCTTGGAGCGTTCGGCACTGGTCGGGCGTTGAGCAGCGGTTCCGTCACCCTGGTTGAGGATCTGCAGGCCCCATGCCCTTTCGATCTTGCGGCATTCGGCCTGGGCGCGAATGCCGTCTTCGTGGCGGCGGGGACTGCGTCCGTCTTCGCGCTTGAGCGTGGCGACGATGTGGATGTGGTCGTCGGCGTGGCGTACGGCGATCCACCGGCATGCCTTGTCGTCGCCATCCTCGGCGATGCCTGTGGCGTGGACGATGCGGCGGGCTACCTCGCCCCACTCGGCATCGGTGAGGTGCCGGTCGCCCGGCGCGGTGCGTACGGGGCAGTGCCACACGTGCCGGACCGGGCGTTGGTCCTTCGGCAGGGCGAGAACGGGGAGGTCGAGTCGGTCAGTGAGCTGCTTGAGGGTGGCGGCCGGGTCGCGGCCGGGGTCTGGGGCGAGTTCCTGACTCCAGGCGGCGACGATGTGCGGGGCGGTGTGTTCGTCCCGGCGGCCGGGCCCATAGAGATAGGCGAGGAGTCCGTACGTACGGCTGCCGGTAGAGATGTCCGGGACCACGGTTCACCGCCTGGCCAGTTCGATGGCCGCAGCCTCAATCCGGGCCGCGGCTCGCAGGACACGGGCGACCGCCTCGTCTGCGTATTCGACATGACCTCCGGAATTGAGGATGCGGGCAACCTGGTTGAGGTTGTTGCCGGCACGGACGAGCTGGGTGCTCGCGGCCATCAGTTCCTCGACCTGGCGGCGCTGGTCCAACAGCCAGGTTTTCGGACCGCCTTGGGCCTGGGCGACCGCGACGGCGGCGTCTGCGAGGAATCCTGCGGTCTTCAGGCCGACGGATTCGGCGGCGTGGTGGACGAGGTCGAGTTCGTCGCGGGTCAGGCGGACGCTGCGGATTTGGTCGCGGGGCACGCTCTGGCGCAGTCGGGGACGCGCACACGTCGCGGCGGTCGGGTCGGCTTCTCCCCCAGGCTGCGATCCGCCCTCGATCGCAGCCTCAGAGCCCGGCGCCCCCTGGTGCCGGGCCTCCTCCTCCCCTTCAGGGGTGGGGGCATGCGCTTCCGTAACTCCTCCGCAGCCCGTGGCAGCGGAGGAGTTACGGAGGCTACAGCTTGCTCGGCCTCGGTACGGGCAATGGACCTCACCCGATTCCAGGCGGGTCTGGGTCGGGTCGTGAAGGGTCATCGTCGAAGGCCTGAGGCGTCGCGGCGTACGTCGCGCAGGACGTCGGCGACGAAGTCGAGGGCCAGAACAGGGCGGTGAAGGGGCTGGGGCGTGCTCGCGGGTGTGCGCTTCACGGTCCAGGTCTCCTCGGGTCCGGATTTGTGCAGGTGCTCGTACCTGATGAGTACGGCGATCCACGCGTCGGCTTCGAGGCGGGTGGTTGATGTGGTGCGCATTCGTGCTGCGTCCTGTTCGTGTGCAGGGGCGGGTGCCCGGCTCGGTGGCGGTTCCTTGGCACCCGCCGGAGAGAAGGTGTCCGGTCAGTTGACCGGGTCGTTGACCTGTTGCTGAGCCTTGTCACGTTCTTCGCGCAGGAGGCGCATGAGGTCGGTGAGCCGGTCGTTGCCCAGACCGAGGTTTCGGCTTCGGATGGCGTCGCCGACGACCTTCCGGGTCACGCGTCCGGAGTCGCTGACCGCGGTGCGGGCGATGTCGAGGAGTTCGTCGTCGGTGACCGCCGTTGGCTTCTGGTCACGGTTGTCCGGGCGGCGGGCGCGGATGGTGTCCGCGAAGGTCTCTGGCGCTTTCGCCGAGGGCAGGACGGTGACCGTCCGAGGTCTGGCGACCGACTGACCGTCCAGGTCGGCAGCTCGGTCATGGCGTGCGGGTTCCGGGCCGACCGGCGAGTGTCCGGAGGCTTCGACCGGCGCTGTGACCGTGTTGGTCTCCACGGACACTTCGGTGGCCGATGTCCGGACGGTCGGCCGACGGACGTTGTCTGCGGGTACCTGGCCGGTGGCTATCGGGACGGTATCCGGGTCGGCAGCGCCGTCCCGCCCGCTCCGGGCACTCTGGTTGTCCGTTGTCCCGGCCACAGCTGCTTCGGTAATTCGGCGGGCGATGAGGATGTACAGGTGGACGGCTCCGGCCAGGGCGAGTGGGGCCAGGGTGGACAACACCCCGACGGTGACGTCGCCGAGGCGGAGACCGGTGCGCTCGGGCTGTTGTTCGTTGAGGCGTACTGCGTGCAGTGCGTTGGCCCAGATGCTGGCGGCAGTCGCTGTGCCGAAGAGCAGCCAGACATAGCAGCGGGCGGCGAGAGGTGCGCTGCGTAGGACGAGGAGTGCGCGTACTCCGTAGGCGATGAAGCCGTCGATGACCAAGGGAAAGACGAAGGTCAGGAAGCCTCGGATGTGGATGGCGGTGGCCATCTGTTGGAGGGCGTCGTAGGAGAGAGCGCATCCGGCGCCGCCGAGGGCGACGATGGCCGCTCGGTCCCATGAGTTGATGTGGGCCGGAGTGGGCGGCGAGTGGCTCACGCGGCGCTCTGGCCTGTGCCGTGTGCAGAGGCTTTGCGCTGCGGGTTATGCGACGCCTTGCGGGTGTCGCCGAGGGGGATCACTGCCGCGTTATCCTCCGTCGCTTGCTTCTGTTCTGCGGCACGGTTGCGGATTTCGCGCCGGGTGCGGCGGTAGAGCTTCTTGGCGTGCTCATCGCTGATCTTGAGCATGGTGGCGAGCCGGTCCGCGGGGATGTCGGCCTGGCAGGCGGCACGCGCGACGGCGCGGCGTTCGGCGCGGGAGAGGAAGATGTCGCGGCCGGCCAATGCGTCGTTGACTCGGCTGTAGTCGAGTCGGAACTCCGTCTTCTTGTGCAGCGGGTCCCGTTCCTCTTCGGTCATGCCGCCCCGGATGCCGACGGTGTCGCCGTTGTCTAGGGCGGCGTCAAGGCAGCCTTGGCGAACGGGGCACTGGGCGCAGAGGGTCTTGGCCTGGTGGATGCGGTCCAGTTCGTCGGGTTCGGGGAAGAAGAGGTCGGGGTCGACCTGGTGGTGAGGTGTCGAGCGGCAGCCCGCGCGGTCGCGCCATGCGTGGTTGCCAAGTGCGCGGTGCTGAGAGGTGTTGCTGGTGGTGTGGTGCATGGGTGTCTCCGTCTTCCCTGGGCGCCTTTGGGCGGGGGTGGCCAGGGGGTGGTGCAGGGTACGGGCGTGACGTGGGTCCGTGCGGTCAGGTGCGGGCCGCCGCTGAGGCGTAGCGCTCGGCGGCGAGGGCGCGTCTACGGTCGGGCCCGTCGAGGATGACGCGGTCGGTCATCTCGGTCAGGCGGGAGGCGACGCGGTCGCCGATGTGTGTGCGTAGGTCGGCCATGCCGAGGTTGGTGGTGATCAGGGTCGGGAGCATCGCGTTGTAGCGGCGGTTGATGAGCCGCATCGTGATCTCCTCGGTCCATTCGCTGTACTTGGCGGCGCCGAGGTCGTCGATGATCAGCAGGGGGCAGCGGGCCAGGTCCATCAGTTCCCGTTCGCCGTCGTGTCCGGGCCTGGGGCGCAGTTCGGCGTAGAGGTCGGCGGCGGTGATCGCTTTCCAGCGCAGTCGGACTCCGGCGATCAGGAGCGAGCGCACGGCTCCGTAGGCCTGATGGGTTTTGCCGGTGCCGGTGGTGCCGACGATCAGGAGTGATCGGCCTTCGGCGAGTCCGGGGGCGCCTTGGGGGCCGGGGCGTCCGCCGTCGGCGACCTCGCGCACCCAGGCGGCGACGGCGGGGTGATCAGCGACGGCCCTTTGGTAGCGGGTGGGGATGCGGGCCTCGCCCAGTTCGAGGGCGGGTAGCCGTTCCGGTTCGTAGGAGGGTTGTGCGGTGGGGTCCTGGCCGCGAGCCGCGAGGATGCCCGCGAGGCGTCGGGCCAGGCCGCCGACGGGCTGGGCGTCGTGGTCGCGCATCACAGCTCCTCGGCGTAGGCGGCGGCAGGGTCGGCGGGGTTGGCCCAGGCCCGATGGGCGGGCACGTTAGGTCGGGAGTCCGGCCGGTCCAAGTTGGTCCTGGAGGCATTCATCGCTTCGTGGACGAGGCTCGGCAGGGTGCTGGGGTGTAGGCCCTTGGCCCGGTGCAGGCTCAGCCCCGAGCGGATGTGGGCCGGGGCGATGCCTTCCGAGAGGAGTTTCACCGTCTCCCGGCCCAGATGTCCCAGGACTCCGCTGGGCGGTCGGTGTGTGCAGGCAGCGGCGTATTCGGCAATGAGCTGCTGGGCGGAGAGGTGCTGGGACGCGGGAGCGCTTGCGCTCCCCGAAGGGGAAGTAGTTCCTAGATCCAGGTTCCTAGGTCCTAGATCCGGAGTGTGAGGGTTCACCGAGGGCTCAGTGAGCTGCGCCTGAGCTTGGGCAGAGCCCTCCAATACAACTCTCTGGCCTGCTATTTCGAGGCGTTCGGGCACGTCCGCAGGCTGGGGTGAGAGTCGCTTGTCAGCCTCGTGAGCCGTCCGTGAGTCCTCCGTGAGCACTCGTCGCGTGCTCGCATCCTCGACCCGGTCGGCCGGCTCCTGGTCGTGATGCGGGCAAGGGGGGGTGCGTACGCCACTGGGCCGGTTGATCCGCTGATGCCGGGACCAAGTGACGACGTGGAGGTAGGCCTTGCCGTCGTCACCTGTGTAACGGCAGATGAGGTCTTCGGCAGCGAGTTGGATGAGGTCATCCTCGACCCCCATGGGCCCATGGCCCGGACGCAGGGACCACAGCAAGCCGGCGATGACGGCAGGTTGGTCGCGAAAGCGGCCGCGGTCGTCGGCTTGAGTGAGGAGGCCGAAGAAGGTCCGTTCGGCGGTCAGAGAGACCGCAGCGAGAGATTCGGACGCGAAGGCTTCGGGCTTGATGGTGCGGATGCGGGCCATGGTCAGCGTGCTCCGTCCATCGAGTACGCAGTGGCTGCTGCGCTGGTGATCGATCCGCTTGCCAGGTCGAGTACTTGCCCGTGGCGCCACTCGGCCTCGGGGCAGGCACGGATGATCCAGCGGGCGGCCGTTCGGGCTTGGGCCTGGTTGAGCGTGAGCCGTCGCCCTGATGCGTCGTAGGCGGTTGCGTAGGGGCTTGGCCAGGTCCGTGCCGGTGCTTGGAGCGTGACCCGGACAGTGCGGGCGTCCGGGATGATCTCTGCAAGGCAGCGCGTCAGCCGGATGCGGCGATTGCCGGCGGCTGGGTTGCCGACGGAAGCACGAGGGCCTGCCGGCCTTTCGCGACTGTGCTGGGACATGCGAGAATTCCTCACTCGTAGATGAAGTGGGACGGCCGTTCTCGTCGAAAAGGCCAGCCGACCCGCTCCAGTTATGAAGCCGCCCCTCTCAGGGCGCGGTCTCGGCGTCCGGAAGCTGCGAACTTCTGGACGCCGCTTTCGTTTCCCCTGGTAGGGGCGCCGTCTCTGGCGTGTGGTAACTCCCAAACAGCTCCTTTGAGTTGCCCGTCAGGTCTGCGCTGTCGCCGAGGGAACAGCAACATGTGCATGAAGCCTTCGGCGATCCGGCGGACCGCGTCCATGACCACGCTTCGACGCCGACTCGTCATCGCCGACGCATGGCGAGCAGCCGACCTGCGTGTCCTGCCGCCCGCGGGACACGCAGGTCGACATGAGTACAGGGGCGCAGGAGGTGTACGTTGGACACCTCGATTCGCCAAACTGAATCTATCCCGGTTTGAGCATCGAATCAACAAGCTGAAGTTTTCGGGATTTGGGAAACCAGAATCGGGAGAGCCGTCAGATGGCCCCTCGTCGCTTCGACCGCGACCGAGTTCGCGCCCTGCGCCGCGCACGCGACATCACGCAGAGCGATCTCGGGCACGCTGTCGGTGTGGGTGACTCGACCGTGGCCAGCTGGGAGCTGGGCTCCTCGACACCCGACGGTGAGAAGCTGCCCCTCCTGGCCAGATTCTTCGGCCTCCCACTGAACGACCTGTTCCCCCGCCCCTCAGGCGAGCAGCCCGACCTGGCCGATCTGCGCTGCGATGCCGGCTACAGCCAGTACCAGACGCGAGAGCTCATCGGCACCAAGAGCTCAGGCCCGGTCGCCAATGCCGAGCGCGGCAAGCGACGTCTGAGTCCGAAGTTCCAGGAACCACTGGCGAAGGCCTACCGCGTGCCCGTCGAGGAGCTCCTGGCGGCGCAGGAGCGCTCCTTCGGCATCGAGGTACCGGCGGCATCCGGTGGATCGTCGGTGCCCCGATCGGTGGCCGAGAAAATCACCTACCTGCTGGAGCATTCATATCCCGGCGCTCAGACTCCCCCGTCGGACGCCGAGATCGCCCGCGCGGTCAATGAGCACGCCGGTGGCCAGGTCATCACGGAGACCGGTGTGCGCGACTTGAGAACGGGCGACGACGCCGAACTACCGCCGCTCGTCGCATCCGGCCTGGCCGAAGTCTTCGACGTCTCCCCCCTGTTCTTCCAGCCGGACGACACCGTGGCCCGGCAGGTCGTGGAAGGGCTGCGGCTGCTCGCTGCCGTCAGGACCGGCGCGGTGGGGCGCGTAGCAGCGCGCGGGCTCGGACCGGAGGGAATGTCGGACGAGCTTCTGTCGTTCCTGAACCAGGTCGTCGAGGAGATGGCCGACAGGGAAAAGCCCGGAGCCGACGGCCCCGGGCACTGAACAACTTCCTTCGTTCGGTTACTCGTTGGTGTCCAGGTGGTGGTGTCGTCCCGCCGCGATCACCGCGTTGACCGACTTCAGGGAGTCGAGGTCGGTGAGCGGGTCGCCCTCCACCACCAGGAGATCGGCGCTGTATCCGAGGGTCAGCTGCCCCGTGGTGTCGCCGAGCCCCAGCGCTCCGGCGGCTTCCGTGGTGGCCATCGCGAGGATGCGCTCGTTGGGCAGCCCCAGGTGCTCGTAGAAGCGGAGGCTTGACGCCAGTCCGTCGAAGCCGGCGCGCTGCACCCCGGCGTCCGTACCCGCGATCAGTCGGGCTCCGGCCTGGGCCATGCGCCGTACGGCGTCGAACATGGCCTCGGCGCGTTCGGGGCCGAAGAACTTCGGCAGCATCGGCCAGTGCGGGCTGACCGCCGGGCAGACGTAGATGCCCTTGTCGATGATCTGTGTGAGCACGTCCTCGAGGACCTCGAACCCGTCGGCGGTCATCCAGGTGCAGTGCTCGATCGTGTCGACGCCTGCCTCGACCGCGGCGGTGATGCCGTCGACGCCGTGGGCGTGCGCGGCGACCGGCAGTCCGGCGCGGTGAGCCTCGTCGACGAGCGCGTCCAGCTCGGCCCGGGAGAACTGGGTCTCCCAGCTCTTGGCGCCCCCCTTGGTGAGCCCGCCGCCGGTCTCCATGACCTTGATGACGTTGGCACCGGCGGCCACGTTGCGCTGCACGAGACGGCGTACTTCGTCGACACCGGACACCTCACCGCCGAGGAACCAGCAGTGGCCCCCCGGAGGCGTCACGGGCGTGGTGGCCGAGACGACGCGCGGGCCGACGCTGAGGCCGTCGGCGACGGACTGCGCCAGGCGCACGGCCAAGCCATTGCGGTCACCGAGGTCACGCGCGGTGGTGACGCCCGTGCACAGCAGCTGCTCGGCTCGGGCCTGCATCTCCGTGAACAAGGCCTCGTCGTCCTGCTCTTCAAGAGTGGCGACGGGTTCGGGACCGGCGTCGAAGCAGAGGTGGACGTGAGCGTCGATCAGCCCGGGCATCACCGTGCCGGCCGGGAAAGCAAGGCGCGGCTCGTCGGAGTGAGCGTGGCGCTGGACCTCTTCGCGTGGTCCGATACCGGCGATCGCGCCGTCGCGTACGAGGACGGCACCATCGGCGATCGGATGCCGGTCAGGTCCGGCGAGAACGTGGGCGGCGGTGATCAGCATGTGACGCGGTTCTCCTCGTGTTGCGGGTCAGTTGGTGGAGCGCAGGGCATCGGACAGGGCGAGGAGCTCTTGCACGTCAGCTTCCCGGCTGCGCGGGCCCGGCAGAGCAGGCGTCGTGGGCGTGGCTGCGTTCGTCGGTACGCCACTCCGACGGGAGTACCCGGCTGCGCGGAGTTGCTCAGCCACCCGGTCAACGTTCGTCTCGGGCGACACCGCATCGCTGCGCGGATTCGGTTCAAGGTACGGGCTGATCTCGACCAGGCCGTCGCGGCACTCGACGAACCGGCGGTGATGCCTACGGTGGACGCCACGCGCTCGCCACTGGTCCCAGCGCGAACGTGAGTCGGTCTTGAGTACCACGTGCGGCGCGGCCTCGGTCATCAACAGCCAGAGCGGTTCGAGGCGAGCGTGTTCGCGCCGGTGTCGTAGCCACAACCGACACAGCGACAGCCGAGTGCGTACGCCAGGGTAGGTGATACCGACGACGAACAGGAGGCTCGAGCAGACGAGGATCAGCGCTACACAGAGCAAGACCGAGTCGGAGACCGCCACTCCGCGCCATCGCGCGGCGACGATGACGGCACGCATCGCGCAAGCGGTCGCCATACCGACCATGCCCGCTCCGGCGGCCCACAGGCCCGTCGAGTGCGGCCTCATGGACAGTCGTGCGTACCGGCGGGTCCACAGGCCGGCGACCGTCAGCGCGTACATCAGATACACGCCGGCCACTGCGTAGAAGAAGGCAACTTGCCACACTGTCATGTCGGTTGTGGCGAAGCTGCCTGCCAGCTCGTGGTGCGGGACGCTTGCTGCGGCGGCCGTGATGGCGGTGCCGACCACGAGCACGAGGGCGGCCTCGGCCCGTGCCCGGCGGCGGCCACGGCGCTCGTCCGCGGCCGCGTACAGGTAGAAGCACATCAGGAAGTACACCGTGGCGAGCAGCAGCAGATTCTGAGCGACCTTTGCAGCGCCATGGCCGGCGACCGTATCCAGGCCAGTCGCTCCCCCGGGCATGGCGACCGGGTACGACGCGGCCGCACACGTCAGACAGAGAGTGACGGACCGCAGGGGTCGATCACTCGGCGCCTTCGACAGCTGGTACCACTTCCACGCCACGGCCACGCCGAGGCAGACGAGGAAGACGAACGCCACTACAGCCACCCTGCATGATCACCCAAAGCGGACTGCACCCGGCGGACTGACAGGTCATCACTTTGCACCGCCGGCGTGACGTGATCCAAGATCGCCGCCCACTCCCCCACGATCGTGGCGACAAGCTCGGCCTCCTGCTCCTCCTTGGTCCCGTACGAGCAGCGAAGGAGCGCACGTCGTATCGCGTCCGCGCCAAGCCCAGGAAGCAGGGCCTCCCACACGGCACCGCCCGGCGGTCCAGGATGGTCGGCGAGGATGTGTCCCAGCTCGTGCAGGACGATGTGGTCCTGGTGGTGCGCTGTCGTCTCCCGCTGGAAGACGATCACGTCTGCCTGCGGTGTCTCCAGCCATGCCCCGAGCGGGCCATCGGCCCGCAGCGGAAAGGCCCGCAATTCGATGTGCCGGCCTCTGTGCCGCGCAAGGGCCCTACACAGATCCGGCACGCTCAGCGGCGGCTGAACATCAAGAGAACGCAGCAAGCGCCGAATACGCTTCTCCAGCTCACGGGTGGTCCACACCTGCACACCACGTCCGCTCGACCGCTCACGTGGGACCGGCCGCGCCACTTCCTCGGAAGCCTGCTCCGATCCGAGGCTCGGTACCGATTCAGACCTGGCGGAACGCCATCGCAACACCACGGCTGCCCAGCTCCCTCACTCACACATTCTTTGCATGAGTAATCCTGCACAGCCACTTCCGCCACCAAGAGTGGCGCTACTCGGTCTGTCGCACCCTCGACACTCCGCACACGTCCAGAATGTCGCTCTTAGCACACGTCAACCAGCAAAAATAGTCGGACATAACCTCAAATTCTCCATACGCGGGAAGCGGTGGATTCGGCACATGAGTGACACAGCCCATACACCGTCCAAGCACGCGGTTTCTCCGGAGTTGGGCCCCCTGCTCAAGCGGTGGCGCAAACGGATCGACCACAGGCGGATCACCGGCATCGATTCCACGCGCAGGCGCCTGAAACCCGGGCTGACTCAGGACGAGGTCGCCTCTCTCACCGGCGTCGCAAGCTCCTGGTATCGCCAGCTGGAGGGCGGCAGCCCGCGCCCCGTCTCGGAACAGTTCGTCCAGCGCTTGGCCATGACTCTCCGGCTGAAGGAAGCCGAGCGCGTCATCCTCTTCCAGCTCGCGCTCGGCCACGCGCCTCCGCCGCCCCGGACAGCGCCGGACCCCGCGTCCTATGCGAATCTGCAGTCAGTGCTCGACGCGCTCCTGCCTCATCCGGCCTATGTCTCGAACCTCTGGTGGGACATCGTCGCCCATAACAAGCCCCAGGAGGACTGGTTCCCCTGGCTGCCCTACGAGCCGAACCTAATGCGCTTCGCCTTCTTGTATCCGGAGGCCCGGGACCAGCTCGTCAACTGGCGTAGTGACTGGGCCGTCCCCTTCCTCGCGCAGATCCGCTTCGCGATCGCCACGCATCCCGACGTTCCAGAGCTCCTACAACTCCGCGACGACATCCTGGACGGCAACGACGAAGCGCGTGAGCTCTGGGCCGATCGTCTGGCACAGGCGCATCCAGACGGGGAGGTCCGAGGCTTCTCCCTGCCCTTTCACGACGGCCAGGAGATCCAAGTACGCATCATGGCCTTCGCTCCGATGAGTCATCCAGATCTACGCATGATCGCGCTGGTCCGACAATGAGCAGTGACTTCGATCTCAACATCGTCAACATCTTCTGCCGCTCCATCGAGGCATCACGACGGGCAACCTGAGACACCTTCTTGCACGACGGTGAAATCTTGGGGCACTCAACTGCCCACCACGTCCGTCGATTGGCCAGATGGCAGCTCATCGACGGACGGGGAGGCGATGCGCAGACACGCGCCGGTTCGGCGAGGTCACGGTGACGTCTGGCCAAGCCGGTGGCCGCGGCCATCACATCTGCGCCACGATGCTGAGATGCACGACGAACAGGAGTCGCTGGAGGACTGGGCACGGCGACGCGAGGAACGTCAGAACGCCTCGAAGGGCAAGCGTCGCGCGGTGCCGCTGACCGAAGGGCCGCACCGCGGGCAACACGTCGCCCCCGACGCACCCCGCGTGATCCAGGAATGGGACGGAACCGAGTGGGAGACGGTCAGCCTGGTCAGCGATCTCGCCGAGGCCAAGACCGTGCTGTACCCGCCGCAGCCGGCCGAACAGAAAGCCGCCGAATGGGATCGCCCCGCGCTGGAGAAAGGCCGGGGTCGACACCGGAAGCCGACGCCAGCAGAGAACCGAGAGCAGCAGCAGTCCATTCAGGGCCACGCGGGAAGGCGGCGGCAATATAGCGGCGGATCCCCGGTTACCGAAACCGGGGATCCGCCGAATACTTGTAGCTCCACCGCCACTTCCTGACCGCCCGTCGAAAGGCAGCACTGCCACGATCCATCACGTCACCGCCACGCGTCACGTGTGCCGGCTCCTGCTCCGTCACGCCGCGGCGTAGCTCAGCCGGAACAGGTCTTGAGCGCGCTCCAGGTCCCGCTCGGTACGCAGCTGAACCCGTGGGCGCCCTCACCGTCGACATCGGCGACCGCCAGCCGTTTCAGGATATCGCCAAAGTTCACGAGCGGGTTGAGGCCGTCGGGCGCGGCCGGGTGCTGGTCACCATTGCGGACTGACGCCTGCTGTGCGCACCTCGCATGTTCCGCGACGGCGGTCCATCACCCGCACATCACTGCTCGACGACAGTCAGCGGCATGTCCAGGCGTGCGGCGAGCTCGTCCGGCGTGATGCCGAAGGTCTGCGCGACGCGCACTCCTTGGGGGGTGATGTCGAAGACCGCGAGGTCGGTGTATACGCGGTCGACGCAGCCGAGACCGGTGAGGGGGTAACTGCACTCGGAAACCAGCTTGGGTGTGCCGTCCTTGGTGAACAGGGTCATCATCACGAACACCTTCTTGGCGCCGATCGCCAGGTCCATGGCTCCGCCGACGGCGGGGATGGCATCGGGCGCGCCCGTGTGCCAGTTGGCCAGGTCGCCGAGGGCCGAGACCTGGAATGCGCCGAGGACGCAGATGTCGAGATGGCCGCCGCGCATCATGGCGAAGGAGTCGGCGTGGTGGAAGTACGCGGCCCCGGGCAGTTCGGTGACGGGAACCTTGCCCGCGTTGGTCAGGTCGGGGTCGACCTGGGCGTCCTGCGCGGCGGGCCCCATGTTGAGCATGCCGTTCTCGGTGTGGAGGACCACACCTGAGGCGGCGGGCAGATGGTCGGCAACGAGGGTCGGCTGACCGATGCCCAGGTTGACGAAGGCGCCCTGGGGGATGTCGCGCGCGATCAGGGCGGCGATGTCGTGCTTGCTCAGCGGGCCCTGATCGTTCTTCAGTACGTGGCTCGTGGGTTTCATGCGCGTGCCGCCTCCTGCACCACTCGGTCGACATAGATGCTCGCGGTCACGACGGTTTCCGGGTCGATCTCGCCCGTCTCGACGATCTCGCGGACCTGCGCGATCACCGTGGTCGCCGCCGTGGCCATCACCGGCCCGAAGTTGCGGGCGGTCTTGCGGTAGACGAGGTTGCCCATACGGTCGGCGCGGTGGGCGCCGATCAAAGCGACGTCGCCCTTGATGGGGTACTCGAGGACGTAGGTTCGGCCGTCGATGACGCGGGTCTCCTTGCCCTCGGCGAGCAGGGTGCCGACGCCAGTGGGGCAGAAGAAGGCGCCGATGCCGGCCCCCGCCGCCCGCATGCGCTCCGCGAGGTTGCCCTGCGGAACCACCTCGAGCTCGATCCGGCTGGCGCGGTACAGCTCGTCGAACACCCACGAGTCCGCCTGCCGCGGGAAGGAGCAGATCACCTTGCGGACGCGGCCCTTGGCAAGCAGCGCGGCGAGTCCGGTGTCGCCGTTGCCCGCGTTGTTGGAGACCACAGTGAGGTCTTTGGCGCCCTGGCGGATGAGCGCGTCGATCAGGTCGACCGGCATGCCGGCCATGCCGAAGCCGCCGACGAGCACGGTGGAGCCGTCCTCGATCCCGGCCACAGCCTCGTCCACGTCGGCGCATATCTGAGTGGTCATCGGTTGCTCCCGGTCACGTTCTCCAGGACCACGGCGAGTGCCTGGCCCACTCCGATGCAGATGGCCGCGACGCCCCAGCGCTCGCCGGACTCGCGCAGCCGGTGGGCGAGGGTGCCGAGCAGTCGGCCGCCGGACGCGCCGAGCGGGTGGCCGATGGCGATCGCGCCGCCCTTGGCATTGACGATCCCAGGGTCCACCTCCCAGGCGTCGACGCAGGCAAGGGACTGCACGGCGAACGCCTCGTTCAACTCGACGGCGGCGACGTCGGACCAGGTGATCCCGGCGGCCTTGAGCGCCCGGTTCGCCGCCTCCACGGGGGCGTAACCGAACATCTGCGGATCCAGGGCGGACACGCCACGTCCGGCGATCCGGGCAACAGGGTCGGCGCCTATCCGTGCGGCGGCAGCACCCGAACCGAGCAGGACGGCGGAGGCACCGTCGCTCAGCGGGGAGGCGTTACCGGCCGTGATGACCCCGTCGGGGCGGAATACGGGCTTGAGGCCGGCGAGCTTCTCCGCCGTCGAGCCGGGACGGATGCCCTCATCCCGGTCGTGCGTGGCGCCCTTGGCGTCCACGGCGACCGGCACGACCAGGTCGTCGTAGAAGCCCGCGTTCCAGGCCTCGTCGGCGAGGGTGTGGGAGCGGGCCGCGAAGGCGTCCTGGCGTTCGCGGGGGACGTCGAAGCGGTCGGCGAGCTGCTCGTTCGCCTCGCCGAGCGAGACGGTCCACTCCTTGGGCATCCGCTCGTTGACCAGGCGCCAGCCCAGCGTGGTGGACACGGCGGTCATGTCGCCGGCGGGGAAGGCCTTCGCGGGCTTGGACAGGACCCAAGGCGCGCGGGTCATGGACTCGACGCCGCCGGTGAGCACGATGTCCGCGTCGCCGGTCTCGATGGCGCGGGAGGCGATGATCGCGGCGTCCAGGGACGACCCGCACAGGCGGTTGACCGTCGTGGCGGGCACCGACGTCGGGAGCCCGGCGAGAAGGACGGCCATCCTGCCGACGTTCCGGTTGTCCTCACCGGCGCCGTTGGCGTTGCCCCAGACGACGTCGCCGATCTCCGCCGGATCGAGGCCGGGGGTCTTGGCCAGTGTCCCGGTGACGACTCGGGCGGCAAGGTCGTCGGGCCGGACGTTCGCGAGGGCTCCCGAGAACCGTCCGAAGGGGGTTCGTGCTGCTGCGTACAGGTAACTGTCGGTCACACTCCCCACCGTAGAAGCGCCGGGTTCATCACGTCCAAGACCTAGTCAGCATTGATTAATAAGGCATCCTTATGAGTTGGATAGGCTGGGGTCATGGAACTCCGTCAGCTCCGGTCCTTCCTCGCCCTCGCCGAGGAGTGCCACTTCGGCCGCGCGGCGGCCCGTCTGCACATGGCACAGCCCGCCCTCTCACAGCAGATCAAGCAGCTGGAACGAGAGTTGGGCGTCACCCTGTTCCACCGGTCCACGCGCCGCGTCGAACCCACCGAGGCCGGCCGCCGGCTCACCGACTACGCGCGCGCCCTGGTGACGGAGGAGGAGCGGGCCCGCATCCACATGCGCGAGCTGGCCACCGGCCACGCGGGGCGGGTGTCGGTGGGCTTCATCGGCACGGCCACGTACGACGTGCTGCCGCGGGTCGCACGGACCGTACGGGCACAGCTGCCCGGCATCACCCTGGACCTGCGCGGTGAGCTGCTCACCCCGGAACTCGTGGAGGGCGTGCGCTCGGGCACGTACGATCTCGCGGTCGTCCGCGGCGCGGCCGGAGACGCGGACCTGCTCGTCACACCGCTGCGGTCCGAGCCGCTGGTGGCCGTGCTGCCCTCGCACCACCCGCTGGCGGGCCGCGCGAACATCGGCCTTGAGGAGCTGGCCGGCGAACCGTTCGTCATCCATCCCTCGCGGTCACGATCCTCCATGTACGACCGCGTGCTGTCCGCGTGCGAGCGTGCCGGGTTCCAGCCGGTCTCGCTGATCGAGGTCGGCGAGACGGCCACCCTCGTCGTCTTCGTAGCCGCCGGCCACGGGGTCGCTCTGGTGCCTCGGTCCGTACGCAGTCTCAGCCTCGACGGCGTCACCTACCTGCCGCTGGCGGAACCCGAGACGGTCGATCTCCTCCTGGCCCGCCGGGCACGCCGCGCCTCCCCCGCGACCGACCAGGTCGTCTCGGTGATCGAGGTGTGCGTCAGCGCTCAGTGAGCGCCGGCTGCCGCGGTGCCTCAACCGGTCACGGCCTGACGATCGGACGACAGGTTGAAAGGGCGGACCATTGAGGTTCGCCCCACTGTCACACCCCGCCCAGTCCCGAGCGCCGAGCAGGGCGCGAGGCAGACGGGCAGGGATGAGATCGCGGCCGAAGCGTGGGCGTGGTCCGGACGCTGCGGCGCCGAATGCTTCGTTCACGTCAGGTGCTCGCCTCGGGCTGCCGAGCGGGCGAACTATGCGATGGCGTCGTGGAGAAGACAGATGCGGCCGGCCCTTGTGCGCCAATGTGCTCGAGCATCCTGATGGCCGGATGCTCATCCCCCTATGCGAATGCGGCGTCGCCGGAATGCGTGCTGATGAGGCCAGTCGCCTTCTCCCGCTGCCGGATGCCGATCTCCTCCGCCTGCTCAAGAAGCTCAGCGACAGTGAAGCCGCCGGCAGATATCACGTGCAGAGGTACCTGTCGGAAGCCGTTCCCTGGTCATACGCCTTTGGCTTCCCGCCCTGGGACCGCAAGCGAGGAGAGGAACGCTGGCATCCCAGGCTGGATCGCGGCGACTGGGTCGATCGCGTCCACGGCACGCTCGACGTGCTCGCCCGGGGGGCGCGCGGCGCCAGGGATGCCTCGGGACACCTTGGTGAGGTTCCGATCGATCGAGACCAACGGACCTTCATACTCCCGCCGTACGTCGAGGCGATGCGCAGGAGCACTCCAGGGCAATTTGAGCCGTTGTCTGACGCCGAAGTGCCTGCTGCGCCTCAGACGGTGATCGTTGAGCGAAAGCCAAAGCGGACGCGGAAGCGGAAGTAGGCGCCCCGTCCTCGTCGGCAGCCACCGTGCCCGGATCAACTGCGGATCAGATCCTCTCCGAGCGATGGCACCGACAGGAGGCCACCAGCCGCCTTGAACCACCAGCTGAGGTCACATGGATCAGCGGCACCGCCTAGCGTCACAGGACCCCACGCCCTGCCACACTCAAGTAGGCGGCAGAGCGTCTGACCAGTTCCACAGGGCGGCTGACGACCCATCAGAACGAGCGCCATTTCGGCGTCAAGATATCGCCCGTAACGCCCACACTGTACATAATGCGCACGGGTAAAAGCGCAGGTCAGGCGCCCTTCGCGACCGGTTCAAACACCGCGACGCATTCAACATGGTGCGTCATCGAGAACACGTCGAGACAACACCGACGGCTCCCGCTGCCAGCGCAGAAATGAACAAGCACCGCACAGCCCGGCGCACCCGTCCCGGTACTCACCTTCCAGGGGGACGCCGACCCGGTGAACCCGTACCTCGGCGGCGGCGCACCCTACTGGGGTTACGGGGCGGAGAGCGCCCTGCACACCTGGGCGAAGCTCAATGGCTGCAAGGCGGGCCCGCGCACCGCCGAGGTCTCCACACACGTCGACAAGGTGACGTACAAGGGCTGCCGCACGGGCGCAGACACGCAAATGTATGTCGTGCACGGCGGCGGCCACACTTGGCCCGGTTCCACCGGCCCCGAGATGCCCGGACTCGGCCCGGTCACCCACGAGATCGACGCCACCGAGATCATGTGGGACTTCTTCAGCGCGCAAAGTCACGCCACAAAGTGAGTCGGCTGCCCGCGCCCGCAGCGGGTGCGGCCAGTCACCGTCACTTGGGCAGACCGGACCCATCCCGATTGATCGAGCGCAGCAGCCGGTCGATATAGCGCCGCAGCCCGCCCGTCATGTCGTAGGCGCCAGGCGCGAGCGCCCACTGCAGCTGCAACCCGTCCATGACAGCGACGAGTTCACTCGCGACGCCTTCGCAGTCAGTGCCGGGCTCCAACACGCCGCGTTCCAGGTCACCGCGGAGAGCTCCGGCGATCTTGGCGATGACGGCGCCATAGCGGCGCACGAAGAAGTCATGGGCGGGGTGGCCGGGTTCACCGGCCTCAGCAGCAAGGACGTTGAACATCCTGGTCCGGCCGGGCCGCTGAGCGTTGGACTCGGCCAGCTCCAGCATCGCCTCGAACACCTCCACCACACTGCCGGGTTCCTTCGCGAAGAACCGCGCCACATCCTGCTCCTCGCTGCGTTCCAGGACGGAGACGAGAAGGTCTTCCTTGGATCGGAAGTGGTGCAGGAGTCCCCCCTGCGTGATGCCAACATCCTTGGCGATGCGGGCCAGCGAGGAGGCGTGGAAACCCCATTGGGCATAGTGCTCGACGGCCGTGTCCAGGATCCTCGCGCGCCGTTCGTCACCGACGGCATAGCTGCCCCTGGCCGCGTTCGTCCGCGGGTTCCGCTCCTGCTTCCGGTCCATGAGGTTCACCTTAACGGGCGGCCGACAAGGCCCCACCTGGTGTGATTCAAGCCACTTCAACGAAACCTACTGGTCACTCGCTTTTCACGTCTACGCTGACCGCGCAGGTCGGCAAGGAAGCCGTCCCCGTCCTCTCAGGAGAGCCGTCATGGCTGTCTTCCCCGGCGTCGCCCCGAGCGCCAAACCCCCCGAGTCCGCACCCACGGCCGCTGCGGCCCCCGCTCCCGGTCCGGCCCCGGCGAACGCCTCCGGCAAGCTGGTCTTCGGACTCGCCTTCGCCCAGTTCGGCGTCATGGCCACCCTGCTCACCCCGGTGATGGTGACCCTCGCCCTGCGCGTCGCCCAGATCGTCCCCGAGGGCGACCGGGGTGCCGCCCTCGGCCAGGTCCTCTCCCTCGGCGCGGTCCTCGCAATGATCGCCAACCCCGTGATGGGCGGCCTCTCCGACCGCACCACGTCCCGGTTCGGCCGACGCAGGCCCTGGCTGCTCGGCGGTGTGCTCGCCGCCTTCGCGGGCCTGGTAGTGGTGGCACTCGGTGGCAATGTCCCGACGCTGATGCTCGGCTGGGCCCTCGCTCAGATCGGCGGCAACGCGGCCCTGACCGCCGTCACTGCCAGCATCCCAGACTTCGTGCCCGAGCATCAGCGCGCCCGGGTCTCCGGCATGGTCGGCATGACGACGTCCCTGTCGATGATCGCGGGCAGCGGCCTCGCGAACGCCTTCAGCACCCACCTCGCGCTCGCCTTCCTCGGCCCTGGCCTGCTAGGCATCGCCGGCGTAATAACGCTGTGCGCGGTGATGAAGGACCGCCCGGCCCGCCTCGGCGCCTTCGCGCCGTACAGCTTCAAGGAGTTCCTGCGCAGCTTCTGGGTCAGCCCGTGCAAGCACCCGGACTTCGTGTGGAACTTCGCGGGCCGCTTCCTGGTGTTCGTCGGCATTTCCTGCGTCACTTCCTACCAGGCGTACTTCCTGATGGACCGCCTCGGTTACGACGACGACCAGGTCGCGAACAAGCTGTTCGTCGGCATTCTCGTCATGGTCGTCACCGTCGTCGCTGGCTCGGTCATCGGCGGGCAGCTCTCTGACCGCTCGGGCCGCCGCAAGCCGTACGTGCTCGGCTCCTCGATGATCATTGCGGCAGGCCTGGCCCTGCTCGCGTTCGCGCACTCCTTCCCGGTCTTCCTGCTCGCCCTGGCGGTCTTCGGCTTCGGTGAGGGGCTGTACCTCTCCGTCGACGTGGCGCTGGCCGCCGCCGTGCTGCCCGACCCCGAGCAGGCCGCCCGCGACATGGGCGTCCTCAACATCGGCAACGCGCTCCCCCAGTCGCTCGTCCCGATCGTCGCCCCGGCCCTGCTCGCCCTCGGCGGCGGCGGGAACTACGGCGCCCTATTCCTCTTCGGCGGTATCGCGTGCGTGCTCGGCGCGTTCGCCGTCCAGTTCATTCGCAGCGTCAAGTAGCTCCAAGTAAGGCACCAAGCGATGAAGCCCACGGCACAGAAGTCCACGATCCGCAACGAAGGCCACCCGTACCAGAACCCTGAACTCCCCGTGGAGCAGCGGGTTGAAGACCTCCTGAGCCGGATGACGCTCGCCGAGAAGGCCGGCCAGCTCTTCCACACCATGCTCGCCATGAAGCCGGAAGGCTCCACCATCGAGAAGGGCGACGCCGGCGTCATACCGCTGGACACCACGTCCATGCTCCAGGGCCAGTTCATGACCCACTTCAACCTCATGGGGACGTACGAGCCTGGCGCCATGGCGCGCTGGCACAACACCCTCCAGTCGATGGCCGCCGACACCCGCCTCGGCATCCCGGTCACGCTCTCCACCGACCCGCGCCACGGCTTTACCGACAACGTCGGCGCGTCCTTCAACGCGGGCGCCTTCTCCGCTTGGCCCGAGCCCATCGGCCTCGCGGCCCTGCGCGATCCGAAGCTGGTGTACGAGTTCGCGGACACGGTGCGCCGGGAGTACCTCGCCGTCGGCTTCCGGGTGGCCCTGCACCCGCAGATCGACCTGGCCAGCGAGCCGCGCTGGTCCCGCCAGAACGGCACCTTCGGCTCGGACGCGGCCCTCACCTCGCAGCTGGTCCGCGCCTACGTTCGCGGCCTCCAGGGCGACACGCTCGGCAAGCAGTCGGTGTCCGCGATGGTCAAGCACTTCCCCGGCGGTGGCCCCCAACTGGACGGCGAGGACCCGCACTTCCCCTGGGGCAAGGAGCAGATCTACCCCGGCGGCATGCGCGACCTGCACCTCGAACCCTTCAAGGCGGCCATCGCAGCCGGGTGCGCGCAGATGATGCCGTACTACGGCCAGCCCATCGGCACCGACTGGGAGGAAGTCGGCTTCGGCTTCAACAAGGGCGTCGTGCAAGGTCTGTTGCGTGACCGCCTCGGTTTCGACGGCATCGTCTGCACCGACTGGGGCCTGATCAGCGACGCGGAGATCTTCGGTGAGATGCACGAGGCGCGCGCCTGGGGCCTCGAATCGCTCACCGAACTGGAGAAGGCGGCGCGGGTCCTGGACGCGGGCTGCGACCAGTTCGGCGGCGAATCCCGCACGGACCTGATCATCGAGCTCGTCGAGTCTGGGCGGATCCCCGAGTACCGCCTGGACCAGTCCCTGCGGCGCATCCTGCGCGACAAGTTCGTCCTCGGACTCTTCGACGCCCCGTACGTCGATGCCGACGCGGCTGCCGAGACGGTGGGCCGCACCGACTTCACCGAAGCAGGTGCGAAGGCACAGCGCCGCTCGCTGACGCTGCTTACCAACCCGGGCGGCACTCTGCCCGTCACCGGTCGCCCGAAGTTGTACGTCGAGAACGTGACAGCCAAAACAGCCGCGCAGTACGGCAAGTTGGTGGACGCGCCCGAGCAGGCCGATCTCGCGGTACTACGCCTGCGCACGCCGTACGAACCTCGTCCCAACACCTTCGAGTCGTTCTTCCACTCCGGCACGCTCGCCTTCACGCCCGAGGAACTGAAGCCGATCCTCGACCTCCTTGCCACGGTCCCGACGGTCGTCTGCATCAACCTGGAGCGGGCGGCCGTCATCCCGGAGATCGCCGAACGCGCCGCAGCCCTCGTCGCCGACTACGGGGCGAGCGACACCGCACTCCTGGATATCGCCTTCGGCAAGGCCAAGCCGGAAGGACGGCTGCCCTTTGAGCTCCCGCGCTCCATGGAGGCCGTGGCGGCCTCCCGTCCCGATGTCCCCAACGACACGGAGAACCCGCTGTTCCCGTACAGGGCGGGCCTGACCTTGTAGGCGAGGGTGTCCGAGCAGGGGCACCGGCGGGACCTTCCCGCCACCGGTCACCGCACAGCAGCTGGGCCACCGGGACCAACCTCTCACGTCACCAACGGGCTGCGAATGAGTGCACGTTCGCCTGCGTGTGTCGGCCACGCGGGGACCGTCTCGTTCTCGATCTGACCGAGCGGCGCGGACTCCTGGTCAACAGGATCGTTGCTCGGTGACGGAAACAGCCGCCGGATAGGGTCGACGGCGTGGCAGCGCAGGAGAAGGCAGCGGGCAGGCAGGCGGCACGGTCCGGCAAGCGGCAGCAGCGCAGGCAGCCCAGTGATCCCGGCCGGCAGCGCGACCCGGTGGGGACACGGCGGTCCATTCTGGCCGCTGCCGGTGCAGAGTTCGGCACCCACGGGTTCGAAGGGGCCCGGGTGGTGCGGATCGCCGAGGCCGCCGGAGTCAGCCACCAGCTGATCACCTACTACTTCGGCGGTAAGCGCGGGTTGCACGAGGCGCTGAGCGACCGATGGCCGTCGACGGCCATGCCGGTCAACCGCGACCTGTCTATCGACAAGGTCGCACGGCGGTACGTGCACTTGGCGCACGACGACCCGGGGTGGGTGCACAGACTGGCACGCGAGCAGCCCGACGTCCCGTCGCCAGCCGGGGACGAGCGGGCCGCCGAGCTGTTGAAGTGCGTGGAGGAACTCCGCGCGCGCCAGGCACGCGGCGAGCTCCGTGGCGACATCGACGTCGGCGTTCTGTTCCTCGTCTTCTTCGCCGCCTCGGTCGCCCCCGTCGCCCTGCGTTCGATCACCCGCGAGTTCACCCAGCAGGATCCGGGCTCCGAGGAGTTCATCGACCACTACGCCGACCAGGTCGCCCGCATCATGGCGGTGATCGGTGACGCGGCAGCAGTGGAGGACGCCCACGCGCCCGAACCGTCCGGGGGCTGATCACCGGCGTCATTCCCATCAGCAGTCCGTTCCCATCAGAAGACGAGGAGCCATCTGCCGATGAACCAAGCGCCCTCACGCTGACGACGGCCGTCGCCACTCGTAGGGCAGCAAACGTCCCGCACTCCCGCTCCGAAGACCGAGTCGCAACTCCTGGCCGAGGCAAGCGACGCCGCCGCGAACACCCCATCGTTCAGAACGCCACCACGGACCGCAGCACCTCACCCGTGTGCATCTTCTCGAAGGCCTTCTCCACATCGTCCAGAGAGATCGTCTCGGTGACGAAGGCGTCCAGGTCCAGACGCCCCTGCCGGTACAGATCCACCAGCATGGGGAAGTCCCTCGAGGGGAGGCAGTCGCCGTACCAGGAGGACTTCAGCGCCCCGCCGTGACCGAAGACGTCCAGCAGTGGCAGTTCCACCTTCATCTCCGGCGTCGGCACCCCGACCAGCACGACGACGCCGGCCAGGTCCCGGGCCTGGAATGCCTGAAGGTAGGTCTCCGGTCGCCCCACGGCCTCGATGACGACATCCGTGCCGAACCCGTCGGTCAGCTCGCGTATCGCCGTCACGGGCTCGGTTCGGCGGGAGTTGACCGTGTGGGTGGCGCCGAAGGTCTCGGCCGTGGCCAGTTTCCGGTCGTCGATGTCCACGGCGATGATCCGAGCGGCTCCGGCGAGGCGTGCTCCGGCGATCGCGGCGTCGCCGACTCCCCCGCAGCCGATCACAGCGACGCTCTGACCACGCGTGATCGCGGCCGTGTTGAGGGCGGCTCCCAGCCCGGCCATGAGCCCGCACCCGAGGAGCCCCACCGCTTCGGGGCGGGCCGGGGCGACCTTCGTGCACTGCCCCGCGGCCACGAGCGTCTTCTCCGCGAAGGCGCCGATGCCGAGGGCGGGGGCCAGTTCCGTTCCGTCGGCGAGCGTCATCTTCTGCCGCGCGTTGTGCGTGTCGAAGCAGTACCAGGGCTGTCCCCGCCTGCAGGCACGGCAACGCCCGCATACCGCACGCCAGTTGAGGATGACGAAGTCCCCCGGGGCGACGTCGGTGACGTCTTCGCCGACCGCTTCCACGACTCCCGCGGCCTCATGACCGAGCAGGAAGGGGAAGTTCTCGCCGATCGAGCCCTGCCGGTAGTGGAGGTCGGTATGACACACCCCGCAGGCCTGTACCCGCACAAGAGCCTCTCCCGGACCCGGGTCGGGCACCAGGATGGTCTCGACCGATACGGGAGCGCCCTTCTCGAGCGCCACCACACCTCGGACCTCATGCGTCATGTCTGTGTTCCTTTCGAAGGTCGGTTCACCGAGTGGCCCAGGTGCCGCGGAGTTCCCGCCGCAGCCGCCCGAACTCCTTGGGGCTGTCGACGGCGAGCACCCCGGTGACAGCGCCGTCGCGTCGGTACACGGCCACGAAGCCGCTGTCGAACGAGCCGGAGACCAGTTCCAGGGCGTCGTCTGCATCGGGCCGGCCGGCGATCTGCAGATGGGAGTCGTACTGGTCGGACCAAACGTAGGGAAGCGGGTCGTGGGCGGGCTGCTCCACGGGGTCCTCCCCGCGCAGCGTGGCCAGCAGCGACCTGGCCGCGGTGGCCGGCATGTCGCGCGCGTTGGTCCAGTGTTCGATACGCAACCGCCGGCCACCCCGACAGCGATACGCGGCCACATCTCCCGCCGCGACGACTCCGGGCACAGTGGTTCGGCACCACTCGTCCGTGAGGACGCCGTTGTCCAGGGCGACCCCGGAACCCGCCAGCCACTCGGTGTTGGGTACGGCGCCGATGCCGACGACGACCACGTCCGCGGGCAGCGAGCGGCCGTCGGACAGGGACACCGCCTGCACCCTGTCCCGGCCGACGAGCCCCGTGACGCTGACGCCGGTCACCAGCGGGACGCCGTGGTCCGTGTGCAGGCGGCGCAGGACTCCGGCGGCGGCAGAACCCAGCTGCCGCAGAAGCGGCATCTGCTCGAACTCGACGATGGTCACCTCGTGTCCGAGAGCACGCGCCGCAGAGGCGACCTCCGCGCCGATGAATCCGCCTCCCACCACGGCGACCCGGCCCGGGCGGGACAGGTCGTCGCGCAGCCTGCGCGCGTCGTCGAGCGTCCGCAGGGTGTGTACCGAGTCCAGCTCCGGCACGCCGGAAAGCGTGCGGGCGCGGGCTCCGGTCGCGATGACGACACCTTCCGCGTGAAGGCTTTGCCCGTCGGACAGCGTGAGGTGACGCGTCACCGGATCGAAGGCTGTGGCGCGCGTCCCGAGCAGCCACTCGGCGTCGAGCTCGGCACGCGACGCCGTGTCCGTCAGCGCGATGTCGCAGGCCTCGTACGTTCCCAGGAGAACCTGCTTGGACAACGGCGGTCGGTCGTAAGGCTCGACGGCCTCCTCACCGATCATCACGAGGCGCCCGTCGTGCCCTTGAGCGCGCAGCGCCTCGCCAGCCCTGACCCCGGCCAGGCCGACGCCGACGACAGCGATCGTGCTCATCGTGCCGGCTCCTCGGCCGCCACGGAGGACTCCTCCACGTACACGATGCCGTCGACGAGTCGGACGGCATGGGTGCGGATGGAGCGCCGGGCGGGCGGGCAGTCGGGCCTGCCGGTCCGCACGTCGAAACGGGACTCGTGGAGGGGACACTCGACCTCGTGTCCGTCGAGCCAGCCGTCGGAGAGTGAGGCCGTTTCGTGAGAGCAGGTGTCGTCGATGCAGAAGACGCGGTCGCCGACCTTGACGAGTGCCAGAGGGGCCGGAAGATCGGGCCTGGCGATGCGGGTGACCGTGCCCGGAGTGAGTTCCTCGACGGAGCAGAGCTGAATCACTGAACCGCTGCCTTTCCCTGCTGTGTGTCGTGCTGCATCCGGACCGAGTCCGGGCCACGGAACATCCAACCGGTCAGGTTCGGCGTTCCGTTGACGCGCAGACCCGTGAGCGTCTCGAACAGCACAGGTACGGCGGTGCGCAGCTGCTCGCGCGCCAGATAGGTGCCGAGGCAGTAGTGGGCGCCGAGGGAGAAGGCCAGATGGTCCTGAAGATCGGGGCGGTCGATGTCGAACGCGTCCGGGTCGGGGAACTTCCGCTCGTCGCGGTTGGCCGACCCGGCGAGTGCGAGCAGTTTGTCCCCTGCTCGCAGGGTCACACCTTCGACGGTGTGGTCGACGGCGAGCTGCCGTGGAAGGGCGCCGATGGGGCTGAGCCAGCGCATGGTCTCCTCGATGGCGGCGTCGAGGGCCGCGGATTCGGCGAGAACGCGGTCGCGCAGTTCGGGCCGCATGCTCAACTGCCAGACGAGCGTGGCCAGGGCATGCCACGGCTCGTTGAAGCCACCGGAGATCATCAGGCGCACCTGGTCGGCGATCTCCTCGGCCGACAGCGGTTCGGCGAGGTCGGCGTGGACCATGGCGGAGATGACGCTGTGGTCCGGTGCGGCCGTCACGCGCGTGATCGTCTCCCGCACCCGTTCCCCCACCTCGTCCCTTGCGCGCCCGGCACGCTCCCAGACGGCCGGGTCGTCCTCATGGTTGGCCAGACCGGCGATGAAGGCACCGGACCACTCGACCACCTGCGCGGTCGTCACGTCCGACAACCCCGCGGTGTTCGCCAGCGCCTGCGCGGCGAAGGGTGCCGCGAAGTCTGACACCAGATCGAACTCCGGCTTGTCCCGCAGTGCTTCGGCGAGTTTTCGTGCGTGCGCGGTGAGCCCCGCCGACCAGTGCTGGCGTACGGTGCGGCGCTTCAGCGGGCCGTCCACGGCGGAGCGCAGCCGGCGGTGGGCGTCCCCGTCGGTCCGGATCATGACTCGTCCCATGGTGCGCTCCGCAAGGGAGTTGTGCTGGTGTGCGCTGAAGATCTCGGGGTGCTCGTCCACGAAGACGACGTCCTCGTAACGGCTGACGAGCCACATGTTGAGTCCGTCCGACCAGGCCCATGGCTCGTTCTTCCTGAGCTCGCGGTACACGGGGTACGGATCGGCGTACAGGTCCCTGTTGGTGAGATTCGTTGCGATGGGCATAGCGGCTCCTCACATGGGATGTGTGCCACATCGGGATGCTGTGACTGTCCTGCACAGGGCCGCGAGCAGGGAATACCCTGGAATCCATTAAATGATCGGAAACAACCACAGGAATCCTGAGGTATGGACGATGACGCTCTCCCTGCGACAGCTTCGGTACTTCGTGGCGGCAGCGGAGATGCGCACCATCTCGGGTGCCGCGGCACGCGAGCACATCTCGCAGTCGACCGTCGCGCTGGCCATCAGTGAGCTGGAGCGCACGCTCGGCGTCCAGTTGTTCCTCCGGCAACAGGCCAAGGGGCTGACCATCACGCAGGCCGGCCTGGCGGTGCTCGCCGATGCACGCCCGCTGCTCGCCCACGCGGACGAACTGGTTTCCAGCGCACGCCACTTGGGCGGACAGCTCTCGGGTGACCTCACCGTCGGCTGCTACACGACCTTGGCCCCGTTCCTGATGCCGGGCTTGTTGCAGGGCTTCGCCGCGGAACACCCGACGGTCGAGCTGAACTTCGTCGAGGGCTCACAAGTGGAGCTGCAGGAGCGGTTGTTGGACGGAACGTGCGAGATGGCACTGCTCTACGAACTCGACCTGCAACCGGGCGTGCACCACGAGACGCTCTACCGAACCCGCCCTCACGTACTGCTCCCCCACACGCACCCGCTGGCCGGGCAGGGGGCAGTGAGCCTGCACGACCTCGCGGACGAGCCCATGGTCCTTCTCGACTATCCGCCGAGCCGTCACTACTTCACTCAGTTGCTCGCATCGCTCGGCGTGCGGCCCACGGTCCGGCACACGACCAGCAGCTTCGAGACCGTGCGGTCCCTGGTCGCGCGGGGGCTCGGCTACTCGCTTCTGATTCAACGGCCGCCTTCCGGCATCAGCTACGAGGGAATCCCACTGGCCGAATGCGCGATCCAGGAGGAGGTGCCGGAGATGCCCGTACTCCTCGCCAGGCCGACCCGCGCGAAACTCACGCGCCGGGCTCAGGCTTTCGCCGATTACTGCCGCCGCACGCTCGCGGACGGACCGACGCACCCGGCAGACGGAGACTTCAGTATTCGATGAGTCCGCCCAATCGGGGCTGCACCGATACTAGACGTACCGTTTCGACGGTGCTTATCTTGCCGACACAACGCACTTCTCCCGGCGGCCTCCCGGTGTGACCCATCGACGCACGACTGCGCGGGCGACGGTGCAACCACCGTCGCCCGCGCCCGCCGCCGTCCGTACCTGGTCCTGCCCGCACGTGATCGCTGCCCTGCCATGCCCGCCTGCCCGGTCGCCGAGCCGACGCCGGGCGGCCGACACCTGCACACAGCGACAGGACGACCTGCCCGGCACCTACGACGTTGCACCGCGAGGGGACTGACATGTCATCAACATCCGAGCGCTGGACTGTGCTCGGCGGTTCATTCCTGGCCTACATGTTCGACGCGCTGGAGTTGGCGATCCTCGCCCTCGCGCTGCCTCACATCCGGGAGGACCTCGGGCTGTCGCTCGCCGAGGGCGGACTGCTGGCCACGGCCACGCTGATCGGCATAGGCGTCAGCAGCATCACCTTGGGACGGATCGCTGACAGGTACGGCCGCAAGCGGGCACTGATGATGTCACTGGCCGTCTTCGGCATGTTCACCACGGCCATCGCCGCAGCTCCGGGATTCTGGACGATTCTGCTGCTGAGGTTCCTGTCGGGCCTCGGCCTCGGTGGCGTCTGGAGCGCTGTGTCGGCCTACGTGGTGGAGACCTGGCCGCAGCGGCTGCGTGGCCGCGCCACGTGCTTCGCCTTGAGTTCGTCGCCGGTCGGTGGCCTGCTCGCCGCCGTGCTGGCCCCTGCGCTCCTGCCCGACTGGCGCATGTTGTTCTTCGTCAGCGGCCTCGGCGCCGTGCTGCCCCTGCTCGTCGTCGGATTCGCCTTCGACGAGTCCAAGGAGTGGATCGCACATCGTCGGCTTCCCGTGCGTGCGGCCGAAAAGGGCGGCCCGCGCCAGGTGTTCGATCGCGCTCTCCTACGGGTCACCCTGTTCGGAACGCTGCTGGCCACCTTCGCTCTGATCGGATGGTGGGGGACCTCGACCTGGCTGCCCACCTTCCTGGGGGCAGACCATGGGCTCAGTGTCTCCGAGATCGCCACATTCATGATCGTTCTGAATCTGGGGAACTTCGCGGGGTGCAATGTCTTCGGGTACCTGGCGGACCGTCACGGGCACCGGCGCGTCGTGGCGACCGCGCTCCTCGGAAGCGGAGTTCTCCTCGCTGTGACCGTGACGCAGTCCCCAGGCGCCTTCTTGCTCGGATCAGTAGCGGCTTTCGGGATCTGCACCTCCTTCTTCGGCCTCTTCGGCGGCTACCTCGCCGGCCTCTTCCCCACCGAGGTGCGAGCCACCGGAGCGGGTCTCTGCTTCAACGTGGGACGCGGCGTATCAGCCTGCGCGCCGTTCCTGCTCGGTTCATTGGCATCCGCCGGAAGCCTCGGCACCGGGTTGCTGGTGTGCGCGGGCTTCTTCCTGCTGGCCGCTACCACGCTGATCGGGCTACCGCCCACCGCCGTCACCCGCGCGGTGGCGCCTCGAGTTGCTCCGGCGCGCGGTGGCACCTGATGTGGTCGGTGGTGCGGGGCGGCGCCGTTCGGCGCGACTGCCGAATGCCCAGACCAGCACCGTCAGTACGCCAAGTGCCAGACCCAGCACGCACACCCCGGACCATTCTCCCGCCGCGTACACCGCGCTGGTGAGTGCGGAGCCGATGGCGCCACCGATGAAGTACGCCGTCATGTAGGCCGAGTTGACGCGGCTCAGCGCACCGGTGTTCAACTGGTAGATGCGGCTCTGATTGGCGACCTGAAGTCCTTGCACGGCCAAAGTGAAGACCGCTGCTCCGATGATGATCGGCACGATGTGGTGGTCCCCGAAGAACAGGACTACCCAGGACACGGCGAGCAGCAGGCAGCTGAGCGTGGTCAACAAGCCTCCGCGGCCCTGGTCGGTGAGCGTGCCTACGGGCCGGGCCACGAGACTGCCCACGGCGCCGAGCAGTCCGAACAGGCCGATGGTGCCGACCGAGTAGTGGTACGGCGCTCCGCTCAGCAGCATCGTCAGTGCGGTCCACAGCACCGAGAACCCGGCGAAGCTGAGACCACCGAGCATCATGCGTACGCGGAGCACCGGCTCCCGTCCAATGATGCGGAACGTGGAAGCCAGCAGTGCTCCATAGCCGATCCGTTCGGAGGATGACGTCACGACCGGCATCCGTAGCCGCAGGACCAGTGCGAGAAGGGCCATCGCCACGGCGGCCGCGCCGTAGACGGTGCGCCAGCCGGCGAAATCGGCGAGGTAGCCGGCCACGGTGCGGGCCAGGACGGAACCGAGCAGCAATCCCATCGCGATCGTTCCGACCACTCGCCCGCGGTGGTGCGGCGGCGCGAGTTCGGTGGCGAACGGGACGAGGACCTGCGCGGTCGACGCGCCGACGCCGGCGACGGTGGCAGCGGTCAGGAACAACGGGGCGGAAGGGGCGAGCGCCATCGCGGCCAGGGCGACCGCGGTCGTCAGTGCCATCAGCGGCACGAATCTCGCCCGGTTGACGAGATCACCGAGGGGCAACAGCAGGAGCAGCCCTGCCGCGTAACCCGCCTGTGTCAGCGTGATGAGGAGAGCCGCGGTGGACGAGGAGGTGTGCAGCCCTCGCCCGATGGCGTCGAGAAGCGGTTGCCCGTAGTAGAGGTTGGCCACGCACAGTCCGGTGGCCGTGGCCAGGAGCCCGACGATGCCGCCCGTCGACCGGCCTGCGGGTGACTGGAGGGAGTCGGTCTTGGCACCAACAGACATGATTCTCCTTTGCAGTTGTTGATCGAGCCGTCCCTGCGGGGCCACCGAGGGGTGGCCCCGCAGGGACGTCATAGGCGATGCCTAGCTGCACACGGTGCGCTGCGTACCGAGGCCGGTGATCTCGCTCTCCATCACGTCGCCCGCACGCAGGAACCGCCCGTAGTGGGAGCCGTTGCCCTCCGGCGAGCCGGTGATGAGCATGTCGCCCGGCTGCAGGACCAGGCGGTGGGAGGCGTACGAGATGAGCGAGGCGATGTCGAAGATCATGTCGCCCGTGTTGCCCTTCTGCATGACCTTGCCGTTGAGCTTCAGCGTGATGTCCAGGTCCTGCGGGTCGGACACGAAGCGCGCGGGCACCACGTACGGCCCCGTGGGGTAGAAGCCGGGCTGGTTCTTGGAGCGCATCCAGTCCGTGCCCATCATGGGGATCTCCGGGCGGGGCACAAGACTGCGCGTCGTCATGTCATTACAGATGGTGTAGCCCGCGACGTGGTCGAGTGCCTCGGCGGGGCTCACCTCTCGCGCCTCGCGACCGATGATCACGCCCAGTTCGAGTTCCCAGTCGTGGTTCTCGCCGAGGGAGGGCAGAACGACGTCGTCGTAGGGGCCGTTGATGGCCGAGGGGGCGCCGACCCACACATAGGGATCACCGTTCGCCCGGCGCTCGTCGACCTCGCGGGCGGCCTGCTCGCGCAGTTCCTCCGGGGTGGCGTCGGCCTTGCCCAGGCGGTGTGCCACGGTGATCTGGATGACGTGCTCGCGGTAGTTGGCGCCGGCGGCGATGATCTGCCCGGGCGGCTGGACCGGTGCCAGCACCCGCAGGTCGCCGACCGGCCGCCCCAGGCCGGCCTCGGGCGCGTCAGCGAGAGACTGAAGCGCTTCGAGCGCCGCCTCCCAGTCGGCGAGCAGGTCCCGGGTGGTGGCGGCTTCGGGCAGAACGGTCCGGGTGTCGTACACCTTTCCGTCCACGACAATGCCGGGGAACGGACTGCCGGTTGCTTCGGCGAAGGTGCCCAAGGAGAAGGGTGTGGTGCTCATGGTGTCCTCGACTTCTTGATGATGGCGGGCGACGGGACTCTGCGCATCGGCGCGGCTCGCAGGGTGTGCGGCACGGTCCCGTCCAAGGTCGTCGCCGACCGAAGGCGGCCGGCGACGTCGTGGGGGGGGGCGGGCTGCCGACGCGAGGGCAGCGGCCCACCCTGGTCTCATACGGGGGGTGGGGTGAACAGGCCGCGGTCGGGATCGTTGAACATCTCCCGGGACACGAAATCGTTCATCGGGTTCGAGGTACCCCACTGATCCGACGTCTCCGGATCGTCCGTGGAATACAGGTGCGGATGCCAGGAGTCCTCGTCCAGCGTCTCCAGCTCCGTCGTGTACTCCATCGTGTTCCCGTTCGGGTCATGGAAGTACGTGAACGTGTTGTCCCCCGCCCGGTGCCGGCCCGGACCCCACACCTTGTGCACACCGTCCCGCATCAGCCGGCCACTGCCCCGCATGTACTCATCCAGCCCACGCATCTCGAACGACGCATGATGCAACGACACATGCGGACACCGCGCGATCGCCATCGAGTGATGCTGCGGATTGCACCGCATGAACCACATGATCCCGCCCAGCTCCGGATGCACATTCGTATCCGTCAGCCGGAAATCCAGATACTTCTCATAAAACGCCTGCAGCTTCTCCGGCTCCGGCGAGTTCAACACCACATGCGACAGCCGCACCGGAATGTCCTCACGCTCCTCGATCCGCCGATGCCTGCGCGCCGCCACCTCCGTCGACACCTCGATCGTGCGGCCCTCCACATCGAAGAACCGGAAACCGTAACCACCCCCCGGCGTCTGCAACTCATCCGGCTCCCCCACCAACCGCACACCCCCGCGGGCCAGCCGCACCGCGAGCGCGTCCACCGTCTCCCGGTCCGCAGCCCCGTAGGACACCAGGTCCAGCCGCTTGTCCTGCGCCCGACGCACCCGGATCACATACTGCTCCGGCGAACCCTCCGCCGCGAAATACGTGACATCACCATCCGACCCCGCCTTGACCAACCCCCACTTCTCCTCATAGAAAGCCACCTGCTTCTCATAGTCCTGCACCGCGATATCCACATGCCGCAAATGCGTGATCGGACTCACCGAACTGATCGGACTCTCAGACATGACGAACTCCAGAAGTAGCGGTAAGGGGTGAATCCGGGAGCCCGGACCCGAACGGCAGCAGGCGCAGCAGATCTTCGAGGCTCCGCGTTGTCTGCGCAGTCCCGAGTACGTATCGGTCGGGACGAACCAGGACAGCCGACGACACCACGCTGTCGAGCAGCACGCCGACGTGTTCTGGAGAGCTGACCACTGCGATCTCGGGGTCGTTCTCCAGCGCGGTACGCACGAACTCGGGCAGTTCCGCCAGGAGTTGAGGCGACGCAGCCAACAGGAACCGGCGCCCGACGAGATCATCGAGACGGGTCCCGTCCGCCAGCATCGGCTGGATCGACAGGCGACCGGCCTCTCGGTCGACGGACCCGGCGTGCAGGCCGGGGCCGAGAGCCGGGTCGGCCGGGAAGCCCTTCTCGGGTTCGGCGAGAACGAAGGCATCTCGTCGGGCGGCGACCTCGGGGTCGGTGGTCTGGACGAGATTGGCCATCATGGCTGCCTCGTTGACCCAGTACCAGGCGTGTGGGCGGCGCTCGGACTCATAGGTGTCGAGCAGGGATTCAGGCGCCCTGCCGTCGGCGACCAGCCGGAGCTTCCACACGAGGTTCGACACGTCCCGCATTCCCGCACACAGACCCTGGCCGAACAGCGGCGGCGCCTGGTGGGCGGCGTCACCCGCGAGGAACACGTTGCCCACGCGCCACCTCTCCGCGACACGAGCGCGGAAGGTGTAGATCGAGCGACGGTCGGGGGTGAAGTTCTCGGGCGTGAGAAGGCCCTTGCTCAGCCGGGCGATTCCCGCGGGCGTGATGATCTCGTCCGGATCGTCTCCCGGCAGCACTTTGAGCTCGATGCGGGCACGGTCGCCGGGGAGCCGGATGAACAGGGCCGGCCGCGTGTGCCGGCCCAGCAGCACCATGTCGCCCTCCATGTCCAGCGCTCCGTGCAGCTGCCCGTCGGCGACGAGCCACGGATCGTCCACGCCGAGGTTCTCGACGGGGATTCCGAGTGCCTCCCGGACCGTGGAGTTGGCGCCGTCGCAGGCGACAACCCAGCGCGCTGTGATCGTCTGACGCGTCCCGTCGACCGTTTCGACGTGGCAGTGGACACCGTCATCGTCCTGGTCGATCTCCAGGAGCGTCGTTCCGAGTCGGAGCTCCACACTGGGGAGCCGTTCGACCTCGGCACGCAGCAGAGCGTCGATCTCCGGCTGATGGAAGAGGTTCTGACCGTGCCACGCCTGCGGCTCCCACTGCCCGGTCGCGAAGGACAGGAGGGTGTCCCCGGCCTCGTTCTCCATCCGGTAATGCCGCATCGGACTTGTCAGTTCGGAAACCTGCGCGGCGAGGCCGATCGACTGGAACGAGCGCATCGCCTCGGCGTCGAAGTGCACCGCCCGAGCCTGCTTCCACATCTCGGGCCACATCTCGATACCCACGGTCCGCACGCCGGCATGGCCCAACTCGGCCAGCATCTTCACCCCTACCGGGCCACCGCCGACGACCAGGACTTCGCAGTCTTGGGACACCAAATCTCCCTGTTCTTCTCCGGTACTTGTTGGAAGTACCGCTCTTACTTGTGCACTCCGCCGACGCGCGCCGGATCCGTTGCCGTGTCCGCGGGAATGTGCGGCGACGGCCACATCGCGGGCCGATGTCACCGGTTCAGCTCGGCACCGAGGAGCTCGTCGTCGTACAGATCGCTGAGACCCGGCGCAGGCTGGGGCAGCAGGCCGAGCCCGTCGCGCATCGCCAGGATCCGCTCCAGTCCCGCACGTGAGGGAACCAGTGACTTCGGGCGCGTGCGCAATGCCGCTCGCACCGAGGCGGGCCCGTGACCGCCCCGCGACAACAGCTCCCGTACCCGCTCGTCGGAGGCGTCGCAGAGCCATTGCCGCGCCGCTTCCAGTGCCGCCAGATACCGCGGAAGCCCGTCGCCGCCCGCCTTCCGTGCTGCCGGTCCCGCGACCACACCCTGTCCGGGGTAGTCAGGTACCTCCGCCTCCACGGCGGCCAGTGACACGAAGCCCGCCTCGGCCGCCAGCTCATCCAACGGCGGCCCCAGCAAGGTCGCATCGATCGATTCCGTACGCAGTGCTTCCCAGCGCTCACGCACACCGCCTACGGGCAGCAGCGTGTAGTCGGCGGTGGACAGTCCACGCCGGGCAAGCAGATGGCGCAGCACCACCGCGAACCCGTTGTCCACGGCGTCGACGCCCAGCACCGCACCGCGCAGCCCCTCTATTCCGTCCACCGATGGCCGGGCGACCAGTTCCAGCGGTGTCGTCGACTCCACCTGGGCCACGATCCGAAGACCCCCGCCGCCGGCATTCCAGACCACGAGGTTGTCCATGGCCGTCACACCCACGTCGACGTTCCCGCTCAGCAACCGGTCCCGCTGATCCGTGGACGACTCGATGAGCACGGTCTCGACGTCCACGCCCACGTCGGCGTAGAACCCCAGCTCCTCGGCGACGACAGAGACAGAAGGCGGCACGAAAACCGCCTGTCGAAAGCACACCGTCATTGGGGCGCTCCTTCCCTACAAGAGGTGACGTGACTCTACATTCGAAACGATACGTTTCGCATCTGACGAGTCTCACCTCACCCCCATGAAGGAGGACAGGCGGACCGCAGCCCCCGCCCGCAAGGCGCTCAATACGTGCGATTAATCCCTATTTCGCCCCCCATTCCACTCCGGAAGAGTGGCCTCCGCCGCAGGCGTTCGGCTCATTGGGGGCGTCCCATCACTTCGACTTCCTGCACCACCACTACACATTCGATACGTCTCGTATCATTTGTGGGGTAACATGGGAGGGCCAGTCGCGCGCTGACGCGAGAACTACGGTCGCGTCCGAGGTAAATTTCCCCTGTGGCTGTACGAAGCGAATCGAGTCGTCGAGCAATCCTCGACGCGACCATGGACCTGCTCGTCCGTGATGGCCGACGCGCCATCACGGTGCAGAAGCTGACCATGGAGGCGATCGCCAAGCGGGCCAAGGTCAGCAAGGCGACGATCTACCGGTGGTGGCCCAACAAGGCAGCCGTCGTCATCGACGCCTTCATGGAGAACCACCTCGCGCACACCCGCATCCCCGAAGGGGTGCCGGTACGAGAGGCGCTCCTCGCGCACCTCAAGGCACTGATCTCCCACTACGCCGGGCCCATGGGCACACTCGTCGCCCAGATCGTCGCCGAAGGACAGTACGACCCCGAGACGATCGCCGACTTCCGTGGCAGATTCTGGAACGAACGCGCAGCAGCGGTCGAGAAGTTGATGCGGCGCGGCATCGACGAAGGCGTCTTCCGGTCCGACCTCGACCCGAGCGCGGCAGCCCAACTGTTCTACGCACCGGTCTACTTCCACCTCCTCTTCGGAACCAGCCCGCTCGACGACGCGCTCGCTGAGCAGCTCGTCGACATGGGGACCCGCGGCCTGGCAGCCCACTCGGTCGAGGTCGGGTGCGCCTGACTTCTCCGCGCGCGACTCATCGTTGTGCGCCGAAGACGGTACCGCTCCCGCTGTCGGAGTTCTTGCAACCTCGCGTCAGGCGGTTGAGCCGCCCACCGTTCCGGGTGAGGGTGTGGGCTGTAGTCGAGGAGCCGAGGAAGGGATGTCAGCCATGACCGCCACCGCGAAAGCACATGGACTTCATCTACGCCCTCGGCGGCATCAGCCGCGTCGAGGACGAGTCGCTGCACGTCCGCTTCCACAACGAGGACGGCGACATCGAGTTCGCGCCGCCCTCCACGCGCATCGACGGCACCGTACGACTCGACCACACGATCTTCGGCGACGCCTTCGCCTTCCTCCGTGACGCCGTCGCCGACGGTGTCACACCGAAACTGACCATCCCCTCGCCGAGCATGGTCCACTACCGAGGCGGGCGCTCCGCGATCGACGCGTCCGTCTACCCCGACCTCGATGACCTCTGGTCCGACCTCACTGACGCCTACGCGGCCCAGATCCGCGGCGTGCACGAACTCGGCTGCCGTTACCTGCAGTTGGACGACACCTTGATGGCGATATCTGATTCAAGAATCCGCATCACTCCCTGGCGACCCGGCGATCTGGCCACGCACGGGAAACGGGTCCGCGAACTCCTCGTCGGCGAACAGAGCCCCCAGCTCATCGCGGACGCGGATCACCAGACTCCCCTTGGGGAACGCGGTCTTCGCGACCCGAGCCGTCTCCACCGGCACGTCTCCCGTATTCCTGAGCCACAACGACATCGTCGACCTCCAACCCGCCACGGCATCGGCCCCCGAGGACCAGTCCCAGGAGCCGACAATGCTACGCGCCAGGAATTCGCCAACAGGGTCGTTGAACAAGTGAGCCGTCACGAAAGATCGAGGCTAAACGGGGGATCGGATCGGCTACGAAACAGCCGCATCCGTCTCGTCGTAGCGCAATGACTTGCAACGCTCCGTCACAGACCGCAGTGACTCGGCGTCTTGCCCCGTGATGTGCTCCACGTGGTGAGACAGGATGGCTTGGTACCCCTCGGCGATGGCAACTTCAGCTGATACCAATTCGTCGCTGGCCCACATGTGCCCGTCCGCGCTCGGCGGCATGTTCGGGTCATAGGTTCGAGGAATCCCCACGGAATCGAAGAAGGCGAGACGGTCTTCGGCCGACACCGGGACATACTTGACAGGGGTACGGTGCACTTCCGAACCGATCACCGCGATGTCATGGAAGTTCAGCAATTCGGTGCCGGTGATCTCGTAAACGGCACCGGCATGTCGCTCGGCCTGTAGCAGGCAAGTAGCAGCGCTACGTACCACATCCTGCTTCGCGACTGGCGCAAGGAAGCCATAGCCCGTTGCCTGCACCATCAACCCACTTGCTACTGCAGGCGCAAGAAGAACGTTGCTTACAATCTCAGAATAGAGAGAATTCCTGAGAATTGTATATGTCAGACCTGACGCTCGCAGATCAAGCTCAGTCTGATAGTGGTCTTTGGCCGACAGGGCAGGATTATTCGGCTGTACGCCTCCCACCGAGGTGTACACGATATGGCGAATGCCAGCCCGCTGCGCTGCGGCAATCGCAGTCCGGTGCTCGGAAACTCGTCGGCCGAGATTCAGTCCGCTGATCAAGAAGAGTATCTCCCCGCCGCCGTACGCGGCATCCAGGGAAACGGCCTCCCGGTAGTCGCCTCGACAGATCCGGAGCCCTTGCGCCTCGCGCTGGCGGAGATTCTCCGGCGTGCGCGTTACAAGCGTCAGTTCGAGATGGGGATCCGCGTTGAGAAGCAAGTCCGTGACACGGCGCCCCAAGTCTCCCGAGGCGCCGCTGATGACAATCCGACCCATGCTGTGTCTCCTGTTCCTGTCTCTCGCAACCTCGTCAGGGCACATGCGCGCGAACGGAGTTGACCTCAGAGCGCGCGAGTGCCTCCACGCTCAGGCTCCTTGGAAGCGACGCCGGCCGGCCATTTGATGCCGCGGCCGAGCGGTGTGGCCGGCCCGTCGTAGGGCACCGCTCCAGGGAAAGTGAGGGAGGGCGGAGGCCATTGGAAGCCCCCGGTCTGCGGGTTGTCACGCGGCGGTTGTACTGTCTCCCTGGGCCGCGTAGTGGACGACCCGGGGCCGGGCGACACAGTGTGGTGCGACTGCCTCGGCAAAGGCCTTCGCCTGCGGGGTTCCGGGGAAGACGTCGGTGTGGTCCTCGAGCCGTTCCCAACCGACGCGCAGCAGGTAGGTGTCAGGGTGGTCGACGCTGCGCAGCAGTTCGGCGGATCGGCACCCGGGAGCCTCCAACAGCAGATGCCGGACCGCCGCGAAGTCCGTTTCGAGCCGAACGCCTCCCCTCGGGTGGACATGCAGTTCGGCGTGCTCGTAGATCATCCGTCCCCTTCGTCGCGTCCGGACGCTGCGCCCGAGGCACTCAGATCCAGGAAGCCGCCGCGCAGGAAGATCAGCGGGGGATCGGTGGCGCGCAGCTCCAGTGACTCGACGCGGCCGACCACCTGGTAGTGATCGCCAATGAGATCGACCTTGAACCTCGTGCATTCCAGGGTGACGATCGCCTCGTCCAGGAGAGGCAAGCCGCGAGCCGACATATGCCAGTCCAAGTCGAGGAAGCGGTCCTGGCCGCGCCGGGAGAACGCCTTGCACAGCTCGCTGTGGTTGTGGCCGAGGATGTTGACGCCGAAGTGGCTTGCCTCGTACAGGCGCGGCCACGTGCTGGAGGACCGGTCGACGAAGAAGGCGATGAGTGGCGGGTCCAGCGAGACCGAGGTGAACGAGCCGACGGTCATCCCGACGGGCCCGGACCTGGCGCTTGCGGTGACGACGGCCACGCTGGTCGGGACGTGTCCGAGGACGCGTCGGTAGTCGGTGGCGTCGGCGGCCAGGCCGCTCTGTTTCGTGGTGGGAACAGATGTGGTCGTCTGCATGGTCGCTGTCTTCACAGCGCGATCGTCGGTTCTTCGTTGCCGAGCAGCAGTCGGCCGTAGGCCTCCTTGCCGATCTCGGGGGTGACGAGGGCATGCCGGGCGGCGGTCCCGGAGTCCCGCCAGATGCGGTTGAGCACGTTGACCTCGGCGAAGGAGCCGGCACCGTTGGCGGTCAGCAGCAGGTCGATCGCGTCCTTGACCAGTTCGGCGACCACGCCGGTGTCGTTGCGGATCCGAGCGCGAGTCTCCAGGTCGGGCAGCCGGCGTTCGTCCGCGGCCCGGTCGAGGTCGAGGCACATGCGGTACATCGTCAGCTCGGCCAGGTGCAGCTTGGTGGCCGCGTTCGCCACGCCGATCTGGTGGGTGGGGGAGAGCCTTGCCTCCTGGTAGCCGGTGTAGGCCACCGGCTTGTGGGGCAGCTTGGCCCGGGTGATCTCCAGCGCGTGCCGGCCCAGACCGATCTGCGGTGCGACGAGAATGGCGGCGGCGACCGCGTTGAGGGCCATCGAAGCCATCCGGTCATCAGGGTGGGGCGTTCGGTAGCGTTCCTCGGAGCGGTCTTTGACCGAATGAATCCGGTGATCGGGAACGAAGTGGTCTTCGATCACGATGGTGTCGCTGCCCGTGCCCTTCATCCCGGTGACGAACCAGGTCGGCTCGATCGTCCATGTTTCCGCCGGGACCAACGCCATCGCGGCCTCGCCGCTCTCGAGGGAGATTCCCAGGCTCCCCCAGTCGGCAGCGAAGGAACCCGAGGCGTAAGGCCAGCGGCCACTGATCAGGTAGCCGCCGTCGACCCGCTCCGACTTGCCTCCCAGGGAGAAGATGCCGCACAGCTTCGCCTTCGGATGCGCACCGAAGATCTCCTCCTGTGCCTGAGCGGAGGCAGTCGAGGCGAATCCCGTGGCGACGGTCATCAGCGCGGCGATCCATCCGGTCGAACCATCACCACGGGCCACCTCGGCCACGGCGTCGACGGCGGTGCGCAGCGTCGTCCCGTGGCCGCCGTACCGCTTGGGCACGAGCAGACGGAAGATGTCCGCGTCCTCCAGCGCCTTGACCACCTCGGGGACCACTCGCCGCGCCTCGGAACCTTGCGCGGCGTACTCACGGATCAGCGGGACCAGGCCGGTGGCGCGGCCCACCAGCTCGGCGTCAGAGGTTTCGAGATCCGACACTGTGGCGCTGGACGACATTGTCATGGTGCCTCTCTCATAGAGTTTCGTGAGCCGATGGATGTCATAACCGACGTCACGGAGTGATGGCAGCCATCATGCGGATGCGCTTCGAGGGGCGTATAGGCCAGGGACTTCACCAGAAGTTCGTGCCTGTGATGCATCAGACGCATGACGCCGCTTCCGCGAGGTCGGAGGGCCGGACCATGACGTCCACGCCGATCTGGGGGCCGCTTGCGAGAACGACGAGACGAACCCGCATGCTGCCCTGCGGGCAAGCCGCCGCCGAGGCGTTCTACCGCGTGATCGATGCCGCCTACGAGCGCCGCTCGGTGATCGTGACGAGCAACCTTCATCCCTCAGGCTTCGATTCGATCATGCCCAAGACCTTGGCCACCGCCGCCGTCGACCGGCTCCTGCACCACGCTCACATCGTGCTCACCGAAGGCTCCTCGCTGCGACTGACGCAGGCCACCAGCGGGCAGGGAGTCGAGCCCCTCGCCCCGAACGGCTGACCCGCCAACCGGGCGACGAAAAGTCATACCGCAACGGGAGATGAGTTGTCCGCCCACCAAGATCCGAACTGTCCGCTCACCCGGACGTCACACTGTCCGTGGACACCCGGGCGGGATCAGGCGACTCGGGCACGTCCCGCCATCGAGGGCCCCGGAAGAGGGTGCCTCAGTCTCGGCCTTCAACACGGTCTCCCGGCCCATAGTGGCGCCGGCCACCTGAACGTGAGTGCACTGCCGGTGTGCACATGGTGGTAAGCAGCTCGTCGGGGACGGAGAGGCTGTCGGTGACACCTGTCGCACACCGCATGGTTCGCATCAGCCTCACGCGCCGACCACAACACACGGTGAGACCGACTTCGGAGAGCGGGCTGCAGGGGCGTGCAGGTGGAGCCGTATCCTCATACCATGGTGACGAGTGTCGACCTGGCACGGCAGCTGGGTCTTTCCCAGACGACGGTGTCCCGGGCGCTGCGCGGACATCCCTCCGTGACGGAGAAGACCCGTCGACGCGTGATCGACGCGGCGCAGGCGCTCGGATACCGGCCCGATGCCGCGGCCCGGATGCTGGTCACGCGTCGAGCGAAGGCGCTCGGCGTGGTCGTGGCCGACCTGAGGAGCCCCCTGTACCCGCCGGCGATCGCGGCGATCCAGGAGCGGTCGGCGGCGCGCGGCTATCGGATGGCCCTCATCCGCGACCCTGAGGAAACGCACGACGCGGACGCCCTGGAGGTCCTGAACGAGGCGATCGTCGACGGGCTGATCTTCATGTCCGCGACGGACGACTCCCCGGGAGTGGCCCAGGTGGCGGCACGTCACATGCCGATGGTGCTCCTCAGTCGCGACTTCTCGGACCTGCGCGCGGACACCGTCATGAGCGAGGACCGAGCGGGCGGTGCACTGGTCGCACATCACCTGGGCGAGCTGGGACACCACAGGATCGCGATGCTGTCGGTCCCGCGCACGGTGAGCAATGGCCGTGAGCGCGAGGACGGCATGCGGGACGCGCTCCGGGAACGTGGCCTGGATCTCCCGGAGGAGTACGTGCGGCGAGGGCCCATCGATCACGAGAGCGGGTTGGAGATGGCCCGTTCGTTGTTGGCGGTGGAGCCGCGACCGACCGCGATTTTCTGCTCGACGGACTCTTTCGCGTTCGCGGCGCTGGATGCGGCGTCGCAGCTCGGGATCCGGGTCCCCGAGGAGTTGTCCGTGGTCGGGTTCGACGACTCGGAACCGGCTCGGTGGTCGATGATCAACCTCACCACGGTGCACCAGCCGTTCACGGAGATGGCGACGAAGGCGGTGGACGTGCTCATCGACCGGCTCGAGGGCCGGGCAGACAGCGAGTTCTCCCAGACGGTCTTCCCGGTGCGACTGATCGAGCGGGGCACGACCGCCGCGCCGGCGTGAACGAACAGAGGATCAGGCGGTGTTGCGCCCGCCGCTCAGGTCGAGGGTCTGTCCTGTGGTGTAGCTGGCCTCGGGCGAGAGCAGCCAGGCCGCGAGCGCGGCGAATTCCTCCGGTGTGCCGACCCTGCCCATCGGTACCCGGGCGAGCAGCGCGGCATTGCGTTCCTCGCTGAGGTCCTCGAGCATGCGGGTCCGCATCATCGAGGGGGCGACGGCGTTGACGGTGATGCCGTCGCGTGCGTACTCCTTTGCCGCGGTCTTCACCAGGGAGATGACAGCGGCCTTCGACGCGGAGTAGGCGGCCTGGTGCGGGTTGCCTTCGCGGCCGGCTATGGAGGACAGGATGGTGACACGTCCGTAGCCGCGTGCGCGCATCGCCGGCAGGGCGGCGCTGAGGCCGTGCAGACAGCCGTCGAGGTTGATGGCGAGGGTGTGCTGCCAGCCGTCCCTGGGTGTCTCGTCGATCGGTGTCTCGGGGCCTTGCACTCCGTGGGCCAGGAGCGCGCCGTCGAGCCGCCCGTGTGTGCGCATGATGTCGGCGACGACCCGGCACCAGGCTTCCGGGTCGGTGACATCAAGGGACAGGCATGTCTCGGGAGAGGAGCCGTCCCCGTCGCCCGCCACGTCCGTGCAGATCACGGTGGCACCTTCACGGGCGAGGCGCCGGCAGGTGGGTGCGGCGAGTCCGCCCGCCGCGCCGGTGACCAGGACGACCTGGTCGCGGTAGCGGCCAGGCCAGTAGTCGGTTGTGGGGGCCGAGGTGTCGACGAGCTCGGTCATCAGCGGACTCCTGCAGTGTCGGGGGAGGTGAGCAGTGTGGTGGTGGCCCGGTGGAGATCCTTGAGGTGCGCTCCGGCGCCTTCGCGCGCGACCCGGGCGGCGCTGGGTACCTCGACGCTGATCGGCACATTCGGTAGCGCGCGCAGAATGTCGCTCAGAGGGAAGACCCCCGATCCGGGTGTCAGGCGATGCGCCCGGGACTCGATCTGCCGCGAGGAACCGTCGACGCTCTGCCCGAGCGGGAGTTCCGTCGGTGTGGGCAGGTCGGGGACCGTGGCCGGGCCGTCGCAGAGCTGGATCACCTCGACGACCCCGGTGGGCAGCGCTTCGAGGTCGGCGACCGTGCCGCCCGCGCGCACGAAGTGCAGGACATCGAGCATGATCCCGGCCCCTGTCCCCTCGGCCAGCCGCGCGGCCTTCGCGACGGTGTCGACGCACTGGTAGGAGATCGGTTCGAGGCAGGGGCGGATACCGAAGCGGGACGCGTCGGCCGCCAACACGGCAAGTGTGTCTTGCAGTCGGGACGAATCGGGGTCTCCCCCGATGACGTTCAGGATGCGCGCGCCGAGTTCTGCCCCGGCCTCCAGCGCGGGCATCCACTCGGCGGGCCCGCGCGCTCCGTCGAGGGTGAAGGCCTCGACGTCCAGGACCGAGACACCGGTGCTGCGACAACGCCGAACCGTCTCGGCTGTCATCGGCGCCCCCGCCGCGATCGGATAGCGGGCCTCGGTCCCGGTGGCGGGGAAGACCCGCACACCGACCGCGGCAAAGCCGGCCTCGCTCGCCGCGGTGACCAGGGAGGGCGGATCCAGATGCAGGGCCGACAAGTGAGCGAGCCCGAACGTGACGTCCACGTATTTGAACCACCAATCGAGTGCGGGTATTGACGCGGCGCAGATGACGTTCCTACGCTGCCCGAACCAGAATGACTACGTAGTCATCTCAGTGTCAATGACTTCCTGCCCAGCAGGACTCGACTCTCACGGCCCGTGCAGTGATCGATGGCCGCCCAGGTTTGGAGCAACGATGCCCCACAACAACTCTCACGCAGGGCCCATGGAGACCACAGTTGTCTCCATGGACAGCCCGCACCCCCCTGGTGGCGCCTCACCGCGACGCCGGGCGGCGGCCAGCATGACCGGTGCCGTGATCGACTGGTACGACTTCTTCCTCTACGGCATCGCCGCCGCGACGATCTTCGGGCCGCAGTACTTCCCCTCGCACGACGAGTTCGTCGGGCTTCTCGCCTCCATGGCCTCGTTCGCCGTCGGATTCGTCTTCAGGCCGCTGGGCGGCGCCATCTTCGGCCACTTCGGTGACCGCATCGGGCGCAGGCAGATGCTGTTCCTCACCGTGCTCATCATGGGTCTGGCCAGCGCCGCGATCGGCGCACTTCCCACCTACGCGGCGATGGGCATCGCAGCCCCCATCTGCCTGGTGCTGCTGCGTGCGATCCAGGGCGTGGCGGTCGGCGGAGAGTGGGGCGGCGCCGCCCTGATGGCCGTGGAAAGCGCCCCGCCGGGGAAGAAGAACTTCCTCGCCAGCGGCGTCCAGGTCGGCTCCTTCATCGGCCTGCTGCTCGGCACCGCCGTCTTCTCCCTGATGCAGGCGCTCACCACACAGGCCCAGTTCGAGTCCTGGGGCTGGCGCATCCCCTTCCTGATCAGCCTCGTCTTCGCCGTCGCCGGCCTCCTCATCCGCACGGGCGTGGCGGAGTCCACCGAGTTCGCCGAGGCCAAGGAGAAGCGGGAGCAGACCAGGGCACCGCTCTGGGTGGCGCTGAAGACCTCGCCCCTGCGGATCCTCGCGGTGATCGGCATGCGCCTCGTCGATCAGGGCTGCTTCTACATCGCCTTCACCTTCTCCCTCGTCTACGTGGAGAACTACACCGACCACCCGACGAGCACGGTGCTGGCCGCGTCGATGATCGCGCTGGCCCTCGCCTCGTTCCTCACCCCCGTCTACGGCAAGCTCGCCGACCGCGTGGGAGTCCGCTGGTTCTACGTCGCCGGCCCCCTCTGCGCCGCCGCGGCCGCGGTCCCGTTCTTCCTGTCCCTGCGCTCGGGCTCCCTGGTGCTGATGACACTGGCCTTCTTCGCCCTGATCAACCTCGGCCACAACATCTCCACCGCGGTGCAACAGACCTGGTTCACCGGCATGTTCGACATCTCCGTGCGCTACAGCGGCGCCGGATTCGGCTACGCCCTGGCCGGCGCGGTCGGCGGCTTCATCCCGCTGGTCGCCACCGCTCTCGCCGGACACGACGGCGACTGGCTCGGCGTGGCCCTGCTCCTGGCAGGACTCGCCCTCGCCGCCCTGGTCACCGGCCTGTTCGCCTACCGATGGACGTCCGCGGCCTCCACGGACCAACGGCACGAGCCCGTATGACCCACCCGAGAAGGTGACGTCGGCCCGACCGGCGGCAGATCAGCACGCGAGCAAGCAATACGCCGGGACAACACACCGGCGGGAAGAGAGACCCCATGAGTGCCCAAGCCACCACCACGTCCAGTCACGGGCAGGCGGCAGCAAGGGAGTTGGACTGCGACCTGTTGGTGATCGGGTCGGGCGCCGGCGGCCTGTCGGCCGCGGTCACCGCCGCCTGGCACGGCCTGAAGGTGGTCGTGGTCGAGAAGGACCCGGTCTGTGGCGGCGCCACCGCCTGGTCCGGCGGCTGGATGTGGACACCGCGCCACCCCCTCGCCCAGGCCGAGGGCTTCGTCGAGGACATCGACCAGCCGCGTACCTACCTCAAGAACGTCCTGGGCAAGGAATTCGACGAGACACGGGTGAACGCCTTCCTCGAGGCCGCTCCCCACATGGTCGGCTTCTTCCACGACCACACCAGCCTGCGCTTCGTCAACGGCGCCAAGATCGCCGACATCCAGGCGTGGCAGCCCGGTGCGAGCGCCGGCGGCCGTCAGGTGGGACCCGAGCCGATCAACGCCCGCCGCCTGAGCAAGTCCCTGCGCCGCAAACTGCGCCCGCAGATGTACGAGACCTCGTTCCTCGGCATGGGCATCATGGCCGGCCCGGACCTGCAGCACTTCCTGCACGCCACCACCTCGGTCAAGGGCTTCCTCCACGCCGCCCGGCGCGTCGCCCTCCACACACTGGGCCTCGTCACGCATCGGCGCGGTATGCACCTGGTCAACGGGCCGGCGCTCGTGGCCCGACTCGCGAAGTCCGCCGAGGACCTGGGCGTGAAGCTCTATGTCAACGCCCCCGCCACACGCCTGCTCACCGAACGCGGCAAGGTCAACGGAGCCGTGGTCTCCACCCCGCGGGGCGACGTCACCATCCACGCCCGCCGCGGCACGGTCCTGGCCACCGGCGGCTTCCCGCACGACGACGAGCGGCGCCGCGCCCTCTTCCCCAAGGGCACCGGCGTGGACCACCAGGCCCTCGCCCCCGCCGCCACCACCGGCGACGGCATTCGCCTCGCCGAGGAGGTCGGCGGCGTCCTCGACACCACCGGCGCCTCCCCCGCCGCCTGGTGCCCGGTCTCCCCCGTCAAGCTTCCCAACGGCCGCACCGGCACCTTCCCCCACATCGTCGACCGCGGAAAACCCGGTCTCCTCGCGGTGATGCGCGACGGCCGACGCTTCGTCAACGAGGCGAACGGCTACCACGACTACGTCACCGCCATGATCGACGCCACCCCGCAGGGAGAAGAAGTGGTCTCCTGGCTCATCTGCGACCACCGGTTCCAGCGCCGCTACCCCTTCGGCATGGCCAAGCCGTTCCCGGTCCCCCAGTGGCCCTACCTGCGCAACGGATACATGACGCGCGGACGCACCCTGGAGGAACTCGCGCAGGCCTGTGGCATCGACCCGGCCCAACTCCGGCTCACCGTCGACGAGTTCAACCAGCACGCACGCCAGGGAGAGGACCCCGATTTCCATCGGGGCACCACCCCCTTCAACCGCGGCTCCGGTGACTACGCGCACGGCCCCAACCCGTCCCTGGCTCCACTGGAGAAGGGCCCCTTCTACGCGATCAAGGTACTGCCCGGCAGCTTCGGAACCTTCGCAGGCCTGAACACCGACGACCGCGCGCGGGTCCTGAACGCGACCGGCGAGGCGATCCCCGGCCTGTACGCGGCAGGCTGCGACCAGGCCAACGTGATGGGTGGCCACTACCCGTCCGGTGGCATCAACATCGGCCCCGCCATGACCTTCGGCTACGTCGCCGCCCGGCACGCCGCCAACACCACCACGTACGAGACCGGGTCGCGCCCTCGCTGAGAACCTCCGGTCAGGCGCCCTTCGCCGCCTGGCCGGCACACATGCCGTACACACCCCGGCTTCTGCTTCGACCCCTTCCGAGCGAGGGCGGTTCGAGCAGGCGGGCCCCCGCGAGGAGGCCCGAGCCGATACCTCCGCTGCAACAGCCCGCCCTCACCGGTCAGTTGCAGACCTTCCGTACGGGCACGATCGACCAGCATCCCAATCAGCTGACCGACCGCCACCGACGATCAACGCCTACGAAAATCTTGGCAGAACCGTTGATTAGACACTCCCCGGCCCGAAGAGCCTGTCCGTCCCCAATGCAGCACTCACTCCGCAACGGCAGTACCGGCCACGCAGTCATCGGCCCGACGCCCTCGGTCCGATCCCGAACTGGTCGAGGTCATGGCCGACGATCAGGCGCCCGGAGAGTCCCTGCACGTCTCGCTTCCACCGGCTTTCGGGCCAGTCAGCAGGGACGAGGTGCGAGAGCACCAGGGTAGCCACGCCTGCCTGCTCTGCGACCGTACCGACCTCATCGTCCGCGGTATGGGAAGCCAGCAGGTGGGCGACGAGCCCCTCCTCGGACTCGCTGCGCGGCGGCGGGTACTGCTGCTCCACGTACGCGCGGGCAATGACCTCATGCACCAAGACATCTGCGCCCGAGGCGAGTTCGACGAGGTTGGCCGAGGGGCCGGTGTCTCCGGAGAAGACCACCGACCATCGTCGGTGTCGAACCGGTAGGCCAGGGCGGGAAAGACCGGCGCGTGCTGCACCAGCGTCGCGGAAACCCGGACCCTGTCGTCCTCGTAGAAGGTCACCGGGCTCATGCGAGGGTGCGGCTGCCCGTTGGGATCCTTCAGGTACTGCAGCGGTATCGGAACGTCCCTGCCCTCGAGGAGCTGCGAAGGGAGCGGCTTGCGGTTGTCGAACGCGCGGTCGTTGAAGTCCGTGGCATACGTACGGGCCATCAGCTCGAGCATCTCGCGGGTGCCCGGTGTGGGATTGTCCGGGGCGACTGGTTCCGGTGCGTGCGGTTGACCGTACAGCGGGGGCAGGGAACCTCTGTTGCCGGGGCCCACACCGGCACTGAACGGCCGGAACTCTCCAGGCCGTTGAAGGCCCCGAAGGACAGCAGGTTGTTCAAGTCGACGACGTGGTCGGAGTGGAGGTGGGTGAGGAAGACCGCGGCGAGCGTATCGAGGACACCCGGTTCCCCGAGCCCGGAATCGTGCAGTCGTCCGCCGACACCTGATCCCGCATCAACAAGGTAGTACCGGTCTCCCACGGCCACCGCAGAGGCGGTCCCCATCCGCGGGGAGCGGCCTCCCCACCAGGTCGGACCGCCTCCCGTGCCCAGAAGGACAAGTCGTGTTCGGTGGTCCGATGCAGAACGGGGATCAGCCTGAGCGACTGCCGGGCCGGCGGCGAAAACACTACCTGCGCTGACGGCAGCCCCGCCGATGAGCAGCGAACGCCGGGTTGCCCCGGCCGTCTGGGATCTTCCCGGGACGGTGCACACAGTTCCTCTTCCAAGGTCGCGGCAGTCATGGCGCGACCACAGAGAGCGGCACGCAGAGGGCCCGGAAGGCAGGACAGATTCTTCGGAGCCGCAACGGACACTCAACTCACGTCACGCGGCTGGTTTTCGCGGGGAACGTAAGCCGTCGCGGCCAGCCAGGCATAGGGAGCAACTCGGCTTCGTGATCGGGGCGTTACCCGCCGGGATGTCCGTCGGATCCGTTACCTGTACCTATGCAGCAGGTGCATGAAGCGACGGAAGTTTCCGGTGATTCACATCGCGAGTCCGTCAGCGCACGATTGGTCTACCTCGCTCGCTCACCGGAGGAGAACCGTGCCCGACTCCCGCAATGCCCATGATGAAGGGGCCCTGACCGCGCCGCGGAGGTGTGAGGCAGATGGCTGAGGTGTCCGGGGCTCTGTCCCGGGACATCGTCGTCGTGGGCGCCTCCGTGGCCGGGCTGCACGCGGCTCATGCGGTCGCGAAGATGGGCCGAGGGCTCTCGGTCATGGTGATCGGTGAACGTGTACGGCCCCGCTACAACCTGCCGCTGGCTGACAGGACGGGACTCACCGGCCCGACCGACCTCGACTCGACCACACTGCGTGCCTTGAGTCAGCTCGGCAGCCAGGGCGTGGACCTTCGGTTGGGAGCCCGGGCGAGCGAACTCGACCTCGCCAACCAGCGGATTCTGGTCGGAAACGGCAGCGTCTCCTACCGTGCGCTGGTCATCGCCTGCGGCTGCGCACCCACGATCCCGGCACTCCTCACCGAAGAGTCACGGGTCTACACGGTCGGGCAACGCGAAGAAGTGTCGGCGTTGCGCGCCGTGCTGGCCGACCCCTCCCTGGCCGTCGCCGTCATCGGAGCGGGACTGGCCGGTGGCGAGACGGCGTCGCGGCTCCGGCGCGCGGGCCGCACGGTGTCGCTTGTCGATGGCTCGCCCGAGCCGATGGGACGTTTCGGCGCCGTCGCGGTGAACTCTTATGCCGCGCTGCACCATCGGGCCGGAGTCGCGCCCTGCTTCGGTGACGGAGTCGTCGAGGTCGTCAAGGACGGCCTGCGCCGACGCCTGCGGCTGAGCAGCGGGACGCTGGTGCCGGCCGACGTGATCGTCATCGCCGATGGGCACCGGCCCGCAACTGAATGGCTGGAGTCGTCCGGACTTGCTCTCCGGGACGGCATCGTCTGCGACGCGGGGCTACAGGCGTACAACCATGTCTTTGCGGCCGGGGACGCCGCCCGTTGGTCCAACCCTCGCTACGGCACCCGCATGCGGGGCGAGCAATGGACGAACGCCGCCGACCAGGGCCGCATCGCAGGCCTCAACGCCGCGCGGTCGATCACCCGCGGAGCCCCCGATTCGTATGCCGGCATTCCGTACCGGCGCTCCTACCAACACGGAGTGCGCATTCAACTCACCGGGTTCCTCAATGGGGACGAGCGGGTCGTCACCCAGCGGACGGGCGAGGGCGAGGTCGCTCTGTTCGGCCGCGAGAACGTTCTGCACGGCGCCCTTGCCTTTGAGCACCAGTACCTCTTCGACGAGGTGCGCGCGATGCTGACGGACGGGGTGGCGTGGGACGCCGCACTGGCACACGTCGGTGCCGCAGTCAGTACCGGCCGTGTCCCGGCGCGCTCCGGTCCCCGACTCCACGACATCGGCATAAGGAATGCGATCTGCCATGACGTTCTCCCCTGACATCTCCGACGAACAGCGGACCCGCGAGGACGAACTCGTCGAGCGTGTGCTGCGCTCCTTCGACGGGTGCCAGGACCCTCGGCTTGACCAGGTACTGCGTTCGCTCGTACGGCATCTGCACGGCTTCTTGCGCGAGGTCCGGCTCACCGAGGCGGAGTGGCAGTCGGGCATCGACTTCCTGACCGCCGTGGGACACATCACCGACGCCACACGGCAGGAGTTCGTCCTGCTGTCCGACGTGCTCGGCGCATCGATGCAGACCATCGCCATGAACAACGAAGCGCACGGCAATGCCACTGAGGCCACCGTCTTTGGGCCGTTCTTCGTCGAGGACGCGCCGCGCATCGACAACGGGGGTGACATCACCTTCGGCGCCAAAGGACAGCCGTGCTGGGTGGAGGGCACTGTCACCGACGCGGAAGGCAATCCCGTTTCGGACGCGCGCCTCGACGTGTGGGAGGCCGATGACGACGGGTTCTACGATGTGCAGTACGCCGAGGACCACCGGGCAGGAAGGGCCCAGCTGTCCACAGACAAGGACGGCACCTACCGCTTCTGGGCGGTCACGCCCACGCCGTATCCGATTCCGCACGACGGTCCGGTAGGCCGGATGCTGGCGGCCGCCGGCCGGTCACCCATGCGCGCGTCGCACCTGCACTTCATGGTGACCGCGCCGGGTGCCCGTCGGCTGGTGACTCATATCTTCGTGCGCGGGGACGGGTTGCTCGCCTCGGACGCGGTCTTCGGCGTGAAGGAGTCGCTGGTCAAGGAGTTCGTAAGGCAGCCGGCCGGCACACCGGCGCCCGACGGCCGTCTGCTGGACGGAGACTGGACACGGGTGAGGTTCGACATTGTCCTCGCACCTTCCGCGCCGTCAGGCGTGCGGTGACCCTCCGAGCGTCCGGGCAGCCCACATGCCGGCCTCGGCCCGTGAGCGGACCTCGAGCTTGGCGAGAATGTGCTCCACGTGAACCTCGGCCGTACGCGGGGAGATCACCAACGCGGCGGCGATCGCACGGTTGCTGAGGCCATCAGCCAAGTACGACGCGACCTCCTTCTCCCGAGCGGTGAGCAGGTCGGGTGCGGGAGCGGCTTCGCTTCGGTCCTTGTCAGGCTCGGTGATGTGGTCGAGCGCCAGCCTTGTTCGCCCGTCCGGGTCGAGGCGGCGCCCCTCCTCGTACAGGCGCTGAAAGGTGGCATGGCCGAGCTTTTCCTCGACGGTGCTCTCGATCGCTTTGTACTGGGAGCCGAGTACGGGACCGAAAGCCGCGGTCCTGGTGTCGAGCCGGGACCACAGGGCTTCGACGCCGCCGAGGAGTTGGGCCGCCTTCGTGGCCTCGCCCCTTTCCAGGGCGATGCCGGCCATCAGGTTGATGACGAGCGCTGTGCCGACGTCGTCCCGGAAGGCGAGCTTGAGTTCCAGGCTCTGCTTGGCCCACTCCTCGGCCGCGGCCAGGTCATGGCGTGTCCAGGCGTCATAGGCAAGGACCCACACGGCGTAGGAGCGGCCCCAGGTCTCGCCGAGGTCTTCGCTGCGGTCGATGGCCTCGCGGCACGACTCCGCGGCGCCTTCTTGGTCACCCTCTGCGCTCTTGAGGAATGCGCGCAGGAAGAGCGTCATCAGCAGCCCCTCCGGGTCGGCGAGATCTGCATGGCCCACCCGTGCGGTTTCGAAGGCATGCCGGGCTATCGGCAAGTCGCCTGAGGTCAGGGCTACTTGGCCGCTCCAAGTGGCGACGTGAGCCGTCAGTCGGGGGTCGCCGGTCGACCGTACGATGTCGCCGGCGGCGAGGAGGTGCTCCTTGGCCAGGGGCAGTTCTCCGTGGAGTGCCGCTACGGCGGCGGCCACCCAGAGTGCGTTGCCGCGCTCGACGGAAGGCGCGGTGTCCGCCTGAAGTGCCTGCGCCAGCCAACGACGGCCCTCACGCAGGTGGCCGGTGATCCAGTAGACGCTGAGGCTGGAAGCGAGCTGGAGCGCTTCGCGCGTACGGCCCGGTTCCCCGAGCGAGCCCTCGAAGGCCAGTTCAAGATTGGCGAAGTCCGATGCCAGTCGCTCGAGAGACTCGGTCTGGTCGGGTCCGAAGAAGCTCTGTGCGGTCCGGGTGGCCCAGGATCGGTAGTGATCGACGTGAGCACGGCGGGCACGGTCGTGGTCCTCGCTCGGCCGACCGTGCACCAGGGCGAACTCCCGCAGGGTCTCCAGGAGCCGGTAGCGCATTTCCCCGTTCCGGATTTCGGGCAGGAGGATCGATTTGGCGACCAGCCCGTCGAGTGCGTCGAGCAGCTCGGTGGCTTCCAGCGGCGGAAACCCGCACACCGCTTGGATGCTGGCGAGGTCGGGGCTCCCGGTGAAGGCTGCCAGCCGGGTCCACAACCTCTGCTCCTGCGGTGTACACAGGTCGTAACTCCACCGCACCATGGCGTCGAGCGAGCGGTGGTGCGGCGAGGCGGTCGGGTCGCCGCGGTTGAGGAGCGTAAACCGGTCGTTGATGCGGTCGAGCAGTTCGCGGATCGACAGCGACCTCAACCTCGCCGCAGCCAGCTCGATGGCCAGCGGCATACCGTCCAGGCGGGCCACCAGTTCCACCACCGACGGCAGCTCCCGCTCGGTGATCTCGAACTGGTCGTTGACGGACTTGGCCCGGGCCTCGAGCAGAGCGACGGCCGGAAACGCGCGCAGTTCGCCCACGGTACTCTCCCCGCCGACCGGCGGTACGGGCAGCGGACGGACGACGACGGCGCGTTCGCCCCGCAACCGCAACGGCTCCCGGCTGGTCGTCAGCACGCGCAACTCGTCGCAGGCGCCGAGAAGCCTGGCCACCAGGCGCTGGCAACCGGGCAGTACGTGCTCGCAGTTGTCCAGGACCAGCAGAGCCGACCGGCCGGTCAGATGCCGACGGAGCTGCTCCTCGGCATCCTCGACGGGTGCCGTGCTCAGCCCGAGGCCGGTGGCCACCCATTCGGCGACGGTCTCCGAGCTGCGCTGAGCACCCAGCTCCACGAACCAGACCCCGTCCTTGAACGCCCGCTCGAGCGTGCCGGCCATCGCGGCGGCAAGGGAGGTCTTGCCGACACCACCGGGGCCGGTGAGCGTCACGAGGCGACTGGACGCCATCAGGCCACGGGCATCGGCGAGCTCGCGGTCCCGTCCGAACAACTGGGTCGGCCATGACGCCGGGGGGCCAGAGGGGACTGCGTGCCAGCTCATGCGGGCCATTCTCTGCCGACCTGGCCTTCTGGGCCAAGACTCCTGCAGATATCAATGGCCGTCCCGTCCCGGCCGGATGCCGCGTCGCTGCCGTCCGGTACGGATCAGACGCTGATTGCCGGGGCGAGCGCGACCGCCCCTGTCCCCTCGTCTGCCGCTCGGCACGGTGTGGCTGCCGGATGGGCACGGCCCGCGACGTATCCGAGGAATCGTTGTGCAGCCCTGCTGCCCGGCCCCCCTCGCCTGGTGACCGCCCCGTAGTCCCGGAAGGCGGTCGGATCGCTGAACGGGACGGTGATGGCGGTGGAGCCGGGCATGCCCTCGGGCCACGAGGCGGGTACGACTGCCACGCCCATCCCCGCTGCCACCAGGGCGTGCAGGGTGGACAGTTCTGTCACCTCGATGGCGATGCAGGCTCGGAATCCTGCCTGCCCGCACAGGCTGTCAGTGATCTGCCGCAAGCCGAACCCGGTCTTGAGGACCACCATCGGCTCCGCGGCCAGCTCGGCGATCGCCACCTGATCGCGTCCTTCGAGGGCATGGCCCGGCGGAACCGACAGACACAGCCGTTCGCGCCCGAGAGGGGTCCACTGCACGTCGTCGGCGCCAGGTTGGGGCGCGACGAATCCGATGTCGACCGTTCCGTCACGCACCTCGTCCACCACGGCATCGCAGGCCGCTCCGTGCAGCTCGAAAGAGGTTCTGGGGGCGAGCTTTCGGTAACCGTTCAGGAGGTCGGGAACCAGCCAGCCGCCGAAGGAATGGATGAATCCCAGCGATACGGACCCTCGCTGCGGGTCGACCAGGGTGGCGATCCGTTCCTCGCCCCTGTCGACCTCACTCATCGCCCGGACGGCGTGCGCGTGGAAGATCTCCCCGTACTTGTTCAGACGCAGTCCGCTGTGGTGACGGTCGAAGAGCTGGACGCCCAGTTTGCGCTCGAGTCTGGCCAGGGCGCGCGACAGCGTCGGCTGGCTGATGCTGAGGCGCAGCGAGGCTTCCGTCATGTGTTGGGTCTCGGCCAGGGTCGTGAACCATTCGAGTTCGCGCAGCAGCATGATTGTTCTCCCTGGCAGGTAGGGGCGGCACCCGGTCCATCGCCACGTCCGGGCTCGTGCACGTGACCGAGCCCGGCTGGCTGGCGGGTTTCACCCTCCGCCGCCTGCAGCGCGTGCTCCATCCGTAGGAGTACGTATCCACCACGTAGATCACGGGTCTACGTAGTCCCTCCGCGGGTCCCCCGAGCAGCTCGTTCGGGCTGATCGTCCACGACCTCCACTCCGAGGAGCGCCGCATACCTCGCGCCGACGGGGGGGGTGACGATCCCGCCCTCTCGTCGCTCATCACCTACTGGCAGGCTGTCGGCGAAGCGGCTCCGTGCCGCGATCGTCCACCGGATGCGTCGGCCCGTCCTCGATGTCAAGAACATCGATCGCTTTCGGTCCAGGTAGCTGGGCCCCTCCACGACCAGGGGCAGGTTGCCCTCTTCTGGCTACGTCGCCGACATCACCGTAATCGGAAGAAACTTCTATGAGTTCGAGAGGACAGCAGCCAGAATTTTCGTCCAGCGATTCACCTGGCGCATGCCGGACATTCGACCGTCACGCGAACAAAAAAGTACCCACTTGTCGTGCACCAACACGCCGCCTAGCCTCTCGGCCGTTCCTTCAAACTTCCATGCGCTGGGGGCAGAAGATGCATTTTCAGTCCAATTCGGACCCGTTGTTCACACCTCTGCGCGTGAATACAACCACGGTACAAAACCGCTTCGTCATGCCGGCCATGCAGCGCGGAATGCGCGACTACACGCCGACAGAGAACATGATCGAGACCTTGCGCCGATGCGGCCAGGGTGGCTCGGGGATCATCATCTCCGAAGGTGCGGCGCCAGATCACCCGGCGGCCTACTGGCAACCGCTGTTCGGCATCATCGGCCACGACTCCGCGGAGGAGTGGCGGCGCGTCGCTCGCGCTGTGACCGGGGCCGGCAACAACACGTTCCTCATGCAACTGTGGCATCCCGGCGCATTGCGGCTGATCGTCGACGGGGTTCCCAACCCGTTCCCCGACCAGCCCGCACTCAGCCCGTCGGGGCTCGTCCAGGAGGGCCGTCCGAACGGCGTGGCGATGACGGCACAGGACCTCGAGGACACCAAGGCCGCATACGTCCAGAGTGCGCTCATCGCACAGGAGGTCGGCGCGCACGGGATCGAAGTGCACTGTGCCCACGGCTACCTTCTCGATCTGTTCCTCTGGCACGAGACCAACAAGCGCCAGGACAAGTACGGAGGCGCCACCCTCGCGGACCGTGCTCGGTACCCCGCCGAGATCGTGTCGGCGATACGTGAGGCGACGGGACCGGACTTCATCATCTCGTTCCGTTTCTCGCAGTGGAAGGAGGTGGACTACGGGGCGCGCATCGCGGAGCACCCCGACGCCCTGGGCCCCTTCCTCGCTCGTATCCAGGATGCAGGCGCCGACATGTTCCATGTCTCCACCCGCCGCTTCGACGCAGTGGCATGGCCGGAGCTCGATGCGCGGCGCAGCTTGGCCTCCTGGGTGAAGACGATGACGGACCTCCCCGTCGTCGCGATCGGCAGCGTGGGGCTGACCACCGACCTCGCCCGTGACATGTTCGACAACGAAGACTCCGAGCTGCAGGTCGAGGACGACATCGCCCGGGTTCGCCTGGGCCTGGAGGCCGGGGACTTCGACCTGATCGGGGTCGGCAGGGCACAGATCGCGAACAACGACTTCGTCAACCGGGTACGCAGCAGCGACTTCGCGGACATGCGGAACTTCCGCAAATACGTGGACCTCGCGGACGCATACGAAAGCTACGCCCACGAGGGCCAGCTCGTGGATCAGTCGAGAAAGACCGAGTGATGACGAACTGCGCTGCGAACGCGAGGAAGTTGGGCGAGAGCGATCCGTACCACGGCGTCCTCGGTGCCGGCAGCTTCTCATCTCGCTCTTCGACGGCACCTGTAGGGAAGATGGGCCGATGATGTCCGACACCCGATCCGCATCCATCGACGCGTGCACCGACCGTTCACACAGCCGTCGTGCTGATCAGAGTCCGGCGGTAACGGCGAACTCGGACGAGAGTGACGGCGGCGCACAGACCATGGCGAGGTTACGGGCTGCTCTCGCCCCGACCGACAGCCACTGGATCGACGCAGCCGAGGAGGAGCTCTTCGAGCACGTCTCCGCGCAACTGTCCCGGTTCAACTCGACTCAGGACAACCCGATTGTGAACGTCGTAGACCACCTCGGGAACTACTGGCGAAACTGGCTGCTGGTGATCGCTCGGACTGGACCGTACCGGCCGTCCACGATCAGGAGAATCATCGCCGCCCTGGTCCCTGAACGTCCCATCTCGCAGAGGATGCTGACGCTCAACCTCCGGATGCTGGAGCGTGACGGCCTGATTGTCCGACACGTCTTCGACGACGAGTGCAGGCACGTCGAGTACTCCCTGTCACCTATCGGCATGGACCTGTCGGACCGAGTCATGTCGCTGATCGGCTGGGCCGAACGTCATTCAGGCGAGATGGAAGCGGCAAGGGAGGCGTTCGATGAGCGACGATAGGCCAGCGTCTCCCTCCTAGGTAGCCGATCACAGGCGGGCTTCCGGAGGCGGAAACCCGCACACCGCTTGGATGTCGCCGAGGTCGGGTCTCCCACTGAGGGCCACCAGCCGTAGGAGTACGTATCCGCCACGTAGATCGAGGGTCTACGTAGTCCGTCCGTGGGTCCTCTCACCAGCTCGTTCGGGCTGATCGTCCACGACATCCACTCCGAAGAGCGCGGCAAACCTCGCGGCGACGGGCGTGACGATCCCGCCCTGTCGCCGCACCAGGCCCAGCGGCAGTTCGGGCCAGCCTCCCTCGACCGGGATGCGGTCGACGCCGGGGTGGGTTGCGGCCATCTCGTCGCTCATCACCGAGACACCGAGCCCAGCGGCGACCAGTGTCCCCGCGGTCTGCATGGTCGGTACCGGGATGACGGTCGTGGGGCTGCCACCCGCAGCGGTGAAGCGGTCGTCGATCAGCCGGGAGAGGCTCCGCGTACCAGGCACTCTCCCGGGAAGAATCCACGTCCTGTCCTTCAACGATGCGAGGGCCAGGGGCTTTTGGGCGTTCAGTCCCCAGCTGCTCGGCGCGACGAGGGTGAGCGGCAGAGTGGCGACGATGTCGACGTCGAATTCAACGTCGTTGATGTGCGGCAGTGGTTCCTGCGGCAGCACGGGGATCACTGCCAGATCCAGGTAGCCGTTGGCGAGATTCTCCAGTTGGGCCCAGGGCGCCACGTCCGTCAGGTCGAGCGACACCCTGGGATGCTCGGCCAGGAACTCCGCTACGCGTGTGCTGACGACCCGCCACAAGCCCATGGGCTCGGCGCCGACTCTGAGTTCACCTTCAAGGCCTTGCCCCATCGCCTGCAGGGCCGCGGAGAGCCGCTGTTCCTCCGTGACAAGGCGCAGCCCGGCGGCTTGCAGGTAGCGGCCGGCAGGCGTCAGCGAGACACCTCGCGGCAACCGGTTCAGCAGGGTCACGCCAAGTTCCGTCTCCAACTTCGCCATTGCCATGCTCAGCGGCGGCTGAGAGAGGTGCAGGGTCTTCGCCGCTTCCGTGATGGAGCCTGTGTCCGCCACGGCGAGGAAGTACCTGATGTTCCGGAGATCCATGCATCCAGCGTATCGGGGCACCAAATTGCAGACATTGGACCTATGGCTCGGTCTCCAGCATCGTGAAATGCGGCTCACGGTCCACAGCGGCCGGAGACACTCGAGACGGGAGAACTGGTGTCAGCAGAACAGCAGGTGATCGTGGTGGGGGCCGGGCCGACCGGACTCCTCAATGCGCTCGGCCTGGCACAACAGGGCGTTGTCGTCACGATCCTCGAGCGGGCGTCGGCTCTGCAGAATGCGCCGCGGGCCATCGTCTATCACTGGGCGACCCTGGACGGCCTGGCCCGTCTGGACCTGCTCGACGACGCCCGCAGCGCCGGCTTCCTGAAGCAGGACTACGCCTACCGCGTCCATCGCACCGGCGAGGTCATCGAGTACGGCCTGTCGGCGCTGGAGGGAAAGGTGCGGTACCCCCACAACCTGCACCTGGGACAGGGAGCCCTGGCCGCTGTGATCCTTCAGCGCCTGGAAACGTTCGCGAACGTCCGAGTGCTCTGGGGTCACGAGGTCACTGCGGTGACCCAGGATGACGCCGGTGTCGATGTCACCGTGCGCGCCGGGGAGCAGAACCGGACGCTCCGAGCCGATTGGCTCATCGGCGCCGACGGTGCCGGTTCCAGGGTCCGCGCCGAGTCGGCCCTGGGCTTCGACGGGATGACGTGGCCCGAGCGGTTCGTCGCGGCCAATGTCCGCTTCCCCGACGACCGGCCGGGCTGGGCGCAGTCGACGTTCTACGTGGACCACGTCTACGGCGCGATCATCGCCAAGATCGACGAGTCGGGCGAGCACGGGCTCTGGCGCTACTCGTACATGGAGGACGACGCACTGCCCGCGGGGTCGGCCGAGGAGCGGCTGCCGGAATTCCTCGCCAATGTCTTCGGGAAGGAGATCGCGCAGCAGACCGAACTCGTGGCGATGTCGCCGTACCGCATGCACCAGCGCAGCGCGGCCTCTTACCGCGCGGGCCGAGTACTCCTCGCCGGGGACGCGGCGCACGCCACAAATCCCACCGGCGGGCTCGGCCTGACGATGGGGCTTTTCGACTCGTACGTCCTACAGGAAGCTCTCGGGGCCGTCGTCCAGGGGCGCGCCGGGGAGTCCGTCCTCGACGGCTACGCGCAGATGCGCCGCCGGGCGTTCCTCGATCACGCGAGTCCGCGGGCTTCCGCGAACAAGCGGCTGCTCTTCCACTCCACCGATCCGGCCAAGCTCGACAAGGATCTCGAAGTGTTCCGGCGGATGTCCCGTGACCGCGAGTTTGCCGCCGAGCGCCTGTACTTCACCAAGACGTTGGAGACCCCGTCTCTGCTCGCCGACTGATCCCGGTGCGGCGATACACGAAGGAACCATGCTCAATGAATCCCCTTGACGGGCTCACCGTCGTCTCTCTCGAGCAGGCCGTCGCTGCCCCCTTCGCGACGCGCCAGCTGGCCGATCTCGGCGCCCGGGTCATCAAGATCGAACGCCCTGGCCCCGGCGACTTCGCCCGCGGCTACGACGAGACCGTACGCGGACTCGCCAGCCACTTCGTCTGGCTGAACAGGTCGAAGGAGTCGGTGGCACTCGACCTCAAGACCGAGCACGGCAGGGCGGCCGTCAAAGCCCTGGTGAGCCGCGCGGACGTCTTCGTGCAGAACCTCGCTCCCGGCGCGGCCGAGCGGCTCGGCCTGGGCAGCGACACGCTCCGGGCGGCAAATCCGGGCCTCATCCACGTCTCGATCTCCGGCTACGGCAGCGGCGGCCCGTACACCGACAAGAAGGCGTACGACTTGCTGGTCCAGTGCGAGGCCGGGCTGGTCTCGATCACCGGCACCGAGGACGAGCCGTCGAAGGTCGGGATCTCCATCGCGGACATCGCCTCCGGCATGTACGCCTACACCGGCATCCTTGCCGCGCTCCTGCAGCGACAGCGCACCAGCGAGGGCGTCACGATCGAGATCTCCATGCTGGAGGCGCTCGCCGAGTGGATGGGCTTTCCGCTCAACTACGCCACGTACGGCGGCACTCCGCCCCGACGAACGGGTGCGCGGCACTCGGCGATCGCACCCTACGGTCCGTTCCAATGCGGCGACGGCGAGCAGGTCTTCCTCGGGCTCCAGAACGAGCGCGAGTGGGCCACCTTCTGCGAGCAGATACTCCACGATCCGGCGCTCGCGGCCGACCCACGGTTCGCCCGGAACTCGTCTCGCGTGGAGAACGCGGCGCAACTGCAGGACGAGATCGAGCAAGCCTTCCGTGACGATACTGCCCCGGATGTCGCAAAGCGGCTGGAGACCGCGGGCATCGCCAATGCCCTGCTGCGGGACATGGCCGGCCTGGCGAGCCATCCGCAACTGCGGGCCCGGGACCGTTGGAAGGAGTACGCATCGCCGGCCGGGACATTGAGCGCTCTCATTCCCCCGGCGACCTTCGTGGGTGCCGAGCCGGTGATGGGCCCTGTCCCGGATGTCGGCGAGCACACGGACGCCGTGCTCGCCGAGTTCGAGGTGCTGCCACCGGCGACGCCCGAGGGCACGGGACTGGCATAGGTGATCGGGATGACGTACTTGGACCGGGCGCAATCCGTTCAGCTCGCGAAGTCGCTGCTCTTCGTACCCGCCGATCATCCGGCCCGCTTCGACAAGGCGGTCGCGTCCGGCGCCGACCTCGTGGTGCTGGACCTCGAGGACGCTGTCGCGGCAGATCAGAAGGACACCGCGCGTGCCTCGGCGGTCAGTTGGCTGTCGAACGGCGGATGTGCTTGCGTGCGTATCAATACGCCTTCGGAGCTCCTGGGCGCCCAGGATCTGGAGGCTCTGGCCGGCGCCCCCGGGCTGATCGCCGTGATGTGTCCGAAGGCCGAATCGCCGGAATCGCTGACCGCCGTCTCCGAGCGCACCCGTGTGCCGGTCATCGCCTTGATCGAATCAGCTCTCGGGGTGGTCCGGGCACAGGACATCGCCGCCGTCCCAGGAGTCCACCGACTGGCCTTCGGGCACCTCGACTTCGCGCTCGACCTGGGTGCCGACTCCGGGTGGGATGCGATGCTCCACGCCCGCTCCTCGCTCGTCCTGGCGTCGAGGGCCGCCGCACTGCCGGGCCCTGTCGACGGGGTGACGACGGCGCTGGACGACGCCGTCGTTCTCACCGACGACCTGAGACGGGCCAAGGCGCTCGGCCTCACGGCCAAGCTCCTCATCCATCCGCGTCAAGTCCCGGTCACCCACGACACCTTCCGGCCCGACGAGAAGACGCTCCGCTGGGCCCGCCGCGTCGTGGAGTCCGCCGGCGGCGGCAATGCCGCGCGTGTGGACGGACACATGGTCGACGCACCGGTCCTCGCACGGGCGCACGCGATCCTGCGGTACACGGACTGACCCCTGCGCCGCGGGCGGTTCGGACGGCCTGCCGCCTCGACCACCGAGCCTCGAATGCACTCATGCAGCGCATGCATGAGCGACCGAACATTCCCGGCATCGCCAATTGCACCCCCCGCCCAACATCCTTTGTTTATCAGCGATGTCCGTCATGTGACAGGCAGGAGAAAACATGTCCCTCAGCGTCGAGCGGACCGGTGACCTGGACCGGAAATACTTCTTCATCGACGGCACGTGGGCCGCCCCCAGCGGCGACCGCGTACAGGAACAGATCGAGGCCGCCACCGGGGAGCGCATCGGCGTCGCCTCGCTCGGCACCGCGGCGGACATCGACGCCGCCGTCCGCGCCGCCCGCCACGCACTGGACGAGGGCCCCTGGGGCCGGACCACCGCGGCCGAGCGTGCGGCGGTCCTGCGCAGGTTCGCGGATGCGCTGGACAAGCGCGCCGGTGATACCGCGACCCTGGTCAGCCGGGAGAACGGCATGCCGATCGCGCTGTCCCAGATGCTGAACGGCGGTGCTCCTGCCGGTCTGCTGCGGATGTACGCCGACGTCGTCGAGAACCTGCCCCTGGAGGAGGTGCGGGCGAGCCAGGCCGGGGCGACCATCGTGCGACGCGAACCGGTCGGTGTGGTCGGCGCGATAACGCCGTGGAACTTCCCCCAAGCGCTCGCCATGTTCAAGATCGCGCCGGCTCTGGCCGCAGGCTGCACGGTGGTCCTGAAGCCGTCGCCGGAGACAGCGCTTGACGCCTACGTCTTCGCCGACGCAGCCCAGGAGGCCGGACTGCCCGCGGGCGTGCTGAACATCGTGCTGGGCGACCGCGATGCCGGAGCCGCGCTGGTGTCGCACCCCATGGTCGACAAGATCGCCTTCACCGGGTCCACCGCGGCCGGCCGGGCCATCGGCCAGGAGTGCGGCCGCCTGGTGCGCCGGGTCACCCTGGAGCTGGGAGGCAAGTCAGCCGCGATCTTCCTTGAGGACGGGAACGTCGAAACCCTGCTCGCAGGCCTGGACAACGCGGCCTTCCTCAACAACAGCCAGACCTGCACGACCCAGTCGCGCATCCTCATCGCCCGGTCCCGCTACGACGAAGTCGTCGACGCCATCGCGGGATTCGCCGACGCGTACCGGCTCGGCGACCCGCTCGACCCCTCGGTGACAATGGGCCCGATGGCCACACAGGGCCACCTCGAGCGGGTTCTGCGTCACATCGAGATCGCCAAGGGATCGGACGCCCGTCTCGTCACCGGCGGCGGCCGGCCTGACCACCTGAGCCGAGGCTGGTTCGTGCAGCCGACCGTCTTCGCCGACGTCCACAACTCCGAACACCTCGCCCGCGAGGAGGTGTTCGGCCCCGTCCTGGCCCTCATCCCGTTCGACGACGATGCGGACGCAGTCCGGATCGCCAACGACAGCAACTTCGGCCTCGGCGGCTCCGTCTGGAGTGCCGACGAGGACCGGGCGCTCGCAGTAGCACGGCGAGTCCGTACAGGAACGATCGGGCTCAATTACTACACCCTCGATCTCGGCGCGCCCTTCGGCGGATTCAAGGACTCGGGTATCGGCAGAGAGCTCGGCCCGGAGGGAATCGCCGCCTACCTCGAATACAAGTCTGTCTACGCCTCGGCGAAGTACCTCCCGGCCTAAGGGAGTTCCCGGAACAGCGAGAAAGGACCCCAGGACAAGATGAATGCCCTATCGGTCGTCAAAGCCTATTTCGCCGGTGTCCAGGACGCCGACGCCGGCGCCGTGGCCGCCCTCTTCGCACCGGACGCGGTCCTCCACAACACCGCAGGCACACTCACGGGCGCCGACGCCATCCAGCGCATGTATGAGAACGGCCTGGCACCCGGCGTGATGAAGCCGACCCCCACGCAGTACGTCGTCAATGGCGATCACGTCGCCGTGGAGATTTCTCTCCTCACCGACGGACGCGAGGTCCTGCTGGGCGACTTCTTCACGATCCGCGACGGAAAGATCCAACGGCTGGCCATCTACAGCCTCTCCCCCACCGGCGGAGCCCTGCTCGAGAAGGTCGGTATCGACCCCGGTGCCGCGCCCGCCTGACCATCGGCCGCCTCCACATATCCCCACCTCCTATACAGAGCCACCAGGAGAGCAATGAAGATCGCAATATTCGGCCCGGACCGACGCGTAGGTGTGGTCCAGGAGAACCGCGTCATCGATATCAACGCGGCCTACGCGAAGTACCTCGCCGAGACCACTCCGACCGCCCGGCCGCTCGCCGAGGCCGCCGCAGCGGTGCCGGCCCAACTCAACGCGTTCATCGAGGAGGGAGACCGAGCCCTTGACGGCGCCCGGAGCGCACTGGCGTACCTGAAGGACCAGACACCGGACTTTCGTGGGCTGGAAGGCGTACAGCTCAGCTTCGCCCTGGACGAGGTCCGGCTGCACGCTCCGATCGAAGGCCAGTCCCGCATCCTGTGTGCCCTGGCGAACTTCGCCGACCATATGCAGAGTGCCGCCGAGAATTCACAGGGCAAGGACACCGAGGAGACCCTCAACCGTCTCCTCGCTGGCGGTCCCAAGTTCTTCGTGAAGGACCACCGCGCCGTTTCCGCCGACGGTGACCCGCTGCGCTATCCCGCGCGCACCGAGCGCCTCGATTACGAGGCGGAGGTCGCCGTCGTCATCGGCAAGGCCGGCCGAGACATCAAGGGCGGCGAGTTCACCGACCATGTGTGGGGCTACACCCTCTTCAACGACTGGTCGGTCCGGGACAATGTGTCCTTCGGGCCCGACTTCGCCTACTCGAAGAACTTCGATTCGTCGGCGACGATCGGCCCCTGGATCGTGGTGAACGACGACATCGATCCCCAGGACATACCCATCGAATGCCGGGTCAACGGAGAGGTCCGGCAGAGCGGCAACACGAAGTCCATGGTGCACGTGTTCGCGGCGCTCGGCGAGCACCTCTCCCGGGATACCACGCTGCTGCCCGGTGACCTGATCGCCAGCGGCACGCCCAAGGGCACTGCGGTCGACTCCAGCCGGCAGCAGGCGGACGGCTCCTTCTTGAGCGACCGCTTCCTCAAGCCCGGCGACGTCGTCGAGGTCTCCTCCCCTCTGATCGGCACCCTCCGTAACGAAGTCGTCAAGCCGACCGACTGAGAGGCCAGCGCATGACCACGGAGAAGTTCCCGGTCGGCGGCGTCCTGTACGACCGCCCCTACAAGATCCGCCGCCTCAATCACTTCGGCATCAGCGTCGACGACACCGGCAAGGCCGCAGCCTTCTACCGGGACCTGCTGGGCTTTGCGGTGGCCGACACCCTCGACCTGGAGAAGTACGACCCGGGTCCGTGGCTCGACGAAGTCCCGGACAAGCGCATCTACTTCCTGCGGCACAACAGCGACCACCACACCTTCGTCCTGATGCCCCGCTCATGGTCCGACCACATGGAGGAGCCGGCCCGCCCCGACCTCACGGTCAACCAGATCACCTGGCAGGTAGGCAGCCTTCGCGAGGTCGTCGAGGCGCGCAAGTGGCTCGATTCGCTCGGCCAGCCGATCGAGCGCTACGGCCGCGACCCTGGCTCGAACTGGCATACCTACTTCCCGGACCCGACCGGCCACATCAACGAGCTGGAGTACGGGATCGAGCAGGTCGGCTGGGACGGCGTGAGCAAGCCGGAGGTGACCTGGCCGTGGCTGAACGGCCACCCCGACCTGCCGTACAAGGCTGAGTCGACGGAACTCGCCGAGGCCCACGCCGAGGGCATCGACCTGGCCTCCGGCCACCGCTGGGTGGACGAGCTCCCGAAGACGTACGACGTCGGCGGGGTTCTGCTGGCCCGGCCGTTCAAGCCGGTACGGGTCGGGCCGGTGAGCATCTTCGTCGAGGACCTCGCCGCCGCGGAGCGCTTCTACATCGAGCGCCTCGGCTTGATCAAGAGCGAGGAATGCGAGATCGCCGGGCACCGCGTGCTGTTCCTGCGCGCGAACACCGAGCATCACAGCCTGACGCTGCTCCCGCTCGAACTGCGCGATGTGCTCGGTGTCCGGGACGACAGCACCCTGCTCTCCTTCGGTGTGCAGCTGGGCTCCTACGAGCAACTCAGGGCGGCAAAGGCCTTCCTGGAGGAGAAGGGCGTCAAGCTCCTCGACCTGCCCGCGGAGATCCACCCGGGAATCGACTACGCGATCCACGCGGTCGCCCCGGACGGTCACGTGATGCAGCTCTACTACTACATGGAACAGGTCGGCTGGGACGGCCGGGTCCGGCCGCAGTCGGAGCGCCGGAAGGTCGAGACCGGCGTGTGGCCCGAAACGCTGCCCGCCCTGTCCGACACCTATGGCGGCGAGACCTTCTGGGGCCCCCTGGGCTGACGTACCGCCCGGGCCACACACGCTGATCCGCTCCACCACCCCCCTTTTTTCCGGCATCGCCGGCCGAACAGATAGCAGAATTGCCATGAGCCGAATCGTCATCAGCGGAGCCTCGGGAGACCTCGGGCGCCGCGTCACGAAGTTGCTGCTCGCTGCGAGCCCCGGCGCCGAACTGGCGCTGGTGACCCGCACCCCCGAGAAGCTGGCCGACCGCGCGGCCGAGGGTCTCGCCGTACTGCAGGGCGACTACACCGACCGGGAGTCCCTGGACGCGGCCTACCGCGGCGCGGACACGCTCTTCCTCATCAGCGGCCTCAACCTCGGCCGACGGGTCGAAGAGCACCGCAACGCGATCGCGGCTGCCCGCGGAGCAGGGGTCAAGCACATCGTCTACACCTCCGTCGGCGGTGGCGAGCACCCCAAGAACCCCGCCCTGTCCGCTCAGGACCACTACCAGAGCGAACTGGACCTGCGATCCTCCGGGCTTGCCTACACCTTCCTACGCAACCATCTGTACGCCGAGATCGTCAGCAACATCTGGATGGCGCCCGCAGCGGAAAGCGGCCGGCTGGAGATGGCGACCGGCGAGGGCTCCCTCGCCCCCGTGGCCAAGAGTGACGTGGCCCGCAGCACCGCCGCTGTGCTGCGCGCGCCCGAGGAGCATGCGGGCGCCGTCTACGAGATCACCGGACCCGAGCTGCTGAGCATGCGCGACATCGTGCGGATCGGCTCCGAGGTGCACGGGGTCCCGATCACCTACACGCCCCTGACCCGCGAGCAGCGGCTGGCGCACTTCGACTCCGTCGGCCTCCCCCGCACCTACGACCCGGCCATGCCGGCCAGCGACGAGGGCCACCGGTGGGCCAGCGACGAGCTGGTGTCGGCGGACGTGGCACAGGCCGAGGGCTACCAGGCACTGCTCTCCCACCACGTACAGCGGCTCACCGGTCGGCAGCCCGAATCGCTCCGATCGGTGATGGAGCGCGTCAAGTCCGTCCGCTACGACCAGATCGACGCGTCGGCTTGACCACGGATCCGCTTCGAGAGAGAGGTGCATGAAGAATGGACAGCAAAGAAAGTACTGCGGGAGACGGACCCGGCGGTTCGCCAGACCTCCGGTCGGCGGCCGTACACGGCGTTCCGGCGTATGCGGACGTGCCGACATACCTGAACATCTTCGGCGGCCTGCACATATGGGAGGGGGACGGCTGGAAGCAGGAGTCGATGTCGTGGAAGACGAGCTCCTATCTGGCGTCGAACCTGACCGGGCTGCCCGAGATGATCTTCAGCGGTCCGCACGCGCAGGAGTTCCTTTCGCGACTGAGTATCAACAACGTCTACAAGTGGCCGGTCGGCACCTCCAAGCACCTCGTGATGCTCGACGAGCGCGGCTACATCGCCACCCACGGGCTGGCGGTCAGGCAAGGCGAGGAACGCTTCCGTATGTTCGCCGCCATGCCTTGGCCGCAGTACATTGCGCCATCGGTGGGGCTGGACGTGGACTTCGAGACGCGGGACATCTTCCTGTTCCAGATCGCCGGTCCGACCTCGCTACAGGTCCTGGAGCGGCTGACCGGTGAGTCGCTGCGCGACCTGAAGTTCCTCGGCGTCAAGCCGATCACCATCCCGGGGATCGACGGAACGGCGGAGATCGAACTTTCCCGGATCGGCATGGCCGGAACCCTGGCGTACGAGCTTCGCGGACCGGTCGAGCACGGCCCCGCGGCGTTCGACGCGACGTACCGGGCGGGGAAGGAGTTCGGGCTCAAGCGTCTTGGCTGGCGCACCTACCTCGTCAATCACACCGAGGGCGGCTTTCCGCAGCAGGGCTGCACCTTCCTACCGGCCGCGTTCGCCGACCGGGGATTCGTCACGCACCCGGTGTTCGGGGCCGGGCTTCCACCGGGCCACGTGCAGGGGCCGCTGCCGGGCAGCGCCGAGCCCGACGACCTGAGCACTCGGCTGCGCACCCCGTTCGAGGTGAACTGGGGCTGGATGGCCAAGTTCGACCACGACTTCATCGGCCGCGAAGCTCTGGAGACCGAGGCCGCCAACCGCCGTCGCAAGACGGTTGTGCTGCGGTGGAACAAGGAAGACGTACTCGACGTCTTCGCCTCGCAGTTCGAGTCCGGCGAGGAGTACAAGCACTTCGAATTCCCCACCACACCGCAGGCTCCGGCCGGCGGCCATGCCGATCTGGTCACCCGGGACGGCGAGACGGTCGGGATCTCTTCCGTGGCGGTGTACTCCTACTACTACCGCGAGATGATCTCGCACTCCACGATCGATGTGGACCTCGCCGAGATCGGCACGGAGGTCGTCGTGCAGTGGGGCGACCACGGCGGCCGGATCAAGCAGATCCGCGCCACCGTCGAGCGGTTCCCGTACCTGGAACTGGCCTCCAACAAGGACTTCGACCTCAGCTCCATCCCCTCCGGCGTCGCCGCTCCGTGATCGGAGCCGTACCACGGGGCGTGCCGGGAACTCCGAAGCCGCGGACCGTTCCCCGCACGCCCCCGCCGAGGCCAGGCCTCATGCCTCGAAAGGATCTACCTTCATGCCCGCACCCGATCAACCCACCCCGGACCTCGGCCGTCTGATCGTCCAGGGCGCGGACCAGCCGGGCATCGTCTCGGCGGTGTCGTCCGTACTCGCCCGGGCCGGCGCAAACGTCGTCTCCCTCGACCAGTACTCGACCGGCTCCGCCGGCGGCCGGTTCTTCCAGCGCACCGCCTTCCATTTGGACGGGCTCGCAGGCCACTTGCCCACGCTCTCCGCCGAGCTCGATGAAGCGCTGGGCTCGCTGGGCCTCAGCTACCGCCTCATAGAAGCGCGCAAGCCCAAGCGGGTCGCCATCATGGCCTCGAAGTCCGACCACTGCCTTCTCGACCTGCTGTGGCGACAGCGCCGCGGCGAGATCCCCATGAACATCGCCATGGTCATCTCCAACCACCCCGACCTGGGCGAGGACGTACGCGGCTTCGGTATCCCGTTCATCCACGTTCCCGTGGAGAAGGGGGCCAAGGATGTCGCCGAGAAGGAGCACCTGAAGCTGCTCAAGGGCAACATCGATCTGCTCGTGCTGGCCCGCTACATGCAGATCATTTCCGGCGACTTCCTCGAGGAGGTCGGCGCTCCTGTCATCAACATCCATCACTCCTTCCTGCCGGCGTTCGTCGGCGCCGGCCCGTACCAGAAGGCCAGGGACCGGGGTGTGAAGTTGGTCGGTGCCACCGCCCACTACGTGACCGAGGACCTCGACGAAGGCCCCATCATTGAGCAGGACGTCGTACGGGTCTCGCACCACGAGACGACCCCCGACCTTCAACGGCGAGGCGCCGACGTGGAGCGGCAGGTCCTGTCCCGGGCGGTGACATGGCACTGCGAGGACCGGGTGCTGCTCAACGGCAATCAGACCGTCGTGTTCTGAACGGTCGCCCATCACTGAAATGTCTCCCGTCATTCCCCGATCGCGAATGAAGCGAGGTACACGCGTGACTGCACAACTCCTGGACGGCCGCGCTACATCGAAGGCGGTGCTCCAGGACCTCACGAAGCAGGTCGACCAGTTCGTCCTCGAGCACGACCGCCGGCCGGTACTGGCGACCGTACTCGTGGGCGACGACCCCGCTTCGCACACCTATGTGCGCATGAAGGTCAACCGCTGCCGGGATGTCGGCATCGAATCCCGGCGGATCGATCTCGACGCCGACATCGACACCGAGAACCTGTGTCGGGTCATCAGCGGCCTCTCGGCCGATCCCGAGGTCGACGGCATCCTTCTGCAGCACCCAGTCCCCGGCCACATCGACGAGCGCGCCGCGTTCGAGGCGATCTCCCCGGCCAAAGACGTCGACGGTGTGACCCGCACGTCGTTCGCCGCCATGGCCTTCACCGAGGAAGGCTTCGCCTCCGCGACGCCGGGCGGCATCATGGCCTTGCTCGACGCCTACGACGTGCCGCTGGTCGGCCGGCACGCGGTGGTCGTCGGCCGCAGCGCCATTTTGGGCAAGCCCATGGGGATGCTCCTGCTGGGTCGCGATGCGACCGTGACGTACTGCCACTCGCGCACCACCGACCTACGTGCCCAGGTCGAGCAGGCCGACATCGTCGTGGCGGCGGTCGGATCGCCGGGTCTGGTCAAGGGCGAGTGGATCAAGCCGGGGGCTGTCGTGATCGACGCGGGTTACGCCGACAATCGCGGCGATGTCGAGTTCGAGGCGGCCGCGGAGCACGCCTCCCTCATCACCCCGGTACCCGGTGGCGTAGGCCCGATGACCATCGCGACGCTCCTCGTACAGACCCTCCGCGCGGCCCGGCTGCGGTCGGCCACGAAGGTGTCGGTCGGCTGACTGCGGCGGACATACGGAATGTGGGCCGGACCTCTTGATGAGGTCCGGCCCACACAGCGTTTCAGGCCCTGCGCGTTTCCTTACGTGATCGGATCACCAGCCCACGCCGCGCGCAGCAATTCCTCCAGCGCTTCCCTGGTCACCGGCCGGGGGTTGGAAGGCGGGACAGCAGGGAGGATGAGGTCCGCCGCTGCCGGCAGGTCCTCCTCCTTGAGGCCGAGTTCCTTCAGGGAACTCGGGGCATCGATCTGTCGGCCCAGCGCGTGGATTCCTGCGGCGGCGGAAAGGCCGTCGCCAACAGCGGCGGCGACGCGCTCGGCTGCATCGACGGCAAACGGGGCGTTGAAGGCCGTGACATAGCCGATCACGACGGAGTGGGTCTCGGCGTGCGGCATGGCATAAGCGCCGCCGAGGGCGTGGCAGATCTTGTGGTGCAGGCCCGATCCGGCCGAGGCGAAGGCGACGGCCGCGAGGTAGGCGCCGTAAAGGGTCTGTTCGCGAGCCGCGATATCGTCCGGGTCGGCGTGCAGGGCACGCAGGCCCGGGACGAGGGCGCGCAGCCCTTCGGTGCCCATCGCCTTGTTGATCGGGTTGCTTCGCGGGGCCCAGAAGCCGTCGACCGCGTGGGCCAGGGCATTGAGCCCGCTGGAGACGGCCAGTTGCCCCGGCAGACTCGCCATCAGGGAGGCGTCGTAGACGACGATCTTCGGCAGCACCTTGTCGTCGATGCCGGTGGTCTTGCGTCCGGCCTCGGTGATGCCCCAGACGTTCGTGGCTTCGGAGCCTGCGAAGGTGGTGGGTACCGCCACGATCGGCAGGCCGGCGTCGCGGGCGACGATCTTCGCGAGGCCCACTGCCGAGCCGCCGCCGATCGTGACGATCGCGTCTGCGTCGTGCGTCTGCGCGACCTCCACTGCCCTGGCGGCGTTCTCGGCAGGGACGTGTTGGACGATCTCGTGGATACGTGCCACCACACAGACCCGTTCCGCCACGGCGTCGGAGAGTTCCGATACGAACGCGTCCGCGATGAGCAGGACGCGCTCGGCACCCAGACCGTTGAGCGCCGCGACCGTATGGGCGGCTGCGTCGCCGGTTCCGAACAGCACCCGCTGGCCCTGCGTCGTGTGGTCGAAGGTGATCGTCATGACCTGCGCCTCCGCTCTTGATCGTCGGTACGCAGCAGCCAGTCCGCCAGATGTGAGGCGACGAGGGCGGGCGCTTCGAGGGTAGACAGGTGTCCGACGCCTTCGAGTACGTGCAGCTGCGCGTTGGGTACCGAGCCGGCCATCTCCTCGCTGAGCGCGAGTGGAGTGATGGCGTCGGCGTCTCCGGCGACGATCAGCGTCGGGGCCTTGATCCCCGGCGTTTCCATCGTGCGGTCGTCGCGGTTGAGGACGGCGAGTTGCTGCGCCTTGAAGACGTCGGCTCCCAGGTCATGGGCCATGGTGGCGGCGACGGCCGTCACCTCGGGCCGGCCTGGCGCGACGGCGCCGCTGACGTTGCGCACGGCCTCTGCGAAGTGGCCGGACTCCGTCAGGGAGATCGCCTGGTGGCCACCCTTCTTCCGGTCGGGCGGGGCGGCGAACGCGGAGGTGTTCAGCAACGCGAGCCCGACGACTCGCTCGGGCTCGCGCAGCACGATGTCCAGCGCAACGTAGCCGCCCATAGAGATCCCGGCCAGGCAGAACCGGTCCGGCGCCTGGGCCAGGATGCTGTCCGCCATGGACTCAATGGAGTCTCCGACGCCCCGGATGACCAGGCATTCGACTTCGAGGCGCTCGTGGAGGTGGTCGATGACCGGCTGCCACAGCCGGGCGTCCGAACCAAGTGCCGGTATGAGGACCAACGGATCTTGGAGCAACGGTTCGCTCTCCTTCTTCACTCTGGTGGTGCGGAAGCGCCGGCCATGGCCCGCGCCGGGAGGGCGGAACGGCTAGGAAGCTGCGCCGTCGACGTCCAGAACGGTGCCGGACGTGAAGCCGGCTCCCTCTGAGACGAGGTAGGCGACGGCCGCGGAAATCTCCTGAGCCGTGCCGGTCCTGCCCGCCGGAATGGCCGCGCGGATGGCGGCCTGGTCCGCTGCCGCCAGGGAGTCGAACACCGACCGCACCCGCCCCTCATCGGGCAGGATGAGGCCCGGAGAGACCGCGTTGACGGTTATCCCGCTGCGAGTGAGGTCCTTGGCGAGCTGCCGGGTGAAGCCGTTGATCGCCGCCTTTGACGCGGCGTAGGGAAGCCGCGCTCCGATCGTCCCGGACGGGCCGGACAGTCCGCGGGATACCGCTGAGGAGAAGTTGACGATCCGGCCGTAGCCGTTGCGGCGCATGACCGGCACCGCGTACTTGCAGCAAAGGAAGGTGCTGGTGACGTTGTTGCCCAACACCGTGTGCCAGACCTGCGGGGAGAGCTCCTCGATGTCCCGGACCTGCAAGGTCCCGCTGCCGCCCGCCGTGTTCACGAGCACATCGATGCGTCCGAACGCGGCGTCGATGTCGCGGAATGCCTCTGCAACACTCGTGTCCTCGGAGAGGTCCAGGGGCATCGTCTCGATCCTGGCACCGCCGTGGCTGCTCTCGATTTCCTCCTTCGTACGGTCCAGTCCCTCCTTGTTCAGGTCCAGCAGGGCGAGGTCGAACCCGCCATCCGCCAGCCGGCGGGCGATGTCCGCGCCCAGGCCCTGTGCCGCGCCGGTGATGACCGCGCTGCGGCGGTCTGTCTCGTCACTCATGACTCGTCCTTCTTCTCGCCAGTTGCTTGCCCGCCGGATCCTGGCGGGGCTGTTCATCGCAGGAACTCGTCTGCTGCCCGCCGGGTGAGTTCCCGGCGCAGCAGGGCCCGCAGCTTCACGAAGTCGGCACGGCGATCGAACGCCAGCACACCGTTGACCACGCCACCGCGGTGGTAGAGGAAGAGCGTCCCGTCCCCGGTACTGCTCTCCTCGATCTCCTCATCTCCGGTCAGACAGCCCGCGAACTGGATGCGGACCCCGTGCTGGTCCGACCAGAAGTAGGGCACGTTGGCGAAACCGTCGCCCGTGTCGCCGTGGATCAGTTTCGCCGCGTTGATTCCCGCCGCACGGCCCTGTTCGGCGGCACTCGTCCAGTGCTCGATCCTCATGGGGGCGCCGAATCGTGCGTTGGGCCAGCGGACCGCGTCCCCGGCAGCGAACACGTTGCGCGAGACACGCAGGGTGGCGTCGGCCAGGATGCCGTTGTCGAAGGTCAGCCCTGATCCGTTCAGCCAGTCGATCGCAGGACGCACTCCGACGCCGACGACGATGACGTCGGCCGGTACCCATGTGCCGTCGGTCAGCAGCAACGAACGGCGTCCGTCCCGTTCGACGACGTCGGTGACGGCACTGCCCAGATGCAGGCCGACACCGGCCCCGCGGTGCAACGCCGTATAGGCGTCGGCGACAGGTTCGCCGAACCGCCCCAGTGGCTTGGCAGCCAGGTCGATGAGCGAGACCGTGCGCCCCGCCTTGGCGAGTGTCGAGGCGAATTCGCCACCGATGAATCCGGCCCCGACTACGGCGACGGCAGCCTTGGGGTCGGTGACCGCGGCGCGCAGGGCCGTCGCGTCCTCGAAGCGGCGCAGTACGTGCACACCGCGTTGGTCTGCGAACGGCGGCGGAACAACGGCCTCGCATCCGGTGGCGATGACCAGAGCGCGGTAGGTCAGTGCTCCACCTGATGACAGATGGACGGTGTTCGAGCCGGTGTCGAGCGACCTGGCACGGGTGCCCAGCCGGAAGTCGACGCCCTTGTCCCGCAAGTCGCGAGCCAGGGGGTAGACGAGCGTGTCGATGTCGACGCGGTCGTGCAGCGGGATCTTGGACAGCGGTGGCAGCTCGTAGGGCAGGTGGGATTCGTCGCTGATCACGGTCACGCTCAGCTCGGGTGCGTGGCGTGCGACGGCTTCTGCGGCGCGGAGGCCGGCAGTGGAACCGCCTATGACGGCGACGTCGGTGGTGGTGGATGGGCTCACGGCTCATGCCTCCGTGAGGGTGCTCACCGCGGCGACGGTGCCATCGGCGCCACGGGCCTCGGCGCCGTGCTCGAGTCCCTTGGCAGAAGGGGCGATCGTGATCTTCTGCGGCTTGGTCAGCGGCGAGACGAACCGGTAGGCAAAGGTCTTGCCCCGCAGGTCGATGCCCTGGCGGCGGAAGTGTTCGCCCATCATGAGGGCCAGCAGCGGGCCATGGATGACAAGGCCGTCGTACCCCTCCTGCTTGCACCAGTCCACGTCGTAGTGGATGCGGTGAGAGTTGTACGTAAGCGCCGAGAACCGGAACAGCAGCCGCTCGTCGACGACCAGCTCCAGCTTCGGACCGTCGTTCCGGGGCGGCTTCACGGCGGGGCGCGGCAGGGCGCTGGAGCCGGGTGCCCGGTAGACGATGTCCTGCTCCTCCCGGATCACCAGTTCACCGTGCTGAAGGATGTCCTGACGAACCGTGGTGAGGGTGAGCGGGCCTGTCCTGCCCTCCTTTTCGACGGACCGCGCGATCGAGGTCACCTTGGTGGCGGGCGCCCCGATCACCAGCCCGCCATGGGTCGTCACCCGCCCCCCGCCGAACATGCGGCGGCGTCCCGGACCGGGCGGGGCGGGAACTCCGGTCTCGGGATGGCCGTCCTCGCCGAGCTCCCGTTCCGGTCCCCTCTCCAGCAGGTAGGTCCAGTGCCACAGTGGAGGCACCATGTCTCCCGCGGCGTGAGGGACGTCGATGTCCAGCGCCGCTGCCAGGGATTCCGTCTGCTCGGCCGCGATGACCTCGGTCCGTTCGACGGTCTGCGTCGCTTCGCGCGTGGCCACGTCAGTCTCCTCGTGTTCCTGCGCGCAGCGCGCGCAGCAGCTCGGTCAGGTCCCGAGAGTTGTCCAGGTTCTCCACTGCACGCACCAGGCCGTCTGCGACCGACGGCCCGTACGGTGCGAGCAGTTCCTCCGCCTTGCCCACGACTTCGGCATGCGTGAGCGGGCTCTCGGCCGACCCCTTGGCGGTGGTGGGGTTGCCGGCGACCAGGGTCACCTTCTCCCCGTTGGTGAACTCGACCTCCAGCAGCGGCCCGTCCTCCAGCTGGATGTCGATGTCCACCTGCATCGAGATCTTGTCGAGCGTTGCGCGGACGGCAGGCTCGCCGACACGGGGCGGGTCGAACTGGTCGAGCCCGACGCGCCGGTGATGGAGGGCGACGGCGACCGCGTACGGAAGGCTGAACTGCGCATCGAAGACCGACTCGATGGGGTCGACGGAGAGCATGTTCACCGCTGTCTCACCGGCGGTGATCACAATCCGGTGCACATCCTGGGGCCGGATGTCCCGCGCGTCGACCATCGCGAGCACAGCGTCGATGGTCGAGTGGCTGCCTCGGCAGCAGGCGTACGGCTTGATGTACGCGCTCGCCACGTTGAAGTCGACTCCAAGTTCCTTCAGCGCCTTCTCGGGAAAGCCCTCGCCGCCGTTGTACAGGGCGAACAGGCCGCCCCATTCGGCCTCGAAGATCCGGCGCGGGCCGGTGATCCCGGCCCGGGCGAGAAGTGCGGCGTCGGCTCCGGTCTCCCCCGCCTTGCCGGGGTGGATCCGCTTGGTCCAGGCCCCGTCGTCGATGAACGCCCAGACGCCGCCGGTGAAGGAGCCGGCGATTCCCAGGGCATCGGCGAAGCGCTCGGCATCCAGGCCCAGCACCTTGGCACTCGCCGCAGCTGCGGCGAAGCTGCCCATGGTGCCGCTGGAGTGCCATCCACGGTCGGTGTGCGCGGCGAAGCCGCCGAGCGACTGCAGGGTGCGGTAGCCGATGTCGTAGCCGGCGATCGTCGCGGCGATCAGCGCCGGTCCGTCCGCCCCGGTCGCCTCGGCGACGGCTATTGCCGCAGGCAGCACCGTGGATCCTGCGTGCCCGGGACCGCCGCCGTCGTCGAAGTCGCGGGCGTGGGCTGCCGTCCCGTTGGCCAGTGCGGCGTGCGCGGGCGACAGCCTGTGGGGCGTACCCCAGACCAAGCTCCCCGACCCGTTGCCCTGCACGTCGGCCAGGGCTCCGTTAACCCGCGTGGCCTCGTCGGTTCCGGCTCCGGCGAGCGCCACGGCCAGCGTGTCCAGGATGTTGTCCTTGACGCGCTCGACAACGTCGGTGGGGATCTGTTCGAACGGAAGATCCGCCCAGTGCGTGGCCAGGCGTTCCGTCAGCGATGGCTGCGTGTCAGTCATCAGTCTCTCCCCCTACGGCCTGAGGTCCACGGAGAGGGACTTGACCAGCCAACGGCCGCCCGCCTGACCGATCTCGGTGCCGTCCTCCACCACAACCGCGTCGGGGAAGTGGTCGGCCAGGTAGCGGACGACCTCTTCCATCTCGACCTTGGCGAGCCCCTGTCCGAGACAGTTGTGGCCCCCGGTGCTGAAGGTCAGCGGTTGGTTGTTCTCACGCTCCAGCACGAACTCGGCCGGACTCCCGAAGCGCTCAGGGTCGCGGTTGGCAGACCACACCGCGACATGGACGTCCGAACCCGTCGGGATGACCGTCCCGTTCAAGTCAATGTCCTCGGTAGCGATCCGGCTGATGACCCCTGGCCGGGGATACAACCGCAGCACCTCGGTGATCGCTGCCGGGATAAGCGTGTGATCCTCGACAAGTCGCTGCCAGATCTCGCGGTTGCGCAACAGGGTCCACACCACCAGGCCTGCCTGGTGCGTGGTGTTGACCGAGCTCGCCTCCAGCATTGCGGTCGCTTCGTCGAAGAGCTCCTTCTCGTTGAGCTTGCCGGCATCGTGCCGCCCGATGAGGAACGACAGCATGTCCTCGCCCAACCCCTGTGCCCGCTTGCGGGCGACGAGTTCCCGCAGGTACGCGAAGAGTTCGTCGTAGGCCTCAAGGATGTCCGGGATCAGGCTCGGGTCGCGGTTGAGCAGCGACAGGGTCCGCTCCGAGAGGCTTGCGACCTTGGGGGCGTCCTCGACCGGAGCGCCGGCGAGGTAGCAGTACACGCGGGCCGGCAGGCGACGGTCGATGACACCGTGGAAGTCGACGGGGGCAGCGGGGTCAAGGTCCGCGGCAAGGTCCCTGATGATCCCGCGTAGCACGTCGCGGATGTTCTCGACGGTGGCCGGTCCCATGAACCGGGCCAGCGGCGTACGCAACCGAAGGTGCCGCGGCCCCTCTGCCATCAGGACGCTGTCCGCCCGGAAGTCACGTACCGGGCCCTCCTTGATACCGAAATCCTCCATCAACTGGAGCGAGGCGTTCCGGAAGCGGCTGTCACGCAGGACGGCGGTGGCGAGTTCGAAGCTCAGGACTGTGTAGCCGGCCGAGCCGTGGGCGAGCGGGCCTTCCGCCAAAGCACCTCCAGGGTGCACGAGGGCGTCGGGCGCGAACGGTTCGAAGTGCGGCAATGTCGTGGTCATGAGGCGGAGATCGCCCCCAGCGGGCAGCACAGGACAACTTCTTCAAGTTCGTCCGCACGCTCCTCCTCGACGTCGGTCCGCAGCTGCTCGAGCAGCCCGTCCTCGCCGATACGGAAGATGTCCGGCATGAGCGCCGCACAGGTGCCGTTCGCGTCGCACTTGGCGAAATCCACTGTGACTTCGAACATTTGGGAAGACTCCCTTCTTGTGGAGCCCGCCCTGCAGGTGCATGGCGTATCAAGCGGTAGGGACTCCAGCAGTTATCACAGTGACCCGCACCGAGGGATCCGACAAATATCAATTCCTTCACTCATCGATACACTCAACATATGACCCACCGAGGTCACACGCATGATGGGCAGTGGAGCATCGTGACCATGACCCTCACGATGGAGCCAGGGCACGTGAGGCGGGCGTCCGAAGCCGACAAATCACGGGGCCGGCATGGAGGCGATCTCCGAACTCGCCACAGCATCAGGCCCGTTGTGGATCATGCGGCACCAGACTGTGTCCGCGAACTCGTACACCAGTTGCGGGTCGCTCAGCGCGGCGAGCGAGCTCGTCCGCGCCTACGTCCGCGGCCTCCAGGGTGAGCGGTTGGGCAAGCAGTCGGTCTCGGCCATGGTCAAGCACTTCCCCGGCGGCGGCCCCCAACTCGACGGCGAGGACCCGCACTTCCCCTGGGGCAAGGAACCAGGTCTACCCCGGTGGCATGCGCGACCTGCACCTCGAACCCTTCAAGGCGGCCATCGCCGCCGGCTGCGCCCAGATGATGCCCTACTACGGCCAGCCCATCGGTACCGACTGGGAAGAAGTCGGGTTCGGCCTCAACAAGGGCGTCGTACAAGGGCTACTGCGGGACAAGCTCGGATTCGACGGCATCGTCTGCACCGACTGGGGCCTGATCACCGACGCCGAGATCTTCAGCGAAGTGCACGAAGCACGCGCCTGGGGCAGACCGGGACGTCACGTGGCGCGGGTCAGCAGCGGCATGGCAACGCCGTCGACCAGATACTCGACGAACTCCGCATCCAGAGGCAGGCCGAGCAGAGCGTGGCGCATGAACAGAGCCGGCGCACAGAGCTCATCGATGAATCGCACGTCCTGGTGATCCAGAGCGAGTTCCCCACGCTGTTCCGCCCGCTCGCAGACAGCCCGGACGGGCGGTACAGCGGGGATCAACAAGGGGCGCAGCAGCGCCGCGAGCTCGGCATCATTGCGCATGGTGACGAAAAGACCGCTGATCACGGCGCCTTGCTCGCCACTCATCCACTCGGCGAGCAACCGGAGGTATGCCAGGAGGTCGCCGCGCAGCGTGCCAGTGTCCGGCACCTGCAGGTCTTCGGCCGGGCGGCAGCTGATGGCCGTGGTCACCAGGTCCGCCTTGGTGGGCCAGTGCCGGTACAGCGTGGCCTTGCTCGTCCTGGCGCGGGTCGCCACTGCCTCGTAGCGCAGTCCCTGGTATCCGGACTCAGCGAGTACCTCATAGACGGCTCGTAGGATGGTTCGCTCACGGCTTGCCGAGAGCCTCTTGGTAGGCCGGGCGATCGCCGTGGTCGGTGCCGCCTGCTCGGACATGGCACCCCCTCGCTCTTACAACGTGGACAATCTCGGCGCGTGCCCGACCGATCATCCAGCAACGGTTGAGCCGGGCAGTTGCCTCGACAAAGTCGAAGCCTTGGACGGCTACTTGATCCTTTACAGGATACGCGGCAATCGGCGCAGCCACCGAACGGCTTCCGAGGTCGGGTCACCCCTGTTGACCAGGGAGGATGCCGGTTCTGACGGCCGGTTCACCATCGCGGCATTCGCGCCCCGCCCAAGGCCGTCCACATCGATCCACGCTCTGACCTCGCCGTGCTGAACGCTCCGGTGCCGCACCCGGCACCGGAGCTGTTCCGCGCAGTCAGCCGAGCCCGTCCGCGCCGACCTGGACAGCGGACTCGTCCAGCAGGGCATCACCGACCGGCTGCGGCTTCCCTCCCAGGTCGAGGACCGGGGTCGCCTCCTTGTACCAGGACTCGATGACGGCGTTGCCCCAGAAGTCGCGGCGGCGATCGTCGTGGACGTTCCAGCGGTACGTCTCGTGGTCCGGGTCGCCGGTGTAGTAGTCGGAGGTGTAGATCTCGACGCGGTGGCCGTCCGGGTCGCGGAGGTAGACGTAGAAGGCGTTGGAGACGCCGTGTCGGCCCGGCCCGCGCTCGATGTGCTTCTCCTCGTGGAGCGCGCCGAAGATGTCGGCGGTACGCAGCACCTGGTGGGATTCGTGGGTGGCCACCCCTAGGTGGTGCAGGCGCGGTCCGGCACCACCGGTGAAGGCGACGTCGTGGACGGTCTGCTTGCGGTACATCCACGCCGCGTACAGCTCGTGCTCGTCGCCCTCGATGGTCTCCGAGCAGCCGAAGCCGAGGGACTTGTAGTGGGCGTAGGCGGCCGGGATGTCGGGGGTGCAGATGTTGAAGTGGTCGAGGCGGGCGATCTGCGCGCCGCGGTGGAGGTCGTAGCGCTGGATGAGACGCTCGCCGCGTTCGATGTCGTGGAAGAACTCGACCGGGAAGCCGAGCGGGTCGATGACGCGGACCGCGTCGCCGACGCCGACCGTGCCCTTGTCCTTCTTCAACCTCTTTACCGGGCGGCCGAGTTCGGTGAAGAACCTCTCCGCCTTGTCCACGTCCTCGGGGGTACGCACGCGGTACGCGATGTGGTCGAGCGCCGCGGTCTCGCCCTTGCGCAGGACGAGGGAGTGGTGGGTCAGTTCGTCCGTTCCGCGCAGGTAGAGCGAGCCGGCGTCCTCGTGCTGGACGTGGAAGCCGAGCATGTCCACCCAGAACCAGCGGGCCCGGGACAGGTCGGTGACAGCGAGCTGGGCGTAGGCGGAGCGCACCACGTCCGGTGCGGGTGCGACAGTCACAGCAGGCGCGGCAGTCATCGGGCGACTCCGAATCGGGGGGTGTGCACGTCTCCGAGGGCCACGTGGACGATCTTGGACTCGGTGTAGAAGTCGATGCTGTGGGCACCTCCTTCGCGGCCCACGCCGGATGCCTTCACGCCGCCGAAGGGGGTGCGCAGGTCACGGATGTTGTGGGAGTTGATCCAGACCATGCCGGATTCGACGGCGTGCGCGATGCGGTGGCCGCGCTTGAGGTCCGAGGTCCAGATGTACGCGGCCAGGCCGAACCGGGTGGCGTTCGCCAGCTCGACCGCCTCCGCCTCGTCGTCGAAGGGTGCGACCGCCACGACGGGGCCGAAGATCTCCTCCTGGAAGATCCGGGCGTCCCTCGCCACATCGGCGAAGACGGTCGGCTGGAGGTAGTTGCCCTCGGCGAGGTGGTTGGGGCGGGCACCACCCGCCACCAGCCGGGCTTCCTTCTTGCCGATCTCGACGTAGTTCAGGACACGTTCGTAGTGCTCACTGTGGACCAGCGCGCCGACCTGGGTGTCCGGGCCCGCAGGGAGTCCGACCGTGACCTGCTCGGCGCGCTCGGCGAGGCGGCGGGTGAACTCCTCGTAGAGCGGCCGCTCGACGAGGACGCGTGAACCGGCAGTGCAGCGCTCGCCGTTGAGCGAGAACACGCCGAAGACGACCGAGTCGAGGGCCGCCTCGATGTCGGCGTCGGCGAACAGGACCACCGGCGACTTGCCGCCCAGTTCCATGGAGGTGGTCTTCAGGTGCTCGGCGGAGGAACGGATGATGTGCCGACCGGTGTCGGTCGAGCCGGTGAAGGAGATCAACGGGACGTCCGGGTGGTCGACCAGTGCCTGACCGGCCTCGTCACCGATGCCGTGGACGATGTTCACGACTCCGGCCGGCACGCCCGCCTCGGCGAAGATCTCCGGCCACAGCGTCGCGGACAGCGGGGTCCACTCGGCGGGCTTGAGGATCAGGGTGCAGCCGGAGGCGAGCGCCGGGGCGAGTTTCCAGCTCTCCAGCATGAACGGGGTGTTCCACGGTGTGATGAGCCCGGCGACCCCGACCGGGGTGCGCACCACGTAGCTGAACTGGTCGCCGCCCTGCCGGAACGCCTCCTCGCCGAGCGCGACGATGACGTCGGCGAAGTAGCGGAAGTTCTCGGCGGCGCGGCGTGCCTGGCCCCTGGCCTGGGTGATCGGGAGGCCGGAGTCGTACGACTCGAACTGGGCGAGCCGGTCGTGGCGCGCCTCCACGGCGTCGGCGATGCGGTTCAGGACGCGGGCGCGCTCACGGTTCGAGAGGGCCGACCAGGCGGGGAAGGCGGACTCGGCCGCAGTGACAGCCCGTTGGATGTCGGCGGCTGCGCCGCGTGCCGCCTGCGCGTAGACGGAGTTGGAGGCAGGGTCGGATACGTCGAAGGTGCGTCCGTCGGACGCGTCGACGAGTTCGCCGCCGATCCAGTGCCGGATGGTCGAGGGCAGGCCCTCGGGCGAGTTGCTCACTGGTCGGCTCCGTTCTGCTGCGTTCCCAGCTGCTGCGTCAGGTCGCCGCCCTCGGTGAGGAGCGCGCGGATGCGGGTCAGGCCCGGGTCGGTGGGCGTGATGAGCGGCGGCCGTACGTGCGGCGAGGCGATCCGCCCCTGCTGGGCCAGGACCCACTTCGCCGGGGCCGGGTTGGTCTCCACGAACAGCAGGTCCACCAGCGGGTGCAGGCGGTAGTGCAGTTCGCGGGCGCCCTCGAAGTCGCCCGCCTCCCACAGCTCATACATGCGTGCCACGGCGGTCGGCGCCAGGTTGGCCACCGCGCTGACGAAGCCGGCGCCGCCCAGGGCGAGTAGCGGCAGGGACAGCAGCTCGATACCGGACCACACGAGCAGCGAGCGGCCGCAGGCGTGGAGCACACGGGAGAAGTGCTCGAAGTCCTTCGTCGTCTCCTTGACGCCGACGAAGTTCTCGAAGTCGGTGAACAGTCGCTTCACCGTCTCGGGTGCGATGTCGACGGCGGTGCGCGAGGGCACGTTGTACGCGACGATCGGCATGTCCGGGAACTCGCGGGCCACGGTGGCGTACCACCGGTAGAGGGCCTCCTGGGTGGGGCGCGCGTAATAGGGCGTGATCACTAGTGCCGCGTCGGCTCCCAAGTCCCTTGCCGCTGCGGTCAGTTCGAGTGTCTCGTTCAGCTTGTGCGAGCCGGTTCCCGGCAGGAAGGGGACCCGGTCCCCGATCTCCTCGACCGCCGTCCGCATGCCGGCAATCCGCTCGGCGACGGTCTGCGCGCTCGGCTCACCGGTGGAGCCGCCGAGCGAGATGCCGTGCGAGCCGGAATCCAGCTGGAAGCGGATCAGCGAGCGCAGGCCCTCATGGTCGACAGCGCCCTCGTCGGTGAACGGGGTGACGACAGGGGCGATGGATCCCCGTATGACGGCGGGATCGCTGCGGAACTTCATGCGGAATCTCCTTGCGAGGCATGCGGGGCGTACGAAGAGTCAGAAGTGTCGGATGTGTCGTGCGTGCGGCTGCGGCGCCACAGCTCGAACGGCTCGCTCCACTCAGGTCCGAGGGGGTAGAGGCCGTCCACGCTGTGCCCGGCGCGCACCTGCTCGGTGATGAACTGTTCGCGCAGCTCCTGCTCCTGGCAGTCGGCGATCAGCTCCTCCGCGAGGTCGAGCGGTACGACCACGACGCCGTCCGCGTCGCCGACGATCAGGTCGCCGGGCTGGACCAGGGCTCCACCGCAGGCGATGGGCACGCCGGAGTCCCACGGCACATGGCGGCGGCCCAGGACCGAGGGGTGCTCACCCCCGTGGTACACCGGCAGGCCCAGATCGGTGACCGCGGCGCTGTCACGCAGGCCGCCGTCGGTGACAACCCCGGCCGCGCCGCGCGTCTGGGCGCGCAGCGCGAGGATGTCACCGAGGGTGCCGGCCGAGGTGTCGCGGCGGGCGTCCATGACGAGTACATGGCCGGGCCGCAGCTCCTCGATCGCCCGCTTCTGGGCGTTCATGCCGGCGCCGTACTTCTTGAAGAGGTCCTCGCGCAGGGGCAGGTAGCGAAGGGTGTGGGCGACGCCCACCATCTTCTGGCCCGGCAGCGTGGGGCGGACGCCGTCGATGCTCATGTGCGGCAGTCCGCGGGAGCGGAGCTGTGCGCTGAGGGTGGCGACGGCAACCGACCGCAGCCCGTCCTCAAGCCCCTTTGCTAGCAGGGGGGTTGGCGTGTAGGCGGTGCCGTACGCCGCCTCGCGCTCCACCTCGTCCGCCCTGGGCATCGCTCCGTACGCCTCCAGGGCGGGCCCGGCGGCGACGGGGTTGCGCAGACGGCCCGTGGACAGGCCGCTGCCGCGGACCTCGACCTCCACCACATCCCCCGGTGAGGCGACGGAGGCGCCGGCCGGGGTGCCGGTGAGGATGACGTCCCCCGGCTCCAGCGTGACGAGGCGCGACAGGTCGGCGATCAGCTGCCCGAAGGGGAACAGGAGGGTGTCCGTGGTGTCGTCCTGGACCAGCTCACCGTTGACCCAGGAACGCAACTGAAGTGCGGCCGGGTCGAGTTGGCGGGCGTCGAGGAGTCGCGGGCCGAGCGGCGTGAGCCCGTCGGCCCCCTTGGAGCGGAGGTTGGAGCCGCGGTCCGCGTAGCGCAGGTCGTAGACCCCCGCGTCATTGGCCGCGGTCACCCAGCGCACGTACTCCCAGGCATCCTCAGGGCTCACCCGCTGGGCGCGCGAGCCGATCACCAGGGCGATCTCCCCCTCGAAGCCCAGGAGTTCGCAGCCCTGCGGACGCACGAGGGCGTCCTTGGTGCCCGCGAGGGACGAGGGCGGCTTGAGGAAGTAGGACGGGTGGGCGGGGATGCGTCCCCGTTCCCGGGCGCGGCTGGGGTAGTTGAGGTGAACCGCGATGATCTTCGAGGGAGGATTGCCGAGCGGGTGCGTCATCACGAGCGCTCCAGGCTGTGCTGGTCCAAGAAGGCCTGCACCTTGGCCTTGTAGGGCTCGCGGTCGTACGACTTCACGTAGGCACCGGCCATCCGCACCGGGTCGCCGAAGAAATAGTACTCGTACAGGGCCTGCCGGCTGGAGAAGGCGGAGATGCAGGTGTCCCACACCAGGCGGAAGAGCTTGACGCGCTCCGCGCCCGTCAGCGTGGCCGACTGCAGGTAGGCCTCGATGTCGGCGGCGGCGGGGCCGTTGACGTCCAGTTCGGTCGGCGTGGCCATCAGGCCGGAGGCGCCGAGCTTGCGCAGGATCGCCGGGAAGCGCTGGTAGAGCTTGGGATAGAGGTTGCGGGCGGCGTTGAGCGGCGCCCAGGCCGGGGTGAGCACGCCGTACTCGTTGAGTTCGGCGTCGGCCTCCGCGGCGCGCAGGAAGGCGCGCAGCGTCTCCAGCGTGGTGATGATCTCGGCCACGTCCTCCTGGACGTGGCCGAACTGCTCGATGCCGATGGCCTCGGTGAGGAGCGACACCAGACCGAGGACATACTCGGTCTTGGCCGTGGTGCGGGTCACGACCTGGTGGGTCATGTGGTTGACCGAGTTGGTCTGCGAGTAGAAGCCGTTGCAGAGCTCCGCGTCGCCCAGGGCGAAGCAGCGCTCGAACGGGACGTGCACGTCGTCGAAGACGACCACGCAGTCCGACTCCTCGAAGCGGGAGGCGAGGGGGTGGTCGTGGCGCGGCCGGTCGTAGTCCAGCGGTTCGCGGGCGATGTAGCGCAGGCCCGGGGTGTCGTTGGGGATGGCGAAGGCGTAGGAGTACGGCTTGTCCTCGGGGGTGCCGCGCAGCACGGTCGAGGGGAAGACGAGCATCTCGTCGGCGAACGGAGCGATGGTCGCGAGCATGCGCGCTCCGCGGATCACGACGCCGTTGTCGTCCTCCTTCACGATGCGGGCGGCGAGCTTGCCGCCGGCCTGCTGGGTGCCGGCGACCGAGCGGTTGACCTGCGGCGGGATCAGGGTGTGCGTGCACAGCAGGTCCTGCTCGCGGACCTGCTCGTAGTAGCGGCGGATGTTCTCGCCGAACGCCGGATTCGCCTGGGCGAACCAGTCGGCGGCCGAGGCGAGGGCCATCAGGGAGCTGTTCATGTAGTCGCCGGTACGGCCGAGCATGCCGTTGCTGTGGTCGGCCCACACCTTGAACGCGTTGCGGCGCTTGACCAGGTCCTCGGGAGTCTTCGGGGTGAGGAAGGAGGTGCCGACGGGCTCGCCGGTCGTGGGCGAGGTGTAGGTGAGGACGTCCTTGTGGGCGTCGGAGTGCTGGAGGTCGTACAGCTCGGCGTACGTCTGGACGACATTGCGGAAAGCGGGGTGGTCCTGGATGCCGCCCTTGAGGGTCTCGCCCTGGATGTGCACGGTGGCACGGGAGTTGGACAGTCGCTCGAGGAATTCCTTGCCGGTGCGTGCAGGCATGCTGGTGCTCCTGAAAGTGTGGGAGTGCGCGGCCGCGAGCGGGCCGCGCCGAATCAGATGAGGTATTCGAAGCCGTCGGTCGACTCGGTCGCCGCGCCGAACCGGCTCCAGGCGTAGGTGAGTGCGTCGCCGTCGCGATGGCCGAGGTCCGTGACGCGGCCCAGGACGAGGGTGTGATCGCCGCCGTCGTACGTGCGCCAGGGCTCGCATTCCACCCAGGCGAGGGGGTTCGCCAGGCGCGGGACGGAGGTTCCGTCGGCCCAGCGCGGCTCGGCCGCCTCGCGCGCCCCGGCGAACTGCCGCGCCAGCGGCTCCTGTTCGGCCCCCAGGATGTTCACACAGAAGGGGCGGTCGAGCAGCTGGTCGTGGCAGCGAGCGCGACGGGCGACACTGACGAGGACAAGTGGGGGCTCCGCGGAGACGGAGGTGAAGGAGTTCATCGTCGCGCCGCGCGGGCCGTCTTCGCCCGCGTACGTCACGACGGTGACACCGGTGGCGAACCGGGCCATGCAGGCACGAAGGGCCGCCGGGCTGGGCGGGGCAAGCATCTGTGTCATGAGAAGGACTCCCTTGAGTCGGCCGCCGCAACGGCGCCACGTGCGGGACGCTCAACCGGTCGGGCGCGGTCCCGTGAACAGGGAAGGAAATCGAGTGAGTTCGACTCGAACCCACTAATCAAAGCTTTGATTAATTGGGACGGTACTCGCCCTCGCGACCCCTGTGAAGCCCTGCGGCGAAGACTCTCCGACGATGCGGCAGCGATCGCCCGCAGCACAGAATGAGCCGCCTCCTGATACTAGACGTACCGTTTCGAATCTGGTTTATTGCAGGAAGTGCACACCGTCCGGCACCTGCGCTGTGCCATGGGCTCGCACGTCGGGACGTTGTGCGAGCCCCACCGCGCCACCGGTGTCTCCGTCGGGCGCGTCCAGCCGAAGAGCGAGGAGCACGAGGCCCCATGTCCGTCGCCGGCGTCTCCCTGCTCGTGCTGCCCGCCATATTCATCATCGGGACCGTGTGGCCGATCAGCATCGGCGTGGTGTCGTTCGCGGCGACCTTCGTCGTCGGCATTCTCATCGCCGGCATCCCTGCCGAAGGCCTCTTCGCACTGTTCCCTGCCGACATCTTTGTCCTGCTGGCAGGAATCACCTACATGTTCTCCGTGGCCCGGCAGAACGGGACCATGGCGGTGATCACCGAGGCGGCCGTGCGGCTCGTGCGCGGCCGTGTCGCGGTCATCCCCTGGATCTTCCACGCACTCGCGATCGTCTTCAGCGCCATGGGTGCCGGCCCCGCGGCGGCGACCGCCGTGCTCATCCCGGTCGCACTGGGGGTCGCCCAGCAGGCCAAGATCAGTCCCTTGCTGATGGGCATCATGGTCATTCACGGGAGCCATGCCGGATCCATGTCGCCCCTCAGCCCGATCGGTGCGCTCGTCAACGGGGCGGCTGCCACGGCGAAGCTCCCCGACTCCTCGGGGACGGTCTTCGTCAGCTCCCTGCTCTTCAACATCACGCTCGCGCTGACCGCTTACCTCCTGCTCGGCGGCGTGGGGCTGATGCGCCGCGGCAGTGAGTCCATCCGGATCGGTCCGGCCCGGGCAAAGGAGCCGATGGAAGGGCACGGCTCACCCTCGACACTGGGCACAGTCCTGGCCACGCAGGAAAGCACGACAGTGTCCGCCCCGGCAACGCTCCGCCCCCAGCACTTGGCCACGCTCGCCGGCATCGCCGCACTGGTCGTCCTGGGGGTCGGCTTCCAGTTCAACGTAGGCCTCAGCGCATTCGCGGTCGGACTGCTGCTCACGGCCATGGCTCCGAAGCAGGACACTCACGCCGTCGCCAGCATGTCCTGGTCCACCATGCTCATGCTCAGCGGCGTCATGACCTACATCGGACTGGTCACCAAGGTCGGCGGAATGCGGCTGCTGTCCGATGCGCTGCTCGGTGCGGGATCCCCCGTCCTGGCAGTTCTGCTGATCGCCTTCGTCGCCGCACTGACCTCGCTGTTCTCCGCCACCGGAGCCGTCGTCGGGGCTCTCGTCCCAGTACTGGGAGCCGTATTGGGCGCGCACGCGTCCGTACCCGCCGCTGGCGCCCTGTCGGGGGTCGCGATCTCCTCCAGCGTCGTCGACAGCAGCCCGCTCTCACTCCAGGGAGCGGTGCTCCTGGCGAACGTCGAGGAGCACCAGCGGCGACCGCTGTTCCGGCGACTAATGGCCTGGGGAGCGGCCATGGTCGTGGTGGGCAGCGCCGTGCCACTGCTCCTCTTCGTCCTTCTTCCCATGTGGCTGGGGTGAGCCGGCCTGTACGGGTCGGCTCGCCTCGGCGACCGAACCACCCGCAACCTGCAAAGGGCATCTTCATGGCTGTATTTCTCTCCGACCACGACGTCCGTTCCCTGCTCGACTGGGAGTCCGCCATCGACGCGCTGCACGAGGCTTATGCGGCACCGACGTCCGAGGGGCACTTCCCGCCTCGGACGATGGCCCGCGGCGAGCAGGAGTGGATGCGCACCCTGAGCGGGATACTGCCGGGCAGCGGTGTGATGGGGGCCAAGCTCATCGCTGTGTCGAACGGCCATCGCCGTGGCGCCTACCTCGTCGCGCTGTTCGACCTGGAGACCACGGAACTCGTCGCCCTGCTCGACGGGCGGTCGATCACGGGGTTCCGCACGGCGGCGACCTCCGCCCTCGCGGTCCGTTGTCTGGCACCGCGACGGCCGCTGTCGGTCGCGGTCATCGGATCGGGTTTCGAGGCGACGAACCACCTCCGCGCCCTGGCGACCACGATGGATCTCACCTCCGTACGTGTCTTCAGCCCGAGCCCGAAGAGCCGGGCCCGGTTCGCCGACTCCTTCGCCGACCTGTCGGTCGATGTGACTCCTGCCGAGTCCCCTGAGGAGGCTGTCGAGAGCGCGGATCTGGTGGTGTGTGCCGCCCGTTCGCGGGACGAGACACCTACGCTCCGGGGCTCGTGGCTCAAGGCCGGCACGACGGTCGTCTCCATCGGCTCGACGCTGCCCGAGCAGCGCGAACTCGACCCGGCCGCCATCGACCGCGCGGACGTCGTGGTGTGCGACCAGGTCCGCGAAGTCGCAGACGAGACCGGTGACTTCATCGCCGCGCGCGAAACGGGCATCGAGTTCACCGACAAGCTCGTGACCCTGGCCGATGTCGTCTCCGGCCGCGCCCCGGACCGAGCCACAGCCGACGGCATCGTGCTCTACAAGTCGGTCGGAGCGGCCCTGCAGGACCTCACGGTGGCGGCCCTGTGTGCCCGGGTCGCTGAGAAGCGAGGCGTCGGTGTGCCCCTGGACGCGAGCATCAGCCGCGCCTTCCACGAGGCCTGAGCCAACAGACCGAACAGCCCTCGGGGGCGCCTCCACCGCCTTCATCAGACGGTGGAGGCGCCCCCGAGGGCTTACTCAGGCCGGCGCGTCACACAGGGTTACGTCCAATGAAGAACTCGCGGAACGGGTCCATGCTCGGCTCGAAGCCGGAGTCCACCAACCCCTTGCGCAGAGCCGCCATCTGGCTGTCCTGCAGGCGCATCGTCGGCTGACGGAGCGGGCCGCCGTTGTAGCCCTGGAGCCACCCCTGGAACTTCCAGGCCTGACGGTTGAGAACGGATCCCCCGTGCAGGGTGCCGAACAGTCCGGCCTTCGTCTTACGGGCCGCGTGCAACTGCCAGTAGATGGCGGTCGCCTCGTCGTGCTTGCCGTCACGGAGCAGCTGCATCACCCGCGGGATCATCGGACCGAAGTACTCGTGATCGCTGGTGGCCGACAGCTGGATGGGCATCACCTGCGACAGCGGGATCAGATCGCCCTCGATCGGCACCGAGATGACCACCTCGTCGCCGAAGAGCCGGTTGCACTCCACGGCGCTCTGGATGTTCGGGTATCCGCCCTCGGCCTTGATGACTGCGATGTTGGGAATGTCGTCGATCAGTCGGCGGGTCAGGCTCGTCGGGAGGTCCGAGGGGTGGATGCGGGCGCCGAAGTTCCAGATCGTCATCGGGAACAGGATGATCCCGAGGTTCGTGGCGTCGCAGACGGCCTTCGTGTAGTCGTAGATGTCCTGCTCGGACTCGGGGTAGAAGTTGGGCGGGTACGCCAGCAGCACGAGGTCCGCGCCCGCGGCCTCGGCACCGCGCACGGCTTCCAGGTTCTGCTCCAGGTTGTTCCAGCTCGCGTGGTGGACGACGTAGAAGCCGTCGCCGGCCTCGTCCTTCGCAATGCGGAGGAACTCCAGGTACTCGTCAAGTCCGATGCTGATCTCGGATATGCCCAGGGTGCCGATGAAGCCGTGCTCCTTGGCGAGGCGGATGTCGTGGCGGATACCTCGTTCGTTGATGCCGCGCAGGTCGCCGGTGAACGAGGGGATGGTGCAGTTGACAGCGCCGACGAGCTTCTCGCGGGCCCAATCACGGGCCTCGGCGCGCGTGTATGCGGGCATGCTGGTTCCTTTCGTGCGGGTGCTTTTGTACAGGTGCTCTTGTACGGGTGGTGACCGTGGGGTCTACCGGGCGCCGGCGCCTTCCCAGGAGAGGTACTTCATCTCCAGGTACTCGTCGATGCCGTGGACCGAGCCCTCGCGCCCGAGGCCGGACTGCTTGACGCCGCCGAAGGGGGCGACCTCGTTGGAGATCAGCCCTGAGTTGATGCCGACCATGCCGGCCTCGAGAGCGGCGGACACTCGCCAGATCCGCTCCGCGTCACGGCTGTAGAGGTAGGCGGCGAGCCCGTACTCGGTGTCGTTCGCCCTGCGGACCGCCTCCGCCTCGTCCTCGAACCGGATGAGCGGCGTGACCGGTCCGAACGTCTCCTCCCGCGTGATCTTCATGTCGGCGGTGACATCCGCGAGGACCGTCGGCTGGAAGAAGAATCCCCCGCGGTCGTGGCTCGTCCCACCACACAGGACACGCGCACCGTGACGGGTGGCGTCCGTGATGTGGTCCTGGACCTTGTCGACAGCGGCGGCATCGATGAGCGGCCCCTGCTCCACCGCGGGGTCGAAGCCGTCCCCGACGGTCAACCGGGCCACGCGCCGGGCGAGTTCGTCCGCGAAGCGGTCGTAGATGCCGGCCTGGACGTACACCCGGTTCGCGCTGATGCACGCCTGGCCGGTGTTGCGGTACTTGCTCGCCAGGACGCCTTCCACGGCCGCCTCCAGGTCGGCGTCGTCGAAGACGAGGACGGGCGCGTTGCCACCCAGTTCCATCGAGGCCTTCTTCACCGTCTCGGCGCACTGGGCCAGGAGGATCCTGCCCACCTCGGTCGAGCCGGTGAAACTGACCTTGCGGACTGTCGGGTTGCCGGTCAGTTCGGGGCCGATCTCCCGGGCGTCGCCCAGGACGATGTTGAGGACGCCCGCCGGGACCCCTGCGCGTTCGGCGAGTTCGGCCAGCGCCAGCGCGGTCAGCGGTGTCTCCGCAGCCGGCTTGACCACCATCGTGCATCCGGCGGCCAGGGCCGGTGCGGCCTTGCGCGTGATCATGGCCGCCGGGAAGTTCCACGGCGTGATGGCGACGCACACACCGACCGGTTCCTTCAGTACGACGACACGGCGTGACGGGTCGGGCGCGGGGAAGACGTCGCCGCGTACGCGCTTGGCCTCCTCGGCGAACCACTCGATGAACGAGGCCGCGTAGGCCACCTCACCGCGTGCTTCACTCAGAGGCTTGCCCTCCTCCAGGGTGATGAGGCGGGCCAGGTCCTCCGTGTGCTCCGTCACGAGGTCGAACCAACGGCGCAGGATCTGGGCACGCTGCTTGCCCGACCGGGCCCGCCAGTCCGGCAGCGCGCGGTCGGCGGCGGCTATCGTCTCGGCCACCTGGGCACGGTTCATGGCCGGCAGATCCGCGAGCGTCTCGCCCGTGGCGGGGTTGGTGACGGCGAATCGCCCGGACTCACCGTGGTCGACCCAGCCTCCGTCGACGTAGGCGGACTGGCACAGCAGTGACCCCTCAGTGAGGAGGTCTTCGGGAGCAATGGTCGTACTCATGGAACTGCCTCTTTCACAGGCGGGAATTGGGGGGTGGGCATCGGCGCCGGGCCGTCCTGGGGACGTGCCGGGCGGGCGAGGGCCGGAAGGCCGCGCCGCCTAGACTCCTGGGGTGAGCCACGAGAACCCGGACGCCGATAAGTTGCATTTCTGGTCGTTCATCGACCACGCGGTCAGCCGCACACACCGCGAGTTGCCCGCCGTGGATCCGCTGGCGATGCGGCTCGTGCTGACCTTCACGCGGGCCGCGAGCATGCTGGTCTACGACCTCGAATCCACCGTCCACCGTCCCCGCGGCTGGTCCTGGGCAGGTTTCCGGGTGGTGTTCGCGATCTGGCTGGCGGGACCTGTCGAGGCGAAGAAGGTCGCCGAGCTGTCCGGCATGAGCCGGGCGGCCGTCTCGGCGCTCATCGCGACACTGGAGCGCGACGGTCTGGTGACCAAGGAGCGCGCACCGTACGACGGGCGCGCGGTGCTCCTCAGCCTCACCGAGGGCGGCCGTGAGGCCATCACCACGGCGTACCAGGCGCACAACGAACGCGAACAGGAGTGGGTGGGAGCTCTCAGCGAGGACGAACAGCACACACTGATCGCCCTGTTGGAGAAGCTCACCGCCCACTCGCTCCAGTTCGAAGTCAAACAGCGATCGTAGGTGCCGGGTCCCACCACCGGCCGCATCGGTCATGACGGCCGCTACCAGCACACGGTGCGCTGTGTGCCGAGCCCGGTGATCTCGCTCTCCATCACGTCGCCCGCGCGCAGGAACCGCCCGTAATGCGAACCGTTGCCCTGCGGCGATCCGGTGATGACCATGTCGCCCGGTCGCAGCACGACGCGGTGGGAAATGTACGAGATGAGGGCCGCGACCCCGAAGATCATGTCGCTGGTGTTGCCCTTCTGCATGAGCTCGCCGTTGAGCCGCAGGGTGATGTCGAGGTTCTGCGGGTCGGGTACGAAACGGGCAGGGACGAGATAGGGGCCTGTGGGGTAGAAGCCGGGCTGGTTCTTGGCCCGCATCCAGTCCGTGCCCATCATCGGAATCTCGGGTCGGGGCACGAGGCTGCGCGTCGTCAGGTCGTTGCAGATGGTGTAGCCCGCGACGTGGCCGAGGGCTTCCTCCCGTCCGACCTCGCGGGCCTCGCGGCCGATGATGACACCCAGTTCGAGTTCCCAGTCATGGTTCTCGCCGAGGCTCGGCAGGATGACGTCGTCGTACGCGCCACTGATCGCGGACGGGACGCCGACCCACACGTACGGTTCACCGTGAGCGGCACGTTCGTCCATCTCGCGGGCCGCCTGCTCGCGCAGTTCCTCCTCGGTGGCGTCCGCCTTCCCCAGGCGGTGGGCCACGGTGATCTCGATGACGTGCTCGCGGTAGTTGGCGCCGGCGGCGAGGATCTGGCCCGGCGGCTGGACCGGGGCGAGCACGGTCAGCTCGCCGACCGGCCGCCCCTCGCCGACGGGCGCATCGGCCAGACTCTGCAACTTCTCCAGGCAGGTCTCCCAGTCGGCGAGCAACTGCGACGTCGAAACCGCCGTGGACACGGCGGCCCGGGTGTCGTACACCCTGCCGGCCACGACGATGCCCGGGAACGGCTGCGACGGTCCGGCGCTGAAGGTCCCCAGCGCGAAAGAGGTTCGGCTCATGATGTGATTCCTCGGGATTTTCTGTGGGTGCGGGCGAACTCCTCGTATTCCAAAAGCAGTTCGGGATCGTCGACCGCGCCCGAATCGACCACGTCCCGCAGTGCGGCGCCCTGGAGCAGACGCTTGACCGGCACCTCGATCTTCTTTCCGGTACGGGTGTGGGGGATCCCGCGCACCGCCACCACGTCATCCGGTACGTGGCGTGGGGACAGGCCCTCCCGGATCGCTTCCTTGATCCGCAGGGCCGCGCCCACCTGGTCGGCGCCGTCCTGAAGGGCGACGAACAGCGGCATGTAGTAGGCGTCCGGGCCCAGTTCGGCGCCGACGACCAGTGCCTCTCGGACCTCCGGCAGCGCCTCGACGACCTGGTAGATGTCCGCGGGGCCCATTCGCACCCCCTGCCGGTTGAGGGTGGAGTCCGAGCGGCCACGGATCACGCTGCTGCCGTCGGGGTCGAATTCGATGAAGTCCCCGTGCCGCCAGACCCCGTCGTACGTGGAGAAGTAGCTCTCCTGATAGCGCCGGCCGTCCACGTCGTTCCAGAACTTCAGGGGCATCGACGGCATCGGCTGGGTGACGACCAGCTCGCCCTGTTCTCCTACGACGGGGCGGCCGGCCTCGTCCCATGCCTCGACGGCGACTCCCAGGGCGGGGGCCTGGATGCGCCCAGTCCTGACGGGCAGGGTAGGGGCGCCTCCGACGAAGATCGAGCACACGTCTGTGCCGCCGCTCATGGAGGCGAGCCACACGGCGCCGAGCCGGTCGTACACCCACCGGAAGCCGTCGTCGGACAGGGGCGATCCGGTGACCTGCACCGTCCGCAAGGAACTCGCTTGCGGGGCCAGGTCCGCCTTGAGGCAAGCGTGCAGATAGCCGGCGCTGAGCCCGAGCGTGTCGACGTCATGCTCCTCGACGACCCGGAACACCCGTCCCAGGTCAGGGCGGACCGGGTTGCCATCGAGGAGGACGATCGTCGCGCCGACCGCGAGTCCGGAGACCAGCATGTTCCACACCACCCAGCTGGTGCTGGCGATGTTGAGATAACGGTCGCCCGCCCGCAGGTCGGAGTGGAGCCGCAGGACCTTGAGGTGTTCCAGGAGAACGCCGCCGTGGCCGTGCACGATGCCTTTCGGCGCTCCGGTGGTGCCGGAGGAGAACAGGACCCACAGCGGGTGGTCGAAAGGAACCTGGTCGAACTCCGGCTCGCCTCCCCGATCGACGACCTCACTCCACAGGGACACGGGCCGGTCCGCGGGCGGCACGCTGCCTGGGTGGAGGTGGTCGACCCAGAACACGTGCTCCACCGAAGGGAGTTGCTCGACCACGGCCAGCATCTCGTCAGCGCGCTCGTGCGTGCGGCCGCCGTAGTGATAGCCGTCCGTCAGCAGCAGGACCTTGGGCTCCAACTGCGCGAACCTGGACAGCACTCCGTCCGCGCCGAACTCCGGCGAGCAGACCGACCACACGGCCCCGACGGCGGCGCAGGCGAGGAGCCCCACGACCGCCTCGGCACGGTTGGGCAGGACGGCTGCCACCCGGTCGCCGTGTCCCACTCCGAGGCGGCGCAGCGCGGCCGAGACCGCGGCGACCTGCCCCCGGAGCTCGGACCGCGACAGCGAACGGGAGGCTCCGTCGTCGTCCACCACGACGATCGCCTCGTCCGGACAGCGGCGCAGGACGTGCTCGGCGTAGTTCACGGTGCGCCCGGGGAACCAGGCGCCCCCGGGCATCTCCGTCGGAGCCACCGGACCGGCCGGGACGCCGCCGAGGCGGACGTCCTCGAACGCGGCGACCGACTCCCAGAACCGGCCGGGATCCGCGACCGACCATCGCCACAGGTCCAGGTAGTCGGCCCCGCCGTCGTAGTCCTTCAACCCGCTTCGGTAGCGGGTCAGTTCACTGCCTTCGTGCCCGGCCCTGGTCGGCCGCCACAGAACGTCGTCATGCTCGGCGCTCATGAGACGACGGAGGCGGCGCTGCCGACGGGCAGAGCACCCATGAGGACGAACGCCATGCGGCAGGTGCGATCGCTGCGATTGGCCCAGGAGTGGTTGGTGCCGCGCTGGATGATCACGTCTCCGGTCCTGGCGAGGGTCTCCTCCTCATCTGTCAGCAGCCAGATCTCGCCCTCGAGGACGATCGCGTAGTCCAGGCTGTCGGTCCGGTGGAACCAGAAGTGGCGGTCGCCCTCGGTGTCCTGCGCGGCATCACGGGCGTGATCTCCCCCGATGTCACCGAAGAGGGAATCGGCGGCAGCGTCGCTGTAGGACTCGTCGGGCGGGAAGCTCGCGATCCTGAACACCGTCCCGCCGAGCTTCGGGGACATCGGAACCTCGGCCTCCGCCGGGGCGGGGTCGTTGTTGTCGTCGTTGCTGAGGTCACCGGGCTCGGTCTGCCACGGCACGATCGCGCCGAACCCTTCGACGTCCGTCGACACGAAGACGTTGGGGGTCGGACCGTCATTGACGATCGTCGAACGCCCCTTGGCGGTGTGCCCGGTGACGATGCGGCGTACCGGCTTGAGGACTTGCGCGCTGCTCATCTGGTGCTCCCGTGGTCTCATCAGGTCGTCGTCAGTTCTCTGGCGTGCCGAAGGGGTAGGGGCGGGCCTCGGGCCACCAGGGCGCCTTCTCCGGCTCCCTGCTCAGGCGGTTGCGCAGTACGCCGACGCCCTCCAGTTCGAGCTCGATCACGTCACCGGGCGAGAGCTTCTTGTCGATCTCCAGGCCGGCGCCGTAGGGCAGGGTCCCGGAGCCGATGAGGTCGCCGGGCTGCAGGTTGTCGCCGATGGAGACGTAGGCGAGCATTTCCTCGGGCGTGTAGATCATTCCCTCGGCGCGGGTCTCGCTCCACACCTCGCCGTTGACCCGGACGACGCCCTTGAGGCCCTCGGTCGAGGGCAGCTCGTCGACGGTGGTGATCCAGGGGCCGATGCCGTACGCGTAGTCCTTGCACTTCTGAGGGCCCATGCCCATGCCCATCTCGGGGCCCTGGACGTCGCGCGCACTGAAGTCGTTGAAGATGGTGACGCCGAAGAGCCGCGAGCGGGCCTCGTCGGGCGTCAGGTTGTGGCCGGCCGCGCCGACGATCAGGCCCATCTCCAGTTCGTAGTCGACGTATTCGGAGTAGGCGGGGTAGGGGATCTCCTGGTCGTGACCGAAGCTCACGCCGGTGGAGCCCTTGAAGTAGCCCGGGGTCTTGAACAGTTGGGGGTTGGGTAGTCCGCCGCCCACCTTCTCGTGGAAGTGCTTCATGTGCTCCGGGAAGGTCAGCCCGTCCCGGATGACGGGCGAGTCCACGGCGGCCACCCACTTCACGCTGTCGAGGGGCAGCGAGGCGTCATCGGCGGCCTGGTCCACCGCCCAGTGGGCGGCTTCGAGGAAGGCGGGGCCCGCGGCGATGGCAGCGGACATGCTCGAGGGGAAATGGGCCGCGGCGAGGCGCCGGGCCGCGTCCGGTGTCGCTCCCTGCGCCTGCCGGCCCAGGGCGTAGGCCCTGGCCAGGTCGACGACCCTGCCCTCATCCGGCAGGGCGGCGACCAGCCTGATCTGTTCGCCGTCGGGCGATGCAGCGGAAATACGACCGAGTTTCATGAGCTTCTCTCCCTTGCAGTTCGATACGTTTCGTATCGTTTGATGAATATGCGTCCACGTCAAGCCCTCTGGTGGGGCGACTGCGCGTACTGACGTGGGGTAATTTGAGCCTGTGGCTGTACGAAGCGAATCGAGTCGCCGAGCAATCCTCGACGCGACCATGGACCTGCTCGTCCGTGATGGCCGACGCGCCATCACGGTGCAGAAGCTGACCATGGAGGCGATCGCCAAGCGGGCCAAGGTCAGCAAGGCGACGATCTACCGGTGGTGGCCCAGCAAGGGCGCCGTCGTCATCGACGCCTTCATGGAGAACCATCTGGCCAGCACCCGCATCCCCGAAGGGGTGCCGGTACGAGAGGCGCTCCTGGCACACCTCAAGGCGCTCATCTCTCGCTATGCCGGACCGCAGGGCAAGCTGGTCTCGCAGATCATCGCCGAGGGGCAGTACGACCCCGACATCCTGGCCAACTTCCGTTCGCGGTTCTGGAATGAACGCGCGGCGGCGACCGAGAAGTTGATGCGGCGAGGCATCGACGAGGGCACCTTCCGGTCCGACCTCGACCCGAGCGCTGCAGCCCAACTGTTCTACGCACCGGTCTACTTCCACCTCCTCTTCGGAACCAGCCCGCTCGACGACGCACTTGCCGAACAACTCGTCGACCTGGGGATCCAGGGCCTCGCCGCGCATCCGCCCCAGGACGGCGCGACCTGAGGCTCCGCCTCGGCGGTCAGGTCATACGGGGGGTGGGGTGAACAGGCCGCGGTCGGGATCGTTGAACATCTCCCGGGACACGAAATCGTTCATCGGGTTCGAGGTACCCCACTGATCCGACGTCTCCGGATCGTCCGTGGAATACAGGTGCGGATGCCAGGAGTCCTCGTCCAGCGTCTCCAGCTCCGTCGTGTACTCCATCGTGTTCCCGTTCGGGTCATGGAAGTACGTGAACGTGTTGTCCCCCGCCCGGTGCCGGCCCGGACCCCACACCTTGTGCACACCGTCCCGCATCAGCCGGCCACTGCCCCGCATGTACTCATCCAGCCCACGCATCTCGAACGACGCATGATGCAACGACACATGCGGACACCGCGCGATCGCCATCGAGTGATGCTGCGGATTGCACCGCATGAACCACATGATCCCGCCCAGCTCCGGATGCACATTCGTATCCGTCAGCCGGAAATCCAGATACTTCTCATAAAACGCCTGCAGCTTCTCCGGCTCCGGCGAGTTCAACACCACATGCGACAGCCGCACCGGAATGTCCTCACGCTCCTCGATCCGCCGATGCCTGCGCGCCGCCACCTCCGTCGACACCTCGATCGTGCGGCCCTCCACATCGAAGAACCGGAAACCGTAACCACCCCCCGGCGTCTGCAACTCATCCGGCTCCCCCACCAACCGCACACCCCCGCGGGCCAGCCGCACCGCGAGCGCGTCCACCGTCTCCCGGTCCGCAGCCCCGTAGGACACCAGGTCCAGCCGCTTGTCCTGCGCCCGACGCACCCGGATCACATACTGCTCCGGCGAACCCTCCGCCGCGAAATACGTGACATCACCATCCGACCCCGCCTTGACCAACCCCCACTTCTCCTCATAGAAAGCCACCTGCTTCTCATAGTCCTGCACCGCGATATCCACATGCCGCAAATGCGTGATCGGACTCACCGAACTGATCGGACTCTCAGACATGACGAACTCCAGAAGTAGCGGTGGAAGGGATCAGCTGGGCGCTACGGCCGCATCCCCTTGCGGAGATGCCTCGCCGCAGGATTCTTGAGCCCCCGCCAGGGGCAGGAGCCTGACCAGCTCTTCGAGTGCGGCCGGCGTCTGCGCCGTGCCCAGCACGTAGCGGTCGGGGCGCACCAGAACAGCCGACGCCTCGAGCGACGCGAGCAGCGCGCTCACATGCTGGGGCGAGCTGAGGACCGTGACCTCGGGCTCGTCCTCCAGCGCGGTACGCACGAACTCGGGCAGTTCCGCCAGGAGTTGAGGCGACGCAGCCAACAGGAACCGGCGCCCGACGAGATCATCGAGACGGGTCCCGTCCGACAGGATCGGCTGCGCGGATATCAGACCGCCGTGCCGGTCGGCCGGGCCGGTGTGAAGTCCCGGCCCGAGAGCGGGCGCCGCCGGGTACGAGTCCTCCGGGTGGGCGCGAATGTAGGCGTCACGTTGCGCCGCGACCTCCGGATCGGTGGTCTGGATGAGGGTGGCCATCGTGGCCGCCTTGTGGACCCAGTACCTGGCGTGCTCCCTGCGTTCGGACTCGTAGGTGTCGAGCAGCGACGGCCTGGCCCTCCCGAGCGCGACGAGCCGGAGCTTCCACACCAGGTTGGCCACGTCCCGCAGTCCGGCGCACAGGCCCATGCCGAACATGGGAGGCGCCTGGTGCGCGGCGTCGCCCGCGAGGAACACGTTGCCGACCCGCCATGAGGCGGCGACGCGTGCGCGGAACGTGTAGACGGCCACGCGTTCGGGGTCGAAGGTCCGCGGCGTGAGGACGCCCTGACTGATGCGGGCCAGGCCCTCCGCAGTGGCGATCTCCTGCGGATCGTCGCCGGGCAGGACCTTGAACTCCATACGGGCCCGGTCTCCGGGAAGCCTGATCCACAGCGCGGGCCGGGTGTGGCGGCCGAGGAACACCATGTCCCCCTTGATGCCGTCCGTATCGTGCAGGCGTCCGTCGGCGACGAGCCACGGATCATCGGTCCCGAGGTTCTCCGTGGGGATGTCGAGCAGGCGCCGGACGGTCGAGGTGGCACCGTCGCAGGCGATCACCCAGCGGGCCGTGAGCGTCTGCGTTGCTCCCTCGGGAGTCCGCACCTGACATCGCACGACGTCATCGCCCTGCACGACCTCCATCAAGGTTGTGCCCAGGCGGAGTTCGACACTCGGGAGCCGGTCGACCTCCGCGCGCAGCAGCGCATCGATCTCGGGCTGGTGAAACAGATTCTCGCCGTGCCAGGACTGCGGTCCCCACTCCCCCGTGGGCTGAGCGATCAGGGTTTCGCCGGCTTCGTTCTCCATGCGGTAGTCGCACATCGGCTTGGTCAGAGCCGCGATCTCCGCTCCCCGCCCCATGGCCTGGAAGGACCGCATGGCTTCGGCGTCGAAGTGCACGGCGCGCGCCTGCTGCCACAGTTCGGGCTCTCGCTCGACTCCCAGGGCGCGGACACCGGCGTGCCCCAGTTGCGCCAGGGCCATCGCCCCGACGGGTCCGCCACCGATGACAACCACTTCGTAGTCCTGTGACACCACAACTCCCTCTGCGGCTCTGGTACTTGGGGGTACCGTTACGACTTGTCCACTCGTGCGCGTACAGCGCGCGTCTATCCGCCCGGGCGCCCGCGATCGTCCTTGAGCTGCGCACCGCGTCCACGAAACTCAGCGATGATCTCCTCGCCGCGCCGCACCGTGACGTCACAGACCAACGAGCGGCCGCGCCGGGCGCGGGTCACCGCCTCGGCGACCAGCACGTCACCGAGCGACCCGGGACGCAGGTAGGTGACGTCCGCGCTCGCGGTGACGACCGGCGGTCCGTAGCTGTTGACCGCACAGGCGAACGTGGTGTCGGCCAGCGAGAACACCAGTCCGCCGTGCACGATCGCGTGCCCGTTCACCATGTCGGGCCGTACGCGCATCGTGGCCCGCGACTGCCCGTCTTTCGCGAACTCCACCTGGATTCCAAGTAGTTCGCAGGTGTGGTCGCCCTCCAGCATGGTGCGCACGCTCTGCGCCACCGGGAGTTCTTCCGTCATGACCGCAGCCCCAGACCGAGGGGGCGACCGTCATACAGCTCATCGATCCGCACCGGGTCGGGCAGCATGCCGAGCTCGTCCCGCATCGACACGATCCGCGCCAGTCCGGCGCGCTCGGGAGCCAGGGACACCGGCCGCGTCCGCAGCGCGGCTCGCGCCGACGCCGCCACGTACCCGCCGCGGGTCAGCACGTCCAGAGCCTCATGCGGCGGAGCGCCGTGCAACCAGACGCGCGCCGCCTCCAGGGCCCTGAGGTAGCGGACGAGCCCTTCGCTCTCCCGCAAAGCCCTGGCTCCGGCCACGATGCCCTGCCCCGGAAAGTCCCGCACCTGATCCGCCACGGACAACAGCGCCACATGACCTTCCCGCAGGGCCAGTTCATCCAGTGGCGGGCCCAGCAACGTCGCATCGATGCTGCCGGCACGCAGCGCCTCGAAGCGCTCCCGCACCCCGCCCACGGGCACGAACTCGCACTCCTGGAGCGCCAGACCGTGCTCCACCAGCAGGTGCCGCAGGACCACCGCGAAACCATTGGCCAGCGCGTCCACGCCAAGCTTCCTGCCCCGCAGATCCTCGACCGTGCCCACCGAGGCGTTGGCGGTGAGCAGCAGGGGCGTCGTCGTCTCGACCTGGGCCACGATCCGGAGATCCCCTCCGGCCGCGTTCCACACCACGAGGTTGTCCATGGCCGTGACACCGACGTCGACATTCCCGCTCAGCAACCGATCCCGCTGATCCAGCGACGACTGGATCGACACGGTCTCGACCTCGACACCGGCCTCGGTGAAGAACTCCAGCTCCTCAGCGACGACGCACACGGGAGGCCGGACAAACACCGCCTGTCGAAAGCACACCGTCATTGGGGCGCTCCTTGTCTCCATGAGATGCGCTCACACTAGGCCGTTCGAAACGGAACGTCTAGGATCAATGCAAAAGAGATTTCACCTGTACGCAACATGCCGGCAGGGCGCGACCGATCAGCCAGGACACCCTTTGACCTGGTGAAATGTGCACCACAAGAGGCGCCCAGTGCACGGATACGCCGCCTTCACGACCGCCCACCGCGCCCACAAGGCCAGCAATCATTCAATACGTTCCGTTTAGCATCGAACGCGTGCGAGGCACGCCTTGTGCCACGACGCCCCGCACGCCGCCATCCCTCACCCCGAGAGGTGCCACACATGCCTGAAGCCGTCGTTGTCGCTGCCGCCCGAACCCCGATCGGGCGCGCGTTCAAGGGCTCCCTCAAGGAGGTGCGCCCGGACGATCTGGCCGCGGCCGCCATTCGCGCGACCCTCGACCAGGTACCCGCCCTGGATCCGACACAGATCGACGACCTGCACCTCGGCTGCGCCGAGCCCAGCGGGGAGCACGGCGGAAACATGGCTCGCCGTGTGGCCGTACAGCTGGGCCTAGACGAGGTGCCCGGCACCACGGTCAACCGGTTCTGCTCATCGTCGCTGCAGACCGCGCGCATGGCCTTTCACGCCATCAAGGCCGGAGAAGGTCACGCGTTCATCAGCGCCGGAGTCGAGTGCGTATCCCGGTACCAGCGGTTCGGAGCGGCCGGCGCGGACTCCGACGACGTACTGAACCCGGCCTTCGACCAGGCGCGAGCGCGCACCGCGAACGACGCCCTGAGCAACCAACGTTGGACCAACCCCCGAGCCGACGGTCAACTGCCCGACATCTACCTGGCCATGGGGCAGACCGCCGAAAACGTAGGTGGCTTGCGTCAAGTAGGCCGCCGGGAGCAGGACGACTACGCCGTGCGCAGCCAGCAGTTGGCCGCCCAGGCCGCCAACTCCGGCTTCTTCGCACGGGAGATCACCCCCGTGCGACTGCCGGACGGAACGATGATGGTGAGCGACGACAGCCCCCGCCCGGGCACAACGATCGAAGCCCTCGCCCAACTCAAGCCGGCCTTCCGACCTGGCGGAACGGTGACCGCGGGCAACTCCTGCCCCCTCAACGACGGCGCCGCCGCAGTGATCATCATGAGCGACATCCGGGCACGCGAACTGGGCATCACCCCCCTGGCGCGGATCGTGGCCACCGGCGTCTCGGGGCTCTCCCCCGAGATCATGGGCCTGGGCCCTGTCGAAGCCACCCGCCGAGCCCTCACCCACGCCGGTCTCTCCATCGGGGACATCGACCTGTTCGAGATGAACGAGGCGTTCGCCGCCCAAGTCATCGCCTCCCAGCGCGAGCTGCGTATCCCGGTGGAACGGCTCAATGTGCACGGCGGGGCCATTGCGCTGGGACATCCGTTCGGCGCCACTGGCGCGCGCATCATGACCACCCTGATCAACGGGCTGCGAACACGCGACGCGCAGTGGGGCGTGGAGACCATGTGCGTCGGGGGTGGCCAGGGCATGGCCATGGTGCTGGAACGCCTCAGCTGACCACTCCGCACCGATCCGGGGCTATCGGCCGCCAGCCGGGCGGCCCCGGGCTGGTGCACCCCGCCCGCCCCATTACCCATGTTGACATAGCTATCTTCATATATGTACTGTCGATGCCGTGTGGGTAAGCAGCAGGGCTCCTAGGAGCCGAAGCATCGACCGCGCGGCCGGAGGCCTCGCGGCGTCGCTGCCCACGCCCCAGTCGGCCGATGCGCCACTGATGACACTGCCGGGCCTCAACGCCCTCATCACCCGCCTCAGCGAAGTTGGCATTTTTCAGCAGCTCGAGGGCCACGAGGCTCACTCCGACAGGCGTGACGCTTACCTCCGCGCCCTAGTCGCGGCGCACCAGCGCATCAATCTCACCCAGAGCGTCGCGGCACAGCGGATCTCCATGGCCCTGTGCCCCCGCACCGACGGCAACCGCGATGCCCTCGGCTCAGCACTCTGTGCACTCTCGGGTTCCACCCGTCGGCTCCGCGTCCGCGCCGCCTGACCGGTCTCGACCCCGTACGCCCGCTGCCCTTGCCGCCGTTGCGGCGGAGCCGGACGTGCTCCCCCACATGACCGCGCGCTGCTGAGCGCGCCGAACGTCCTGAGGATTCCTCACCCATGTCTGTCACCGCCGCCCCCGCGGCGTCCCCGTCGGCAAGCGCGCGCCACGGACGGCGCGCCAACCCATGGCTGACGCTGATCGCCGTCGCCTTCGGCCTGTTCATGGTCGGTCTCGACGGCTCCGTCGTCTCGATCGCCAACTCGGAGATCGCCCGTGACCTGAGTGCCTCCACTGCCGAACTGCAGTGGGTCACCAACTCCTACCTGCTCGCCCTCGCCGCGACGCTCATCCTCGGCGGCAAGCTCGGTGACCGCTTCGGCCGCCGCACCCTCTATCTCGTCGGCGTTGCCGGATTCACTCTCGCGTCCGTCGCCATCGGTCTCGTCGGCTCGATCGAGGGTGTCATCGCCTTCCGCGCCGTACAAGGCCTCTTCGGCGCGATGCTCATGCCCAACACCCTCGCCCTGCTGCGCGCCGTCTTCCCGCCGAAGAAGTTCGGCATGGCGGTCGGCATCTGGGCAATGATCTCGTCCGTCTCCACGGCACTCGGCCCGATCGTCGGCGGACTCCTCGTCGAGCACGTCAACTGGGAGTCGGTCTTCTACATCAACGCCCCCATCGGCGTCATCGCCTTCGTCTTCAGCATCCTGGTACTCCCCCAGTCCAAGAACGAGGCAGCGGCGAGCGAGAAGTTCGACGCGCCCGGCGTCGTACTCCTTGCGCTCGGACTGCTCGCCGTCGTCTTCGGCGTCGTCAAGGGCGAGACCTGGGGCTGGACTTCGGCCGGCACGCTCGGCTCGATCATCGCTGGACTCGTCGTCCTGGTCCTGTTCGGCTGGTACGAGACCCGGATCAAGCACCCGCTCCTGCCGATGCGCCTGTTCCGCAACCCAGCCCTGACCGTCGGCACGATCGTGACCGCGCTGAACTTCTTCATCATGCTCGGCGTGATCTTCTTCGTCATGCTGTACATGCAGAACGTGCGCGGCTACTCCCCCGTCGAGTCCGGGGTGCGCACCCTGCCTCTCAGCCTCGTCTCCATGGTGGCCGCGCCGCTCGGCGCCAAGCTCACCGAGAAGTACGGTCCGCGGCTGTCCATGCCGCTCGGCATGGTGCTCCAAGCGGGCGCCGCGTTCGCCATGCTCTCGTGGAGCGCCGACTCGTCGTACACCACGATGTGGCTGCCGTTCGTCGCGCTCGGCCTGGGCAGCGGCATGGTGATGTCCGCGTCCTCCGACGCGATCGTCGGTAACGCTCCAGTCAGGGACGGAGGCGTCGCCGGTGGCCTGCAGGCCACCTCCCTGCAGATCGGTGGAGCGCTGGGTACGTCGGTACTCGTTTCACTCATCAGCAGCCGCGTCGGCTCCACGCTCAACGATGAGCTGACCGGCGCGGGCGTGCCCGGATCGGTGGCCACACGGCTCGAAGAGGCGAAGGACGCTGTCTCGATGGGCGTCGCCCCAGTCAGCAACGCGATGCCCGCGCAGCTCAAGGCCGCCGTGACAGAAGGCAGCCAGGCCGCGTTCATGAACGGTGTCCACACCGCCGTCGTCGTCACAGGCATCCTGGCACTCATCGGCGCCGCCCTCGCCGCACTCGGCATCCGCACCAAGGCCGGCGGCCATACCGAACCGGACCCGGCCGACGCCCCCGCGGCTCAGCCGCCCGTCACGGCCACCCCGGCAGCTCCGGCCCACACCCGGACCGAGGCCCTGCCCTCCGGCGGCATGACGATCAGCGGCCACGTCAGAGGAGCCGAATCCGCCCCCGTGCCCCACGCCTCCCTGACCCTCATCTCGCTGGACGGGCGGCAGTCGGGCCGCGCGGTGGCCCACCCGGACGGCTCCTACGAAATCGCCGCGTCGGCCGCGGACAGCTACGTACTGATCGCCGCGGCCGACGGTTACCGGCCCCAGGCCTCCAGCGTCGTGGTGGGCGAGGCACCGGTCGCGTACGACGTCCTGCTCTCCGGCACCAGCGGCTTGATCGGCACGGTCCGGTCCGCGGAGAGCAAGGAGCCTGTCGACAGCGCCATGGTCGTCGCGGCCGATGTACGCGGCGACGTGCTGGCGGCCGAGCTCACCGACGCGGACGGCACCTTCGCCTTCACCGAGATGACACCCGGGTCGCTGACCCTCGCGGTCACCGCCACCGGGTACCGGCCGCTGGCCCTGCCCGTCGAAGTCGCCCCGCAGGGCGTCACCAGGACCGAGATCGAGCTGCCAGCGGGGGCGCAAGTGAGCGGCGTGGTAACGGCAGTCGGCCGGCCGCTGGCCGATGCCCGGGTCACGCTCGTCGATGCCGCAGGCAACGTGGTCGCCGCCTCGGCCACCGGCGAAGACGGCGCGTACGCCTTCTCCGACCTGGACGGTGGCAGCTACACGGTCTTCGCGACCGGCTACCCGCCGAAGGCCAGGGACCTGTCCGTCCGGGGCAGCTCCATCGACGGCCACGACATCGAACTCGCCCACCCCGGCGAGTGACAAGGCCCGGGCCGGACGCGATTGAGGACACGTCCGGCCCGGCACCAAAACCCCGGGCCGGTGGTCGGGAACGGCAGGGACGGCCGTCCGATACCGGCCCGGGGTTCGGCATCTCCGGGAATTCATACGCAGCCGCGCGCCCACGGCAAAGATCCGCAGACCGACGCGGTGCAGCGCGTGAGCGGTACGCCCTGAAAACAGGGTGCGGCATCCCTGAACGTGCGTCAGTGCGTGTCGGGGTGAAGGCGCTCGTTCAGGGCATGCAGTGCGGTCAACGCCGAGTCGAGAGCCTCCAGTTCGTCCTCGGTCATGCTCCGCAGCGCCCGTCTGAGCAGGCTGCTCATCAGGTGCTGGACCTCGGCGAGCTGCTGCCGCGAGGCCGATGTGAGGTGCAGGTGCGCAACGCGCTTGTCGGCAGAGTCCTGTCGGCGTTCCAGCAGACCCTGCTCGGTCAGCTGCGTCACCATTGCGCTCACGTTGTTGGGCTTCATCAGCAGTGCGTCTGCCGCCCTCCGCACCGTGACCCCGTCATTGGCCTCAACGTGACGGAGCAGCGCAATCTGCGCCTCGGGCGGTTTGGGGTGTTCGAAGTCCGGGCCGATCTGCCGTTCCATGGCCCGAGCCAGCGCGGGCAGACACACGACTAGCTCGTCAGCTACGTGGTTGACGTCCTGAACGGATGCTCTGGGCTGGCTCACAGTCCGAAAACGTATGCGGCTGAACATAGCTATGTCAATATATCTACCTTCTACGCCCATATCTACTAATGACGCAGCCGAGAAGCCGAGCCGACCGACGACACGCAAGTTCGTCAGGCTGGGGCGCCACGAACCCGGTTCACGCCCCGACACATGTGCACATGCGCGAACCAGCAGGTCACTGAGGTCTTCTCTATGAAGATCACTTCCAACGCTGGTTGAGGACGAGCGCGGCGCGGGTGATGTCGCCGATGCGGCAGGGGCTGAGTGTGACGCGCTTGAGCGCACGCCAGGGTTCCTTGAGCTCGGCGGCGGCACGTTCCCCCAGGGCTCGGACGTGCCTGATCAGGGCGTTCGCCATCCGGATGTCGATGTGGAGGGCTTGCTCGGAGCGGCCCTTCGGGCGGCGGACGGGGATGCGTATGCCGATGCCCGCCCCGATGTAGCCCTTGTCCGCCAGGGTCGGCAGGCCCTGGGCAGCCGCCTTGTAGAGCGCAGGCAGGACGTGGATCCGGGCCGCGGTGATGTCAGGCGTCGATCCGGGCTCAACCTCGCAGACCCACAGCGGAGTGCCGTCCGGGGCGGAGAGGAACTGCACGTTGCCGCCGAACACCTTGTGCTTCTGGCTGAACCAGAGGTCGTTGCCGTTCTCGCGCTCCCCGGAGACGCGGTCTGACTCGATCAGGGTGCCGTCCAGAATCACGTGCGTCATTCCCTCCTCCTGGCAGCGTGTCAGGACGTCGTGCAGGTCGGGGGTCTGGTCGGCAAGGACGTCGATGCCCTCGTGCAGGTAGCGGTAGCCGGTGGCCTGCGAGATCCCGGCGTCTCGCGCCAGGCAGTGCACGCAGCCGCGTTCCCGGAACCAGCGCAACACCAACACGGCCTGTCGGAACGGCCCGAGCGCCCGCGAGCCGTGCGGAGTGCCGATCAGGCGGCGGTGCGCGGCCAGCAGACGGGCGAGGTGGTCCACGACGTGGCGGGGGACATCGAGCGTGGCAACATAGGTGACCAACGTGAAGCCTCTGGTGGTTACGGACATGATCTTGTGGTGAGACCTGTCCTACCAGGGGCTTCACGGCAGTTCGGACTCAGGTGCACCATGACGGGGGCCAACAGTGCAGGAGCTCAGTTCCGCAGTAGTGCTCGTCACCGGAGTCATGGCGTCAGGGAAGTCCACCGTCGCCCAGTTGCTGGCCGAGCGGCTCCCACGCTCCGTGCACCTGCGCGGTGACAGCTTCCGGCGGATGATCGTGTCCGGTCGCGACGAGTTCACGCCTCAGCCGACCGCAGAGGGAAGGGCTCAGCTGCGGCTGCGCTACCAGGCATCCGCTGCGGTCGCAGACCTGTACGCGCAGGCGGGATGGACCGTCGTCGTCCAAGACGTTGTTCTCGGCGAGCACCTGGACACCTACCTTGACGCCGGGACGGCGAGGCCCCTCTATCGGGACACACCCCGCTAGCCCGGCACCGACAACGCACCGTCCCCGGCCAGCAGTCGACATTGTGACAACTAGACACTTCGGTCAGGCGAATCATGAGTCAGACCCCGGACCCGGGACAGCACCCGCCCATCCTCCCGGCACGGCTGCTGCGGTAAGGGAGCATTCCCGAAACTCGTGCTTCGCACGGAAACCACCGTTCAGGCAGATCCATGACTGACCGAACAACGGAAACCGGTCTGGGATCAGACTCCTCGCCCACCCGTGACCGGCATCAACGGACGGCCGAGCGCGGAACGATCAGATTTCCCGGACCGGAACGCCGACGCCGGTCGGCCGTGCGCTACTTGCGGATGAGGCGGCAGCCATGGTCGAGGCGCTACTTCCGGACAGGCCAGGGCCCGCAGACTACGTAAACGTGCTGTGCGGCAGACCAAGCCGGTGCCAGAGCAAGTGTCGGCGTGTACCGCGTCGTCGGGCGAGGTACACGCCCGCGCCCACATCCCCGACGTCCTCACCATGAGCGAGCAGGAATGAGGAATGGCTGGCCCGCGAGGCGGGCCAGCCACCGTACTCACACCGCTGGGGGTGTGTCCTCGTCGTCGAACACGATCACCTGCCGGAGTTGGGATCCGCCGGCGAGGAGGTCCATCGCCTCGTTGATGTCGTCCAACCGGATGCGGGAGGAGATGAGCCGGTCCACGGGCAGCCGGCCCTCGCGCCACAGCTGTGCGTAGATCGGGATATCCCGTTGGGGCACGGCCGAGCCGAGGTAACTACCCACGATGGTCCGCGCTTCCGCGGTGAGCGTGAGGGGCGAGACGGTGGCGCGCGCCTCGGGCCCGGGCAGGCCGACCGTCACCGTAGCGCCTCCGGGGGCGGTGATGGCCAGGGCGGTCTCGAATGCCCGCGGATGTCCGGCGGCCTCCACGACGACGTCAGCCCGAAGTCCTTGATGGAGGACCTGTTCCGGGGTGAGCGCCTGCGCGACGCCGAATGGCCTCACCAGGTCCAGTTTGGACTCGACGGCGTCGACCCCTACGACTTCGGCTCCGAGCGACAGGGCGGTGAGCACTGCTGCCATGCCGACCCCTCCGAGGCCGACGACCGCCACGGTCTGGCCCGGTGCGGGGCGCACCGCATTGAGTACGGCTCCGCCGCCGGTCAGGACCGCGCAACCGAGCAGGGCGGCGACATCCGGCGGCACGTCGTCGTCAACCGGGGTGACGGACCTGCGGTCGACGGTGGCGTGCGTGGCGAAGCCGGAGACGCCCAGGTGGTGGTAGACCGGTTCTCCGTTGCGCGACAGCCGGGTACCACCGCCGAGGAGCGTCCCCGCGTTGTTCGTCGCGGTGCCCGCGGCGCACGGCATCTTGCCCTCGGTTCGGCACCCCGCACATGCTCCGCAGCGGGGCAGGAACGCCATGACGACCCGCTGGCCGACACTGAGGTCGGCGACGTTCTCGCCGATCTCGACAATGCGCCCGGCGGCTTCATGGCCGAGCAACATCGGAGTCGGCCGGCGCCTGTTGCCGTCCACCACGGACAGATCCGAATGGCACACACCGGCAGCCTCGATGCGGACCATCACCTCATCGGGGCCGGGACCGGACAGTTCGAGGTCGCACACGGTGATCGGCCGGCTCGTGGCGAAGGGGCGTTCGTTGTCGCACGACTCCAGCACGGCCCCTCGGATCTGGCGGGTCTGGTGGGTCGAGGTGGGGGTCGTTGTCGTGTTCGTCGTCGTGGTCATCGTGCCGCTCCTACCGGTGCCGTGTCCTGCCGAGCTGAGTGATCCTGTTCGTCGATGGCGCGCAGCGATGCCCCGGAGGTTTCCTTGTACGCCGCGAAGACCGTGGTGGTCGACACCGCGAGGACAACGAGGATGTAGATCGTGATGGGCACGGTCGAGCCGAAGTGAGACAGCAGCAGGGCAGCGATGATCGGGGCGAGGGAGCCCGCGAAGATCGACGTCACCTGGTAGCAGAACGACACTCCCGTGTACCGGACCCGGGTCGGGAACATCTCGCTGAGCATCGCCCCCAGGGGGGCGTAGAGCATCGCGTGCACCCCGAGGCCGACGACGATCGCCGCGAGGATCACCCAGAAGTTCGCTGTCTCGAGAGCGAAGAAGTAGCCGACGGCCCAGGCGAGCCCGCTCACCCCGCCCAGGAGGTAGGTGGGGCGCCGGCCGATGCGATCGGACACGTACCCGGCGAGGATCATGAAGCCGGTCTGGAAGGCGTTCCCGATGAGCATGAGCAGGAGCACGGTCTGGCTGGACATGTCCTTCGACACGGTGAGGTACGTGATCGTGAACGTGGCGATGAGGTAGTAGAGCGTGTTGTCACCGAAGCGTGCGGCCATTCCTGCGAGGACCTGTCGAGGGTGGCGGCTGAGCAGTTCCCTGAGTCCGGCCTGTTCCTCCTCCCGCTCTTTCTGCCGCTCGAGGGCTTCGACGAAGAGCGGGGCGTCCTCGATGTTCTTGCGTACGTAGTAGCCGACGATGATGATCACGGCCGACAGCCAGAACGCGATGCGCCAGCCCCAGGTGAGGAACATGTCCTGTGACATGACGGCGTTGAGGCTCAGCAGGACGATCGTGGCGATCAGGTTCCCAAGTGGCACGGCCGCCTGAGGGAACGCGGCCCAGGTGCCGCGGCGGTCGTCGGGGCTGTGCTCGCTGACGAGCAGCACGGCACCGCCCCACTCGCCGCCGACGGCGAAGCCCTGGACGAACCGCAAGGTCACCAGAGCGACCGGCGCCAGGTAGCCCCAGGTGTCGAAGCCCGGCAGACAGCCCATCAGAAAGGTCGACGCGCCGACGAGCAGGAGCGAGATCTGCAGGAGCTGCTTGCGCCCGTACCGGTCACCGAAGTGCCCGAAGACGAGGCCGCCCACTGGGCGGGCGACAAAGCCGATGGCGTACGTCGCGAAGGCGGCGATCACCCCGTCGAGCGGGTTGTCGGACCCGGGGAAGAACAGCTCGCCGAAGACGAGGCTCGCGGCCGTTCCGTAGATGAAGAACTCGTACCACTCGGCGACGGTGCCGGCCATCGAACCGGCGATGATCTTTCTGAAACCTGCCGGGGGAACACCCCGCGTGCCAGCATCCATGGTGGCCATTTGGCGCCCCTTCTCTCACTGCACGGCGTTGTCACCAGCGACGACGCCTCCGCACAGCTTCCCCGGGCCGCTTCCGTGGAGCTATGGAGAGATCTCCATGTTCTCTGCGGATTACTGTGGACTTCTCCGTTACCGGCGGGGAGTTCTCAGACGATCAAGGAGGCTGTGCCCATGTCTGACGATGGCTCCGCCTCGGCCGCACAGTCCCGCGCGGCCACCTCCTCGACCGGCCCCACGGTGCCCGCCCATGCTGTCGAATCCGTCCTGACCGCCCTGGCCTCCGAGGCCGACGTGGCAGCCCTCGACGCGCTGCTCGCGGGCCCGGATCTCCGACACCTGTCACCCGCGGCCCGGCAAGCGATGCGGACGATCGGTCACACCCTCGCCGAGGCTCGCTCACGGCAGGCTCTGCTCAATGCCATCTACGAGACGGCCCTCGAGATCACGGCCAAGCGCGACCGCGAAGCGGCGATCCGCACGATCGTGCGCAGTGCGCGCACGATCGTCGGCTCGGACATGGCGTACTTGAGCCTCAACGACTACGCCACGGAAGAGACGTACATCCACACCACGGACGGTGTCGTCACTTCTGCCTACCGCTCCCTGCGCATGCCGTTCGGCACGGGCATCCTCGGCGCCGTCGCCGACTCGGACGTGCCCGCTGCCACCCGCGACTATCTGGCCGACGAGAGCGTGCACCACATCGCGTCCGTCGACGAGGCGGTCCGCGCCGAAGGAGTACGGGCGATCCTCGGTGCGCCCCTGCACGTCGAGGGCCGTGTGATCGGAGCACTCCTGGTCGCGGACCGCTACCCCCGTAGTTACGACCACGACCAGGCATCGACGCTCAACTCCCTTGCCTCGCTGGCCGCCGTCGCCCTCGAGACCGCGCAACTGGTGGAGAGCCTCCATCACTCGCTCGACCAGGCACGGCATGCCGAGGCTGAGAGCCGGCGCCACGTCACGGACCTTCAGCGGCTGGAACGAGCCGACGCCGCGCTGGTATCCGCGCTGTCCTCGATGGAGGGACTGAGTCGCATCGAGGCGGAGGTCGCGACGATTCTCGGCACCGACGTGCAGATGGTGACCGCCGACATGCTGAGTGGAGCGCGGACCACGGCCGGGCACGACGCCCGACGGTTGAGCGAGCTGGCGCAGGAGTCCCGCCGCACCGGGGAGCCGGCGACGGGCGACCTGCGCCCGGCCGACCAGCGCTCGACCGACCCGGAGGCGAACTCCCCGGCGCAGACACGAATGACGACGACCGTGATGGCCGCGGTCGTGGGCGACAAGGTACTGGGCGTGATCTGCGCCTCCGGTCCCCTCAGCGCGCTCGACGGCCTCATCCTGCAACGGGCCGCCACCACCCTCATCGCCCAGTTGCTGTTCGATCAGGCCATCGCGGAGGCGGGCACGCGCGAGCAGTCCGAGCTCCTCGATCTCGTGCTGGCCGAGGACGCGACCGGCCCTTCCCTGCCTGTGCTGCAGCGAAAGCTCGCCGAGCACGGCATCCACGTAGAGGCGTCACTGGCCGTCTTGATCGTCGATTCGCAGGAACCGGAGACGGCTCACGCGGTCGTCGCCCGCGTCGTCCATGAGACGGCGGCCGGCGTCGGACTGGTCGCGTCGCACCGTGGGCACGTGTGCGCGCTGCTGCCCTCCGAGGCTCCGTCGCACATCGGCACCGAGATCTCCACCGAGCTGCAGCGCAGGAACGTGGCGGCCACGGTCGGTTGCGCGGGCCCCGGGCGTGGCATCGCGTCGGTCCGCGACACGCACGAACGGGCGCACCGGCTCGCGCGGGCGCTCCGGCTGCTCGGGCGGGAGGGCGAGGTGGCGACGGAGTCGATGCTGGGCAGTGTCGGGCTCGTTCTCGGGGCGCAGGACACGGCGTTGCACCGCGCCATCGTCCAGGACACCATCGGTCCTGCCCTCGTATACGACACCGAGCACGGCACCTCCATGGCGCCCACCGCCCTGGCGTACCTGGATGCCAACCGCAGCGTCGCCGCCACCGCGGCGCGCCTCCACCTGCACCAGAACACCGTGCGTCAGCGGCTGGACAAGCTCGACCGTCTGCTGGGCGCCGACTGGCGGGACGGCACGCGCGTACTCGACGTCCACCTCGCGCTGCGCCTCTGGCAACTCTCGCATCTCTGAGGCATCTGTAACCCTGCTGTAACGCGGCTACCTAACGTTCCCTCCACTCGGGCAACCGGTCAGGTTTCGGCCGCTCTACGGTATCCGGACGCGCAGCAACAACCTGGCTCCCGCCCGTTGACCATCGGTCGCTCACTCGGCCGACGCACGTGTCCATGGATCGGCCGAGCAGTCTCAGGCGATCCACGGCCCATCTCCCAGGAGCAGACAATGAGCCGCATTTCTGATGCCTCCGCCACACGCCGCAACCGCTCCGCACTCACCGCGCTCGCCGTCGCGGGCACGCTCGCCCTCGGCGGCGCGGCCACGGCCCCCCGGGCCGAGGCCGCCACCCGCACTCCGGTCGTCTTCGTGCACGGCTATGCCGAGAGCCCGTCCAACTGGAGCGCCGCAAAAGCATCGTTCGAGGCCGCCGGGTACCCGGCCAGCGACCTGTTCACCTACCAGTACACCTGGACGCAGTCGAACAAGACCAGCGCTCAGGGCCTGGCCAGCTACGTACAGCAGGTGCTGGCCACCACCGGAGCCAGCCAGGTCGACATCGTCAACCACTCCATGGGCGGCATGGTCACCAACTGGTACGTCAATGAGCTCGGCGGGCAACCGTACGTGAAGCACATGGCCTCACTGGCCGGCGCCAACCACGGGAGCAGCAACGCCTCTTCCTGCCAGACGTACACCTCGTGTCAGGAGATGTACCCCGGCTCGTCCTTCCTGACCACCGTCAACTCCGGCGACGAGACCCCCGGCAGCACCAAGTACGCCACCTGGTACTCGCCCTGCGACGGCATGATCAACCCCTACACCAGCACCAAACTCGCCGGGGCCACCAACAACTACGTGGCCTGCGAGACACACATGGCGTACCTCTCCGATGCGACGATCCTCAGCGCCGTACGGAAGTTCCTGACGACCTGATGTCCTTCAGGGGAGGGCTGGTCATTCAGTTGAGCTGGGTGCGTCATTGCTAGTTCGATCCCGCCCCGGTGACGCATCCAGGCACGCTCCTGCCCGTCGGTTGTAGTGCCCGACGGGCAGGAGCGTGACCATACGAAGGAGGCTGGACTGCCTACTTCGATGGGGTCTTCCTCACCGCAACCGCCGTGCCGGGCATGGGCGCCAGCTTGTCTGCTTCGGCGACGGCGGCGTTCCAGCTGAATTCGTTGTTGTCGCTGAAGTAGTAGTAGGTGGCGCCGTTCGGCATCATCGCGACGGTGATGCCACCGTATCCCGACATGAATGGTACGTAGAAGGGGCTGGTGTAGGCGGGGTCGTCGGCGGAGGTGAACTCCCGGCCCCAGAAGCCGTTCTGGTACTTCATGGGCTTGGTGCCGGTGGTGGTCATGCCCCGGTCCTGCGGTGTGCGTTGCATGGTGGCCGCGAGCAGAGTCGGGTCGAGTATCTGCGTGCCGTTGACGGCGCCGTGGTCGTTGTTGAGGAATTTCGCGAACTTGGCGACGGAGTCCTGCGTCCAGAACATGCCGTAGCCACCGAAGGGCACCCCGCCAGGGCTGTTGTCGGTACGCGAGGAGACGAGGGAGTCGGGCCCGACGCCGATGGGCTTGAGCACGTCGTCGCGGAGCATGTTGAAGATGTCGGCGCCCGAACCGGCCTTGTCCTGCAGGTAGTTGTTCATCGCGCGGGTGGCGAGGAAGGTGTCGGAGGTGTGGTACACCCACTTGCTGCCGGGCTTGGCCTTATGTGGGAACGACAGGGCGAGTCGCATCTTGTCGGCGTAGGGCTCGGCCGCGAAGAAGTTCGCCATGGTGCTGCCCGATTCGTCGGTCTCGTAGCCGGGCGAGGTGTAGTTCCCTGTGGCCATGTCGAGGGTGTGGTCGAGGGTGACGCCGCTCCAGGCAGTGTTGCCGGCGGTCTCGGGGATTCGGTCGGAGAGCTTCTCCTGGGCCACGGCCGGGCCGTAGCGCTGCGCCAGACGCAGCATGGCCGTTCCCGCGAATGCCGACTTCGCGGTCGAGTACGACGGCAGCAGCATCTGGCCGCAGAAGGGGTAATCCCCTTGCCGGGTACGACAGTTGCCCACGTAGTGGACTCCGCTGTAGTAGAAGCCGAAGGTGCTCAGCGCGGACGGCGTGACGCCGGAGCCGAACTTCGTCACGTCCACCCCACTGTCCGGGTAGTCGGTGGCCAGCGCCGAGATGGGCTTGGTCGGGAGCCGGTCCTTGACCTCGGAGGCGTACGCGTCGCGCAGGTTCTCGGCGTCGTCGACGGGGCCGGGCCGGTAGTCGGCCGGCACCTGGCCCCACATGTCGAACTGGAAGTACTCGCAGGTCTCCGTGGTGATCTGGTAGCGGACCTCGGAGACCGACGTGTCGTCGAAGAGGAAGGTGAGGGCGCCGTTGTGCACGCAGTTGGCGTTGCGCTCGATCAGCGCGAACGGCAGGGAGGCGCGGGTGCGTTGGCCGTCGCCGTTCTCGTTCCACGCGCGGCCGGGCCCCACCGCCAGATTCCACGCCGGGTTCCCCGTGTACTCCAGCCCGCGCTTCGCCGGGACGAGGTGGCTGCCGTTCTGCACGAGCGCGATGTCGACCGGCGGCAGATGCCGGGTCGCTGCCGCGTCTGCGTATCCGTCCGGGTCTTTCAGTGCGCGGAATCCTCCGGCGGTGGAGAGGCCGTCGAGGGTGAGGGTGCCTTCGAAGCTGTGGGTGGGTGGCGCCGCTTGCGCCGGCAGGGCGAAGGCGCTGTCGGGCACGGTGCCCTCGGCACTGCCCCCGGCGAGCTGGGCGGCGGTGAGCTGGGTCCGGTTCACCGCACCGCTTCCGGTGAGCGGATCACCCGGAACGGGTACGGATGCGGTCGCGACGGGCGCCGCGGTCGTCAGTGACGGGACGGCGAACAGCCCCGCGAGCACGGCGGCGACGGCAGCGGCACGGCGTAGCCGTCGGACAGGGAACGGTCTCGACACGGGTCCGAGGTCCTCTCGGTCGGTGACTGATGCGGGATCCCGCCGCGTGGCGGGATATCGCCGCATGATGGGGCGCGCCCGGGCCACCGTCCAATGCCCGCCCGGCCTGGTCAGGCTGCCTACCAGGCATACCTCCATGTAGTCGTCGCCGCAGTTCATAGGCGGGCGGCGACCTGTGGCCCGTACCGCTCGACGCAAAAACGTGACAAACCGGCCGCGAATGCCTCGATGCTGTGCAGCGCGTAGTGGCCGGCGTCCCACGCCGCGTGGAGGTGGATCTGCAGCGGTTCGCCCGTGCTGTCGAGGATCAGCAGCGGGTGCAGGTCGAAGCGGGGATCGTCGGAGACCACCGCGACGCCATGGCCCGAGGCCGCCATGGCCTGTACGACGTGCGGGGTGTCGCATTCGAGCACGATGTCGTACGAGGCGTCCGCGTCCTGCACGGCGTTGTCCAGGATGCGGCGGGTGCGGTGCGCCGCGGTGAGGACGATGAGGGGCTGCGCGGCAAGCTCCCTGATGGTGACGTGGTCCCGGTCCGCCCAGGCGTGGTCGGCACGGACGTAGGCCCACAGCGGCAGGCGGGCCACCGGGAGGCCGGCGAATCGACTCCTCGGAGGTGCTGAGGAGACGGCTACGTCGGCGCCCCTGGCAAGGGCCTGGTACGCATGTGCCGGACTCTCCGCCTGCACGGTGACGAGCGGATCTTCCGGTCCCCAGGTGGCCAGGAACGGCGCGATCACGTCGGTGATGGTGGTGGGCGGTGCCGCCACGGTGATCCGCATGGCACGACCGGCGGCCAGCGCGCCGACCGCGGCCTCGGCGGCGTCCGCGCGGGCGACCAGGTCGCGGGCCAGCGGAAGGAAGCGCCGGCCGGCCGCCGTGAGGACCATCTGCTTGCCGCCGCGGTCGAAGAGCGTCATCCCCAAGGTCCCTTCCAGGCCGCGCAGTTGGCGCGACAGCGAGGGCTGGGCGACGCGGACCACCTCGGCAGCCTTGGTGACGGAACCGGTCTCCACGATGGTCAGGAAGTAGCGCAGCACTCGGATTTCCATGGCGGTGGTCCTTCGGGAGACGGAGGAGGCATGACACCTTCATGCCTCAAAGGCATGATAGTCAACCCTGCCAAGTATTTGAGGCTATGGCTGACTGGCTGCATTCTTGTCCCACCGGAATTCCTGGTGATCGGCACCCGAATCTCCGTCGACTTTTCCTCGTACAACAATCCTTTCGATTGGCTGGTTCCCGCATGGCCCGCCCCCTGCCCCTGATCCTCGCCCAGGCGCCCGGCCGCCCGGCCGACGACCTCACAGGCTTCGCCGCCGACGTGGAGCGGCGCGTGAAACTGCGCGCACCCGGCGCCCTCGTCGTCTACCCCGAACTGCACCTCGGCGAGAGCGCCCCCGGCGTCCCCGCCGCCCCGGCGGAGGCCGCCGAGCCGCTCGACGGCAAACGCGATGCGGCCTTCGCCGAGCTCGCGGGGGACCTGGGCATCTGGCTGGTACCCGGCAGCGTCTACGAGCGAGGCACCGACGACCGCGTCCACAACACGACACCGGTCTATTCACCACAGGGTGAGCGCCTCGCCGCGTACCGCAAGATCTGCCCGTGGCGCCCGTACGAGACGACCACACCCGGCAACCGGTTCGAGGTCGTCGACCTCCCCGGGGTCGGCCGCATCGGCCTGTCCATCTGCTACGACACCTGGTTCCCGGAGATCTCCCGCCATCTGGCCTGGATGGGCGCCGAGCTGATCGTCAACGTGGTCCGCACGTCGACGAGCGACCGCGCGCAGGAAGTCGTCCTCAACCGCGCCAACGCCATCACCAACCAGGTCTTCGTCGCCAGCGTCAACTCCGCCGCCCCCTCCGGGACCGGCCGCAGCCTCGTCATCGACCCCCAGGGCACGGTGCGCGCCGAAACCGTCGATGCCGGCGACTCCACCCTCACCGACGTGATCGACCTCGACGAGGTCAGCAACGTCCGCCGCTACGGCACCGCCGGTCTCAACCGGGTCTGGGACCAGTTCCGCCCCGGCGACCCAGCTCTCGAGCTCCCGCTGTACGGGGGCCGCATCGACCCCGCCACCTGGAACCCCGCCCACACCACCGAGGAGCCGCGATGTTGAACAGCGAGACCACACAGAGCACAGAGAGCACCATGAGGCTGAGGGGCGACCTGAGTCTCCTCTCCGTCGTCCTGTTCGGCCTGGCCTACATCTCGCCCGGCATCGTCGTCACGATGTTCGGCGTGGTCGCCGCCACCAGCGGCGGCGCGGCCCCGACCGCGTTCGCCATCGCCACCGTCGCGATGCTGCTCACCGGGCTGAGTTACGCGAAGATGGCGCGCGCCGTGCCCGGCGCCGGGTCCGTCTACACCTACGCCCGCAAGATGCTCGACAGCCGCATCGGTTTCCTGTCCGGCTGGGCGATGCTGCTCGACTACTTCTTCATCCCGATGGTCGGCTGGCTGATCACGGCGATCTACTTCAACGCCCAGTTCCCCGAGATCCCCAAGTGGGTCTGGCTGATCGTCTCGGTGGGCATCACCACCGCCATCAACGTCTTCGGCATGAAGCTCGCGGACCGCGTCAACAAGGTCCTGATGTTCATCGCTCTGGGGTCGCTGGTCCTCTTCGCCACCCTGTGTGTCGTCTTCCTCGGCAAGCACGGCTCCTCCGCCCCCGCCACCAACGCCCTGTGGAACTCAGGCACTTCGATCGGCGCGGTCACCGCGGCCGCCGCCATCGCCGCGTACTCCTTCCTCGGCTTCGACGCCGTCTCCACGCTGGGCGAGGAGGCCAGGGGCGGGGCCAGGACGATCGGCCGCGGCATCATCGGCTGCGTCATCGCCGCCGGAGCGATCTTCATCGTGCTGTCCTTCGTGATGCAACTGGTCCACCCCGGCGCGAAGTTCGCCGACGTCGACGCGGCCGCCTACCACCTGAAGGTCCAGGTCGGCGGCGAGACGTACGCCGAGATCATCAACTTCGTCACCATCGCCGGATCCATCGCCTCCTGTATCGCCCTGCAAGCCTCCGCCGCCCGCCTCATGTACGTCATGGGACGCGACGGCGCCCTGCCCAAGGCCATCTTCGGCAACCTGTCGAAGAAAACCGGCACGCCCGTCCTGAACCTGCTGCTGACCGCGGCCGCCGGTGTCATCGCCATGAAACTCGACCTGACCACAGCCACCTCATTCATCAACTTCGGCGCCTTCCTCGGCTTCACCCTGGTGAACGTCTGCGTGATCGCCCACCTGGTCCGAGAGCGCAGACACGGCCGCACCCCCAACCTCTTCTCGTACCTGGTGATGCCGGCCATCGGCGCCGCCGTCTCCCTCTACCTGCTCACAAAGCTCGGTCACGTCGCACTCCAGATCGGCGGCGTATGGCTGGCGATCGGCGTCGCCTACCTGGCCGTCCTGACCAAGGGCTTCCGCCGGCCCGCACCGGAGATGACCTTCGACGACGACACCGCGGCCACGGACCCAGTCACCGCGTAGCTCCCCTCCCGATGCGAGGAAACGAGCATGCCCCCCACAACTGCTGAACTGGTGCATGACCGGAGCCTCGGAGACCTGCTGATCCACCGTGATGTGGTGCTCGACGGACTCGATGCTCCGCAGCGCGCCGCCCGTACCGTCCTGGCCGACGTCCTGGACGGCAAGGCGGAGGATCAGCTCTTCGACGCCATGCTGGTGGCCAGCGAGCTCATCGCCAACGCCATCCAGCACAGCAGCGGTGCGGTCCTCATAAGGGTTGAGGTCTACGAGTTCGGCGCGGCGTTGGGCGTCGTTGACCGCGGGGCCGACATCACTGCCGTCCCTGTCCGACCTTCGAACTCATCTGTTGACGAAGGGACGGTGGCTGCAAACGGGCGCGGCCTGTTCATCGTGGACAGCCTCGCCAGTGCCTGGTCGGTTGAGGAGACCGAGAACGGAAAGATCGTCATCGCCATACTCACCCTTCCGGCAGGCCCTCGTCGATGACCGCTCCCGACCTCACGCGACGCCATCTCGGCCGAGGACTCTTCGCCCATCCGCTCGGCGTCAACTGCGGAGCCAGCGGACTGTCACAGGGCACTGAGTCAGAGACGGACGACGGGCGCTTCCTCGATGGCCTGCGCCGCGCCGTCGAGCTCGGTGCCAACCTCCTGGACACCGCAGACTCCTACGGCGCCGGCCGAGCTGAACGCATGCTGGGCCGACTCTTGCGCGGGTACCCGAACAACGACTTTCTCGTCAGCAGCAAGGTCGGGCGAATCCGCGGCTCGGCACCGCATGCGTACGCCGGTCGGCACCGCGAACCTGGGTCACAGTGATCATGTGGAGTGCGTGGTTCACGGTGTGGTTGCCGCCTCGGTTGAGTCGAACGCGGACCTTGTTGCCCGACCAGACCGGGATCGGTGCGGTGCCGTTGAACCGGGCGAAGGCGGCCTTGGAAGCGAACCGGGTGGTGTCGGCGGTCTCTCCGAGGAGTACTACGGCGCCGAGGATGCCGCAGCCGGGGATGGCCAGCAGGTGCGGTGCCTGGGCGGTGACCGGGCGGCGGATCTGGCGCTCGAGTGCATTGATGCGCTCGGCCGACACCCTGCCCCTGCCACGGCAGGACGTACGTCTTCCGAGGCCAGGGCGCCGTCCGTACCGGAGGGCACCAGGGCGCGAGGCTCATCGACGTCGCGCGCCGCGCAGGGGTCTCCGCGGGCACGGTCTCCAACGTCCTCAACCACCCTGACCATGTACGCGAGGACACCCGCGTACGTGTCGAACTCGCCATCGCAGAGCTCGGGTTCGTACGCGGAGGCGTCACGGCGGAGCACGCTGCTCACTGGCGCCGCAACGGCTTCGCTACCTGGCTGTTCACCCCGGCGGCCTCCGGCTGGTACCCGAAGAAGGCACCACAGGAAGCCCGCCCGGTACCGATTCTCGGCGAGCCCTGGCCCGGCATCCCAGCCCGAGGCCGAGGCGCAGCCGCTCGGGCCGACGCCTGCTGGCTTCCGATCGCCAAGGGCCTCACACCGCACGGCCTGCACCACACCCACCGCACGATGATGGAGGACCTCGGCACCGAGAAGGTCCACATGGACGAGCGCATGGGCCACATCGACGGCTCGGTTTCCGCGCGCTACGCCCACGTCACGCCCGGCATGCGCCGGCGCCTCATGACTGGCCTGACCGAGCAGTGGGAGGCGGCGCTCGACGCGCGGCTTGCGATGTGCCCCTCGTCACCGGCGCGTGTGCTCAACGACTCGCGCACGCGCGGCTACCCTCCGGTAGTTCCGCGGTGCCCGCTGCCCGTAGCGGCGTTGCGGGAATAGATCCGATCTCCTCTGCTGCGAGTCGACGCCTGGCTCTGTACCCCCTTCGGGAACCGGACGGTTGTCCACGTGGCCCCATTCGCTCCCCGGCCGCCCGACACCGGGAAACCGACGCGTTGCCCCGGGTAGAGGAATGCGCATCCTTTGCGTCCCCCTGTCTCGGGGCTCGGACGGGTTGCTCCCTGGCTGTAACGCTGATGAAACGGGTGCACCCGAACCTCAGGCATCGACCACGCCTGAGGAGGTATTGATGGAGGACGGCGACGCCGGGCTGTTGTATGTGACTGCTCCCGATGGGGCGACGATCGCGGCCAAGGTCATCGTTCCCGCGCGGCCGGCGGTGGCGACGCTACTGCTCGTCCCGGGTCTGGGTTACGGGCCGTGGAGTTGGGCACCACAGCGAGCGGAGTTCGCTGCCGGTTACCAGTTGGTGCTACTCCACAACCGCGGTACCGGGCAATCCGACGCACCGACCGGTCCGTATTCCATCGACACCTTGGCTGATGACGCGGCGGCCGTGTTGCGCTCGCTGGGCTCCCCACCAACCCACGTGATGGGTACTTCGATGGGGGGATACGTCTCGCTGCAGTTGGCAGCCGCGCATCCTGACCTGGTGGCGTCGGTGGTCGTGATCGCCAGTTCGCCAGGCGGTCCCGGTGCGCTGCCCGTCCCCGAGCAGACGGCCATGCTGTGGCGCGACCACGCGCACCTGCCCAGCGAAGAGTTCGCGCGGCGGACCATGCCAAACTCCTTCGCTCCCGGCTGGACCGAAGCGCATTCCCGGGAGTATGCGGAGCTGCTGGCCGCCCGCATGGCTTCACCCGTGTCGCCGGAAGCCTGGGCGGCGCAGTCGGCGGCGTGCGAGGAGTTCCTCACCCACGGCCTGCGGGGTGTGGGACCTCACCAGCCGGTGACCGGCATTCACGGCACCGCCGATGGCGTCGTGCCGTTCGAGAACCTCGCCGAGCTCGGCCGTCAGCTCCCGCAGGCGCAGAGGATCGCCCTCCGCGGCGCTGGTCATCTGTGCTGGCTGGAGCGTCCCGGGGACGTCAACGAGGCCATTCGTGACCATCTCGCGCGTGCTGGTGCCGCCCCGGGCCTCGCCGTCCCCATCCGTCCACGGGCGGAATCATGCTGACCACCCGTGCTGCGTGCTCGTCGATGAAAACCGTGGTCATCCCTACGTCGATACCCGGCCCCTGGCCGACGCTTCTGCGGCCACCGTCACGGGCGGCCCGACCGTGACCGTCGGGCTCACGCACCCACGCAAGGAACGCCTGAATGCCGGCTGCGAGGCGCTGCACGAGGCCACGGTGCCACGCCAGACCGACGTCCCTGGCGGCGCTGTAACTGCGGCGTAACGCCGTAGCCGCACGCTCACCCATCACTTCGCAGGAATCACAACGAGGAGAAGCTCATGCCGTATGTCGATGTGGCGCCCGGTGTCCGTATGGCCTACGAGGACCGGGGCACGGGCCGCCCCATCGTGTTCGTGCACGGATGGGGAGGCAGTGGAGACGTCTGGGACTACCAGGTGCTCGACCTGGCCGACCAGTTCCGCGTCATCACCGTTGATCTGCGGGGCCACGGAGTGTCTGACAAGCCGTGGGGTGACTACGGCTACGCGACGTTCTGCGCCGACCTGGCCACGCTGATGCGCGAGCTGTCCCTCGAGGACGTCACCTTGGTGGGCTGGTCGATGGGCGGCCACATCGGCCTGAAGTTCGTGCAGACCATCGGGGCGCCGGTCGCGCGGCTCGTGCTCACCGGGTCAGGCCCCCGCTTTCTGCAGGCCCCCGACGCGCCGTACGGCGGTCCCGAGGACAGCGCCCAGGCGCTGTGCGACGCCGTGCGCTTCAGCAGGGTGGAGACGATCCAGGGCCTGTACGGCCAGAACTTTCACCGTACCGATCTCGCCCCGAGGCGCGACTGGATGATCCGCATCGGCCTGCAGGTGCCCGCGTTCGTGGGCCTCAAGTCCTTCGAGGCGCTGCTCGCCGAGGACCTGCGCCCCGGTCTCGCGGACATCACGATCCCGGTCGCCGTGTTCTGCGGACGCCACGACGAGATCTGGGACCCACGGTGGTCGGAGGCGGCAGCCAAGGACATCCCCCGCGCCTCCCTCACCTACTTCGAGAACAGCGGCCATGTCCCGTTCATCGAGGAACGTGCCGCCTGGAGTGCCGCTCTGGCCGACTTCATCACCGGTAGCTGAGGCGGGACCCCCAGCACCCCGGCAAGCGATTCAGACCCCTCCGCATGTCCCCGGCCAAGCCTGGCCTGCCAGAAGAAGGAGCCGCACATGAAGACTCACCATGAATCAGGCCCGCCGCCACTCGCCAGTGGGCCCGACCAGCTACCTGGGCGCGCGCAGCGCAAACTGCTTGCCGCCGGTCTGCTCGGCAGCTCGATCGAGTGGTACGACTTCTTTCTGTACGGCACCGCTGCCGCCCTCGTGTTTCCTCATGTGTTCTTCCCGCACTCCTCCGCGCTGATGGGGACGCTGCTCTCGTTCAGCACGTTCTGGGCGGGCTTCCTGGCCAGGCCGATCGGCGGAGCCATCGCCGGCCACCTCGGGGACCGGCACGGGCGCAAGCCCGTCGTCGTGGTCGCCCTGCTGGGCATGGGTCTGGCCACCTTCCTGATCGGCTGCCTGCCCGGTGCCGGCACCATCGGTGTGGCCGCGCCGCTGCTGCTGGTCGTGCTGCGGTTCGCGCAGGGCTTGGCCTGCGGCGGTCAATGGGGCGGCATCGTGCTGCTGCTGACCGAGTCGGCGAGCCCCAAGCGGCGTGGGTTCGCCGGGACCTTCGGGCAGATGGGCGTGCCGCTCGGCATCATCCTGGGCAACTCCGCCTTCTTGCTCACCACCAAGCTGACCTCCGACGACACCTTCCTGAGCTGGGGATGGCGCGTCCCGTTCTTCTGCAGCGCCCTGCTGTTCCCCGTCGTGCTCTTCATCCAGACCAAGGTCGAGGACACTCCGGAGTTCGAGCAGCTGCGGCGCAGTGCGGAGCGCGGGGCCCGTCCGCAGGTGGCGCAGGCGCCGCTCAAGGAGGCCGTCCGCGGCCACTGGCGCTCGATTCTGCTGGGCTGCGGTCTGCTCGCGGCCACCAACTGCCTCTTCTACATCAGCAACACTGGCGTCCTGGCCTACGCCACCGCCGAGCTCGGGATGGACCGTGAGGCACTGCTCACCGGATCGCTGCTGAGCTCCCTCGTGGCAGTGGCGGCGACGCTCGCCGCGGGGGCCGCCTCCGACCGCTTCGGGCGGCGCCCCGTCATCCTGGTGGGAGCCGTCGCGCTCGTCGTCTGGGCCTTCCCGTACTTCTGGCTGGTGGACACGGCGAAACTGGGGATGCTCTTCGTGGCTGTCACCGTCGGCGCGGTCTTCCAGTCCCTGACCTTCGGCCCGCTGGCGGCCTACCTCGGTGAACTTTTCGCTCCCCGGGTCCGGCTGTCGGGCGCCTCACTCGCCTACCAGCTCGCCGCGATCACCGTCAGTGGTGGCACGCCGGTGATCATGACGGCGCTCATCGCCCGGACCGGAGCGACCTGGTCGGTAGCTGTTTTCGTGGCCGTGATGGGGCTGGTGACGACCGGTTGCGCCTGGCGGCTGCGGGAGACCAACCCGGCGTCCGTACGACGTGATCCACAGGCCGTTCCCGGTGCCGACGGGACAGGCGCGCCGGGTACTGACGTGGACGTGGCTGGCGCGGAGGCAGTGGCCAAGGCGTAGGCCGGAGCACATGGCCAGGCGCAGGCCGACATCGGTCGGGACAGGGACCGGGACAGGAGCAGACCTCGTGGCCGCAGAGCGGACTTACGATGCGGTGGTGACCGAGATCGTCCGTACCCGTCTGCGGCCGCCGAGGCCGGTCGCGGCGCGGATCGCACGGCCGCGAGCCGCGGCCGCCTTCGTCGCCGCGGCCGACGTGCCGCTGGTCTGCGTCGAGGCGGATGCGGGGTACGGCAAGACCACCTTCGTCGACGCGGTGACGACAGGTGCCCACCGGGCCTGGTACGCCCTGACCCCTGCGGACCGGGACCCGCACACCTTCCTCGCGCACCTCACCGCCGCCGTGACGGCCACACAGGAAGTCGCCGGAGATCCAGAGTCGCCGAGCGGCAGCTGGTCCGCCCTGCTCGACCGTGCACTTGACCGGATCGACGAGTGGGCCGCGGCGGGCGGGACGTACATCGTGCTCGACGACTACCACGTGGTCCACGGCTCTCCGGTGGACGCGGTCGTTGGGCGGCTCGTGGACGTTCTCCCGGCGAGGGTGCAATTCGTCGCTACGTCGCGGACCCACCTCGGTCCCGAGTCCTGGGGAGGCCGCAACGCCAGGTACGACGCGGTGCGCGTCATCGACCGTGCCCTGCTCGCGTTCGACGACGACGAGACCGTCGCTTACCTGCACTCCCGTTTCGGGGTGAGCCTGCCGCCGCCCGTGGTCGAGGTGCTGGTCGAGGAGACCGAGGGCTGGCCGATCGCCCTGTCGCTGATCGGCCGCCGCCTGCATCGCGGTCACCACGCTGCCGAGGAACTGCTCGCGGCGCTGCCCGCGGGGCGGGACGCCGCCTTCGACTTCCTCGGGAACCAGGTCTTCGCCGAGCAGCCCCTGGACGTGCAGCGGTTCCTCCTCGACGTGTCGGTTCTGTCCCCGCTCACGCCCGAAGCCTGCGCCGCCGTTGCCGGCACGACGACGGGGGTGGCGGCGCGCACGCTGCGGGGCATCGCGGCAGCGGGGTTGTTCTGCGCCGAGACGGACGCGGGTTCCTACCGGATGCACCACCTGTTCCGCCATTTCCTCATCAGCCAGATCGACCCCGCGCGACGGCGCGAACTGCATGCCGCCGCTGCTCGCCACCACCGCGCGGGTGGCGAGTACGAGCGGGCGGCCACCCATGCCCTGGCATCGCAGCAGCCCGAGGCCGCCGCGCGCGATGTGGCCGTGATCGCCGGGCAGTTGCTGGCCTCCGGCCGTCACCTCACCCTCCTCGCCCTGACGGACGACCTCGGCCCCGCCCTCGACGAGCACCCGGCGCTCCTCGTCGCCCGCAGTCACGCGGTCCGCCTGAGCAGCCGGTTCGACGAGGCCATCGACCTCGCGCGCCGGGCCGCACAGCTCATCGGCCCCGAAGCCGGCCCCGAAGTTGGCGAAGACCTCGGTGAAGCACTGCGGGCAGAGCTCGCCGTTCATCTCGACACGGTGCACCCCGCGCGCGCCGAGCAGGTCCTCGAACGCCTCACGGCCGTCGGCCCGCACGGGCACGACCTTCTCGCGCCGCGCATCGAGAACGAGATCAACCGTGGTCGCCTGGCCCACGCCGCGCGCCTGCTGGAGCGCGCGGGTGACGCGCACACCGCCGCACTGCGCCCCCGCTTGCTGGTGCGTCAGGGCAGGCTGTTGGAGGCGCGCAGCCTTCTGGAGCGGTTCACCGACGACCACAGCCGCATCCCGATGGCCCACCGCGAGAGCTCGGCTCTGCTCGCCTGGATGCACGCACTCCTGGGGCATGTCGGCCGGGCGGCCGAGCACGCTCGAGTCGGGATCGGTCTGGGGCGCGACCTGCGCTCCCCGCTGCTCACCTGCGTCTCGACCGGTCGCCTGGGGCTGGCCCTCATCACTGGCTCCGGCCCCACCGACGTCCGTCAGGCCCACCAGCACCTGCTGGAATCCCTCGAACTCGCCGAGCGGCTCGGCGTCGACCGTTTCCGGGCCGAGCCCCTCATGGGCCTGACGGTCCTCGCTGATCGGATGGGGCGGCCTGAGGACACGTTGCGCTTCGGGATCGACGCGGTCGAGATTCTGGCCGCTGCCGGAGACCGCTACCTCGAAGCCATGGCCCGACTGTCGATCGGCGCCGCACTGGCGGGTCGGCACGACCCGACGGCCCGCACGTGGCTCCAGGAGGCCCGGGAGCTGGCGCACGAGTGCGGCGATGCGCTCGTGCCGCTGCTCTGCGACCAATGGCTGGCGTCGCTGGACCTTGCCGAGGGGGATCGGGCCGCGTTCGCCGCGCGGGCACAGGACGTGCTGACGCGTACGGTGCATCTCAACCTCACCGACATCTGGCTGACCCCCGGCTGGCTGGGGATCACAGAGGAAGCCGTCCGACGGGCGTGGCTCGACGCAGCGCAGGCCGAGGGGTGCGCCGCCGCCCACGTGGCCTACCTGCAGGGCCGGATCAGCCCGCCGGCCGACGGCACCACCACCCACCCGTCTCCACCGGCGCAGTCCGTACTGCGTGTGACGACTCTCGGCGGATTCGCGGTCGACCGTGGAGGCGCCACCCTGACCGCGGAGTCGTTCGGGCGCCGCAAAGCGATCGAGATCCTCCTGCTGCTGTGCGCGAGCGAGCGCCACTCCCAGAGCCGCTCGGAGCTTCAGGACAAGCTGTGGCCGGAGCTGTCACGCGAGAAGGCGAGCGTCAGGTTCCGGGTGGCCCTGCACGCGCTGCACCATGTGCTCGAGCCCGACCGGGCGCCGCGCGAGCCCACCCGATTCGTGCGCACATCCGCGGACCGGATCTGGCTCGACCCGCACAGCGTGACCATCGACGCCGACGAATTCCGCGTACACGCCGACCAGTTGCTGGCGTCCGCGGAGTGCGACCCGGCAGAAGGCCAGAAAGTTCTGGGCGCCTACCAACAGCCGTTCCTCCACGACTATCCGGCCTTCGAGTGGGCGATTCCCGTACGCGACGAGCTGGCGGTCCGCTTCACCGAACTCACCCTGGCGACAGCTGAGTTGTTGCTGGAAGCCGGCGACCACACAGCGGCCATTGCCGCCTGCCGCCGTCTTCTCGCCCATGACCCGTTCGTCGAACCAGCCTACGAAGTCGTGGCGGCGGCCCGCCTCGCCGCAGGCGACTCGGCGGGCGCTCACCGGGCATTTCGTGAGTGCGAGCGACTCTTCGAGGAGGAGCTGGACATCAGGCCCACGTGGACTCTGAACGCGTCCGGCGTTCACTCACTTCGCCATGTGCGGTGACTGCGGCGGGCAGGAGGGCGGTCTTGGTGTAGGTTCCGCGGGGTGGTGAGTATTTCCACGTGATCATGAGCAGCGATCGAGCACTTCTGCGTGATCATGAGCATCGGTAGGTTCAGTAGTGGTCGCTTGCCGACATTTAACGATCTTCCGGTTTAGGTGGTGGGACTTCTTCGCACCGTTTCTCGGGCGCCCGGCCGGGGTGGTTGCCCAACTGGAGAGGACCTTGATCCGGTCTTCGTTCGGGGTGCCCGGCTCGGCGGTGTAAAGGGTCAGGGAGCGCGCTTCGCGGGCGGACATGGGCAGATCCAGCGGCTGGTAGGTGAGCTCCAGAGGGCCGGCGACTGGGTGCTGGATTTGATGCCGCCGTGGTGGCTCCGCATGGGATGCGCGGCCCACCGCGTGCGGACCTCGGGACTGAGGGTGGACGGTGTCCATCGATCCCGTCGCCCGGACCACGACCCGCCCACCGGCCTGGCGGCACAGCGGAGCGTCCCGCAGCAGCCCGCCGAGGAGGACGCGCTCGCTGGGCAGAGTGCGCATTACGCCTGACGGCTGCACCCACCGTGCGTTGAAGAAGCGGAGCGGACCACCCTCCCCCGTGCCGCCCGGTCCTGTTGGACGCCGCCGAGAAGCGCCTAACAGGAGAACCTCAGCCCCGGCGTGCCGTGAACCGACCGGGGCCCGTGGCCAGTTCCTCGCCATCAGGGAAGATGAGGGTGGCGGTGGCCGTCGGCGGGACGTCGACGGCCAGGTGCAGTTCGCTGCCCTCGGTGCGCCATTCGACCGATATGGTGCCGCGCGGGCTGACGAAAGTGCCACGCGCCCAGCCCACCGACGGATGTGGCACCGGCGCCACGACAAACCGCTCCCAGGCCACCGAGCCTTCGGCCTGTCGCAGCCCGAGCACGTGGGTGTGCAGGAAGTGGATGACCGCGCCCTTGCTGTAGTGGTTCAGGGATTCGTGCGCGTCGCCGTTCTCGTCGACGCCGTCCCACTCCTCCCAGATCGTGGTGGCACCCCGGTCGAGCATGCCTAGCCAGGACGGCGACGTGCGCTGAAGCAGGACCTCGTACGCCAGGTCGGCGTGGTCGGTGTCGACGAGGACGGGCAGCAGGTCGGCGCTGGAGAGGAAGCCGGTGCCCAGGTGGGTGCCGGCCTCGCGGATCAGCTCGGCCAGGCGTGCGGCGACCGCGTCGCGCAGCTCGTCGGGGGCAAGGCCGAGGGAGAGTGCGCGGACGTAGCTGGCCTGGGTGTCGACGGTGGTGCGGCCGGTTTCGTCCAGGAACTCCGTGCACCAGGCGTCCTTGACCCGCTGGGCAAGGCGGGCGTACCGGGCGCTGTCGGCTGCGCGGCCCAGGACATCGGCGACTGCGGCGAGGGTGACGCAGGACCGGTACAGGAAGGCGGTACCCACCTCGCCCTTGTCGGTCTCCATCCAATTCTGTGCCGGTTGGAGGAGGGATCCGTCCGAGGTGCGGGGTTTCGGTTCGCACCACTCGCCCCAGTGGAAGGAGCCGTCCCAGAGGTACTCCTCGTGCGGGAGAGGTTCGACGGAGCGGGCCACCCGGGAGGGGTGGCGGGCGGTTCGGGCGGTGGTCAGCGCGAAGTCGACCCAGCGGACCATCGCGTCCCAGTTCTCGCCGAGGGCCCGGCGGTCGCCGTACGTCTCGTACAGCAGCCACGGCACGAGCACGATGGCGTCGCCCCAGCCGGCGGAGCCGGTCATCGAGTCGAGGCGCGCGTCGGTGTGGAGCTTGATGCGTCGTCCGTCGGGGGAAAAGTTGGCGATGCGTCCGTCATCGAGCTGGTCGTCGCGGACCGAGCGCAGCCATTTGCGGCTGAAACCGTGGATGTCGTAGAGGCGTGCGGCGGTGGGCGCGAAGACCTGGTAGTCGCCGGTCCAGCCGATGCGTTCGCGGGTCGGGCAGTCGGTGGGTACGTCGACGGCGTTGCCCCTGAAACTCCAACGCGCTACGTCGTAGAGGTGGTTGAGGTCTTCGTTGCCGCAGGAGAAGGTACCGGTGGGGCGCAGATCGGTATGGACCACCCGCATGGTGAGGTCCGACGCGTCCAGTGGGGCGGCGCTGCGCTCCAGGCGTGCGTAGCGGAATCCGTGGACCGTGTGGCGGGGCTCGAAGGTCTCGCCAGCGGCGCCGGAGGAGGTGATCTCGTCGTGCTGGACGAAGACGGTGACCGGGTCGCCGGGGCGCTGGATGTCGAGGTGGGTGGTGGTCAGGTCGCCGGTGGCCGGGTCGAGGTGTTCGCCGTGGTCGATCACGGTGCGGGTGCCGGCCGGGCCGAGGTCGGTGAGCGAGAGCCAGCCGGAGGCGTTCTGGCCGAAGTCGGCGATCCAGGCGCCGCTCTGCAGCCGGGTGAGCGCGCGGCAGGGCAGGTCCTCGATGTGGCGTACGGGCGGGGCCGGGGACCAGTCGATCGGGGGTGCCGTCACGGCGTCGACGAGGACCGGAAGCGCCGGTCCCCGAGCCGCGAGGAGGTCGGTGATTTGACCATCCATCAAGTCGGCGCGGGTGATGGAGCCGAAGGTGGAGGTCCAGTGCTCGTCGGTGCGGACGATCTGGCGTGTCCCGTCAGCGAGGTCGAGATGCAACTCCAGGCGGGCCGCGAGGAGTTCGCCCCAGCCGGCGGGTTTGCGAAAGGCTCCGACCTGGCCGCGGTACCAGCCGTCGGACAACACGATCTCGATGCTGTTGACGCCGGGGTGGATGGATGCGGTGACGTCGGCGGCCTGGGCGTAGAGGGTGCGTTCGTAGGAGGTCGAGCCGGGCGCGAGTTCGACAGTGCCGGCGCGTTTGCCGTTCACGAACGCCTCGTACACCCCGAGGGCCGTGGCGTACAGGCGGGCACGGGCGACTCCCGGCGTGCTGAATGTGGCGTGCAGGGTGCGCGCCGGCCGGGTGCCGGGCGCTAGCTGCGCGATCTGGGGATCGTCGGCCGGGGTGATCCAGGACGCCGTCCAGTCCGCCTCCAGGAGCCCGGCCTCGAAGGCGTGCCAGGCGCTCCACTCGGAAGCCTCCGTGGCGGCACGGGTCCGTGCCCGCCAGCGGATCTGTTCACCACTGCGCAGTGGGCGCATCGGCCAGTCGACAAGCAAGTGGCCGACAACGAGGGCGATCTGCTCCGGTTGGCCGTCGATGTGGATCTGCAGCTCGTACTCCTCGTCCAGCGCCGCGGCGCTGCGGGGAGGTTTCCACGAGAGCCGCGGGCGGCTGCCGGACACCGGAAACCGGTCGCCGCCGAAATCGATCGCCAACTCATGTGGGGTGTCGGGGGTGTTGAGAGTCATCCGGTCTGTGTCCTCCGGTGTCCGGATCTGGAGCCGCCTGGGTCAGATGCCGTTGGCCGGCTGGCTGTAGGTGGTTCCGTCGATGGTCGTGGTGAGCGTGCCGATCGCCTGGAATTCGTTCTTGAGCATCGCGGCCGGGCCGAGGGTGAACCCGTCGGGGCCTGTGCGCTTGGTGCCGGTGTGCCGGCCGGACAGGGTCAGGTCCTCGGTCCAGGTGACACAGGCGAGGGCCGAAGCGGTGCCGGGGGTGCAGCCGAGCGCCGTGTTGGAGACGTGCTCCACCTTCTCGGTGCCGTTGATGATGTTCGTGCCGTCGTCGCTGTAGTTGCTGTAGGAGACGGCGATGCCGAGGGCCTGGGTGCCGGAGCTGTTGTTCGTGATCTGCACGGTGGCCGTGCCCTGGACCTTTCCGCGCAGCGTGTACGTACCGGTCGGCACGGGCTTCGGCTGCTGCACAGGTGTGCTCGGGTCGTACGGCTGGCCCCACGTCTTGTCCGAGACCGGCGCGGGCGTCACGGGTGCGCTGGGCTTGAGGTCGGGGAAGCGGGCGATCATCAACCGGCTGTTGCGGCCCCCGGGTTCCGTGGAGTCGGCGCAGCGGTGCGGTGCCGGATTGGCGCCGCAGGCCAGGTTCTCGGTGTAGACGACGGCGGTGCTGTCAGCCAGCCACACCGGGTCGGCGGCGGCGTTCCAGTTCGGGTCGGATCCGGCGTTGAGCTGGAAACCCCGGCCGGTCTTCGCGTCCACGAGCCAGGGGGAGAAGAAGCGGCGGTTGCCGTTGTTGCGGATCCCGGAGATGTACGGGGCGGTGCCCGCTGCCGCGGTGAGCGGGGGGACGCCCGGCATGCCGGAGATGAAGTCGAGGCGTCCCGATCCGTTGACCTCGTCGGCGAGCAACCACTTGCCGTCGGGGGACATCGCCATGGGGTCGGTGTAGTGGGCCTGCTGCGTGAGCGGCCGCGAGGCTCCGGTCGCCAGGTCGGTGGCCCAGGCGTCCATGCTGTCGGAGTTCAGGCTCTGAATGCCGAGGATCCCGCTCCCGTCGCTGGTGAAGCCGCGCGGCTCACCGATCATGCCGGCGTGGTTGAGGCGCAGTTGGTTTCCGCCCTCTACGACCAGGGGCTGGTACGCCGGTGACAGGTTCACCAGGACCGAGGTCCCGGTGAGCTCATAGCGCCGGTTCTCCTTGTCGTAGGAGAGGCGTCCGACGTACGGGATCTCCATGAGTGCCCTGAAGTCGAGGACGTCCCAGACCAGATGGACGCCGTCGGGGCTCAGCCGCCACTCTCGGCCGTTGTTGATGCCGCTGCTGTCGGGCTCGAAGAGCGGCTTGCCGTTCCAATAGATGGGCGTGATGCGGGTGTTGGCGGGGGTGCAGCGCGGGTCGGTGACCGCGTACGTCGCTCCGTCGGGACCACACTCCAGGATGCCGTTGCTGACCAGGACGCGCTTGCGGTCGGGCAGTTCGTTCGCGGGCGGGTAGACGAGTTGGCTGGTGTCGATGTCGGGGCCCAGGGACACGCCGCACGTGACGCACTTCCATGCCTCGCCGTTCGGGAAGGCGCCCCCGTCGGTGCGGACCACCAGGACTTGGTTGCCGCGGTAGACGCTCGCCGGTCCTGAATCCGGCGCCCCGGAGTAGGTGATGCCCAGGAACACATACTTCGGGTCCCTGGCCGGGCCGGGTGTGCCGATACCGCTCCAGTCGGCCGAGACGCAGCCGGTGGGATGCGTGCACACGCCGTCCTGCGGGACGGTCGGCGGCACCGGCAACTGCTGCATATCGACCCGCGGTCGAGTCGTGCTCGACGCGTCCGCGGCCGCGGCCATGGACGTCGGCGGACCCGCCAGGGCCGCGGCGAGCGCCAGTACTGCGGCCGCGGCACCTCTCACAAGGGTGGAACGCACACTCCGGACTCTTATGGACACTGCAGCTTCCTCACTGGTCGTTGCCGGGTCGAGTGAGCGACTGATTGTGCGGGGCTACTTGAGCGCGCCCGCCGAAAGCCCGCTGATGATGTGGCGCTGCGCGATCGCGTAGAAGATCACGATCGGCAGGACCGCGATGACTGAAGCGGCGAGCAGGATCTGCTGTTGCGGGGAATCGGCCGACACGAAGTTGGTGAGTCCGCGCTGTACGGGCATCAGTGAGCTGTCGTTGAACAGCACCAGACCCATGAGGTACTCGTTCCAGACCCCCATGGCCTGGATGACGGCCACCGCGATCAGGCCCGGCTTGGCGAGGGGGAGGATGATCCGCCAGAAGGTGCCGAGCAGGGAGGCGCCGTCGATGGCGGCGGCCTCCTCCAGCTCCTTGGGCTGGCTGGCGAAGAACCCGCGCATGATCAGGATGGAGATCGGCAGTCCGCCGGCGATGAGGACGAGGATGTAGCCGATGCGGGTGTTGGCGAGCCCGAGCGTGATCAGCAGCTTGTACTGGGCGATGAATGACGCGGGCATCGGGATGATCATGATGACGAGGATGAAGCCCACGACGGCGCCCCGGCCGGGGAACTCGATGCGGGCCAGGGCGTACCCGGCCAGGCTCGCGATGATCAGGATGCCGAGGACCGCCGCCGCCGTGTAGAGGAGGCTGTTGGGCAGGTACTGGCTGAAGCCGCCCTCGTTCCAGGCGGTGGCGAAGTTGCCCCATTCGAAGGGGTGCGGGATGGGGTCGGTTCCCTTGTACAGCTGCTTCGCGCTCTGCAGGGAACCGCTCAGCACCCACAGGATCGGCACCAGCGCTTCCAGTGCTCCGGCGATCAGCAGCGCGTACAGGGCTACCCGTGGTCCGCGCAGACGGTTTCGACGGCCTCGCGGCTCGCTCTGCGTCGGTGTCGGCGCCGTCTTTGACTTCGGTGCCGGGTCGAGAAGAGTGTTCACGGTCACCTTCCCTTCTCCGTCCGGGGGTCGGTGCTTCCGCCGAGCCTGCGGGAGACCCACAGCTGGAAGCAGGCCAGGGCAATCAGGCACAGCCCGAAGATGACGGACATGGCGGCCGCGCGGCCGTACTCGTTGTACTGGAAAGCCTGTTGGTAGATGTGCAGGGTGGGAACCTCGGTGTGGCCTGCGGGGCCGCCGCCGGTCAGGACCTGGACCGTGCCGAAGATCTGCAGTCCGCTGAGCAGGGTCAGTACGCTGACGATGCCGGTGACGTGCGACATCCCGGGCCAGGTGACGTAGCGGAACTGGGCCCAGCCGCGGGCCCCGTCCAGGGATGATGCCTCGTACAGCTCCTTGGGCACGTCCTGCCGGCCGGCGAGGAAGAGGATGAAGCCGAAGCCCCAGTGGTACCAGACGAACACGGCGGCGACCGCGATCACGGCCGTCTTGGGGTCACCCAGCCAGTTGTGCTGAAGTCCGTCGAGGCCGACGGCCTTGAGTGCCTGGTTGACGATCCCGATGTTCGGGTCGAGGAACCACGAGAACATCACGCCCACCACCACCGTGGAGAACACCCCAGGGAGGTAGAAGACGGTGCGGAAGAACGCGGACCCGCGGCGGGCACGGTGCACGGCAAGGGCCATCACCATCGAGACCGCGTTGGCGACGACCAGACCGACCGCGCCGTACAGGACGGCGTTCTTCATCGAGCCCCAGAACTGGGTGTCATGCCACACATAGCGGTAGTTGTCGAGCCCGATGTACGGCGTGTCCAGGCTCACCCCGTCCCAGGACTGGAAACTCAGGAGAATGCCCTGCACGAAGGGGACCACCGTGAACAGGCCGATCATGGCGAGTGCCGGCGCCAGGAACAGCCAGGCCGCGGGCACGCGACTGCGCCGCCTCATCACGCGCTGCATTACGCGCTCTTCTGCGCCGCGTCGAGGTCGCCGAGGACCTGGTCGACCGAGCGTTCCTTGAGGACGAGGGCCTGAGTGCCCTTCTGCAGCGCGGTGTTGACCTGCTCCAGAATCTGGTTCTGGACGAGCTGGATGTGGGAGGTGTCCGCGGCGATGCCGGTCAGCTGCTTGGGGATGTTCTTGCCGGACACGGCACGCGCGGAGGGGATCAGCGGGACCCCGGTGGCCCATGTCTGCTGCTGGTCGGCGGCGGTCAGCCACTTCAGGAACTTCAGCGCCTCGGCGGCCTTCTTACTGCGGGGGTTGACCGCTGCGCCCTTGGCCGCGCCGCCGACCAGGCGCGGGGTCTGGGTGCCGTCATCGGCCTTGGGAAGCGGGAAGGAGCGGAAGTCGGTGAAGTCCGGGGCGGTCGCGCGGGCCACGCCGACGGCCGAGGTGCCGTCGAAGATGGCCGCGACGCCCTGGGTGTTGAAAAAGGCCTTCTCCACGTTGGGGTTGTCGGTGTTGCCGCTCGGCAGCGAGCCGGTGGCGATCACGCCGGCGTCTCGCAGGTCGACCACGAGCTGCAGCGTCTTGCGCCAGCCCTCGCTCTTCCAGCTGTTGTCGCCCACGAAGGTGGCGTTGAGCTCCTCGTCGGTCATGTAGTTGGAGGCGTAGGACTGGATCACCTGGTTGGACAGGCTCGCTGCGAACCAGAAGGGACCCTTCCCAGACTTCTTGATCTTGCGCATCTGATCGATGAACTCGCCCATGGAAGCAGGCGCCTGGTCCGGGTTCAGCCCGACGGCCTTGTACATCCCGGCGTTGACGAAGACCCCCAGGGCCGGGGTCTCCCAGTGTGCGCTGTAGACACCCGGCTTCACGCCCTGCGGATTGTCCGCCGCGAACGTCGTCGTCTTCAGTGTGGCGGGCCGGAAGCTGTCGCCCCAGCTGCCCTTCATCTTCTCGGTCAGGTCCATCGCCCAGCCGGCCTTGTAGTAGGGGGCCATGGTATGGCCGTCGACCACTGAGTACATGTCCGGCATGTTGCGGGACTGGGAGCTCGACTGAAGCTTGGTCACGAAGTCCGCAGGGCCGACGTCGTCGATCCTGATCTTCACGCCGGTCTGCTTCGTGTACTGCTGGGCCAGCTTCTTCAGCGTCGAGGCCTGACCGCGGGACTGGTTCATGAAAACGATCTCCGAGCCGCCCGAGCCGCCCGAGCCGCCGGAACTGCAGGCCGCCAGTGACGTAGTGGCGAGACCGGCGCCGACCGCTCCCAGAAGGAAGCCGCGCCGGGAAGGTCCCGTGGTGGTGCCGGTCGGGTCTGCTGAACCCTTCACGTGGATTCGTGTCATCTCGGGTCTGCCCCTTTGGGTCGGTGGCGTCGACATCGCCTGAAGAGCCGCCATCGCACAGGACCGAAAGAACATGCCCTGCGAGTTCGAAACTTGTTTCTATCTGGCGTGCTGGCGGTGAACGCTAGGTGCGGCAAACAAGCCCGTCAATACCTGCCGCACGGCCAATTTTCCTGTTCTGCAACCACCTTGACTCAAGGGATTCACGAAAAAAATTTCGATGCTACGGTGCTGGGCAGTCGGGCCAACCGCCCGCCGTCACGCCCCGGGAGAGCCATGGCATCCGATCCTCAACGCGTCACCCTTGCGAAGGTCGCTGAGACCGCCGGCGTCTCGGTGGCCACCGTCTCGAAGGTCATCAACGGTCGCCGTGACGTGGCTCAGCAGACGCGCGACAAGGTCCTGGAGCTGTTGCGCCGCTACAACTATGGCGGCTACCGGGATGATCTGCGCTCACACCCCACTGTGGAGCTCTTCTTCGGGTTCGAGCGACTGAGCATCTACCACACCGAGATCATTCAGAGCGTGGTGGACGCCGGAGCGGATGAGGGCATCGCGGTGGTGGTGGGCAGGCGCGGCGACCGTGATCCGACGGCCGATCCTGCCTCCTGGGCCCGCGACCTGGCCGCCGCAGGACGGCGTGCCGTCATCGCGGTGACGGCGAACACCCTGTCGTCCACGGCCCGCGAGGCGCTGGACCGGGTCCGTATGCCGTTGGTGCTGCTCGACCCGGAATCACTGCCCGACGACTCGATCGTCAGCGTCGGTGCGACCAACTTCTCCGGCGGCCACGCCGCCACCACGCACCTGCTGTCCCTCGGCCACCGCCGCATCGCCTACCTCGGCGGCACAGAGCACGCCGGCTCCAACCAGGCTCGCCTGCACGGCTTCCGCAGTGCGATGGATGCGGCAGGCGCGCAGGTGCCGACCGAACTGATCCGCCACGCCGGTACGTTCCACGCCGCCGAGGGCGTCGACCATGGGGCGCGCCTGCTCGCCGTGAACCCGGCGCCCACCGCGGTATTCGCCGCCTCAGACGAACTGGCCGCCGGGGCCATCGAGGCCGCCCGGCGGTGCGGCCTGCGCGTACCCGACGACCTGAGCGTCGTCGGCTTCGACAACACACCGCTCGCCCAGGTCACCTCCCCACCGCTGACCACCATCCACGGCCCCGTCCGCGAGATGGGGGCCGTGGCCCTGCGTACCGCCCTGCAACTGGCCGCCGGGGAGAAGATCGACTCCCACCATGTCGAGCTCGCAACCCAGTTGGTCGTACGAGAATCCACCCGGCCACCGCACGACTGATCCGGGCGGCTGCCCCTGGGGGGCGCCGTCCCCGGTTGCCCGGCAGCCTCCGTCCCGTCCCCGACCCCCTTTAAGGGGGCCCGGACTCCCTTGCCCGATCCTGCTCGCGCGGGCTCGGCGCCGAGCGTATGAGGATCGTCGTACCGCCGCCGGTGTGGTGCCCACGGCCTGCGAAGCCGCACCGCAGGTCCCTCCCAACAGCCCGGCCGTCCAACTCCCCCTGATCCGCCATCGCTCCCAGCCCGCCACCACACAGCGAAGGATCCCCCGTGCTGATCACGACACCATCCGCGCCCAGCTCCCACGACTCGTTCCCGGACTCGAACCCCCTGCTCAAGACCTCCGGCACCGGCCTGGCCACCCGCGACGGCACTCCGGTCCGGCTTCGCGGCGCCGGGCTCGGTGGCTGGATGAACATGGAGAACTTCATCACCGGTTATCCGGGCAATGAGGACGCCATGCGTTCAGCGGTACGTGACGTCCTCGGCGAGCGCCGCTACGAGCTGTTCTTCGACCGGTTGCTGACCGTCTTCTTTACCGAGGCCGACGCCGCGCTCCTTGCGTCCAAGGGTCTCAACTGCCTGCGTGTGCCCGTGAATTACCGTCACTTCGAGGACGACGCCCGACCGTTCGAGATACGCGAGGAGGGCTTCGCGCACCTCGACCGCGTGGTGGAACTGTGCGCCCGGTACGGCATCTACACCATCATCGACCTGCACTCCCTGCCCGGCTATCAGAACCACCAGTGGCACTCGGACAACCCCACGCACCTGTCGTTCTTCTGGACCCACCCGCACTTCCAGGACCGGGTGGTCCACCTGTGGGAAGTCATCGCCGACCGCTACAAGGACAACCCGTGGGTGGCCGGCTACAACCCGATCAACGAGCCCGCCGACGATTCCGGGCAGGTGCTCCCCGCCTTCTACGACCGCCTCGCGGGCGCGATCCGCGCGGTCGACCCGCACCACATCCTCTTCCTCGACGGCAACCACTACTCCGCCGAGTTCGACATCTTCGGCGACCCCATCGACAACACCGTCTACACCTGCCACGACTACGCGCGCGCCGGGTTCGCCCGCAGCACCGGCTACCCCGGCCACACCGACGGCGTCTGGATCGACAGGGACCAGGTCGAGGACTCCTTCCTGCGTCGCACCGCGTACATGCGCAAGACCAACACCCCCATCTGGGTCGGCGAGTTCGGTCCCGTCTACACCGGCGACCCCGTGCGGGACGAGCAATGCGCCCAACTGCTCGCCGACCAACTGGAGATCTACCGGCGCCACGAAGCGAACTGGACCATCTGGACATACAAGGACGTCGGCCTGCAAGGGCTCGTCCACCTTGCCCCTGGCAGCGCCTACGACCGGCACTTCGGCGCGTTCATGGCGAAGAAGCACCGCCTGGGTGCGGAAGCCTGGGGTTCCCCCGAAGGCGCCGCCCTGGACCTGATCAAGCCGCTCGAACAACTCGTCGCCGACGAGTTCCCCGGCTTCTGCGGGCAGCCATTCAGCACCCGCCAGTGGCTCGACGTCATCATCCGGCACGTCATGCTGGGCCAGCCGCTGATCCAGGAGTACGCCGAGCTCTTCCGCGGCCTCGGCGACGACGACGTACTCGCCCTGGCCGACTCCTTCGCACTCGAGCGGTGTGTCTCGCGCGACCAGCACCTGGACCTGCTCGCGAACGGCTGACGGATCGCCCCGGCCCTGGCCGGCCACTCGACAACTTACGGAGAGTCATGTTCCAGCCGCCCCGGCGCGTCCTGTTCGGCGCCGCCTACTACTACGAGTACCAGCCCTACGAGCGCCTCAAGGACGACCTCGACCTGATGGCCGAGGCGCACTTCAACGTCATCCGCGTCGGTGAATCCGTGTGGTCGACCTGGGAGCCCGAGAACGGGGGCTTCGAACTCGACTGGCTCCAGCCGGTCCTGGACGGCGCGCACGAGCGCGGCATCGCCGTGATCCTCGGGACCCCGACCTACGCGATACCCCCGTGGCTCGCCCGCCAGTACCCGGAGATAGCCGGCGAACGCGGCACCGGGCAGCGCATCGGCTGGGGAGCGCGGCAGGAAGTGGACTACACGCACCCGGCGTTCCGCTTCCACGCCGAGCGCGTCATCCGCAAGGTCGTCGCCCGGTACGCCGAGCACCCCGCCGTCATCGGATTCCAGGTCGACAACGAGCCCGGCCTGGAACTGTTCCACAACCACGGCGTCTTCCAGCGCTTCGTCGACCATCTGCGCCACACCTACGGCGACGTCGACACCCTCAACCGCGAGTGGGGCCTGACCTACTGGTCGCACCGCCTGTCCACCTGGGCCGACCTGTGGACGCCCGACGGCAACAGCCAGCCACAGTACGACCTGGCCTGGCGCCGCTTCCAGGCCGCTCTCACCACCGAGTTCATCGAGTGGCAGGCCGGCATCGTCCGCGAGTACGCGAGCCCCGACCAGTTCGTCACCACCTGCATCGCCTACGACCGCCCGGGCATCGAGGACGACGCGCTCACCCGCAACCTCGATGTCACCGCCGGCAACCCCTACTACCCCATGCAGGACGCACTCACCCTGCCGAACCCGCACCCCACGCGCCAGAGCGCGGCCGCCAACGAGGGAACCTGGGCGCTCTACCGCATCGCCGACCGCTTCTACGCCTCCCGACAGGAACCCTTCCTCGTCACCGAGACCAACGCCCAGACCATCGGCGGATCCTGGAACAACAAACCCGCCTACGACGGGCAGTGGCGCCAGGCCGCCTGGGCGCTGATCTCCCGCGGCGCCTCAATGATCGAGTACTGGCACTGGCACACCCTGCACGTCGGCACCGAGACCTACGTCGGCGGCATCCTCCCGCACAGCGGACGGCCGGGCCGGATCTACCGCGAACTCGCCGCTCTGGGCGCCGAGTTGGAGGCGGCCGGTGACCTGGTCGCCTCGCTCACCCCGGACACGGACGTCGCCTTCCTCTACTCACTGCCCAGCAAATGGGCCCTGGGGGCTCAGCCCCCACTGGCCAAGCCGGACGGCTCACCGGATACGCGCTCCCACGCCACGATCTTCGACGCCTTCTACCGGGGCGCGTTCGACGCGGGCCTGCAAGCACACCTGGTCCACCCCGGCCAACTGGACACGGCGGACCTGCCGCCGCTGCTCGTCGTGCCCGCGCTCTACATCGCGGACGACGCGACGCTGGACCGGCTGCTCGCCTACGCGGAATCCGGCGGACACCTGGTGATAGGCCCCCGCACCGGGTACGCGGACCCCGAAGCCCGGGCCCGCACCGACATCCAGCCGGCCCGTCTCGCCCGGGCCGCCGGGGTCTCCTACGACGAATTCACCAACCTGGACACGGCGGTACGGGTGCACGGCAGCGCGGAACTCCCGCTGCCGGCCGGAGCCGACGCCCTGCACTGGGCGGAGGCTCTCGTCCCGGACGGAGCGGACGTGCTGGCCACCTACGACGACCCGCACCTCAAACGCTGGCCCGCGACTACGACCCGCCGCTGCGGCGAGGGCCGCATCACCTACGTCGGCACGGTGCCCGACCCGGCCTTCGCCGAGGCACTGTTCGGCTGGGCGGCCGCCCCGGCCGGGGCGTGGCGCCTCCCGTATCCGAGCGTCACGGCCACCTCGGCCACGGCCCCGGACGGCCGTCGCGTCCGCTTCCTGCACAACTGGTCATGGGACCCGGTGTCCGTTTCACTCCCCACTGCCGTGGAGGACATCCTCACCCACACCACATACGCAGCCGGGCGCACGATCGAACTCGGCCCGTGGGACGTCAAGGTCTTCACGGAACGCGACTGACCTGACACGCCGGGGCCGGCCTGATGAGCGGCGGCAACACCCGTTCATCAGGACCTGTTGTGCTCTCGATCTTCTGACCTGCAACCGCCGTGCCTGTGCGCACGGCGCCGATAGGAGTGTGCAAGACCTTGACCAGTGACACCCGGCGGGCACTCGTCGTCCGTGCTGCTGGTCACGGGCACCAGCCCGTGACCAGCAGCAACACCTTCCTGCCGTTCCTGAAGGAACATGGATTATTCGTGGCGACCTCCGATGACCTCGCGGTGTACGAGGACGCCGAGCGCCTCGCCGCCGCCGTCCGCGCGGGGACCGGCCTCACCGGCCGGCACGGCGGCATCGCCGCTACTCGCAGTGACCGCACTAGATTTCCTGGTGCCGGTTTCTGCTCATGATCAGCCGCCACAGGCAGTGCTCATCACACGCGGACTCCGACGTTCCCGCAGGAACTCCTGCGCACGACCCCGCGTTCCCTACACTTGGCCCCTCCGTCGGCTGACCGTGGATCTCATGGCAGACAGCACGAGAAGGCCCCACACCGCTGATTTTCGCAGGACCGCTCGACGATCCGATCAGGAGCACGGCAGCATTCGCCCCTCGTCCTGCCGCAAGGGACTACGACCGGGATCACGCGCAACGGCCAGCCTTCGTTGGTGTGCTGGGCAACGATGAGCCCGGGCGAGGGAGGGGAGCTACGCGGTGACTGGGTCCGTGGCCGCGGTGTCGTCGTCGAAGGTCATCTCCGGTGCGGGCCGGCGGAAGCCCTTGGTCAGGACGGCCAGGTAGGCGACGCCGATCGCCAGCCATACGCCGCCGATCTGGAGTGCGACGTGACCGAGCTTTGTGAGCAGGTAGAGGGAGACGGCGGCGCCGATGGCCGGCATCACCAGGTACGAGAAGAGGTTGGGGGTGCGGCCGTGTCTGCGCTCTCGGACCAGGTGGGCGATCACGCAGACGTTCACCAGGGTGAAGCCGAGGAAGGCGCCGAAGTTGATGAATGAGGTGGCTGTGGTCAGGTCGAGTTTCATGGCGATGACACCGGCGGCCGCGGTCAGCAGCAGGTTCAGGACGGGCGTGCCGGTTTTCTTCGACAGGTTGCCGAAGATGGCCTTGGGCAGGGCGCCGTCGCGTCCCATGACGTACATGAGGCGGGCGGCGGAGGCTTGCAGGGCGATACAGGAGGCGATGGATCCGGCGATGGTGACGAAGTTGATGATCTCGGCGTACGTCTCGCCGCCGACCTGGACCTTCAGGTGGTAGGCGGCCGCGTCGACGTCGGCGAACTTCGCGCCGGGGTGGACCAGTTGCATCACGAAGGACAGCACGATGAAGATCGCTCCGGCGGCGATGACGCAGCCGATGATGCCGCGGCCGATCGTCCTGGCCCCGCCCCTGGCCTCCTCGCCCAGCGTGGAGACGGCGTCGAAGCCGAGGAAGGAGTACGCGGCGATGGCGGCGGCCGCGGTGACCGCGCCGATCGAAGTGCCTGAGTTCCACAGGGCGTTGGTGGCGGGGGCGGAGGAGCCGTGCTTGCCGAGGAAGACGACACACAGGGTGGCGAAGAGGACCAGCGACCCCAGAGCGATGAACATCAGGACCTTGTTGACGCGGTCCGCGAGCTTCATGCCGAAGACGTTGATGGCGGTGGTGATGCCCACCGAGACGATCAGCCAGACCCACTTGGGGATCTCGGGGAACTGGGCGTTGAAGTAGATCGCCGTGATCAGCCAGCCGACCATCGGGATGAAGAAGTAGTCGAGCAGCATCGCCCAGCCGGACAGGAAACCGATGCGGCTGTCGAGCATCTTGCGGGCGTAGGTGTAGACGGACCCGGCGCCGGGCACGGCGCGCGCCATCTTCGCGTAACTCAGCCCGGTGAGCAGCATCGCGACGGTGGCGATGGCGAACGCGGTCGGGGCCGCGCCGCCGCTGGTGGCGGCGACCACGCCGAACATCGTGACGACGATGCCGGGCGAGATGTAGGCCAGGCCGAACAGGACGACGGAGAGGAGACTCAGGTCGCCCCTCAGCCTCATGGTGCTCTCTGTGCTCTGTGTGGTCTCGCTGTTCAACATCGCGGCTCCTCGGTGGTGTGGGCGGGGTTCCAGGTGGCGGGGTCGATGCGGCCCCCGTACAGCGGGAGCTCGAGAGCTGGGTCGCCGGGGCGGAACTGGTCCCAGACCCGGTTGAGACCGGCGGTGCCGTAGCGGCGGACGTTGCTGACCTCGTCGAGGTCGATCACGTCGGTGAGGGTGGAGTCGCCGGCATCGACGGTTTCGGCGCGCACCGTGCCCTGGGGGTCGATGACGAGGCTGCGGCCGGTCCCGGAGGGGGCGGCGGAGTTGACGCTGGCGACGAAGACCTGGTTGGTGATGGCGTTGGCGCGGTTGAGGACGACTTCCTGCGCGCGGTCGCTCGTCGACGTGCGGACCACGTTGACGATCAGCTCGGCGCCCATCCAGGCCAGATGGCGGGAGATCTCCGGGAACCAGGTGTCGTAGCAGATGGACAGGCCGATGCGGCCGACCCCGGGGAGGTCGACGACCTCGAACCGGTTGCCGGGTGTGGTCGTCTCGTACGGGCGCCACGGGCAGATCTTGCGGTACGCGGCGAGGCGCTCACCCTGTGGTGAATAGACCGGTGTCGTGTTGTGGACGCGGTCGTCGGTGCCTCGCTCGTAGACGCTGCCGGGTACCAGCCAGATGCCCAGGTCCCCCGCGAGCTCGGCGAAGGCCGCATCGCGTTTGCCGTCGAGCGGCTCGGCGGCCTCCGCCGGGGCGGCGGGGACGCCGGGGGCGCTCTCGCCGAGGTGCAGTTCGGGGTAGACGACGAGGGCGCCGGGTGCGCGCAGTTTCACGCGCCGCTCCACGTCGGCGGCGAAGCCTGTGAGGTCGTCGGCCGGGCGGCCGGGCGCCTGGGCGAGGATCAGGGGCAGGGGGCGGGCCATGCGGGAACCAGCCAATCGAAAGGATTGTTGTACGAGGAAAAGTCGACGGAGATTCGGGTGCCGATCACCAGGAATTCCGGTGGGACAAGAATGCAGCCAGTCAGCCATAGCCTCAAATACTTGGCAGGGTTGACTATCATGCCTTTGAGGCATGAAGGTGTCATGCCTCCTCCGTCTCCCGAAGGACCACCGCCATGGAAATCCGAGTGCTGCGCTACTTCCTGACCATCGTGGAGACCGGTTCCGTCACCAAGGCTGCCGAGGTGGTCCGCGTCGCCCAGCCCTCGCTGTCGCGCCAACTGCGCGGCCTGGAAGGGACCTTGGGGATGACGCTCTTCGACCGCGGCGGCAAGCAGATGGTCCTCACGGCGGCCGGCCGGCGCTTCCTTCCGCTGGCCCGCGACCTGGTCGCCCGCGCGGACGCCGCCGAGGCCGCGGTCGGCGCGCTGGCCGCCGGTCGTGCCATGCGGATCACCGTGGCGGCACCGCCCACCACCATCACCGACGTGATCGCGCCGTTCCTGGCCACCTGGGGACCGGAAGATCCGCTCGTCACCGTGCAGGCGGAGAGTCCGGCACATGCGTACCAGGCCCTTGCCAGGGGCGCCGACGTAGCCGTCTCCTCAGCACCTCCGAGGAGTCGATTCGCCGGCCTCCCGGTGGCCCGCCTGCCGCTGTGGGCCTACGTCCGTGCCGACCACGCCTGGGCGGACCGGGACCACGTCACCATCAGGGAGCTTGCCGCGCAGCCCCTCATCGTCCTCACCGCGGCGCACCGCACCCGCCGCATCCTGGACAACGCCGTGCAGGACGCGGACGCCTCGTACGACATCGTGCTCGAATGCGACACCCCGCACGTCGTACAGGCCATGGCGGCCTCGGGCCATGGCGTCGCGGTGGTCTCCGACGATCCCCGCTTCGACCTGCACCCGCTGCTGATCCTCGACAGCACGGGCGAACCGCTGCAGATCCACCTCCACGCGGCGTGGGACGCCGGCCACTACGCGCTGCACAGCATCGAGGCATTCGCGGCCGGTTTGTCACGTTTTTGCGTCGAGCGGTACGGGCCACAGGTCGCCGCCCGCCTATGAACTGCAGCGACGACTGCAGACCACGGCCCTCACCACGACGCGAGGGGTGAGCGCACGCCGACCCGACGGCCGACAGGCCAAGGAGAGCTGGAGGTATGCCCGGCAGGCAGCCTGACCAGATCGGGCAGGCATTGGACGGCGGCCCCGGCGCGCCCCACCATGCGGCGATATCCCGCATCAGCTGCCGGCCCGAGAGGCTGGCGCAGCAGCTCGCGGACCGTGCGCAGGACAGTCGCCGCGGCCTCGGGAACGCTGGCGGGCACGACCAAGTCCTCAACGAGGTATGCATGGCATTTCTCTCAAGTCGCCGCAGACGGGCACGTCTCGTCCTGGAGCTCGACGACGCTGCCCTCGGCCGGCTGCTGAAGTCCCTCCAGGCGACAACAAGTACGGGCACGATCGCGACGACGGACCTGTGCATGGCCCAGATATCCCGTCTCCTGGACCAGAGCCGGGCTGACTGGGACCGCCGCACCCACCAGCTCTCCGTGCTGGCGTTCCGCCTGTCCGCATCGCACGGGCCCCGTGCCTGGGCCACTCGTGAGCCGCGCAACGCGAGCGCGCTCGTCCTCTCCGCATGGGCGCAGCTCGAACGCGGACGCTCCCAGGGACGTCCGCAGGACGCGGCCGGCATCGCCGACAGCTGTCTGCGCGCCGCCGAACTGGCGCCGGAGGATCCCACTCCCTGGGTGGTCCTGTTGGGTCTGTCACGGCTGGAGCGCCGCAGTCAGCCGGAGGTGTTCGGCCTGTGGAACGAGGTACTGACCCGCGACCGCTGGAACCGCGAGGCGTACCTGAGCATGCTGCGCTATCTGGGGCCGGAGGAGATGGGATCGCGCGTCCAGGTACTGGACTTCGTCGACGCGCTTCGCGCCAGCACGCCCGCAATCGCGCCCTGCGCGGCCACCGAGCTCACCGCCGAGGTTCTGCAGTACCAGTCAGTCCTCGCCCGTGGCGGAGTCGAGGCGCTGATGGCACGCACCCACTGGTCCCACGCGTCGGCCGCCCAGGCCCTCGACCGTGCGGCACGCACCTGGGCCCGGCCCGGGTTCTTCCACCACGCGGCAGCCGTCGCCGACCTGAACCTGCTGGCCTACGCGCTGATGGCCGCCGAGCGGCGCGGCGAGGCCCGTCCGGTCTTCGAGGCGATCAACGGTACGGTCGCGGCCTGGCCCTGGAGCGTCGGAGGCGACCCGGTGTCGGAGTTCGAGAAGGCGCGGATCAGGAGCGGGACCGGCGTGTGAGTTGCGGGGACTCGCCCCTCGGCACGGCGGGCGGACAGCTCTTGACGGCAGAGGAGCGTGGGAGGGGGCCCGGCACATGCCGGGCCCCCCCCCACGAGTCGCCAGTGGGGGACGTCAACCGCGGATGATGTTCCCGGCCTTGGGGTCCTTCTGACCATGGGCACTGGACACCCGCGCATCACGCAGTCGAGCAAGGGGATGCAGAGGCCCAGGCTCGATTACCGGCCGCTGGCTTCGATCCCGATGAAGGCGAACCGGGTGCCGCCGTGCGGCACTTCCCGCGCGTTGTTGGACGCGACCTTGTCGTCCGCCGTCCATGGCGACGCCGTCCCGGTCTCGAAGCCGCCGTTGCCGAGCAGCTGGCCGGCCGTGCACGGCCGGCCGCCCCCGCCGCCTCAGCCGGTGGCGGGCAGCTTGTACGCCTGCGCGGCCGCCGCCGACCAGTCGAACTCGTTGTTGTCGCTGAAGTAGTAGTACGTGGCGCCGTTGGGCAGCATCGCCGCGGTGATGCCGCCGAAGCCGGACATGAACGGCACGTACACCGGGCTGGTGAACACCGAGTTGTCCGCCGAGGTGAACTGCCGGGCCCACAGGCCGCTCTGGTACTTGTAGGTCTTGCCGGTCGTGCCGGCGGTCGTGGTGAGGCCGCGGTTCGCCGGGTTCTGCTGCATCGCGTCGGCGAGCATCGTCGGGTCGAGCTTCTGCACGCCGCCGATCTTCCCGCCGTCAGCGTTCAGGAACCGGCTGACCTTGGCGATGTCGTCCTGCGTGTAGAACAGGCCGTACCCGCCGAACGGCTGCCCGGTGGCGCTGTTGTCGGTGCGCTCGGTGGTCAGCACGTCCGGGCTCAGGTGCAGCGGGACCAGCACCTGGTCGCGGATCCAGCGGTAGATGTCGCTGCCAGCGCCGGCCTTGGACACCAGGTAGTTCTGCATCGCCCGAGCCAGCACGAAGGTGTCGGAGGAGTGGTAGACCCACTGCGTGCCGGGCGCGGCGGAGTGCGGGAAGGCCAGCGCGGCGGCCATCTTCGGCCCGTACGCCTCGGCGTCGAAGAACGCCGTCATGCCGCTGCCGGACTCGTCGGACTCGAAGGCGCTGGAGGTGTAGTTGCCGGTGGCCATGTTCGCGGTGTCCTGGAACGTGACGCCGGTCCAGGCGGAGGTGTCCGCCTCACTGACCCAGTCGCGGATCAGCTGCGACGGCACGGACGAGCCGTAGACCTGCGTCAGCCGCATCAGCACGATGCCGGCGAACATCGTCTTGGCCAGCGAGTACGACGGCAGCACCATCTGGTTGCAGTACGGGTACGCGCCCTGCCGGGTCTGACACGCGCCGACGTAGTTCACCCCGCCGTAGGACACGCCGTACGTACTCAGCGCCGAGGCGGTGATGCCGCTGCCGAACGCGCTGGTGTCGATGCCGGCGTTCGGGTGGTCGGTGCTCAGCGCGCTGATCGGCTTGGTCGGGATGCGGTTGGCGACCTCGGCGGCGTACGCGTTCTTCAGGCCGGTGCCACCGGTCACGGTGTGCCGGGAGTAGGTCGCGCCGACCTGGCCCCACATGTCGAACTGGAAGTACTCGCACGTCTCGTGCACGATCTGGTAGCGGACCCGGGAGATCGTGCTGCCGTCGAAGAGGAAGGTCAGCAGGCCGTTGTGCACGCAGTTGGCGTTGCGCTCGACCAGCGCGAAGGGCAGCGAGACGCGGGTGCGGCCGCCGTCGCCGTTCTCGTTCCAGGCGCGGCCGCCCCCGACGATCAGGTTCCAGTACGCGCTCCCGGTGATCTGCAGGCCGCGGACGGCAGGGATGACGTGGCTGCCGTTCTGCACGAGGTCGATGCTCACCGGCGGCAGGTGCTTGAGCGCGGCGGTGGCCGCGTAGTGGTAGGTGTCCTTAATGGTGCTGAAGCCTCTAGCGGTGGCCACGCCGTTGAGCGTCAGGGTGCCCTCGAAGGTGTGCTTCGGGGCGGCGGCCGCCGCGGGCAGCGCGAAGGCGTCGTCGGTGACGGTGCCGGTGGCCGCGCCGCTGGTCAGGTCGGCGGCGGTCAGCACCGACCTGGTCACGGCGCCGCTGCCGGTGAGCGGATCACCGGGTACAGCGGTCGCGGCGTACGCGGGTCTCGCCGCCAGCGGCGAGACCGGCACGAGGGCCAGGGCCAGTACGAGGAGGGCCAGCACGGTACAGCGGCGCCGGGCGTACAAGAGGGACACGGTGAACTCCTCGGGAATGCGAAGTGGTGGTGCCCGCATTCTGGGGACGCGCGGTGCTGCCGTCGAAGACCAATGGGGGTTCGACGGCATGCCTCGAAGGCATCGGCGGGGGTCAGAGGTCACGGGGTGCGCAACCGCCGCTGGTGGGCAGCCAGCAGCCGGGCGAGGAACTCGGCGGTGTGGTGCGGGACATCGAGCGTGGCAACGCACCAACACGAATCTGACCAGAGCGCAGCTGAACGACGCGGACTTGACCGGCGCGCACCTGAACGACGCGAACCTGAACGAAGGGGGCCTGACCGGCGCGGCGCCAGCCTGCGCGGCGCGGACCTGACCGGCGCGGACTTGATGGGAACGCATTTCCTGAAACCGTGGGTATGCGTCTTCCGTCCGGAGCAACCTGGAACTTGCAAACTCGGTGGCCTGCTGCGCTGGCATCGGTTGCCTTCGCGCGGTCCGATGAGGTGAGCCCCGGCGTCTACAGGTACGAACCGGACCGGTCAGGCGCGGTTCGGGTCTGAGGAACGTGGGCAATCCGTGGCCAATCCGGCCGCAGTCCGCTGAGAGCCGACACCGACGGAAGAGCTTGTCCCCACCGAGAAGTCCCCAGCAATCACCCCGCCTCCCCACATCGGTCAGATGACCGATGTCGCGGCCCGCGACCAGACCTACTGTCCCCCTTCAACGACACCGAAGGGAGTGAAGTCCATGGGCCTGGACGGCAAAATCGCGGTGGTGACGGGCGCAGCTGGCGGCATCGGGGCCGCGGCGGCCGACCGGCTGGCAGATCTCGGTGCCGTCGTGGTGCGGGCCGATGTCCAGTACGCGGACGACGCCGGCGGGACGGGTCGAGTGCGCTTGGACGTCACCGACCCCGCGTCGTGGGATCGGCTGCGTGACATCGTCCGCCAAGAGTTCGGACCGGTCGGCCTACTGGTGAACAACGCGGGCGTCAGCGCCCGGGCGGACCTGCTCGACACGAGTGACGAGGACTTCACCCGGGTGCTCGCGGTGAACGCGTTCGGCCCGTGGCGAGGTATCAAGACCTTCGCCGACGACCTGGCCAGGACCCGAGGCGTCATTGTCAACATCGGCTCGATCTACGGGGTCACCACCCCTCCCACCGGGGACGGCACGGTCCCGTCCTCGGTCGCGTACCAGATGAGCAAGGCCGCCGTGCACCAGCTCACCAAGGTGGCCGCGGTCGAGCTCGCCCCGCGCGGTATCCGCGTGAACGCCCTACTGCCCGGGGTCTTCCGCACCGCGCTCCTGGACCACCTGCCACCAGAGGCCCTGCGGGCCCGCGTCAACGGCGCCCCGCTGGCGCGGCCGGGCGAGACCGATGAACTGGCACACGCCCTCGCGTTCCTCGCCGGACCCGAGTCCTCGTTCGTCACGGGGGTGCTGCTACCCGTGGACGGCGGCTATCTCGCCGCTGCCTGACGACCTGTCACCTGCCATGCCCTCCCCTGTATCCCGTCAAGAGCCCCTCGCGAGAAGAGAGACCATGAAGGCATCAACGACCGAGGCACCGGTCACCGACACCGGCCCCAGAGAGGCCCTCAAGCTGCGGGCGGTCGTCTCCGGAAGCATCGGCAATCTGCTCGAGCAGTACGACAACCTCGTCTACGCCTACTCGACGGTGTATCTGAGCGCCGCGTTCTTCTCCAGTGGCGGCTCTGTGTCGTCGCTGCTGTCGACCTTCGCTGTCTTCGCCGTGGGCTTTCTGGCCCGGCCGCTCGGCACGGTCTTCTTCGGGCACATCGGCGACAAGATGGGGCGCCGGCCCGCCCTGCTGGCCAGCGTGATCCTCATGGGCGCGGCAACCGTCCTGATCGGGCTGCTGCCCGGCTATCGGACCATCGGCGTCGCCGCCCCTGTGCTCCTGGTGGTGCTGCGGCTGTTCCAGGGCTTCGCCGTCGCCGGTGAGTGGGCCGGGTCGGCAGCCATGCTGGTGGAGTACGCGACCCCGCGCGCCCGCGGCAGGTACGGCAGCCTCAACCAGGTCAGCACCGCTGCCGGCTTCCTGGTGGCCGCCGGCGTGGTGGCGCTGAACTCGCTGTTCTGGAGCGAGCAGGGCATGCGGGAGTTCGGCTGGCGGGTGCCGTTCCTCGTCGGCGCGGTGACCGCGGTCGTCGCTCTGCTGCTGCGTTTCGGTCTGGAGGACACTCCCGCCTTCCGCGAACAGGAGGCCGCCGGGGAGACCAGCGCGAGCCCGCTGCGGCTGGCACTGCGCACGCAGAAGGGCGCCATGGCACGCGGCTTCTTCTTCACCGTGAGCTGGACCGTCGCCTACTTCTTCTTCCTCACGTATCTGCCGACGCATCTGCGCCAGGAGGCCGGCATCGCCCCCGGGATCGTCGAGGCGTCGAACATCGTGGGCCTGGTCGTGCTGACGGTGGCCATCTTCGGGTTCGGTGTGCTGTCCGACCGGATCGGCCGCAAGCCGCTGCTGCTGATCGGCTCCGGCGGACTCGTGCTCCTGAGCTTCCCCGCCATGTTGGTGTTCCAGACCGGAAACACGGCAGGCGTCTTCCTCGGCCAGATTCTCATCGGGCTCATCATCGCGGCGTTCTCCGGGCCGGGACCTGCAGCGCTCGCCGAACTGTTCCCCACCAACGTCCGCTACTCGGCGCTGGGCATCGGCTACAACTTCTCGGTCATGGCCTTCGGCGGCACGGCCGGCTTCATCGCGACGCTGATCGTCGACAGCACCGGCAACGCCGTCCTCGTGGCCCTGCTGCCGACGATCGCGGCCCTCATCACTTTCGTCACCGTGTGCCGCATGCCCGAGACCTACCGGACCGAACTGAAATGAGAGATACCACCGTGTCCGCAGCGACTCCCCAGAACCCGCGGCTGATCGTCGTCCAGGGCAGTTACCGTCAGATGGGCGAGGACCTCGGCCAGGCCACCGCCGACCTCATCGCCCGCAGCCTCGACACCTACGTGGGCCGGTTCCGCGACGACGCCGGGCTCAGCGACGCCGACATCGAGCGCTGGGGACGGATCTACCTGGACATCGCCGCGTCGTACTCCCCCGAGATCGCCGCGATGCTCGACGGCATGGCGACCGGCTCGCGTCAGCCCGCCCACCGGCTTGCCGCGCTCAACGCACGCACCGAGATGCTGTACGGCACCGGCTACCGCGACGAGGGCTGCACCTCCCTGTCGGTGCTGCCCCGGTACACCGGCAACGGGCACACCCTGCTCGCCCAGAACTGGGACTGGCACCCCGAGCAGGCGGAGGTCACCTTCCTGCTCGCCACCCGCGACGAGACCGGGTTCAGCGTGCTGTCCCTGGCCGAGGCGGGCATGCTCGCGAAGAGTGGCCTCAACTCCGCCGGGCTCGGGGTGTGCGCCAACCTGCTGGTGTCCGACCGGGACCGGGGCGGCGCCGGAGTCCCGTACCACTATCTGCTGCGTGGGGCCTTGCAGGCACGGACGATGTCCGGCGCCCACAAGAAGCTGCTGCCCGTCGAACGGATCTCGTCCGGCAATGTGCTGCTCGCCGATGGCACCGGCGGCGAGGCCGTCGACTTCGAACTGGCGCCGGACGTCTTCGGGACGCTGCTGCCCGAGAACGGGCTGATCGCCCACGCTAACCACTTCGAGACGTCGCTGCCGCTGCGCGACAAGAAGGCGGCGACCAGCGCGCTCACCCTCCTGCGCCCGGCGCGGGCCCGGCATCTGCTGGAACCCGCGCTCGACGAGCGCCGGGTCGGCGTCGCCGACCTCGTGGCGACGCTGCGCGACGAGTGGTCCTTCCCGGACGGCATCTGCCGTCACCCCGACCCCGACGTCCCGGAGGGCGAGCGCAACGCGACCGTCTACTCCGTGGTCACGGACCTCACCGACCGCGTGCTGTGGATCGCGCCGGGCCCGCCGAGCCGGCACGGCTACGCCCGCTGGGAGTTGGACACCCTGTTCGACGACCCGGCCCCGAAGCCCCTGGAGTTCCTCCCGGAGGACACCCTGGCCGCCCCGACCACCCAGAGCGAGGAGATACCCGCATGAGCCGCGGAACCGTCTGTCTGACCTTCGACTTCGACGCGATATCCCTGTGGATGGCCCGCGGCCAGACCACCCCGGGCCCGGTCTCCCGCGGCGAGTTCGGCGCGTACGCCATCGATCGCATCCTGGCCCTGCTGCGCCGCGCCGAGGTGCCGACAACGTTCTTCATTCCGGGGCACACACTGGAGACGTACCCCGCACAGAGCGCCGCCGTCGCCGAGGCGGGACACGAGATCGCGCTGCACGGGTATGCCCATGAGCCGGTGTCGACGCTGGACCGGGTCACCGAGCTGGCGGTCAACCGCCGTTCGGCGGCGCTGATCGAGAAGCTGACCGGCACCCCGCCCGCCGGACACCGCACCCCCAGTTGGGACTTCACCGAGCACACCGTCGACATCCTCACCGAACTCGGCATCGTCTACGACTCGTCGCTGATGGGCACCGACTTCGAGCCCTACCTCGCGCGCTCCGGCGACCGCTGCCCGGCCGACGGGCCGTTCCGGTTCGGACCGGACTCGGCCGTGGTCGAACTCCCGGTGTCCTGGACGCTGGACGACTATCCGCACCTGGAGTACGTCCGCACCTCGCAGATCGTGATGCCCGGACTCCAGGACGCCGACGCGATGTTCGACCGGTTCCTGCGCGATGTGCGATATATGACGGAGACCGTGCCCGACGGAGTGGTGACGGTGACGCTGCACCCGCAAGTGGTGGGGCGGGGTGCGCGGATGTCGGCCCTGGAGAGCTTCATCACCGGCTGCCGCACCCTGGACGTGACATTCGAGCGGTGCGTCGACGTGGCGCGCCGGGTCCGGCCCGCGCTGGTCGGGGTGTGACGGCCGTGGGACGTACGGTGCTCGTGATCGGCGCGAACGGGGGCATCGGCCGCGCCGTGGTGGACCGGCTCAGGGCGGACGGCTGGTCGGTCACGGGGACGGATCTTCCGGAGATCGACCTGTCCCGCGGCGGCGTGGTGGCGGATCACGTGGCGCGGCTCTGGGCCGAGCAGGGCGGCTTCGACGCGCTGGTGCACGCGGCAGGCGTGTTTCCCGCCGTACCGGTCGTGGACAGCGACGAGGAGCTTTTCGACCGGGTCATGGGTGTGAACACGCGCTCGGCGCTCAGCGCCGGAGCGGAGTTCGTGCGCCGCTGCCGCGCCGCAGGCCGGCCCGGGACGCTGCTCTTCGTCAGCAGCGGGGCCGCCACCCGCGCCCGGCTCGGGACGACCGTCTACGCCGCGTCCAAGGCGGCGCTCGACGCGCTGGTGCGCGGTATCGCGTTGGAGCACGGCCGCGACGGCATCCGCTGCTGCGCGGTGGCACCGGGCTTCGTCGACGTGGAGTCGGCCGTCAACCCCGTCCCTCGGACGTATGTGGATGCGCTGACGCATGCCTCCGTACGCGGGCGGGTCGGGCGCCCCCACGACATCGCCGCGGTCCTGTGCTGGTTGCTCGGGCCGGACGCGAACTGGGTCAACGGGCGGACCGTTCCGGTCGACGGCGGCGACGGCATCGGCACACTGACCGCACCGAACTGGGTCACCTGACCACTGGATCAGCTCACCAGGGGTGGCGCCAGCCGCTGGTTGGCGCCACCGGTGATCCGGTAGATGAGGTGCGGGTGGCCGCGGGCAGGGTCGCGCGTCTCGTCCGGATAGCTCAGCCCGCGCTGGCCCCGCCCCACGAATTGGTGGGCCCCCGTCACTCCGAACGACGTCGACGTACGCAACTGCTCCCGTACGGCGGCGAAGTCCCACGGCCGGCTGACCCGGCTCCACGCCTGCGCCAGCACATTGACCATGTCGTAGTGGACGGCTGCGGCGGCGGGTCCCGGGTCGGCGCCGAACATGGCGCGGAAACGCTGTTCGAACCTCATACACAGCGGGCTGTCCACGTTGCCGATCACCGTCGACCAGAGCAGGCCTTCACTCAGCTCTCCGAGCCGCCAGGCGAACTCCGGGGCCGCCGGCGACCACGCCGCATGGAACGTGGCACTGTCCCGCATCCCGGCAGTAGCCTCCAGGAACGCCCGCAGCGTCGGCTCCGGAAAGACCGACAACGACACCAGGTCGGGATCCGCCATCTCAAGGCGGCCGACGACGTCGGCGAAGTCCAGCGCGTCGTCGGACACCGACTCCAGGAACACCAGATCCCAGCCGGCTTCGGCGGACTGTCGCTGTACGCGCTCGACGACACCCGCATCGAAGGTGCTCGCCCGCTGCAGCACGGCGAGCCGCCGACGTCGCGGCAGGAACGCGCCACTGTCCTCCAGGTCCCGGACCGTGCGCAACAGGCCCGGCACGTACGCGGACTCGGTGGAGCAGACCTGGAAGACCGCGCCGAGCCCGGCCGGGTCCGCGCGCACCCGCTCGGACAACGCCTTCCCAGTCATGCTGTGCAACACCGGAGTGCCGGACGCGTTGGCGGCGGCGAGCGCGGGCAGCGCGACCGGCAGCGGGAAGTTCCCGAACAGGATGCCGTCCACCCCACGGTCCGCCAAGTCTCCTACGGTTCCCAGGAGTTGCTCAGGAGTCACGGACACGGCCAGGTGCTCGATCTCGCGACCGGACACACCCCCACTCGCCGAAATGTCCCGCACCGCCAGCCGGGCGCCCCGCCGCATCTCGAGGACGGAACCACCAGCCAGGCTGTCCGCCGGGTACACCGAGGCGAGCACCGCAGGCCGCCGCAGCGGCGCCCGGGACACCGCCGGCCGCGACACCGGCTCCTGCTCCCCGAGAACGCCGAGCAGCGCCGGGGGCAGGACGAGGTCGGGGCTCGGCAACGGAGCGACGTACGCATCCTCCGCGGCGATCAGGGTGGCCACGGACGCCCGGGCCCGCACCCCGAGCTTGGCGAAGACATGCTCGAGGTGCGTGGCGACGGTACGCCGGGAGCAGGCCAGCACCGCGGCGATCTCCGGGTTTCCCAGCCCTCCGGCCACACAGGTGGCGACCTCCAGCTCACGGACGGTGAGACCGAACGGCACTTCGGTGTCGCACACGTCGAGACGCACCACACCACGACCGGAGTCCGGCACGTCGAGACTCACGCGGCGCACCGTGTTCCCGGTGATGTCCAGATAGCGAAGACTCCGGCCGGGCAGTGCGCGTGCCGCCCGCCGGGCGACCAGCACCAAATCAGGCCGCGAGGCGAAGAACTCGGGGTCACTCCCACTGCCCGACCCGTTCACCGGCTGCAACCACCGCCGCGACCCGGGAAAGGGAGCGGGTAGCCCCTCCTGCTTTCTCACCATAGGTCTCCTCCCCACTCCCCCGGACCGGCCCATCAAGCGCTCATGGTGACAGGTCGAACACTGTCGCGAGCACCCATGATTCCCAGACGTGCGGGAAGGCGCGTGCTGCGCAGGCGCCTGGGGACATGCCAGAGGCCCCGGCGCTCGGCCGAGCCGGGCCTCCGGGGAAGCGACGCCGGCGCCCTCTCCTCGTCCTCCAGGAACGCACAGCCTCGGAGCTCGCCCCCAGCCGCGCCGACGACCCCGCGCGCGTCACCAGTGAGCGGCCCAGGCAACCGCCGCTCACCGAGCGGTGATAGCTCAGCAGCTTGAAGCGCTGCCACTCGTGCTCGGCGCTCGCCAGGGCGCGGCGCGTCTGGTTCGGATCCATCGCGGACAGTTCCACGACGACGCTCTGCACGACAGCCAGTGCCGCGATCAGGGACGGGAAGAAGCCAACCCCCTCTGAGGGCACGGCGATCTGCAGCGTCGCCTTCGTGCCGAGCAGGGGTGCCCCCGAGTCGGTGATCAACACGGCGCCGACGCCCTTCTCCGCAGCGGCGTTCAGGGCCTCGACGGTCGAGGTGTAGATCTGCCAGCAGTTGATGGCGATCAGTAGATCGTCCTCCTGGAGTCTGCCGAGGGTGTTGACGAGGTTCGCGGGGTCGCAGATGTGGACGACGTCGTCGCCGCACAGTGCCGCATTGTGGGCGAGCGCCACCCCGACGGATGCGTAACTGCCCTGCCCGGACGGTGGTGAAGCCGCGCGCAAGCATCTCCCGCATGGTCCGTGCGCTCATCCGTGCCGCACGCCGAACTGTCGTATTCGCGCATCGACCCAGCCCGGCCGCATCAGCTCAGGGGTGACCGTGCGAGCCAGCAGCACGCTGGCATCCACCGCTTTCGTCGTCGGCCGCAGCACCGCCGCGGTCACCGTCCTGGACGCGACATCGATCATGCCCGTCAGCTCGACCTTGCCCACCACTCCGTCGTCCAGGTGGACCAGCACATCCAGCGGAGGGGAGTCGATCTGCATCACCTCGCCCGGCGCGAACGCGCGGCCGTCGCCTCAAGCGGTGGCAGCGCCGGCACAACAGCACACACGCCAAGATCCGCTGCCTCGGCGAGCAGGCCATGGCCACCCTCAAGGGCTGGCGCCTCCTACGGAAACTCCGGTGCAGCACGAACCGCATCACCAACTTCGTGAAGGCCGTCCTCGTCCTTCACCACGCATCAACGTGAGGTTGGAAAAGGCTCAGTCCTGGCGGGCTGCGTAACGGAACGAATTGCGCAGGAGGTGAACCACACACGTCTGGACAATCGTGCGAGGCCAGACAGCCTCCACGGCTTCGGGTAGGCCCTTGAGCAGAGGCCGAGCCGAAAGACCTAGCCTCGCGCTTTCACGAGGTGGAGTGTCCGATGCTTGATCAAATAAGCAAAGAGTGCTTCTGACCTGCAACGATGGGACTTGTCTAGGGTCCTGTTGGCTGCACGGAAAGAAGCACTCTCCAGGTGAAGAAGCGTATCGGGTCGTACCCGCGTGTCCGCATCGAGGGCGGCGGCCGGGCGGTGGTCTCGCAGGCCGGGGGTGTGCTGCTGGTCGAGACAGTCCGCAAGGCCGGCCTGGACGCCGCGATATCAGCAGCGCTGACGCCGTGGCGGAAGGTTCGGGCGGTGCACGATCCGGGCAAGATCCTGCTGGACGTGGCCCTGGCGGTCGCGCTGGGCGGGGACTGCCTCGCGGATGTCGCCATGCTGCGGGCCGAGTCGGCCGTGTTCGGGCCGGTGGCCTCCGACCCGACGGTCTCCCGCCTCGTCGACACCCTCGCAGCCTCCGAGGAGAAGGCCCTGCGGGCCATCCGTGCCGCGCGGGCTGAAGTCCGCCGACGTGTCTGGCGGTTGGCCGGCCGGGAAGCGCCTGACGCGGGCGGGACGGTGACCGTGGACCTCGATGGTGTGCTGGTGATCGCGCACTCGGACAAGGAGGACGCCGCACCCACGTGGAAGCGAACTTACGGCCACCACCCGCTGATGGGGTTCGTCGACCACGGACCGGGCGGCACGGGTGAACCGGTCGTGGCCCTGCTCAGACCAGGCAACGCGGGATCGAACACGGCGGCCGACCACATCACCGCCACCCGGCTGGCCTTGGCCCAGCTGCCGAAGAAGTACCGACGCGGGCGCCGGACCCTGATCCGCACCGACTCCGCGGGCGGCACCCACGACTTCGTCGCCTGGCTCGCTCAGCGGGGACGGTGGCTGTCCTACTCGGTAGGCATGGTGATCACCGAGCAGGTCCACCAGCATGTGATGAAGGTTCCGGCATCGGCCTGGACGGCGGCCGTCGAGGCGGACGGCGGGATCCGCGACGGCGCCTGGGCCGCCGAACTCACCGGCGACGTTCTGGACGGCTGGCCCAAGGGCATGCGGCTGATCGTCAGGAAGGAACGACCGCACCCCGGGGCCCAGTTGCGGCTCACGGATGCGGACGGCATGCGGCTGACCTGTTTCGCGACCAACACCTCGGGCCGGCCGATCGCCGAGCTCGAGCTCCGTCACCGGCTGCGGGCCCTGGCCGAGGACCGCATCCGAAACGCCCGGGCCACCGGCCTGCGGAACCTGCCCCTGCACCGCACAGCCCAGAACCGGATCTGGCTGGAGATCGTGCAGATCGCTCTCGACCTGCTGGCCTGGATGCCGATGCTCGCCCTGACAGGCAAGGCCCGTGTCTGGGAACCCCGCCGACTGCGGCTCCGCCTGTTCACCGCGGCCGGACAGCTCGTGACCACCGGCCGTCGGCGGATCCTCCGCCTGGCCCGGCACTGGCCCTGGACCGGTCACATCACCGCAGGCCTCGACCGGCTCACCCAACTGCCCGACCCTGGCTGACCAGCGGATTCCCCGTCCCTTCGACAGCACCCCAACACCCGGAGCAGTGGAATCCGGCGCCACCCCGAGACGACACTCTGGCCCTCGGCCTGCACAGCCTCAGCCCACGACACGAAAACGGTCCACCGACTCCGTCGGCGGACCGTCACGAAACTTCGAGGCTAACGGAGTCCTATTAGCGCCCACCGGAAAGACGATTTTGGCCGACCAGCCGACTGTGACAACGCTGCCCCAGCCGGCAGGGATCCTGGCGTGGTCTCAGCCTGGATCCACCGGTTGATGTCCGGCCGTGATACCGCCGGGAACGAGGAAGTACCTTGTGACCTGCGATGATGGGAGTTCTCTAGGCTTCCAGCACGCACGATCAGCAAGGCACTTCTGAGATGCAATCTTCCCATGCCGCGGCGAAGGTCTCCGCACGGTTCGATGATCCGAATCTGGTCGCGTACGGCGGGCTCGCGCCGCTGGTGCGCCTGGCCGAGCGGTGCGGGTTGCCGGGTCTGATCGGCGAACTGGTGCGGCTGCCGGCCTCGAAGAACGGCACCGGCGCTTTCCCGTCCGCCAAGGCGATGGCGCTGATCGCGGGCATGGCCGCGGGCGCGGACAGCATCGACGACATGGACCGGCTGCGGCACGGCGCGATGCGGCGACTGTTCACCGGGGTGCGCGCCCCGTCCACGCTGGGCAGCTTCCTGCGCTCTTTCACCCACGGGCATGTCCACCAACTGGCCGCCGTGGCCCGACGGTTCCTGCCCCGGCTGGCCTCGCGCACTCCGCTGCTGCCCGGCGCGGGAACGGTCGCCTACCTCGATCTGGACGACACGATCAAGCCAGTCCACGGCTATGCCAAGCAGGGCGTGGGCTACGGCTACAACACGGTCAAGGGCCTGAACGCGCTGATCGCGACACTGTGCACGCCGCTGGCCGCCCCGGTGATCGCCGCAACGCGGCTGCGCAAGGGCGGCGTGAACTCGGTGCGCGGAGCCGGGTCGTTCGCCGCCGAGGCGATCCGCACCGCCCGCGCATCAGGTGCGAGGGGCATGCTGATCGTGCGGGCCGACTCGGCCTACTACGCCGCCGAGGTGATCGCCGCCTGCCGGGCCGCCGGCGCCCGCTTCTCGGTCACCGTGCGGATGAACGCCTCCATCAAGCAGGCCATCGCCGCCATCGACGAGACGGCCTGGAGAGCGATCAAGTATCCCCAGGCGGTCTGGGACGATGAGGAGGAACGCTGGATATCGGACGCCGAAATCGCCGAGATCCCCTACACCGCCTTCACCTCGAAACCGAAGAAGCAGCAGGTCACCGCCCGCCTCATCGTGCGCCGCGTGAAACGGCTCAACCCGGCGGCGGTGCCCGAGGGCCAGGGTGAGCTGTTCACCACCTGGCGCTACCACGCCGCATTCACCGACAGCACGCTGCCGCTCATCGACGCCGAGCGTGACCACCGGCAGCACGCGATCGTGGAACAGGTGATCTGTGAGCTGAAGAACGGACCGTTCGCGCACGCCCCCTCGGGCAACTTCCAGGCGAACGCGGCCTGGCTCGCGCTGGCCGCCCTCGCCTTCAACCTGACCCGCGCCTGCGGGACGCTCGCCGGCACCGTCCACGCCCGCGCGACATGCGCGACCACCTCATCAACGTGCCCGCCCGGCTGGCCCGTTCGGCCCGGCGGCTCACCCTGCACCTGCCGGAACACTGGCCCTGGCACGAGGCCTTCGAAGCCTTCTTCCACGCCGTGCATACCCCGCCCCAATCAGCCTGACCAGGTCGTATCCAACCCGCCCGCCGGGGCCCGAGAGCTGTCGACAGGTGGAAAAGCTGGGCAGACCAGCGGCCACCCCATGCCCGCCGCCAGACGCATCGCCCCGATCACCGAAAACGATCACTCGCGAAGTAGGCCGGTGGATCCGGGCTCAGACGGCATCGGTCGGGGAACCCCGCCTGAGAGGCGGCTGAGTTACTCTGGTTTCCAGGATTTCCGAATTTGCTGCGTCGACACAATACGCCACTCACAGCGACGGGCCACACGAGACGCCCCGAGTGACGACGTGTTCCTTGATGATACCGGTTATCAATTCATCCCCGTCCCTCGCCCCTGGAACGCCCGTGACCGCACTGCATGCCCGAGCAATCGCCCTCTTCGGCTGCCTTGCCCTCTCGGCACTGGTCCTGACTTCCTGCGGCGCGAGCCCCACCGGCACACCCGCGAAGCCATCGGTGGCCACATCCGCTGCGAACGTAGGCGGCATGGACGCACTGATCGCCGCCGCTAAACAGGAGGGCAAGCTCAATCTGATGGGGCTCCCACGCGACTGGGCCGGCTACGGAGCTCTGATCGATGGCTTCGAGAAGAAATACGGGATCGATGTGAGGGACGAGAACCCGTGGTGGGCTACAGTCTCGGACCAGATTAACGGTGTGAAGAGCCGGAAAGGCCAGGCCAACGCCCTCGACGTGATCGGAGCCGATGACGCGTCCATGCGGGCGGCAGCTCGTCAGCACCTACTAGCTCCGTACAGGGTGGCCGCGTACAACGTGATCCCGAATAACCAGAAGGACCCGAATGCCCGCTGGGCTAACAGCTACGGCGGCTACATCTCCATCGGCTGCGACGCCGCCCGCGTCGAGGAGTGTCCCCAGACTTTCGCCGATCTACTGAAGCCTCGGTACAAAGGTAAAGTCTCGGTCACCGACCCCACCGGATACGTTCCCGGGTTCGCCACTGTTTACGCTGCGGCCCTTGCGAACAAGGGCTCGTTCGACGACATCAACCCCGGAATTGACTTCTTCGTCAAGCTCAAGAAGATGGGTAACGTTAATTCTGTCCCGCTTTCCGTAGCCACGATCGAAAACGGTCAGACACCCATCTCAATCGGCTTCGATTTCACAAATCTAACCTACACCGGCGAGCTACGCAGTAAGGGCGTGAAATGGCGGGTCTCCATCCCCTTCGACGGCAGCTTCGCCCAGTACTATGCGGAGGGAATCAATAGGGACGCCCCGCACCCAGCGGCCGCGCGCCTGTGGCTGGAGTGGCTCCTCAGTCCCGAGGGTCAGAACCTCCGGCTCGACGGTTACGCTCGCCCGGTGCTGATGGACGTTATGGAGAAGAACGGCACCCTCGATAAGGTCGCCGCATCAAAGCTGCCGATTGTTGAGGGCACGCCCGAGTTTCCCACAGACGCGCAGATCGAAAAGGCTAGAGCAGCGATCATTCGAGACTGGGTGAAGACCCTATCGGGCTGACACCTCAGCTCGCGAAAACCGGGCGAATCGGCGAGTACTGTCCCAGCCTGATTCCCGCGCCTCCTACGACAAGAAACGACGCGAGGGAAAACACCACGTCGCCGCTATCGTCTGCCTCGCCCGACGCCGCATTGACGTGCTCTTCGCGATGCTCTGCCGGCACGTTCTACGAGTCTGCAACCAGTACCGCCGCTTGACGAAAACCATAGGGGCACTTTTTTGTCCGCACGTGCGCGGAGTCCAGCAGGACACGGGAGACATCGACGAGGCCGGCATCGTCCAGCCGGTGCACAACCGCCTCGTGCAGCCGACCCCACACACCGGCTCTCGACCAGATCATGAACCGCCGGTGCACCGTCGACTTCGACACCCCAAAACAGGGCGGAAACGCCCGCCAGGCGCAACCGCTGACCAGTACGTAGATGATCGCGGCGAACAGCGTCTCATCAGGCGAGTTCTGCTTTCCGCCACCCTGCGGCCGCACCCGATCCGCTGGAATCAACGGCCTGGCGATCTCCCATAGCCCGTCCGGAACAATCCAACTCCACGTCCCCTGACCCAGGTTGAGGCCAGATCTTTCCCAATTTACCTGCTCTCGAACGGCTCACCACCGCCGTCCTCATCGAGGTGCACGACGAATGGATCGCCTTTCCGCGAAGCTTCCTACCCAAGGGCGGCATGGACTCGATCTACCCTCCGGCGGAAGTTCGAGCCGACGCGATTACACCATTACAGGGGACATGGCCGGAACGCCATAGCGCTTCCCCTGCCAGGCGCACCACCCGGGCTTTCGTCCAGTTCTATTAGGTTTCGGGCACTGATTCCAGATCGGATCCGCAGGAGTCGGCGCTTGCCCATACGTAGGGGGTGGCCGGGCACCTTGTTGACCGGGACGCCGCTTTGGTCGTGGATGACACCCTTGACGGAGGGCGCCCTGTCGGCCGGAGTGCGGCGCCAGTACTTCGGCCCAGCCCGGCTCCAATCGCCCGTGATCAGCAGCCCAGAGGCGGTAGAAACCGATTAAGCGTGTAGAAATGGGTTATGTGCAGAGTTCTGGGTCGGGTCGGGCATAGGTTGGCTCGCTGGGCGAGGAACCTCGGTACGCCCGGTCGGTCTCCTCGTCTGTCGTATGGCCACCCGCGGAACCAGGGGCACTCCCAGCCTCATCAAGGGACGTCGCGCCGGGAGCGCAGGCGCTCCCTGCTGAGTGTGCACAGCCTCGCCGGCCAGATGTTCCTTCTGCAGCTGGCGGTCGTGGTGCTGCTCGTAGCCGCCGCACTGCTGGCTCTCGTGGTCCAGGCTCGGCGTGATAATACGTCCGGTGCCCGGGACCAGACGCTTGCCGCAGCCCGCACGCTTGCGACCTCTCCGGATACCGTGAAGGCATTGGACAGCACCGACCCGACCGCGGTGCTGCAGCCGCGCGCCGAGGCGGCTCGGAAGGCCGCCCGCGTCAATGCCGTCATCGTGTACGGGCTGGACGGGATCATCCTCGCCGACAGCGACCCGAAGCAGATTGGGAATCGCGTCATCGGGCCGTACGCGGATGCAGCGGCAGGCAGGGCCTTCACGAGGACCTTCAAGGGGACTTTGGGTCCGTCCGTGATCTCGGCGGTCCCCGTCAGGGACTCTGACGGATCGGTCGTCGGCATTGTCTCCTCCCTGGTCACGGTCCAGGAGGTGCAGGGCGTGCTGAACCGACAGCTCCCGGTGCTGTTCGGGAGCGCTGCAGCGGCGCTTGCCCTTGCCGCGGGCGGGGCAGGGCTGGTGAGCCATCGTCTGCGGCGGCAGACGCGTGGGCTGGGCCCGGTCGAAATGACACGGATGTACGAACACCATGACGCGGTTCTGCATGCCGTGCGCGAGGGAGTACTGATCACCGGGGGTGACGGCCGACTGTTGCTGGCCAACGACGAGGCCCAGCGGCTGCTGGACCTTCCGGCGGACGCGGCAGGGCGCCACATCACCGACCTGGGTCTTGATGCGGGCCTTGCCGAGCTGCTCGCCTCAGACCGCACGGCCACCGACCAAGTCCATCTTGCGGCCGACCGTCTTCTGGCAGTCAACAAGCGCCCTACCGACCCCTATGGGCCTGCCAGCGGCGTGGTGACGATGAGGGACACCACCGAGTTGCGGGCGCTCTCCGGCAGGGCCGAGAAGACGCGCGAGCGGCTGAATCTGCTCTACGACGCCGGGGTACGGATCGGGACCACCCTGGACGTGACACGCACCGCCGAAGAGCTGGCGGAGGTCGCCGTTCCCCGATTCGCCGACGTCGTCACCGTCGAGCTGATGGACCCGGTCCTGCGCGGCGAGGAACCGTCCGGGGCGAACACCGAGATGCGTCGCACGGCCGTCGTCGGCCTGGAGGCGGACCATCCTCTCTACCCGGTCGGCGAACTGGTCCAGTTTGGTGCCACCAGCCCCGTTGCCGCCGGAATCGCCAGCGGCCGCGCTGTCCTCACGGCGGATCTGGACGCAGCCGATGGATGGCGGGCCCAGGACCCCGAACGTGCCCAGCGGGTCTTGGAGTACGGCATTAGATCCCTGCTTGTCGTGCCGCTCCAGGCCCGGGGAGTGGTGCTGGGGATGGCGGCCTTCTGGCGGGCGGAGTCCTCCCCGCCGTTCGAACATGAGGACGTGTCCTTCGCCGAGGAGCTCGCCGCCCGGGCCGCGGTGTGCATCGACAACGCCCGGCGCTTCACCCGCGAGCATGGAGTGGCGGTGACGTTGCAGCGCAGCCTGCTGCCCCGGGGGGTGCCAGAGCAGACCGCCCTTGAGGTGGCTTACCGCTACCTGCCCGCCAAGGAGGGGGTGGGTGGGGACTGGTTCGACGTCATCCCGCTGCCCGGCGCGCGGGTGGCCCTGGTGGTCGGCGATGTCGTCGGCCACGGCCTGCACGCCGCAGCGACTATGGGCCGGCTACGTACCGCGGTTCACAACTTTTCCGCCCTAGACCTGTCTCCCGACGAGCTGATGGCCCATCTGGATGAACTGGTGGACCACATCGACGCCGCCGAGTCCACCGGCGAGGAGGACGGGCAGAGGATCACAGGGGCCACCTGTCTGTATGCGATCTACGATCCAGTCTCCGGGCGGGTGGCAGCTGCCACCGCAGGCCATCTGGGGCCGGCAGTGGTCCATCCCGACGGCAGTGTGTCGTTCCCCCAGCTACCCATCTCCCCGCCCCTGGGCCTGGGCGCCGGGCTGCCCTTCGAGAGCGCCGAGCTGACCCTGCCTGAGGGGTCCCGGCTGGTGCTCTACACCGACGGGCTGGTCGAGGCCCGCGATCGCGACCTGGACACCGGCCTGGAGGCCCTGCACACCGCCCTGGCTGGGTCCGACTGTGCCCCCGAGGCCACCTGCGCCGCGGTGATCGAGGAGGTGCTGCCCTCCCGGCCCAGCGACGATGTCGCGCTGCTGGTGGCCCGCACCCGCCGGCTGGAGTCCGCCCAGGTCGCCGAGTGGAACGTGCCTTGCGAGCCGTCGGCGGTAGCCCCGGTCCGCAACTCCTGCGCCCGCCAGCTGGCGGACTGGGGTCTGGAGGAGATCGGGTTCGCGACTGAGCTCATCCTCAGCGAGCTGATCACCAACGCCATCCGCTACGGCGGCGAGCCCATCACTGTCCGGTTGCTGCACGACCGCACCCTGATCTGCGAGGTCTCCGACGGCAGCAGCACCTCACCCCGCCTGCGCCGAGCCAAAAGCACCGACGAGGGCGGCCGAGGTCTGTTCCTGGTCGCTCAGTTCGCCCAGCGCTGGGGCACTCGCTACACACCCACAGGAAAGACCCTCTGGACCGAGCAAAACCTCCACGACGGTGCTGTCCCGGCGGGGGAGGACCTCGGCGAGATCATCCTCGACACCTGGGATGACACAGCGCTGTGAGCGTGACTTCGGCATCAGTAACCCGACCCAGGGGCAGGCCCTGCCCGACGCCTACGTGGCGTTCAGCCTGCGCGCTCTGCTCTTCGAGCCCGCTCGCAGGCCCGGTGACCGGCGAGGCCCCACCATCGTCACCGGCATCCCGGCACAGGCGAGGCGGACCCCCGCCGGACCGGTACAAACGTGAGCGGCACCGGCCGTAGATTGCCGGCCGCACCGCCTTCGCCGTGGGGTTGACCTCGTCCAAGGGCCCGACAACGGCGGCAGCCTTCCACCGAGCTTGGTGGCTCTTGCACTTACGGAGCCCTTTCCAACCTGACGGCGTTGCCTGGAGGTTGGCGGCCTGTACGAACCGATGAAGCTCCTGGTAGACGGGTTCACGACCAAGATCACCCGTGCCGACCAGGAGCTTCGTGTGCTTGTCTATCCATCGGCGATCGATCTGTCCAGTGCCCACCTGCGCCACCTCGCTGGGCATCTCACGGTTCGCCGTCGCGAGATCGGCACCCGGTGGCGCCGCGTCACGCCAGGCCGTCAGGCTCTGCTGGTCCTGGCCCCCAACGAAGCCGCCGCCCTCAAGTGCATCTACATGGCCCTGATGAGCCTGGACCCGACGGGGAAGGGCCGCAACAGGTGGACCATGCGCTGGAAGGCACCCCTGAACGCGTTCCAGATCGCCTTTGAGGGCCGCCTGACCCCGAGCAACAACTGACCACTCAACAATCAAGATCAGCGTTAAATTGACACACCCGGCCGAGTGACGGCCCCACCGCCGCGGGCACGGCGGCGGGGCCGGCGTTCACCGGAGGTCGGCGAGTCCGCGGATCGCCGTGGCCAGTTCCGCGATGCCCTGTTCCTTCAGGACGCTGTAGTGGTCACCAGTCAGCTCCACGATCGTCGGTGGGGCGCTGGAGTAGCCGGAGTGTGCCTCGATGAAGGAGTAGTCGTCACCGGCGGCCTTGATGATGGTCACGGGTGTGTTCAGTTGGTGTTCGGTGAGTTCGCGGAAGGTGTACTCGAACTCGTAGGTCTCCGCGACGATGTGGGTGATGCGGCGGATCAGCTGCTCGTCCAGGCCGGGCAGCCGGTCGTGGACGAAGCTCACGAAGCTGTCCTCGTCCTGCGTGGCCGCGACGCACGCATCCACGTCGGGGCCGCTGACGGCGCCGGCGAAGACCGAGTACAGGATGGAGACGTAGACGGGGTTGCGGTAGGAGGCCTCGCGGCCGAACCGGTCGGCGCCTGCGGCGCGGACCTTGGGGTTGCCGGGGCAGATCAGCAGCAGGTGGTCGACCCGGTGGCCGGACTGCTCGAGCTGCCAGGCGGCCTCGAAGGCGACGCGGGCGCCGAATGAGTAGCCCCATAGGCTGTGGAGGCCTTCGGGTTGGGTGCGTAGGATGTCGGCCACGTCGGCGGCCGCCATGTCGCGGATCGTCGGATACGGCCTCTCGCCGGCGTTGATGCCGTGCGCCTGGACACCGAAGAACGGCCGGCCGGTAGTAGCTGTGTGGGCGAGCAGGCGCAGGTTCATCGGGTAGCCGCCGAGGCCCGGCCAGCAGAAGATCGGGCGGCCGGTGCTCTCGCCGTGCAGCGGGACGAGCCGTGAAGAGGGCGCGGCCCCGTCGTCCTCGATGCGCGCTGCGAGATCGGCGAGCTTGGGGCGCTCGAAAACGACCTGGAGCGGCAGGCGTAGTCCGAACTCACGGTTGATGCGGTTGACGAGCGCCACCGCGATCAGCGAGTTGCCACCGGAGGCGAAAAAGTCGTCTTCCACGGACACTTCGTCGTACTTCAGTGCCTTCGCCCACGCGTCGGCCAGCCACTGCTCGGCCGGGTTGGCGGGGGCGACGTAGGACCGGCCGGTGTCGGCGGAGCGGACCTGCTCGGCGGCGGCCAGTGCCTTGACGTCGACCTTGCCGTTGGCGGTGAGGGGCATCCGTTCGAGCACCAGGACGCGGCCCGGAATCATGTAGTCGGGCAGTCGCTCCGCCAGGTCGTCCCGGATCATCTCGGCCGGGCCCTTCATGTGGACCGCATCCTCGTTCATGCCCTCGCTGCGGAGCTGCTCCTCGCTGACCTTGCCGCCAAGGAAGAAGTACGAGGGACCGGTGGGTAGCGCGCAGGAGGCGAGGATGTCGTCCACGCGCCGTGCGGCGGGCAGTGGGTGGCCGGTCTTGGAGCTGTAGCCGGACGACATCAGACCGATGCGCCGGGCGTTGCGCTGCAGGTGGTGGAGCGTGGTGCCCATCGCGATGTACTGCAGTCGCTCGTCGCCCGTGCGGCTCACCGCGGTGATACCGAAGCTCGCCCGCTCGTACACCTGCTGGTTGATGGCGATCACATGCTTGGGCAGGACGAGTGCGTCGGAGATGGGGGTCAGGTCGCGGCCGGTCCATCGGTACTGGCCAGCCGGCAGGCCGTGCACACAGCCCGGGTGAGCCTGTACATAGATGTCGGTGGGGTCGTGCGGGGGCACGCCGTCGTGGGAATCGATGGTGAAGGTGCCCAGGTAGTAGTCCTCGGCGGCGACCTCCAGGGTGTCCTGCACGGCGGGCCGGTGGGCAGCGGGGCGGATCGTGAGGCCGTACTCGGGGAGTATCTCCTCGAAGACGCCGAGCATGTGACCGGCTTCGAACTCGAGCACCTCGCGGATGTTGTTCTTGTAGACGGGCTCGATGGCCCGCCTCTTGCCGATGAGGTGCACCGACAGCCGCGGGTCGGCAGTCTGCGCGGCCTCGGCGATCCGCACCAGGGTGTGGTCGGCGGGGTGGTAGTAGTACACGCCGGCGTCCAGGCCATCCAGACCACCGGCCTCCAGGTACAGCTGTGTGGCGTACAGGGCTCCGGGTGAGGCGTAGGAGTACTTCGACAGGAGCCGCTCCTCGCTGCGGAACTGGCCGAACCAGCGCAGCAACTCGCCGAGTTGATGGAACGTCAGGTCTGACAGCGGACGTGAGTGTGCGCCGGTCGGGCGCGGGGCGAGCAGGGCGAGGATGTCGTCGCGAGTGACCTGTCCGCCGTCGAAGTACCGGTAGGTCTTGCGGGCAAATGTCTCTCGCCGCTGCCGAACGGTCTCTTGCCGGCCCGGCAGCGGTAGTACGTGCCTGCCGTCGAGTTCGTCCGCGTCCCGCAGGCCCGGGTTCGACAGCTGCGCCTTCACCTGGAGCTTGCTGGCCTTGGACTGGTGGTGGGTGCCGGCGTTGCCCTGGTCCATCAGGGCGGCTTCCTTCGGGTTGAGCTCGACGCACGCCAGCAGATTGGTGGAGCCGGTACGCGGGTCCTCGGCGGTGATCGCGGCGGCGCGGCGCACCCAAGTGTGCTCCTCGATGGCCAGGGCTATCTCGTCGAGTTCGACGCGGTAGCCCCGCAGCTTGATCTGGTTGTCGGTGCGGCCGGTGAACTGGATCGTGCCGTCGGGGTGCCAGTACGCCAGGTCGCCCGTCCGGTACAGCCGCTCGGTCGGCACGAACGGCGAGGGGACGAATCTCTCCTTCGTCTGCTCGGGCCGGTTCAGGTATCCGCGGGCCAGCTGGACGCCGCCTATGTACAGCTCACCGCTCTCCCCGATGTCCACCGGTGCCAGGTTCTCGTCGAGGATGTAGCACTGAGTGTTGTCGACCGGCACGCCGATAGGGACCGATCCGGTGCCCTCGCCCAGCGCGTCCGGGTCGACCAGGTGGGCTGTCGCGTTGATGGTGCACTCGGTCGGCCCGTACAGGTTGACCAGCGATGCCCACGGAACCTCGTCGAGGAAGGTGCGGGCCAGCTGCCGGGAGAGTGCCTCGCCGCCGGAGAACACCCGGCGCAGCGTGGTGCAGGAGCCGAGCCGCTCAGTGTCGAGCAGTGCCTGCAGCAGCGTGGGCACGCACTGCACAGTGGTCACCTCGTGCGCGGCGATGGTGTTGATCAGCGCCTCAGGGTCGCGGTAGCTGCCCGGCGCTGCCATCGCCACACGAGCGCCGAGGGCGGGGGCGAGGATCTCCCACTGCGCCGCGTCGAAGCTCATCGGCGTCTTTTGCAGCACGGTCGTACGCGGACCCAGATGCCCGCACATCTGCATCCACTGCATCTGGTTCAGGATGCTGCGGTGTTCGATCAGGACGCCCTTGGGTCGGCCGGTGCTGCCGGAGGTGTAGATGACGTAGGCGAGGTTGCCGGGCGCGGGCGCCGACAGCCCGGTGGCCGGGCTCTGCGCGGCCTCGGTGAGCGTGACGATGCGGGTGCCGGACGGGGCGAGGTCATGCAGTCGGGCCGCGAGGTGGTCCTGCGTGACGATGACGTCGGTGCGGCTGTCTTCGATCATGTAGCGCAGCCGCTCCTCGGGGTACTCCGGGGACAGCGGCAGATAGGCGGCGCCCGAGAACAGGATGCCCCACACGCCCGTCATCAAGTCCAGGGACGGCTCGGCGTACAGGCCGACGCAGTCGTCGCGGGCCATGCCCAACTCGTTCAGGTGGCTGCCCAGTCGGGCGGCGGCTACTGCCAGCTCCTGGTAGCTGAGGCTTTCGCCGTCGCTGGTGACTGCGGTGGCGGCGGGCTGTACGGCGGCCTGCTCTTGCAGCAGTTCGGGCAGGCTTCCGCCGAGGCGGAGGCCGTGGGCGCGGGTCGTGGAACGTACGGTGGGCTGTGCTGTGGTCATGGTTTCCCCTTGGCTGCGGGTGCGTGGTCGTGAGTCGGTGTCGATGACGTGCCGTCAGCCGGTGTCCCGGCGCGTGGCGGCTGCGAGGTCTGTGCCAGGGCGACGGAGGCGACGACCGCCGCGGAACCGGCGAGTTGGAGGGGTGTCAGGCCCTGGCCGAGGACGAGGTATCCGAGAGCGGTTGCGGTGAGTGGGCTGGCGAAACCCAGGATCGACACCGCCAGGGCCGGTAGCCGTGCGATTCCGCGGAACCAGACGGCGTAGGCGAGCAGTGCCCCGATCAGGCACAGATACGCGAAGCCTGCGATGTTGCCGGCGGTGACACGGGTGGGCAGTCCTTCGGCAGCCAGGGTGACCGGCGCGAGCAGCAGGCCGCCTGCGGTCAGCTGCCAGCCGGTGAACGTCAGGACGCCGATGCCCGCAGGCCGTCCCCAGAGTTTGGTGAGCACGATGCCGACGGCCATGCTGACCGCGGCGGCGAGACCGGCGACGATGCCGGTGGCGTCGATGTCGGCGCGGGGTGTGAGGGCGAGCAGCGCCACCCCTGCCACGCCGAGTACGCAGGCGGTGACCTGCGCGGGACGGATCGGCTCCTTCAGCAGCACGGCCCCGAGCAGCAGAACGATCATCGGCTGGACGGCGACCACCAGCGCGGCCACCCCGCCGGGCAGATGGTAGGCGGCCACGAACAGCAGATAGAAGAAGACGCCGATGTTCAACGCCCCCAGCACCGCAGCACGCCACCACCACGCGCCGTGTGGGAGCCTCCGGCCGATCGCGAGCAGGACCAGCCCGGCGGGCAGCGCCCGCACTGCGGACGCCAGCAACGGCCTGCCCGGTGGGAGGAGTTCCGTTGTCACCAAGTAGGTGCTGCCCCACACCGCCGGGGCCAGCGCCGTGAGCAACACGTCGCAAGCCTGGGCCCGTCCGGGAGTTGATGGACAAACGCGCAGGGCAGAAGGCATACGTGAACCGCCTGTGTGTGGAGGAAGTGAGTTACGTGGAGCGGCGCTTGTTGGAGCGTCAGCTGATGTGGGCGGGAGTGAGCATCAGGTCGCGCAGCGGCTCGAGGAAGACGGGACCGTCATACCGGACGGTCCCGCGGCGCACGCCTGCGCGGACCAGGGTGTCCTGCAGGGTGGTGCCCGACACGGAGAGCCGCACGACCGTGGTGCCGCCTGGGGTGTCGATGACCAGTTCGTCCGTCCGGCTCCAGCCCTGGAGGGCCAGCCGCTGCGGGATCGTGCCGTCGATCACCGCGGCGGCGGCCACAGTGATGGCGTCGGCCGGCGCAATCGGAGCGGACGGGACCGGCGCCGGAAGTGTCAGAACCGCCAGACGCCGGTACTGGTACTGGCCCACGGCGGCAATCTTTGGTAACACGCTGCTCTCCGGTAGGCCCAGGCGGCCCGCGGCGGCACGGCGGATGCCGGCCAGCCGCTCTCGCACCGCCGAACCGGCCGCGAACAGGGCCTCCTGATCCGGCAGACCGAGCTCGGCGGCATCGACGAAGACATACGGATTGCCGGCGGACACCAGGGACACCGGTACGCCCTCGAGCTCGGTCTGCGGCGTTCCGGCGGGCAGCAGGTCACGCAGTCGGCGAGGGGGGTCGTAGGCGAATTCCACGGCGAACGCCGCAGTACGGCTGGTTCCGCTGACCTCGCAGGCGACTCGGTCACCGGTATTGAGGACGTTGACGTGCCATCGGCGGCCCTCGGTGAGGCGGGGCAGCCAGGCAAGGCGGTGTGCCACGGCGACGGAGGACAGGATCGAGTTCCCGCAGCTGCCGCGCAGAGCGAAACGCGGCAGTGTGCCGGGCACGTACTGGGCGAACAGGTGGTCAAGGTCGGAATTCGGGTCGGCGGACGGCTCGATCATGGCGATGGTCGTGACATCGGCCGCGTAGTGATCGGCCAGCCAGTCACGCGCCACGAGGAGCGTGTTGATGAGTACCCGCTCGTCCGCGGGCATCGCCCTGCGGTCCAGCACGAGCGTGGGGTCGCTCTTTCCTGCCGTGTAGCAAAGATGGCCGATCATCCGGTCCCTCCATAGCTGGTGTCTGCCATGGCCCTCGGACAGCGTCGTCGGCGCGGGAGCCGGCCGGCGGCGATTCACCCGAGTGGGGCGGGCCGCTTGCAGCTTGTACGGGCGCACTCCGGCTCACAACGACTACCTGGCAAACGAGAGGGAAACCGCGCATTCGACCAGGTAGAGCGGCGGCCGGTGATCACGATCACAACGCGCCTACCGCTTCGCACAGATGCCGGGTTGCGCTGCGGCGACCCCTCTGAACTGGCCTGCTTCCAGCGTTGGCTGACTGTTCGCCAATTGGCAGCCCACCTGCGAGCGGGGGCATATAGCGTCCCGCATCGCCGTTCGGGTACCGCTCTCCGCGGCCGAATCCTCCCCCACGCCGTACATCCGCAACCGCATTTCCCCATTGCCCCACACGCTTTGAAGGACTGAGGCTCATGTACCGCTCTGTCGAATCCGTCGGGACCAAGGCTGCCGGTTCCATGCAATCACTGGTCCGTATCGTCGTCGGGTTCCTCTTCGCCTGCCACGGCGCCGCTTCGCTGTTCGGCGTGATGGGCGGAGCCGTTGGTACGCATGGCGGGAGCGTTCCGCTTGGCGCGTGGCCCGGATGGTGGGCGGCCGTCATCCAACTGGTCGGGGGCATCCTCGTGGCACTCGGCCTGTTCATCCGGCCGACGGCGCTGATCTGTTCGGGATCAATGGCGTACGCCTACTTCACCGTCCACCAGCCGACCGGCCTGCTGCCGATCGAGAACAACGGTGAGCCCTCTGCCCTGTATGCCTGGATCTTCTTGATGTTCGCCGCCTTTGGTCCTGGCCCCTGGGCGCTGGAGCGGCTGCGGTCGACCACGCGGAAGGAGCCGCGACGGGCGGCGGTCGCCGATCGGGCCGCGGCGGACGCGTAACGCGGCCGCCGGTAGCTCCTCACCGGTGGCGGCTGCCGCCACCGGTGACGTCCCACCGAGTGACGTAGCCGATCAAGGTTGGTGAACGCGCAGGTATCTGCCCGGGGCGGGTATCCACTGCCGGTGAGCGCTCCCCGCGTAAGGGCAGGCCACCGCTCAAGTCTCCGCCGCAGCGACGGCCGAGGGTACGGAAGGTGCGCTCTCATCGATCTCGACCCCTCCGCGGAAAGAGCCGAGCGGCAGCCCTCCATCCACGCACCCGGCCGCCCGCAGCGCCGAGCAGGCCCATCCCCTGCACCCGCCGTACCACCTCAAGCAGCACCCCGACACCCTGGGCGTGCAGCTCTGCCCCGTCTGCGCTACCAGTCCTGAGCACCGACCACGGCCTATAAGACCCGGTGAGCCGAAGTCAACGACTGAACCGTCGGCCAGCACACGGCGCCCTGCCGGAACGGTTTCGTGTCATTGCTGGAAACGTGACGATGCGCAGCCGGTTCGTGATGGGCACTCCGCGCTCAGCTTGCGCACTATGACCCGCCGCCTTGAACGTCTTGGTCGCCTCGCTGCAGCGCCGCCCCCTGACGCAGAGTGGACCGGAGGACCTGCTCGGGAGAGGGTTGTTGGTTTGCGAGGGGGCGGGGACAACCCGGAGGAGATTCCCCAGGGGGCGGGAGCCGGATGCCCACACTCCGAGGGTGTGGCGGTCGACCACGAGCAGCCGCTGCTGCTTGGCGAAGGCCACAGCCGACGCGGTGACTCTGCCGTTCGTCACGATCACCGCCACGTCGGCCCCGGACCTGTCGGGCTGTGCCGTTGAGTACCTGAAGCCCACTACGGATCAGGCGAGGCCGTTGCGGCGGTGCGTCCCCAACTGGCAGGCGAGCACGGGTGTATCAGAAGTCGCCGTCACAAAGCAGCAGTTGCAGCGCATCTGAGTTCACCGTTCGGGTGCGCGGTCATTTCGGTTGCGCTGCAGGGTGAAGGTGTCGACCGGCTCCGCCTGGCCGTACAGACCGGTGACGGCGTAGTACGTCACAGCCATCGTCGTACGGCCGCCCGGATGGGTACCCGGATCGACTGTGAAGGCAACGAAACCGTAGGGGTTGACCCGGTCTCGGACCGCGGACCACGGCGCGTCCTCCGTCACGTAGACCGGAGTCTTCTTGCCGTTGGCTCCGGGCCGCCGACGCCGGTGATGACGTTGCAGCGGGGGGTGTCGAACAGAACGTCCATCGACGGGATCGAGGTGCCACCTCCGCCGATGATCACGGCTGCCACTTGACTTCTTAGCTCGCTGAGATGTCTATCGGTACACACCCCGCCAGCCCGGCACCGACAACGCACCATCCCCGGCCCACGGCCGACACTGTGAGACCAGGACACATTGGTCAGAGATGTCAGGAGTCAGACCCCAGAGCAGGGACAGCACCCACCCATCCTCCCGCCCCCACAACACCCGAACCCGACGTGCTCAAACTCGACCGCCAACCGCACCTATGCGGCAATTGATGTTCGTTGATGGCGGCGAACGTGCGAGAGATACAGCCGTGACGAACACGATGCGGCAACCCTGTGTTCCACCGCGGAGCGACCTCCTGATCTGTGCAGCGATGTCTCGGGCGGATGATGCACGTGAAGCCCTCTCCCACCCAACAACGGTCACCAGACAGACAGTTGGACTGCCAGGGGCGCGTGGTATCCCTGAAGGCATGACACCTTACGGATCACGTACGGAATATTTTGAGGGATAAAACCGTGTACCCTCAGTGGAGTTGAGGCTTGTCAGGGATGGAGGCGGACCGTGAGTGATCAAGAGGAGTTGCTCGCGGATCCCGCCATGCTCGTCCTGGCGCGCGACTCTCGAGGATGGACCCAGTCCGAGCTTGCCGAGCAGATGTCGCACGTGGACGACAACCGCATCACGCAGGGGTACGTAAGCCGGGCCGAAGCCGGACGCATCCCGGTCCGGGCCGAGCGGGTCCTCCTGTTCGCCGCCGCGCTTCGCTTCACACCCGAAATGCTGTGCCAGACCGCCGATACGGCCGGGGCAGGCATCGGGCTGATACACCACCGCAAGCGGGCCTCACTGGGAGCCCCCGCGCTGCGCCGAATCCATGCCACGCTGGCCCTCACCCGCCTCCAGGTCGAAGCGGTAGCGCGGGCGGCGGCCCTTCGTCATCCCCACCGGTTCAGGCACATTGAGGTCAACGACTTCGACACACCCGCGGACGCAGCGGAGACGCTGCGCGAAGAGTGGAACGTTCCCACCGGCCCCATCGACGACCTGGTTGCGCTGCTCGAACACGCCGGCGCCCTGGTCGTAGTCCGCGATCTGGGCACCACCGAACTCGACGCCGTCAGCCAGTGGCCGCACGACCGGGCGCCGCTGATACTCATCAACTCCACTGCCCCTGGCGACCGTTCACGCTTCAGCCTCGCTCACGAGCTGGGCCATCTGATCATGCACCGCGAGCCAGGCGAGGGACGTACACAGGAGTCCCAAGCCGACCGGTTCGCCGCCGAGTTCCTCATGCCGCACGAGGTGATCCTGGGCGAGTTGAAGCCCGGCATCGACGTCGCCCGCCTCATGGATCTCAAAGCCCGCTGGGGGGTCTCCATGGCCGCTCTCATCCGGCGGGCCGTGGACCTGGGCGTGATCAGCGAATGGCAGTACCGCACGCTCATGGTCGAGTTGTCCGCACTCGGCTACCGCACCAACGAACCAATCGTCATCCGGCGCGAGACCCCGCGCCATATCGCTCAGGCCGTCACCTGGCTTGAGGGGCAGCACCACCTCAGTGCGACCGAGACCGCGCATCTGGCGGGGCTGGGTCGTGAGGAGTTCCACGAGATCTACTTGTGCGCTTCTTCTCCGTCCGGACACAAGGACGTGCCGGACCCTTCTGCGAGGTGATTCATGAGCAACGCTCCCGATCCGAGGCGGCGACCGCCCGCCGTGAAGACGCTCGACCACACCGTGGCAGCGGTGCCGCTCCTGCAAGGCCGGGTACTACTGCACGAACATGCCCAGTACACTCCCCGACCTCGCCCGGCCCTCGATGACGGCCTGAGCGGCGTGGTCATGACCGGCGCCAACGCCGACGCACGCGCCTTCCAGCTCCGCGCCGACGTCGGCTACCAGGGCACTCTGCTGATCGACAGCGCCGTGTACACCACGTACACGGCAACGGCGGAGGAGCCGTTCATGGCTCCTCCCGACGAACTGTTCGCCGCCGTGGACACCTCGCTGAACTTCCAGAAGGCTCGAGGTGCAACCGCAGCACTGACACCCACCGGCTACATACCGCCGGCGAACTCCCGCGCCCTCAAAGCGGTAATGCGGGAAGCCAACCGCATCGAGCGAGCAGACACGCTGGTCTCCCTTCCGATCGATGTCACCTGGCTGAGCCGGGAGAACATCGGCCAACTGATCTCGGTCTGTGACAAGATCCGTCACCCGAAGGCAGTCATCCTCTTCTGCCAGTTCGACCCACTGGGACAGACGAAGGACATCCCGGCCAACTTGCGCAGGCTGTTCACCGAGGTCGAGCACATGTCACTGCTGCGCACAGACCTCGCAGCTCTCGACGTGATGGCGCACGGCGCCCTCTGCGCGGGAATCGGCGTCCAGAGCTCGCTCCGCCACGCGATACCACCCGACGAGAAGGCCCAGATAGGCAAGCGCGGTGGCGGCCCCACGTACCCGCACATCCTGATGCCGCAGTTGATGTGCTTCAAGGGCGCCGAGTTCTTCTCCAAGGTCTACGGCAATGCCGATCCGGCAACCTGCGACTGCGAGGAGTGCGACGGGCGCAGCCTCGACAGCTTTTACCTTTCCGACGGTGAAACGCGGCGTGAAGCCGAGAACCACAACATCCACACCTGGGGCGCATGGGTCAGCGACATGGCAAGCCACCGAGCCGGCTCCGAGCGTAAGACGTGGTGGCGCAACAAATGCGCTGCAGCCGTCGACCGCTACGCACTGGAAAACCAGCGCATCGGGGTGGGTGCGAGTCCCAAGTCCGGGTTCCAAGTACCCGCGCCGCTCAAAGCATGGGCGACGTTGCCCGTCGCTCAGTAGCCGGATGCACCCGCTCAGGGGAGCTGACGGTGGACGTCTTCCAAGAATTTCCAGCCAGCAACCGTATGGCGCTTGCGCACGAAGGGGCTGGGTGGCACAACAACCTCGACCGCATCACCCTGGACGTGGAGCAATCCGATGCCGTAGAAGTCAGCGCGCATCACCGCCTCGTTCTTGCGCCGCAACGCGCCATCGATCAATACGGAACGAGCAGTGAATGGCGTGAACCGCTCGGCCCGCTCCATCGCCGATTCCCAGCTGCGTCCGGGCACGAACACCATGTCGACGTGGACCGGCTGGGCTGCCAGACGGGTAATCAATCCGTCGCGTCGGACCACCGCCCCCTTCGGCAGGCACTTCAACGCTCGGCGTTCCCTGCCGTTCAGTGATCCGGCAGGAACAGGCTCGCCGAGCGGCAGCGCCATCAAGAGGTTCAGGGCATCCGGCCGCGTCAGGGGTGGCATACCCGCAGCCGCCCGTCGCTCCCGCTCTCGCGCCTCGACTCGGTAGGCCGCAACGACCTTCGCCCCCTCGGCTTCAACAACCGCCAGGTTCGCATCACGGGGTACGAGATCGCCGGGAGCCAGCGCTCCCGCAACCACACCCAAGGGCTCTCGTGCCGCGATTGCCATCGACCAACCCGCTCTCGTCCTGCACCCGACGCTCTCCCCAGCAGGGCTGTACGCGCTCATCCTTACCGCTTGCCCCGCGCCACCGGAAGCAGCCTCAACAACAAAGCCAACGGACCTCAACCGGCCCTAGACACGGAAGCGCGTCCAAACGAACGGCAAGGCTAGTACGGACACTCGTGCGATCGTCGACCGCCTCCCCGGATAGCTCCACATCGGCCACCCGCCGCCCTCTCGCTGCGCAATTTGCACCCACAACAGGTCACGAGCGAACGACTGCGATCGTAGTCATCCCGCGCCACGATGCCTACAGCTGTTCGAGTTCTTGGGCATGCCCCGACCTACCGGAAGCATCCACTCCCAGGCCGCGGCCCACCAGCGCCGCGCCAGCGGCCCCGCAGGCCGACGAGGGTCAACCTCTGTCACGTCCGTGTCACCAACAGCGTCGACGCACCTGAACCACCAAGACCAAACCTGCGTGAACGGCGTCGAACTGGACCACGTGGACGTCAGAAGACGGTTCCGACTACCTGTGCCATGTGGGACCGTCACGGCTCAGGGCGGGCAGCCGCCTCGCTATCAGTGGCCGGACGCAGTGCCTTCGAAGCGACGGGTACGCACAGGGCGGAGATCTTGGAGCCGAGATCACCCCCGGGATGCCGGTTGAGCACCCGCTACAGTCACTCACCGTGCCAGCGACAGCGCCAAGTTTCGTCTCTCGCCGTCCGTCACGGCGGCCTTCCCTGGGGGGAATCTGGGGAGGATCAGCGCTGCTGGGGAGCATCGACTGCATAAGACGGCACGCACTCTGACAGACCCTCAAAGACTGATCTGCGCTGGCCAGAGGCGACTGAAGCTGCATCGCTCCAGGTCAGCGCGACGCGGTAGACAACTTCATGACGTGAGTACCCAGATCGTCCGCTTCGACGATCCCGGGCAACGATCCGCCCTCCCGAACGGAATGACGAACTCGTACCAGGCCTCCTACGGCCTCACCAAGTCGCATCCCGTGCTGACACTGATCTCCCGCACAAGTATTGGAGGTCGGATGCCCCCGCGCTTCATGGATGCCAAGCAGACCGCCGAGTACCTCAACATGTCTCTCACCTGGGTCTATCGCGACGCACCCCGCCTCGGCTTGGCCGTCTACAAGTTCGGCGCCGGCCGGAACGCAAAGCTGCAGTTCAAGGTCTCCGAAGTCGACGCGTGGGCGCGCCAGCAGCGCCTCGGCTGACGCGGAGACGGCTCCGGACCCTCGTGCATCCGGGGGGTCTCGGCCAGGGCGGCGTTCCATGCCTTGGCCAGCGGCCGGCCCAGGGCTTCGGCGTTACGCACGCTTTCCACCTGCCCGCTGTCCACTGCCTCGATGGGCCCGCTGAGGTGCGGGTAGTAGTTGGTTGTGTCGATGACCACCGTCTCGTCGGAGACCAGGGCGAGCACGTCGGCCAGTTCTGGGGCACGCTCGAAGGGGATGGACATGATGATCACGTCCCTGTCCCGTACAGCAGAGTCCAGGGGCACGGCGCGGGCGCCGGGCTCCAGCACGTCAGCCGGGACGGCCTCGGGGCCCCTGGCGTCGGCCACCTGTACGTCGTGACCGGCGGCGGCAAGCTTGCAGGCCAGATTGCCCCCGATGGCGCCAGCACCGATAGCAGTAAGTTTCGTGATTTGTCCTTCCTGGGATCGTGCCGCTGCTCGGAATGGCACGATGTTCAGCGGCGCGGTCGATTAGGCACCGCTACGGCAAGGCAGTTGCCTGTGCTCGCCGCCTGGCCCCTGCCTTGCGCGAGGTACGGCCGTAGGGGAGGCCCAAGCACGCGGGCGTGATGCGTTATCCGGAAACGTCGCCCGGTTCCCGCAGGATGCCCATCGCCTGGTCCACGAGGTCCGGCATCGAGGGGTCCCGCCGCTTGCGGTCCAGCATCGGCGGCCGCGTCCAGGCACGAGATCGCGGCCGCCGCGAGTGCGTTGGCCCGCATGTCGATGACGGGATCCGGCCCGCCGAGCCGACGGGAGATCTCTGGCGCCAGCATGCTCTGCCAGCCCTGCGTCTTCTCCCAGTGCCGCGTCATCAACGTGCAGGCGTCGCTGAGCAGCCGCATCATGCCCATCGGAGGTCCGGGCTCGCCGGTCTAGGGCTCGGCGATCACGTCGAAAGCGCGGCGCAGGGCGTCCCAGGCCTCCTCTTGAGCCGGGCGGGCCGGGTCCACCATTCGAGGCGAAGCCCGGGCAGCGCTGCCGGCGTCCCTGACCTTCGTCGCGGGCGCCATACTGCTGGCGACTCTGATCCGCCGCTTCGGGCTCGGCTCTTTGGAGCACCTGTTCCGCCCCGCCACTCGGTCCGCACGGTCACCGGCCTCACCACAGAACGCGCACCCACACCGTCACCTAACGGTGCGTCAGGGAAGTCAGCAAGTGGTCAGCACGCACCCTGATTCACCCGACAACACGTGGCCACACATGCGGCTCGCCGAGTGCACCCCAGCACAGCTCCGACCAGCAAGAACACCGGCTATACGGGACTGGTTGCCTGTCGCGCCCTTGACATGGCGAAGAAGGTCATGAACGCGAACACGCCGAGGGAGTGCCCGCGCGGCCCCCACCGCCGCGCGTACACGCCGGCGCCCACGACCGCGAGGAACGCCAGGTCACGGGCGACGGGCACGTCGTGCAGCGCGGCCGCGAGCCCGAGCACCGGGAGTCCGACGGCCGGGAGCAGCGCGGTCGTCACGGCCTGTCCGCGCACCGTCGCGTCGGTCACCGTGAACAGGGCGAGCAGCGCGGCCAGGCCACCGGTGATGGCCGCGACGAGCGAGTGTCCGGCGAGCCCGCACAGGGCCACCGCAAGGCCGATTCCGAGGACGCCACGGGCCGCGAAGCGCAGCCGCAGCCGCCCCGGATCCGGAGCCACGAACACCCTCTTCAGCACAGCCGCCCACCCTTTCCGCGTCACCGCGAAACTCCGCATGAAAAAGGCGCCGCGGAGATCCCGCAGCGCCATCGACGGAAACATCACAGCATCTCAAGGGCCTATGGATCAACAGCAGGCGAATGCCTTGGGCCAATGGCCCAGTCAGGCGCTCCACGCGTGGGCCGGGAGGGGACCAATGGACCACAACGCACGGGACGGCGCACCGCCGGCCTCCGAACCGGCGGGCGAACACAGCCGGCGAGCCGCCCGCCCGCGAGCCGCCTCACTGGGACCCGCCGACTTCCCTGACATGGCACGAGCACCGCCGGGTGGTCGCGCCTGACGGCCGGCAACGGGACGCCTCTCACCTCACCGCCGGCCCCCGTGGTGCTGCGCCGACGACGCCGCGTACTTACTGTCGGTTGACGGAGCACCACACCGCGTGCCCGGGAGCAGGGTCGGGGGACCGGTCGTGCTCGGGAGCTGGACCGAACGTCCGACCCGGAGGAGTCTGCATGCCTGAGCTGTTCATCGGTGGCAGGTGGATCGCCGCCGTCGACGGGCGGGTGCGCGAGATCCGCTGCCCGGCCGACGGCACGCTGGTCGCCACGGTCGACGAGGCGGGTCCGCAGGACGCGGCGGCGGCGGTCGCCGCGGCCCGTGAAGCCTTCGACCGCGGACCGTGGCCCGCCACACCGGCGGCCGAGCGCGGCGCGCTGCTGCTGCGCGTGGCCGTCCTCATCGAGCGTGACAAGGACGCACTCGCCCGCGCCGAATCCCTGGACACCGGGAAACGGCTCGCGGAGAGCGAGTACGACATGGACGACATCGCCAACTGCTTCCGCTACTTCGGCAATCTGGTGGCCTCCGGGGGCACCGACCGGATCGTCGACACCGGCACCCCCGGCGTGGACAGCCGGGTGGTGCACGTGCCGGTCGGTGTGTGCGCGCTGATCACTCCCTGGAACTATCCGCTGCTGCAGACCGCCTGGAAGGTCGCCCCCGCGCTCGGCGCGGGCAACACCTTCGTCCTCAAGCCCAGCGAGCTCACTCCCCACACCGCGATCGTCCTGATGCGGCTGCTGGCCGAGACCGGGCTGCCCGACGGGGTCGCCAATCTCGTCCTGGGCACCGGTCCGGACGCGGGGGCACCGCTCACCGAGGACCCTCGGGTCGACATGGTGTCGTTCACCGGTGGTCTCGTCACGGGACGGCGCATCATGGCCGCGGCCGCGGCCACCGTGAAGAAGGTGGCTCTGGAACTCGGCGGCAAGAATCCCAACATCGTGTTCGACGACGCCGACTACGAGACGGCTGTCGACTACGCCCTGATGGCCGTGTTCCTGCACTCCGGTCAGGTCTGTTCGGCCGGGGCGCGGCTGCTGGTCCAGGACGGGCTGCACGACAGGTTCGTCGAGGACCTGGTGGCGCGGGCCCGGGCGATCCCGATGGGCGGCCCGTTCGACGAGGACGCCCGCACGGGTCCGCTGATCTCCGCCGCCCACCGCGACAAGGTCGAGGCGTATGTGGCCGCGGGTGTCGCGGAGGGTGCGGTGCTGCGCTGCGGTGGCGTCCGGCCCGACGACCCGGCGCTTCGGGACGGTTACTTCTATCCGCCGACCGTCCTCACCGAGTGCACCGCGGGCATGTCGGTGGTGCGCGACGAGTCCTTCGGACCGGTCCTGACCGTCGAGCGGTTCCGCGACGAGGCCGAGGCGGTCGCCCTCGCGAATGACACCGTCTACGGCCTGACCGGTGCGGTCTGGACGCAGAACGCCGAGCGAGCCGAGCGGGTCGCGTCCCTGCTGAACGCCGGGACCGTATGGATCAACGACTTCCACCCCTACGTACCGCAGGCCGAGTGGGGCGGTATGAAGCAGTCCGGCGTCGGCCGGGAGCTGGGTCCGACCGGCCTCGCGGAGTACCGGGAGGCCAAGCACATCTGGCGTAACACCGCGTCACGGCCGCAGCGGTGGTTCGAGTGAGCCCTGGGCACGCCACCACCCGCGCGGGAGAGGAGAACGGCGATGCCGGACATTCCGCCTGACGGACCTGGTCACGCCGCGAGTGGTCACGACCAGGACGCCGCGCTCACGGAGCTGGGCTACAAGCCCGAACTCAAGCGCACCCTCGGCAATTTCCACACCTTCGCCGCCGGAATCAGTTACATCTCCATCCTGACCGGCACCTTCCAGCTGTTCTACTTCGGCGTCAGCTTCGGCGGGCCGGCCTACTGGTGGTCGTGGCCGATGGTCTTCATCGGCCAGCTGATGGTGGCGCTGAGCTTCTGTGAACTCGCGGGGCGCTTCCCCGTCGCGGGGTCGGTCTACAACTGGGCCAAGCACACGGGCGGTCCGCACATCGGCTGGCTGGCGGGCTGGATGATGACGATCGCGACCATGGTGTCGCTGGCCGCCGTCGCCCTCGCGTACCAGCTGACGCTGCCTCAGATCTCGAGCGTCTTCCAAGTGATCGGCGACGGGACGGGACAGTACGACGCGGCCGCCAACGCCGTGCTCCTGGGCACGATCCTCATCCTCTTCACCACCCTGGTCAACGCCTTCGGCGTCAAACTGATGGCCACCATCAACTCCGCCGGGGTCTTCATCGAGTTGATCGCCGCGGTCGTGCTGGTGTGCCTGCTGGCAGCGCACATCACCCGCGGTCCGAGCGCGCTCCTCGACACCGGCGGCCACGGACAGGGCCAGCCGCTCGGCTACCTCGGCGCGTTCCTGACCGCGTCGCTCGCCTCGGCGTACGTGATGTACGGCTTCGACACCGCCTCCTCGCTCGGCGAGGAGTCCATCGATCCGGCCCGCAACGCTCCGCGCGCCATCCTGCGCGCGCTCATCGCCTCCTTCGTCCTGGGCGGCCTGATCCTGCTCTTCGCGCTGCTCGCCACCCCTGATCTGCAGGCCAAAGAGCTGTCGGTGGACGGTCTGCAGTACGTGGTGAAGGCCACGCTCGGCGAGACGGTCGGCCTGGCCGTGCTGTGGTGCGTCGTCATCGCCATCACGGTGTGCGCCCTGTCCGTCCAGACCGCCGGTCTGCGCATGGCGTTCGCGATGGCCCGTGACAACAACCTGCCGGCCGGCTCCCGACTGGCCAGGATCAGCCCGCGGTTCAGGACACCGGTGGTCGCCACGTGCCTGATCGGGATCGTGGCGATCGCCATCCTCGTCGTCAACGTCAAACAACCGCAGATCTTCTCGGTCGTCACCAGCATCGCCATCATCATGATCTACATCGCGTATCTGCTGGTCACGGGGCCGATGCTGGTCCAGCGGCTGCGGGGCGAGTGGACGCCCGCGCCCGGCTGCTTCTCACTGGGCCGCTTCGGCCTGCCGGTCAACATCCTGGCGGTGCTCTGGGGCGCCGCGATGTCGGTCAACCTGCTGTGGCCGCGCGCCGCGGTCTACAACGCCACCGGACCCCAGCACTGGTATCTGCGCTGGGGCGGCGTCCTGTTCGTCGGCGTCGTCGCGGCCGCGGGCTTCACCTACTACTGGTTCGTCCAGCGCAAGAAGACCGGCGTGATCGCCGAACACGCCGTCGGAGAACCCCCGGAGCCCGCGCCGGCCCAGGGCGGAGCCTGAGTCGAGAAGGAGCAGCAGAGGTGGATGAGTTCGATTACGTGGTGGTCGGCGGTGGTACGGCCGGGGCGGTCGTGGCCGCGCGGCTGAGCGAGGACCCGGCCGTCACTGTCTGTGTGCTGGAAGCCGGTCCCTCCGACGTCGGCGACGACAGCATCCTGCGGCTGGAGCGGTGGATGGCCCTGCTGGAGTCCGGTTACGACTGGGGCTACCCGGTGGAGCCGCAGGAGAACGGCAACAGTTTCCTGCGGCACGCCCGTGGCAAGGTCCTCGGCGGCTGCTCGTCGCACAACTCCTGCATCGCGTTCTGGGCGCCGGCCGAGGATCTCGACGAGTGGGGGACGCTGGGCTGTACGGGGTGGAGCGCCGCGGACTGCTACCCGCTCTACCAGCGCCTGGAGACCAACGACGCGCCCGGCGACCACCATGGCCGCTCCGGTCCCGTGACCATCCGCACGATCCCGCCCCACGACCCGTGCGGCAGAGCCCTGTTGGCCGCCTGCGCCGACGCGGGCATTCCCACCACGCCGTTCAACACCGGCTCCACGGTGGTGCGCGGCGCGCACTGGTTCCAGATCAACGCCCGTGAGGACGGCACCCGTTCGTCCGCGTCCGTGTCGTATCTCCATCCGATTCTCGACAGCCGGCCGAATCTGGAGATCCGTACCGGCCTCCAGGCCAGGCTGCTGCTGTTCGACGGCAACCATCGCTGCACCGGTGTCGAATACCTGGAGCCCGACACCATTCACAGCGGCTCGGTCGCGGCGCGGCGTGAAGTCATCGTGAGCTGCGGGGCCATCGACTCGCCGAAGCTGCTGATGCTGTCGGGCATCGGCCCGGCCGGGGACCTGCGCGACTGCGGCGTCGACGTGCGGGTGGACTCCCCCGGGGTCGGCTCGCATCTCCAGGACCATCCGGAGGGTGTGATCATGTGGGAGGCGAAGCAGCCCATGGTCACGAGGTCCACGCAGTGGTGGGAGATCGGCATCTTCACCGGAACCGAACCAGGCCTGGACCGGCCCGACTTGATGTTCCACTACGGCTCGGTGCCCTTCGACATGAACACGTACCGGCACGGCTACCCGACGACGGACAACGCGTTCTGTCTCACGCCGAACGTCACCCGGGCCCGGTCCATGGGCACGGTGCGGCTGCGCACCCGCGACTTCCGCGACAAGCCCAGGGTGGACCCGCGGTACTTCACGGATGAGCACGACATCCGGGTGATGATCCACGGGCTTCGGCTCGCACGGGAGATCACGGCGCAGGCGCCAATGGCCGCGTGGGCGGGGACCGAACTCGCCCCCGGCCCGGCCGCTCAGTCCGACGACGAGCTGTTCGCGTACATCAAGGAGACCCACAACACGGTGTATCACCCGGCGGGAACAGTCCGGATGGGCTCGGCGTCCGACGCGGACTCGCCGCTCGACCCGCAACTGCGGGTCAAGGGGGTCAGCGGGCTACGGGTGGCCGACGCGTCAGTCATGCCGTTCCTGCCTGCCGTCAATCCGTGCATCACGACGATGATGATCGGCGAGAAGTGCGCCGACATGATCAAGGCGGGTTGATCCGGGGAGTGTGTCGACGGTGCGGCCCGCCGGCGCGGCCCTCGCGCACGGCGTTGCAGTGATGGAATACAAGATCGCCTACGAGGGTTGCGGCAGACGTCGGACATCGATCCACCTGGCAGCGGGAGACAGCTCATGAGCTTCAGCGACAGCAGCAGCACGCAGACATCCGCGATCGGCAGGTACGGCCTGTGGAACTCCGGGCTGCGCGACCCGGACCCTGCTCGCGCGGCCGAACTCGCCGAAACCGCCGTGGAGTTGGAGCAGCTCGGCTACGGCGCGCTCTGGCTCGGCGGCAGTAGTGGCATCGAACACGCCGCCCCACTGATCGAGGCCACCTCGAAGATCACCGTCGCGACCGGCATCCTCAGCATCTGGCAGCACGAGGCGCGGGAGACCGCCGACCGCTGGGCCGCCCTGGAGGCCGCCCACCCCGGCCGGTTCCTGCTCGGCCTCGGCGTCAGCCACGCGAAGCTCACCGCGCAGTACAAGCGTCCGTACGGCGCCATGGTCGACTACCTCGACGCGCTGGACGCCGCGGGGGTCCCGGCCGACCGCCGCGTGCTGGCCGCGCTCGGCCCGCGCATGCTGGAGCTCTCCCGGGACCGTGCCGCCGGCGCCCACCCGTATCTGGTCACCCCGGAGCACACCGCTCAGGCCCGTGAGACGCTCGGCCAGGGGCCGCTGCTAGCGCCGGAGTTCACCGTGGTCCTGGAGGCCGACCCGGACCGCGCCCGGGCGACCGCCCGCGAGACGCTCGCGCTCTATCTGCAGCTGGCCAACTACACCAACAGCTGGCTGCGCCTCGGCTTCACCGAGGACGACTTCGCGAACGGCGGCAGCGACCGGCTCGTCGACGCCCTCTTCGGCTGGGGTGACGAGCAGCGGGTGCGCGAGCGGATCGACGCCTTCCTGGACGCGGGCGCGGACCATGTCGCCGTCCAGGTGCTGGCCCCAGGCGAGGACCGGGCCGGCCTGCCCCGGGAGCAGTGGCGGCGGCTGGCGGCGGCGCTGGAGCTCTGAGGCCAGGGGCTGAAATCCTCGCGCGAAATCCTGTGCCTCCCGGGCCTGCCCCTGTGGCACACCCCCTGCGCCGCGCACCCTCATACGGTTGAGGGATGACCGGCGGCGGTGATCCGCCCGGCCGCAACCACTCGGAGAAATGCGTGAGGTGAGGTGCGGGACATCGTTCCACCCGAACCGCGCATACGGGACCGCCCCGGTCGGCTGGTGCCGACCGGGGCGGAACGCGTCACGCCGGGAGCGCTGCCCGAAGTGCTCAGGCGAGCGACGCGATGGCCTGGTTGAACGTGGCCGACGGCCGCATGATCGCCGCGGCCTTGGTGGCGTCGGGCTGGTAGTAGCCGCCGATGTCGGCCGGCTTGCCCTGGACCGCGATCAGCTCGTCGACGATCGTCTGCTCCTGCTCGCCGAGGGTCTTGGCGAGCGGCGCGAACGCCTCGGCGAGCTGGGCGTCGTCGGTCTGCTTGGCCAGCTCCTGCGCCCAGTACAGGGCGAGGTAGAAGTGGCTGCCGCGGTTGTCGATGCCGCCCAGCTTGCGGCTCGGCGACTTGTCCTCGTTGAGGAAGGTGCCGGTCGCGCGGTCGAGGGTCTCGCCCAGGACCTTGGCGCGGGCGTTGCCCGTGGTGGTCGCGAGGTGCTCGAAGGAGACGGCGAGGGCGAGGAACTCACCGAGGCTGTCCCAGCGCAGGTAGTCCTCCTTGACGAGCTGCTGGACGTGCTTCGGGGCGGAGCCGCCGGCGCCCGTCTCGAACAGACCGCCGCCGTTCATCAGCGGGACGACGGAGAGCATCTTCGCGCTCGTGCCCAGCTCGAGGATCGGGAAGAGGTCGGTCAGGTAGTCGCGCAGGACGTTGCCGGTGACGGAGATGGTGTCCTCGCCGCGGCGGATGCGCTCCAGGGAGAACGCGGTGGCCTCGACCGGCGACATGATCTCGATCTGGAGACCGTCCGTGTCGTGGTCGGCCAGGTACGTCTTGACCTTCTCGATGAGCGTCGCGTCGTGCGCGCGGCCCTCGTCGAGCCAGAACACGGCCGGGTTGCCGGTCGCGCGGGCACGCGTGACGGCGAGCTTGACCCAGTCCTGGATCGGCAGGTCCTTGGTCTGGCAGGCGCGGAAGATGTCGCCCTCGGCGACCTCCTGCTCCAGGACCACGTTGCCCGCGGCGTCCACGAGGCGGACGGTGCCCGCGGTCCGGATCTCGAAGGTCTTGTCGTGGCTGCCGTACTCCTCCGCCTTCTGCGCCATGAGGCCGACGTTCGGCACCGAGCCCATCGTGGACGGGTCGAAGGCGCCGTTGGCGCGGCAGTCGTCGATGACGGCCTGGTAGACGCCGGAGTAGCTGCTGTCGGGCAGCACCGCGAGGGTGTCGGCCTCCTCGCCGTCCGGGCCCCACATGTGGCCGGAGGTGCGGATCATGGCCGGCATGGACGCGTCGACGATGACGTCGGACGGTACGTGCAGGTTGGTGATGCCCTTGTCGGAGTCGACCATGGCGAGGGCGGGGCCCTCGGCGATCTCGGCCTCGAAGGACGCCTTGATCTCGGCGCCCAGGTGGGGCACGGAGTCCAGGCCCTTGAGGATGGTGCCGAGGCCGTCGTTCGGGGACAGGCCGGCGGCGACGAGCGCCTCGCCGTACTTCGCGAACGTCTTCGGGAAGAAGGCGCGCACGACGTGGCCGAAGATGATCGGGTCGGAGACCTTCATCATCGTGGCCTTGAGGTGCACGGAGAACAGGACGCCCTCGGCCTTGGCCTTGGCGATCTGTGCCGTGAGGAACTCGCGCAGCGCGGCGACGTGCAGGACGGAGGCGTCGACGACCTCGCCGGCGAGGACCGGTACGGACTCGCGCAGGACGGTGGTGGTGCCGTCGGCGGCCGCCAGCTCGATGCGCAGGGTGCCGGGCTCGGCGATGACCGCGGACTTCTCGGTGGAACGGAAGTCGTTGGCGCCCATGGTGGCGACGTTGGTCTTCGACTCCGGCGTCCACTTGCCCATGCGGTGGGGGTGCGCCTTGGCGTAGTTCTTGACCGACGCGGGGGCGCGGCGGTCGGAGTTGCCCTCGCGCAGGACCGGGTTGACGGCGCTGCCCTTGACCTTGTCGTAACGGGCGCGGACGTCCTTGTCCTCGTCCGTCTGCGGGTCGTCCGGGTAGTCCGGCAGCGCGTAGCCCTGACCCTGCAGCTCGGCGACGGCCGCCTTCAGCTGCGGGATGGAGGCCGAGATGTTCGGCAGCTTGATGATGTTCGCGCCGGGCGTCTTGGCCAGCTCGCCGAGCTCGGCGAGCGCGTCGTCGATGCGCTGGCCCTCCTCGAGGCGCTCCGGGAAGCTGGCGATGATCCGTCCGGCCAGCGAGATGTCGCGGCTCTCCACACTGACGCCGGCGGTCGAGGCGTAGGCCTCGACCACGGGCAGGAACGAATACGTCGCGAGGGCCGGGGCCTCGTCGGTGTGCGTATAGATGATGGTCGAGTCAGTCACCGGGTGCTCCGCTCCACGTCTGCAACATTGCTCGACATCAAGATATCTCGTGACCGACCCCCTCTCGACAGGACCCCGCACCGGATACCGCACAGGATCCCGGGCGCTCCCCCCTCGCGGCCCTCCGAAGGCCGCCGTTTCACCCACTGGCTCGCGCAATCCCGGATCCGCTGGACCATTGGTACAGTCGTCCGGCGATCACCGCCCCGCGAAGGAGGCCGCAGCCCATGGCCGTGGACGAGTTGGACACCCGCATCCTGCGTCTCCTCCTGGAGCAGCCGCGTACGAGTGTGCGCGAGTACGCCCGCATCCTCGGCGTGGCCCGCGGCACGCTCCAGGCGCGGCTCGACCGGCTGGAGCGCGACGGTGTGATCACCGGCACCGGCCCGGCCCTCTCCCCCACGGCGCTCGGGCACCCGGTCCTCGCGTTCGTCCACATCGAGGTCACCCAGGGCCATCTCGAAGACGTGAGCGACGGGCTCGCCGGTGTGCCGGAGATCATCGAGGCCTTCTCGATCACCGGCGGCGGAGACCTCCTGACCCGCGTGGTGGCCCGCGACAACGGCCATCTGGAGGACATCGTCCAGCAGCTCAACCGGCTGCCCGGCGTGGTCCGCACCCGCACCGAGGTCGCGCTGCGCGAGCGGGTGCCGCACCGGGTCCTGCCGCTCGTCGAGGCGATCGGCCGGGCCGCCGCCGAGCGCCGCTGACCGCGGCCTTGTCATCCTGGAGCACATGAGCACCCTGGGCAGCACCGCGGTCGTCCTCGACCTCGACGGAACCCTCGTCGACAGCGAGCCGAACTACTTCGAGGCGTGCCGGCGCACCCTCGCCGAGCACGGCGTCCCGGACTTCTCCTGGCGGGAACACGAGTCGTACGTCGGCATCAGCACCCAGGAGACCATCGGGATCCTGCGCCGGAAGCACGGCATCCAGGCCCCGGTGGAGGCGCTGCTCACGGAGATGAACACCCGCTATCTGGCGCTCGCGCGCGTCGGCACGCCGGTCTATCCGCAGATGCGGAAGTTCGTGGAGCGGCTGCACGAGGAGGGGGTCCCGATGGCCGTCGCGTCCGGATCGTCGCCCGAAGCCATCGACGCGATCCTGGCGGGTACGGGCCTGGCCGCACAGCTCAGGGTCTGTGTCTCGGCGGACGAGGTCGCCCACGGCAAGCCCGCGCCGGACGTGTTCCTGGAGGCGGCGTGCCGGCTCGGCGCGATGCCCGCACACTGCACGGTGATGGAGGACGCGATCCCGGGCGCCGCCGCCGCGTACGCCGCGGGAATGCGCTGCATCGCGATCCCGTACGTGGCCGCGCAGGCCGACGATCCCGCGTTCGCCACGGCGGGGCTGCTGTTCCGGGGCGGACAGCGGGAGTTCACGGCCGAGGCCGCGTACGACTGGCTGGCCAGGACGGCGGCTCCGAGCACGTGACGACGTGATCACGTGAACTCTCCGCACGGCAATCGATCTCTCTGGACGGATCGTCCAGCTCTTTATAAACTGTCAGCATGTCCGAACCCGGTCACACCCATCTCATGGAGCAGCTCCAGCAGGTCGCCAAGGGCCTCGCGGCTACCTTCGCGCCGTTCTGCGAGGTCGTCGTGCACGATCTCGACGACCCTGACCACGCGATCGTCGCCATCGAGAACAACCTGTCGGGCCGTTCCGTGGGCGACCCCGCCACCGAACTCGGGCTCGCACGGCTGGCCGACGACGCCTACCCGCAGGTCGTGGCGAACTATCCGAACCGGTTCGCGGACGGCCGCCGGGTCAAGAGCACGTCGATCGGCATCAAGGACGAGCGGGGCCACTACGCGGGCGCGCTCTGCCTGAACATCGACATGACCGTCTTCGACGGCATCGGCACGGTGCTCGACCACTTCGGCCGCTCCGACGGCTCCGCGGCCCCCGCCGAGTCGCTCGACCCGGCGGGCGGCGACGCCATCCGCGCCCGCATCGACGCGTTCGCCGCCGACCGCGCGACCACGCCCCGCGCCCTGCGGACCACCCAACGCCGGGAACTCGTACGGGAGTTGAAGTCCCAGGGCTTCATGGAAGTACGCCGGTCGGCAGGCATCGTCGCCGACCACCTGGGTGTGTCGAGGGCGACGGTGTACGCGGACGCCAAATGAGCGGATGTCCCGTCCCGCACGCCCGGACGCCACATGAGCAGCTGCTGATCGAGAGGAATTCCCCCATGGCCGACCTGACGCCGACCGACCTGCCGACCTACGAGGACGTCGTGCGCGCGCACGAGCGCGTCGCCCCGTACGCCCACCGCACCCCCGTACTCACCTCGCGCCTCACCGACGCCGAACTCGGCGCCTCCCTCCACTTCAAGTGCGAGAACTTCCAGCGCATGGGCGCCTTCAAGTTCCGCGGCGCGTTCAACGCGCTGTCCAGGTTCTCCCCGGAGCAGCGCCGGGCCGGCGTCGTCGCCTACTCGTCCGGCAACCACGCGCAGGCCGTGGCCCTGTCCGCCGCCATCCTGGAAATGCCCGCGACCATCGTCATGCCGCACGACGCGCCCGCGGCCAAGCTGGCCGCCACCAAGGGGTACGGCGCGGAGGTCGTGATGTACGACCGCTACTCCGAGAACGTCGAGGAGATCGGGCACCGGGTCGCCGCCGAGCGGGGCCTGACGCTGATCCCGCCGTACGACCACCCGGATGTGATGGCGGGTCAGGGCACCGCGGCCAAGGAGCTGTTCGAGGAGGTCGGTGAACTCGACGCGCTGTTCGTGCCGTTGGGCGGCGGCGGCCTGCTCTCCGGGTCGATCCTCGCCGCCCGCGCCCTGTCCCCGGGCTGCGCGGTCTACGGCGTCGAGCCCGAGGCGGGCGACGACGGCAGGCAGTCGCTGCGCGAGGGCCACATCGTCGACATCGACACCCCGCAGACGATCGCGGACGGCGCGCAGACACGACACCTGGGCAAGCACACCTTCGCCGTCATCAAGGACGGCGTCGACGACATCCTCACCGCGACGGACGACCAGCTCGTCGAGTGCATGCGGATCTTCCACACCCGGATGAAGACCGTCGTCGAGCCGACGGGCTGCCTCGGCTTCGCCGCCGCGCGCGCCCTGGCCGGGCAGCTGCGCGGCCGCCGCGTCGGTGTGATCGTCAGCGGCGGCAACGTCGACATCGAGCGCTTCACGCAGTTGCTCCGGCCCTGAGACACCTCTCCGCGGCGCCGTGCTCTCCGCAGCGCCGCTCGGTCTCAGTAGCGCTGAGCCTTGGCGACCTTCGCGGTCAGCTTCAGCTCCGGGGGCTTGCGGCTGATGGCGAGGGGCTGGGCCCGCTCGCCGGGGTCGAGGTTCTCCGCGCCGACGTACCGGGTCTCGACGACCTTCCCGTCGGGGTCCTTGAAGTCGACCTGCACGGCGTAGTTCGCCTTCTTGTCCGTGCGGTTGGTGATGTTGACGACGACGGCGAACACGCCGCCCGTCTGGGACCGCGGCTTGCCGGTGAGGGCGACGTCGGCCGTGGCGTTGCCCTGACCCTCGACCTTCATGAGTTCGCTGGCGGCCGCGGCGTTGGCCCGTTCCACCTCGGCCGACACGGACGCCTCGAACTCGGAGGCCCTGGCCGAAGCGGAGCTCGCCGCCGCCGAGGCCTCCGCCTTCGCCGAGGCGACGGCCGACTTGGCGGACGACGCCATCGCGGACGGCGGGCTGCCGGAGAAGGAAGCCGTATTGGGGGGTGTCGGGCGCGGGCTGACGCTCGACGAACTGTTGTTGCCGTTGTCCGTGCTGCACGACACGAGGGCCGCGGCGCCTGTCGCGGCGGCGAGCACCGCGAGGGCGGCCGTCATGGACCGCCGCCGGCGCGGCGCTGGCTTCTTCCCGGGGGAACCGGCACTCATTCAGACGTCTCCTTGAATCTCTGGCTCTTCCGACACCTCCGACGGGGGTGCCGGCGAGGTCAATAGCGCATGATCCCGACGATTCCCGTCCCCTCCGGGAGGGTTGCGTCGGGGACGAAACGCACCTCGGCGCCCGTCTCCAGGGCCCGTTCGACGATCTCGTCGACGATGTCGTCGTGGGCGTCCAGGTCGCCGGGCTCGGCCGGGACCAGGTGCTCGCCGTCCTGCCGGACGGTGGTGCGGAAGTGCTCCTCGACGACGAGTGCGCGGACCCGCCCGGCGGCGACGTGCTCCCAGACCTCGTCCACGCCCGCGGCGAACTCCTTCCAGCCCCGGGCGCGCTCGATGTCCGCCATGGTGGTGGCCACGCTCTGCTGCTCCTGTGCGGTGACGGCGGACCGTACCGCCTCGCGCACCGCTTCCGCGCCGGCGTTCGCGAGCCCGCCGTGGGCCACGGGAACGGCGTGCTCGGTGGCGGTTCCGACCTCGTTGAGCAGGGTGACGGCCTCCTGCTCACCGGCGACGTACAGCCGCCCCGTCGGAGCCGGGGTCTCGCCGAGCGCCGTGTCGACCTGCCGGAGGAACTGGCGGGTCTGCTCGTCGCGGTAGGTGCTCGGCAGGTCCCCGATGCGCTCCTTGCGCTCGGCGTCGGGGTCGTCGAGGCTCCGGGTCAGCGGGAATCCGGCGGTGTGCTGCTCCACCAGGCGCCGCGCGTCGCCCCTCCACAGCGCGGCGCGGTCCGCCGAGACCGCGAGGACCCAGTAGGGCTGTTCGGCGGTGTACGCGGCGACGAGATTGCGGGTCAGATACGTGTCGGCGAGTACGACGCGTTCGGGGACGGTGCGCGGCAGCGACCACACGTGGTGCTCGCCCGGCGAGGCGAAGATCGCCAGACCGTCCTCGGCGTGGTCGAGGTCGATCTCCGCGAGCGCCAGATCCAGCTGCTGGACGACGTCCTGGCGGCGCTCCGGGGTCACCGCGGGATCGGCCTCCAGCTCCTTCGCCGCACCGGCCAGCAGATTGCGCAGCCGGATGGGGTCCTGCGCGTTGTCCGGCTTGCGCCGGTGCGTGGGCAGGAGGACCGACACCGCCGGATAGTGCCGGGGCCGGCGCAGCGACGTGAGTACGGCGGGTGTCAGTTCGGGCTGCATGCGACCGCCTTTCCGGAGGCGTGAGGCTTCACAAGGCTTCCTCGATGCACGATATGCCCGAAATTCCCGTTCGGCGCGCGGCGTTGCTCCCCCTGCCGTCCGTGCGCCCCTCAAAGGGACATACAGCACATTTTGTGAATATGGTCATCCCCTGTCGGTTCCAACGCCCCACGGCCAGAGGAAGACATGACGCAGGCAGAAGGCTCCCTCGCCGCCGACCGGCCCGAGCAGTCACCCGCGGCCAAGCTGACCCTGCTCACGCTGACGACGATGGTCGTCGGATCCATGGTCGGTGCCGGCGTGTTCTCCCTGCCGAGCCGCTTCGCGCAGGAGACCGGCGTGGCCGGCGCCCTGATCGCGTGGGCCATCGCCGGCACCGGCATGCTGATGCTCGCCTTCGTCTTCCAGAAGCTCGCCGTCCGCAGGCCCGACCTGGACGCGGGTGTGTACGCGTACGCCAAGGCCGGGTTCGGCGAATACCTGGGCTTCTTCTCCGCGTTCGGCTACTGGGCCAGCGCCTGCGTCGGCAATGTGACGTACTGGGTACTGATCATGTCGACCATCGGCGCGATCGCCCCCGCCCTCGGCGACGGCGACACCGCCCTGGCGATCATCCTTTCCTCCGCGGGGCTGTGGGCGTTCTTCTTCCTGATCCGGCGCGGCGTCAAGGAAGCCGCCACGATCAACCGCATCGTCACCGTCGCGAAGGTCGTGCCGATCCTCGTCTTCGTCCTGCTGGCCCTCTTCTGCCTCAAACCGCATGTCTTCGCGGAGAACTTCGCCGGCGCCGACTACGCGGGCTCACTGTTCCACCAGGTCAGAGGCACGATGCTGGCCACGGTCTTCGTGTTCCTCGGCGTCGAGGGCGCGAGCGTCTACTCCCGCCACGCCAAACGCCGCGAGGACGTCGGACGCGCGACCGTGCTGGGTTTCCTGAGCGTCTTCGCCGTCTTCGCCTCCGTCACGATCGTGTCGTACGGCATCCTGCCGATGGGCGAGATCGCCGAGCTGCGCCAGCCGTCCATGGCGGGCGTCCTCGAGGAGGCGGTCGGCACCTGGGGCAAGGTGTTCGTCAGCGTCGGCCTGATCGTCTCCGTGCTCGGCGCCTACCTCGCGTGGACGCTGATGGCGGCCGAGGTCCTCCTCGTCGCCGCCCGGGACAGTGACATGCCGCGGTTCCTGGCCCGCACGAGCAGCGCCGACGTTCCCGTGCCCGCACTCGTGATGACCACGGCCCTCTCCCAGGTCGTCCTCGTCATCACCTCGTTCTCCGACGACGCGTTCAACTTCGCGCTCGATCTGACGAGCGCCCTGTCGCTGATCCCGTTCCTGCTGGCCGCCGCGTTCGCCGTGAAGATCGCGGTGCGGCCGGACGCACTCACGGTCGCGGCCAACGGCTCGCGCGGCGAACTCGTCGTGGCGGGCCTCGCGACCGTCTACACGGCGTTCCTTCTCTACGCGGCCGGGATGAAGTTCGTCCTGGTGTCCTTCATCGTCTACGCGCCCGCCACGGTCCTCTTCGTGATGGCCCGCCGCGAACAGGGCAGGCGCCTGTTCTCCCCCGCCGAACTCGTCATCCTCGCGGTGTCCGTGGCCGGAGCCGTCCTTGGTGTCATCGCCCTGGCGGCCGGCTGGATCAGCCTCTGACCGGCCCGCCCGTCACACCGACTCTCTGGAAAGGCACATCGTGACCAGCAACGACACCACGGCCGAGCCGGCCCTCGGCGTCCACTCCGAGGTCGGCACGCTGCGCAAGGTCCTGGTCTGCGCGCCCGGCCTCGCCCACCGCAGGCTCACCCCGACCAACTCCGACGACCTCCTCTTCGACGACGTGATGTGGGTGGAGAACGCCCAGCGCGACCACGCCGACTTCGTCAGCAAGCTGCGCGGACGCGGCGTCGACGTCGTCGAACTGCACGAACTGCTCACCGAGACCATGACGATCCCCGAAGCGAAGGCCTGGCTCCTGGACCGCAAGATCGTCGCCAACGAGGTCGGCCTCGGCCTCATGGACGACACCCGGTCCTTCCTCGACGAGCTCAGCCCGCACCGTCTCACCGAGTATCTGATCGGCGGCCTGGCCACGACCGACCTGCCGGACGAGTTCCGCTCCGACTACGTCGCCCTGGTCCGCGAGTCGACGGGCGTACGCGAGTACCTGATGCCGCCCCTGCCCAACACCCTCTACACCCGCGACACGACCTGCTGGCTCTACGAAGGCGTCACCCTCAACCCGCTGTACTGGCCCGCACGCCACGACGAGACCCTGCTGATGAAGGCGATCTACACCTTCCACCCCGACTTCACCGGCTCCACCGTGTGGTGGGGGGACCCCGAGCGGGACTGGGGCCAGGCCACGTTCGAGGGCGGCGACATCATGCCCGTGGGCAACGGCGTCGTCCTGATGGGCATGAGCGAACGCACCTCACGCCAGGCGATCACGCAGGTGACGGCCGCCCTGTTCGAGAACGGCGCGGCGGACCAGGTCATCGTCGCCGGCATGCCGAAGCTGCGCTCCGCCATGCACCTGGACACCGTCTTCACCTTCGCCGACCGCGACATCGTCACGCTCTACCCGGTCATCATGGACGCCGTCCACACCTTCACGCTGCGCCCCGGCGATGATCCGTCCGGCCTCCACATCACCGACGAGGGCTCTCGCCCCTTCGTCGACGTCGTGGCGAAGGCGCTCGGCGTCGGCGCACTGCGCGTGATCGAGACCGGCGGCGACGTCTACGCCTCCGAACGCCAGCAGTGGGACAGCGGCAACAACGCCGTCGCGGTCGAGCCGGGCGTCGTCGTCACGTACGACCGCAACACGCAGACGAACACGCTGCTGCGCAAGGCGGGCGTCGAGGTCATCACCATCGTCGGCGCGGAACTGGGCCGCGGCCGAGGCGGCGGGCACTGCATGACATGCCCGCTGATCCGGGACCCGGTCGACTTCTGACCGGTGCCGACTGCGGCGGCTCAGCTGTCGTACGCGTAGAAGCCGCGCCCCGACTTCCGGCCGAGCGCGCCCGCGGCGACCATGCGGCGCAGCAGCGGCGGGGGCGCGTACAGCGGCTCCTTGAACTCGTCGTACATCGACTCCGCGATGGACTGGGCCGTGTCGAGGCCGATGAGGTCGAGGAGGCGCAGCGGGCCCATGGGATGCGCGCAGCCGAGCACCATGCCGTTGTCGATGTCCTCGGCGGACGCGGCCCCCGACTCCAGCATCCTGACGGCGGAGACGAGGTACGGGATCAGCAGGGCGTTGACGACGAAGCCCGCCCGGTCCTGAGCGTGGACGACGGTCTTGCCGAGCCGCCGCTCTGCGAAGTCCGTCACCGCGTCGGTGACGCTCTGCGCGGTGAGCTGCGTCGGAATGACCTCGACGAGGCGCTGTACGGGTACGGGGTTGAAGAAGTGGACGCCGACGACCTGCTGGGGGCGTGAGGTGACCGCGGCGAGGTCGATGATCGGGATGGAGGAGGTGTTGGAGGCGATGACCGCGTCCCCGCCCCCGAGCACCCGGTCGAGCTCCTTGAACACGGCGATCTTCACGTCGGGCTGCTCGGCGACGGCCTCGACGACCAGGTCACGGTCGGCGAACTCGTCGAGGTCGGTGGTGAACTCCATTCTGGCCAGGGCGGCTTCGCGCTCGTCCGCGCTCAACTTGCCGCTGCGCAGGCCGCGGTCGAGGGACGCCGTGACACGGGACCGGCCCGCCGCAAGCGCCTCTTCGCCGCGCTCGGCGACCAGGACGTCGAGACCGGCGCGGGCGCAGACCTCCGCGATGCCCGATCCCATCAGGCCGCAGCCCACCACGCCCACTCTGCCGAACTCACGCATCGAAGATCCTCCTCTCTTGCGGCCGCCCGCGGTTGCCGGGCCTCCAGTTGTCGCCATTCGGCAGAGTCACTGCCAGTCGGTGCGCCCACCCGTGTCACACAGTTCGAAGACCACTTCCCCGGCGTCGGGGTCGCTGCCGGCCACGGGTCGCACACGGGCGCCGATCCACACCAGGTTCGGGGCGGCACCGACGACACGGCACCGGAACACGAAGCCTTCCGGGAAACGGACGAGGGACTCGTTGCGCGCCGTCCCCGTGTACCGGTTCACGACGCTGGACTGCACGACGACGCCAAGACCGTCGCTGTGTTCGGCCTGCAGATCGCTCGACGCGCACACCGGACACAGAAGCCGCCTGAAGGAGGCGGTGCCGCACCATCGGCAGCGCTGGATCGTCAGGCCGGTCCCGTCGGGCCCGGTCGGCGCGGTGTGGGACACCTCGTGCCCGATCGGCGCGGTGTGGGTTGCTGTCTCGGACACGGCTCGGCCCCCTGCGCTCGGCTCTGATGCGCCGCACCATCGCGTCGGCGCCTTCGCACCGTATGGCACTGAGTTCCACGCTGTAAAGGTACTGAGTGCCAAATTAAGCAGGATCCGTCTCCGGACCGAGTCCTCAGCCCTGCCCCAAGGCCGCTTCGATCCGCTGCACGACCTGCCACATCGGGGCACCCTTCGGGGCGACCATCACGACGACTTCGTCCTCGGCGGCGCGCGGGGCCGCACCCTGGTCCGCGCCACTCCACACACCGCGCACCATCCCCAGAGCATGGTCCACGGCCGCGTACGGGTCTCCCTCACCACCCGAACGGAGCCAGGAGCGGAGCCCGTTGTTATGGGCGGCGACGACGGACGCGGCGATCACCTCGGCCCGCAGCGCGCCGTCCCGCTCCCCCTCGAATCGCTCCCGCAGATAGCCCGCCAGGGTGCGCTCGTAGCGCCGCACCACCGACAGTTCGTACGTCCGCAGCCCCGGCACCTCGCGCGTGAGGCGGTAGCGCTGCACGGAGAACTCGGGGTTGGCCGCGTACATCCGCAGCACGAGGCGCGCCGCGTCGGAGACGGTACCCACCGGGTCGGTGCCGTCGGCCTCTTCGAGGAAGGCCGTCATGTCGGCGAGGCAGCGCTCGTGATCCGGGAAGACCGCGTCCTCCTTGGACGGGAAGTACCGGAAGAACGACCTGCGCCCGACACCCGCACGGGCGACGATGTCGTCGACCGTGGTCTGTTCGAAACCCCGGTCGAGGAAGAGCTGGAACGCCGCCTCGGCGAGCACCTCGCGCATCGGCGCCTTCTTGGCCGGTCTGGTCGCCTCAGTCATGCCGGGAACGTAACACCGAAGCGGCCCCTCTGGCACCACGTACCTTGCCAGAGGGTACTGAGTGCCATAGTGTCGCTTTCAGGAACCAGAGGCAGGAGAGCCGGCGTGAGCTTGAGGATCGTTGTCACCGTGAAGTATGTGCCGGACGCGACGGGGGACCGGCATTTCGCTGATGATCTGACGGTGGACCGTGATGATGTGGACGGTCTGTTGTCGGAGCTGGACGAGTACGCGGTCGAGCAGGCGTTGCAGATCGCGGACGGGGCGGACGATGCGGAGATCACCGTGTTGACGGTGGGTCCGGAGGACGCGAAGGACGCGTTGCGCAAGGCGTTGTCGATGGGCGCGGACAAGGCGATCCATGTCGAGGACGACGATCTGCACGGCACGGACATCGTGGGCACGTCGCTGGTGCTGGCGAAGGCGATCGAGAAGGCCGGTTTCGATCTGGTCGTGTCCGGTATGGCGTCGACGGACGGCACGGCGGGTGTGGTGCCGGCGCTGCTCGCGGAGCGGCTGGGTGTGCCGCAGGTGACGCTGTTGTCGCAGGTGTCGGTCGAGGGCGGTGTGGTGAAGGGCCGTCGTGACGGTGACACCGCCTCGGAGCAGGTGGAGGCCTCGCTGCCGGCGGTGGTGTCGGTGACCGACCAGTCGGGCGAGGCGCGTTACCCCTCGTTCAAGGGGATCATGGCGGCGAAGAAGAAGCCGGTTCAGTCCTGGGACCTGTCGGATCTGGACCTGGAGGCCGACGAGGTGGGTCTGGCGGGTGCGTGGACGGTCGTGGACGCGGCGGCCGAGCGTCCGGCGCGCAGCGCGGGCACGATCGTCAAGGACGAGGGCGAGGGCGGCAAGCAGCTCGCCGAGTTCCTCGCGGGCCAGAAGTTCATCTAGCCCCGCCCGTCCCATCGCCCCCTTAGCCCTCATCTTTCGCACGCAGGAGAGAAGAAGTCCCATGGCTGAAGTTCTGGTCTACGTCGATCACGTGGACGGTGCCGTCCGCAAGCCCACCCTGGAGCTGCTGACGCTGGCCCGCCGCATCGGTGAGCCCGTCGCGCTGGCGCTGGGTGCGGGTGCCGCCGGCACCGCGGCCGTCCTGGCCGAGCACGGCGCCGTCAAGGTCCTGACCGATGACGCCTCCGAGTACGCCGACTACCTGGTCGTGCCGAAGGTCGATGCGCTGCAGGCCGCCTACAACGCGGTGTCCCCGGCCGCGGTTCTGGTGCCCTCGTCCGCGGAGGGCAAGGAGATCGCCGCCCGTCTCGCGGTGCGGATCGGGTCGGGTGTCATCACCGACGCCACCGACCTGCAGGCCGGCGAGCAGGGTCCGGTTGCCACGCAGTCGGCGTTCGCCGCCTCGTTCACGACCACGTCCCGTGTGGCCAAGGGCACCCCGGTCATCACCGTCAAGCCCAACTCGGCTCCGGTCGAGCCGGCTCCGGCGGCCGGCACGGTCGAGGCCCTGACCGTGTCCTTCTCCGAGCAGGCGAGGGGCACGAAGGTCGTCTCGCGCACGCCGCGTGAGTCGACCGGGCGTCCGGACCTGACCGAGGCCGCGATCGTGGTCTCCGGTGGCCGTGGCGTCAACGGCGCGGAGAACTTCGCACTCATCGAGGCCCTCGCCGACTCCCTCGGTGCGGCCGTGGGTGCCTCGCGTGCCGCGGTGGACGCGGGCTGGTACCCGCACTCCAACCAGGTCGGCCAGACCGGCAAGAGTGTGTCCCCGCAGCTGTACATCGCCAACGGTATCTCCGGCGCGATCCAGCACCGGGCCGGTATGCAGACCTCGAAGACCATCGTCGCGGTCAACAAGGACGCCGAGGCCCCGATCTTCGACCTCGTCGACTACGGCGTCGTCGGCGACCTCTTCGACGTCGTCCCCCAGCTCACCGAGGACATCACCACCCGCAAGGGCTGACAGCAGCAGAACGGCCGGAGGCCCTGGACCGATATGGGTCCAGGGCCTCCGGCCTTCGTGCGTATGCGTCAGCCGGCGCGGCGGACCCGCGCGGCCTTGCGGGCGTCCGCGAGCTGGCGGGCCTCGGAGGTGCGGCGCGAGTCACCACCGGCGCGGCCCGGGCGCGAGCCCATGCCGCGGAACGGGGCACCGCCGCGCTTGGGGCGCTCCGCGGCCGGCGCGGTGCCGGTGACCGGGACGCCGGAGGGCGCCTGAGCACCGGTGATACGGCTCAACTCAGCCTCGCCCGAACGGACTTGGGTGATCTGCGGCCGGATGCCGGCGTCGCGCATGAGCCGGCTCATGTCGCGGCGCTGGTTGGGCAGGACCAGGGTGACGACGCTGCCGGACTCACCGGCGCGGGCCGTACGGCCGCCGCGGTGCAGGTAGTCCTTGTGGTCGCTCGGCGGGTCGACGTTGACCACGAGGTCGAGGTTGTCGACGTGGATGCCGCGGGCGGCGACGTTGGTGGCGACGAGCGCCGTGACCGTACCGGCCTTGAACTGGGCCAGGGTGCGGGTGCGCTGCGGCTGGGACTTGCCGCCGTGCAGGGCTGCGGCCCGCACGCCGCTGCCGAGCAGGTGCTTGGTGAACTGGTCGACGGCGTGCTTGGTGTCCAGGAACATGATGACCCGCCCGTCGCGGGCCGCGATCTCGGTGGCGGCGGCGAACTTGTCGGCGCCGTGCACATGCAGTTCGTGGTGTTCCATCGTGGTGACGGCGCCCGCCGACGGGTCGACGGAGTGGACGACCGGGTCGTGCAGGTAGCGGCGCACCAGCAGGTCGACGTTGCGGTCCAGCGTCGCCGAGAACAGCATGCGCTGCCCCTCGGGGTGCACCAGGTCGAGCAGCTCGGTGACCTGCGGCATGAAGCCCATGTCGGCCATCTGGTCGGCCTCGTCCAGGACGGTGATCTTCACCCGGTCCAGACGGCAGTCCTTGCGCTCGATGAGGTCCTTGAGGCGTCCGGGCGTCGCGACGACGACCTCGGCGCCACCGCGCAGGGCACTGGCCTGACGGCCGATGGACATACCGCCGACGACGGTGGCCATCCGCAGCCTCAGCGACCGGGCGTAGGGGGTGAGCGCCTCGGTGACCTGCTGCGCGAGCTCGCGCGTGGGGACGAGGATCAGACCGAAGGGCTGCTTGGCGTCGGCGCGCTGACCTGCGAGGCGCGCGAGCAGAGCGAGCCCGAAGGCGAGGGTCTTGCCGGAGCCGGTGCGGCCGCGGCCGAGGACGTCCCGGCCCGCGAGCGAGTTCGGCAGGGTGGCCGCCTGGATCGGGAACGGCACGGTCACACCGAGGCCGGTGAGCGTCTTGAGGATCTCGGCCGGCAGGTCGAGCTCACCGAAGGTCTCGACGGCGGGAAGGGCGGGCGTGACGGTGACGGGCAGCGCGAACTCGCCCTGCGGCGCGGCGGGCCTGCGCCCGTAGCCGCCGGAGCTCTTGCCGCCGGGGCGTCCCTGGCCCTGGCCCTGGGGTCGAAAACGGGCGCCCCGGTCGCCGCCGGCGGAACCCCTGCGGGGGTTGGAGTAACGGTCGTTCGTGCGAGCTGAACGGTTCATGGAGAACCTTCCTCGATATGGCACGTATCGAGGAATTCCCGGCGCATGAGTGCCGGACGAATTGCAAGAACGAGCCGAATAGCAGACTGAAAAACAGCCGGCGCGCCGGTACGGAGAATGGCGACGCCTGACGTCGGAATGCTGGGATTCCACTGCGGCAGGCGGCCCTCGGACGGGCCGGATCAATGGGGTGCGGGGGTCTTGGCGCCCCGCCGGGGTGGTGTGCCACCCGGTGGTCGTGTCTACCCGGGCGGGATGCCCCGCAAACAGCAACGAGCTGGTGCCCGTACCACCAGGGTACGGGCACCAGCTGCGCTCAACGCTTCAGCGTCAGGCGGGAACGATGTTCTCCGCCTGCGGGCCCTTCTGGCCCTGCGTGACATCGAAGTTCACCTTCTGGCCTTCCTGAAGCTCACGGAAGCCCTGGGTGGCGATGTTCGAGTAGTGGGCGAAGACGTCGGGGCCGCCACCCTCCTGCTCGATGAAGCCGAAGCCCTTTTCCGAGTTGAACCACTTCACGGTGCCAGTAGCCATATGCAAATTCTCCTTCGGGGCAGTGCCCGGGGCCCACACTGTGCGGACCTCGGCGTCGCCGCAATGATTGCCCCGCCCGGAAAAAATGCATCCGGAAATAGAAAAGCGCCCGGCAACGTGAAGTTACCTAAGGCACTTGAAGTATCTATGGGAACCACAACTGCAACTGAGATCAAGACTAGCACGGACCGGGCTTCGGAGCACGGTGAGCCAGAATATTTCGCGCGTCGCCGCGAACCTTCACCCCGGATTGAGCAAATCCAGGGGCCCCGGGCGCCTGATATTCACTTCATCGGCGGCTGCCGGACAGGAACGGATAGTCCGTGTAGCCCGTCTCCCCTCCTACGTACATCAGGTACCGGTCCCTGACCTGGTTGAGCGGCGCGCCCACTCGCAGCCGCTCGACCAGGTCGGGGTTGGCCAGGAACGGGCGGCCGAGCGCCACCAGGTCGGCGCCGGCGGCCAGGAGACGCTCGCCCTCGCTTCTGCCGCCGTCGGCGGGAATCCGCTCCCTCGGCAGCACGGGGTTGGCGATCAGCGTGCCGGTCCAGCGCTTGCGGAGGTCCTGGAAGAGCGGACTGTCCGGGTCGGCGAAGACGATGTGCAGATAGGCGAGGTCCAGGTCCGAGAGGGCGTCGACGAGCGCGGGGTAGATGTCGTCGGTGTCTCCCTCGTCCATGCCGTTGACGGTGAGTCCCGGAGAGATCCGCAGGCCCACCCGCTCGGGTCCGATCGCGTCCGCGACGGCACGCACGACCTCGACCACGAACCTGACGCGGCCCTCGACCGTTCCGCCGTAGGCGTCGGTGCGGTGGTTGGTGCCCCGGCCGAGGAACTGGTGGAGGAGGTAGCCGTTGGCGCCGTGCACCTCGACGCCTTCGAAGCCCGCCGCCACGGCCTTGCGGGCGGCGTCGGCGAAGTCGGCCACGGTGGTGCGGATGTCGTCGGACGTCATCTCCCTCGGTATGACGGCGGGCCGGTGGCCGGTCGCGGTGTGAATGGTGTCGGGGAGCGGCACCGGTGAGGGGGCGATCGGGGTCAGGCCGCCGCTGTTGTCGGGGTGGCCGATCCGGCCGCCGTGCTGGAGCTGGAGGAACATCCGGCCCCCGGCGGCGCGGACCTCGTCGGTCACGTGTCGCCAGCCCTCGACGTGGGCCGCGCTGTGGATGGCCGTGATGTTGGCGTAGGTCTGCCCTACGGCGTTGGGCGTGGACGCCTCGGCGATGATCAGGCCCGCGGTGGCGCGCTGGGCGTAGTAGGTGGCCATGACGGGCTGCGGGACGCCGTCCGCGGAGGCGCGGTTACGGGTCATGGGCGCCATGACGAGGCGGTTGGGCAGGGTCAGCGCGCCGAGGCGGGCGGGGTCGAAAAGGCGGGACGTCGTCATGGCGGTGCTCCTCGAATCGGGGTGAGTGGTGTGACGGGGTGCGGTGTGGACGTTCATGAGGTGCGCGCCGTGCGGCGGGCGGGGAATCCGTGGGCGCGGGCGGCGACGACCACGGCGAGCACGGGAACCAGGAGCAGGAGGACCGTCCAAGGGAAGGAGCGGGATCCGACCAGGTCGAGGAGGATCCCGCCGGCGATTCCGCCGCAGGCCATGGCCACGTTCCAGAGGGTGACGAGCATGGCCTGCGCGGCGTCCGCCGACTCTCCTCCCGCGTCACCCGCGGCGGTCTGCAGGAGCGTGGGGGCGCCGCCCCAGCCGAGGCCCCACAGCGTCACGGCCGCGTACACCAGGGCGGAACTGTCGGACGGCAGGGCCAGGACGGCCGCCGCCACGGCGACCAGCAGGGCGGCCGCGACCGTCAGGGCGCGCAGGTGGCGGTTGATCAGTGCGCCCACGATCCAGATGCTCGCCAGGGACGCGGTGCCGAAGACGAGCAGCACGAGATCGGTGGAGTTCCCCATGCCGACTCCGTCGAGGAACGTCGCGACGAACGTATAGAGGACGGTGTGGGCGAGGACGAAGACGAGGGTGACGAAGAGGACCGGGGACACGCCGGGGACGCGGAGCGCCCGGAGCATCGGCGGCCGCGCTCCCTGTCGCTGTCCTGGCTGGTCGGGGACGGTCGCGGCGATCCAGCCGAGGAGGGCGACGGTGAGGACGGTCATGCTCAGGAACGCGATCTGCCAGTTCACGGCCTTGCCGAGGAACGTGCCCGCGGGAACGCCCAGGGACAGTGCGACCGGGATGCCCGCCATCGCGATCGCGATGGCCCTGCCCTGGAGGTGGGTGGGCGCGAGGCGCCGGGCGTAACCGGCGAGCAGCGCCCAGGCCAGGCCGGCCGCGACTCCGGCCACGAAGCGGGCCACCATCGTGAGGGGGAAGTTCGTCGACAGCGCGGTGACCGTGTTGGCGACGCCGAACCCCGCCATCGCCGTCATCAGGAGACGCTTGCGGCGCCATCCGGCGGTGGCCGCGGTGAGGGGGATCGCCGTGAGGGCGGTGCCGATCGCGTAGACCGTCACGGTCTGCCCGGTGGCCGACTCGCCGACGCCCAGGTCACGGCTCATCGCGGGCAGCAGACCCGCGGGCAGGGTCTCCGTCAGGCTCGTGACGAAGACGGCGGTGGCGAGGGCGAGCAGGGCGAGGAGGGGCAGCTCGCGGTTCTCGGTGGTGTCCCCGGCGGGGGCTGGTGAGGCGTCGGGGGGTGTGCGGGTCGACTCTGTTCGGGTGACGTCTGTTCCGGTCATGCGACGACAGTGCAGGTCGGGACTTCGGGAACGCTGACGGTCCGCTGACGGTCGGCGGCCACGGCGTGTGTACCGTGCTCACATGCGGTTCGGGGTGCTTGGTCCACTGACGGTGCGGGACGGCGAAGGGGATCCGGTCGCGGTTCCCGAGGTGAAGGTCAGGGCCCTCCTCGCCGCGCTCCTGGTCCACGAGGGGCGGCCTGTCTCCGCCGACCGTCTCATCGACGGCCTGTGGGGGGACGATCTTCCGGGGAATCCCGCCAACGCCCTCCAGGCGAAGGTCTCTCAACTGCGGAAAGCGCTCGGCCGCGACCGCGTGGTGCGCCAGGCTCCCGGCTACCGGCTCCGTCTCGACGAGACCGGGGACGAGGTGGACGCCGACCGCTTCCTGTCGCTGGTGGACCGGGCCGGATCCGCGGCGGGTCCGCGCGAACGGGCCGAACTCCTCACCGAGGCACTGGAGTTGTGGCGTGGGCCGGCCTACGCCGATTTCGCGGACGAGGAGTTCGTACGTACTGCTGCGCAGCGCCTGACGGAGCAGCGGCTGGCCGTCCGGGAGGAACGGGCCGAGGCGCTCCTGGAGTCGGGCGACCTCACGCTCCTCACGGGGGAGCTGGCGGACCTCGTCGCGCGCCATCCGCTCCGGGAGCGGCTGCGCGCCGTCCAGCTGCGGGCGCTGTATCGGTCGGGCCGGCAGAGCGAGGCGCTCGCCTCGTACGCCGAGTTGCGGGCCCGGCTCGCGGACGAGCTCGGCCTCGACCCGAGCCCCGAGCTGGCCGCGCTCCACGAGGCGATCCTGCGCCAGGACCCTGCGCTCGCCCCTACCCCGGCCTCTCCTGCGGGCGCCGCGCCGCCGCCCGAACGCCCTCGGTCGAACCTTCCCGCCCCGCTCACGGCGCTCGTCGGCCGTGAGCGCTCCCTGGCCGGGATCGGTCAACTCCTCGCCACGGAACGCCTGGTCACGCTCACCGGCCCCGGCGGAGTCGGCAAGACGCGGCTCGCGGTCGAGGCGGCCCGGCGGATCCAGGACGCCCCCGACGGGGTGTGGCTGGTCGAACTCGCCGGTGAGCGCGGGAGCGTGGCCGATCTCGCGCAGGTCGTCTCCGCCGCGTTGGGCTTGCGTGACGACGCGCTTTCGGGTCCGCCCGGACAAGGCGCGGCGTCCGCACCTGAGCAACGGCTCGCCACGGCCCTGCGGGACCGCAGGACGCTGCTCCTCCTGGACAACTGCGAGCAGGTCGTCGATTCGGTGGCCCGGCTCACCGAATCGCTGCTGAGCCGCGCACCGCACCTGCGGATCCTGGCCACCACCCAGGAGCCGCTGTGCGTCACCGGGGAGACGGTGCATCTGGTCGAGCCGCTGGAACCCGCGGACGCGGTACGCCTGTTCACGGCGCGCGCAGCGGCGGCCTCCCCCGGCTTCTCGACCGACGAAGCCACTCCTGAGATCCTAGCGGCGGTTCTGGAGATCTGCCGGCGCCTCGACGGCATCCCGCTCGCGCTCGAACTGGCGGCGACGCGCGTACGGGCCCTGGGCGTGAGGGAGTTGGCGGACCGGCTCGAGGACCGCTTCCGGCTGCTGACGTCGGGGCGGCGGGGTGCGCCACCGCGCCAGCAGACTCTGCGGGCGGTGATCGACTGGAGCTGGGAGCTGCTCAGCGTTTCCGAGCGGACGGTGCTGCGCCGCCTGGCCGTGCATCGCGACGGCTGCACTTTGGACGCGGCGGAGGAGGTGTGCGCGGGCGGCGGGGTGCGCCGCGACGAGGTTCTCGACCTCGTGACGCGACTGGTCGACCGGTCGCTGGTCGTCGTGGTGACCGGCCCCGGCGGCGCCGGCCCCCGCTACCGGCTCCTCGAGTCCGTCGCCGCGTACGCCGAGGAGCGCCTGCGCGAGACGGATGAACTCGCCGCGGTGCGCCACCGTCATCTGCGGCACTACGCGGAACTGGCCGAGCGCGCCGAACCCCGCCTCCGTGGCGGCGGGCAGCGCGAATGGCTCGGCCGCCTCGACGCCGAGACCGCCAATCTGCGAGCGGCGCTCGACGAGGCGACGCGGCGCGCGTCGACGAGTGGCGCCACCGGCGACGCCGTGCGCCTGGCCACCGACCTGTCCTGGTGGTGGCTGCTGCGCGGCCGCCTGAGCGAGGCGCGTCGGGCCCTGTCCGCCGTCCTCTCCGTGGCGCCGTCCGCGGGCGAACTCCGGGTGCTGAGCGATGCGTTCGGACTGATGACCGGTGAGCAGCCCCCGGCGGCGACTTGCCCCGACGTGGCGATCACCGATCCTGTGCGGCGGGGGCGCGCGGTGTGGTTCTCCGCGTACGGCCTGTTCAGGTCGGGTGATCTCGCCGCCAGTGAGGAGGCCGTCTCGCGGGCGCTCGCTCTCTTCGACGCCGTGGACGACCGGTGGGGTACGGCCGCGGCTCTCGGGCTGCGGTCGATGCACGCGCTGATCCGTGGTGACCTGGATGCCCTGGGGCGCGACGGGCTGCGCAGTGCCACGCTGTTCCGTGAACTCGGCGACCGGTGGGGCGAGTTGCAGACGGTGGAGCCACTGGCGGCGCTCGCGGAGATCAAGGGTGAGTACGCGGAGTCCGCCCGGCGCCACGAGGAGGGACTGCGCATGGCGCGGGAGCTCGGTCTGGACGCGGAGGTCTCCGCCCGGCTCTCCGGCCTGGGCCGGCTCGCGCTGCTCGACCGAGACGGGGACCGGGCCGCCGAACTGCACGAGCAGGCTCGGCGATCGGCGTCCGAGCAGGGCTACAAGTACGGCGAGCTCCACGCGGAGATGGGCCTCGCCCTCGGCGCACGCCGCTCCGGCGACCTCGATGCGGCGCAGGCGCACCTGCTGCGGATCCGCGACGCATTCGGTGAGGTGTCGTCGGAGGCGGGTGACCATCTGCTCCAGGCGGAACTGGGCTTCGTCGCCGAGCTGCGCGGGGATGCGGCCGGGGCGGCCGCCCACCATCTCCTCGGTCTGGACGTCGCCTGTGCCATCGGCGAGCCGCGCGCCGTGGCCCTGTCCCTGGAGGGCCTGGCAGGCGCGGCAGCACTGGCTGGGGACGGGGGCCGGGCGGCCGCACTCCTCGGCGCCGCGGACGCGGCCCGCCGCTCCGCGGGCGCACCGCTCCCGCCCGCGGAACGCGGCGACGTGGACCGCATCACGGCGAGGGCGACGACCGCGCTGGGCGGCCCGGCGTTTGCGGAGGCGTTCGGGCACGGCGCCGACCTGTCACCGGCGGAGGCGGCCCGTACGGCGCGGCTGCACTTCCGAGCTGCCGCGTCGGGCGAGGGCCCTGGGGGCCTCCACACCCCTCCCCGCACGAGTCGCTGAGGCCGGTCACACCGACGGGCCCGCCCTCTCCGGCGACGGTCGTGTCCTACCTCAGATCCGCCCCGACATCATCCGACCCCGCTCCCCCGCCTCGTCGTCGTGATGGATCGGTGTGCGCGAGGTGGTCAGGGGTGCGCCCGTGCCGCCCTGTCTCGACGCGACGATCTCCGCCGCGATGGACAGGGCCGTCTCCTCGGGTGTGCGGGCGCCGAGGTCCAGGCCGATAGGCGAGTGCAGGCGCGCCAACTCCTCGCTGGTCAGGCCGACTTCACGCAGGCGGCGGTCGCGGTCCTCGTGCGTACGGCGTGAGCCCATCGCTCCGACGAAGGCGACGGGCAGCCGCAGCGCGATCTCCAGCAGCGGGATGTCGAACTTCGCGTCATGGGTGAGCACGCACAGGACCGTGCGTTCGTCGGTCGTGGTGCGCCGAAGGTAGCGGTCCGGCCAGTCGACGACGATGTCGTCGGCGTCGGGGAAGCGGGCCCGCGTGGTGAAGACGGGGCGCGCGTCGCACAACGTCACGTGGTAACCGAGGAACTTGCCCGTACGGACCAGAGCCGCGGCGAAGTCGACGGCGCCGAAGACGATCATCCGGGGCGGTGGCACGCTCGACTCGACGAAGAGGGTCAGGTCGGCGCCGCAGTGGGAGCCGTCGGCCGAGAGGTCGAACGTGCCGGTGCGGCCCGCGGCGACGAGGGCCCGCGCCTCGCCCGCCACGGTGCGGTCGAGACCGGAGCCCCCGGCGAGCCCTCCCTCGTACGACCCGTCCGCCCTCACCAGCAGTGCCCCGCCCCGCAGTCCGGCCGGTCCGCGGGACACCCGGGCGAGCGCGGCCGTCTCGCCGCGGGCGGCGGCCGCGAGCGCCGCCGCGAAGACGGGCCTGTCCGGCGCGTCGGCGCGCACCGGCGTGACCAGGACGTCGATGACGCCGCCGCAGGTGAGCCCCACGGCGAAGGCGTCCTCGTCGCTGTAGCCGAACCGCTCCAGGACGGACACGCCGTCCTGGAGCACCTGCACGCACAGTTCGTATACCGCCGCCTCGACGCAGCCGCCCGAGACCGATCCGATGACCGTGCCCTCGCTGTCGACGGCGAGGGCGGCGCCGGGCGGGCGGGGTGCGCTGCCGCCCACCGAGACGACGGTGGCGACGGCGAAGTCCCGGCCCTGCCCGGCCCACCGGTTCAGCTCGTCGGCGATGTCAAGCATCGCCGTCACCCTCGGCAGGGGCTCCGGCCGACAGGACACGGTCGGGCCGGATCGGCAGGTGACGGTGACGGACTCCGGTCGCGTGCCACACCGCGTTGGCGACGGCCGCGGCCGCGCCCACGATGCCGATCTCGCCGATGCCCTTGATCCCAACGGGGTCGTCGGCATCCGGGTCGTCGACCCAGTCCGCCTCGATCAGCGGTACGTCGGCGTTCGCGGCGAAGTGGTAGCCCGCGAGGTCGGCTCCGACATGGCCGCCCGTGACCTGATCCCGGACCGCCTCTTCGTGCAGCGCCATGGACAGTCCCCAGATCATCCCGCCGATGAACTGGCTGCGCGCGGTCAGCGGGTTGACGATCCTGCCCGCCGCGAAGACGCCGAGCATGCGCCGTACGCGCACCTCGCCGGTGGTGACGTCGACGGCGACCTCGGCGAACTGGGCGCCGAAGGAGTGCCGTTCCTTCTGGGTGAGGGAGCCGACGGCGGCGGTGGTGTCGGATCGTACGGTGATGCCCTGCGGCGGAATGTCGCCGCCCAGGGCCAACTGCTCCCGCAGGTCTCGCCCGGCGGCCGTGACGGCCCAGCCCCAGGAGCGGGTGCCCATCGAGCCGCCCGAGATCGCCGCCGGGCCGAAGTCGCTGTCGCCGATGCGCACGTGGACGCGCTCCCCGGCCACGCCGAGGGCCTCCGCGGCGAGCAGGGTCAGCGCGGTCCGCGCCCCCGTCCCGACGTCCGACGCGCCGATCCGCACCGTGAAGGTGCCGTCGGCCTCGGCGGTCACGGCCGCCGTGGACGGTGCCACGATCACCGGGAAGGTGGCCGCCGCCGTGCCGGTGCCGAGCAGCCAGCGCCCTTCGCGCCGCACGCCGGGACGTGGGTCCCGGTCCGCCCAGCCGAACCTGCGGGCCCCCTCGTCGAAGCAGGCCAGCAGGTTGCGGGAGCCGAACGGCAGCCCGGAGACCGGGCCCACGTCCGGCTCGTTGCGGGCACGCAGCGCGATCGGGTCCATGCCGCACCGTTCGGCGAGTTCGTCGAGCGCGGACTCCAGGGCGAACGAGCCCGGAGCCTCACCGGGCGCGCGCATGAAGGTCGGCGTCGGCACGTCCAGGCGCACCACCCGGTTGACGCTGCGGTGAGCGTCGGCGGCATACATCGGACGCCCGAACCCGGCGCTGGCCTCGACGAATTCGTGGACCGTCGACGTGAGGCTGTGCGCCTGGTGGTCGAGAGCACGCAACCGCCCGTCGGCGTCGGCGCCGAGCCTGACGCGCTGGGCCGTGGGGCTGCGGTAGCCGACGAGCGAGAACATCTGACGTCGCGTCATGACGACCCGGACCGGGCGGTCGAGTACGGTCGCCGCCATCACGGCGAGGATCTGGTGCACGCGCACACCCTTGGACCCGAAGGCACCGCCGATGTGCTCGGACCGCACCCGCACCGAGGCCGGGTCGAGCGAGAACAGTTTCGCCAGCTCCTGCGCCACCCACATGCTGCCCTGGTTGGAGTCGAAGACCTCGAGGCGTCCGCCGTCCCAGCGCGCCATCGCCGCGTGCGGTTCCATCGAGCTGTGGTGCTCTTCCGGGGTGGTGTACTCCGCGTCCACGACATGGACGGACGCGGCGAGTTCGGCCGCGAGGTCGCCCTTCTCCACCAGCATGCCGTCGCCGTCCGGTGTGTAGATGCCGGCGTGTCCGGCGGAGAACGCGACGTCGTGCGGCTCCTCGTCGTACCGCACCACCAGCGCCTCGGCGGCCTCCCTGGCCTGTTCGGAGGTCTCAGCGACGACCAGCGCCACCGGCCAGCCCACGAACGGCACCCGGTCGTGCTGGAAGACCTCGACGATCGGGTCGGGCCGCCCCAGCATGCCGACGTAGTTCCCGTCGACGCGCGGCGCGTTGCCGTGGTGCAGCACGGCCAGCACCCCGGGCATCGCGCGGACGGGGTCCGACTCGATCGAGCGGATACGGCCGCGGGCGACGGTGGACAACACCAGCCAGCCGTGGGCGAGTTCGGCGGCGGGGACGTCCCCCGCGTACCGGGCTGCCCCGGTGACCTTCGCCAGCCCCTCCACCCGGGTGTACGAGGCGCCGACGGTGCCCGTCGCCGGGACTGCCGTGGTCGTCGTGGTCATCGGGCGGCCTCCTCGGCGAGCTCGGACAGCACGGCCACGACGAGATTGCGCATCAGCGTCACCTTGTATCCATTGTGGGGCAGCGTCTCGGCAGTGGCGAGTTCGGCGTCCGCCGCCGCGGCGAAGGCCTCGGCGGTCGCGGGGCCGCCGGTCAGGACGCGTTCGGCCGCGTGTGCGCGCCAGGGCCGTGACGCCACCGCCCCGAAGGCGAGGCGCACTTCGTGGACGCTTCCGTCCCGGACGTCGAGCGCGGCGGCGACGGAGCCGATCGCGAACGCGTAGGACGCGCGCTCGCGGACCTTTCGGTAGCGGGAGAGGCCGGCGACGGGCGCCGGGGGCAGGGTGACGGCGGTGATGAGCGCGCCGGGTGGCAGCGTGGTCTCCACGTGCGGGGTCTCCCCCACGGGCGCATAGAACTCCGCAAGCGCCAACTCGCCCGGGCCGTCGACCGTTTCGTACGCGACGACGGCGTCGAGCGCGGCGAGCGCCACTCCCATGTCCGAGGGGTGGACGGCCACGCAGTGCGCGGAGGCGCCGAGGATCGCGGCGTTGTGGTGCTCCCCCTCGATGGCGGGGCAACCGCTGCCGGGCGTGCGCTTGTTGCAGGGTTTGGCCAGGTCGGTGAAGTAGCCGCAGCGGGTGCGCTGGAGCAGATTGCCGCCGACGGTGGCCATGTTGCGCAGCTGGCCCGAGGCGCCCGCGAGGACGGCCTGCGCGAGCATCGGGTAGCGGCGCCGTACCTCGGGATGCGCGGCGAGGTCGCTGTTGGTGACCGTGGCGCCGATGCGCAGGCCGCCGTCCGGCGTCAACTCGATCTCGTCGAGCGGCAGTTCTCGTACGTCGACGAGCCGGGCCGGCCTCTCGACGCCCGTCTTCATCAGGTCGACGAGGTTGGTGCCGCCGCCCAGACAGCGCGCGTCGGGGTCGGCGTCGAGCAGGGCGACCGCGGCGGGCACGTCGAAGACGCGCTCGTAGCCGAACTCCTTCATGCGACCGCCTCCGTTCCGGCGGCGCGTGCGACGGCGTTGACGATCGAGACGTAGGCGCCGCAGCGGCACAGGTTGCCGCTCATCCGCTCCCGGATCTCGTCGGCGGACAGCGGCGGGGCACCCGCCTCCGGCCGTACGTCGGCGGTGACGGCGCTGGGCCAGCCCGCCGCGTGCTCCTCGATGACGGCGAGGGCCGAACAGATCTGGCCGGGGGTGCAGTAGCCGCACTGGTACCCGTCGAGGTCGAGGAACGCCTGCTGCACGGGATGCAGCCCGTCGGCGCCGGCCACGCCCTCGATGGTGGTGATCTCGCGCCCCTCGGCGGCGACCGCGAGCTGCAGGCAGGAGACGGCGCGGCGGCCGTCGAGGAGCACGGTGCAGGCGCCGCACTGGCCCTGGTCGCAGCCCTTCTTGGTGCCCGGCAGATCGAGTCGCTCGCGCAGGGCGTCGAGCAGGGTGGTGCGGTGGTCGACGGGCAGCGTGTACTTCTCACCATTGATGTTCAGCGTGATGACGCTGGACGTCGATGGGGCCATGATCAGCCTTCTTTCGCTCATGGGGTGCGAGGGCTGTGCGTATGCGAGGGGTGTGCGTAGAGGGAGAACGTCAGGATTGCGCGCCTGCCGCCCGCTCGTCGGCCGAAAAACCGCTTGCGGTGGGCGGCGGCCGTTAACTCGAGCCGGATCTGCCGCTATGGTGGACCTAAGCGGACACGTGTCCACTACGTCAGAACCTAGCGGACACCTGTCCGCTTAGCAAGGGCATACCGGTTCTCGGCACCGGCGTACGGATTCGTGATTCCCGGAAGGGGGACGGGTGCAGCCGAAGAAGGACGCGCCGCTGCGCTCGGACGCGCAACGCAATCGCGACCGCATCCTGGAAGTGGCGCTGGTCGAGCTGACGCGGTCGGCGGACGCCCCGCTGAGCGCGATCGCGAAGAAGGCGGGCGTCGGCCAGGGCACGTTCTACCGCAACTTCCCCAACCGTGAATCCCTCGTCCTCGAGGTCTACCGCTACGAGATGCAGCAGGTCGCCGACACCGCGTCCCAGCTGCTCGCGGCCCGCGCTCCCGACGATGCCCTGCGCGCATGGATGGACCGCCTCGCCCAGTACGCCATGGCGAAGGCCGGCCTGGCGGACGCGCTGCGCGAGGCCACCACGCGCGGCAGCCTGGCCGCCCTCGGTCACGGCCCGGTGACGTCGGCCATGTCACTCCTGCTCAAGGCGAACGAGGAGGCGGGCACGATCCGCCCCGGGGTGACACCGGAGGACTTCGCGCTCGCCATCGCCGGGCTCTGGCAGATCGACCCGCACGGCGACTGGCAGTCGCGCGCCGGGTGGCTGTTCGACCTCGTGATGGACGGCCTGCGCGCCGGTGCGCCGGGGGCCGCCCGGGGCGGGTGAGGTCCGTGCGCCCCGGGCCTGGCCCTCTCAGGGTGAAGGAGGCCGGGGATGCGGGGGTCTGGGCGGCCCGTCGTCCAGCGCGTCGGGGCTCGTCACGGGCGGCCAGACCGGCCGGTGCGAGGGCGGCAGCGACAGCAGGGCCTGGCCGACGGACCGTTGGGCGGGGAGCAGGTCGACACTGCCTGTCTGGGCGAGGAGTTCGGTCAGCCGTCGCCCCGCCCCGGCCAGGAGGAGCTTGCCGCCCCGGCGGTCGAGCAGCCACCGCATGGCCAGCAGGCAGTACAGACCGCGTGAGTCGCAGAAGGAGAGCGCGGTGACGTCGAGGACGAGGTAGGGGTGGCCCGCGTCGACGCAGGCACCGAGCGTGCCCAGGAAGAGTTCCTCGGCGCTCTGGTCGAGTTCGCCGCTGACCCGCAGCACCGCGCAGCCTTCGCAGCTCGCCAGCTCGGTGATCATCAAACGGTGGCTCTGCGTGGACATCGCACCTCCATCCGGCCGACGTACGAAGGCCTTTGGCGTCGAGCCTCGCACACACCGGCGCCGGTTCCCGAACCGGACGAGTGCCCCGGGTCGGCACGATCAGGCCGTGGCGGGTCCCGGTTCACGGTCGGCGCGGATGCCGGGCGGCCGTTGCGGTGAGGGTCTCCCACCATGCCCCCGATCGCGCGTACCGTCACCGGTCCGGCGGCAAGCAACCGTGCGTGGACTCCGCCGGGGTGTGGCCGACAGGGCGCCTGTCGGCCACACCCCTGGGGTGCACGGCGCGTCCACCCAGGGCATTTCGCCAGATCTTTCGGATCCGTCAGATCTTTCGGATCCGTCAGACGTCGGATCCGTCAGGTCATTCCAATCTCTCGGGACCGTCAGCTCTTGCCGAGCATCTTGTTCATCTGCTCGATCTCGGCGGTCTGCGCGGTCACCACGTCGGCGGCGAGCCGCGTCGCGGGGCCGTACTTGCCGTCGGACTTCTCGGTCCTGCCCATCGTGACGGCGCCCTCGTGGTGCTTGACCATCATCGCCAGGAACTTCTTGTCGAAGTCGCCGCCGGAGGCCTTCTTGAGCTCGTCCATGTCACCGGCGCTCATCATGCCGGGCATGGACGAGGACATGTCGTGGCCCATGCCGGACATGTCGGCGGGGACTTCCTCACCCCATGCGGTGAGCCAGCCGGACATGTTCTCGATCTCGGGGTCCTGGGCCCCCTCGATCCTGGCGGCGAGGCTCTTGACGTCCTTCGACGCGGCGCGACCCCCTGCCAGTCCGGCCATCTCGACGGCCTGACGGTGGTGCTGGATCATTTCCTTGGCGAAGGAGACGTCGGCGCTGTTGTGACTGTCGGCGTTGTTGCGGCCTGCCTTGCCGTGGTCCTCGGCCCGGGTCGAGGCAGTCGCGGCCGAGCCGGATTCCTTCGCCCCCATGTCGTGTCCTCCGGCCGGCTTGTCGCTGCCACAGGCGGCGAGCACCAAGGCGGCCGCCCCTGCGGTGGCGGCGAAGGCGGCGCGGCGGACGAACGTGCGGTGTGCGGTCGTGCGGTGTGCGGTCATGCGGAACTCCTGGTGCTGATCTCGGGTGAAGGGCTCGCGCGAGCGCGGCGCCGCCCCTTGGGGCGTGCGGTACCGCGCGGGCCGTTCTAGATCCGCAGGAGTTGGAGTTCCGAGAGTGACGGCGGGGCGCGGCCGCCGTCGGGGCCACTGCCGGCCGACGAGGTGCGGGCGTCCGGGCGGGCGGGGCAGGCGATCACGTCGGGGAGCAGCGCGGGCGCGACTGCCGGGGGCCCGGCGATGGAGGCGGAGGCGCAGACCGAGTCCGCGTGCGCCATGTGCCCGCCGCAGCCACCGTCACCGTGGTCGCACGAGTCGGATGCGGAAGCCTTGACGCCCCGCTGTCCGGGCCCGGCACGGTCACCCGCGTCCGCGGCGCCACCCATGCCCATGTCGGACGAGGCCGCTGGATGCGTCTCGCTGTACGCGCCGGCCGGTACGGGTCCCAGGCCGTGCATGCCGAGCAGACCCAGGAGCACGGCGCCGAGGAGCAGCCCGAGAAGCCGCAGCGTCAACTGCGGTCGCACGGACGGTCCGAGGCGGGTGGTCACCACTGCATCGTAGGCAGAGAGGATCGACGTGCGCGCTCCGGGGCCGCCACGGGTCAGCCGTTCGTGGCCCGGCCTGGTTCGTCCGGAACCCGTAAGGGCTCCCCCGGAACGGGAGCGGCCGGAGGCCCGGGACAGTCGTCGCCCCGGGCCTCCGGCCGCACTCGTGTCAGGAGCCTCAGGCAGCGGCGGGGGTGACCTGCTCGCTCAGGCGGCCGACGACCTCGGTCAGCGCGGTCGCGACCTCGGAGTCGTCGGCGGGGTGGGTCTCGGCGAAGCGCGTCACCGAGCCGGGGATGGACAGCTTGACGTCCTCGAGCACCGCGCCACCGGCGATGCCCGCGGCCTTGCGCACGTCGTCCTGCGCCCACACGCCGCCGTACTGGCCGAACGCGGTGCCGACGACGGCGACCGGCTTGCCGGAGATCGCGCCGGCGCCGTACGGGCGGGACAGCCAGTCGATGGCGTTCTTCAGGACGGCCGGCATGGTGCCGTTGTACTCGGGCGAGAAGAGGAGGAAGGCGTCGGCCTGAGCGGCGGCCTCGCGCAGCCGCGCGGCAGCGGCGGGGACGCTGCCCTCGACGTCGATGTCCTCGTTGTAGAAGGGCACGTCGGCGAGGCCCTCGAAGAGCTGGATGTCGGCGCCGGCGGGCGCGTGCTTGGCGGCGGCCTCGGCGAGCTGACGGTTGTGCGAACCGGCGCGGAGGCTGCCGACGAGGGCGAGGATGCGAACAGACATGGCATAACTCCAGATAAGGGCGAACGGATCTCATGCACGGTCCAACCGGACCGAAGTCCGTTTAAAGTTGTACCACCTATCCGGACCACGGTCCACTTGTCGGCTCCCGGCGCTACTCTGAAGCCATGACCGGCCCCATCCCTCCCCTCGTCACGACGTCCGGCACCCTGGGCGGACCGACCGACCTCGCCCTGACACCGGCGGGCGAGCGGCCTGCGCTGCGGGCGGACGCGGCACGCAACCGCACCCGCCTGCTGGAGGCCGCATCACGCCTGATGTCCGAGTGCGGCGCGGCGAACCTCACCATGGAGGCGGTGGCGATGGCGGCCGGCGTCGGCAAGGGGACGGTCTTCCGGCGCTTCGGCGACCGGACCGGGCTGCTCATCGCCCTCCTGGACCACCGGGAGCAGCAGCTTCAGGCGGCGTTCCTCTCGGGCCCGCCTCCCCTGGGTCCGGACGCGCCCGCCCTGGAGCGCCTGCACGCCTTCGGCCCCGCCCTCATGCGCCACGAGCGGGACCACCACGAGCTGATCCTCGCCGCCCGCACGGACCCCCTGCGCAACTACGCGGTCCCGGCGAACCGCCTGCGTCACACGCACGTCACGCTGCTGCTGCGCCAGGCGGGCGCGCAGGGCGACACCGACCTCCTCGCGCACACGCTGCTGGCCGCCGCGGACACCGCGCTCGTCCACCATCTGACCGTCGAGCGGGGCATGCCGCTGGACCGCGTGGAGGCGGGCTGGCACGAGCTGCTCGACCGGCTCGCGCGAACGACCTAGCCGGTCAGGATCGCGTACGCGGACGTCCTGTTCGACGGTCTGCACACATGCCCCGGCGGGCGCGCGCGAGCGGCCCATGACCGACCGGTCACGACGTCATCTCCGGCCCGTCCGGGCCCCAGGAGTCGGGCCCCGCATCATGCCAGTCGATCAGTTCCGGGTCGTCGACGGCGGTGTCCGCCTCGGGAAGGCCCGCGGCCCGCAGGAATTCCAGGACGTCGAGCAGGTTGTAGGCGGTCCCCACGTCCTTGCCGCGAATCGTCACCCGCCGACCGCCGTCAGGCAGGGGCGGGTGCACGATCACGGGCGCACCTTCGGGCATACCTCAAGAATGGTCCAGGCAACCCGAAAATGCACCCCCGCTCGAACCCGCATTCGAAGATCAGGCCCCGCCTGCGCCGCCCGGCCGCACCGCCCCGCGGCGCCGCCCTGCCCCCACGCAACCCTGACCCCGACGCCCTGCCTACGCCGCCCTGGTCTGCCGCCGGTAGCCACCCGGGGCGAGCCCGTACTCCCGTTTGAACGCCTTGGCGAAGGCGAACTCCGAGCCGTAGCCCGCACGGGCGGCGACCGTCGTCAGGGGCGCGTCGGACTCCCGTAGCAGCCGGGCCGCCGTCGTCATGCGCCAGCGGGTCAGATACGCCATGGGCGGCTCCCCCACCAACGCGTTGAACCGCCTGGCGAACGCGGCGCGGGACAGCCCGGCCCGCCCGGCCAGCGCCTCGACGGTCCACTGGGTCGACGGGTCGCCGTGCATGGCCGCCAGCGCGGGTGCGACGGCCGAGTCACCGAGCGCCGCGGCCCAGCCCTGCGCGGCGGAGGCGGGCTGGCCCTCCAGCCAGGCGCGCAGGATGTAGAGGAGCAGCGAGTCGATCAGCGTGGGCACGATGCCGTCCGAGCCGATCCGCGGATTCTCCAGCTCGGAGCCGAGGAGCTGGACCGCGGCGCTCAGCTCCGGGTGGCGCCCGTGCCGCGTGGGCAGGTGGACCACCTCGGGCAGCTGGCGCACCAGGGGGTGCGGGCGGCCCTGGTCCAGGTGGTAGTTGCCGCAGAGCAGGCGGGTCTCGGGGCCGTCCCCGCCAAGCGTCACCGAGCCGATCGGCGACCCCTCCCGGAAGTTCTCGGCCCGGGGCTCCTCGGCCGCGCTGGACGGGTGGTCGGCGAGGATGTGGCCCCGCCCGTCGCGCAGGAAGACGACATCACCGGCGCTCAGCGGGATCGGCTCCAGATGCGGGGCCGAGTCCTCCAGCGGGACCAGCCAGCAGGCCCCGTACAGCACCACATGGAATCCCGCGCCGGCGACCGGGGGCAGGCGCAGGCCCCAGGGGGCGCGGCCGTTGGTGCGGACGGACGCCGGGCGTCCGGTGCGCATCGAGGCCAGCGCCTCGGTGAGGATGTCCATCCGGCCTCGCCCTCCCTGGTGCGGCCCGTCCCGGTCAGACCGTCAGGACAATCTTGCCCTGTACATGTCCCGAGGCGACCAGCTCGTGCGCCTTGCCCGCCTCCGCCAGCGGGAACGTCTCCTCGACGTGCGGTCGGATCGCGCCCGCGTCGACGAGTTCGGCGATCGCCTCGAGCGCGGCGTAGTCCGGCTCGACCGAGATGCCGGCGAAGCGCCGCCCGGCCGCCTCCACGCGCGCGGCGAGTTCCGGGTCACCGTGTTCCAGGATGCTGATGAGCACGCCGCCGGGACGCAGCGCCCCGACCGACCGGTCCCCCTGGGCGAGCGAGTCGAGGACGATGTCGGCGTCCTTGACCACGTCGGTGAAATCGGTGGTCCGGTAGTCGATGACCTCGTCGGCACCGAGACCGCGCAGGAAGTCCCGCCGGGCCGCGCTGCCCGTGGCGATCACGTGGGCTCCCCGCGCCTTGGCGATCTGCACGGCGAAGTGGCCGACACCGCCTGCCGCGCGCTGGACGAGGACCCGGTCCCCCTCCTTCACGCCCGCGGCCTGCACGAGGCCCTGCCAGGCGGTGAGCGCCGCGAGAGGGATGGCGGCGGCGTGCACGTGGTCGACCGACGCGGGCTTACGGGCGAGCTGGCGGGACGGTGCCGCGACGTACTCGGCGTAACCGGTGGCGGCGCGGGGGAAGAACGGCATCCCGTAGACCTCGTCACCCACGGCGAACCGGCTGCCGGGGGCGGCCTCCTCGACGACCCCCGAGATGTCCCAGCCGACGCCGAACGGGGGCTCGCCGAGCAGCGGGAAGGCGCCGGACCTGACGGCCACGTCCACCGGGTTGACCGCGCTGGCGTGCACCTTGACGAGAACCTCGCCGGAGAGCGGCTTCGGCCGCTCGGTCTCGACGACCTCGAGAACCTCGGGACCGCCGAAGGACTTCTGAATCACTGCGCGCACGGTAACTCTCCCTGTTCCAGGCGGGGTTGAGGGCGCCGGCCCGGCGCCCCGCTTGATGTCCTCAACCATAGGGAGCTCGAACGAGCCACTGAATAGCCTTCCGTCTCGGCTGCATGTCCCAGCGTCTCGATGGCCGGGAGCCCCGGGCATGCTCCCTTCAGAGCGACGCTCGCGCCGCCGGCTGGGGCGCTGCGACAGACCTTCGACGCGGTCGGCCACCCAGGGACCCCTGAGCCGTGGCCCGGATCACATGGGGACGAGGCCGACCCGCGGAATGCCGTGGAGGCCGGAACGGTTGGCACACGCGGATTGCATGCTTGTGCACATACCGACTGGTACCCAAAAGGAGCACTCTGTGACTGACGCCGCGTCGCCTGTTTCCCGCGCTGCCGAGATCCTGTCGCGCCCTGTCGCGCTGAACGGCCTGAAGGTCCCGAACCGCATCGCGATGGCGCCCATGACGCGTATGTTCTCGCCGAACGGCGTCCCGGGCGAGGACGTTCGGTCCTACTACTCCCGCCGCGCCGCCGCGGGCGTGGGCCTGATCGTCACCGAGGGGACCTACGTCGGCCACGAGTCGGCCGGAGAGAGCGACCGGGTGCCGCGCTTCCACGGCGAGGAGCAGCTGGCCGGCTGGGCGAAGGTCGCCGAGGACGTGCACGCGGCGGGCGGCACGATCGTGCCGCAGCTGTGGCACATCGGCATGGTGCGCCAGCAGGGCAAGCCGCCCTTCGCCGAGGCCCCGGCCGTCGGCCCGTCGGGCCTTCGCATCGACGGCACCGAGGGCACGGGCAAGGCCATGACCCAGGGCGACCTGGACGACGTCATCGGCGCGTTCGCGCAGGCCGCCAAGGACGCCGAGCGCATCGGCTTCGACGGCGTCGAGGTGCACGGCGCCCACGGCTACCTGCTCGACCAGTTCTTCTGGGCCGGGACCAACCGCCGTACCGACGGCTACGGTGGCGACGCGGTGGCCCGCACGCGGTTCGCCGCCGAGATCGTCGCCGCGATCCGCGAGAACGTCTCCCCCGAATTCCCGGTGATCTTCCGCTACTCGCAGTGGAAGCAGGAGGCCTACGACGCGCGGCTCGCCGAGACCCCGGACGAGCTCGAGGCGATCCTCAGCCCCCTCGCCGCGGCCGGCGTCGACGCCTTCCACGCCTCCACCCGCCGTTACTGGAGCCCGGAGTTCGACGGCTCGGACCTGAACCTCGCGGGCTGGACCAAGAAGCTCACCGGCAAGCCCACCATCACGGTCGGCTCCGTCGGCCTCGACGGCGACTTCATCCGCGCCTTCATGGGTGAGGGCTCCGCGGTCAAGGGCATCGACGACCTCCTCGACCGCCTGGAGCGCGACGAGTTCGACATGGTCGCCATCGGCCGCGCCCTGCTCCAGGACCCGGAGTGGGCGGCGAAGGTCCTGGAGGGCCGTTTCGACGAGCTGAAGCCGTACGACGCGGCAGCGGCGCTCAAGACCCTGAGCTAGGCCCCGCCTCCAGTCCTGGGGTCGCCCTTCATGGCGCCCTCCACGACGCCTCACACGAGCAAGGACAAACCGGCCGGCGCCCAGGTTTGTCCTTGTTCGTGTCGGCGGGGCCCCGTGGGGACAACCCGTCGCCCTGCCGACTCGGCGTCACATGTTCGGACCGCGGCACGGCTCTCAGCGCAACTGACGGCGCGTTCGGAGAGTCGTACCCGCCATGACCGAAGAACGTACGCAGCGCAGCGTGAGCCTGTCGCCCACCGTCTCCACCGCAGTAGGCACCGGCAGCCTGGCTCTCGCCGCCGTGGCGAGCTGGAGCAGTCTCCTGCTGGTCGTGCAGGGACGGGTGATTCCCGGCTGGGGCGTGAGTGCGGCTCTCCTGGTCATGTCGTTCGTTCTCCGACGGGCCCTCACCCGGGCGGGTGGCCCGGCGGATGCTTCGGGCCTCCCCCGCAAGCGAGCCCCACGGGCCCGGCTGGGGAACGTTCTGCTGATCGTCACCGCCGTGCTCGGCACTGGCTGGGGAGCCGTGGACGACCTGATCTCGGAAGCGGACTACCAGGTGCTACGCCCGGCGGGGCCGGGGGGCTGCACGGCCGTGGTGCGGGAGACGTCGTTCCTCGTGATCGGCAACGGCGAGGCCTACGCGGTGGGGCGCACCGGCCTGGCGCTGGGCAAGTCGGGGTCCTGGACGGTCGACGACGGTTTCCGGCCCGTCGGCGCGGGCGCGTACGACTTGAGTTGGGGGCAGGACAGCGGTGCGCTACGGATCAGGGGCACGGCCACCGATCCGGTCCTCCACGGAGGATCGACCGACATCGACTGCGGATGGTGAGGCCGCTCACCGGTACCGGGGAACCGGGCGCAAGGCCGCTCGCCCCTCGACCGGCAGACGAGCCGCCCCCGGAGTGAGTGACGTCAGGCGCGCAGCCCGGGATGGACCCGTGGGCGGGCCGGGGCGCTGCCCGGCTGCTCATGCGGATCCGCGAACAGCTCCGGATGGCCTGCCCTGATCGTTCCGATGTCGTCGAAGACGCCTTGGAGGTGTCCGCGCAGCGCGCCCTCCGCGCGCGCCGCGTCCCGCTGTTCCAGGGCGTCGACCACCGCGGCGTGCTCGGCGACCAGCGTCTCGATCCGGTGCGGCAGCGGCAGACTCAGCCGACGGGCCCGGTCGAGGTGCGCCTTGGCGGTCGCCACCGTGCGCCACAGTGTGCGGTGCCCGCTCGCCTCCATCAGGCGGCGGTGGAAGGCCTCGTCCTGCTCGAAGAACAGGCCCGCGTCCCCCGCCTTCAGCGCGGCCCGCTGCGCCTCGAGGATGGCGCGCAGCGCCGTGATGTCCTGCGCGCCGGACTTCGTCACCGCCTCGCGCAACGCCGCCAGTTCGAGCGCCTCCCGCATGAACTGGGCTTCCAGTACGGCGTCGACGCTGATCCGCGAGACGAACGTACCGAGCTTGGGGAAGACGTCGACCAGCGACTCCTCGGCCAGCAGGATCAGTGCCTCGCGCACCGGGGTGCGGCTGACGTCCAGCTCCGCGGCCAGCTCGTTCTCCGACAGGGGCGCGCCCGGCAGGAGCTCGAGGGAGGTGATGCGCGCCCGCAGCAGGGCGTGCACCCGAGTCCGGACGGACTCGCGCGGACGCGACGTCTCCGCTTCGACCCGTCGCGTCTTTCTCGGTTCCCGCCGCTGAGCTGCCATGACGCTCACTTTCTCACCTCAGCTGCAAGGTTACTTACATACAAGGCTTGTATGTAAGTACGCACGGGGGGTAGAAAATGACGCGGAGGTCAACGACCCCCTGGCCGTGCCCGTGTCCCTGTCCCCGCTGTGGACACTCCTGTGCCCCGGTCTCGCGAACCGCTTCCGTCACGTCCGCCCGTCCCCCTCGACCGGAGGTCAACGATGACCACCCGCTCCGCCACCGAGAGTGAGGCGCCGGCTGCCCCGCCCGGCACCCCGCTCCCCGCCCGCCCGCGCGGCCGGGGGAAGAACGTCCGCTGGGGCATAGCCGTCCTGTGCTTCGGCGGCCTCGCCGTCAACTACCTGGACCGCTCCACGCTCAGCGTCGCGTTGCCGTCCATGTCGGACGACCTGCACATCGGTCCCGAGACCCAGGGCTTCATCCTCAGTGCCTTCTTCTTCACGTACGCGCTGTGCCAACTGCCCGCCGGGGCACTCCTGGACAAGTACGGCGTGAAGCGGGTCTTCGCGATCGGCGCCGTCTGGTGGTCGGTGGCCACCGTCGGGATGGGCCTGGTCCGCGGCGTCGGCTCGCTCGTCGGCGCCCGGATGCTGCTCGGCGCCGGTGAGGCCGCCAGATATCCCGCACCCGCGAAGGCCGTCTCCCGCTGGTTCCCCCGGCATGAACGAACGCTCGCCAACAGCGTCTGGGACAACGGCGCGCGCGTCGGCACGGCCATCGCCCTGCCACTGGTGACGATGCTGGTCTCCGCGTTCCACTGGCGGGTCGCGTTCATCGCCTGCGGCCTGCTCGGCTTTCTGTGGATCATCGGCTGGTGGCGGCTCTACCACGAGCCCGCCGACCACCCGAAGCTGACCGCCGAGGAGCGCGCCTACATCGAGGCGGGCGGCGCTCACACCGACGAGACGGCCGCGCAGGATGCGGACGCGCCCAAGGTGCGCTGGCGGGACCTGTTCCGCTACCGGACGGTCTGGGGCATGATGCTCGGCTTCTTCTGCCTCAACTACGTCATCTACTTCTTCATCACCTGGTTCCCCAGCTACCTCGTCGACGAGCGCGGCTTCGACCTCCTCAAGCTCGGCTTCTTCGGCACGGTCCCCGGCCTGGTCGCCATCTTCGGGTCGCTGCTCGGCGGCTTCACCGCCGACCGGCTGCTCCGCAAGGGCTGGTCGACCACCAGGGTCCGCAAGACCTGCCTGGTCTCCGGCACGCTGTGCTCGTCCGTGATCGCGCTCACCGTCGTCGTGCCGACCGCGTCCGGCGCCCTCGCCTTGCTCTCCCTCAGCTACGCCTCGCTGACCTTCTCGACCGCGTCCGTGGCGTCGCTGCCCGCCGACGTGGCGCCGACCGCCGGACATGTCGCCTCGCTCGCCGGCATCCAGAACTTCGCCTCGAACGTGGCGGGGATCCTCGGCCCGATCGTCACCGGATTCCTGCTGGCATCCTCCGGGGGCTCGTACCTGGTGCCGCTCCTGGTGTCCGGCGCCCTGTCCGTCGTCGGCGCCCTCACCTACGCGTTCGTCATCAAGCGCGTCGAACCGCTGCCGGTGCGCTAACCCGCCCCAACCCGCTCCATCCCCGCACGAAAGAGAGGGACGCCCCGTGGCCCAGTCGGTCGAGCCCGTCGAGTCCATACATCGCGCCGCCGTGCTGCACGGCCCCAAGGACGTGCGCGTCGAGGACCGCCCGGTGCCCGAGCCCGGGCCGGGCCAGGTCCTGGTCGCCGTCCGTGCCGTCGGACTGTGCGGGTCCGACCTGCACTACTACGCCCACGGCGAGAACGGCCCGAACGTCCTGCGGCAGCCGACCGTCCTCGGCCACGAGCCGGCCGGCGTGGTCGTCGGCCACGGCGCAGGTGCCGACGACCTGCCCCACGGCACGGCCGTGGCCGTGGAACCGGCGCACCCGTGCGGCACCTGCGCGCTGTGCCGGGCCGGGCGCTACAACCTCTGCCCGAAGGGCACCTGTTTCGGTTCGCCGCCGACGGACGGCGCGCTCGCCGAGTACGTGTGCGTGCCGCGGGACTTCGTACATCCGCTGCCCGCGTCGACGGACGTCCGGCTCGGCGCGCTCATCGAGCCGCTCGCTGTCGCCGTGCACGCGGTGCGCCGCGCGGCGCTCGCCCCCGGTCAGCGTGTGCTGGTCACGGGGGCGGGGCCGATCGGTGTGCTGGTCGCGCAGGTCGCTGCCGCCGCCGGCGCCGGGACCGTGACGGTGTCCGATGTGGCGGCCGAGCGCCGGGAGTTCGCGGCGCGGCTCGGCCTGCACACCGTGGACGCGGCCGGCCTCGCGCCCGATCCGGAGCGGGCTCTCGCGCTGGCCTCGCCGGACGGCTACGACGCCGTGTTCGACTGCTCCGGCGTGGGGCCCGCCCTCGTGTCGGGGATCCGCGCGCTGCGCCCCGGCGGCACCGCTGTGGTCGTCGGCAATCCGAGCCGGCCGCTGACCGAGCTGCCGCTGGCGTGGATGCAGCGTCAGGAACTGTCGCTGGTGACGTCGTTCCGGTACGGGGCGGGGGACTTCGCGGCGGCGGCCGCGTTGGCGGGCCGGGTCCAGCTGGCTGAACTGGTCACCTCCGCCTTCCCGTTGGAGCGGGCGGCCGAGGCGCTCGAGGTCGCGCTGACCGACCCGTCACAGATGAAGGTCCTGGTCGAGCCGGCGCGGGAGGCCTGACCATGACCTCGCACGCATGGCCCCGCCCCTCGCGTACCGCCCTGCCCCGCCTGTCCCGTACCGCCCTGCCCGTGGCCGGTCTGAAGCTGCCCCCGCCCCTCCCCGAACCCGGCATCGTCCATCTGGGCCTGGGCAACTTCCACAGGGCCCACCAGGCCGTCTACACCGCCGACGCCCTGCGCCACAGCCCCGGCCCCTGGGGCATCACGGGTGTCTCGACGAGTGCGGCACGAGGTCCGCGCCCGGTGCTGACCGGCATGGCGGAGCAGGACCGGCTCTATACCGTCCTCACCCTGCGCCGCGACGCGGGCGTCGCCGCGACCGTGCCCGGGGTGCATCATCCGGGCCTCGTCGCCGACGGGCAGGGCGCCGAGGTCGTCGCCGCGATCGGCAGCTCCACCACGCGCATCGTCTCCGTCACGGTGACCGAGAAGGGGTACACCTTCGGCGCAGACGGCCGCCTCGACCTCGACGACCCGCTGGTCCGCGCCGACCTCGCGGGCGGCCCGCCCCGCACCGCACTCGGCCTGATCGTGCGCGGGCTCCAGCACCGGGCCCGCACCGACGGGTCGCCGCTCACCGTGCTCAGCTGCGACAACCTCATGGACAACGGGCACCGACTGCACACCCTCGTGGACGAGTTCGTCGCCGCGCTGCCCGCCGCGGAACGCCCCGAGCTGCAGGCCTACGTCGCGACCTCGCTGACCACGCCGAACACCATGGTCGACCGGATCGCGCCCGCCACCACCGACGAGCACCGTGACCTGGTCGCCCGCGCCTTCGGCGTCCGCGACACGGTGCCGGTGCCCGCCGAGCCGTACCGGCTGTGGGTCATGCAGGACGACTTCCGCGCCGGACGCCCGGCGTGGGAGCACGCGGGCGCGCTGTTCACCGACGATGTCGCTCCGTACGAGCTGATGAAACTGCGGCTCCTCAACGGCGCCCACTCGCTCCTCGCCTACCTCGGCCTGCTGCGCGGACACCGCTGCATCGACCAGGCGGTGACGGACGAGCTCCTGGGCGGCGCGGTGGAGTTCGCGATGCGGGAGGAGATCCTGCCCACGGTCCCGGAACCCGAGGGAATGCCGGGCGCGGCCTACGTCGGCGAACTCCTCGACCGGTTCGCCAATCCCGCGCTCGGCCACCGCACCGCGCAGGTCGGCTCCGACGGTTCCTTGAAGATCCCGGTCCGCTGGGCGGGGGTGCTCGCCGAGTCGCTGGCGGCGGGGCGCGTCCCGCGCGTCCTCGCTCTCGGCCTCGCCGCGTACCTGCGCGTCATCACGGCCGACGACGCGTACGACGAGCGCGCGCTCGGCACGGTCCACGACGGTGCCAGGCAACGCCTGGCCGAGCTCGCGGCCCGAGCGAGCGGTCCCGCCGACACGGCCCGTCTTCTGCTCTCCGAAGGCGGCCTCCTGCCGCCGGACGTCGCCCATCACCCCGAACTCGCTCATGCGGTCGGCGAGTTCGCGCGCACGCTCGCCATGCACGGCGTCGAGGCCGCGCTGCGTTCCGCGCTCACCTGATCCAAGTTCCGGCCGCCGAACCCGTGCGCCGGCCGGCACCTCCCCCTACCCCGCGCTCCCCCATCGAGAAGAACGGCACCCATGGCCACCATCACCTCGGCCGAGGTCTTCGTCACCTGCCCCGGCCGCAACTACGTCACCCTGAAGATCACCACTTCGGACGGTGTCACCGGCATCGGCGACGCGACCCTCAACGGCCGCGAGCTGTCCGTCGCCTCCTACCTGCGCGACCACGTCTGCCCCACCCTGATCGGCAAGGACCCGGCCCGCATCGAGCAGGTGTGGCAGTACCTGTACAAGGGCGCCTACTGGCGGCGCGGCCCGGTCACCATGACGGCCGTCGCCGCCGTCGACGTCGCCCTCTGGGACATCAAGGGCAAGGTCGCGGGCCTGCCCGTGTACCAGCTGCTCGGCGGCGCGGCCCGCGACGGCGTCACGGTCTACGGCCACGCCAGCGGCAACACGGTCCCCGAACTCCTCGACGACGTACAGCGATTCCTCGACAGGGGCTTCCGCGCGGTGCGCGCGCAGGCGGCGGTGCCCGGTCTGGAGCGGGTGTACGGCATGCGCAAGGGCGACGGCGACACCTACGAGCCGGCCGACGGGACGCTGCCCAGCGAGGAGGTCTGGGACACGGGCGCCTACTTGGACTTCGTCCCGACCTACATGTCCGCCGTCCGAGAGCGGTTCGGCTACGACTTCCACCTGCTGCACGACGTGCACCACCGGCTCACCCCCATAGAGGCGGGCCGCCTGGGCAAGTCCCTCGAGCCCTACCGCCTGTTCTGGATCGAGGACCCCACGCCGGCCGAGGACCAGGAGGCCTTCCGCCTCATCCGGCAGCACACCACGACACCGCTCGCGGTCGGCGAGATCTTCAACTCGATCTGGGACTGCCAGTACCTGATCACGAACCGCCTCATCGACTACATCCGCACGTCCGTCTCGCACGCGGGCGGCATCACACACCTGCGCAAGATCTTCTCGCTCGCCGAGCTGTACGGGGTCCGCTCCGGCTCGCACGGCGCGGGCGACCTCTCCCCCGCGTCGCTCGCGGCGGCGCTCCACGTCGACCTGTCGATCCCGAACTTCGGCATGCAGGAGTACATGGCCCATCTCCCGGGCTACGAGGAGGTGTTCGAGACGTCCTGGACGTTCGAGGACGGCCTGATGCACCCCGGCGACCGCCCCGGCATCGGCGTCGAGTTCGACGAGAAGGCCGCCGAGCGCTTCCCGTACGAGCGCAAGTACCTGCCGGTGAACAAGCTGCGGGACGGATCCGTGCACGACTGGTGAGGCGACTGGCCACGGCGGCCGCACGCCGTGGCGCCGATCCGCCCGGGTCCTCTCCTGACCGGGACAGGGAACCCCGGAGGTATGGGGGCGAGCGTGGAGCGGCGTGGAGAGGGGCCAGACCGGACCCTTTTTTGGGCCCAAGTGGATCCAAATAATTCACGGAAGCCCCCTCTGCCTCTTCTTGACGGGCCTTGCCCTCACGGCCCTTCCGCCCGAGTGAGGGCGAGTCAAGGGTTGAGCAGGGAATAAATGGATCCCGATGAACCCTATTGACATGCCCGTTGACGTGCCAATACCGTCGCGATCCATGGGTCCGGCTGGATCCATATCCGAGGGCTGGACCCATCATGCGGCGGTCCACCGTCGGCCACTTGCCCTTCCACCGTTTTCACTACGGCGGCACCGACTCCCTCTCGTCCACTCCCTCGATGGTGGAGGCATGATGCACCGCGCCCACGACCAGATCCTGACGGCCGGCCGGGCGGGCCTGGCCCACCTGGAACGCAACGCCCACCAGGCGGCCCGAGCGGCGGCCGCCGCTCCCGCACCGGCGTCACCGTACAAGGGGGCCTCGGAGCAACTCGGCGTGCGGATCGACGCGGCCGTGGAGGAGGACGGTCCTGATCTCCTCGCCCTCAGCCACGCCCTCCACGAGGACCCCGAACCCGGCTTCGAGGAGCACCGGGCAGTCTCCCGGATCGTGGCTCTGCTCGGCGCGCGCGGCATCGAGGCGGAGGTCGGCGTCCATGGGCTGCCCACCGCGCTGCGGGCGCAGGTCGGAGACGGCACGGGCCCGACCGTCGCGGTACTGGCCGAGTACGACGCCCTGCCCGGGACAGGACACGGTTGCGGCCACAACATCATCTGCGCGGCCGGCGTCGGCGCGTTCCTGGCGCTGTCCCGCGTGGCAGAAGACATCGGGGCGACCGTACTGCTCCTCGGTACCCCCGCCGAGGAGAACGGCACCGGCAAGGAACTCATGGCGCGCGCCGGGGCGTTCGAGGGGGTCGACGCGGCGGTGATGGTGCACCCGTTGGCCGGCGCCGACCTCACCGACGCGCCGTTCCTCGGGCTGCGCGAGGTCGTGGTCGAGTACACCGGGCTCGCGGCCCACGCTTCCGCGTCCCCGTTCATGGGCGTCAACGCGCTGGACGCGGTGGTCGCCGCGTATCAGGGAGTCTCCGCACTGCGACAGCACATCCCGCCCACCGACCGGGTGCACGGAGTGATCACGCAGGGCGGTACCCGGCCCAATGTCGTGCCCGAGCACGCCGCCGCGCACTTCTACCTGCGCGCCGCGACGGTCGAGGCGCTCGGCGAGCTGTCGCAGCGCGTCCAGCGCATCTTCGAGGGCGCGGCCGCGATGACGGGCACGCGCGTCGCGGTCCGCTGGGACGACTGCCCGCCTTGTCTGCCCGTTCGCTCCAACGACGCGCTCGCGGCCCGCTTCGCACAGCACCTCCGACGCCGTGGCCGGACCGCGCTCCCGGGCAGTGCGGCGCCCGACGCCGCGCAGGGCTCCACCGATCTCGGCAACGTCAGTGTCCGCGTTCCGGCGATCCATCCGATGCTGGCCATCGCCCCTGCCGGTGTGGCCCTGCACACGACCGACTTCGCCGCGCTCGTCGCCGGCGAGGCCGCCGACCGCACCGTTCTCGACGCGGCCGCGACACTCGCGCGCACGGCCGCGGACCTCGCCGCGGATGCGGAGCTGCGTGCCGCGGTGGCCGACGAGTTCGCGGCGGCCGGTGGCGCGCTCGACGTGGAGAAGCTCCTCTCCACGCCGTCGACGTCCGCCTGACCGCTCCCCTCACGGCGTCGGACCGACCGCGTTTCGAGGCCTTCACCCGCGCCACCGGCGATCGCGGCTCCGCACCGCCCTCGACGCACACGAAGCGGCCGCCACGTCACCACCCCGGAGACGACCACCGCAGCTGACGCTCCGGCCCCGCCGACCGACGTGCCGCCTCGGCCAACTCGCAGCCTCGACCGCCTGACCGACGCGACCGGCGAGCCGCGGGAGGCGTCTCGAACGGCCCCCTGCTCTGCCACGAACTCAGCCGCGCGTCCGCCGGTCCCGCGTGCCCGGAACGCCGGGGCGGTCCGGTGCGGACGCGCTGGGACCCGCTGAGCCACCGCGTCGACAGCGAGACACTGCGGTCATCCAACGATGTCTTGGCCACCGATCTTCACCGCGCGCGGGGCCGGGCTTCACCGGTCCCATGGACGGATCGAGATCGAGCAGGGACTCGCCAACTCCGTCTACGACCACCATGTGGCCACGTACTGGCTCAACCCGTGAACGAAAATGGATCATGCCTGAACTGACGCAGCCGACAGAAGAATTGATCAGTTCGACGTACGCGGAGGATGCGCCGCGCATCCCGGACCCGGTCCGGCACTTCATCGAGAAGATCACGTTCGCCACTCCGGAAGAAATCCTCCCGGCGTTGCGTGGCGCATTGGCCGAGGACCGGATGGCCATGCCGGTCCGGGCCCGCAATCTCGCCTTCCGGCTGGCCTGCCTGCAGCGCCCGGGACGATCCTGAACTGCTGCGCGAGGCAGCGGCCGATCTCCTCTCTTTCGAACCCGACCGGGATCATTTCGCGGAAGACCTGAAGACTCGGGCCGCCCGCCTGGACGGCTGATCCCCACGATCGAGGGTTCGAGCGCGACTCGTTCGGTACGGCCGCACCTCATCTTCGTGTCCGCGAGACTCCCTCGGCGGAGCTCGCGGGCCGTCACAGCGGCCCGCTGCGCCGCACCCCCGCGGCGTATGCTTGCGCAGGTCAGGGGAGGAGGCACCATGGGGCGGATGCCGTCGGCGCAGCGGCGCAGGCAACTGGTCGAGGCTGCTATCCGGGTCATGGCCCGCGACGGCGTCGCGAAGACCACCACGCGGTCCGTCGTGGCGGAGGCGGGCGTCTCGCTGAGCGTTTTCCACTACTGCTTCGACTCCAAGCAGGAGTTGCTCGAAGCGGTGATGGACACCATCTCCGAGCACTCCGAGTCGGACGTCCTCACCACACTCACCCGCAGGCCCACCCTGCGCGAGACGATCCGCGCCGGGCTCCAGGCGTACTGGGACCACGTACTGGCCAATCCGGGCGAGCACATGCTGACGTACGAACTCACCCAGTACGCCCTGCGGGAGCCCGGCTATGAGCATCTCGCCCGGCGGCAGTACGAGCGCTATCTCGCGGCCCACACCAAGGTGCTCCGTCAACTCCCCTCGGCCCTGGGCGTGGAGCTGACCGTGCCCGAGCCCGCGGCTGCCAGGTATCTGGCCGCGCTGACCGACGGGCTCACCCTCAACTTCCTCGTGCTGGGCGACGAGGAGAAGGCGGGCGACGTGCTGGACGTCGTCGCGGACCAGATCCTGACGTTGGTGCGGGAGTAGCTCAGCGGCCGTACACCGCCGCCTCGTTGATCGAGTAGCCGTACTTGGTTTCGCGTGTCACGCCGTGGATACGTACGTACCGCGCCTGCACCGGACTGAACACCGCGTTGTCCAGGCCCCCGTCCCCGCTGTCCGTGGACCACACGGTCCGCCACGCGGTCCCGTCGTCGGACACCTCGATCCGGTAGGCCCGCGCAGAGGCCCGTTCCCAGTCGAGGGAGACCTTGCCGACCGTACGGGAGCTGCCCAGATCGAGCCGCAGCCACTGGTCGTCCGACCAGCCGCTCGCCCATCTCGTGCCGGTGTCGCCGTCCACGGCCCGGCCGGCGGCGTAGCTGGTGAACGGGTTCCACTCCGTCGAGCTGGCGCTCGCCGGGGCACCGGCGGCGAGGTCGGGCGCGGGCTTGTGGAGTTCGGTCGCCTTCCAGGTACGGAGGTAGGACTCCGCGCCGCCGAGCAGGTCCTGCACCGTGTCCTTGCCGCCGCTGAGGCGCATCTGCTCGAGCCAGTCGGGCACCATGCCGACATGGGCCGCACCGTCGGTGTTGAAGTCCCAGGTGCGTTCGCCGGTGTGCTGCCGGTCGATGACGGAGCCGCCGTCGGCGCTGCGGAAGGGGTACTTGACCGCGTTGGGGGCGTCGGGTCCGACCGGTCCCGGCCAGCCGCCGACACCGTTCATGTCGGTGCCGTAGCCGAGTCCGACGCCGTACTTCTGGCGCAGCGCCCGGGTCCCGGCGGACTCCTTGGCGAAGCTGTCGGCGCTGGACATGTACGAGGCCTTGAAGCCGCCGAGGCGGTAGACGCGCTCCAGCCAGCCGTCGTCCATCCAGCTGTGGCTGGAGAGCACGCCGGGGTAGTCCGCCGACTCCAGCAGGTCCAGGGTGCGGCCGGCCGCCTTGACGCTCATGTGGTCGACCTCGACCATCATGTTGCGCTTCATCAGCCCCTTGACCGCGTACTCACCGAGGCGGGTCAGACCGCGCTTGTTGCACTGCGCGTCGCTGTCGTACGTGGGCACCTTGGCGCCTGCGGGGAGCAGCTTGGTCACCTCTGCCGGGGCGGCCGCATTGCCGGTGGGGTTGTCGTGCTGCGGACCGCTGCACTTCTCCGTGTTCCAGAAGGTGCCGGTGGAGAGGAACTGGCCGATGTCCACGGCCGTTCCGATGGTGCCGGAGTCCATCCGCACCCCGCACAGGGCGTTGTCGAACTTGTGGCACAGGAACATGCTGCGCACACCCAGCTTGTACAGCTCGTCCAGACCGCTGTCGATGTCGGCCTGGCTGCACTGGGGGACGTCGAGGATCTGCTTGCAGCCGAAGGGCTCCGAGGTCTCGACGCCGAGCACCACGGCGAGCTTGCCCTCCGCGACGACCTGGCGGGCCTGGGTCGAGTCGGTGACGATACGGAAGAAGCCCTTGCCCTTTCCGCCGTAGATCTTGTCGATGTAGTCCTGCATCTCGTAGGACTTGCGGGCCTCGAGACGGATGGCGTCCATCTCGTTGCAGCCGCGGTCCCTGACATAGATCGAGCACAACAGGCCGTTGGTGACCAAATCGTTGACCAGCACCCGCTGGCCGCCGCGCCAGGCGCGCTCCAGCCACGCGTAGTAATTCTGCTGGTGGCTGAGGGAGTTGTGGGCCGGCCAGTCCTTGAACGTCGGCCAGCCCACCGGGTCGTGGTGACCGTCCGCACCGCCGGTGACGTTCTCGAAGAGGGCGAGCGAGCCGTCGGGATAGTGCTCGGGACAGTCCTTGAGTGCGTCGGCGATGCCCGCTTCGGAGAACGGCTTGCCACAGATGATGCGGCCGCCGAAGCCCTCGTTGGACATCAGGTGATTGTGCGCGTCGACGAAGCCGCGGACCCGGCCCTGGCTGTCCGTGCCGTGGAAGGGTTCGCCGGTGACGTTGATCTGAGAGTCGGCGGCGGGCCGCGCCGTGGGCTCCCACCAGGGGGTGTCGGCGCCGACGGCCGGAGGGGAGCCCAAGCCGAGGGCCAGCAGGAGGGCGACGACGACGGCAAACAGGCTGCGTCTGCGGAGGAGGGTCATCCGGGCTACCTTCGCTGTCCGGAACGGGCACGCGCTAACTTACTCGCGCGTAGGTCCCGTCGAGGATGGCGCGGCCCTGACAACGAGTCAAGAGTCCGGGACGGCTGACCTATTTGATGCATCGTCAGTTCCACTGGCTGAAAAAGGCCCTCTCGAACGGCCTGCCGCCGGGGCCGAGGCGCTGCCCTTGGACGCGCCACGAACCGGAGTTCAGTCCGCCGCGATGGCGTCGGGCACCACGTCCTGCCGTATCGCGTTACTTCGCCTCGACGCCCTGAACGTCCCCAACGGTTGAGGAGTTGCGGGCCGGGGGTCGGTGAGGTCGATGGCGGCCCAGTCGTAGGAACGGTGGCCCGTCGCGCCGCCCCCGGCGGAGGGCCTCTGTCATGCCCGTCTGAGCAGCTTCTTGACCGGGATGTCCCCGCGGAACTTCCCGGCGCTGACCGTGACTTCGTGGGAGCAGGCCACTGCCAGGACCTAACCGGTGCAGCTTGCCTCCAGTGCGGTTCGTAGCCGCGGGTTGCCGCCGTAGGACTCGTCGCCCGCGACCCAGGCAGCACGGTGGCCGGCGTCCAGGAACCGGCTCCGCTCCGTGTCCGCTCCACGTACACCTCAAGATCCATCGGCGGTCGGCCCATTGACACCTGCGCACCCTCCGTGGGGTGCACCAGTCTGCCGCAGCCCCACGGCCCGCACCGGCCCGAAGGGGGCCAACGGTCGGGCAGCGTGCTCGCCACCGACGCGGCTTGTGGACGCCGCCCCCGAGGGCCGCTCTCATGCAACCTTCTGTCGACAGACCACTGCCCAGACACCAAGATCGGGATCTACAACTGGAGTACTATCCGCAGCCACCGACCCGGCCGAACAGGGAGCTGACTGCTACGCAGAATGCGTCCCTTCCAGCCCAACTGCGGCCCTGGCGATGCGGCGGGCCGGCTGCAATCAGGGGAGCGTCTGCTCGGTCCAGACGGTTTTGCCGTCGGCGTTGTAGCGAGTGCCCCAGACCTGAGCGATCTGGGCGACGATGAACAGCCCACGACCCCCCTCGTCTACCGTCCGGGCGTGGCGAAGATGTGGTGCAGCAGGGCTGGTGTCGCGTACCTCGCAGGTGAGGGTGCGGCCGTGGATCAGGCGCAATTCTGTCGGGGGGCTGCCGTGGCGGACGGCGTTCGTGACGAGTTCGCTGACGATGAGTTCGGTGTTGAAGGCCGTTTCCTCATCCATGTTCCAGGTGGCGAGCTGGGCGTGGACGTGGTGTCGGGCGGTGGCTGTGGCGGTGGGGTCGGCGCTGAGCTGCCAGGTGGCAACGCATTCGCTGGGGAAGCCGCGGGGGCGGGCAAGGAGGACCGCCGCGGCCCTTGACCCGGCGTCGGTGGCGAGCAGCCTGGACACAATGGCGTCGAGGATCTCTTCCAGAGACTGATCGGCGCCTGCCGGTGAGCGCTGGACGAGCTCCGGATCACTTGGAAGCGCGCTCAGGGTCGAGGGGCTCGCCATGGCCAGTATGCCGCCTTCGGGAATCGCGAAGGTGTTTGCGGCGAACGGTGCCCTGTCGACGGCACCCAGTTGTGGACCGGCCGGGATGTCAGGGATCCGGGTGGTCCCGTCGGGGAGGGTGATGGCGAAGGTCGGGCGGCCGGCACTGGCGGCCGTGCAGGTGAGGGCCAAGGGGTCGTAGATGGCATATGTACAGGTGGCCGCGAATACCTCGTGATGGAGGGAGTCGCCTGACGGTAGTGATGCGCGTTCGGCGGCCAGGAGAGTTGCCGTGTCGTCCAGACGCGCGATCAGTTCGTCGGGTTCCAGGTCGAAAGCGGCCAGGGAGCGGACGACGGTGCGCAGTTGCCCCACGGCTGCGGTGACGTGGATGCCCTGTCCCGCGATCTCGCCGACAACCAGGGCAGTTCGGGCACCTGGCAGGGCGATCGTGTCGTACCACCCCACCGCGCCCTCGGAAGGGATGGGCATACCAGCGGTTCCCAGGGCGGTCTGGGGGACGGCGCGGTCGGGGAGGAGACGCCGTTCGAGCGTCGTGGCGATGGTGTGCTCCCGCGTGTACCGGCGAGCGTTGTCGATGCACAGGGCGGTGTGGTTGGCCAGGTCGAGCGCGAGTGCTATGTCGTCCTCGTCGTACGGGTCTGCTTCTCCGATGAGGTAGAGGCTGATCAGGCCGAGCACGGCACCACGCAGTGTCATCGGCGTGATCAGGAGCGTGTGTGCGCCGGAGGCGTGTATGGCTTGGGCGCGGGTCGGGTCGGCGGCCAGCCACGGCAAGTCGGCGTGCAAACGCACCACGCGGGGGCGCAGGTCGCTCAGGATCTCGGTGTCAGGGGTGGGGCCGGGGACGTCGCGGATGTGTCCTACCGGGTGGGCTTGCGGGGCATTCGGGACTCTGCTGCTGAATGCGGCGCGGCGCAGCTGGACGCCGGCAGGAAGCGGGGCGGGAGGGGGTTCCTCGCCGCGCATCGCCGAGTCGACCACCTCCACCACAGCGGTGTCCGCGAAATCCGGCACCACGATGTCCGCGAGTTCTTGGCAGGTAACCCCTGCGTCGAGGGTGCGGCCGACACTGTCGCGCGCCGCGGCAAGGAGATTCAGGCGTTGGCGCGCCCGTTCGCGTTCGGTGACGTCGACCACCGCCGCGGCCAGGCCGAGCACCGCCCCCCGGTCGTTCTGAAGGCGAAAGACCGAGACCGCGAAGCGGTGCTCGCGCTCAGGGGCGGCTCGTGGACGGAGCCGCACGATGCGATCGATCGCGGGGACGCCGCTCACGAGGACCCCGCGAACAAGGGCTTCGATCTCGTCGGGTTCGACGAGCCCGTATGTCTCCGTGAACGGTCGTCCGAGGATGTCCTCGACGGGCACGGACCGGGCCAGGGCAGTGGCCGTGTTGAAGCGCACGACGTGCAGATCGGTGTTCAGCAGATGCAGTCCCACGGGCGACTGGGTGAAGAGGGCCTCGATCAGTGCCGCCTCCAGATCACTCCTGGACGCAGTCAGGTCGCTCCTCGCCATAGGGCCACCTCCAGACGTGGCGACAGAGGTCCCAGCTGGTGATCCGCTGCGAGCCTTGCCCTACACCTCTATAGTCACTCGATCGTCGTCGCGAGTCGCGCGCGGTGGTGTCCGAGACGCGTGGTCGGCGATGTTTCGCCGCGCACTGCCGGCGCCGCCCACAGCTGGCTCGAGCGATTCACCGGGGAACCTGTCGTCGCGGGCCGTCCGGCCGGTGATCTACTGCGGCGATCGGGCCGATGGTGCGGTCGCGTGACGGAGGGCAGCCTGCGACCGCTCCGCACTCACCTTGCGCAGAACCTCAATGAGCTTTCGCACTGCGGGCCCCGGCTGCATGTCCGCGCGCGCGATCATGGACACGGTCAACCGCAGCGGGTCCCAGTCGGTTACCGGCGTCACGATCTCATCAGCCCGGTGGCTGAGGAGCGCGGATCGGGACAGCAACGCGATGCCCACCCTGGCGGCGACCATGAGCAGGGTCGAATGTGGGTTGGTCGTCTCGTAGACGACGTTCTGGTCGCTTGGCGCGAACAGGGAATCCGCCAGGTGTCGCGCGGCGTAGCCGCGCGCGGGGAGCACCCACGACTGGCCTTCCAGGTCCGGGACACTCACGGTCGGCTTGTCCGCCAAGGGGTGGCCCCGGGGCACGCACAGCACGATTTCGTCGGAGATCAGATCGGTGGAGACGAGGCCGCTGTCGGTGTCGGGATCTCTGGGGCCCGCGACCAGTCCGAGGTCGAGCTCGCCGTTCGTCACCTTGTCGCGCACGGCCGCGGAGCTGGCCTCCCACACGGAAAAGCGCACGCTGGGGAAGGCGTTCCGGTAGAGCGGGACCACTTCGGGCAGCAGGATCTGGCCCGCTGTGGTGACCGCGCCCAGGCGGACGCAGCCGCTGCGCAGCCCGTTGATCAGCTCGGCCTCCTCCCGAAGGGCTCGGTCGGCCTGGATGACCTGCCGTATGTGTGGCAGCAGAATCCGGGCCTCGGCGCTGGGGAGGACCCCGTTGGCGCGGCGGATCAACAGGTTGACGTTGAGGTCCTCCTCGAGGCGTCGGATCTGCTGGCTGAGCGTCGGTTGCCCGATACCCACTTCCGTGGCCGCCTTGCGCAGGGAACCGAGGCGGATCGCCGCCTCCAGATAGCGCATCTGTTCCGATCTCATCCTGCGACCATAAGCCGGGCGATCGATGAAGGCAATCACTGTGGTTGCTAGTAGCCACTTCCGTGAATCAGGGGCCCGCTCCAGACTGACACGAGCGGTCCAACACGCGAACGCCAAGACACCGGCCAGGAAGGGAGTCCAGATGCCACAGGCCACTGAGAGCGCTGCAATGCCGTGGCTTCGTCGGCTCGGCGTCACGACGCCCGAGCTGGTCGTCGTGACGGATGGGCGGATCCTGGCGCCGCACGAGCCGGCGTTCGGGCCACCGTGGGTGGTGAAACCCGACATCGTCGGCGGCGGCAAGGCCGGTCTCGTGCACATCTGCCGGTCCTCGGACGAGCTGTCGGCCGCTGTCGCCGCGACTCTTCGACGCGGTACGCCCGCCGTCGTGGAGGAGTACGTCGAGGGGGGCGAATACTGCCTCTCCATCGCGCTCGACGAGATTTCGTACGGCGCCGTCGTGCGGGCGAGCGTTAACGGCGGAGTCGGATTCGACACGCATCAGGCGGCTGCGGTGAGGGTCCACCTGTCAGAGGGCCTGCACGACCACGAGGTCGTCAGCCTGCTCGACCAGGCTGACGTCAAGGACCGGCAACTGCGCGGTGCACTCGCTCACGCGCTGCAGATCCTCTGGACCGCCTTCTGCGCCGCCGAAGCAGTTCTTGTCGAGGTCACCCCCTTCCGGTGGGACGAGCAGCGTCTGGTCGCCGTCGGCGTGGCGGTCGAATTCGACCCGCACGGCCGGGCAGCGGCCAGGGGATTCCGGCCGGACGTGCTGGTCGAGCCCGGGATCGCCCCGCACAAGGCTCCCTCGCCGCGCGAGATCGCCGTGCGTGAGGCGGACGCCGCCGAGCCCCACCGTCCCGGCGTGGCGTTCTTCGAGCTCGACGGGGACGTGGCCTACCTGATCAGTGGGAGAGGCGCAGGTCTTGTCGGGTTGGACTACCTGTACGACAACGGCGTCCTCCCGGCCTGCTACCTCGACGCCTCGCCGGGTGCCGGGAGCGCCAAGGTGCAGGCGCTGTTCCGTTCCGCCCTGTCCGTCCCCGGGATCCGCGGGGCGCTGTTCGGCGCTGCGGTGCTGAACCTGGTGGATGCCCGCGAGCTGGCCCAGGAGTTCATCGAAGCCGCCGAGGAGGCCGGATTCGATGCTGGGCATGTGCCGACGGTGGTCCGGCTGGCCGGGCCGTTCGAGGCCGAGGCTCGGGAGATGCTGAAGGCAGGGCTGCCGGGAGCACTCGTACTCGACCGCGCGGCGTCGCTCGAAGACGCATGCGACCTGCTGATCTCCGCGATGGGCCGAGCGCCCCAGGCATGGGAGGGCTTCGCCCGATGATCCGAGGACTTCTGGAAACCGGTCCGGGGCTGCTGGTACAGGGCATCACCGGCACGCAAGGACGGCTGGAGACCCGCTGGATGCTCGATTCGGGCGTTCGTGTGGCGGCCGGCGTCACCCCCGGCAAGGGGGGCTCCGAGGTGCACGGGGTGCCCGTTTTTGACACAGTCGCGCAGGCCGTCGCCGTGACCGGCGCAAGGGTGGCGATGAGCTACGCGCCGCCACAGGCCGCGGCGGATGCGGTTGTGGAGGCGGCGCAGGCCGGAATCGAACTGGTCGTGGTCAGCTCGGAGAAGATTCCGCAGCATCACTGGCTGCGGGTCCTGGAGGTCGCCCGCCGGGGCAACTGCCGGGTGATCGGGCCGAACTCGCAGGGGATCGTGGTGCCGGGCGTGGGCCGGATCGGCTGCCCGGGCGGCGATGAGCCGTGGCAGCGATTCACCCCCGGTCCGGTCGGGATCGTCTCCCGCAGCGGCGGCATGGCTTCCGAGCTGGGGATGTCCGTGCGGACCTGGGGCTGGGGCACCAGCGTGCAGGTGTCGATCGGCGGCGTGCCGATGGTCGGAACACCCCTGACCGAAGGGGTCGAGCTGGTGGCCCAGGACCCGCTGACCCGGGCCGTGCTGGTCTTCGGTGAGCCGTCCAGCCGCCAGGAGCTCGACCTGGCCGCCGCCGTGGCCGAGGGGCGAATCGACCTGCCCGTGGTCGCGATGGTGGTGGGACGCGCAGGCGACTCCTTGCCGGATTCCGTGCCGTTCGGGCACGCGCTGCACGGAGCCGGCGGGGCGACCGTCCAGGAAAAGATTGCAGCGCTCAGGGACGCGGGGGTCCGTGTCGCTCGCTCGACGCACGAAGTGCGCGCGTACCTGCAGGAAGCCCTCCCGGCCGAGGCCCTCCGTGCACCGGCGTCGCTCGCCGTAAGGAGGACCTCCCCATGACCGAGCCCGACCCCCGAAGTGCTCGGCCGGCCCTGGCCGTGGGCGCCGGCACCGCGGACAGCACGGGCCGACCGCGATACGAATCGGAGATGGTCAGGCGTCGCACCTTTGCCGCGGCGGTGCGCGGCCCCGACAAGATCGCCCGGCAGCACGCGAGCGCCACGGCATCAGGACCGGGATGCCGATCGAGCAGGCCATCGTCCCCTGGCCGTCAGTGTTCGTTCGCCGCGTATACGGGCCGCCCGACACCACCTACGCCCCGATGGGTGCAAGCATTAAGTAGCAGTACGCCTGCCCGACCGCACGCTGGGGACGGATCCCGGTGGAGGGCGGAACCGAAGCCGTGTACCCGCGACAGCTTTCGGAAAGTGACGACGCCGACGCGCAGCGTCGCGAACTGTGTGCCCGGTTCCTTCCCATAGAGAACCCGTTCCGGACCGTAGAGCACCTCGGAATCCAGGACATCATCGACCCCCGCGAACCCGCCCGCTGCTGTGCGGATGGGTGCGGCTCGCCCGCCGACTCCTGCCGGAGCAGCTCGGCACCACCGCGTGCCCCATGCCGGCCTGCCCGAACGCGCCCTCGCAGAAGCGCAACGCAAGGAGTGGAACATGACAAGGAGTGGAACATGACACTGCAGCACGCAGATGTCCGGCGCATCCTCCAGCTTCTCGACAGCGCAGAGCACCTCGAGTCGCTCGAGATTCGCATCGGAGAGTTCGTCCTGCAGGCCCGTAAGCCCGGTGCGGCCCCGTTGGAGGCGCTGACCACCGCGCCACCGGTGCATGCGCCTGGTCCCTTGGCCGACCGCACCAGCTCGACCGGCCCCAGCACGGCGTCGCCGGAGCCTGCGGCGAGTGCCGACGAGCAGGCTGCCGAGATCCCTGTCGGCATGACGGCGATTCGGGCGCCCATGCCCGGGACGTTCTACCGCACGCCCGCACCCGACCAGCCGCCCTTCGTGGAGGAGGGCGAGCCGATCACCGCCGGCACCACCATGTGCCTGGTCGAGGTCATGAAGATGTTCAACTCGGTCGCCGCACCGGTGACCGGCCGGGTCCACAGCATCCTCGTCGAGCACGGTCAAGCGGTGAGCAGTGACCAGATCCTGATGATCATCGCCCCGGACGAGACGGAGGCCGCAAAATGAGTCATGCCGCCCCTGTCGTCCGCCACGACATCCGCAGGCTGTTCGTCGCCAACCGCGGCGAGATAGCCGTCCGCATCATCCGAGCCTGCCGATCACTGGGCATCGAGACGGTCGTAGGAGTATCGGAAGCGGACGTCGACAGCCTGGCCGCGCGCATGGCCGACGAGTCCGTCGTCATCGGGCCGCCCCAGCCGATACAGAGTTACCTGCGCGTCGACGTGCTCATCGACGCAGCGAAGCGCAGCCGGTGCGACGCCGTCCACCCTGGCTACGGCTTCCTGTCCGAGCGCGCGGCGTTCGCCCGCGCCTGTGGCGAGGCCGGCCTGATCTTCATCGGTCCGACCCCCGAGGCCATCGAGAGCATGGGCGACAAGATCACTGCGGTGGGCCTCGCCGCGAAGGCGAAGGTGCCGTGTGTGCCCGGCTCCGGCGCCGTCGCCGACCCGGCGGAAGGCCTGCCGATCGCCGTGGAGATCGGTTTTCCGGTCCTGGTGAAGGCGAGCGCCGGCGGCGGCGGCCGCGGCATGCGGGTCGTCCGGTCGGCCGAGGAGTTCCCCGAGGCGTTCCGGGCCGCGTCCACGGAGGCCCAGTCCGCGTTCGGCGACCCGACCCTCTACATCGAGAAGTTCATCGAACAGGCGCGTCACATCGAGATCCAGGTGATGGGCGACCAGTTCGGGAACGTGGTGCACCTGGGCGAGCGCGAGTGCTCCACGCAGCGACGCCACCAGAAGCTGATCGAGGAAGCGCCCTCGCCGGCGCTGGGGGCACAGGCCCGCCGGGCCATGGGGCAGGCCGCGGTCCGACTGGCCGAGAACGTCGACTACGTCGGCGCGGGCACGGTCGAGTTCGTCGTCGACGACCGGGACGGGGAGTTCTACTTCCTCGAGATGAACACGCGCATCCAGGTCGAGCACCCGGTGACCGAGATGATCAGCGGACGTGATCTGGTGGCCGAGCAGATTCGCGTCGCCTCGGGCCTGCCGCTTTCGTTCGCTCAGGACGACATCGTCCTGCAGGGGCACTCCATCGAGTGCCGGATCAACGCCGAGGACGCGGACCGCGGCTTCGCCCCCAGCCCGGGCCTTGTCAGCGACTGGTCCGCACCGCGAGGGGAAGGCATCCGGGTCGACACCCACTGCTATCCGGGATACACCGTCTCGCCCTACTACGACTCGCTGCTCGCCAAGGCCATCGTGCACGCGCCCACGCGTGCCGAGGCGATCGAGAAGATGCGCACGCTTCTGGCCGCGCTGAGGGTCGACGGCCCGACGACCACCGCCGCGTTTCACCGAGCGGTGCTGGCCCATCCCGACTTCTCCGACGGGGCGGTGACGACGCGTTGGGTCGAGGACGTGTTCCTCCCCTCACGCAGCCAGGGACCCCACACTCGTCAGTCCCTCACGGAGGCGGGAGCGCCGGCATGAGCACGCACCAACTTGCATTCACCGACAGCAGCCTGACCGACGGCCAGATGGCCGTGTGGGGCGGCGCATTGGACACTTCGATGATGCTCGCACCCGCGGGCGGACTGTCGGCCTCGGGGCTCGCGGCGATCGAGATCCTCAGCCCGGCCGTCCTGGACGCCTGCCTCGCCCGGGGCGAGAACCCCCTGCAACGCCTGGAACTCGCGCGGCGGCACTACGGTTTCGTGCCGCTCCGAGCCACCGTCAACCTGCTCACCGGGCACGGACGCCCCGGAGCCGATGTCCTCGGCCCCGAGATGATCGACCGCTGGCTGGCCGCGCTCGCGGCCGCGGGCTTGCAGCAGGTCGTCCTGCTCGATCCGCTGCTCGACACGAACCGCCTCCATGCGGCGGTCAAGTCCGCGTCCGCCGCGGGCCTGGTGGCGATCGCCGCCCTGCCCTACCAGGCCGACGACGATCGCCCCGACGAGACGTACGCCCAGCTGGCCGCCTCGCTCGCCGACGGCGGTGCGGCACGGGTGATGCTCCGCGACGAGAGCGGCGTGCTGACGCCGGACCGGCTGCACAGCCTGATCCCTGCCCTGGTCGAAGCGCTCGGCACCACCCCGCTCGATCTCCACACCCGCTGCCACACCGCCCTGGGGCCCGCCGTGGTGCTGGAGGCCGTCGGCCTCGGCGTCAGCGGCATCGACACGGCCCTGCCGTGTCTGGCCAACGGCGCCTCGCTCCCGTCGCTGCCGTCGCTGCTGCGCGCACTGCGCCAACAGGGCGCCACGCAGGACCTGCCGGATCACGACAGCCTGCTGGCGGCCGACGCAATCCTGGCGGCCATCGCAGATCAGGAGGGTTTCCCGCAGGCAGCGTCGTGGCCCTTCGATCTGGCGGCCTACGCCCACCAGTTGCCCGGAGAGGTCGCGGTCGACTTCCTGGCGGCGCTGCGCGGCCGTGGGCGCTGGGCGGATCTGCACGAGTTCGCCGCCGAGTGCGCCGCCGTCCGCCGCGAGATGGGATCACCTCCGATGGTGGCCCCGTTCGCCCGCGCGATCGCCGAGCAGGCGATCAGCCACTTCGACAGCGAGGCGCGGTACGAAAGCCTGCGGCCGGTGCTGCGCCGCTTGCTGCAAGGGGCGTACGGGAGCGTGGACGGAGAGCTGCGCGCGGATCTGCGCATGCGGGTCGGAGTCCTCCCGGCCGCGGAGCCCCAGGCGGCCGACGTCGACGGCCCGGAGGCACTGCTCGCCTGGATCGCCGGAGTCGAGATCTCCGCGCTACCGCCGAGGGCGGCGGCGAGCTCGTTCAGCTACGCGACGTTGACTCCCTACGAAGCCCTGGTTCGTGGCCTGCTCACGCGTGCCGGCCGCTTCGCCGTGCTGAGCCTGCACGGGCCCGGCGTCCGCGTCCATCTGCAACAGGAAGCGTGAAAAGCAATGCTCAGTACCCTGCGTTCTCTTGTCGCAGCCGAGACGGCCCGGACCGGCAAGCGTCGGACGGTCGACCTGGTCGACAGCACCTTCCGGGACGCCCACCAATGCCTGTGGGCGACCCGGATGCGCACCGAGCACATGCTGCCCATCGCGAAGCAGCTCGACGAGGCCGGATTCCACAGCATCGACGCCCTCGCGCTGGTGGGCTTCGACGTCAGTGTCCTCTTCCTCGACCAGGATCCCTTCGAGCGGGTGCGCCTGCTCCGGGAGCGGATCACCGCGACACCACTGCGCGGTGCCATCCGCAGCAACCTGATGCGGAGCTTCTTCCCACAGGCGGACGACGTCAACGAACTCTTCGTCGAGCGGATGGCCGCCAACGGCATCCGTGAATTCGGAGTTCTCGACTCCCTGCACTGCTGGGACAACGTGGCCCCCGGCATCCGGGTCGCCAAGCGGCTCGGGGCCAAGGTGCTGGTGGGACTCGTGTTCAACCTTGCGCCAGGTTACGACGACGACTTCTACGTCCGTCAGGCCCGCGAGGTCATCGACCGCTTCGACGTGGACACGATCTGCCTGGGGGACGCCGGCGGCAGCCTGACCGTCGAACGTACGCGGACGCTGGTGCCGGCGCTGCGAGCGGCGATCGGTGACAAGCGGCTGGAGTTGATCACTCACTGCCTGACGGGGACGGGACCGCAGGTCGCCCTCGAGGCCGCGGTGTACGGCGCAGACCAGATCATGACGGCCGTGGACCCCCTGGCCAACGGCAATTCGCTGCCGTCCGCCCAGATGATCGCCCGCGACCTGCGCGCCCTCGGGTTCGACGTCAACGTCGACGACCGGCTGCTCGACGACGTCGGCGCCTACCTGGGCAAGCTCGCCGACGACCTGGGATACCCCGTGGGCGTCCCCGCCGAGTTCGACCCTTCGCTCTACCAGACGCAGTACGCCGGCGGTGCCATGACCAACCTCGAGGCACAGCTGAAGCAGGCGGGCATCGCCGACAGAATGCCCGCGGTGATCGAGGAGATCGGCCGGGTGCGCGAGGAGTTGGGCTCGCCGGTGATGGCCACACCCTTCCCCGCCATCGTCGCCGCCCAGGCCGTGATGAACGTCCTGCACGGTGAGCGCTACTCCGTGGTGCCCGACGAGGTGAAGAAATACGTCTGCGGATACTACGGCGAGCTGCCGCTGCCCATCGACGCCGACATCAAGGACCGTGTGCTGGGCAACGGCTCGCGGGATGTCGCCGAGACCCCGCCGCCGCTGGACCCGGTCCTGCCGGCGCTGCGCAGCCGCTCCCGGAACCAGTCGGACGACCAGCTGCTGCTGCGATACATGTACGGCGACCAGAAGATCGACGGACTCGTCCCGGTCGAGGACACCTTCAGCGTGCAGCAGTCGATCGTGGAACTGGTGGCCGGTCTCGCACAGATGCCGAGCAAGCGCAGGGTCCGGCTGGTGGCGCCCGGCGTCGAGCTCCGAGCCAACGGGGGGTCGAGCGACCATGACTGATACCACCGCCCGCCCGGAACCGGCCCCCACGGCCGAGACCAGGCCCTACTGGGAGGCGGCCGCCGAGGGCCGCCTGGTGATCCAGCGCTGCCGGAGCTGCGCGCGTCATCAGTTCTACCCGCGCGGCTTCTGCACGGCTTGCCTCTCGGACCGCCTGGAGTGGATCGAGTCGGCAGGGCTGGGCCGTATCTACACCTTCACGGTCTGCCGGATCCCGGCTCATCCCTCGATGAGGGACAAGGTCCCCTACGCCGTGGCCGTCATCGACCTCGACGAGGGCGTGCGCCTGCTGACCGACATCGTCGACTGCCCCGTCGACCAGGTCCGCATCGGCGCCCGCGTCGAGGTCCGCTTCGAACGGATCAGCAGTACCTGCGTCCTTCCCCAATTCACCCTGGCACACCTGGAAGACCAATGATCACCGACTACTTCGACGCCGGGGCCGCCCGGTACCCGGATCGCACCTTCCTGCAGTCCGCCACCCAGCAGCTCAGCTATGACGACGTCGTGGTCGCCTCGCACGCGATCGCTCACGGACTCACCCAGGAAGGGCTGGGCGGCGGCACCATCGGTATCCTCTCCCCGAACCACCCCAGCGGCTTCGTGGCGATGCTCGGGGTGCTGCGCGCGGGCGCCACCTACGTCCCCCTCAACGCCCGCGACGCGGTTGACGACCTGATCTGGTTCATGCGTTTCACCGGGCTGTCGGCGCTGATCTACCACGAGCAGTACCTTCCGTACCTGGATCGCATCGAGTCCGAGGTGCCCACCCTCAAGACCTGTATCGCGCTGAACGAGCAGGGCACGACCGGGCCGAGCATCGAGGCCTGGCAGCGGGACCACGCCGGGCAGACCTGCGACACGCGTCGAGGCCTCGACGACGTCGCACTGATCAAGTCCTCCGGAGGTACCACCGGCCGCCCCAAGGCGATCCTGCAGACCCACCGCAGCCTGCTGTCCGCCTACCGGATCGCGAACCAGTTCTGCCCGCCCGAGAAGGACCCGGTGCACCTGGTGGTGGCACCGCTGACCCACGCGGCCGGCGCCACGGCGATGGGCCTGTCGGCCTTCGGCACGCGCAACGTGATGGCACCGTCGACGGATCCGGCCGTGATCCTGGAGCTGATCGAGCGTGAGCGGGTGACGCACATCTTCCTGCCGCCGACGATGATCTACCGGATCCTGGCGCACCCGGACACCCGCCGGCGCGACTGCTCCTCCCTGGAGTACGTGATCTACGGTGCCGCCCCCATGTCGGTGGACAAACTCAAGGAGGGACTGGCGCTCTGGGGCCAGGTCTTCGTCCAGTTCTACGGCCAGGCCGAAGCGCCCGGAGTGATCACCTGCCTCGCTCGTAAGGACCACTACCTCAGTGACGATCCGGCGGCCGTCAAGCACCTCCAGTCCGCCGGTCGGCCGACCGGCGCCTGCGAGGTGGTGCTCATGGATGACGACGGCAACATCGTGGCGCCGGGTGAGCGCGGCGAGATCGTCGCCCGCGGTGAGCTGGTCTCTCCCGGATACCTCAACAACCCCGAGGCGAACGCCGAGGCCCACCGCTTCGGCTGGCACCACACCGGTGACATCGGGGTCTTCGACGAGAGCGGATACCTCTACGTCGTCGACCGTAAGAAGGACATGGTGATCTCCGGCGGGTTCAACATCTACCCCAGTGAGATCGAGCAGCTGATCTGGTCGCACCCCGCGGTGCAGGACTGTGCCGTGGTGGGGGTGCCCGACGCCGACTGGGGTGAGCGACTGACCGCCGTGGTCGAGCTGAAGCCCGGAGGACACGCGACGGCCGAGGACATCACCCAGATGTGCCGCTCCCGCTTCGGCGGTCTCAAGACCCCCAAGCAGGTGGAGTTCTGGCAGACGCTGCCGCGCAGCGCGGTCGGCAAGGTCCTCAAGAAGGACGTCCGCGCCAGGCTCGCGGGCGCGGGCGCGGGCGCGGACACGGCGACGGTCTGAGGGACGGCAGTGGACAAGACCAAGCTCTCCGGACGCCATGCCATCGTCGGGGTCGGCGAAGCAGGACTGGGCGACGCCCCCGCCGGCGCCACCGCGCTGTCGCTGCAGTGCCGTGCGGCCCGTGACGCCGTGCTCGAGGCCGGGCTCAGCCTGACCGACATCGATGGTGTCTTCGCCCACTGGGACGACCGCGCCAACGCCCTCCTCGTCGCCGAGTACCTCGGCATCCATCCGCGCTACGTCGACAACACCGTCGTCGGCGGCCAGTCGAACATCACCCACCTGGTACACGCGATGGCTGCCATCGAGGCAGGACTGTGCGACGTTGCCCTGGTCACCTACGGCAGCACCCAGCGTCTGGACAGGAGCCGGAGCCGCGGTGGACACGTCCAGGACCCGCGGTCGCCGATCAGCCAGTTCACGTTGCCCTACGGAATGCTCAATCCGGTCGGCTACTACGCGATGCTGGCCCAGCTCTACCAGCACCGCCACGGTGGGGCGCCGGAGCACTTGGGTGAGGTGGCGCTGGCCGCCCGCCGCTGGGCGCAGCTCAACCCGAATGCGGCGGTCCGGACACCGCTCACCATGGAGGACTACCTCGCCTCGCCCGTGATCGCCGACCCGCTGCGCAAGCTCGACATCTGCCAGATCAACGACGGCGCCGGCGCCATGATCCTCACCAGTGCGAGCCGTGCCCGCGACCTGCCCCGGCGGCCCGTGTCGATCCGCGGCTTCGGCGACACCTACCGCCATCACCTGACCCCGCTCGGCACCGCCGACTGGCTCGACGACGGCGCGCTGCGCACGGTCGCCGACGAGGCGCTGGCCATGGCGCAGATGGACCGCCAGGACATCGATCTGGTGCAGATCTACGACGCGTTCACGATCAACGTACTCGTCGCGCTGGAGGCGCTCGGCTTCTGCGAACCCGGAGGTGCGGGCGCGTTCGTCGGCGGCGGGCGCATCGCCCCGGGCGGGACGTTCCCGCTGAACACCTCTGGCGGGGGGCTGTCGTTCAACCACTCCGGCCAGTTCGGAATGCAGTTGATGATCGAGGCGGTCCGCCAGCTGCGCGGTGAATGCGGCTCACGTCAGGTCCCCGGCGCGCGCACCTGCCTGGTGCAAGCCGGCGGGATGGTCATGTCCGCCTACATGGTCATGGTTCTCGACGCCGACTGACGTCTCGTTACGGCCATCGTGGGGTCTTCGCCTTCGGCGACCCCGCTTACTCCAGGAGGTTCGTCTTGAGCCAAACCAATGTTGTGTCAGACCCAGTGGTGACCGCCGACCTGCTCGGCCGCCTGGACCGGCTCCCCATGACGAGGACCGCCCGGCTGACAACGGTGCTGCTGATCGTCGTATGGGTCGCGGAGGGGTTCGAGGCCGGGATCATCGGCCCCATCCTGCTGATCGTGAAAGCGCCCTGGCACCTGACCTCGCAGAGCACAGCCCAGCTGGGCGTCGCCTCGACCCTCGGCATACTCGTGGGTGCGGCGCTCGCGGGCCGTCTCGCGGACCGCTACGGCCGCAAGGTCGTGCTTCTCTGCGGCATCACCTTGTTCTCGGTCTTCGCTGCGGCGTGCGCGGTCTCCTCGGACATCGGCTGGATCATGGCGATGCGCGCCCTGGGCGGCCTCGCACTCGGCGCGGTCTTCCCGATCCCCTACCTCCTGCTCTCAGAGCTGTTGGGGAAACGCTCTCGTGCCTCGGTGATCGCCACGGCCTCCGCCATGCTCGCGCTGAGCTACATCATCCCCCAGCTCACCGCGCTCGCCGTGATCGGCAACACTCCCTTCGCGTGGTCCTGGCGCATTCTGTTCCTCATCGGTGGCCTTCCCGTCGTGGCGATCCCATTCGTCTACCGTCACCTGCCGGAAAGCCCCCGCTGGCTGCTGCTCAACGGCCGGGCATCCCAGGCTCAGGCTCTCGTCGAGCGCATGGAACGCGAGGCTGGGTACGAGGACGGGGAGGGCATGGTGAACTCCGGAACCGCCGGCGTCGTGCAGGCCGAGTACGCGGCCTACTCCGAACCGGGTCACCAGGCCACGGCCTTGCTGCGCCAGCCACTCCTGGGTCGCTTCGCGCTGTCCCTGCTGATCTGCGCCGGCGCCACCGCGAGCGGGTACGTGGTGGTGGTCTACGCGCCGACACTCTATGCGGGGATGGGACTGTCCAACCACGAAGCGCTGCTCGCCACCGCCGCACTCATCACCGGGGGTGTGGTCGGCGCAATGCTCGTGGGAGGCCTGGCCGACCGACTCGGGCGCAAGAAGACCTTCCTGATCTACAGCCTTGGTGCTGTTGCCGGCTACAGCCTGCTGGCGATGTCACCGAACGCGTCGCTGAGCGTCTGCTTCGGCATCCTCAGTGCCTTCTTCAGCACCGGCATGGTGCCCTTCTCCCGATTGTTCACGGCCGAGCAGTTTCCCACCCACACACGAGGAACAGCAGCCGGATGGGTGGAGTCGATCGGCCGGTTCATCGGCGGTGTCCTCATCGCCGGGTCCATCCCCTACGTCCAGACCACATGGGGAACCGGTGCACCGTTCTGGATCATCAGCGCGATCTTCCTGGTCTGCCTCGGACCCGTCATGTTCCGCGCTCGCGAAACCAAGGGCATGAGCATCGACCAGGCGGGAGCCGTCTGAGCACCTGCCGCCGGATGTCATGCACCCCGGCCGCTTGCGACCGGACGGTGCCGATGGTGCGCTGGGCTCTGAACTCGCCCACGAGCAGGGCCGTCCCGTCGCCTGAGCAGCCACCGCTCCTCGGCGTCGCTCCAATCTCCAGGTGACCGCCGGTCGGCGGCTCTCAGGCCCGGTCCCCGACGAGGCCGCCGCAACTTCGGTCAGTTGCCTTGCCGATGCTGCGTTGTCCCGCCGAGCCGCACTCCCCGGCCTCGTGACCCGTACCAGACCGCGGTGCACCACGTGGTCCGGTCTCCTGCGCTCCCCGGCCGACGCGTTACCGGCCTGCGGCTTCATCGAGACCGTCACCCTGACCCGCCAACGCCAGCGCATCCTGCCGGTCATCGAGCATGCCACTCACCCCCGGCGTCCGGCCGGGGGTGCCTTGTGTCCTGATAGCGCGAGGATGTCGGAGCCACCGTCAGGAACCTGATCCAGGAACCGGATGCGAAGACCCGGTGGTCTCGCCAGTTGCGCATACGCCGACACCATCCGTTCGGTGGAGCGAACCACGCTTACCGCCATGCGGCGTGACCTGGTCGGATGAGATCTTCGTCGGGCGCAGATCGCTGCCTCCAAACAGCGCATCTGTTCCAGTCTGATCGAGCGACCCTGGCCCGTGCGATCGATGATGACAATCGCCGTGGTCGCCGGTGGCCACTTCCGTCAATCGGATGCCCACGCCAGACTGAATTGAGCGGTCCACCACGCGAACGCTTGAGCCGCAAGCGGACCGACGCATGGATCAACGCCTCGCGTGTCGGCGCCGACGAGCAGAATCCGGACACCGCCAGGGGGATCTGGCTGCTCTCCGGAGAGATCCGGTTCAACGCCGAGCCGGGACGCGCTGTCGGCACAACAGCGCCGGGCCGACCTCTTCCTGACCAACGGCCAACTGCCGAGCAGGTTCGGCGTCTCCGGCGAGTTCCCCGACATCGACCACGACGTCGACGCCATGGCCGCATCAACCAGCACTGACCGCAACAGAAAGGACACCGTTACCATGAGCAGCCTCACCATCCGTCCGGTCGCCGGCCACATCGGCGCCGACATCGACGGCGCGGACCTGTCCCAGCCGCTGCCCGACGGAACCATCGAGGAGATACGGCAGGCCCTCCACCGCCACAAGGTCGTCTTCTTCCGGGGCCAGACGCTGGACCACACCTCCCAGATCGCCTTCGCCCGTCGCTTCGGCGAGCTCACCTACGCCCACCCGCACGACGACGCCCCGCCGGAGGACCACCCGGAGATCTTCACCGTCGACCCGGACCGCTTGGAGAAGCGCTTCGGCAAGGGCTTCCGGGACGAGTACCGCTGGCACACCGACGTCACCCCTGCGGTGAACCCGCCCGCGGGATCCATCCTGCGCGCCGAGGTCGTCCCCGACTTCGGTGGCGACACCCAGTGGACCAACCTGGTCGCGGCCTACCAGGGGCTGTCCGCTCCGGTCCGCGCGTTCGTCGACACCCTGCGCGCCGAGCACCGCTACGGCGGCAGCTACGGGGTCAAGGGCGACAACGACTTCGCCAGGAGCGTCAACAAGAACCTGCTGGTGGCGGTTCACCCGGTGGTGCGGGTGCACCCGGAGACCGGGGAACGCGCGCTCTTCGTCAACCCGGGCTTCACCAGCCACATCGTCGACGTCAGCGCGAGCGAGAGCAAGCACATCCTCGACATGCTCTTCGCCGAGGTCACCCGACCCGAGTACACGGTGCGGTTCCGCTGGGAGGCCGGGCACGTCGCCTTCTGGGACAACCGGGTCACCGCACACCTCGCGCCGCGCGACCTGGAACACCTCGTCGTGGAGCGGCGGCTGCACCGAGTCACCCTGCTCGGCGACGTCCCGGTGGGGCCGGACGGGCGCGAGTCCGAGCTCGTCGCCGGACGTCCGTTCACCGCCGACAACCGGGCCGTCGCTGCCTCCTGACTCCGTCACCGCGGAAAGGAACAAACACGGCGTCCGCCGGCACGAAGCCCGCAGTCGAGGTCCCGCCCGACCGTGCTTCCCCGGCGGACACCGCCACCCTCAGTCGCCGGCGCCGCACCCGGGAACCGCTCCCGCACGGCGTCCGGCGGCCGGCGAACCCGGCTCCGGTGGCCCGGCTGTTCCGGCTCGGGGATGACCAGTAGCAGTGCGGCGGGGTGCAACCGACAGATCAAGGAGGACCCGAGTGCTCAGCACGATGCAGGACGTACCGCTCACCGTCGGCCGGATACTGGTCCACGGCTCGACCCACCACGGCCGCTCCACCGTCGCCACCTGGAACGGGGATTCGGCCGACCACCGCAGCTACGCCGAGGTCGGCGCCCGCGCCGCCCAGCTCGCCCACGCCCTGCGCGACGAGCTCGGCGTCACCGGCGACCAGCGGGTCGCCACGCTCATGTGGAACAACACCGAGCACCTCGAGATCTACCTCGCCGTACCCGGCATGGCCGCGGTGCTGCACACCCTCAACCTGCGGCTGCCCACCCACCAGCTCGCCTTCATCATCAACCATGCCGCCGACCACGTGATCCTTGTCGACGACACCGTGCTGCCGCTGCTCGCCCCGGCGCTCCCGCTGCTCCAGACCACCCTCAGGCACATCGTCGTGGTCGGAGACGGCGACCGCTCCGCCCTGGCCGACTTCACCGGCGCTGTCCACGGCTACGAGGAACTGATCGCCGACCGGCCGACCGAGTTCCCCTGGGCCACCGAGATCGACGAGCGCACAGCCGCCGCCCTCTGCTACACCTCCGGCACCACCGGCGACCCCAAGGGCGTCGCCTACAGCCACCGCTCCATCTATCTGCACTGCCTCCAGATCAACGCCGGGGAGAGCTTCGGCCTCGGCACAAGCGACCGGGTCCTCCCGGTGGTCCCGATGTTCCACGTCAACGCCTGGGGCATCCCGCACGCCGCCTTCATGTCCGGCGCCAACCTGCTGATGCCCGACCGCTTTCTTCAGCCCGAGCCGATCGCCCGCATGATCGCCGCCGAGCGTCCCACCTTCAGCCTCGCCGTCCCCACCATCTGGACCGGCTTGCTCGACGAACTCGATCAGGGGTCGTACGACACCTCCTCGCTGACCCGGGTGGTGATCGGCGGCTCGGCCTGCCCGCCCGCCCTGATGCGCGCTTTCAAGGAGCGCCACCGCATCGAGCTGATCCACGCCTGGGGTATGACCGAGACCTCCCCACTGGGCTCGGTCGCCCACCCCCCGGCAGGACTCACCTCCGAGGAGGAGCAGGCCTACCGGATCACCCAGGGCCGCTTCCCGGCCTCGGTGGAGGCGCGGCTGTCCGGCCCATCCGGGGACCTCCTGCCGCACGACGGCCGGTCGGCCGGCGAGCTGGAGGTCCGCGGCCCGTGGATCGCCGACGCGTACTTCGGCGGCGCGCACCCCGGCGGCACCGACGCCCACCCCGAGCGGCCGGACGACAAGTTCACCCCTGACGGCTGGCTGCGCACCGGGGACGTCGGCACCATCTCCCCCGACGGTTACCTGACCTTGACCGACCGGGCCAAGGACGTTATCAAGTCCGGCGGCGAGTGGATCTCCTCCCAGGAGCTGGAGAACCACCTGGTGGACCATCCCGATGTAGCCGAGGCCGCCGTGGTCGCGGTACCCGACGACAAGTGGGGCGAGCGTCCGCTGGCCACTGTGGTGCTGCGTGACGGTGCCTCGGCCGACTTCACCGCGCTACGCGCCTTCCTCGCCGAGCGGGTCGCCTCCTGGCAACTGCCGGAGCGTTGGTCACTGATTCCGGCGGTGCCCAAGACCAGCGTCGGTAAGTTCGACAAGAAGCTGATCCGGGCCCAGTACGCCGACGGCGAGCTGGAGGTCGTCCTGGTGGACAAGGCGTAGCCCGTGCAGCAGGGCGGCGTCAGCCGGTGACGCCGCCCTCTCTCACGAAGGTACCCACCCGCCGCCCGGAGACAGGTCGCTGAGGGGCATTCGTAGAACTCGTCGGCCAGGAGCCTGCGGAGGGCCTCGGCCCAGCTCGTAGGCGTACCGGTACGCCTCGCCCCACAGGCGGTCGATCGTCGACGTTGGTGCCGGCGGCAAAATGGGCACCCAAGGTTCACACGACCGTGGCGCGCCGCTGGCCGTCCACATGGCCGAAGCACCGGCGGCCAGTTGGCGCCCGGTCGCGGGCAGGGCGAGAACCTCGGCGTGCAAGGCGAGATCACCGCCGGTCACGACCACCCGCATGTCGAAGGCGACAGCGACCTCGACGGCACCAGCAGACGAGTCGGCTGCGGGCCAACCAGGTGACGAAAACGCCGCCCGCTCGCGCGTCACAGCCCGGTCACCCCACCCGGCACGGAGAGTGAGTCCGCAGCGCCCAGGCCGGCCCTGTATGGCGCCAGCCTCCTGAAGCTTCCGGAACGGCATCGTGACACCGTCCTCCGGGAAGCCAGGGCACCCACGACCGGCAGGCAGGCGACCTTCGCCAGCCGCACCGCCGACCGGTCGTGGTGACTCCCCAAGCAACCCATCGCGGCCGGATAGGCACCGGGATGCCGATTTCCGCACTCCACGTCCATGTGGTCGGTGATGGTGGTTGGTGTCGGACGGTGTTGTCCCGTCGAAGAAGCCCATGCCACCGCCCCGGCACTTGCCCGCCGATCATCTGCTGCCAGTGTCCATGGTGTTGCCACCGATGCCATCGCAGCTGGCAGACATATTGCCTGTGCAGCAGTTGTCGCTTCCGATCTCTGGTCAGCGCCCTACACCTCCGCAGCGGCCATCAGCCGCCATTCCAGTGGGAGCAGCCTCGGTTGTCCGGCTGCGCCACCGGGGCCGTCAGTCCTGACAAGGTGCAAGGCGTGGGCAGCGGTGCCGAGTTCCGAGTCGGCATGCTGCAGCTACGCACGCTGCTCATTTGGTACGGCCGGACTTCCCCTCTACAGTCCCGCCGAAGCGACCCACTAACCGAGGAAGCTCAACCGCACCTGACGGTCAGGGTTGTCCCTGTTCGTATCCACCAGACACACCGACTGCCACGTGCCCATTTCCAGGGTGCCGGCGATCACCGGGAGGGTGGCGTGGGGTGGGACCAGGGCCGGGAGGACGTGGTCGCGGCCGTGGCCCGGGGAGCCGTGGCGGTGTTGCCAGCGGTCGTCCGCGGGGAGCAGCGAGTGGAGGGCGGTGAGGAGGTCGTCGTCGCTGCCCGCGCCCGTCTCGATGACGGCCACGCCGGCCGTCGCGTGGGGCACGAAGATGTTGAGCAGGCCGTCGCGGCCCGCGGCGACCTCGCTCAGGAAGGTCTCGCAGTCGTGGGTCAGGTCGACGACCCGCTCCGCGGAGCCGGTGGATACGTTCAGGATGCGCGTGGTGAAGGCGTCGGACATGCGTCCATCCTCACTCATCGGGCGCCGTCCGGGCCCGATCCGGGCCCGATCCGAGCCCGCCACCTGATACAGCGCGTCCATCCATCGAGACGCCATTGACCTTGCGTCGACAAGGTGGCTACTTTCTGCGGCATGTTGCGTTCAGTTCTGCTCACCACGCGCGGTCACATCGACCTGCTGCGGGTGGCCTCCGCCGCGTGTCGCCGCGGCTGCTGACGCCCTTTCCCCGCATCTCCGGCTACGTCGCGTAGCCCCGTACGCCCCTGCCTCGACCCCGCGTGAACTCACGCGGGGGCGCTGACGCATACGCGTACCCCTTTCACCTTCACCGCTGCCCTCCCCTGCCTTCTGCGTGGAGCACCCATGAGCATCAGCCATGCCCCGCCGGATCCGGACGTCGTCGCCAAGTCGGCTGCCCCGGATGCCGTCCCCGCCGATTCCGATGCCCCATCCCATGCCGATTCCGTCGGCAGCCCCGAGCTCGTCCGTCTCGTCCCCTCCTCCACCCGACGCACTCGGGTCCCGCGCTGGCTGCGTCGCACCTCCGGGCCCGTCCTGCTGCTCATCCTGTGGCAACTCCTCAGCAGTACAGGCGTGTTGACCACCGATGTACTCGCCTCGCCCGGCACAATCGCCCGGGTCGCCGGTGATCTCGTCTCCGACGGGTCGCTGCCCAACGCCATGGGGGTCTCGCTCCAGCGCGTCGCGATCGGCCTGCTGTTCGGCGTGGTCGTCGGTACCGGACTCGCCCTCGTCTCAGGCCTGTTCCGGGTAGGCGAGGACCTCGTCGACGCAAGCGTGCAGATGCTGCGGACCGTGCCGTTCGTAGGGCTGATCCCGCTGTTCATCATCTGGTTCGGGATCGGCGAGGCGCCGAAGATCGCCATCATCACGCTGGGCGTCTCGTTCCCGCTGTATCTGAACGTGTACGCCGGAATCCGCGGCGTGGACGCGCAGTTGATCGAGGCCGGGGAGTCGCTCGGACTCTCCCGCTGGGGTCTCGTACGCCATGTGGTCCTGCCGGGCGCGCTGCCCGGCGCCATGACCGGGCTGCGGTACTCGCTCGGCATCTCCTGGCTGGCCCTCGTCTTCGCCGAGCAGATCAACGCGGACGCCGGCATCGGCTTCCTGATGGTGCAGGCCCGCGACTTCCTGCGGACCGACGTCATCGTCGTCTGCCTGATCGTCTACGCGTTCCTCGGCCTGCTCGCCGACTTCGTCGTCCGTACCCTCGAAAGGCTGCTGCTGCAATGGCGACCGACGTTCACCGGCCGGTGACCACCCCGAAGTCCCCGTCCACGCAGACTCGTCCGGCCGTACGCGTGGAGGGACTCACCCGCTCCTTCGACGGGCGTGCCGTCATCGACCGTCTCGATCTCGAGGTGAGGCCGGGCGAGTTCGTGGCGCTGCTCGGCCGCAGCGGCTGCGGCAAGTCGACCCTGCTGCGCATCCTCGCCGGGCTCGACCGCGACATCGAGGGCACCGTGCTCGTGCCGCGTCGCAAGGCCGTCGCGTTCCAGGCGCCGCGTCTCATGCCGTGGAAGCGGGTGTGGCGCAACGTACTGCTCGGGTTGCCGGGCAAGCCCGAACGAGCCCTCGCCGAGCGGGCGTTGGAGGAGGTCGCACTCGACCACCGCACGAACGCGTGGCCCAAGACCCTGTCCGGCGGCGAGGCCCAGCGTGCATCGCTGGCCCGCGCCCTGGTGCGCGAGCCCGATCTGCTGCTGCTCGACGAGCCGTTCGGCGCACTCGACGCGCTCACCCGCATCAAGGCGCAGCGCCTCGTCGACGAGCTGTGGCAGCGACGCGGCTGCGCCGTCCTCCTGGTCACGCACGACGTCGAGGAGGCCGTCCTGCTCGCCGACCGTGTGCTCGTGATGGACGAAGGCGTCATCGCGTACGAGACCGAGATCGATCTGGAGCGTCCGCGCGGGATATCCGACCCGCGCTTCGGCGAACTGCGCACCGAGCTGCTCCACCGACTGGGGGTCGACGCGCCGGAGACTTCCTCCCCTGCCGCCACCGCCGCCTGACGTCTCGTCAGTTCGGCTGCCTCCACACACACCACCCGTACCGGCGCACCGCCCTACGGCCATGTCGGCCTGCGCCGACAGACCGGCGCCGGCCCTGACCGGCCGGCCATGAACCCACGAAACGGACTCCCCATGCGACGACGCCTCGCCCCCGCTCTGCTGCTCCCCCTGGCCCTGCTGCTCGCCGCCTGCTCCGGCACCTCCGCCGCCGATACGTCCACGGGCGGCTCGGGCAGCGGCGGGACCGACGGCAAGGGGAGCCTCACGCTCAACGTCGGTGACCAGAAGGGCGGTTCGGAAGCCGTACTCCGGGCCGCCGGCGAGCTCGACGACCTCGACTACAAGATCCGCTGGTCGACCTTCACGTCCGGGCCACCGCTCTTGGAGGCCGTCAACGCCAAGGCCGTCGACATCGGCGGGGTCGGCAACACCCCGCCCGTCTTCGCGGCCGGTGCCAACTCGAAAATCACCATCGTGGCGGCAAGCCACGGAACCGCGAAGGGCGACACCATCCTCGTCCCGATCGACTCGAAGCTGAAGAAGCCCGAGGAGCTCAAGGGCAGGTCCATCGCCGTGGCGCAGGGCTCGTCCGCGCACTACCAGCTGGTCGCGTCCTTGAAGAAGGCCGGCCTCTCCCTGAAGGACGTGCAGGTCAAGTACCTCCAGCCCGCCGACGCGCTCGCCGCGTTCACCGGCGGCAAGGTCGACGCCTGGGCCGTCTGGGACCCGTACACCTCCCAGGTCCTGCGGGGCAAGCAGGGGCGGGTGCTCACCGACGGGGACGGGCTCACCAATGGGCTGGCGTTCCAGGTCGCGGCGCCCTCCTCGCTCAAGGACAGCAAGAAGGCCGCCGCGATCGGCGACTACCTCAAGCGGCTCAGGCGCGCCCAGGACTGGGTCTTCAAGCACCCCGAGGCATGGGCGAAGGTCTGGGCGAAGGACACCGGGCTGCCCTACGACGTCGCACTGGACGCGGTGAAGCGCACCAACGGCACCCGGGTCACCGTTGCCGTCGACAAGCCCGCCATCGCCTCGGAGCAGCGGATCGCCGACACCTTCGCGACGCTGAAGCTGATCCCCCGGAAGGTCGACTTCGCGTCGTTCGTGGACACCCGGTTCAACGGCGGTCTGCCGGCGTCGACGACCGCGCCCCGCACCTTCGGCAAGGAGTCCTGACGATGAGCGTCCACCTTCACTGGTTTCTGCCGACCGGCGGCGACGGCCGCACCCTCGTGGACCGGCACGCCTACACCGACGGGGGCGTCAAGCGCTCGCGGATCGCTCCGGTCAGCGGCGTGCGCGCCCCCGACATCGACTATCTGACCCAAATAGCCAAGGCCGCGGAGCAGTTGGGGTTCGAGGCCGTTCTGACGCCGACGGGCACGTGGTGCGAGGACGCGTGGCTGACGACGGTGGCCCTCGCCCAGCACACGGAGCGGCTGAAGTTCCTGGTGGCGTTCCGACCCGGGGTGATCTCGCCGGTGCTCGCCGCCCAGATGGCGGCGACGTATCAGCGGATCACGCGCGGGCGGCTGCTCCTGAACGTGGTGACCGGTGGTGACTCCACCGAGCAGCGGCGCTTCGGAGACCATCTGGACCACGACCGGCGCTATGCGCGGACCGACGAGTTCCTGTCGGTGGTGCGAGGGGTGTGGAGCGGGCAGCCGTTCGACTTCGACGGTGAGCACTACCAGGTGGAGGGCGGTCTCACCGCGTTGCCGCCGGACCCGCTGCCGGAGATCTTCTTCGGCGGTTCGTCCGCCGCGGCGGGGCCGGTCGCCGCGCGGCACACCGATGTCTATCTGACCTGGGGCGAGCCGCCCGAGCAGGTGAAGCAGAAGATCGACTGGATCCGGGGGCTCGCCGAGAAGGAGGGGCGCACGGTCCGCTTCGGGATCCGGCTGCACACCATCTCGCGCGACTCGTCGGCGGAGGCGTGGGCGACGGCGAACCGGCTGCTCGACGACCTGTCGCCGGAGACGGTGGCCGCCGCCCAGGAGGCGCTCGGCCGCAGCGAGTCGGTCGGGCAGCAGCGGATGCTGGCGCTCCACGGGGGTTCGCGCGACGACCTGGAGATCTCCCCGAACCTGTGGGCGGGCGTCGGTCTGGTGCGGGGCGGCGCGGGCACGGCACTCGTCGGCAGCCACTCCGACGTCGCGGACCGGATCGAGGAGTACCACGCGCTGGGCGTCGAGCACTTCGTCCTGTCGGGCTATCCCCATCTGGAGGAGGCGTACTGGTTCGGGGAGGGCGTGATCCCGGATCTGGCGGCGCGCGGTCTGTTGCCGCGGATACCGGCGTCGCCGCTCATCCGGCCGGCCGTCGGTGGCGCGCCGCTACTGGTCGCCGGGGGGCGCTGAACCGTCGCGCGCTCGCCGCGGGAAGATCCACGGCCCCGGTGCAGTTAGTAGAAGCGTGAACGATATCGGGGTGCGGAGCGCAGCGGGCGTACGCGAGGTCGACGTGATCGTCATAGGCGCTGGACAGGCAGGACTGTCCAGCGCCTATCACCTGCACCGGGCCGGCTTCGAGCCGGAGCGGGACTTCGTCGTGCTCGACCACTCCCCCCGCCCCGGCGGGGCCTGGCAGTTCCGCTGGCCCTCACTGACGTACGGCAAGGTGCACGGCATGCACTCGCTGCCGGGCATGGAACTGACCGGCGCGGACCCGGTCCGGCCGTCGTCCGAGGTGATCGCTGCGTACTTCGCCTCGTACGAGGAGACGTTCGACCTGCGCGTGCGGCGTCCCGTCGACGTGCGAGCCGTGCGTGAAGGGGACGGCGGGAGGCTGCTCGTCGAGACGTCCGACGGGACGTGGTCGACGCGGGCGCTGATCAATGCGACGGGGACCTGGGACCGGCCGTTCTGGCCGCGCTACCCGGGGCAGGCGACGTTCCGCGGGCGTCAGCTCCACACCGCGATCTACCCGGGCCCGGAGGCGTTCCGCGGACAGCGGGTGATCGTGGTGGGCGGTGGTGCCTCCGGGACGCAGCACCTGATGGAGATCGCGCCCTACGCTGCCGCGACGACCTGGGTGACACGCAGGCCGCCCGTCTACAACGAGGGCCCCTTCGACGAGAACCTCGGCCGCGCGGCCGTCGCCCTGGTCGACGAGCGGGTCCGGGCGGGACTGCCCCCGCAGAGCGTGGTGTCGGTGACGGGGCTGCCGCTGAACGACGCGATCCGGCAGGCCCGCGCCGACGGCGTGCTCGACCGGCTGCCGATGTTCGACCGGATCACGCCGTCCGGCGTGGAGTGGGAGGACGGCCGGCGCGTCGACGCGGACGTCATCCTGTGGGCCACGGGCTTCCGGCCCGCGATCGAGCATCTGGCACCGCTGAAGTTGCGCGGGCCCGGCGGCGGCATCCAGGCCGAGGACACCCGGGTGGTCGCTGATCCGCGGATCCATCTGGTGGGCTACGGGCCTTCGGCCAGCACGATCGGCGCCAACCGGGCGGGGCGCGCGGCCGTACGGGACATCAAGCGCCTGCTGGCCGGGGCGCCGGTCGCCGCCTGACGCTCCCGAACGCGACGCTCCGGCGCGGCCCGATCAGGCTGCGTGCGATCAGGCGCGGCCCAGTCAGTCGCGACCCGCTCAGGCGGACGACGGCTTGTCGCTCGTGCGCAGCCTGTTGAACTCCGCGACGTTCTTCTGCTGTTCGTTGAAGTCCGCCGTGAAGCGAGTGTCGCCGGGCTTGACCGTCACGAAGTACACCCAGTCTCCCTGCGGCGGGCTGATCGCGGCCTTCATGGCCTCGACCCCGGGGTTGGCGATGGGGGTGGGCGGCAGCCCCATCCGGACATAGGTGTTGTACGGGTTCTCTGCCCGGGTGTCCTTGGTGGTGGTGTCGAGCGTGGAGCGGTTGAGCCCGTAGTTGATGGTCGAGTCCATCTGGAGCGGCATACCGCGGTCGAGCCGGTTGTAGATGACGCGGGCCACCTTCCCCATGTCTTCCTTGGTGGCCGCCTCGGCCTCGACGATGCTCGCGATGGTGAGGGTCTGATAGGGGCTCACCGCGTCCCGGTCGGCTCCCGCCGTCACCTGGCTGCCGTTCAACTTCCTGTTGGCGGTGTTGACCATGTAGGACAGCAGGCCCGCCGGAGTCGACTTGTCGTTGAGTGGATACGTCTCCGGGAAGAGATAGCCCTCGGGGTTGCCCTCCGCGTCCGTGGGGAGCTTGAGGCCGGCTCCGGGTACGGCCTTCTTGGTCGTGCCCGCCGGGACACCGAGGGCCTTGTCCAAGGCCTCATAAACCTGGCTCGCCCGCCAGCCTTCGGGGACGGTCAGCGCCGGGGGCACCTTGGTGCCCCCGTCGTCCGGGAGGAGGAGCGGCACCACCACGGCCGCGGCTGCCGCCACAAGGGCCCCCATCGCGATCAGGGAGGCCCGGCCTCTGCGCGTCAGTCGCATCATGCCCCGTTGCGGAATCTCGTTCAGCATGGCCGAACGGTAACCCGCATAGAGCATCAAACCAGGCATATCGTCACGCCGAAGGCTCCGCTGGGGCGTCGTCACCCACAGGCCCGTCCGCGGCCTAGCGGGCGGGCTCCAGTTGGGAGTCCCTGCGGACCAGGGCGGCATAGCGGCCGTCCCGCTCCAGAAGCTCCTCATGTGTGCCGCGCTCAGCCACCTTCCCGCCGTCGAGGACGACGATCTGGTCGGCACTCCGGATCGTGGAGAGCCGGTGGGCGATGGTCACGGTCGTGCGATTGGCCGACAGCGCGTCGATGGCCTCCTGCACGGCGAACTCGGTGCGGGTGTCCAGTGCGCTCGTCGCCTCGTCGAGGATGAGGATCGGCGGGTCGCGCAGGATCGTGCGGGCGATGGCGAGGCGCTGCTTCTCGCCGCCGGAGAACCGGTGACCGCGCTCGCCGACGACGGTGTCGTACCCGTCGGGCAGGGAGGCGATGTGCTCGTGGATCTGGGCCGCCCCGGCCGCCGCGTGGAGCTCCTCCTCCGTGGCGTCGGGCTTGGCGAAGCGGAGGTTCTCCGCGACGGAGGCATGGAAGAGGTACGTCTCCTGGGAGACGACGCCGACAGCCCTCGCGAGGGTGTCGAAGTCCAGGTCACGCACGTCGACTCCGTCGAGAGTGACGCGGCCGCCCGTGACGTCGTACAGGCGCGGCACCAGGTAGCTGAGTGTGGACTTGCCGGAACCGGTGGGGCCGACGACGGCCAGGCTGCCGCCCGCGGGGACGGTGATGTCGATCCCGTCGAGTATCGCCGCGCTCTCGCCGTCGGCGGCGTCGTAACGGAACTCGACGTCCTCGAAGCGGACTTCGCCCTTGATCGTGTCCAGGCGGACGGGCTTCTCGGGCTCGGTGATGTCGATCGGCAGGTCGAGGTACTCGAAGATGCGCTGGAAGAGCGCCAGCGAGGTCTGGATCTGGACGCCGGTGGCGAGCAGGCTCACGGTCGGCCGGAACAGGCCCTGCTGGAGCGAGACGAAGGCGACCAGGGTGCCGATCGAGACCGCGGGACCGCCGAACTGGAGCGCGACGCCCGCGACCCAGTAGATGACGGCGGGCATGGCGGCCATGACGATCGTGATGACGGCCATGCGCCAGCGCCCCGCCATGTTCGACCGGACCTCGAGCCCGACGAGCTGCTCGGACTCGTCGGCGAACGACCGGGTGAGCGAGTCGGCGCGGCCCATGGTGCGGCCGAGGAGGATGCCGCTCACGGAGAGGGACTCGGTGACCGTGGCGGCCATCGCCGCCATCTGCTTCTGGCGTTGCGTGGTGATCTTCTTGCGCTCGCGGCCGACGCGGCGGCTGATCCACACGAAGACGGGCAGCAGGAGCAGCGAGACGGCCGTGAGCCGCCAGTCGAGCGCGACCATCGCCACGATGGTCGCGACCACACTGGTGAGGTTCGAGACCAGGGACGTGGCGGTGGAGGTGACCGTCGCCTGCATGCCGCCGATGTCGTTGGCGATGCGGGACTGGACCTCGCCCGTGCGGGTCCTGGTGAAGAAGGCGAGCGACATGCGCTGGAGCCGGCCGTACACGGCGGTGCGCAGGTCGTGCATGACACGCTGGCCGACCGTCGTGGAGATCAGGGTCTGCAGGACGCCGAAGATGCTGGTCATGACGGCGCTCAGGATCATGCCCAGGGCGAGCAGGCTCAGCAGACCCGTGCGGCCCTGCGGGATCGCGGTGTCCAGGATCTCCTTGAGCAGGAAGGGCGTGGCGACCGAGACCAGCGAGGCGGCGCCGACGAGCAGGCCGACCAGCGCGAGACGGGCGCGGTAGGGACGGAAGAGGGCCAGGATGCGGCGCATCTGCCGCGGCTCCGGCGACGTGGCGTCGGAGGGCGACGGCGTCCAGCCGGGTTCGTCGTGATGCATGAGCCTCCTACGAGTGGCGATTCAAGGTCTCAGGGAGCATAGCTCATTGTTACCTATACTCACAATGCACAAGGTCCTGATATTGTTCCGCACATGAGTACCCCGGACGCCGACGGCCTTCTCGCGGAACAGCTGCTCCGGCTGACCCGACGGCTGCAGCGGATCCAGAAGCGTTATCTGGAGCCGGTCGGGATCACGCCCGCCCAGTCCCGGCTCCTGCGCACCCTCGTGCACTACGACACGCCGCCGCGCATGGCCGACCTCGCCGAGCGCCTCGAAGTCGTACCCCGCGCCGTGACGACCCTGGTCGACGGCCTGGAGACGGCCGACCTGGTGCGCCGGGTGCCCGATCCCACCAATCGCAGGGTGATCCGCATCGAGCTCACCGAACAGGGCCGCAAGGCGCTGCGTGAGCTGCGCAGCGCGCGCAGGACCGCCGCAGAGGACATCCTGGCTCCATTGAGCCCCGACCAGCGCGCCCAGCTGGGCGTCCTGCTGAACGCACTGTTCGAGACGCCGTACGACCACCGCTGTTAGCCCCGGGCCGACAGCAGCCGAGGAGAGGTTGAAGAGGCATGCCCCTGCTGGAGCCGAAGCCGGAAGCGCTGCGCCCGGGACCGCACAGGGGAGGCCCGGCGCCCGACCGGGTGCCGGACGCGCAGGCCGGCGGGACCCCGGAGCCGCTGCGCTCCGAGCTGTCCGGGCTCCTGGGGACGGACAAGGTCCTCACGCATATCTCCGACCTCGTGCGGTACGCCTCCGACGCGAGTCCCTACCGTTTCGTGCCACAGGTCGTGGTGGTCGCCGAGGACATCGACGACGTGTCGGCCATCCTGTCCTACGCACACGGCAAGGGCCGCGAGGTGGTCTTCCGCGCGGCGGGCACATCGCTGAACGGGCAGGCGCAGGGCGAGGACATCCTCGTGGACGTCCGCAAGCACTGGGCGGGCATCGAGGTCATCGGTGACGGCGAGCGGGCCAGGATCGGCCCGGGCACGACGGTCGTGCGTGCCAACGCGACGCTCGCGCGGCACGGGCGTGTGCTCGGCCCCGACCCGGCCAGCGCGATCGCCTGCACCATCGGCGGGGTCGTCGCGAACAACGCCTCGGGCATGACGGCGGGCACCACCAGGAACTCGTATCGGACGGTCGCCTCGCTCACCTTCGTACTGCCCTCGGGCACCGTGGTGGACACGGCCGACCCCGACGCGGACGCGCTGCTCGAGCACGCGGAACCGGCGCTGTGCGTGGGCCTGTTGGAGATCAAGGGCGAGATCGAGGCCGATGCGGAGCTGGTCGCCCGTATCCGCGCCAAGTACGAGATCAAGAACACCAACGGCTACCGCCTGGACGCGTTCCTGGACGGCGACACCCCGGTGGAGATCCTGCGCGGCCTCATGGTGGGGTCCGAGGGGACGTTCGGCTTCATCTCCGACGTCGTCTTCGACACGCTGCCCCTCGACCGGAAGGTGTCCACGGCGCTGCTGTTCTTCCCCTCGCTGCCCGCGGCGGCAGCGGCGGTCCCGCTGTTCAACGCGGCGGGCGCGATCGCTGTCGAGGTGATGGACGGCAATACGCTGCGGGCCTCGGTGCGCGTGGAGGGGGTGCCCGCCGACTGGGCGCGCCTGCCCAAGTCGACGACGGCCCTCCTGGTGGAGTTCCGCGCGCCGGACGAGCCCGCCCAGGAGCGTTACGAGGCGGCGGCCGCCAAGGTACTGGACGGGCTCGAACTGGTGGCGCCCGTGGCCTCGGTGACCAACGCGTTCACGCGGGACGCGAAGACGATCGGTGGCTATTGGAAGGCCCGCAAGGCGTTCGTGACGGCGGTCGGCGGATCGCGCCCCTCCGGGACGACGCTGATCACCGAGGACTTCGCGGTGCCGCCGTCGCGCCTGGCCGAGGCGTGCGAGGCACTCCTCGAACTCCAGACGCGGCACGGCTTCGACGCCGCCGTCGCAGGTCACGCGGCGCACGGCAATCTGCACTTCCTCCTCGCCTTCGACGCGGGCAGGCCCGAGGACGTCGAGCGGTACGCGGCGTTCATGGACGAGTTCTGCCGCCTCACCGTCGAGCGCTTCGACGGTTCGCTCAAGGCCGAGCACGCCACGGGGCGCAACATCGCACCGTTCCTGGAGCTCGAATGGGGCGCGAAGGCCACGGAGTTGATGTGGCGCACCAAACAGGTCATCGACCCGGACGGCGTCCTCGCGCCGCGTATCGTCCTCGACCGCGATCCCAAGGCCCATCTGCGCGGCCTCAAGACGATCCCCAAGGTGGAGCTGATCGCCGACCCGTGCATCGAGTGCGGCTTCTGTGAACCGACGTGTCCCAGCGAGGACCTGACGACCACACCCCGCCAACGGATCGTCCTGCGCCGCGAGATGATGCGCCAGCCGTCCGGTTCGCCCGTCGAGGACGGTCTCGTCGAGGCGTACGGGTACGACGCGGTGGACACGTGCGCGGGCGACTCGACCTGCAAGCTGGCGTGCCCGGTCGGCATCGACACGGGCGCCTTCATGAAGGACTTCCGGCACGCGCGGCACACCCCGCGCGAGGAGAGGGTGGCCGCGTTCACGGCGAAGAACTTCAAGGCCGTGGAGGCGTCGGCGCGGCTCGCCGTGGCGGCCGCGGGCAAGATCGGCGACCGGCTCCTGACCTCCGTGACCCAGGCGGCCCGCAAGGCCGTCCGCCCCGATCTCGTACCGGAGTGGCTGCCTGAGATCCCCGCTGCCGCCGCCCGGAAGCTGCCGCGCACCGCGCGCGTGGGGGCCGCCGCGGTCTACTACCCGGCCTGCGTCAACCGTATCTTCGGCACCCCGGGGGACGTGTCTCTCGCGCAGGCCATGGTCGCCGTCTCCGCGCGCGCGGGGCGGTCGGTCTGGATTCCGGACGATGTCGCGGGGACGTGCTGCGCCACGATCTGGCACTCGAAGGGCTACGACGAGGGCTACATCGTCATGGCGAACCGGATCGTCGAGGCGGCCTGGGGCTGGACCGCCGGGGGCAGACTGCCGCTCGTCGTCGACGCCTCGTCGTGCACGCTCGGCCTCGCCCATGAGGTCGTCCCCTATCTGACGGACGACAACAGGGAGTTGCACAAGGAGCTCAAGATCGTCGACTCGATCGTGTGGGCGGCGGACGAGCTGCTGCCGCACCTGACGGTGCACCGGACGGTCGGTTCGGCGGTCCTTCACCCGACGTGTTCCATGGAACACCTGGGCGATGTGGCGCAGTTGCGGGCCGTCGCCGAGGCGTGCGCCGGCGAGGTCGTCGTCCCGGACGACGCGGGGTGCTGTGCGTTCGCGGGCGACCGGGGCATGCTCCACAAGGAACTCACCGAGTCGGCCACCCGCAAGGAGGCGGCCGAGGTGACCTCCCGTGGCTTCGACGCGCATTTGTCGGCGAACCGGATGTGCGAGGTGGGTATGGATCACGCGACGGGCCGCAGCTATTACTCCGTGATCGTGGAGCTGGAGCGCGCGACACGTCCCTGAGGTCCGTCGCGCCGCGTTCGCGTGGTGGGCCCGGAAGGGCGGGCGTTGATACCGAGTTTCAAGGCCCGTCGCCACATTCCGGCCGTCCGCCCGCAGGGGCGTGGATCCGGAGTTCAGGGCCACGCCCGTGGACCGGGTCCCCACTCACGCCCGTGGACCGCGTCTTCACCCACGCCCGTGGACCGGGGCGCCTCCCATCGGCGGAGACGGCGGCAAGCCGGGCGGCGGCGAACGCGACGGTCGGGAACCCCCGGTGACGCGGCGGTGAAGCATGCCACCACGCGGGCCGCGCGAGTGTGCGGACGCCTCCCCGCTACCCATGAGTCCCAAAGAGTCCGTAAAGAAAGTCCAACTCCCCGACCTCTTCCGTCCCTTGCGCCCCGGTGTCGACCCCTCCAGGGTGGCTAGCGCTTGCAGCGCACCCACCCATCGATGGAGGTCCGATGCACGACGACAACGCGACACCGGCACCCGACGCGAGCCACGAGCACCCCGAACAGGACGACGCCGGGCAGTCCCGCAGGTCCGTCCTGCGGACGGCCGGCATCGCCGGGGCGGGGCTCGGACTCGGCGCGTTCACCGGTGGCGTGGCGCAGGCCGCCGACGGGCAGGCCGAGGCCGGGCGCGGCGGGGCCGGGCAGGCCGGGGCGACGGCCGCCGAGGCTCCGGCCCGGAAGGGCGAGACCATGGTCGGCGTGCCCTTCGAGGGGCGTTCCACCGTGCGGGTCGGCATCATCGGGCTCGGCAACCGTGGCGGCAGCATGATCGATCTGTTCCTGGCGATGCCCGGGGTCCAAGTGGTCGCGCTCTGCGACCCGGTGAAGGACAAGACCGCGAGTGCGGCGGCCAAGGTGACAGCCGCGGGGCAGCCCGCCCCGGCGACGTACACCAAGGGCGATCACGACTTCGAGAACCTGTGCAAGCGGGGCGACATCGACTTCGTGTACGCGGCGACGCCGTGGGACTGGCACTTCGAGATGGCGAAGACGGCGATGCTGAACGGCAAGCACGTCGGTGTGGAGTGTCCGATCGCCCTCCAGCTCGACCAGCTCTGGGAGTTGGTCGATCTCTCCGAGCGCACCCGCAGACACTGCATGCAGCTGGAGAACTGCTGCTACGGCAGGAACGAGATGCGAGTCCTGCGGATGGCGCACGCCGGCAAGTTCGGCGACCTGCTGCACGGAGCGGGCGCCTACAACCACGACCTGCGCGGCCTGATGTTCGACCCTGACTACTACGAGGGCCCGTGGCGGCGCCTGTGGCACACGCGGCTGCGCGGCGACCTGTACCCCAACCACGGCTTCGGCCCGGTCGCCAACTACATGGACATCAACCGCGGTGACCGCGTCACGCACATCTCCAGCTTCGGCACGCCCTCGCTGGGCCTCGCCCAGTACCGCGAGGCCCACATGCCGAAGGGCGACCCGAGCTGGAAGGAGACGTACATCGAGTCCGACCGCACCATCAGCCTGGTCCAGACGGCGAAGGGCCGCGTCATCCGGCTCGAACACGATGTGTCCACGCCCCACCCCTACTCGCGGATCAACAGCCTCGGCGGCACGAAGGGGGTGTTCGAGGACTACCCGGAGCGGATCTATATAGAGCCGGACCACACGAACGACTCCTGGGGTGACTTCTCCAAGTACACCGACTTCGACCACTGGCTGTGGAAGGAGCACTCCAACCCGCCGGGCGGCCACGGCGGCATGGACTACATCATGGTGTTCCGTCTGATGCAGTGTCTGCGGGTGGGCCTGGTACCGGACTTCGATGTGTACGACGCCGCCACGTGGACGTCTCCGGTGCCGCTGAGCCACCTGTCCATCAAGGCGAAGGGTGCGCCTCAGGCGATCCCCGACTTCACGCGCGGGATGTGGAAGAAGGCGCGGCCGGGGGTGGATTCCGACAAGCCCGAGGAGGCCTGACGGCGCGGGGGCCCGGCACACGCGTGTGTGCCGGGCCCCCGCTCGGGCTCAACCCACTGTCTCCGCTGCGGATTTCGAGTCCTGGGGCTTCGCGAGCTCCGGCGACTCGACCGGCTCGTCGCGGTCCTCCTCCGGTACGAACGGGATCTCGCCGCCCAGCACCTTCTTGGCCTTGACCGTGTCGAGCGCGCCCTCCCAGCGGGAGACCACGAAGACGGCCACGCAGTTGCCGAGCAGGTTCGTGGAGACGCGCATGGCGTCCATGATGCGGTCGACACCGAGCAGCAGGGCGACGGCACCCGCCGGGATGACCCCGAGTGCGGACGCGGTGGCCGACAGGGCGAGGAAGGCCGAACCGGGCACCCCCGCCATGCCCTTGCTGGTGAGCATCAGGACGATCACCACGGTGATCTGCTGCCCGAGTGAGAGGTCCACGCCGACGGCCTGCGCGATGAACAACGTACCGATGGAGAGATAGATCGACGCTCCGTCGAGGTTGAACGAGTACCCCGTCGGCAGGACCAGGCCCACCGCGTCGTCGCGGCAGCCGGCGTGGCGCAGCTTCTGCATCATGCGGGGCATGACCGTTTCACTGGAGGCGGTGCCGAGCGCGAGGAGCAGTTCCTCGCGCGTGTAGCGGACGAACTTCCACAGGCTCAGTCCGGTGACCGCCTTCATGGCGAGGCCGAGGAGCACGAGGAAGACCACGGCGACGGCGTAACAGACGCCGATGAGCTTGCCGTACGTCGACAGGGCGCCGAGGCCGTACTCCCCCACCAGGTGCGCCGTCGCGCCGAACACGGCGAGCGGGGCCAGCTTCATGATGAAGCCGACGACGGCGAAGACCACTTCCTGGCCCTGTTCGATGGCGGGCAGGATCGCGGGAACCTTGGTGTTGCCGAGATGCAGCAGCGCGGCGCCCACGAGGCAGGCGAGGACGAGCACTTGGAGCAGCGAGTTCTCGGCGAAGGCGCCGACGGCGCTGTCGGGGAGCGAGTGCAGGATGAAGTCGCCGGTCGACGGGAGCGAGCCGCCGCCGGTCTTGTCCTCCACGGCGGACGCGTCGAGCTTGGACGGGTCGACGTTCATTCCGACGCCGGGACCGGCCAGGTTTCCGGCGAGCAGTCCGACGACGAGGGCGACGGTCGTCGCCACCTCGAACCAGAGGAGCGCCTTGAGCCCGATGCGGCCGAAGGCCTTGAGGTCTCCGGCCTTGGTGATTCCGGCGACGACCACGCAGAAGACAAGAGGCGCGATCATCGCCTTGATGAGACGTACGAAGCCGTCGCCAAGCGGTTGGACGGCTGTGCCCGCGTGGGGCCACAGCCGTCCGACGACGACTCCGATCACGAGTGCGCAGGCGACCTGCGCGAACAATGAGGTACGTAGTACGCGTGCGGCGCGTCGCGGCAGGGACGGTACGGACTGCGGCACGGGGCATTCCTCCGGAGCAACGTCAGTGACTTGTGCGGATTCTGCTATGCGGAAACTGGATTCCAATTTCTGTTCCGCGAAGCGTCACTATGTCGGAGTGGCGGCTTCCGTAGAAGACCCCGATGTCACATCGGCGTAAATCTTGGATATTGCTCCAAGGTCTGAGCGCCCGTCCCCGCGGCCGCGCCCCTCAGCAGCGCCTGCGGTCCACCGTCAGCGCACCCTGTGCCGTATGCAGCTCTCGGTCGTAGCAGCCGTTGGGGCTGGTCAGACGGTATCGCTCACGGCTGGTGCCGACGGCGTGCCGTTGGTCACGCGGCACGTTCGCCGTGTACGAGGCGTCGCCCGTGTAGGTGTCGTCGAGCACTGTCCACGCCGTGCCGCCCGCGCGCGTGGCCCGTCCCGTCTCCGCCCGGTCTCCGAGCTCGATCACGGTCCGCAGCCGGTTGTCCGCGTCGAGCGTGGTGGCGCCGTCCATCGTGTAGGTCCGGTTCGTACGAAGGGTGTTGTGGCCGGAGACGACGGTCTGGCGGTCGGTCCAAGTTCCCTTCAGGGCGTCGTTGTTCTCGCCGTCGGTCCATCGGTGCGTGGACGTGCTGGTGAGATCGCGGGTGACGGTGGTGGCTACGCGGCCGTGCGAGGTGTTCACGTAGCCGGACACCGTCAGCCTGTGCCCGCCCTTCGCATCGAGGCGGTACTCGTCCGTGCCCGGCGTGTACGTCGTCGAACTGTCCGGCTCGCTCTCCTTGTGACCGGTCAGCGCGCCGGTGACGCGCGCACTCCCGGCGTCCTGCCAGACGAGCACGTTGACCGGGGCGCTCCAGCCGCTCTGGCCCTTCGGGACACCCACGACGGAGACGTCGACCTGATGCGGACGGCCGTCGTCGAGGAGTCCGGCGAACGGCGTCAGGTCGTACTGCAGGGGCCGGACGTCGAAGGCTCCGGGTGCCGGAATCACGTACCAGAGGAAGGGGTTGGACCAGCCGCCCGTCCAGACGTTCGGGAACGGCGAGGCGATGCCCGCGAGTTGACCGTCCACGGAGATCTGCACCTCGCGGTACGGGCCGCCGTCCGCCTTGCACGAGTACGGGACCTGGTTCGGCACCGCCAGGTACCAGAACTCCTCGCAGCCGCCGCCCGATCCGGTGGCGTACACCTCGGCGACGATGCGCTCGCTGTTGCGCGGGGTGGTGAGTGTGCCCTGGTCGAGGGTGAGTACGCGGTCGGGGGTGTCCGTGGCGGGCCGACGCTGCGCGTGCGGCTCGGCGGCGTAGAAGGTGAGGGTGGCCTTGACCTCGATGACGCCGGTGTACGTGTCGTCGACAACGTTGCCTATGAGCATCTCGACCGGCTGGTCGGCCCGCAGGGTGTCGCTGTAGCGGGTGACGTCCTTTTCCACATTCCAGGCGATGCCGTCGGGCGAGGGCTCGGGGGTGGAGGTGCGCAGGACTTCGACGCCACCGATGTGCAGATAGCCGAGACGGTCGAACTGCCGCCCCTTGACCTTGCCTTCGAGGCGCAGGACGACCTTGCTCCACCGGTCGCCGCAACCCTTGGGCGGTGTGTAACTGCCCTTGTAGGGCGTGAAGTCACGGAACTCGGTCTCCGCGAGCGTCACGCGGCAGGACTTGGTGGCGGGCTTGGCCACCGGTGGTGCGGCGGTGATCGGATCGTGCCAGTCGGTGCCGAACTCCGTTGGCGGGTCGGCGGGTCGGGATGCTGCGGGCCGACTGTCGGCGAAGGCCTCGGCGTGACGGCCTTCAGGGGAGGCGGAGGCGGAGGCGGAGGTGGTCTGGCCGGCGAGGGCTGCGGCCGCGAGGGTCACCGCGGCCAGCATGGACATGACGCGTCTTCTCATGAGGGGTGTTGTACGGGGCGGACGCGGTCCCCGCAACAGCCCGTCCCGACACCGGGTGACGCGTCAGCTCTTCGGCTCCGCCGCTCCTCGTCGCCAGAGCTCCAGAGCTCTACGGCTCTCTAGCTCTTCAGTGACGCCTTGTCGCCCATGACCACGACCGGGTGCTGCTCGGGGTCGATCGTGCGCAGCAAGTACTCCATGCCGGACTTCGACAGGCTCACGCATGCCGATGTGCCGCTGCCGTGGTCCATGTGGAGCCAGATGCTGCCGCCCTTGGTCTGCCCCTCGGGCCGGGTCGGGTCGTTCGGCGCGGTGCCCTTGACGCGGTTGTAGTCGATGGCGATGACGTAGTCGAAGTCGTGCCAGTGCGACTTGGCCCAGTAGTGCGGGGCCTGGAACGACGCGGCCTGCGTGTAGGGCAGCTTCGCGCCCGGGTCGGCGAGCACTCCGCCCGCGTCCGTGAGCGTGAACACTCCTATGGGGCTTCGCTTGTCGCCCTCGCGGTGGTCGGCGGTCCAGCCCTTCTTGCCGTTGTGGGCGGGCCAGCTGCGCGTCTTTTCCCAGGTGGAACCGGACTTCGTGTAGAGCACGACGGTCGAGTCACCGGAGTTCTTGCCGTCGCCGTAGACCGCGACCACCTGTCCCGCGTTCTGCGGGATCTTCGACTGGAGCTGGTCCCCGACGTCGGGAATGCGCTTGAGGTCGACGGCCGGGCGATCCTCCTGCCGGGCGTCGGCCGAGCCCGACTCGGCCTTGCGCTCGGTCCCGTCACCCCCGCTCGAACCGCCGCAGGCGGACAGGGCCATGAGAAGGACGCTGCAGGTCGCCGCAGCGACCGCCGTTCGAACCGCACCCGCGTTACGCATGCGGTCCATGGTCGCACCACGCACCAGGTGCCCCCGACCGGCCCCGCCCCCGGCGTCGAACTCGGGCCGAAACTTTGCCCCACGGCGGAAAACCGTTTGCCTCCGGTGCCTGAATCCCGCGAACCTTGCACGGTTTGTTCCGCCCGTACCCGACTTCGCACTCCCCTTCCAAGCCCTGGGACACCATGCAGATCCACGATCTTCCGTATCCCGACCCGGGCCTGCCGGACGCCCGCTCCGGCCCCCGCTTCCTGCTCTGGCTCGGCCGGAACCAGCTCGGCGGCCAGTTCAAGTCCCTCTGCTGGGGACTCCTGCACTTCCTGTCCGTCGCCTCCCTTCCCTACGGTGTCGGCTTCGCCGTGCAGGCCGTGGTCGAAGGCTCAGGCTCACGACTCGCCCTCGCGGGCGGACTCATCCTGCTCCTCGGCGCCGCGCTGGCCCTCGGCGACACGATGCTGCACCGGACGGCGGTCACCAACTGGATCACCGCGGCGGCCCGGGTCCAGCAGTTCCTCGCCCGCAGGACGGCCACCCTGGGCGCCGCGCTGACCCGGCGGGTCGCCGCCGGTGAGGTCGTCGCGGTCTCCACGGGCGACGTCGAGAAGATCGGCTGGTTCGTCGAGGCTCTGTCGCGTTTCGCCGCCGCCGCGCTCACCGTCGTCGTGGTCTGCGTCGGGCTGGTCATCTACCAGCCGGCGCTCGGCATCGTCGTCGCCGTCGGCATGCCGGTCCTCGCGCTCGCCGTCCTGCCGCTCCTCCCCCGCGCAACCCGCCGCGCCGACCAACAGCGCGAGAAGGCGGGCCGCGCCACGGAACTCGCCTCCGACACCGTCGCGGGACTGCGTGTCCTGCGCGGCATCGGCGGCGAGGAACTGTTCCTCGACCGCTATCGCCGCGCCTCGCAGGAGGTCCGTTCGGCCGCCGTGCGCAGCGCGCGCATGTGGTCCCTGATCTCCGCGGTCCAGGTGCTGCTGCCGGGCCTGCTGCTCATCGCAGTGGTCTGGTACGGCATCGAGCTGGCCCGCCAGGGCCGGATCACCGTCGGTGAACTCGTCACCGTATACAGCGCGGTGATGATCCTCAATTACCCGTTGCGGCACTTCGAGGAGATCGCCATGGCGTACTCCTTCTCGCGCCCCTCGGCCCAGCGCGCGGCGCGCGTCCTCTCCCTCGAACGGGTCACGGAGCCGGGCGGCCTCCGCGCCGCCGAGGCACCGGCCGGTGACCTGTACGACCCGGTGACGGGGCTGCTGGCCCCCGCGGGCCGACTCACCGCCGTGGTGTGCGGCGACCCGGACCTCGCGGGCCGACTCGCGGACCGGCTCGGCGGGCACCCCACGGAGGGAGACACCGGGACCGGTTCGGGTGCGGGTACCGGGTCGGGCTCGGATTCGCGTTCGGGGACCGGGGCAGGGTCTGCGTCCGGGACGGGCTCGGACTCGGAATCGGACTCGGAATCGGACTCGGGTTCCGGCTCCGGAAGCGGTCCCGGCAAGCCGACCACGCCCGTCACCGCGCTGCCCTCCGTGCTGCTCGGCGGGGTGCCGCTGGACGAGCTGCCGCTCGACGCAGCCCGCGCCGCCGTGCTCGTCCAGGACAAGGACCCGGTACTGCTGTCGGGCACGCTCGCCGAACTGCTCGACGTCCCCTCCTCGGGATCCGTACGTCCCGAGGAGGCGCTGGCCGCGGCACAGTGCGCCGACGTGCTGGACGCGCTCTCGCAGGCCTCCCTCGACGACGACCCGATGAACGCGCGGATCACCGAGCGCGGGCGTTCCCTCTCCGGAGGCCAGCGGCAGCGGCTCGCTCTTGCGCGGTCCCTGGTCACCGACCCGGAGGCGCTGGTCCTCGACGAGCCGACATCCGCCGTCGACTCCCACACCGAGGCCAGGATCGCCGAGGGCCTACGGGCGCTGCGCAGCGGACGTACGACCGTCGTGCTCACCTCGTCACCGCTGCTTCTCGACCGCGCGGACCGGGTCGTCCTGGTCCACGAGGGCACGGTCGCGGCGGTCGGTGAACACCGGGAGCTGGTACTCACCGAACCCCGGTACCGGGCCGTCGTGACCCGCGAGACCGACGAGGAGGCGGCGTCGGCGGCCCCGTCCCGTGACGCCGGCACCTCTCTGCGCGCGGAGCCCGGCATCGGCGACGCCGGCATCGAAGAACTCACCGAGATCGAGGAGACGGCATGATCGGCCTGGCGCCACCGGCCTACGACCCGGCGGCCCCGACGACGGCGAACACCCTGCCCGTCGGTGCCCCGGCGACCGTCCGGTCCTACGTCCGCGAGCTGTACCGGCGGCACCGCCGCGCGTTCCTGCTGCTCATCGGCGTGAACACGATCGCCGTCCTGGCGTCGATGGTCGGCCCCTATCTGCTCGGTGCCCTGGTCCAGGACGTCTCCGACGGCACGGACCGCCTGCGCGTGGACCATCTGGGCAGCACCATCGCCGTGTTCGTCGTCGCGCTCGTCGTCCAGGCCGTGTTCGTGCGGCAGGTGCGGCTGCGGGGCGCGATGCTCGGCGAGCGGATGCTGGCGGACCTGCGCGAGGACTTCCTCGTACGAGCGGTCGGCCTGCCGCCCGGCGTGCTCGAACGGGCCGGTACCGGTGACCTCCTTTCCCGTATCACCACCGACATCGACCGGCTCGCCAACGCGATGCGCGAGGCCGTTCCCCAGCTGTCCATCGGCGTCGTGTGGGTGGGGCTGCTCCTCGGCGGTCTCGCCGTGACCGCGCCGCCACTGGCGCCGGCGGTACTCGTCGCGGTACCGCTGCTCGTCGTCGGCTGCCGCTGGTACTTCAAGCGGGCCCCGTCCGCCTACCGCTCGGAGGCCGCCGGCTACGCCGCCGTGGCCGCGGCCCTCGCCGAGACCGTCGACGCCGGGCGCACCATCGAGGCGCACCGGCTCGGCGACCGTCGCGTGGCCATGTCCGACCAGCGGGTCAAAGAGTGGACCGCGTGGGAGCGCTACACGCTCTATCTGCGGTCGGTGCTCTTCCCTGTCATCAACGCCACCCATGTGACGGTGCTGTGCTCGGTGCTCCTGATCGGTGGTGTCTTCGCACTCCAGGGCTGGATCGGCGTCGGGCAGCTGACCACGGGCGCGCTCATCGCCCAGATGCTGGTCGACCCGCTGGGCCTGATCCTGCGCTGGTACGACGAGCTCCAGGTCGCCCAGGTGTCGCTGGCCCGGCTGGTGGGCGTCAGAGACATCGAGCCGGACGCGGGCGACACCTCGGTGGCGCCGGACGGCCGGCACGTGCAGGCCGACGACGTCCACTTCGGGTACCGGGCGGGCGTGGACGTGCTGCGCCAGGTGTCCCTCGACGTGCGGCCCGGGACGCGGCTCGCGCTGGTCGGGCCGTCCGGAGCGGGCAAGTCCACGCTCGGGCGGCTGCTCGCCGGGATCTACGCGCCGCGCACCGGGCAGGTCACTCTGGGGGGCGCCGAGCTCTCCCGGATGCCGGCCGAGCGTGTGCGCTCGCATGTGGCGCTGGTCAACCAGGAGCACCACGTGTTCGTCGGTTCCCTGCGCGACAATCTGCGGCTCGCGCGCCCCGGGGCCGCGGACGCCGAGCTGTGGGCGGCTCTCGGCGCGGTCGACGCGGACGGCTGGGCGCGGGCGCTCGACGGAGGCCTCGACACCGAGGTCGGCTCGGGTGCGGTGGCGCTGACCCCGGCGCAGGCGCAGCAGATCGCACTGGCACGCCTGGTCCTCGCCGATCCGCACACTCTGGTCCTGGACGAGGCGACCTCGCTGCTCGATCCCCGGGCGGCCAGGAACCTGGAGCGTTCGCTCGGCAGGGTCCTGGACGGCCGCACGGTCGTCGCGATCGCCCACCGGCTGCACACCGCTCATGACGCGGATGTGATCGCCGTGGTCGAGGAGGGGCGGATCCGGGAGCTCGGCAGCCACGACCAGCTGGTCGCGGCCGACGGGGCGTACGCGGCGCTGTGGCGGTCCTGGCACGGGTGACCGCCCGGGCGGGGCTGGGTGTGTGCGGCGGCTCAGATGACGTTGAGCGCGGCCGCGCACCCCACTCCGCCGAGCAGCATGAACACCGGCATCAGCACCTTGAGCTCGACCCAGCTGCCCGCGCGGAAGCGCATCATCTTGGGCGGACCGATCGGGTACCAGCGCTTGCGGCCGATGGGGATGGGCCACAGGACCGGGCAGCCGGAGACCGTGAGCGCGTCCCCGATGTCGTGCACCAGGGCGCCCAGGACGATGGGCAGGCCCAGCCACAGGTACTCCTGGCCGGGCTGCGTGAACAGCCAGTCCGACCCGTTGCCCGGCTTGTCGAGGATTCCGGCGAGTATCCAGGCGCTGGTCCCGGCCAGCAGCCACACCAGGACGTCGCTGCTGGAGCCCCGAGCCGCCCGCCACAACAGGCCCTCGATGGCGAGCACCATGTGGACGAAGAGGAGGGCGAGGACCGCCCAGCGCCCGCCGAAGATCGCCGCGGCCGAGGCGCCGGCTCCGATGAGGACCGCCCACAGCCAGGTGTGCGTGAGGGTGCGGTGTCCGCCGGAACGGCGCGGGTCGCCCTTCATACGGGTCGCCTTGTAGACCGCGTACGACAGCTTGTCGACGATCTCGCACAGGCCGCGCGACACTGGGCCGAAGGCCCGCGAGATGGTGGCCGCCTTGTGGTCCAGGTCGGGGGCGAGGGCTGCGCCCGCGCAGATCAGTGCCCCGACGAGTACGACGGGCCAGGGCATGGGGTGCCCGGCGGCGGCCGCGGCCGCGCCCACCCCCAGCCAGGCCGCTGCTCCTGACAGCGAGTGTGCCGGTCCCATCATGGCTGCGTTCCGCCCCATTCCACTTGTGCAGGTGCCCAGTTGTCCCCACCCGGGCCACCGCGTCCTGACGCTCCGTCGGCGCCACAGCGTACCTTTCGTGATCTTCGTACGGGCAACCGATTGCCGGATCGGGTCGGAAGCCAGGCAAGATGGGGGCGTGACCCTTATCGATCAGCTGCCGCAGACCGCCGACCCCGACGCCCTCTACGAGGCTTTCGAGTCGTGGGCCGAGGAGCGCGGGATCACCCTCTATCCCCACCAGGAGGAGGCGCTGATCGAGGTGGTGTCCGGGGCGAACGTGATCGTCTCGACGCCCACCGGGTCCGGCAAGAGCATGATCGCCGCCGGTGCGCACTTCGCGGCGCTCGCGCGGGACGAGGTCACCTTCTACACGGCACCGATCAAGGCGCTGGTCTCCGAGAAGTTCTTCGAGCTGTGCAAGCTCTTCGGCACGGAGAACGTCGGCATGCTCACGGGTGACGCGTCGGTCAACGCCGACGCCCCCGTGATCTGCTGCACCGCCGAGATCCTCGCGTCCATCGCGCTGCGCGACGGGGCACGCGCCGACATCGGCCAGGTCGTGATGGACGAGTTCCACTTCTACGCGGAGGGCGACCGCGGCTGGGCCTGGCAGATTCCCCTGCTCGAACTCCCCCAGGCGCAGTTCATCCTCATGTCGGCGACGCTCGGCGACGTCGCCATGTTCGAGAAGGACCTGACGCGGCGCACCGGCCGCCCCACGTCCGTGGTCAGCTCCGCGACGCGTCCGGTTCCCCTGTCCTACGAGTACCGGCTCACGCCGCTCACGGAGACGCTGACCGAGCTGCTCGACACCCGGCAGGCCCCGGTCTACATCGTGCACTTCACGCAGGCGCAGGCCGTCGAGCGCGCGCAGGCACTCATGAGCATCAACATGTGCACGCGCGAGGAGAAGGAGAAGATCGCCGACCTGATCGGCAACTTCCGCTTCACCACCAAGTTCGGCCGCAACCTGTCGCGCTACGTGCGGCACGGGATCGGCGTGCATCACGCGGGCATGCTGCCCAAGTACCGGCGCCTGGTCGAGAAGCTCGCGCAGGCCGGCCTCCTGAAGGTCATCTGCGGTACGGACACGCTGGGCGTGGGCGTCAACGTGCCCATCCGTACCGTCCTTTTCACCGCTCTGACGAAGTACGACGGGACGCGGGTGCGGACGCTGCGCGCGCGGGAGTTCCACCAGATCGCGGGCCGGGCCGGCCGGGCCGGGTTCGACACGGCGGGCCTCGTCGTGGCGCAGGCGCCCGAGCACGTCATCGAGAACGAGAAGGCGCTCTCGAAGGCGGGGGACGACCCGAAGAAGCGCCGCAAGGTGGTCCGCAAGAAGGCGCCCGAGGGCTTCGTCGGCTGGACCGAGAACACCTTCGAGAAGCTGATCGGCTCCGCTCCGGAGCCGCTGACGTCCCGCTTCCGGGTGACGCACATGATGCTGCTCGCGGTCATCGCCCGCCCCGGCAACGCCTTCGACGCCATGCGCCACCTCCTCGAGGACAACCACGAGCCGCGCAAGCAGCAGCTGCGGCACATCCGCCGCGCGATCGCCATCTACCGCTCGCTCCTCGACGGCGGCATCGTGGAGAAGCTCGACGAGCCCGACCCCACGGGCCGGATCGTGCGCCTGACGGTCGATCTCCAGCAGGACTTCGCCCTCAACCAGCCGCTGTCGACGTTCGCCCTCGCCTCCTTCGACCTGCTCGACAAGGACTCGCCGTCGTACGCGCTCGACATGGTGTCCGTCGTGGAGTCGACACTCGACGACCCGCGGCAGATCCTCGCCGCCCAGCAGAACAAGGCGCGCGGTGAGGCCGTCGCGGCGATGAAGTCCGACGGCGTCGAGTACGAGGACCGCATGGAGCGGCTCCAGGAGGTCACGTACCCGAAGCCTCTGGACGAGCTGCTCTACCACGCGTACGACGTGTACCGCAGGAGCCACCCGTGGGTGGGTGACCACCCGCTGTCGCCGAAGTCCGTGATCCGTGACATGTACGAACGGGCCATGACCTTCACGGAGTTCGTGTCCTTCTACGAGCTCGCCCGCACCGAGGGCATCGTGCTGCGTTACCTCGCCGGCGCGTACAAGACGCTTGAGCACACGGTCCCCGACGACCTCAAGTCCGAGGACCTCGAGGACCTGATCGCCTGGCTGGGCGAGATGGTCCGTCAGGTCGACTCCAGCCTTCTCGACGAGTGGGAGCAGCTCGCCAACCCCGAGGTCATGACGGCCGAGGAGGCCCAGGAGAAGGCCGACCAGGTCAAGCCGGTCACGGCGAACGCGCGCGCGTTCCGTGTGCTCGTCCGCAACGCCATGTTCCGCCGGGTCGAGCTGGCCGCCCTCGACAACGTCGACGAACTGGGCGAGCTGGACGCCGACGCGGGCTGGGACGCGGACGCCTGGGGCGAGGCCATGGACAAGTACTGGGACGAGTACGAAGATCTCGGCACCGGTCCCGACGCCCGCGGGCCGAAGCTGCTGCGGATCGAGGAGGACCCCGCGCACGGCCTGTGGCGGGTGCGCCAGACGTTCGCCGATCCGAACGGCGATCACGACTGGGGCATCGGCGCCGAGGTCGATCTCGAGGCGTCCGACGCGGAGGGCCGTGCCGTCATCCGCGTCACGGATGTCGGCCAGCTGTAGGTCCTGACCCGGTCGCGCACCCCGGACGCAGCGCTCGGAGCGCGGCGCAGAGATGGGAGAACAACGCATGACGAACCCGGCTGAGCGGCTCGTCGACCTGCTCGACCTGGAGCAGATCGAGGTCAACATCTTCCGGGGCCGCAGCCCGCAGGAGTCTTTGCAGCGGGTCTTCGGCGGCCAGGTGGCCGGCCAGGCGCTCGTCGCGGCGGGCCGCACCACCGAGGGCGACCGGCCCGTGCACTCGCTGCACGCGTACTTCCTGCGTCCGGGCCGTCCCGGCGTGCCCATCGTGTACCAGGTCGAACGGGTCCGCGACGGCCGGTCGTTCACGACGCGTCGCGTCACCGCCGTGCAGCAGGGCCGCACGATCTTCAATCTGACCGCCTCCTTCCACAAGCCCGAGGACGGGAGCTTCGAGCACCAGCTGCCGCCGGCGCGCGAGGTTCCCGATCCGGAGTCCCTGCCGACGATCGCCGACGAGGTCAAAGCCCATCTGGGCGCGCTGCCCGAGACGTTGGAGCTCATGGCGCGGCGCCAGCCCTTCGACATCCGGTACGTGGACCGGCTGGGCTGGTCACCCGAGGACATCGAGAGCGCCGAGCCGCGCAGCGCGGTGTGGATGCGCGCGGTCGGGCCCCTCGGCGACGACCCGCTCGTGCACACCTGCGCTCTCACGTACGCGAGCGACATGACCCTCCTCGACGCCGTGCGCATCCCCGTGGAACCGCTGTGGGGGCAGCGCGGTTTCGACATGGCCTCGCTCGACCACGCCATGTGGTTCCACCGTCCCTTCCGTGCGGACGAGTGGTTCCTGTACGACCAGGAGTCCCCGATCGCGACGGGCGGCCGCGGCCTGGCGCGCGGCCGGATCTACGACGCCGACGGACACCTCCTCGTGTCCGTGGTGCAAGAGGGCCTCTTCCGGAAGCTCGGGGAGTGACCGGATCCGCCGACCGGGACGCCTCGCTCGCCCGGGCCGTGCGGCTGCGCGAGGACGGCCTGCGCGAGGAGGCCCGCGAGCAGCTGGTCGAGCTGTCCGCCCGGTTCCCCGACGACGCCGAGATCGCGTACCAGACGGCCTGGGTCCACGACGCTCTCGGACTCGAGGCGGACGCCGTTCCGTACTACGTGCGGGCACTCGCCGGCTCCGGTCTGACTGCGGACGACCGGCGTGGCGCTCTGCTCGGTCTGGGCAGCACGTACCGCACTCTCGGCCGCTACCCGGAGGCGGTCGCCACGCTGAGCGGCGGCGTCACCGAGTTCCCGGGGGACAACGCCCTGCAGACGTTCCTGGCCATGGCCCTGTACAACGTGGGTCGCGCGCACGACGGGATGCGGCTGTTGCTCACCGTTCTCGCGGAGACGAGCGGCGATGCGGACCTCATCGCGTACCGGCCGGCCATCGAGCACTACGCCAAGGACCTCGACGCCACAGATCTGGACGCCACCGACCTCGACGCCACAGGTCTCGACGCCGTCGAATAGGCCCATCCTCCCGAACCGCCGCCGCCACAGGCCCGGTTCAAGCTCCTCTGCGGCGCAGCCAGCCGAGCAGTCCGCGCGACGGGCGGCGTGGCTCGGCCACGACCGGACACTGCTCGCCCGCCCCGGTGGCCACTCCCGCCGCCTCGACATCCGGCTCCGGCGGGGCCACTCCATTTGAGTACGTGGCCGGCGCGAGCCGTTCTTGGTCCGCGGCGACGGAAGTGCCCGCGTTCGGTCGCGGCGCGGGCCTCAGGCGTCGCGCCTCCGCCAGGCTGAGCAGCAGGCTCGCCCTCAGCCGGCTGATCTCGTGCGGGTCGTCCGCTGTCATGATCCGCTCGGCGATGCGTGCCGATGGCGAGTCGGGCGCCCCGTGACCGGCCGACTCGGGCCGCAGTTTGCTCAGATAGCCGCGCTCGTAGGGGCACTTGACGAGTTCCAGGATCGTCCCCGGGTCCAGGAGGGATGCGACGGCGGCGGCGCGCTCCCATGCGTCGGTGCTCTGCCCGAGCAGGTGGCCCGCGTGCCGCGACCGCCAGTTCCGGGGCCGGAGGTCGATCCCCGCGTCGAGGCGGGCGCGCATTCGGTCGGGTGCGCGTCCCGTCATCAGCGGTGCGTTGACCTCTGCCGTCGCGAACTCCCGTAGCTCTTCGGCCAGATAGAGCCAGACCACAGCCCGGTAGCGATTGAGGTAGAAGCGGACCGGCGTCAGCATCCCCGCGCGGGCTAGCCGGGTGAACCTCGCCGTGGTGAAGTCCATGAGGCCCGCACCTTCCGTGGTCCCCACGGCCCGGACACGCTCCCGCAGCGAATCCGGGAAGCCCGCGGTGTCACGCACCCGCTCGATCTCCTCGCGGGCCACACGGCGGCGCCCGCCGTCGTGAGCCGGTACGGTGCGGACGCGTCCGAGTCGTACCGCCAGCTCGAACTCGCCCCGTTTCAGACCCAGCTCGCGAGCCGCCCTGCTCTGGGCGAGCGAGGCGGTGGGTACCCGCGTGGCCGGTGTCGCAATCGTGTTGCCACCCATGTCTGATCTCCCCCGTGAGTCGTGATCGCTCCCGGGAAAAACCGTAGCCCGGATCCCTCCCGCGCCGCTGAGCCTGTGGATAACTCCGACTGGCTCGACGTTTGTGCAGGTCAGGAGCCTTCTGCTCGGCGGGCTCCCACACCGAGGTGCTCGCCGACCCGATTGACGAGCAGTGTCATCTCGTAGGCGACCTGGCCGATGTCGGCCTCGGCCGAGCTGAGGACGCACAGGCAGCTGCCGTCACCCGCGGCCGTCACGAAGAGTACGGCGTCGTCGAACTCGACCATCGTCTGCCGGACGCCGCCGGCACCGAAGTGCCGCCCGGATCCCTTGGCCAGGCTGTGCAATCCGGACGACACGGCCGCCAGATGCTCGGCGTCCTCCCGCATGAGGTCGCTGCTCGCTCCGGTGACCAGACCGTCGTTGGACAGGACGAGAGCGTGGCGTACATGTTCGACACGCTCTGTCAGGTCGTCCAGCAGCCAGCCGAGCCCCTCGTTGTCCGCCATGATCCCGACTCCCCCATTCCCTATCGCTCCCCTACCCGGAGGATCTGTCTCGCCAGCCTTCCCCACGCCCGGCATCTCGGCAAGCAGGATGACCCCATGGCACACAAGATGACCGATGAGGAATGGCGGGCGTTCGTCTCCGAGGGGACCCGTACCGCCAAGCTGTCCACCGTGCGGGCCGACGGCAGCCCGCACATCGCGCCTGTCTGGTTCGTCCTCGACGGCGAGGATCTCCTGTTCAACACCGGCAAGGACACCGTGAAGGGCCGCAATCTCGCCCGGGACAACCGGGTGGCCCTGTGCGTGGAAGACGACCGGCCGCCGTTCTCCTTCACCGTGATCGAGGGCCGTGCCGAACTCGTCGAGGACCTCGGGCAGTTGCGGGAGTCCGCCACGAGGATCGGCGCGCGCTACATGGGCGAGGACCGCGCCCAGGAGTTCGGCGAGCGCAACGGCGTGCCCGGCGAGCTCCTGGTGCGCGTGCGGATCGAGAAGGTCGTGGCCCTCGCGGGGCTCACCGACTGACGGCGTCGCACCTCAGCCCACGGAGTCGAGGAGCCGGGCGGTGTGCATCCGCCCGGCGTACTCGACGAGCCGGATCAGCACCTCCTTCCCCGAGTCGCGGTCGCGGGCGTCGCACAGCACGACGGGGGTCCCGCGGTCGAGGTCGAGGGCACGCGACACCTCGAGGGCACCGTAAGCACGCGCGTTCGTGAAGCAGTTGACCGCCACCACGAACGGGATGCGGCGATGCTCGAAGTAGTCCACGGCGGGAAAGCTGTCCTCCAGCCGGCGGGTGTCCGCGAGGACGACGGCGCCCAGGGCGCCCTGCGAGAGTTCGTCCCAGAGAAACCAGAAACGGTCCTGGCCCGGCGTGCCGAACAGATAGAGCGAGAGACCGGAGCGGATGGTGATGCGGCCGAAGTCCATGGCGACGGTCGTCGTGGTCTTGCGCTCCACGGCTCCGGTGTCGTCCACGTTCTGGCCGAGCTCGCTGAGCAGTTCCTCGGTGCGCAGCGGTCGGATCTCGCTCACGGCGCCGACCAGGGTGGTCTTGCCCACGCCGAATCCGCCCGCGACCAGGATCTTCAGAGCCAGGGCGGAGCTGTCGGCGTTCGTCTCTTCAGAGTGCTCGGAGGCCATCGATGACTTCCCTCAAGATCTTTTCGTCGGGTAGCTGAGCGGGCGGCACGGGCCGGCTGACCTTGACGCAACCCATGTCGAGAAGGTCGCCCAGGAGCACTCTGACCACCCCTACGGGGAGGTCGGTGCCCGCGGCGAGTTCGGCGACCGACTGCGTCTCGGTGCGGCACAGCTCGATGAGCGCCCGGTGCTCGGGACCGAGCGCCGTGTCGTCGTCCTTGCCGGGCGCGGCGTCGTCGAGCTTGACGAGTGCGATCAGGTCGAAACGCACCCCTCTGGGACCGGGTGAGGTGCGCCCGCCGGTCATCGCGTAGGGGCGGACCAGGGGCCCGGCCTCGTTGTCGTACCACTGGCTGCCCGACCTGTCCGGGCTGCCCTGTCCCTGGTCGTCCCTGTGGCCGTGATCGTTCATCGTCGTGGCCGTCCGGTCATCCGGCGGCGGGCGGCTGCGCGGCGAACCGCGGTGGTGTGTAGAGGTGTTCGCCGACCCGCTTGACCATGCGGGCCATCTCATAGGCGACGAGGCCGATGTCGGCGTCGGCCGTGCTGAGGACGGCGAGGCAGGAACCGTCGCCCGCGGCCGCGACGAAGAGGAAGCCGTCGTCCATCTCGACCATGGTCTGGCGGACGCCGCCCGCTCCGAAGTGCCGGCCTGCCCCCTTGGCGAGGCTGTGGAAGCCGGAGGCGACGGCGGCCAGGTGTTCGGCGTCCTCGCGGCCGAGACCGCTCGACGCGCCGACGGCGAGCCCGTCGTTGGACAGGACGACCGCGTGCCTCAGCTCGGCCACACGCTGCACCAGGTCGTCGAGGAGCCAGTCGAGTTCTCCGGACCGGGGCGCGGCGCCCATGGTGGGGTCCTGGATCATGTGGGATCTCCTTCGGTGCTGTCGCGGCCGGGCACGGGTCCTGAGCCGGTTCCTGGTGGGCGGCCGCCGCCCCGGACCCAGCCGTCACGGAAGGCCGCCATGCGCTGCCGTGCCTGTTCGGGCGTCCGTGCGTCGGGTTCCTGGTGCTGTGCGCCGCTGTCCTGCTCCTCCGGCCGCTCGCGCAGCTGGGGCGCGAGGCTCGCCTGCCGCACCCGCTTGGGCAGTCCGTCCGGCGATTCGTCGTCGGTGTCGTCCGCGTTGTTCGCGTTGTTCGCGGGCTGCCTGCGCAGGCGCAGGGCGGTGACTCCCGGGGGTGGTGGGGCGTCGTGAGCCGTGTCGGCGTCCGGCACGGCGTGTACGGCGGCGGCGATGGCGGGGCGCGGCCCCTGGGCGGGCACGGATTTGCCGTTCATGTGGGGTGCTTCCGGGTCGGGCACGCGCGCGTAGTGGTGCTCCGTCGCGTGTTCCTGGGTGGTGTCCGCCCGCTCCGGGGTTCCGGCGTGCAGCAGGGGTGTGGGCAGCAGGACGACCGTGGTGGTGCCGCCGTAGGGCGAGGTGCGCAGGTGCACCTTGATGCCGTGGCGGTGGGCGAGCCGGCTGACCACGAAGAGCCCGAGCCGGTCGCTGTCGAACAGGTCGAGCGCTTCGGAGTGGGCGATGCGGTTGTTGGCCTCGGTGAGGGTCTCCTTGCCCATGCCGAGGCCCCGGTCCTCGATCTCCAGGGCGTAGCCGTTTCCGACGGGTTCGCCGCTGACTCTCACCTTGGTGTGCGGTGGGGAGAACTGGGCGGCGTTCTCGACGAGTTCGGCCAGGAGATGGGTGAGGTCGGCGACAGCCGCGCCCTGTACGGAGGCCCCGGGCAGTTGCCGTACCTCCACGCGCGCGTAGTCCTCGACTTCGGAGACGGCCGCGCGGACCACGTTGGTCAGCGAGACGGGGGTGCGCCAGGCGCGGCCCGGGGCGGCTCCGGAGAGGATGATCAGGCTTTCCGCGTGGCGCCTCATGCGGGTCGTGAGGTGGTCGAGACGGAAGAGGTCGCTGAGTTCGTTCGGGTCCTCGGCCCTGCGCTCCATGGCGTCGAGGAGGCCGAGCTGACGGTGTACGAGGACCTGGCTGCGGCGGGCGAGGTTGACGAAGACCCCGGAGATCCCGCTGGCGAGTTCCGCGCGTTCGGCGGCGGCGCGCAGGGCTGCCCTGTGCACCGTGCCGAGCGCCTCGGCGACCTGCCCGATCTCGTCCTCGGCGGGAGGGCCTTCCGGTGCCTCGGCGCTGACGTCGATCTCCTCGCCGGCGCGCAGTTTCCGCATGGCCTGCGGAAGTTTGCGCCGGGCGATCTCCAGGGCTCTGTTGCGCAGGCTGATCAGTTCGATGACCAGGCCCCGGCCGATGCGTACGGAGATCACTAGGGAGGCGGCGACGGCCAGCAGGCCGAAGAGGACCGCGGCACCCGCGGGCGTGAGCAGTCCGCGGGTGATCGGATCCGCCCGGACCCCGGCCGTGCGCGCGGCGTCCGTCTCGATCGAGCGGAACCGGTTCTGCACGGTCGTGTGCGCGCTGTCCCAGGTGAGTGCGGGTGCCGCCGCGAGCGCCGCACTGCCGGGCCTGGCGGCGAGCGCCTTGTCCTCGACGGCGTGTACGTCGCCGTACGCGCTCCCCTCCACGAGGTGGCGCCAGGCGGTCCGTTGCGGTGCCGGGAGGTCGGCGACGGCCGATTCGGCGAGGGTCCGCCGGGTGTCGACCGCTCCGGTGAACAGCCGTAGCCGTGCGCCGTCCAGGGAGCCCGCGAGCCGCGCGGCGGCGAGCAGGGAGTCCTCGCGGGCGAGCATCTCGCCGGACCGTGAGAACTCGAGCAGCACGCGCGCGTCGGAGCCGAGACGGTCGTCCTGGATCCCGGTCACCGCGCCGGTCACCGCGAACGCCGAGTCGATCGTCTTCGTGTACTGGCCGTACGCGCCCTCCCAGCCGGTGCGTCGGCCGAGCACCGCGCTGCGCACGGCGCGCAGTTTCTCGGTCCCGGTGACGAACGCCGACAGGCGCTCACCGACGCGGGCGGGCAGATCGGCGCCGTCCGCGACGGTGTTGCCGTCGCCGAGGCGGAGCTTCGCCACGGCCTTGTCGGTCGCCGAAGTGCGCTTCCTCAGGTCGTCACCGCGGTCGGCCGCCGGCTTCGCGGCGTAGGCCACGGCCGCGGTGCGTTCGGCCTGGAGCGCGACGACAGCGTCGGCCACAGGGCCACGGACCGTGGAGTCGACCCGCTGCAACTGCCGCATGCGGGCGACGTCCTGGGCGGTGGTGACCGTCGCGTACGCCCAGAGGGCGAGCAGCGAGACGACGGGCACCATCAGGAGGCACACGATCTTGGCACGTACGGTGCGGGGCCGCAGTCCTCGGCCGGCCGCGCGTGCGGGAGGCACGGTCGGAGCGGACGGGTCGTCCACCGTGTGATCCTCTTCCGCGGGCGGTCCGGCGTGCGCGCGCCGTCCGCGCGCCAGGGGCGCGGGCTTGGGCGGCGCGCCGTTGATGGGGGTCCTACGGGGTGTACGCATGGCCTCCTCGCTCGTGGTGCGCTCGTTCTGGGAAGGGTCGTGGCGCCGGTCCACCGTCAGCGGGCGACGCTCTCGACGGGCCGTTGGGCCGACGCGGAGGCCTCGCGCTCCCCCGTGGTGGGTGACAGCGCGACGAACGCGGACGTCAGGAAGAGGTAGGACCCGAGGCCGACGGCGAGGGGGAAGATGAACTGCATCGCCGTGGCCCCGGGCAGGGCCGCTGCGGAGGACGCGACCTTCACGCTCACCGCCATCATTCCGGTGTAGTGCATGCTGCTCACCGCGCCGCCCATGACGAGGGAGGCGACCGCGACGGCGGCGGGCGACTTGATGTTGAGTCCGGCCCAGAGGGCGGCCGTCGCGGCGACGACGGCGATGGCGACGGAGAGCCCCACGAGCAGCAGGTCGTAGCGCACCTGGCCGTGCAGGCGCAGCGCCGCCATGCCCAGGTAGTGCATGCTCGCGACGCCGAGTCCCGTGGTGAGCCCGCCGAGGGCGAGGGCGCGGTTGCGGTCGCGGCTGTAGCCGACGGCGAAGACGCCGACGCCCACGACGGCCACGGCGACGACCAGGCTGAGGACGGTGAGCGGCACGTCGTAGCGGATCTCCGTCCCGGTGACGCCGAAGCCGAGCATCGCCACGAAGTGCATCGTCCAGATGCCCGTGCCGATCGCGGACGCCGCGGTGATCAGCCAGTTGCGCCGCGAACGGCCGGTGGCGCCGAGGGCGCGGACGGTGCAGCGCAGACCGAGCGCGGCGCCGATGGCGGCCATCACGTATGACAGCACGGGGGTAAGCCAGCCGAAGGTGGCGTGGTCCAGGTGTCCCATGGCTCCGGGACGCTAGACCTCTCGGGGGCGCACAACAGGGGCGCGTTTCGAAAGCTGCTGGAATATGACAGAGAGACGCGCGTGAACGATCGCGTCAGGCTCGAACATGTGCACCGTCCGCGCATGCGGCGGTTTCGGTTCGCACCGGTTCTCATCGGTCGCATGCGGAGTTTTCGATCCCCCACCCCCGTCCATGCGCGCCCGCACGCGAGGGATCATGGGGTCATGAGCGACGACCACACGCACGTTCAGGAGTTCTTCTCGGCCCGCGCGGCCCACTGGGACACACGGTTCCCCGACGACGGTCCGCGCTTCGAGGCGGCCGTCGCCGAGTTGGGGCTCCGCACGGGCGACCGGGTGCTCGACGCGGGATGCGGCACCGGACGCGCCCTGCCGGCGCTCAGGGACGCCGTGGGGCCTTCGGGGGCCGTACTCGGCGTCGACCTGACGCCCGCGATGCTGGAGGCCGCCGCGCGGGCGGGACGGGATCGCGCCGGCTCGCTGATGCTCGCCGACGTGACGCGCCTACCCGTACGGTCCCAGTCGCTCGACGCCGTCTTCGGTTCCGGCCTTGTCGCGCACCTGCCCCGACCCCAGGAGAATCTGCGGGAGTTGGCGAGGGTGGTGCGCCCGGGTGGACTCCTCGCGCTGTTCCACCCCATCGGGCGAGCGGCACTGGCCGCCCGACAGAGCCGCGAGCTCACCCCGGACGACCTGCGCGCCGAACCGAACCTCCGCTCGCTGCTGGCCGGTTCGGGCTGGCGGATGACCTCGTACGTGGATGAGGACGCCCGTTTCCTGGCGCTGGCGGAGCGCCGGGGCTAACGCGTGCCGGGCGACGTGAGAACGTGGTCCGCCACCGCCGCGGCGAAGGCCTCCGCGTTGTCGAACATGACGTTGTGCCCGGCGTCGGGCACGGTACGCACGCGTACACCCGCAGCCTCGAGGCCCGCGCGGTCCGCGAGTTCGCCGCTGCGCGCGCCCTGGAGATACAGCCGGTCGATGTCCAGGTCCATGAGCATCCGCCGCATGGTGGGGCGGGTGCCTTGAGCGAGTCCGACAGCGGTTCGGTGCAGGGCGAGGGGGTCCGCCAGACGCATGGTGGCCGCCCATAGAGGACCGACCTTGGCGAGCACGCGCGCGTGGCCGACGCCGTTGACGTACTCGTCCTCCCCGTAGGAGGCGATTCCGCTGCTGCCCTCCACACGGGGAGGGTACGGGTCGAGGTTCGCCTCGGTGAGCACGAGCCGCGAGACGAGGTCGCGGCGCAGGTGGGCGAGAACGATCGCCACGGCGCCGCCCATGCTGTGCGCGACGAGCTCGGCCCCGGACACACCGGCCGCGTCGAGAGCGGCCGCCAGAGCATCGGCGTGGTCGTCCAGCGAGTACCCGAAGTCGGCGGGCCGGTCACTGATGCCGTGCCCCGGCAGATCGACGAACAGCGAACGCCGGCCCGCGAGTTCGGGCCGTCCGGCGATGTGCGCATGGTAGACGGTCGAGGCGGACCCCAGCCCATGGACGTACACCAGCGGAGCCCCGTCCCCGTCGGCCTCGACCCAGCGGATACAGCTCCCCTGCGCGTCGAACCGGGCCTGCTTCATCATGCGCTCCCACTCCCTCTCCCCAGCAACCGCACAGCCCCGCCCTTACGAGGCACTCCGTAGAGCATACATCGGGACCGATGTATTACTAGGTCGATGTACACCGAACCCGGAGGGCGTGCGGCACAATGGGGGCATGCTGGAACTCGCCATCCTCGGTTTCCTCTACGAAGCGCCCCTGCACGGATACGAGCTGCGCAAACGGATCACGGCACTGACCGGACACGTACGGCCCGTCGCCGAGAGCACGCTCTATCCGGCGATCAAGCGTCTGGAGAAGGCGGGCCTGCTCACCCGCGAGACGCAGCCGGGGTCGGTCGCCGCCCAGCGCCACGTCCTCAACCTCACGGCAGCGGGCCGGGAGGAGCTCCGCGGCAGACTGGCCGAGCCCGGCCGGGCCGACATCACCGACGAGAACCGCTGGTTCACGATCCTCGCGTTCCTGCGGCACCTCGACGACCCGGCGGCGCAGGCGACCGTGCTCGCGCGCAGACTGGCATTCCTGGAGGAACCGGCCAGCTTCTTCTACGAGGGTGAACGCCCTCTGCGCGCCGAGGAGTTGGACGACCCGTTCCGCCGCGGCATCCTCACCATTGCCCGCGCGACCAGCCGGGCCGAACTGACCTGGCTGCGCTCCACCCTCACGGACTTGCGAGCACGCACGGAGACAAAACTCTTCTGACGCTCGAACTCCCGCTCTAAGTTGAGGAAGTGACGTACCGTCGCACACCGCACAGGGGGAAGGTGGCGTACATGTTCGACAGACTCCGCAAGGCCTTGGCCGCACGGACACCGGCCGGCGCGAGCATCGCGGCACCGTCGCGCAAGCGGCCGCCCAACCTCTTCGAGGCGGCGGCCACCTATGTGTCGGCATCCGTCGAGGACGACGAGGACAGGCTCGCCGAGGCCGCGACCTGGGTGTCTCCGGAGGCTCTGACGTTCGGCATCAACGAGCTCGCGTGCCGCGCGGTCGTCGCGCTGGCACGGGAACGCGACGAATCGCCCGAGTCGGTGGCACGGGCGCTGCTCGGCCTGCCCGCCGCCGGCTGACCTCGACTCCCGTCGACCCTCCACGGAAGGCACACGAAGTGCGCACGGGATCTTGGCATGGCCCACCCAGCGGGCGCCACACCGGGTCCCCGGGGAGAATTTCCAGCTCAACGCCCTCGACGATCTCCACCGCGACTGGTTAGGGTGCGCCGACGGACGAAGCTCAGGGGAGGCTGGCATGGCCGGGACGGACGACGCGGTCGCCGCCGGGGACGACGCGCTGTACGTACTGACGGCGGTGTTGCTGACCCCTGCGAAGTTCCCCAGTGTGCTCGGGGACGACTACCCGGAGGCATGCGGCGCGCTCGGGCTCCCACCTCTCGCCGACGGGTACGGACTCGTACTCGGGCAGGACGGGGCGGGGGCGCGCTGGACCGTCGTCATCGACGACGTGTCCCTGGTCGCCGTCGCCATCGCGTCCTGGGACTGCGGCATGGAGTACGAGTTGTCGCCCGACGAGCGGACGGTGGTCTCGGCCCTGCCGGGGTGGCCGCTCGCCCTGTCCGTGTCCGCGCCGGGCGTCCCCGACCCGCACGACCCGGAACACGACCCCGAGATCATGGACGGCCCGCCCCTCACCCCTCCGAACACGGAGACGTGGGGACCCGCCCAACGCCGCCTCGGTGCCGACGAGATCGCCCTCCAGTGGGCGTCCTGGCGGGAGCAGATCGACGACGGTGCGTTTCTGACGGAGGACTCGGACGACTCGGACGACTCGGACGACGCCTCTGGTGCGGAGGGGACGGACGGCACGAACGCCGACGGCCCCGACGCCGACAGCAAGGCCGCCCCCACCACCACCGATTCCGGCGACGCCGCCACGGCCACCACCTCCGGAAGCGACACCGAGGCGCAGAGCAGCCGGGCCCCGCACGCCGGCATCCGGCGGGTCCTCGCCGAGGTGCGCGCCTACGTGGACAGCCCGCCGCCCCTGGGCCGTGTCCGGTCGGCGTTCGCGTCCGGCGATGCCCGGACGCTCCGGGCCGACGGCCCCGGCTGGTCGATGGTGGCCCGGACGGACGACATCGCGTTCGTGCTCCTGGACGACGAGCCCGGCGAGGTGCTGCCCGTGGGGCGGGGCCCCGAGCTCCCCGGCCTCCTGGAAGCGCTCGACAAGATGGCCGTGCGCCCCTCCTGACCTCTCCCGCGGCGGGCCACCCGGCCCGCCGCGCGCAGGCCGCCCTGTATTTCCCGCGCCCCACATACCGCTCCCCTCCCCCATGTGGCCCCGGCCCATGGCCCGGTGACCGGTCCCGCCCGCACGATGGCCCCGCTCCTCACCCTTGCCGGTCCCTCGTCGTCGCGGAGGCTCACCATGCGCGTGTCCGGAACAGTCCCCCTCTTCGCCACAGCTCTGCTCGCGCTGGCCGCCTCGGGGCCGGTGCCCGCGGGGGCCGCCGCGGAGAGCGGCGGAGGCTCGGCGCACTGCGCGCGCCAGGAGCGGGTGCACGTCCCGGGTGCCGCCCTTCAACAGAGCGCCTGCCTCGACGACTTGACGACTGCGGCCCTGGCCGGAACCCCGTACACCGACACCGCCGACCAGGCGGGCCTCACCGCGAAGGGGACCCGCAACCCGACCGGTGTCCCTGGCTCGCAGATCGACGGGTACTTCCCGGACGACTCCACGTCGAACGCGACGCACGGCTGGCAGCACGACGCCCAGTTCGTGATCAGGCTGCCCGACCACTGGAACGGCGGCCTCGTGGTGACCGGCTCACCCGGCAACCGTAAGCAGTACTCGACGGACGCGGCGATCTCCGACCGTGTCCTGGCCCAGGGATACGCCTACGCGGCGACCGACAAGGGCAACACCGGCCCTGACTTCTACCGTGACGGAAAACGTCCCGGCGACGCGATCGTCGAGTGGAACGACCGGACCACCCAACTCACCAGAGCGGCGAAGAAGGCCGTGGCCCAGCGCTACGGCCGGGCTCCGCGGCGGACCTACATGACCGGCATCTCCAACGCCGGATATCTGACGCGCTGGCAGCTGGAGAACCATCCCGAGCTGTACGACGGAGGCGTGGACTGGGAGGGCACCCTCTGGACCGCGGACGGTCCGAACCTGCTCACGTCACTGCCGACCGCCGTCGCCTACGGGCTCGGGGAGGCCGACGCCGACGATCTGTACCGCGCGGGCTTCGCGCGCGGGTCGGAATTCCTGTGGGCCTACCACCAGAAGGCCTACTGGGGGATCACGCAGAAGATCTACCGCGCCGAGTTCGACCCCTCGTACGACTCCAAGTGCCCGGGCCCGTCGGCGGGTTCGACGACGGACGAGCTGCTCGCTCCGTGTGCGTCCGACGCCTCCTACGACTACGCGGCACGCCCCGCCTCGGTCCACCGGGCCGTCGCACGGGTCGCGCTGAGCGGGCGGATCGGCAAGCCGCTGATCACGCTCCAGGGCGACCTGGACACCCTGCTGCCGATCGCGGCCGACGCCGACGTCTACGGACGGATGGTCGACGACCGTGGGCGCGGCCGCCTGCACCGCTCGTACACCGTGCAGGACGGCACGCACACCGATGGCCTCTACGACACCTATCCCGACCGGCTGCGGCCCGTGCTGCCCTGCTACCGGTCCGCGTTCGACGTGCTCACCGCGTGGGTGGAGGACGGCACGCGACCGCCGGCCGACCACACGATCGCCAGGCCGGCGAGCGGCGACGTCGTCAACAGCTGCTCGGCGACGGAAGCGACAGCCGCCACCCGCCCGTAGCACCGTCGGTCAGCGGCCGATCTCCCTGCGTGAGACGCGGCGGAGCCTGCGCCGCTGGGAGGGGTCCAGCGCCAGGTAGGCCGCCGCCGGCACCCCGAGCACGATCAGGAGTGACGCCCACCAGGGCAGCCAGATCAACAGGATGAGTCCGGCCGCCACACCTCCTGCGGCGATCTTCGCGTTCCTCGACATCTCCGTCGCCTCCTTCGGGGGCAGCGAACCGCCCTCGCCATGAGAGGCGGGCCCCCGCCTCTACTCTCTGAAACGGACTCGCGGCCCGGGCGGTTCCTGTTCACGACCCTGAGACACCCCTGAGCCGCCACCCTGACGCATCCCTGAGCCTCGCGCAGTTCCGGAGGACTCGCACCCCTGATCCCTGCGTGACCCCAGCCAGGGCGCACGCCCTGAGCCCCGGGCGAGGAAACCCGGGGCTCAGGGCTGCACAGGGGGGCGACCGGCCCACCCGCACAGTGCCTCACTCCATGCGCAGCGGCTCCCCGACCTCGTACATGTGGCGCAGGGCCTGCCGGTAGGAGTCGACGAGCCCGGTCTCGGTGAAGGGGATGCCCAGGTCGCGGCAGTGGGTCTTGACGAGGGGCTGGGCCAGGCGCAGATGAGGGCGGGGCATGCTCGGGAAGAGGTGGTGCTCGATCTGGTAGTTGAGGCCGCCGAGGAACCAGTCGGTCAGTGCTCCACCCTTGATGTTGCGGGAGGTGAGGACCTGTCGGCGCAGATGACCCCAGCGTTCGCCGTCCGGGTCGGGCATCTCCATGCCCTTGTGGTTCGGCGCGAAGGCCATACCGAGGTGCAGGCCGAACAGTGCCTGGTGGATCGCCGCGAAGGCGAGGGCATGACCGAGCGGCATGGTGGTCAGGAGCAGGGTCACGTAGCCGATGACGTGCGCGATGAGGAGCATTCCCTCCACGGCACGCTCGCGCGGGGGCTGGCGGCGCAGGTCCTGGAAGCCGTAGAGCTTCACGGCGAGGCCCTCCAGAAGGGTCAGCGGGAAGAACAGCCAGGCCTGGTTGCGGGTGAGCCAGCGGCGGAAGCCGGAGCGGGTCGCGGCCTGCTTGCTCGTGAAGACGAGGACGTCGGCGGCCACATCGGGGTCCTTGTCGATGTGGTTGGGGTTGGCGTGGTGCCGGTTGTGCTTGTCGTTCCACCAGCTGTAGCTCATGCCGAGCAGGAGATTGCCGTGGATGAGCCCGATGACCCGGCTCACCGCGCGGTTTCCGGTGATCTGCGCGTGGCCGGCGTCGTGCCCCACGAAGGCGGTGCGCGCGCAGAGCACCGCGAGGACCGGCGCGAGCGCGAGGACCCACCAGGAACCGCCGATGAGGGCCATGCCCGTGCCGACGGCGGCGAGGGACAGGGCGTTCAACGCGATGTTGCGCACGTACCAGCCGGTGCGCCGCTCCAGGAGATCCTGGCTCTTGACGGTGCGCAGCAACGGCGTGAACTCGCTACCTTGCGGCTGCGCCCCGGCCGCTCCTGAGGAATGGTCCACTACGGGTTCGACGGCCAGGGTCATGGCGAGGTCTCCGGTCTCTGGGCATGGCGGTGGGAGTGGCAGGGGGAAGGGAAAGGCGTACTGTCCGGACGCCCTGCTCACGTGACGGCCCGACCTCAACAAAGCTAGAAATCGGCGGCCTTGGGCACCATGCGGCCACCACCCGACCGGGCGCGGGGGTAGCACCGCCCCCGAAGGGGGGCTAGCCACACCCCTTCGAGCAGGAGTGACCGGCGTCACCCTGGGATGCGGCACACCGGTCGGAGTCTTGGGGTACCCTCGGCGATTCCGCCCGGTAGTCAAATTTGAGGAATACGTCATCGCTGCCCACAGGCGTCCCGTGGCAACACTCCCCGAGATCTCCGAACTGGTCCGCTGCTGCGCTGTCTTCGTGCCCGGTGACCCGGCACGCGAAGGACGAGTCGCCTTCTGGCGCCCCGACGGCGAACGGCCTCCGCACACCGAGGCCGGCACGCCCGAGGAGTTGAGCCTCGCCGTGCCCGGAGACACCGGTGCGGAGCGCGAGTCCGTCCCCGCCGTCCTGCTGCCCGTACGCGCCGCGCTGCCGGTCCTCACGCGCGCGCGTGCCACCGCGCAGGCGCACCCGACCGCCGTCTTCTGGGGCGCCGCCTCCGTGCTCGCCCTCCAGTTCGCGGCGCGCGGCCTGCTGCTGCCCGGGCTCACGCCGACCGATCACGACGCCTGGCGCGCGGGCCCGCTACGGGCCGAGGACCTGGCGCGGGTCGGTGAACTGGCCGCCGCTATGCCGCCCGAGGCCCACGCGACACCCCTGGACGGACCGGGTCCGCTGCGCCTCCCCGCGCCCGAGGCACTGCTGCGCGCCTTCCTCGACGCCGTCGCCGACACCCTGCCCCGCTCGCCCGCGGCGAGCCTCGCGGCGGGCGCGCGGCCCTTCGCCGCGACCGAACCGCAGCAGGTGCCCGACCATCGCGCGTGGGCCGCCGATGTCGCCGCGGGACACGACGCGGGCGTGCGGATCTCGCTGCGCGTCGAGGTGCCGGGCCTCGACCGGGACCTGACGGGAGCCGCGGACGAGAAGCACGTCGCCTTCCGCGCCGTGCTCCAGATGCACAGCGTCAGCGACCCCGCGCTGGTCGCCGACGCCGGCGAGGTCTGGGCGGCACCGGGCGCTTCGGCCAAAGCGTTCGGGCCGCGGGCCCGCATGGACGCCCTGCTCGCGCTGCGGCGCGCAGCACGCGCCTGGGCCCCCCTCACGCCGCTGCTCTCGGCGGCCGTCCCTGACACGCTGGATCTCGCGGACGAGGAGATCACCGACCTGCTCGGCGCCGGTGCGCGGGCCCTCGCGGCGGCGGGCGTCGACGTGCACTGGCCCCGGCAGTTGGCGCGCCGGCTGAGCGCACGCGCGGTCATCGGCCCTCCGGACGAGAGGCCACCCGGAGGGAAGGACCCGGACCGGCTCCGGAGGGACATCCCGTCGTTCCTCGCGGCGGACGCGCTCCTCGCGTTCAACTGGCGCTTCGCGCTGGGCGACCAGGAGCTGAGCCGGGAGGAGCTCGACCGGCTCGCCGAGGCCAACCGTCCCGTGGTCAGGCTGCGCGACCAGTGGGTCCTCATCGATCCCGAGGAGGCCCGGCGCGCCCGCGAGCACCAGGACCGCAAGGTCACGCCGATCGACGCGCTCGGCGCGGTCCTGACGGGCTCCACGGAGGTCGACGGCCGCCGCGTCGACGTCCACCCGACGGGTTGGCTCGCGGAGCTGCGGGAGCGGCTCGCCGACCCGGAGGGCATGGAGCCCGTCGGACAGCCCGCCGCGCTGTCCGCCGACCTGCGCGACTACCAGCTGCGCGGCCTGAACTGGCTGGCCCGGATGACGTCCCTCGGCCTCGGTGCCTGCCTCGCCGACGACATGGGCCTGGGCAAGACGATCACGCTGATCGCCCTCCACCTGCACCGGCAGACCGCACCGGAGACCGCCGCCCCGACCCTCGTCGTCTGTCCCACGTCTCTCATGGGCAACTGGCAGCGCGAGATCGAGAAGTTCGCGCCCGGCACCCCCGTGCGCCGCTTCCACGGCGGGCGCCGCAGCCTGGACGACCTCGCCGCCGGCGAGTTCGTGCTCACCACGTACGGCACGATGCGGCTCGACGCCGCGCAACTCGCTGGCGTCGACTGGGGCATGGTCGTCACCGACGAGGCACAGCACGTCAAGAACCCGCACTCGGCGACCGCGAAGGAGCTCCGGACGATCGGTGCCCGCGCGCGCGTGGCGCTCACCGGCACCCCCGTGGAGAACAACCTGTCCGAGCTGTGGGCGATCCTCGACTGGGCGACCCCGGGGCTGCTCGGGAAGCTCGGCACGTTCCGCACGCGTTACGCGCGCGCGGTGGAGGAGGGCAAGGACCCAGCCGCCGCCCAGCGCCTGTCCCAACTGGTGCGTCCCTTCCTGCTCAGACGCCGCAAGTCGGACCCCGGCATCGCGCCCGAGCTCCCGCCGAAGACCGAGACCGACCGCGCCGTGTCCCTCACCACCGAGCAGACGGGGCTCTACGAGGCCGTGGTACGCGAGACGCTCGCCGAGATCTCCGGAGCGGACGGCATCGCCCGCCGCGGACTGATCGTCAAACTCCTCACGGGTCTCAAGCAGATCTGCAACCACCCGGCCCAGTTCCTCAAGGAGGAAGCGCCGCGCATCCCCGGCCGCTCCGGCAAGCTGGAGCTGCTCGACGAACTGCTCGACACCATCCTCTCCGAGGACGCGAGTGTCCTGGTCTTCACGCAGTACGTACAGATGGGGCGCCTGATCGAGCAGCATCTGGCAGCTCGCGGCGTGCCCTCGCAGTTCCTCCACGGCGGCACGCCCATCGCCGCGCGCGAGGCGATGGTGGGGCGCTTCCAGGAGGGCGAGGTGCCGGTCTTCCTGCTTTCCCTGAAGGCAGCGGGTACGGGCCTCAACCTCACCCGCGCCGAGCATGTCGTGCACTACGACCGCTGGTGGAACCCCGCCGTCGAGGCGCAGGCGACGGACCGCGCGTACCGGATCGGGCAGAACAGGCCGGTGCAGGTCCACCGCCTGATCGCGGAGGGGACGATCGAGGACCGGATCGCCGACATGCTGGTCCGCAAGCGGGAGTTGGCCGACGCGGTGCTCGGGTCCGGCGAGGCGGCCCTGACCGAACTGACCGATTCCGAACTGGCCGATCTGGTCGAGCTGCGAGGGGGCGCACGATGACGGACCGTCACGAGTACGACGACGACCTGTTCGACACCGAGGGCAACAGCGAGAGGGCCGGCGTATCGGATGAGGAACGTGTCTTCGCGGCGCTGGCGCCCGTCCAGGGGCGCGGCTTCGCGCAGTCGTGGTGGGGGCAGACCTGGCTCAAGGCACTGGAGGACACGGCTCTCGACCTCCAGCAGCTGAAGGCGGGACGCCGGCTCGCGCGCGCAGGGTCCGTGGGGGCGGTCTCGGTGCGGCCCGGGCGGGTCACCGCGGTCGTCGGAGACCGGGGCGGCGCCGTGTACCGCGCCGACGTGCTCCTGCAACAGCTGAGCGAGGAGGAGTGGGACCGCTTCCTCGGGATGGCGGTCGAGCGGGCGGGGCACATCGCGGCGCTGCTCGACCGTGAGATGCCGCCGCACCTGGTCGAGGACGCGGCGGCGGCTGGTGTGGAACTGCTGCCCGGAATCGGCGACTTGGAGCCGCGCTGCGCGTGTGACGCGTGGGACCACTGCGCCCACACGGCCGCGCTCTGCTATCAGCTGGCCCGTCTCCTCGACCAGGATCCGTTCGTACTGCTGCTGATGCGCGGGCGTGGCGAGCGAGTGCTGCTCGACGAACTCCAGGTGCGCAGCGTCGCGTCCGCCTCGGCCGGGACTGCAGACGAGGAGGCCGACGAGGGGCTGGTGGACGCGGACGGCGTCGACGCCACGGAGGCCTTCGCGGCGGGGAGCATACTGCCGCCGCTGCCCGCCACTTCCCCGGCGCCGTCCGCGGCGGGGCCCGTACCGTCCCTTGACACGGAGACGGAGCCGCCCCCCGGGACGGATGTGGCGGCGCTGGAGTTCCTCAGGGCGCGGGCGGCCGCCGAGGCGCACCGGATGCTGACGGATGCGCTGGCTCCCGGCCACGAACTCCGCGCACCGGATGAGGAATTGATGACCTATCAGGACGCCGCCAAACTGGCCGCGGGCGCCCCCGAGGCGTGGATCGGGGCACGGCTCGCAAAGAGGTCGGGGCGGGACGGCGACGGGCTCGCGGCGGCCGCGCTGGCATGGGAACACGGAGGCACCGCGGGCCTGTCCGTCCTGGAGGACGAGTGGACGCCGGACGCGGAGACAGCGGCACGCGCGCGTACCGCTGTCGACGCGGCCTGGGACGCCGGGGAGGGCCCGTCGTTGCGGGCGACCCGCAATCGGTGGACGGCCGCCGACTCGGGCACACAGATCCGTCTCGGCCGCGACGGTCGCTGGTGGCCGTTCCGCGAGAACCGCGGCCGGTGGCTCCCGGCGGGCCCGGCCGCCCACGACCCGGCCGCGGCGCTGTCGGCCGCCGCCGGGGACGAGTGACGTCCGGCCGGGGTGAACAGGCACGCCCTGTGTCCACCCCGGCCCGCCCCCCGAACCCCCGGCACCCGGCACCCGGCACCCGGCACCCGGCACCCGGCACCCGGCACCCGGCACCCGGCACCCGGCAAGCGCTTACCCGCGCTCCCTACCGAACCCTCCCCGCCCTCCGTAAGATCCCCGGCGCAAGTGGTCCAGTCCACTCACGCGCTTGGAGTGCTCCATGAACCTCGGTCGCCGTACCGTGCTCACCGCCCTCGGCTCCGCCGCCGCACTCGCCGCGTCCGCGCCCGCCGCCACCGCCGAGAGCGCGGCGGATTCGCGCACCCCGGCCGCCGACGCACTGGCCCGGCTGCTGCCGCGCCACCACGACCAGGTCACCTTCCGCACCGTCCCCCACCCTGCCGGCGGCACGGGCGACGCGTTCCGGGTGTCGGGGTCCAGAGGCCGCATCCTCGTCGAAGGCACCACGCCCGCCGTGCAGTTGACGGGCTTCCACCACTACCTCCGCCACCACGCCCACGCGCACTTCTCGTGGAACGGCGAGCAGACCGAGTCCCTGCCGGCGCGGCTGCCCGGCCTCGCCGCACCTCTGAGGCGCGGCGCGAACGTCGCCCACCGGTTCGCCTTCAACGACACCAACGACGGCTACACAGGCCCGTACCACGGCTGGGACTACTGGGAGCGCGAGCTCGACGTCCTCGCGCTGCACGGCTTCAACGAGGTCCTCGTCTACCTCGGCGCCGACACCGTCTACCACCGCACGTTCCAGCAATTCGGTTACCACGACGCCGAGATGCGCGCGTGGATCGCGGGCCCGGCCCACCAGCCGTGGTGGCTGCTCCAGAACATGTCCGGGTTCGGCGGCCCCGTGTCGCCTCAGTTGCTCGACCGGCGTGCGGCGCTCGCCCGCAGAGTCGTCCGCCGGATCCGCGAACTGGGCATGACACCGGTGCTCCCCGGCTACTTCGGCACCGTGCCGCCCGGCTTCGCCGACCGGAACCCGGGTGCGCACACCGTCCCCCAGGGCGATTGGGTCGGCTTCACGCGCCCCGACTGGCTCGACCCGCGCGACCCGCACTTCGCCAGGATCGCGGAAACGTTCTACCGCGTGCAGAGCGAACTGCTCGGCGACACCGCCATGTACAAGCTCGACCTGCTGCACGAGGGCGGAAGGCCGGGTGACGTGCCGGTCGGTGAGGCCGCCAAGGCGGTCGAGGAGGCGCTGCGCACCGCCCATCCCGGCGCGATCTGGAACATCCTCGGCTGGCAGACCAACCCGCGCCGCGACATCCTCGACGCCGTCGACCGCTCGAAGATGTTCATCGTCGACGGTCTCTCCGACCGTTTCCCCTCGGTGACCGACCGCGACAAGGACTGGGCAGGCACGCCGTACGCGTTCGGCTCGATCTGGAACTTCGGCGGCCATACGACGATGGGCGCCAACACCCCCGACTGGGCCTCGTCGTACGAGAGTTGGCGCACCAAGGAGAACAGTGCCCTGGACGGCATCGCACTCATGCCCGAGGGCGCCGACAACAATCCGGCCGCGTTCGCCCTCTTCAGCGATCTGCCGTGGACGGACGGCCCGGTCGAGCTGAAGAGCTGGTTCGAGCAGTGGCCCGTGCAGCGCTACGGCGGGCACGACGCGCACGCGGTGGCCGCCTGGGACGTCCTGCGCCGCACCGCCTACGGCACCACGCGCGCGGACAGCTGGAGCGAGGGCCACGACGGCCTGTTCGGCGCCCGGCCCGATCTGGACGTCTCCAGCGGGGCGTCCTGGTCGCCGGGCGCGCTGCGGTACGACCCCGAGGAGTTCGCGCGCGCCCTGCCCGAACTGCTCGCGGTCGCACCGGGCTTGCGCCGCAGCTCCGCGTACACCTACGACCTGATGGACGTCACCCGGCAGACGATCTCGCACCGCAGCCGCATCCTGCTGCCGCGGATCAAGGCCGCGTACGACGCCAAGGACCGCGCGGCGTTCGAGGAGCTGACGGGTGAGTGGTTCACATGGCTCGGGCTGCTGGAGGAGACGGTCGCCACGCAGCCGCGGCATCTGCTCGGGCGCTGGATCGCCGACGCGCGCGCGTGGGGCGCCGACGACGAGGAGCGGGACCGTCTCGAGTACGACGCGGTGTCGCTGGTGACGGTGTGGGGCCCGCGTTCGGGCGCCGACGACGGAGGTCTGCACGACTACGCGAACCGCGAGTGGGCCGGACTGATCGGCGGCCTCTACACACTGCGCTGGCGGACCTATTTCGACGGACTCGCGGCCGCCCTGGCCGACGGCACGACACCGCGGCCGGTCGACTGGTACGCCCTTGAGGACGGCTGGGTCCGCGACCACCCGGGGTACTCCGCACGGCCCTCGGGCGACATCGTCCGTATCGCCCGCAAGGTGGCCGCACGGCTCTGACCGGGCGGTACGACCGCTGAAGCCGGTGCCCTTCGCCGCGCGAAGGGCACCGGCCGCCTCGGCTAGCGGATCGGCAGACCCGAGAGGGTGCGCGCGATCACCAGGCGCTGGATCTCGCTGGTGCCCTCGAAGATCGTGTAGATCGCCGCGTCGCGGTGCATGCGCTCGACGGGGTACTCGCGGGTGAAGCCGTTGCCGCCGAGGATCTGGATGGCCTGGCCGGTGACCTTCTTGGCGGTCTCGCTCGCGAAGAGCTTCGACATCGAGCCCTCGGCCGACTCGAACTTCTTGCCCGTGGTCGCCATCCAGGAGGCACGCCACACCAGGAGCCGCGCCGCGTCGATCTGCGTGCGCATGTCGGCGAGCTGGAAGGCGACGCCCTGGTTGTCGATGATCGGTCGGCCGAACTGCGTACGCGTCCTGGCGTACTCCAGGGCCTCCTCGTAGGCGGCGCGGGCCGTGCCCACCGCCATCGCGCCGACGGCCGGACGGGACGCCTCGAACGTGGCCATGGCGGCGTTCTTCACGCGCTCGCCGCCGCCGGCCTTGGCACGTTCACGGGCGCGCGCCATGCGCTCGTCGAGCTTGTCCTTGCCGCCGAGCAGGCAGGAGCCGGGGACGCGTACGTCCTCGAGGACGACCTCGGCGGTGTGCGAGGCGCGGATGCCGTGCTTCTTGAACTTCTGCCCCTGGGACAGACCCGGCGTGTTCGGCGGGACGATGAAGGAGGCGTGGCCCTTGGAGCCGAGCTCGGGGTCGACGACGGCGACGACGACGTGGACGTTGGCGATGCCACCGTTGGTCGCCCAGGTCTTGGTGCCGTTGAGCACCCACTCGTCCTTGGCCGCGTCGTAGACGGCGCGGGTGCGCATGGAGGCCACGTCGGATCCGGCGTCCGGCTCGGACGAGCAGAAGGCGGCGACCTTGACGTCGTTGGCGTCGCCGTACATCTGGGGGATCCAGGTGCCGATCTGCTCCTCGGTGCCGTTGGCGAGGACGCCGACCGCGGCGAGCCCGGTCCCGACGATCGACAGGGCTATGCCCGCGTCACCCCAGAACAGCTCCTCCATGGCCATCGGGATGCCGAGACCCGTCGGGTCGAAGAACTGCTGCGCGTAGAAGTCCAGGGAGTAGATTCCGATCTTGGCGGCTTCCTGGATGACCGGCCACGGCGTCTCTTCGCGCTCGTCCCACTCGGCGGCCGCGGGACGGATCACATCGGCGGCGAACCCGTGGAGCCAGTCCCTGACTTCCTTCTGCTCGTCGTTCAGATCCATCGTGAACTCGGCCATGGCCCCTCCAGCACTGCGTACACTTCACACGTTACTTGCGGTAACGGCAGTCTGTTACTCGCCAGTAGCCCCTGTCAACTCCCGGCAGCCCGTTCGATGCCTTTCGGGCGTCGAGTGTTACGTTTCCCGTGCGTCAGGCCATCGCACGGGCGGGGAGAAACCTCATGGAGACCACACAGCGGACGGAACAGCAGACGTCTGCCGAGCGCCGGCGGCGTGAGCTGCTGGAGGCCGCGGACCGCGTGGTGCTCCGCGACGGGCCCGGTGCGTCCATGAACGCCATCGCGGCCGAGGCGGGCATCACCAAGCCGATCCTCTACCGGCACTTCGGCGACAAGGGCGGCCTCTACGCCGCGCTGGCCAAGCGCCACACCGACGCGCTCCTCGCCTCACTGCGGGCAGCGCTCGACGCCCCGGCCGAGCGCCGGGAGCGGGTCGAGTCGACGCTCGACACCTATCTCGCGGCGATCGAGGCGAGCCCCCAGGTGTACCGCTTCCTCATGCACCCCTCGGAGAGCGTGTCCGAGAGCGCGGCGCCGGGCGAGCAGGGCTTCTACGTGGGCAAGCACTCCGCTCCCCTGCTGCGCCGCATGGGCGAGGAGCTCGCCGAGGTCATCGAGGAGCGCGTCGACCTCGGCCCCGGCAGCCAGCAGCTCGCACGGGTCTGGGGCCACGGAATCGTCGGCATGATGCACGCCGCGGGCGACTGGTGGCTCGGCGAAAGACCCTGCTCGCGGAGCGAGTTGGTGCGCAGCCTCGCCGACCTGCTGTGGGGCAGGCTCGCGGCGGCGGGCGACAAGGTGGGCGGGCCGGGGTTCTAGCCGGACGTCCCTACGACGCCGCCGTCCCGGTCGCCCAGGAGGCCCGCGCCGCCTGGCGCAGCACCCTGCGGCGGCGCCACCCCGTGACGTGGTCCGTGTAGACCCGCCCCTCCAGGTGGTCGCACTCGTGCTGGAGACAGCGGGCGAACCAGCCCGTGCCGTGCACGACCAAGGGCTCTCCCCGCAGGTCCACGCCCTCGACGAGGACATGGTCGAAGCGGGGCGTGCCCGCCTCCAGGCCCGGCAGCGAGAGACAGCCCTCCGGGCCGCGCACGACCACGCCGTCCGCCTCGACGAGGCGCGGGTTCACGATGTGCCCGAGGTGGCGGACGTCCTCGTCGTCGGGGCAGTCGTACACGAACACCCGGGCGGACTCACCGATCTGGTTCGCCGCCAGGCCCACGCCCTGGGCGGCGTACATCGTCGCGAACAGGTCCTCCACAAGACGGCCGAGCGAGGGCCCGAAATCTGTCACCTCCTCGCAGGGCGTGTGCAGCACGGGATCACCGAGCAGGGTCAGGGGTCGTACGCGCCCGGAGGCGCCCGGGATCGAGCCGTGTCGCATGGCCGTAAGGGTACGGTCAGGGCGAGCCCCGGATCCGGGGTGGTGCCGCGGTTCGGGCTCAAAGGTGGATCTCGATAGGCTGACTCCACCAAGCGATGCCGGGGGCAGGCGCGGCGCCGTACGCAAGGAGGATCCAGAACGATGTCAGGCAACTCGGAGCCGCTGACTCCGCGGGCCAAGCTGGCCGTCACGGCGGGCAAGGCGGCCGCGGCGGTGTCCCGCGCGGCGGGCCGCGGCAGCGGATCGGTGATCGGCGGCAAGGTCGCGCTCAGGCTCGACCCCGAGCTGCTCGGGCGGCTTGCGCAGCATCTGGACGTGGTGCTCGTCTCGGCGACGAACGGCAAGACCACCACCACGCGGCTGATCGCGGAGGCCCTGCGCGCCGCCGGCCCCGTCGTGTCGAACGCGCTCGGCGCGAACATGCCCGCGGGCATCACGTCGGCGCTGGCCGGCGGCTCGGACGCGAAGTTCGGCGTGATCGAGGTCGACGAGAAGTACCTCGCGGGCGTCGCCCGCGACACCGCTCCCAAGGCCATCGCGCTGCTCAACCTCTCGCGCGACCAGCTCGACCGTGCCGCCGAGACCCGCATGCTCGCCGAGAAGTGGCGCGAGGGCCTGGCCGGTTCGAAGGCGATCGTGATCGCGAACGCGGACGACCCGCTGGTCGTCTGGGCCGCGTCCTCCTCGCCGAACGTGGTGTGGGTCGCCGCCGGCCAGGAGTGGAAGGACGACGCCTGGTCGTGCCCGTCGTGCGGCGGCGTGATGCAGCGCCCCGGCGACGACTGGTACTGCGGCGAGTGCGGCTTCCGCCGTCCGACGCCCAGCTGGGCGCTCCAGGGCGACTACGTCCTCGACCCGCACGGCTCGGCCTGGCCGATCCACCTCCAGCTCCCCGGCCGCGCCAACAAGGCGAACGCGACCTCGTCGGCCGCCGTCGCCGCGTGCTTCGGTGTGCCGCCCCAGGTGGCCCTCGAGCGCATGTACCAGGTGCAGGCGGTCGCGGGGCGCTACGACGTCGTGCAGTTCCTCGGCCGTGACCTGCGTCTGCTGCTCGCGAAGAACCCGGCGGGCTGGCTCGAAACGTTTTCCCTGATCGACCCGCCGCCCACCCCGGTGATCCTTTCGGTCAACGCACGCGGCGCCGACGGCACCGACACCTCCTGGCTGTGGGACGTCGACTACACGCGTCTGGCCGGTCACCCGATCTTCGTGATCGGCGACCGCAGGCTCGACCTCGCCGTGCGGCTCGAGGTCGCCGGCCTGGACTTCCGGGTCTGCGACAGCGTCGACGAGGCGGTGCAGTCCGCCCCGCCCGGGCGGATCGAGCTGATCGCCAACTACACCGCGTTCCAGGACGTCCGCCGCCGCGTCGGCAACTGAGACCCCGCAGAGGATTCATGAGCATGAGCGACAACGGCCTTCGTCTGGTCTGGGTCTACCCCGACCTCCTGAGCACGTACGGCGACCAGGGCAACGCCCTCGTCGTGGAGCGCCGCGCCCGCCAGCGCCGCCTCGACGTGCACCGGATCGACGTGCGCAGCGACCAGCCGGTGCCCACCTCCGGCGACATCTATCTGATCGGCGGCGGTGAGGACCGGCCGCAGCGTCTCGCCGCGGAGCGGCTGCGCCGCGACGGCGGTCTCCAGCGGGCCGTGGCCAACGGCGCGATCGTCTTCTCGGTCTGCGCCGGTTACCAGATCCTCGGCCACGAGTTCATCAACGACCTGGGCGAGCGCGAGCAGGGCCTCGGCCTGCTCGACGTGGTGTCCACGCGTGGTGAGGGCGAGCGGTGCGTCGGCGACGTACTGGGCGACATCGACCCGCAGTTGGGGCTCCCCCCGCTGACGGGATTCGAGAACCACCAGGGCATCACGCACCTCGGCCCGTCGGCGCGGCCCTTCGCCCGCGTCAAGCTCGGCAGGGGCAACGGCACGGGTGACGGCACGGAGGGCGCGTTCAACGACACCGTGTTCGGCACGTACATGCACGGCCCCGTCCTCGCCCGCAACCCGCTGATCGCCGACCTGCTCCTGAAGCTGGCCCTCGATGTCAACGCGCTGCCGCCGGTCGACGACCGCTGGTACGAGGCGCTGCGCAACGAGCGGATCACGGCGGCACAGCAGCCCGCCTGATCAGGCTCCCGCACAAGTGAGCGGGCCAGTCCAGCAGGCGGACGCCGGGTGCGGCCCCGCCCCCTCCCGCCGGTAGGGTGGCGGGGATCCAGCCCGGACGACGTGGTCCGGTCATCGGCCCACGTTGCAAAGGTTTTCGGGCTATGCGTATTGGTGTCCTCACCTCCGGCGGAGACTGCCCCGGCCTGAACGCGGTGATTCGTTCGGTCGTGCACCGTGCCGTCGTCGACCACGGCGACGAGGTCATCGGCTTCCACGACGGCTGGAAGGGCCTGCTGGAGTGCGACTACCGCAAGCTCGACCTGGACGCGGTGGGCGGCATCCTCGCCCGCGGCGGCACGATCCTCGGCTCGTCGCGGGTCCAGCCCGCGCATCTGCGCGACGGCGTGGAGCGGGCCAAGGGCCATGTCACGGATCTCGGTCTTGACGCGATCATCCCGATCGGCGGCGAGGGCACGCTCAAGGCGGCCCGCCTCCTGTCCGACAGCGGCCTCCCGATCGTCGGCGTACCGAAGACGATCGACAACGACATCGCCGTCACGGACGTCACCTTCGGCTTCGACACGGCCGTCGGTGTCGCGACCGAGGCGCTCGACCGCCTCAAGACGACCGCCGAGTCCCACCAGCGCGTCCTGATCGTCGAGGTCATGGGCCGTCACACCGGCTGGATCGCGCTGCACTCGGGCATGGCCGCGGGCGCCCACGCCATCGTCGTGCCGGAGCGCCCCTTCGACATCGAGGAGCTGGCCGCGAAGGTCGGCGAGCGGTTCTCCGCGGGCAAGAAGTTCGCCATCGTCGTGGCCGCCGAGGGCGCCAAGCCCGCCCCCGGCTCCATGGAGTTCGACGAGGGCGTCAAGGACATGTACGGCCACGAGCGCTTCGCGGGCATCGCCACACGGCTCTCCGGTGAGCTGGAGCAGCGCCTCGGCAAGGAGGCCCGCCCGGTGATCCTCGGTCACGTCCAGCGCGGCGGCACCCCCACCGCGTACGACCGGGTGCTCGCCACGCGCTTCGGCTGGCACGCCGTCGAGGCCGTGCACCGCGGCGAGTTCGGCATGATGACGGCGCTGCGCGGCACGGACATCGTGATGGTGTCGCTCGCCGAGGCCGTGGAGACGCTGAAGACGGTTCCGCAGGAGCGGTACGCCGAGGCGGAGTGCGTTCTGTAGTTCGCGCTTGAAGAGTCTGCCCCCGGTCGCAGCCGCGACCGGGGGCAGTTCTACTCTGGTGCGGACAGACAGCACACAACCAGTACCAATCAGGAGCCGGCGGATGGATCACAGCGGGCACGGCATGAACATGGATCTGCCGCCGTTCACGCTGGGGCGAGGCCTCGCATGGTCGGCGGACCCCTTCTTCCTGATCGGGTGCCTGGTGGCGCTCGGCCTCTACGGCTGGGGTGTCGTGCGGCTCGCGCGGCGCGGTGACAGCTGGCAGGTGGGCCGCACGCTGTCGTTCGTCGTCGGTGTGCTGACCGTGATGCTGGTCATGTGCACCAAGCTGAACGACTACGGCATGGTCATGTTCTCCGTGCACATGGTGCAGCACATGGTGATCAGCATGCTGTCGCCGATCCTGCTCCTGATGGGCGCGCCGATCACGCTCGCGCTGCGGGCGATGCCGGTGGCACGGCGTGGCGCCAAGGGGCCGCGCGAGCTGCTCCTGATGTTCCTGCACAGCCGGTACATGCGGATCATCACGCATCCCGCGTTCACGATCCCGCTGTTCATCGCGAGCCTGTACGCGCTGTACTTCACGCCGATCTTCGACACGCTGATGGGTTCGAAGGTGGGGCACATCGGCATGATGGTGCACTTCCTCGCCGTCGGCCTGGTCTTCTTCTGGCCGATCATGGGCGTGGACCCGGGCCCGCACCGCCCCGGCTACGTGATGCGGATGCTGGAGCTCTTCGCGGGCATGCCCTTTCACGCGTTCTTCGGCATCGCGCTGATGATGGCGTCCGGGCCGATGATCGGCACGTACGAGCACCCGCCGGCCTCGCTCGGGATCGACGCACTGGCGGACCAGACGGCGGCGGGCGGCATCGCCTGGGCGTTCAGCGAGGTGCCCTCGGTGCTCGTGCTCCTCGCGCTGCTGTTCCAGTGGAAGAAGTCCGAGGACCGGCAGGCGCGCCGCAAGGACCGGGCCGCCGACCGTGACGGCGACCAGGAGCTGGCCGCGTACAACGCGTACCTCGCCTCACTGAACACACGCGGGCAGTAGCGCCCGGCGCCCCTGAGGGGTGACCATGGTGTTCAGCCGTGGTCCGGGCGCTGCGCCGTCCGGGTTGCCGGGAGGAGGCGGGCAATGCCCGGATCGATGAAGACGATGGGGGTGCTCACCGTCGGCTCCCTCGTCGCGGTGACGGCCTACACAGTGGCACTCGGGAGCAACGGCTGGCTGTGGTTCGGCTGGGTCGTGCTCGGTCTGCTCACCCTCGGGATGGCCGCGTCGCGCAGCACCTGACGCCTGGCGCGGTGCCGCGCGAGAGCGGGTCCCGGGCCTCAGAAGCGGAAGACGTATCCGGTCGACGCTTCCATCGTGCACGCGTTGGCGAACGTCTTCTGCCACGTGACCTGCTTGCCGCCGTACGTGCCGTTCGCACTCACGGTGACCGGGGCGTAGACCTGGGTGCACATCTCCGGATCCGCGACGAGCGCGTCCAGATTCCCGTGCGCCCTGTCGAGTGCGCCGCACGCTTCGGACGCGTGCGGGTGGTGTCCCCACGCCTCCGGCTCGCAGCGCAGGAGCTCACCGCGCATCCACGAGCCCTGGTCCCCGGAGACCGTGAGGAAGACCCCCTGGGGCTCGGGCGGGTCGGTGGCGACGGCGCGGGCGGGGCCGGCCGCGGCGAGGACGGTGAGCGCCGCGGCGGGGGCCGTGAGGGCCGCGGCGACGAGAACGAGCGGACGCATGCTGGACCTCCGGTGAGGGTGCGGGACGCAGGGAGGCCAGGGCACTCCCTGCACCGTACGGACACCAAGCGGACGCGCCGCGCGGTCCCCCGGCCGGAGGTCCGGCGAGGCCCGAACGGGCTCTCGCGCGCGGGCCGCCGATTGGTTACTGTGCGCACGCATCTGGATCCACGGGGAAGGCGGCCCAGCATGTTCTACCGACTGCTCAAGTACGTGATTCTGGGCCCACTGCTGCGGCTGGTGTTCCGGCCCCGGATCGAGGGGCTCGAACACGTGCCGGAGTCGGGCGCGGCGATCATCGCGGGCAATCACCTGTCGTTCTCGGACCACTTCCTGATGCCGGCCATCCTGAAGCGGCGCATCACGTTCCTGGCGAAGGCGGAGTACTTCACGGGGCCCGGCATCAAGGGCCGGCTGACGGCCGCCTTCTTCCGCAGCGCCGGCCAGATCCCCGTGGACCGCTCCGGCAAGGAGGCGGGTCAGGCGGCGATCCGCGAGGGCCTCGGCGTGCTGAGCAAGGACGAGCTGCTCGGGATCTACCCGGAGGGCACGCGCTCGCACGACGGGCGGCTCTACAAGGGCAAGGTCGGCGTGGCCGCGATGGCCCTCAAGGGGCAGGTCCCGGTGATCCCCTGCGCGATGATCGGCACCTTCGAGGCGCAGCCGCCCGGCCAGGTCATCCCGAACCTCCACCGTGTGACGATCCGCTTCGGCGAGCCCCTGGACTTCTCGCGCTACGCGGGCATGGAGGGCGAGAAGGCGATCCTCCGCGCGGTCACGGACGAGATCATGTACGCGATCCTCGGTCTGTCCGGCCAGGAGTACGTCGACAAGTACGCGGCCGACGTCAAGGCCGAGGCCGAAGCGGCCAAGGAGAAGGCACGGAAGTTCCCGCGGATGCCGCTGAGCTGAGAGCGGCGACCGGCGGTTTCTGCGCACCGCGTATTGCCCTGGGAGCGAGGCCTCCTCGCGGCGTACGGTCCGGTCATGAGGACTGCGGTGGTGATCGGGGCTACGGGGCAGATCGGGCGCGCGGCGGTGCGGGCGCTCGCGGAGGACGGCTGGGCGGTGACGGCGGTCTCCCGCGGCGGCGGGCGCGACGCAAGCTGGCCGGGGGACGTGCGGGAATCCCGCGCCGACCGGGAGGACGACGGCGCGCTCGGCGCGCTGCTCGGGGACGGCGTCGACGCGGTCGTGGACGCTGTGGCGTACGGCTCGGCCCACGCGCGACAGCTGGCCTCGTTCGCCGGCCGGATCGGTTCCGCGGTGGTGATCTCCAGCGGGTCCGTCTACGAGGACGACAAGGGGCGCGGCTTCGACACGCAGGGCGAGCCGGACGGGGCGCCCGCGTATCCGGTACCCATCCCGGAGACCCAGCGGACGGTCGCACCCGGCGAGGCGACGTACAGCACGCGGAAGGCCGGGCTGGAGCGGGAGCTGCTCGCGCTGGGCGGCCGGCTGCCGGCGACGCTCCTGCGCGCGGGCGCTGTGCACGGGCCGCACTGCCGCACGCCGCGCGAGCTGTACTTCGTGAAGCGGAATCTGGACGGCCGCCGTACGCGCGTGCTGGCCTACGGCGGGCGGAGCCGGTTCCATCCGGTCAGCGTGAACAACCTCGCCGAGCTGGTGCGGCTCGCCGCGGCGCGGCCCGGTTCGCGGGTCCTGAACGCCGGCGACCCCGAGGCACCGACGATCGCGGAGATCGGGGCGGAGATCGACGCCGTGATGGGGGTCGAGACGGAGACCGTCCTGGTGGACGGTGCGCCTCCGGAGCCGAATGTGGGTGACACCCCGTGGTCCATCGCGCATCCCGTCGTGTACGACATGGCCGCCGCGGAGCGGGAGTTGGGCTATCGCGCGGTGACGACGTACAGCGCGTCGCTGCCGGGGACGGTGGGCTGGCTGACCGAGCGGCTGAGCGCGGGGCGAGGCTGGGAGGAGGCGTTCCCGACGATGGTGCGGAACTACACGACGGGGCTCTTCGACTACGCGGCCGAGGACGCGTGGCTGGCGCGGCGCGGCTGACCGCACGGTGCCGGCCCGGCCCCCGAGCGGGGGCCGGGCCGGCAAAGGGGCTGCCGTCAGACGGTGGTTACGGCTTGGGCGTGGCGTGCGGGGTGCAGGTCACGTCCTTGCTGTCCGTCTTGCCGGTGAGCAGGTAGGTGTCGACCCGGTCGTTGATGCACGGGTTGGTCAGGCCGGTGACACCGTGGGAGCCCGCGTCCTTCTCGGTGATCAGGCGCGAGCCCTTGAAACGCTGGTGCAGTTCGACGGCGCCCTTGTAGGGGGTGGCCGCGTCACGGGTGGACTGGACGATCAGAACGGCGGGCAGGCCCTTGCCGGTCTTCACGTTCACGGGGGTCTGCTGCTTGGTGGGCCAGGTGGCGCACGGCAGGTTCATCCACGCGTTCGCCCACGTCATGAACGGGTAGTCCTTGTGCAGCCGCGTGTTGTCGCGGTCCCACTTGTTCCAGCTGGTGGGCCACTGGGCGTCGGCGCACTCGACGGCGGTGTAGACCGCGTTGCCGTTCTCCGACGCGGCGTTGCCCGCGGTGTCCGACATGTCGGGGGCCGCGGCGTCGACGAGCGCCTGGGTGTCCCCGGCGACGTACTTGCTCCACACCTGCGCGACCGGCACCCACGACGAGTCGTAGTACGGGGCGCTCTGGAAGAAGCCGATCAGCTCGGCGGGGCCGACGACGCCGCCGATGGGGTTCTTCTTCGCGGCGGCGCGCAGCTTCAGCCACTGGGCCTCGACCTTGGCCTGCGTGTCACCGAGGTGGAAGGAGGCGTCGTTCTTCGCCACCCACGACGTCCAGTCGTTCCAGCGGCCCTGGAAGGCGACGTCCTGGCCGAGGTTGGCCTCGTACCAGATGTTGTCGCGCGACGGGTCTACGACGCTGTCGACGACCATGCGGCGGACGTGGCCCGGGAAGAGCGTGCCGTAGACGGCGCCCAGGTACGTGCCGTAGGAGACGCCCAGGTAGTTGAGCTTCTTCTCGCCGAGGGCGGCGCGGATGACGTCGAGGTCACGCGCGGTGTTCGGCGTGGTCATCTGCGGCAGCATGTCGCCACTGCGCTCGGCGCAGCCGTCCGCGTACTCCTTGGCGAGCTTGCGCTGGGCGAGCTTGTCGGCCTCGGAGTCGGGGACCGGATCGGCCTTGGGAGCCTTCACGAACTCCTGCGGGTCGATGCAGGAGATCGGCGCCGAGTGGCCGACGCCGCGCGGGTCGAAGCCGACGAAGTCGTATGCCTTCGAAGTCTTCGTCCACAGCGGGTTCTTGGTGGTCACGCGCGCCGGGAAGCGCATGCCGGAGCCGCCGGGGCCGCCCGGGTTGTAGACGAGGGCGCCCTGGCGCTCGTCCTTGGTGCCGGTGGAGCCTATGCGGTCGACGGCCAGCTTGATCTGCTTGCCGTACGGCTTCGCGTAGTCGAGCGGCACCGTCACCCAGCCGCACTGGATGGGCTTGGCTATGCCCCAGTCGGCAGGGCAGTCCTTCCAGTCGATGCCGGCCTTGGCGGCACGGGCCGCCGCGACGGCCGCACCACGGGCCTCACGGTCCTGGCCGGTCCGGGAGTCCGCGCTCGCCACCGGCGCCGCCATCGCTCCGGCAATCAGGGTCGCCGCCACCAGGGTTCCGGCGGAGCCGATCACCGCCGTCCGGCTGCTTCGACTGGTAAGTCGAGTCCGTCTCAACTGAGGCCTCCGTACATCGATTCGATCATTACTTCGATCGGGTTCTCGATCAGTACGGGGATCCTTGCGCCTGCACCGTCCCTGACAACAGAGACAGTTGACGTTCTTTACCAATCCGATAAACGGTATAACTCGTCCCGGTGAGCGGAATGGGCCCGTACGGTCGTTTGGTTCGGACCGGCCGGGCCCCCTCGGGCCCTCTCTCAGGCCAGGCGACGCAGGGCGTCGTCGAGTGTTCCGCGCAGCCGCAGCGCGTCGGACGCGAGGGCCGTGACCAGGACCGCGGGCCCGGCGAGCGGCGTCAGCGCGGCGTTCTCGCCCAGCAGCGCGGGAGGCGGCCTGTCCTTCTCGAACTTGGGCTTCACGAACACGAGTTGACCGAGCGCCCGGTGTCCCCCGAGCACGGCGGGGCCGTCCCAGCCGCCGGGCGCGCCGGGACCGCAGGCCAGCTCCTGGTCGAGCAGTGGCCTGCCCGCGCGGTGGACGGTGAGCCGGCTGGTGAGCCGGCCGGGCACCTCCGCGGTGCGGCCGAGCACCTGCTCCTCACGCAGCACGAGCCGGGCGCCCGGCGCGAGCTCGGCCCGCGTGGTGACGCGCAGGTCGCTCTCGCAGGCCGAGATCAACTGCTCGGGCAGCCACCGCAGTTCGGCCCCGTCGTCGACCGTGAGACGGACGTCGTAGCGCGCCTCGCCCTTGGTCTGGCCGGGCAGGGCGATCGTCGCGGCGACGGACCCGATGCGCAGGCGGGCACCGGCCGTCGCGTGCGCCTCGACCGTCATGTGGTCGCCGCCGAGCGGCCCGCTCATCGCGCCGACGAGCATGACGCGCGCGTCGGGACCGGTCGAGCGGATGCGGCGCAGGGCCAGGGAGCCCTCTCCGTCGAGGACGGGCAGACAGGTGCCGCCCCGTCCGTCGTCACTCGCCGTGATGCGGGCCGTGGAGCGTACGCCCGCTGTCATGCCGTCCACACGGTGAGCTGTCCACGCACCCAGTCGGCGACCTCGCGCACACCCTCGGCGGAGCGCAGGGACTGGAGGACGACGGGGAGCTCGGCGCGCTGCGCCTTGGCGTCGGCGGACATCCGGGCGAGGTCGGAGCCGACGTACGGGGCGAGGTCCGTCTTGTTGATGACGAGCAGGTCGGCGGTGGTGACGCCGGGGCCGCCCTTGCGCGGGATGTCGTCGCCGCCGGCGACGTCGATGACGAAGACCTGCGCGTCGACGAGACCGCGCGAGAACGTGGCGGTGAGGTTGTCGCCGCCGGACTCGACGAGGATCAGGTCGAGCGGCCCGACCTCGTCCTCCAGGTCCTCCACGGCCTCCAGGTTGGCGGAGATGTCGTCGCGGATGGCGGTGTGCGGGCAGGCGCCGGTCTCCACGGCGGTGATGCGCTCGGGCGGCAGGACGGCCTCGCGGAGCAGGAACTCGGCGTCCTCACGTGTGTAGATGTCGTTCGTCACGACGGCGAGGGACAGCTCGTCGCGCAGCGCGCCGCAGAGCGCGGCGACGGTGGCCGTCTTCCCGGAGCCGACGGGCCCGCCGAGGCCGATACGCAGGGCACGGCGGGTGCCGTCGGGACGGCGGGCGTCGGCGCTGACCGCGGCGGGGCCGTCGTGCGAGTGGTCGAGGTGCATGGTGTTGCTCCAATCGTTCTGTGTGGAGGACGGGGCGCCCTGGGGCGCCTGTGCGCGTCCTACGACGCGAACAGGCGTACAGCCCAGGCCGCGTGGGCCTCGGCCCCCACCTCCAGCAGCGGCGCGGACGCCGCGGGCAGTGAATCCACGCCTTCGGTGACGGCGCGTGCCGCCGCCTCGGCGGCCTCCGTCGCGACGCGGTCGATGTCGTCGGCGAGGCGCGCGAGCCCCGCCGTCGCGTCGAACGGATCGAGGCTGAGCAGCCTGACCGTCGCGGTGGCGGGCCCGCTGACGCTCTCGTACGCGGAGCAGTAGGCGGCGTCGACGGGGCCGAGTCCCGCGGCCCGCGCGGTGAGGCCGAGGACCACCGGCTGGTGCGCCCCCTTGGGGAACCGCCGGGCGAGTGCGTCGAGTTCGGGATGCGGCCACGCCGCGCGGGCGGCGCGCATGAGCTGTCTGCCGAGCCTGCGCGCCGCGGTGCGCAGGGCGGGCGAAGGCGTACGGGCGTCAGCGGCCTCGTCCAGGGTGACCGGGTCGAGGCCGAGCGCGGCGGCGGCGGCCAGCGACGCCGACACCAGCCCCGTGGTATGCAGACGGCCCCGGCAGAATTCCTCCAGGCTCGCCGCGCCGGTGATGCGTCCCGCCTTGACGGCGGCCTCCGCCCCGCCGGAGTGGGCATGCCCACCGGCGGGGAAGCGGCCGTCGGCCAGGACGAGTAGTGCGGCTCGTGTCATGACTCTTCTTCTCGGCCCGTCAGAACAGGAAGTACCGCTGGGCGAGCGGCAGTTCGGCGGCGGGCGCGGGCTCGACGAGTTCTCCGTCGATGGTGACGGCGAAGCTGTCGGGGGCGACCTCGACCCGCGGCAGCGCGTCATTCTCCCGCATGTCCGCCTTCGTGCGTCCCCGCGTCGAGCGGATCGGCACGAACTTCCTGTCGAGACCGAGGCGTTCGGGCAGACCGTCGTCGAGGGCGGTCTGCGTCACGTAGAAGAACGAGTTCGAGGCGGGGGCCCTGCCGTGGGCACCGAACATGGGGCGGGGCAGGACGGGCTGCGGTGTGGGGATCGACGCGTTGGCGTCACCCATCTGTGCGTACGCGATCTGGCCGCCCTTGATGACGACCTGCGGCTTGACGCCGAAGAACTGGGGGTCCCAGAGGACGAGGTCGGCGAGTTTGCCGGTCTCGACGGAGCCGATCTCGTGGTCGATGCCCTGTGCGACGGCCGCGTTGATCGTGTATTTGGCGACATAGCGACGGGCGCGCCGGTTGTCGGCGCGGGTGTCGCCGGGGAGTTGGCCGCGGCGGCGCTTCATGACGTGGGCGGTCTGCCAGGTCCGCAGCACGACCTCGCCGACGCGGCCCATCGCCTGGGAGTCCGAGGACATGATCGAGATGGCGCCGATGTCGTGAAGGACGTCCTCGGCCGCGATGGTGGTGGGCCGGATCCGGGACTCGGCGAAGGCCAGGTCCTCGGGGACGGCCGGGTTGAGGTGGTGACAGACCATCAGCATGTCGAGGTGCTCCTCGACGGTGTTGACGGTGTGCGGCCGTGTCGGGTTGGTCGAGCTCGGCAGCATGTTGGGCAGCGAGACGGCCGTGATCATGTCGGGCGCGTGCCCGCCGCCCGCGCCCTCGACGTGGAAGGCGTGGAGGGTGCGGCCGGCCACGGCGTCGAAGGTGGCGTCGACGAAGCCCGCCTCGTTCAGGGTGTCCGTGTGGACGGCGAGCTGCGCGCCGGTGTCCTCACAGACGTTCAGGCAGGCGTCGATGACGGCGGGGGTCGCGCCCCAGTCCTCGTGGATCTTGAAACTGACGGCGCCCGCGCGCAGTTGGGCGTACATCGACTCGGCGGACGTGGTGTTGCCCTTGCCGAGGAAGCCGATGTTGACGGGGCTCGACTCCATCGCCTCGAACATGCGGGCAAGATGCCACGAACCAGGAGTGATCGTGGTCGCCTTGGAGCCCTCGGCCGGGCCGGTACCGCCGCCGATGAGCGTGGTGACGCCGGAGGCGAGCGCCTCGTCGACGATGGTCGGCGAGATGAAGTGGATGTGGGTGTCGATGGCGCCGGCGGTGACGATCTTGCCGTTGCCCGCGAGGATCTCGGTCTCGGGGCCGATGACGAGGTCGGGGTGGACGCCGTCCATCGTGTCCGGGTTTCCGGACTTGCCGATCGCGGTGATCCGGCCGTCCCTCATACCGATGTCGGCCTTGACGATGCCCCAGTGGTCGATGATCACGGCGCCGGTGATGACGGTGTCGGGGGCGCCGTCTGCGCGCGTAGCGCATGACTGGCCCATGGACTCGCGGATCACCTTGCCGCCGCCGAAGACCGACTCGTCACCGGAGAGTCCGGGGCCGCCGGAGCGGTCCTCCTCGATCTCGATGAGCAGGTCGGTGTCCGCGAGGCGGATGCGGTCGCCCGTGGTGGGGCCGAACAGGTCGGCGTAGGCGGCGCGGGAGAGTTCAGCCATCGAGGGCACCTCCGGTCCGGCCCCGCAGACCGGGCACGATGCGCCGGCCGGCCAGAGGCACGAGTTCGATGTCGACAGGGATTCCGGGCTCGAAGCGCACGGCGGTCCCTGCGGCGACGTTGAGTCGCAGACCGTGCGCTGCGGCACGGTCGAACTCCAGACCGGGATTGGCCTCGGCGAAGTGGTAGTGGGAGCCGACCTGGACGGGCCGGTCGGCGGCGTTGAGCACGGTCAGACGGGTGACCTCGCGGCCCTCGTTGAACACGACGGGCTCGTCCGCGAACAGGATCTCTCCGGGGATCATGGAAGCGCTCCCCCCGTCAGACGATCGGGTCATGGACGGTGACGAGCTTGGTGCCGTCGGGGAAGGTCGCCTCGACCTGCACATCGTGGATCATCTCGGGGATGCCCTCCATGACGTCGTCGCGCGTGAGCACCTTGCGACCGGACGACATGAGTTCGGCCACGGTCCGGCCGTCACGTGCGCCTTCGAGAATGTGCGACGTGACAAGCGCGATCGCCTCGGGATGGTTGAGCTTCAGACCCCGGGCCCGGCGCTTCTCGGCCACGTCGGCGGCCACATGGATGAGCAGTCTCTCCTGCTCGTGCGGGGTCAGTTGCACGGCTCCCACCTCACAGTCCTTCGCTCCGGACCGTGCGGGGTCCGGCTGCCGCGGCCACCGCGACGGGTATAGATGTAACACACAAGAAATGGATACGATCTTGTGCATCCCGGTTACAAAAGCCCCTGGTGACGTGCGGTGCAGGCTAATTGCGGGGAGTTTCAACGAGGTTAACCGCCCTTTGACCCACTCATGACTGTCAGCTGGGCTCACCCATACCCGTCAGGGCCCGCGGGCCGTTCTGCAAAGTTTCGCTATGGACCTCCCCGAACAGCGCCTGCCACGCGGTCCCATCAGGCCATGACCACCGAGGCGCTACGGCCGCCGATACCCGAACGGCGCGCAGGGGCGGGGGTGGCGCTGACGATTCCGCAGCTGCCCGAACCGGTGGCCCCCACAGGCAAGTTCACGCCGTCGAGCGCGGGCGGGACGCCGCTGCGCCCGGTCTCGCAGTCGACGGGGCGCGGCCTTGTCGCCCTCGATCGCGGCGCCGGCCCGAGCGGGGCTCGGGCTCGCATACGTACGGTTCGGCGGACTGCGCAAGAAGCGGGGCGGGCGCCCAGAAGGAGCCCGGTGAGCCCAAGTCGCTCGATCCGGGTCCTGGTTGAGGCCTGACAGACGTGTCCGACCAGTCAGGTCAGCCAAATTCGCCGGACCTGCCCGGCCCGTCCGACCTCCCGACCCGCCCGGCCTCCAGACCTGTCCGACCTACCTGACCTGACCTGACCGACCTACCTGACCTCCGGCCCTCGGTGCTCGGCGGCGATGCCGAAGCGGTGGCGGTCGCCGCCGGTGGACGGGGTCGACCCGATGCCGGAGACGGAGCTGATCACTTGCTCGTCCTCCGGCTCCCCCAGAGCTTCCAGGCGTTCGAGATCGGCGGCGGAGACCAGCGCGACGAGCGGCTTGCCGTGCCGGGTCACGACGACGCGCTCCCCGCCGTACACGACGCGGTTGATCAGATCGGCGAGCTCAGCGCGGGCTTGCGTCACCGGAATCTCGTAGGCCATGTCCTCCAGCTTAGACCGGGCCCCCAGAGCGGACACGGTCCGTGACCGCGGGGCGACCCACAGGCGGGAAGGCCGCCCGGGCGGGACGGTGCGGGCCGCCGCCGTTGTCAGTGGCTGCCCGTAACGTCGACGTGTCAACTGTTCGTGCCGCATGGCTGCTTGCGCGGATTCGACGCAGCCCCGCCCGGAACAGCGCCCGCGGCGGGGCCTCGCGCGCCTAGGCTCCGCGCATGGAACAGAGCGAGATCATCTTGCGCGCAATCGGCGTCCTGACCGAGACCCAGGAAATGGTGCGCAGGCTCAGCAAGGATGCCGAGCCCGACATCGAGGCCGAGGACGCCCAGCTCGGGCGCCTGGTGACAGAGGTGTTCCCCTCCATCGAGATCCCGGCGGAATCGAGCGTGGAGGAGGCGGCGGAGGCCACCGTCGCGGCACTGATGCCGGTGACGATCTCCCTGGTGGGCGCGTTCGCGTTCCTCTTCTCCGAGCTCGCCGAGGTGCATGACTCGGGCCGGACGGACATCAAGACCGCCGACCTCCTGCAACACCTCGCGCTGCGCCTGTCCAGGTCGGAAGACGGCGACCGGTAGCCACGACAAGGAGAGCGGAGCAGGGGTCGGCCGGCGCCTCGGGCGCGGGCCGACCCCTTTTCGCGCTCCTTGAAGCCTGCGCCCTACCCGATTTTCTGTACGTCCTGTACATTTTTTACGAAGCAGCGACAGAGTCCCGCGCTCACGGAGGCATGTGCCATGAACCGACCTTCCGCCCGCTACGTCCTGCCCGAGTTCACCGAGCGCACCTCGGCCGGGCACCGCACTCTCGATCCGTACTCCAAGCTCCTGGAGGAGCGGATCGTCTTCCTGGGGACACCGATCGACGACACCTCCGCGAACGACGTCATGGCGCAGTTCATGCACCTCGAGTACGCCGCGCCGGACCGGGACATCTCCCTGTACATCAACTCCCCCGGCGGCTCGTTCAGCGCGATGACGGCGATCTACGACACGATCCGGTTCGTCAGCTGCGAGGTCGAGACCGTGTGCCTCGGGCAGGCCGCGTCCGCCGCCGCCGTGCTCCTGGCGGCCGGGACGCCGGGGAAGCGGGCCGTGCTGCCCGGCGCGCGCGTGGTGATCCATCAGCCGGGGCTGCCCGAGCCCGCGCAGGGACAGCCGAGCGACCTGGAGATCCAGGCCCGTGAACTGGTGCGGATGCGCGCCCAGCTGGAAGAACTGCTCGCACGGCACACCGGTCGGAGCCGCGAGCGCATCGCCGCCGACATCGAGCGGGACACGATCCTCCGGGCCCAGGACGCCGTGGAGTACGGGCTCGTGGACCGGGTCATCGGCAACCGCAAGACGTCCGGTTCGGCCCCCGGCGCCAGGTGAGCCGACGATGCTGCCGCCCGAACTGCCCCCGCTGCCCGCGCTGACGCGCGCCGAGTGCGACCTCCTCGACCGCTATCTAGAGGTGGTCGACCTGCTCGGCAGGATCAACCCGGCCAGAAGCAACCACACATATGGCGGACTGCGCGCTGCGCAAGCACTCGTCGGCAGGGCGACGGCCCTCAGGGACGCTCTGACGCTCATGCATCAGCGGGGCGAGAGCGAGGTCCACGCGACGACGCTCGCCCAGGCTTTGCGGGTCCTGGACGGAGAAAGAAGGGCACAACGGGTCACAGTTCCACCGGAGCCGGTCAATTGACGGTGCGTTCGAGACCGAAGCGATCCGATGCGAACTGTCCGGTCCCGGATCGAAACGGACCAGAAGAGGTACCCACATACGGAGTAGCCGGCACCCGCACATGCGAACCGGAAAAGTTGCGCGGAACGCCTACGCGAAGTCCGGGATTCCGCCTTCCGCTGCTGGTGCGGGCGTCGTCGGGACCCCGACGACGGGGTGGAAACGTGCGCTGTCCACCCGAACAGGCCAGCCGTGAGGACACTCACTCAACGCCGATTCGGCGCTGCATTCGCGCCGTTCGTGCGTGAAGATCCCTTCCGACGACAAGCCCCCGCCACCGCGGCGGGGCGGTCCGTGCGGACGCCGAGTCCTGCCGCCGTACGGATGCCAGGTCGACAGAAGTGGATCGGCAGGAGTGGAGGACCCGAGCACGACGGGCCGCCGGAGCTGTTTTCCGGGCCGGTCCTTGGGGTGAAGCCGCACATCGCGGCCGGGCAACTTCGCCAGCCCGAATCCGACAGGTCATCCTTCACAGGCGGCTGACGAAGGGTTGCGCATGACTGCGCTCAATCGTGTCCCGTCGCTGCTCGCCCGGGCCGGAACCGCCTCGGCCCTCACGCTCGCCGTAGCGGGTGGCAGCCTGCTGGTGCCCGGAGCCGCGCCCGAAGCGGAGGCCGCACCACCGGCGACGAAAGCACTCCAGATCGCGGCCTCCAAGAAGGGAAGTCCCTACCGGTGGGGCGCCACAGGGCCGCGCACGTTCGACTGCTCGGGCCTGACGCTCTACTCGTTCAAGGCCGCGGGCAAGAAGCTGCCCCGCACCGCCGCCCAGCAGTACAACAAGACCCGCCATGTCTCCGCGTCCCATCGAAAACGCGGTGACCTCGTCTTCTTCCATTCGGGCCGCGGCGTCTACCACGTCGGCATCTACGCCGGGAAGGGGAGGATCTGGCACTCGCCGAAGACCGGTGCCGTGGTGCGGCTCGAGCGGATCTGGACGAAGCGCGTCTGGTACGGGCGCGTGCGCTAGCGCAGCCTGGCGGGTCCCCGGGAGCTCCAGGGACCCGCCAGGCACCGGAGAGTGTCACGCCCGCCCGGGCCGCCTCGGAACCGCGCAATGGGGTACTCGTGGTCGTATGGACGAGGACCGAACCGCAGGCGACGAGGACGCCCCACGCGACCCGGGCCCGCCGAGCGGAGGCCGGGACCGGCACGAGACGCCGCTGGAGCGCGCGGACCGGAACTTCGGCGAGCTGCTCCAGGAGCTGAGAGTCACCCAGACGGGCGTGCAGATCCTCTTCGCGTTCCTGCTGACGCTGGCGTTCACTGCGCGGTTCCCGTCGCTGGACACCGTGCAGCGCGCGACCTACATCGCGACGCTGCTGCTCGCGGTGCTCGCCGCCGCGCTGCTCACGGCGCCCGCGGCGCTGCACCGCGCGCTGTTCCGGCGCGGTGTCAAGCCGCAGATCGTGCAGATGTCCTCGCGGCTCGCCACCGCCGGCCTGAGCGTTCTGGCGCTCGCCCTGGCCGGGTCCGTGCTGCTCGTCGTGGACGTCACGGCGGGGCGGGCGGCGGGAATCGCGGCGGGAGCGGGCACGTTCGCGGTCTGCGCGGGCCTGTGGGGTGTGCTGCCGCGTCTGGCGCGGCGCTCGCTCACCCGGGCACAGGAAGAGGGGACGGGCACTCCGCCCCCGTAGCCGCGTTCATACCTGCCGGACTTCCTCCTGTTGGCCTTCGCCCCTGCCGACCCTCACACCTGCTGGACAGGGACCGTCCACGGCAGGGCGATCCATACGGTCTTGCCGCCTTCGGGGGTGGGCCTGACCGACAGGCTTCCGCCGCACTCGGCGGTCAGCCAGCGGATGATCACCATGCCGCGCCCGTTGTCCTGCTGGACGGCGGCCGGGAGCCGCTTCGGGTAGCGCGGGTGGCTGTCCGTGACGCCGATGCGCAGATGTTCGTCACGCTCCAGCTGCACGTCGACCGTGAAGACGGGCGACTGTCCGCGGGTGTGCATCACGGCGTTCGTGGCGAGTTCGGAGACGATGAGCCGGACCGTGTCGGCCGTTTCCGCGTCGCGCGGCATGCCCCATTCGGCGAGTACGTCGCCGACATAGGTGCGGGCCGAGGAGACCGAGGCGGGATCGCTCGGCAGAGTGACGGATGCTTCCTGGTGATCTGCCATGGCGACGTCGTCCCTTTTTTCGCCGGGGCCTGAATCCGACACATGGCGGATGACTCGAGGCGACCCCCGGACTGGTGCTTCGCGCCAGAGTGCCACTACCGCCCGGCCCGTGGAGCCGATCCCCCGAGATATGCATATATCTGTCGCTCGAAGCGGTGAACTCTGCCTCGGTGGACCGCATTTGGGCGTACACCGCCGACTTCCTCTACCGTCGCCTCAGAACACCGATCCGCCGGGCCGGAAGGAGCCGGGCCACAGGTCCGAGGAGACAGGATGAAACACGGTCCGGCGGTGCGCCGCCGCAGGCTCGGCGCGGAACTGCGCGCACTGCGTGCCCGCGCGGGGCTCACAAGTGGCGAGACGGCCCGGCTCGTCGGCTGGCACCAGTCGAAAGTGAGCCGTATCGAGACCGGGCGCAGCGGCGTGAAAGCGTCGGACGTGCGCCTTCTGCTCGACGCGTTCGAGGTCGCGGACCCCGGCCTACGGGATCTGCTGGTCGCGCTGACCGGGTCGGGGGACGACGGCGGCCAGCACTGGTGGCACGCCTACCGGGAGCTTCTGCCGCCCGCCTACCGGGACTTCATCAGCCTGGAGTCGCAGGCGTGCCGGGTCAGGACGGTCGAGACGTCCGTCGTGCCGGGCCTCCTCCAGACGCCCGACTACGCGCGTGCGGTGACCAGGGCCGCGCTCGGCGGGCTGCCGGACGGGCAGGTCGACGCCCTGGTCGAGGTGCGGATCGCCCGGCAGGACGTGCTGCGTTCCGCGTCCCCGCTCCGGCTCAGCGCGGTGCTCGACGAGGCGGTGCTGCGGCGCTCCGTGGGCGGTCCTCGGGTGATGGCGGAGCAGCTGCGTCAGCTGGCCGCCGTGGCGAAGCTTCCCCATGTGCGGCTTCAGGTATTGCCGTTCGCCGCGGGGGAGCATGTCGGACTGACCGGCCCTTTCGTTGTGTTCTCATTTCCGAACACTTCTGATCTCGACGTAGTAGTTCTCGACCATTTGACGAGTAGCCTCTACCTCGAGCGGAAAGAAGACCTCAAGGCGTACACGGACGCCTTCGAAACCCTTCGGATCCACGCACTTTCGCCCGGGGACTCGTTGGATTTCATCGCCGGGATCGCCGGAGCGCACCGCCCTCCGGACAGTGAACGCACGTAAGGAGGCACCATGTCAGCACTGCCTCGGTACGTACCATCCGCCGCGGTTCCCAGCACCTCTCTGCACGACGCGCCATGGCGGCGAAGCAGCCGAAGCACCGGAATGAACAACTGCGTCGAGACGGCTCCCCTGCACCGCGGCCCTGCGGCCGGACTCCTCGCCGTGCGCGACTCCAAGCGCACGGCCGGACCCGCCCTGCTGTTCTCGCCCTCCGCGTGGGAGGGGTTCCTCAACTCGTTGCGGTGAACGCCGAGTCGGGAGCGTTGCGGCTGATCACCCGTACGGCCTCGGCGATCTGATCGCCGGTCAGGTCGGCACGGGCGGTCAGCCGCAGCCGTGAGATGCCGTCCGGCACCGACGGGGGACGGAAGCAGCCGACGGCGAGGCCGGCTTCGCGGCAGTCCGCCGCCCAGCGCACCGCCTCCTCGGGGGACGGCGCGCGCACGGAGACGACGGCTGCGTCGGGCCGTACGGCCTGGAGGCCCTCGGCCGTGAGGAGTTCGTGCAGCGAAGAGGCCACGGTGCGGGCCCTTTCGGCCCGCTCGGGCTCACGGCGCAGCAGGCGCAGGGCCGCGAGCGCGGCGCCGGCCGCCGCGGGCGCGAGGCCCGTGTCGAAGATGAACGTCCGTGCGGTGTTGACGAGATGGTCGATCACCCGGGCCGGACCGAGAACGGCGCCGCCCTGGCTGCCGAACGACTTGGAGAGGGTGACGGTGACGACGGTGTCGTCGGCGCCCGAGAGCCCCGCCGCCTGCGGCGCGCCCCTGCCACCGTCGCCGAGCACACCGAGTCCGTGCGCGTCGTCGACGATCAGGCCTGCCGCGAACTCCCTTGCCACTCCCGCGAGTTCGGCCAATGGAGCGGCGTCGCCGTCCACCGAGAAGACGGAGTCCGAGACGACGACGGCCGGTCCCTGATGCGTGTCGAGTGCCTTGCGGACGGCGTCGGGGTCGGCGTGCGGGACGACCTGGGTCGCGCCGCGGGCGAGCCGGCAGCCGTCGATGAGGGAGGCGTGGTTGCTCGCGTCCGAGACGATCAGTGAGCCGTGCGGGGCGAGAGCGGTCACGGCGGCGAGGTTCGCGGCGTAGCCGGACGACAGGACGAGCGCCGCCTCGAAACCGCAGAACTCGGCCAGTTCGCGCTCGAGTTCGGCATGCAGCTCCGTGGTGCCCGTGACGAGCCGCGAGCCGGTGGCGCCGCCACCCCAGCGCAGCGCCGCGTCCGCCGCTCCTCCGGTGATCTCGGGGTGGCGCGTGAGGCCGAGGTAGTCGTTGCTCGCGAGATCGAGGAGGGGGTTCGACGACGGGCGGGGGCGCAACGTGCGGACGAGTCCGGCGCCGCGACGCACGCGCTCCTGCTCGTCGATCCAGCCGAACGGCGATCCCGCCATGTGAGTCCCTCCGCCCGGCCGTCGAGCGACCGGTTCTCGAGTGGGGTGTGCTGTCCCGTGCCCACTGCCGCTTTGTAGACAGTTTTGTAGGCAGTGCACAGACACTAGCGGGACATCCAGCCACCCAGGGTGTGGCAATACCCACACCTCGAACCGGCAGAGTTGTGCAAAGCCTCCTTGGCCTGAGCAGGGCACGTAGGTCAGGATCGGGCCATGGACCTGCTGAACACGCTGGTGGACAAGGGGCTGCGGCGCGAGCTGCCGAGCCGCGAAGAAGCGCTCGCCGTTCTGGCGACTTCCGACGACGAACTGCTCGATGTGGTGGCCGCGGCCGGCAAGGTGCGGCGGCAGTGGTTCGGGCGCCGGGTGAAACTCAACTATCTGGTGAACCTCAAGTCGGGCCTGTGCCCCGAGGACTGCTCGTACTGCTCGCAGCGGCTCGGGTCCAAGGCGGAGATCCTCAAGTACACGTGGCTCAAGCCCGACGAGGCGTCGAAGGCCGCGGCCGCCGGTGTCGCGGGCGGCGCGAAGCGGGTCTGCCTGGTGGCGTCCGGGCGCGGCCCGACGGACCGCGACGTCGACCGTGTCTCGGAGACCATCGGCGCGATCAAGGAGCAGAACGAGGGCGTCGAGGTGTGCGCCTGCCTCGGTCTGCTCTCCGAGGGCCAGGCCGAGCGGCTGCGCGGTGCCGGCGCCGACGCGTACAACCACAACCTCAACACCTCCGAGGGCACGTACGGCGACATCACGACGACGCACACCTACGCGGACCGTGTCGACACGGTGCAGAAGGCCCACGCGGCCGGTCTGTCCGCGTGCTCCGGGGTCATCGCGGGCATGGGCGAGAGCGACGAGGACCTGGTCGACGTCGTCTACTCGCTGCGCGAACTCGACCCGGACTCGGTGCCGGTCAACTTCCTGATCCCCTTCGAGGGCACCCCCCTCGCCAAGGAGTGGAACCTGACGCCGCAGCGCTGCCTGCGGATCCTCGCGATGGTCCGCTTCGTCTGCCCCGACGTCGAGGTGCGGATCGCGGGCGGCCGGGAGGTGCACCTGCGCTCGATGCAGCCGCTGGCGCTCCACCTCGCCAACTCCATCTTCCTCGGCGACTACCTGACGAGTGAGGGCCAGGCGGGCAAGGCGGACCTGGACATGATCACGGACGCCGGGTTCGAGGTCGAGGGCACCGACCAGGTGACGCTGCCCGAGCACCGGGGCGGGCCCTGTGGTTCCGACGCGGAAGCGGGCTGCGGTTCCGGCGCGCATGCCGCATGCGGTTCCGGCGCGGCTTCGGCCTGCGGTTCCGGTGAGGGCTGCGGCTCCCACGAAGAAGCCGCGGAGTCCCCGGTCGCCGAGGTCCCCGAGGCGCGCACGGACCTGGTCGCCGTACGCCGCCGGGGTGCCGGTACGGATCTCGCGCCCAATGCCTGAGCGGCCCGGGCCCGCGGTGTCGGGGCTGCCCGTGCCGGAGCTACTCGACCTCGACCGGCGGCACGTCTGGCATCCGTACGGTCCGATGCCGGGGCGGCAGGAGCCGCTGGTCGTCGAGTCGGCGGCCGGGGTTCGGCTGCGACTGGCCGGCGACGGCGGTGAGAACGGTCAGGGCGCCGAGCTGGTCGACGGGATGTCGTCGTGGTGGTCGGCGATCCACGGCTACAACCACCCCGTGCTCAACGAGGCGGTGCGCGACCAGCTCGGCCGGATGAGCCACGTCATGTTCGGCGGGCTCACGCACGAGCCCGCCGTCGGGCTCGCGAAGCGTCTTGTCGACATGTCGCCGGAGGGACTCGAGCATGTGTTCCTCGCCGACTCGGGCTCGGTGTCCGTCGAGGTCGCCATCAAGATGTGCCTCCAGCACTGGCGTTCCCTCGGGCGGCCGGAGAAGCGCCGCCTGCTGACGTGGCGCGGCGGCTATCACGGCGACACCTGGCAGCCGATGGCGGTCTGCGACCCCGAGGGCGGCATGCACGAACTGTGGTCGGGGGCCCTGCCGCGGCACGTGTTCGCCGACGCGCCGCCCACCGAGTACGAGCAGGCCTACGCGGATCATCTGCACGAGCTGATCGGGCGGCACGCCCATGAGCTGGCGGCCGTGATCGTGGAGCCCGTGGTGCAGGGCGCGGGCGGGATGCGGTTCCACTCCCCCGCGTATCTGCGGGTCCTGCGCGAGGCCTGCGACGCGCACGACGTGCTCCTCGTGTTCGACGAGATCGCCACGGGGTTCGGCCGGACCGGAGCGCTGTTCGCCGCGGAGCACGCGTCGGTGACGCCCGATGTGATGTGTGTCGGCAAGGCGCTGACCGGCGGCTACATGACGCTGGCGGCGACGCTGTGCACGGCGCGCGTGGCGGACGGGATCTCGCGGGGCGACGTGCCGGTGCTCGCGCACGGGCCCACGTTCATGGGGAACCCCCTCGCCGCCGCGGTGGCCTGCGCCTCGATCGACCTCCTGCTCGGGCAGGACTGGGCGACGGAGGTCAAGCGGATCGAGTCGGGGCTGCGGGACTCGCTCGGCGCCGCCTCGGAGCTGCCCGGGGTGCGCGATGTGCGCGTGCTCGGCGCGATCGGTGTCGTACAGCTGGACCACGAGATCGACATGGCGGCGGCCACGCGGGCGGCGGTGCGCGAGGGCGTGTGGCTGCGGCCGTTCCGCGACCTCGTGTACACGATGCCTCCGTACATCACGGGGGACGAGGATCTGGCACGGATCGGCCGCGCGGTGTGCGCGGCCGCTCGGGAGGGCTGAACAGCATGACGGTACTGGTGGTCACGGGGACCGGAACCGAGATCGGCAAGACGGTCACGACGGCGGCCGTGGCGGCCGCCGCGCTGGCCGCGGGGCGGTCGGTGGCCGTCCTGAAGCCGGCACAGACCGGGGTCGGGCCCGGTGAGCGCGGCGACGCGGACGAGGTGACGCGCCTGGTGGGCGGCGGGGTGACGGCCGTCGAACTGGCGCGGTACCCCGAGCCGTTGGCGCCCGCGACGGCCGCGCTGCGCGCCGGCCTCCCTCCGGTGCGCCCGCACGAGGTGGCCGAGGCGGCGGCGAAGCTGGCGACGGACCACGACCTCGTCCTGGTCGAGGGCGCGGGCGGCCTGCTCGTGCGGTTCGACGCGGACGGGGGCACGCTCGCGGACGCCGCCAGGCAGCTCGGAGCGCCGGTCCTCGTCGTCGCGGCGGCGGGGCTCGGCACGCTCAACTCGACGGCCCTGACGACGGAGGCCCTGCGCGCCCGGGACCTGACGCCGCTCGGCGTGGTCGTCGGCAGCTGGCCGGAGCACCCCGACCTCGCGGCCCGCTGCAATCTCGCGGACTTCCCCGAGGTCTCGGGGACGAAGCTCCTCGGAGCGATCCCGGAGGGGGCCGGTGCACGCCCCGACTTCCGTGAATCCGCGCCGAGTTGGCTGGCCCCGGAGCTGGCGGGCACCTGGGACGCGGCGGCGTTCGCCGCGAGCGCGTACCCCCGGTGAGCGCCTGGGGCGAAAGGCCCTAGCGCCTCACAGGCTCCATCTGCGCAGTTCCTCCGCGATGTCGTGCACGGTCGCCCCGCCGTCCTTGACCAGGCGGGCCAGTTCCCTGACCTGGTCGGGCGACGTGGCGACCTTCAGACCGCTCGCGACGAGATAGGCGTACGCGACGGCCGACGCGAACATCGCGTTCGAGCGTTCGAGGGCGGGGACGTGGAGGAGCAGCTGGAGCAGTGCGGCGGCCCGCGCCTGTGGGCTGTCGTACACGGCGGTCCCGAATATCTCCGCCTCGTGCCGGCTGACGGCGGCGATGAGCGCGCCCCAGTCGGTCACCTGGGGGTCTCCGGGGGTCTTCTGCTCGGCGATCATGAGAAGCCAGGCCAGGTCGATCCGCACGTTCTTCGATTCGCTCAAGGGCTCAGCGTCGGCCTTCGCGCTCCGCGCCGAATTCCTCGGCGAACACGGACTCGTACTGCTTCATGAAGTCGGCGGCCGCCTCGACGAACGTCCGGCCGAGCTCGCCCGCGTCCTGTCTGACCAGCTCCTCGATGTACCGGTTCACACTCACGCCGCGTGCCAGCGCACGCTCACGCGCGGCTCGGGCGGTGTCCTCGTCCACCCGTACGTTCAGCTGAGTCTTCGCCATGACTTCACGCTAGCGCCGACGTGCTAGCACCCGCAAGGAGATGCCGAATGTGCCCCTTACACGCGTATCGGGACCCCGACCTCGGAGGGATACCGCGCGTGTGACGCACCCCACTACTCTCGTACGCGACACGGGAGTCGGTACGGCCAGGACGACGGCGAGACCCAGGAGGCGGCCTTGTCCACAGCGGCAGCAGAACAGCCCCACGGCCTGGCGGAGGCGGGCGACGTCGCCGCGCGCGCCCGGGGCCTGACCAAGGCGTACGGGTCAGGTGAGACCGCCGTCCTCGCGCTCGACTCGGTCGACGTGGACATCGCGCGCGGCCGGTTCACGGCGGTCATGGGCCCCTCGGGGTCGGGCAAGTCCACGCTGATGCACTGCCTGGCCGGTCTCGACTCGGTCTCCGCGGGCCAGGTGTGGCTCGGGGACACCGAGATCACGGGCCTGCGCGACAAGGAGCTGACGCGGCTGCGGCGCGACCGGATCGGCTTCATGTTCCAGTCCTTCAACCTCATTCCGACGCTGAACGCGGCGGAGAACATCACGCTGCCGATGGACATCGCGGGCCGCACCCCGGACGCGGAGTGGCTGAAGCAGGTCATCGACACGCTGGGCCTCGGCGACCGGCTCGGACACCGTCCCGCGCAGCTCTCCGGAGGCCAGCAGCAGCGGGTGGCCTGCGCGCGGGCGCTCGCCTCGCGACCGGAACTGATCTTCGCGGACGAGCCGACCGGGAACCTGGACTCGCGTGCGGGCCTCGAGGTCCTCGGGTTCCTGCGCGAGGCCGTGGACGACCTCAGGCAGACCGTCGTGATGGTGACGCACGACCCCGGCGCCGCGGGCCACTCCGACCTGGTGCTCTTCCTCGGCGACGGCCGTCTCGTCGACGAGATGCCGCGGCCCACGGCGGAGGCGGTCCTGGAACGGATGCGTCTGTTCACCGGGGGCAACCCCCACAACTCCCAGCCGTAGAGGGGCCGCTGTGCTGAAGGCGACGCTCAGGAGTTTCCTCGCGCACAAGGGCCGACTGGTCCTGTCGGGGCTTGCCATCGTCCTCTCGGTGGCGTTCGTGGCGGGCAGTCTGGTCTTCTCGGACACGGTCACCCGCACCTTCGACCGGCTCTTCGCGTCCACGTCCGCCGACGTGCAGGTGAATCCGAAGCAGGACTCCCTCGGCGAGACGGTGCCGACCGGGGCGGTCCGGACCGTCCCCGCCCGGCTCGCCCGGCAGATCAGGTCCGTCGACGGCGTCGCCGCGGCCAGGATCGACGCCGCCGCCGAGAACATCACCGTCGTGGACGACGCGAACAACTCGGTCGGCCCGACCAGCGGCGCCCCCACCATCGCCACCAACTGGTACGTGACGGACCGCAGTCCGGTCCGCCTGACCTCGGGCCATGCCCCGCGCGGCAGTGGCGAGGCGCTGCTCGACGCGGACACCGCCGACAAGAAGCACATCCGCATCGGCGACTCCCTCACCGTCCTCGCTCAACCGGGCTCCTTCACCGTCCGGATCGTCGGCATCGCGACCTTCCGCACCACCAACCCCGGCGCCGCGCTCGTCTTCCTGGACACGGCGACGGCACAGACGAAGCTGCTCGGCGGGACGGACCGCGCGACGAGCATCTCCGTGGACGCGGCGCCCGGGGTGAGCGACGCCGCGCTGAAGCGGCGGATCGCCCGGCAGCTCGGTTCCGGCTACGACCTGAAGACCGCAAGCGAGCAGGCCACGTCGGACGCGGCGGACCTCGGCCCGTTCCTCGACGTGATCAAGTACGTGATGCTGGGCTTCGCCGGGATCGCGGTCCTGGTCGGGATCTTCCTGATCGTGAACACGTTCTCGATGCTGATCGCGCAGCGCACCCGCGAGCTGGGACTGCTGCGCGCGCTCGGCGCCGACCGGCGGCAGGTGCGCCGCTCCGTCCTGACGGAGGCGGTGCTGCTCGGCCTGGTGGGCTCGGTGCTCGGCCTCGCGGCGGGCATCGGGCTGGCGCTCGGCCTCATCCGGCTCATGAGCGCGTTCGGGATGAACCTGAAGTCGACCGAGATGGTGATCGGCTGGGGGACACCCGTCGCCGCGTTCGCGGTCGGCGTCGGAGTCACGTTCGTGGCCGCGTATCTGCCGTCGCGGCGTGCGTCCCGGGTCTCCCCCATGGCGGCGCTCGCGGACGCCGAGATCGCGGGTGCGGGGCGGCCGCTGCGGGTGCGCGCGGTGGCGGGAGCGGTGGTCGGCGTGGCGGGGGTCGCCGCTCTCGCGGGTTGTGCCGCGGCCACGAAAACGGCGAGCGCCTCGCTGCTCCTGATGGTCGGCGTCGTCCTGACGCTGCTGGCCACGGTGATCGCGGGCCCCTTGCTCGTACGTCCCGTGATCCGCGTCCTGGGCGGCGCGTTCCCCGCCGTGTTCGGCTCGGTGGGGCGACTGAGCCAGCGCAACGCTCTGCGCAACCCACGGCGCACCGGGGCCACCGCGGCCGCGCTGATGGTCGGGCTCGCCCTGGTGGCGGGCATGTCCGTGGCCAGCGCGTCGATGAGCAAGTCGTTCGACGAGCAAATCGACAAGACCCTGGGTGCCGACTTCACCGTCCAGAATGCCAACTTCGCGCCCTTCCCCGAAGAGGTCACCGACAAGATCCGCGCCACGGAAGGTGCCGGGCTCGTCGTGCGACAGCGGTTCGTGCCGCTCGCGGTGCGGCTGCCGGACGGCAAGCGCGTGAAGACGACGGCCGCGGGTTACGAGGCACAGCTGGACGACGTCGCGCACATCACGTACTCCCAGGGCGACTCGGCGGCCGCGCTCGCGCCCGGGAAGGTCGCGATGGACGCGGAGTTCGCCAAGGAGCACCACGCGCGCGTGGGCACGGTGGTGCCCGTGGACCTGCCCGGCGGACGCTCGGACCGGCTCACCGTCGCTGCCCTCACCGACCAGGGCGGGGGCGACGGATTCGGCATGTCCGGCGGCCTGTTCATGGGGATGGGGACGCTGGAGAAGTTCCTGCCCGACGGCCAGGACTCGGCGGTGTACGTGAACGCCTCCCCCGGCACGGGCGCGGACGTGCTCCGCGCCCGTCTGGAGAAGGCCCTCGATCCGTACCCCCAGGTACAGGTCCGCGACCTGGCCGACTACAAGAAGCTCGTGCACGACCAGATCGCGGTGCTGCTGTACCTCGTGTACGCGCTGGTCGGGCTCGCGATCGTCATCGCCGTCCTGGGCGTCGTCAACACCCTTGCCCTGTCGGTCGTCGAGCGGACTCGGGAGATCGGCCTGCTCCGCGCCATCGGGCTCTCCCGGCGCCAGTTGCGGAGGATGATCCGCCTGGAGTCCGTGGTGATCGCCGTGTTCGGCGCGGTGCTCGGGCTCACGCTCGGAGTCGTGTGGGGGCTCGCCATCCACGAGGTGCTCGCCCTCCAGGGCATGAAGGCGCTCGCCGTCCCGTGGGGGACGATCGTCGCGGTCGTGGTGGGCTCGGTCGTCGTGGGGCTCGCGGCGGCGCTCCTTCCGGCGCTGCGCGCCTCGCGCATGAACGTGCTGGCGGCCATCGCCCACGAATGATGTACTCGCCGCGCGGGCTCCCGGCCGTCCTGCTCCCGCTCCGCCGGGTCCAACTCGCCCGAGACTGAGGAGAGTTCATGAGTCGCGCGTTCCGCTTCGGCGTCAACATGGTCACCCCCGCGTCCGGCGACGAGTGGCGCAAGCGCTGTCGCAGGGCCGAGGAGCTCGACTACGACGTGATCCTCGTCGCCGACCACCTGGGCATGCCCTCACCGTTCCCCTCCCTGGTCGCCGCCGCCGAGGCGACCGAGCGCCCGCGTGTCGGCACGTTCGTCCTCAACGCCGGCTTCTGGAACCCGGTGCTCCTCGCCCGCGAGGTGGCGACCACGGACGCGCTCACCGGCGGCAGGCTCGAACTCGGCCTGGGCGCGGGCTACGTACAGGCGGAGCACGAGGCGGCCGGGCTTCCCTGGGGATCGCCCGGTGAGCGCGTGGACCATCTGCGGCGCGTCGTGGAGGAGCTGGACCGGCTGCTCGGGTCGGACGAGCATCAGCCTCGGCCCGAGCAGCACCCCCGCCCGCCGCTCCTGATCGGCGGCAACGGCGACCGGATGCTGAAACTGACCGCGGAGCACGCACAGATCGCGGCGTTCACCGGAGCGCGCTCCGTCCCCGGCGACACGAACGGGAAGCTCCAGCTCCTCACCCCGCAGGAGCTGGACCGGAGCGTGGCCACGTACCACCGCTTCGCGGCGGGCCGCGCGGAGCCCGCCGAACTCAATCTGCTGATCCAGATGGTCACGGTGACCGATGACCGGCGGGCGGCGGTCCGGCCGATCCTCGACCGCATCCGGCCCTTCACGGAGGACGAGGCGCTGGACCTGCCGCTGCTGCTCGTCGGCACGGTCCGTGAGATCGCGGACCAGGTGCGCGCGCAGCGCGACCGCTACGGGTTCACGTACGTCACGGTCCTGGAGCCGTACATGGAGGCGTTCGGTCCGGTCATCGAGGAGCTGCGGAAGGCCTGAGCCGGGGCTCTGTCCGCATCCTGAAAACAGTGCGCGGGCCCGGTCGCCCGGTGATGGAATCGGCCCCATGAGTGATCTTCGTATACGGGCCGCGACGCCCGACGATCTCGATGCCGCCCTCGCCTTCTGGAAGCTGGCCGCCGAGGGCACGAGCATCAGCGACGACCGCGCGGGTGTGGAGCGGCTCGTCGCCCGCGACCCCGAGTCGCTGCTGCTCGCCGAGCGCGACGGGGAACTGCTGGGGACCGTCATCGCCGGCTTCGACGGGTGGCGCTGCCATCTGTACCGGCTCGCGGTGCGTCCGGACGCGCGGCGGCAGGGCGTGGGGTCGGCGCTGCTCGCGGCCGCGGAGGAGCGGTTCGTGCGGCTCGGTGGGCGGCGGGGCGACGCGATGGTCCTGGACCGCAACGAGCGCGCGCAGCACGCGTGGCGTGCCGCGGGTTATGCGCCGGAACCGCAGTGGTCGCGCTGGGTCAAGCACCTCACGGACTGACCCCGCACGGGCCGGGCGGCGGCGCTCCGGCTCCACGGGGCTTTGCCGATCCTTTACCATGGGTGCTCCACTTGTCCCGTCTTCCCTCTTGAAAGGTGTGAGCGTCCGCCCATGGGCGAGCCTCCCAGTACCCGGCGCCTGCGACATCGCGCGATACCCACCGCCCTGCCCGATCATGGGACGGAGGTGACCCGATGACCGAAGTGCTCCTGCTCGCCGTGGCGGTGCTGCTCTCGCTGGCCTGCGGTGCGTTCGTCGCTGCCGAGTTCTCCCTCACCACGGTCGAGCGTTCCGGCCTCGAGCGCGCCGTCGAGCGCGGTGAGCGGGGCGCCGCCGGCGCCCTCAAGGCCGTACGGAACCTGACCTTCCAGCTCTCCGGCGCCCAGCTCGGCATCACCGTGACCAATCTGGTCGTCGGCATGCTCGCCCAGCCGTCCGTCGCCAAGCTGATCACGGGGCCCCTGGAGAGTCTCGGGCTCTCCCGCTCCACCGCCTCCTCGGCCGCACTGGTCATCGGCACGGCCCTGTCGACCGTCTTCCTGATGGTCGTCGGCGAGCTCGTCCCCAAGAACTGGGCGATCTCGTCGCCGCTGGCCGTCGCCAAGAACGTCGCGACGCCCCAGCGCCTGTTCAGCGCCGCGTTCCGCCCCTTCATCACGCACCTGAACAACACCGCGAACCGGGCGGTGCGCCGCTTCGGCATCGAGCCCGCCGAGGAGCTGGCCTCCGCGCGCGGACCGCAGGAGCTGGTGGCACTGGCCCGCCACTCCGCGAAGGAAGGCGCCCTCGAGGCGGACACCGCCGAGCTGTTCATGCGCACCCTGAACCTCGCGGACCTCACCGCGGAGAACGTGATGACGCCGCGCGTCCAGGTCGTGGCGCTCGACACGCAGGCCACCTGCGAGGACGTGGCGAACGCGACCCGGGCCACGGGCCTGTCCCGCTTCCCCGTCTACCGCGGCAGCCTCGACTCGGTCGTCGGCGTCGCGCACATCAAGGACGTCCTCGCCGTGCCGGCCGAACTCCGGGGCCGCCGTTCCGTCTCCGATCTGATGCGCGAGCCGCTCCTCGTACCCGAGACCCTGACCGTCGACCGGCTCCTCGACCGGCTCTCCGGGAAGCGCACGATGGCCGTCGTCATCGACGAGTACGGCGGCACCGCGGGCGTCGCGACCCTGGAGGACATCGTCGAGGAGGTCGTCGGCGAGGTGCGGGACGAGCACGATCCGCACGAGACGCCGGACCTCGCGCCGGCCGGCGCGGACGACGAGGGCCGCGCCCTCTACTCCGCCGACGGCGCCGCCCGCACCGACCAGCTCCAGCGGGTCGGCCTGCGCGTCCCCCACGGCCCCTACGAGACCCTCGCCGGCCTGGTCGCCGCCGAGCTCGGCCGGATCCCGGCCGTCGGCGACAGCGTCGGGGTGGCCGGATGGCGGCTCGACGTCGTGGACGCCGCGGGCCACCGCGCGGCCCGCGTCCTGATGCACGCGCCGCTCACCGAGCGGTCCGAAGACGCCCCGGAGGGGGACCGATGACCGCGATCCAGCTTCTGATCGGCCTGGCGACGCTGGTGGTCAACGCCTTCTTCGTGGGCGCCGAGTTCGCCCTGATCTCCGTACGCCGCAGCCAGATCGAACCGCACGCGGACGAGGGCGACCGGCGGGCGAAGAGCGTCCTGTGGGGCCTGAAGCACGTGTCGGCCCTGCTGGCCGCGGCGCAGCTCGGCATCACGCTGTGCACCCTGGTGCTCGGCATCGTCGCCGAACCCGCCATCGCCCATCTCCTGGAGCCGGTGTTCGACGCGGTCGGCGTGCCCCACGGGCTGATCCACCCGATCTCGTTCGTGATCGCGCTGACGGTGGCCACGTATCTGCACATGCTCCTCGGCGAGATGATCCCGAAGAACGTCGCGCTCGCCGAGCCGGTGCGCAGCGCCCTGCTCCTCGGGCCGCCGCTGGTGACCTTGGCGAGGGCGCTGCGTCCCGTGATCTTCATGATCAACGCCTTCGCGAACGGGCTGCTCAAGCTGTTGCGCGTCGACGTCAAGGACGAGGTGTCCGCGACGTTCTCCGACGACGAGCTGGCCCGACTCGTCAAGGACTCGGGCGACGCGGGCCTCATCGACGACCGCGCCCAGGAGCGCCTGCGCGACGCACTCGAACTGGGCCGCCGCCCGGTCAGGGACGTCGTCCTGCCGCTGGAGCGGGTGGTCTACGCGCATGTGGGCGTCACCCCGGAACAGCTGGAGCAACTGTCGGCCCGGTCGGGGTTCTCGCGCTTCCCCGTGGTCGACGACAACCGCCGCATCGTCGGCTATCTGCATGTGAAGGACGCCCTGGACGCGTCGCCGCGCGATCTGCCGTTCCGGATTCCGGACATGCGCCCGATCGCGCGCGTCCGCGAGACGACGCCGCTCGACGACGTCCTCTCGGCGATGCGCGGCAGCCGCACGCACGTGGCGGCGGTCCTCGGCGCCGACGGGCGGCTCGCCGGTCTGGTGACGATGGAGGACGTCCTGCGGGAGCTGTTCGGACAGCCGGTGTGATCTCGGCGCCGTGTGCCCGACGTCGGGCACACGGCGCCGAGTCGGCCGTCCCGGGGCCCGGGTTACCATCGCTTCCGCCATGCAGAAAAATGCCGACCACACCAGTTACAGCAGCCTCGTCACGATCGGTGACTCGTTCACCGAGGGCATGTCCGACCTGCTGCCCGACGGCTCCTACCGCGGCTGGGCCGATGTACTGGCCGGCCGGATGGCGGCCCGCACCCCCGGGTTCCGCTACGCGAACCTCGCCGTGCGCGGCAAGCTCATCGGCCAGATCGTCGACGAGCAGGTGGACGTCGCCGCCGCGATGGGCGCCGATGTCATCACGCTGGTGGGCGGGCTCAACGACACCCTGCGCCCCAAGGTCGACATGGGCCGGGTGCGCGGGCTCCTCGAAGAGGCCGTCGAAAAGCTCGCGCCGGCCTGCGAGCAGCTCGTCCTGATGCGCAGCCCCGGCCGCAACGGGCCTGTGATGGAGCGCTTCCGGCCGCGCATGGAGGAGCTGTTCGCCTGCATCGACGACCTCGCGGCGCGGCACGGCGCGGTGGTCGTGGACCTGTACGGGCCGCCCGCCCTCGGTGACCCCCGCATGTGGGACGTGGACCGGCTGCATCTGACGGCGGAGGGGCACCGCCGGGTCGCCGAGGCCGTCTGGCAGGCGCTCGGCCACGAGCCCGAGGGCGACTGGCAGGCCGTGCTCCCGCCGACCGCGCCGCCGGGATGGGGCACGCGCCGCGTCGCCGACGTCCGCTTCGCCAAGCAGCACCTGGTGCCGTGGATCGGCCGCCGTCTGACGGGCCGCTCCTCCGGCGACGGCCGCCCGGCGAAGCGCCCCGAGCTGCTGCCGTACGAGGCTCCGCGCGGCTGACCTGCCGTGACGGGGGCGGCGCGCGCCGGGTGCCCCGCCCTCGTAGCTTCCGACGAAGGGGACCCTGGCGCTGGCCTGCACGAATCGCCAGTAGAATCCGTACACGTGACTGCTGCGCCTGCAAAGCCCCGTATCCCGAATGTTCTCGCCGGACGCTACGCCTCCGCCGAGCTCGCCACTCTCTGGTCCCCCGAGCAGAAGGTGAAGCTGGAGCGTCAGCTCTGGCTCGCCGTGCTGCGCGCGCAGAAGGACCTCGGGATCGAGGTGCCGGACGCCGCTCTCGCCGACTACGAGCGCGTGCTCGACCAGGTCGACCTGGCCTCCATCGCCGAGCGCGAGAAGGTCACGCGCCACGACGTGAAGGCCCGCATCGAGGAGTTCAACGCCCTCGCCGGCCACGAGCAGGTCCACAAGGGCATGACGTCCCGCGACCTCACGGAGAACGTCGAGCAGCTCCAGATCCGCCTCTCCCTCGAGCTGGTCCGCGACCGCGCCGTCGCCGTCCTCGCGCGCCTCGGCAAGCTGGCCGGCGAGTACGGCGAGCTGGTGATCGCGGGCCGCTCGCACAACGTCGCGGCGCAGGCCACGACCCTCGGCAAGCGCTTCGCGACCGCCACCGACGAGCTGCTCGTCGCGTACGCCCGGGTCGAGGAGCTGCTCGCCCGCTACCCGCTGCGCGGCATCAAGGGCCCCGTCGGCACCGCGCAGGACATGCTGGACCTGCTCGGCGGCGACGCGGCGAAGCTCGACGAGCTGGAGCAGCGCATCGCGGGCCACCTGGGCTTCTCGCAGGCGTTCACCTCGGTCGGCCAGGTCTACCCGCGCTCCCTCGACTACGAGGTCGTCACCGCGCTCGTACAGCTCGCGGCCGCGCCGTCCTCGACCGCCAAGACGATCCGTCTGATGGCCGGGCACGAGCTCGTCACCGAGGGCTTCAAGCCGGGCCAGGTCGGCTCGTCCGCGATGCCGCACAAGATGAACACCCGCTCCTGCGAGCGCGTCAACGGCCTCATGGTCATCCTGCGCGGCTACGCGTCGATGACCGGGGAGCTGGCGGGCGACCAGTGGAACGAGGGCGACGTCTCCTGCTCCGTGGTGCGCCGCGTCGCGCTGCCGGACGCGTTCTTCGCGCTCGACGGTCTTCTGGAGACGTTCCTGACCGTGCTCGACGAGTTCGGCGCGTTCCCGGCCGTCGTCGCCCGCGAGCTGGACCGCTACCTGCCGTTCCTCGCCACGACGAAGGTCCTGATGGCGTCGGTGCGGGCGGGCGTCGGCCGCGAGGAGGCCCACGAGGCCATCAAGGAGAACGCCGTCGCGTCGGCCCTCGCCATGCGCGAGCAGGGCGCCGAGCGCAACGAGCTGCTCGACAAGCTCGCCGCGGACTCCCGCATCCCGCTGGACCGTGCCGGGCTCGACGAGCTGATGGCCGACAAGCTGTCGTTCACGGGTGCGGCCAGCGACCAGGTCGCCACCGTCGTCGCGCGCGTCGAGGAGATCGTCAAGCAGCACCCGGAGGCCGCCGGCTACACGCCCGGAGCGATCCTCTGACCCGGCTGACCCCCGCGGACCTGGAGGCCGCTCGCGACCGCATCGTTCCCGATGTGGTCGCGAGCGGCCTCTCCGTGCTTTTCTGCGGGATCAACCCGGGCCTGATGACAGCGGCGACCGGCCACCACTTCGCGCGCCCCGGCAACCGTTTCTGGCCGGTGCTCCACCTGTCCGGGTTCACGCCCCGCCTTCTGGCCCCCGCCGAGCAGGAGGAACTCCTGTCGTACGGGCTCGGGATCACGAACGTGGTCGCGCGGGCCACGGCGCGGGCGGACGAGCTGAGCGCGCAGGAGTACCGCGACGGCGGCCGCCTGCTCACCGCCAAGGTGGAGCGGCTGCGGCCGCGCTGGCTCGCGGTCGTGGGCGTGACGGCCTACCGGTCGGCCTTCGGGGAGCCGAAGGCGAGGATCGGCCCGCAGGACCGGATGATCGGCGGGACCCGGGTGTGGGCGCTGCCCAACCCCAGTGGCCTGAACGCGCATTGGACGGCGGCGGCGATGGCCGAGGAGTACGGGCGGCTGCGCGCCGCCGCCTCGGAGGACGACGGCGTGGGGCTCCCCGGCTGACGCGGCGCGTGGTGGGTCGGGGCTTGCGTCACGGCATTCGTCAGGGCTTGCGGGCCACGACACCGAACTGGGCGACGAGCGGCCCCCCGTCGGCACCGTCCGTCCGCCAGCGCGCGCAGGAGACGAGGCCCGGCTCCAGGATGTCGAGTCCGTCGAGGAAGCCCTCGATCTCGGCCCGGCTCCGTGCGGTGATCGGCGGCGTCGCGTTCTCGTTCCAGAAGCGCATCGCCGCCTCGTTCCCCTCGCCGCCCAGTTCCAGCGTGGGGTGCGTGAGCACGAGGTGGCTGCCGGAGGGGACCGCGTCCAGGAGGTGGCGCACGATGGACGTGGCCTCGGCGGTGTCGAGGATGAAGTTCAGGATGCCGAGCATCATGACGGCGACCGGCCGGCCGAGGTCGAGGGTGCCGGACGCGGCGCGCAGGATGGCCGCGGGGTCGCGCGCGTCCGCGTCCACATAGCTGGTGGCGCCCTCGTCCGTGCTGGTGAGGAGCACGCGGGCGTGCGTGAGCACGATCGGGTCGTTGTCGACGTAGACGACGCGGGAGTCGGGGGCGATGCGCTGGGCGACCTCGTGGGTGTTCTCGGCGGTGGGCAGGCCCGTGCCGATGTCGAGGTACTGGCGGATGCCTGCCTGGCCGGCGAGGAGGGTCACCGCGCGGCCGAGGAACGCCCGGTCGGCGCGAGCCACTTCGCCGATGCTGGGGTACATGGAGGTGACCTGGTCCCCGACCTGCTGGTCCACCTCGTAGTGGTCCTTGCCGCCGAGCCAGTAGTTCCACACGCGGGCGTTGTGCGCGATGTGGTTCGCGGTCCGCTCCCCCGGCTCCTGCCCGCTCTGCTCGCTCACGTGCTCTCCCTCACCTCGGTCGTGCCATGATCCGATGCCAAGATCCCATGGTGGCACGGCAGTTCCCGCATGCCGGGTCCAGGCGCGTCATCAGGGCGGGTCCACGTCCGTGACGGCGGCGACGAGCCGGAACGGCAGGTCCTCGGCGCCGAGCGGGATGCCCAGTACGATCCACCGCCCGTCGGCCTGCCACACCTGAACGTCCGGCACGTACGCGCTGAGCGCGGCCCAGGGCTCCGGTATGTCCTCGCCGCCCTCGACCGCGCGCAGGCTGACGCTCCACAGGCTGAACCACTGCGGCTTCCCCCAGCGCTCGGTGAGCACCGAGGAGAGCCCGTCCCGGTCGGCGATCCACTGGTCCTGAGCGGCGCCCTCGGGGGCCGCCTCCTGGAGCGCGTCGCAGGTCGCCAACTCCGCGATGTGGTAACCCGGTCCGCCGGAGCCCGCGTCCGACCTGCCGTGCTCCGCGGGGAACTCACGGGAGCGCAGCAGGTCGATCGTCGCGAGATGCTGTGCGGTGCTCATGGCGTCCAGTAAAGCGGCCACCACTGACATTTGGCGGGGCGTCCGGCGGTTACGAGCCCCTGCCCTCACGCGTCCCTGCGGCGCAGCGCCCACCAGCCGGCGAGGAGCGCGGCCGCCGCCCACCCGGCGGTGACGGCGAGTCCCGACCACGGCCCGAGCGTCCCGACCGGGTCCTGGTGCAGGACCTGTTGTCCGGCGTGGTCGGGCAGGAAGTCGGCGACGGAGGCGGCCATGTCGCCCACGACGAAGGACACGATCAGGATGAACGGGATGAGCAGGCTCAGGACGGCGACCGCGCTGCGCAGGACGACGGTGAGACCGGCCGCGAACAGGGCCATCAGCGCGAGGTAGAGGCCGCCTCCGACGCAGGCGCGCAGCGCGCCCGGATCGCCGAGCCCGAGGGCGTAGGACCCCATGAACACCTGCCCGGACAGGAAGGTGACGAACGAGGTGAGCTGGCCCGCGATGACGGCGAGGGCGCCGACAACCGTCATCTTCGCGGCGTAGAGGAGGTTCCTGTCGGGGACCGCGGCGAGGGAGACGCGCAGGGCGCCGTTGAGGTACTCCGAGGACACGGCCGTCGTGCCGAAGGCGATGGCCGCGATCTGGCCGAAGTTGAGCGCGTAGAAGGCTCCGAAGAGGAGGTCGGCGCCTTCGTTGTCGGCCTCGGCCTGCCCGACCGCGGCGGAGGCCAGGATGTTGATGGTGACGGTCGTGACGAAAATGGCGACGAGCGAGCCGGCGCTGGCACGCACCGACCTCACCTTGATCCATTCGGAACGCAGCACGGCGGTGGTCGACATCGTCAGGCCTCCTGGAGGGGGGTCGCGGCGGACGCGAACTCGGTGGCGCCCGCGGTGAGGGCGAGATAGGCCTCCTCCAAGGAGGCGGATTCGTCGGCGAGTTCGAGGACGGGGATGCCGCCGGTGGCGGCGAGCGCGCCGATCTCCTCCGCGCGTGCCCCGGCGACGGTCCAGCGGCCGTCGCCGGTTGCCACGGCTTCGAGACCCTTGCGGCGAAGTGCGGCACGCAGGCTCGCGGGGTCGGTGGTGCGGACGCGGACGCGCCGTTCGCTGTGCGCGTCGATGAAGTCCCGCATCGGGGTGTCGGCGAGGAGCCTTCCCCGGCCCAGGACGACGAGATGGTCGGCGAAGGTGGCGGTCTCGTTCATGAGGTGGCTGGAGACGAGGACCGTGCGTCCCTCGCGGGCGAGGCTCCGCATCAGTTCGCGGATCCAGATGATGCCTTCGGGGTCGAGGCCGTTGGACGGCTCGTCGAGCATCACGACCTGCGGGTCTCCGAGGAGTGCGGCGGCGATGCCGAGTCGCTGGCGCATGCCCAGCGAGAACGTCTTGATCCGGCGTCCGGCGACGGCCGCGATGCCGGCGAGTTCCAGGACCTCGTCGACCCTGCGTACCGGGATGCGGTGGGAGGCGGCGAGGACGCGGAGGTGGTCGCGGGCGGTACGGGAGCCGTGGGCTGCCTGGGCGTCGAGGAGGGCGCCGACCTCGCGCAGGGGTTCGCCGAGCGTCGCGTAGGGGCGGCCACCGAGTGTGGCGGTGCCCGACGTGGGCCGGTCGAGCCCGAGGACGAGGCGCATGGTGGTGGACTTCCCGGCGCCGTTCGGGCCGAGGAATCCGGTGACCCGGCCGGGCCCGACGGTGAACGTCAGGCGGTCCACCGCGCGGGTCGTGCCGTACTCCTTGGTGAGCTCTTGGACGTCGATGCTGGTCATGGCTCCAGCCTTCCGGCCGCGCCCCCGCCGGGTCCTCCCCCGGGCGTGGAGAGCGTCTCCCCCATGAGGGGGAGCCGTCCGCACCCGCACCGCTGGCACGATGGCGGCATGTCCCGCCTCCTCGCGCCGCTGACCCGCGCGGTCACGTACACCCGCTGGCTGCACCTCCTCGTCGGCGCGATCATCGCCCTCGTGTGCGGGGCCGTGTACCCGGGGCTCACCCGGCCGGGGTACGCGCAGTGGGTCCTGATGCTGTTGATTCCGGTCCCGCTCCTCCTGGCGGCGGCCGTGATCCCCGTGGTGCGCAGGGCCGAGGGTCTTCAGGCCCGCCTGATGCTGTTTCCCGGTGCCCACGCGCGCGTGGACGGCGGTTCGGGTCCACGGGAGGCGGGGGTGTCCGTGGCGCCGTCGGCGTCGTGGCGCGACCGGGGCAGGACCGCGGTGTGGCTGGTGCTGCGTCTGTGGGCAGGCTGCGCGGTCGCGTTCGTGACCGGCCAGCTCATGGCTCTCGCCCTGGAACTGGTGGACGCCGCGTCGGGCGGCCCCGTCGAGGCCGAGTCCCTCATCCCCGTACCGGGGCACGGCTGGGCGTACGCGCTGCTCGTGCCGGTGCCGCCGCTGGTGCTGCTGGGACTGGTCGCGCTCGCCGGGCGCCTGATGGCCTCGGCCGCCCTCGGTCTGCTCGGGCCGTCGGCGGCCGAGCGCCTGGCCGCCCTGGAGGAGCGCACCGAGCAGCTGCTCGAACGCAATCGCATCGCCCGCGAACTCCACGACTCCATCGGGCACGCGCTGACCGTCGCCGTCGTGCAGGCCGGCGCGGCGCGGGCGGCCGCCGATCCGGCCTTCACCGACCGCGCCCTGGACGCCATCGAGGAGACGGGCAGGGCGGCCCTCGAGGACCTGGAGCGCGTTCTGTTGGTGCTGCGCGAGTCGGGGCAGCCCGCGAGCCGCCGGCCGACGCTCACGGAGGCGGACCGCCTGCTGGACTCGGCGCGCGCCTCGGGCGCCGAGGTCGACGTGGAGGTGCTCGGCGCGCTGGACACGGTGCCCGGTCCCGTCTCCAGAGAGGGTTACCGCATCCTCCAGGAGGCGCTGACCAACGTGCTGCGCCACTCGGGGACCGTCCCGATCCGGGTCGCCGTCACGGTCGACGACGCCCGCCTGTGGCTCGATGTACGCAATCCGCTTCCCGCGGGCGCACCGGTGAACGGCCGAGGCAGCGGTGGCAGCGGCAGCGGTCTGCGGGGCATCCGGGAGAGGGCGGCGCTCCTCGGCGGCCGGGCGCGGACGGGGCCCGACGAGGGGCAGTGGCGGGTGCACGTCGAACTGCCGCTCGGCTGATCCCCGTCCTCACGTACGTCCCGACCGCTCCCCTAGGCTGTCCGGATGCCGCTCACCGTGCTCCTCGTCGACGACGAACCGCTGGTCCGCGCGGGGTTGCGCGCCGTGCTTTCGGCGCAGCCGGACATCGAGGTCGTGGGCGAGGCGGCCGACGGCGCCGCGGTGATCCCGCTCGTCCGGCAGCTGCGTCCCGACGTCGTCGCCATGGATGTGCGCATGCCTCTCCTGGACGGGATCGAGGCCACGCGCGCGGTGCTGCGCAGTGTGTCCGAGCCGCCCAAGATCCTGGTCATCACGACGTTCGAGAACGACGAGTACGTCTACGGGGCGCTGCGGGCGGGTGCCGACGGGTTCCTGCTGAAGCGGTCGCGGCCCGCCGAGATCGTGAACGCGGTCCGGCTCGTGGCCGAGGGCGATTCCCTGCTGTTCCCGGCGGCCGTGCGGCGGCTCGCGGCCGAGTACGGCAACAGGTCGGCACGCGAGGCGCTGGACCGCGCCGCGCTCACGGAGCGGGAGGCGGACGTGCTGCGCCTGATGACGCGGGGCCTGTCCAACGCGGAGATCGCCGAGCGGCTCGTCGTCGGCACGGAGACGGTCAAGTCGCATGTGAGCGCCGTCCTCGCCAAGCTCGGCGCGCGGGACCGGACGCAGGCCGTCATCGCCGCGTACGAATCCGGTTTCGTGTCGCCCGGCTGAGTGCCCCTTGGTCCCGCCCGGCTGACCGTCGCGGGACGCAGAAGTGCACCCGCGCTCGCCGGTGTCCGCCGCGGCGAGTACGATCCGCCCAACACGCGCGAGCTGGGAGGACGGACGTTGGGGCGGCTGACCGGCGGGGACCCTTCCCTGCTACGGCGGATCAACTCCGCGGTGGTGCTGCATGCCCTGCGCGCCACGGATCTCGCGACGCTCACGGAGATCACCCGGGTCACCGGGCTTTCCCGGCCCACGGTCGAGGGCGTCGTCGAAGGGCTCATCGTGGCGGGGCTCGTCGTCGAGACGGCCGTCGACGACAGCGGGACGCGGCGCCAGGGGCGGCCCGCGCGACGGTTCCGCTTCCGGGCCGAGGCGGGGCACCTGCTGGGTCTGGAGATCGGCCCGCACCGCGTGGCCGCCGTCCTGTCGGACCTGGACGGCAAGGTGCTCGGCACGGCCGCGAAGGACGTCGACGAGACCGCTCCGGCCGACGAGCGCCTCGAGCGGCTGCGGACCGCGGTCGCGGACCTGCTGCGCCGCGCGGGCGTCGCCCGGAACTCGCTGCGGGCGGTCGGCGTCGGCAGCCCCGGCATCGTGGAGGCCGACGGCACCGTGCGCCTCGGCACCGCCCTGCCCGAGTGGACGGGGCTGCAGCTGGGCGAGCGGCTGCGGCGCTCCTTCAAGTGCCCCGTCCTGGTGGAGAATGACGCGAACGCGGCGGCGGTGGCCGAGCACTGGAAGGGCGCGGCGACCGAGTCCGACGACATCGTGTTCGTGCTGGCGGGGCTCAGCCCGGGCGCCGGCGCGCTGATCGGCGGTCGGCTGCACCGCGGGTACGGCGGCGCGGCCGGGGAGATCGGCGCGCTGCACCTCCTGGGACGCGAGGTGCGCCCCGAGACGCTGCTCTCGACGACGGACGAGCCGCTGCACCCGCTCGACGAGCAGGCCGTCGCGCAGGTCTTCGCTCTCGCGCGCCAGGGCGACGAGCGGGCCGGCGCGGCTGTCGACCGGTTCCTCCAGCGCCTGGTGCACGACGTGGCGGCGCTGGTGCTCGCCCTGGACCCGGAGCTGGTGGTCGTGGGCGGCTGGGCGGCCGGCCTGGACGGCGTACTGGAGCCGCTGCGCCGGGAGTTGGCCCGCTACTGCCTGCGTCCGCCGCGCGTGGCCCTGTCGGTTCTGGGCGAGGCGGCGGTGGCGACCGGGGCGCTGCGGCTCGCGCTGGATCACGTCGAGGAGCAGCTGTTCGCCGTCGAGGGAACGGTCACGGCGCGCCGCTAGCCCAAGACACACAGACGCCGAAGGCCCACCGTGGAGGATCACGGTGGGCCTTTTGCGGAACGTGACGCGCGCGGGTCTCGTCTCGCCTCTGTCAGGAGGCGCGGCGGTCCGGGCCGTGGTGGATCTCGACGCCGCCCGAGTCGCCGAAGGTGAGGCGGCAGGTGTCGGCACGGTAGGTGGCCACGGAGACCGCGGCCGTCTCGCCCTCGCTGAAGAACCGGGTCGTGACGACGAGGACGGGCGCGCCCGGCAGCCGGTCGAGCTCCTTCGCGTCGTCGGCACGGGCCGAGCCCAGCTCGACGGCGCGGTCCTGGCCCTCGAGCCCGAGCCGCCCCAGTTCGCGGAGCACCACACGCGCGCGTGAGGGCCCGGACGGGGCGTCTATGGCGGAGAGTTCGGGCACGGACGACGAGGGTACGTAGAGCAGTTCGGCGGCGACGGGCTGGCCGTGCGACACGCGCGTACGGCGCACCCGGTGGACGCGCTCGTCGGGCGCGGTGCCGAGGATGCGGGCCACGGCCGCCGGCGGCACCGCGGGCTCGCTGTCGACGGCCTGCCAGGCCTCACCGTCGTCGGCGCCGGGCCACTCCTGGTCGTCGGACGAGTCGACCGCCACGCCCACGCGGGGCGGGGCGACGGTGGTGCCGACGCCACGGCGGCGCTGGAGCCTGCCTTCGAGTTCGAGCTGTTCGAGCGCCTGGCGGAGCGTGGCACGGGCGACTCCGAAGCGGGCCGCGAGGTCCCGCTCGTTCGGCAGGATCTCTCCCACGGCGAACTCGGAGTCGAGTGCCTCGGTCAGCACGGTCTTGAGGTGCCAGTACTTCGGCTCCGGCGCCGTTTCCAACTGCGTGGTCCCCACCCTGTCCTCCGCAATCGCCGTGTCCCGGCGGCGTTTAGCGCCCTTGTTTATTAAAGGTTCCTGCACTATCTCTGCGAGGGTAGGCCCGCCCTCCGACTTGGTCAAGACCAATCCTCGGTCCGTGCCGGGGCCCGAGGGGGCTGCGCCGCAGAGCGTTCATGGCGGTCCGCAGAGCGTTCACACCGCGTTCGCGAAACGACGAAAGCCCCCGCCCTGTCGGGGCGGGGGCTTCGGTGACGGCGGACGCCGCGGAGGGGACGTCAGGCGAGCGACATGAGCTTGTCCGGGTTACGCACGATGTATACGCACTGCACGTGGCCGTCGGCGATGTCGACCTGGAAGACGCTGTCCGGCTCGCCGTCGACGAGCGCGAGCACGGCGGGCCCCGCGTTCAGCTCCACGATCCGGAAGGTGAATCCGGTGCCGCCGCTCTTGGCGGCCCCGAGCAGGAATCGGCCCACCTTGTCGGCGGACTCGATGACGCGCAGCGGCGCCTTGGACTTGCCGCCGCTGTCGCCGACGAGACGCGCGTCGGGCGCGAGGAGCGTCATCAGACCCTCCAGGTCCCCGCCCGTCGCGGCCGCGAGGAAGCGCTCGGTGAGGTCGCGCCGCTCGACAGGGTCGACGTCGAAGCGCGGCCGGCGCTCGTCCACGTGCTTGCGGGCGCGTCCCGCGAGCTGGCGCACGGCGGACTCGCTGCGATCGAGCGTGGTGGCGATCTCGGCGAACGGGAACCCGAACGCCTCGCGGAGCACGAACACGGCGCGCTCCAACGGCGAGAGCGACTCCAGGACGACGAGGACGGCGAGCGAAACCGACTCGGCGAGCACGGCCGCCTCCGCGGTGTCGGGCGCGGTCGGCCCGAAGTCGGTGGCCAGCGGCTCCGGCAGCCAGGGACCCACGTACGCCTCACGCCGGACCTGTGCCTGCCGCAGTCGGTCGATGGCGAGGCGGGTGGCGACGCGGACGAGATAGGCGCGTGGTTCGCGCACCTCGTCGCGGTCGGCCTGTGCCCAGCGCAGCCAGGCGTCCTGGACGACGTCCTCGGCGTCCGCCACGCGGCCCAGCATGCGGTAGGCGACCCCCATCAGGACCGGCCGGTGCTCTTCGAAGACCTCAGTCACGGTGTCGGTTGCCACTCCTCCATCCCAATGGACGCGACGGTGCGTGTCCAGGCGGAATCGGTGCGGCGATGACCACAAACGGCGCCACGCCGGACCTTGTCTCGCCCGCTCCCCCTTGAACTGAAGGCTACTGAGCGGTAATTGTTGCTGACAAGCCGTCTAAGGAACCGTCGCTCGGGCGTCGGGGACAGGGAGCGACATGGCCACAGAGGTGTCCTTCAGCATCGAAACCCCCGGTGGCCCCCGTGAGGTGACCGTCGCGTACGAACGCGTGGGCACCGGGGAGCCCCTGCTGCTCCTGCACGGGATCGGCCACCACTGGCAGGCCTGGGCACCCGTGATCCCGGTCCTGGCCGCCGAACGCGACGTGATCGCGATCGATCTGCCGGGCTTCGGCGCCTCTCCCGCGCTGCCCGACGGCGTCGCCTACGACCTTCCGACGGTGACGGCCACGCTCGGCTCGCTCTGCGCGGCTCTCGGCATCGAGCGGCCGCATGTGGCCGGCAACTCCCTGGGCGGTCTGCTCGCGCTGGAGCTCGGCCGCGAGAAGCTCGTACGGTCGGTCACCGCGCTGTCGCCCGGCGGGTTCTGGTCGCAGGCCGAGCGCCGTTACGCCTTCGGTACGCTGCGCGCGATGCGGCAGGGCGCACGGGCGCTGCCGGTTCCCGCGATCGAGCGGCTCGCGCGCTCGGCCGCGGGACGGACGGCCCTGACGAGCACCATCTACGCCCGCCCCGGCCGTCGTTCACCCGACGCGGTCGTCGCGGAGACGCTGGCCCTGCGCCACGCTCCCGGGTTCGCCCAGACCCTCGCCGCGGGTCTGGAGGTGCGGTTCACGGACGACGTGCCGGACATCCCGGTGACCGTCGCCTGGGGCACCCGCGACCGGCTGCTGCTGCGCCGCCAGGGCATCAGGGCCAAGCACGCCGTCCCCGGGGCCCGCCTTGTGCGGCTGCCCGGCTGCGGTCACGTCCCCATGAGCGACGATCCGGCGCTCGTCTCCCGCGTCATCCTGGACACCAGCCGCTGACCGCACCCCGAACACCCCGGAGCCGAGCGCCACTCCGGCGCCGACGAGCGCGCTGCCGACGGCCTGCGCGGCGCCGTACGTCCCGGTCCCGACGAGCGGCGCGGTGCACGCCGCCGCCACGGGGATGAGCCCGGAGAACAGGGTGGCGCGCTCGGCGCCGACGCGCTGCATGCCGAGGTACCAGCACACGAAGCCGATCACCGTGACGACGGCGGCCTGCCACAGCAGGGCCGTCGCCTCGGTGGCGTCGGGTACGCGGAGCATGGCCGTGCCGTCGAGCACGGCGCCGCAGAGGGCCGACTCCAGGGCGGCGAGCCCGCAAACGGTGCAGGACAGCAGCTTCGGGCCGAGGGGGCGCAGCACCGGCACTGCGAGGACGGCGAAACCGACCTCTCCGATGAGGGCTCCCACGGAGAAGAGGAGCCCGGCCGTGTCCGTGCGCCCCCAGCCCTGGACGGTGAACGCGCCGAGGGCGACCAGCAACGCCCCGTGGAGGACGACCCGTTGGGGCCTCCGGCCCGCGAGCACGGGCACGAGCACCGCCACGACGACCGGGGCGCATCCGACGAAGACTCCTGGGACGGCCGGTTCGGCGGTGCGCTCCGCGGCGAGCACCGCGAGGTTGAAGCCGACCATCCCGACGGCCGCCAGCAGGGCGAGCCGCCCCCATCGGCGCCCGGTGAGGTGGCGCAGCGGCGCCATGCCGCTCCTGCCGAGCAGCGGCACCAGAAGCAGGCAGGCGAGGGCGTACCGGAGGAACTGGCCGCCCGCGTACGGGTAGTCCCCGAGGACGCTGTTGGCGGTGAAGGACGCGCCGACGAGGACGCAGGCGACGGCGGCCGGCAGGGCCCCTCGGATCGAGTGCGGGTTCATGGCCCTGACGCTAGGGAGGGCGGCGGCCCGGATTAAGGTCCACGTTCATGACGTCATCGGGGACCAATCCGCGTGCGGCCGGTCCAGGCGCCGCGGAAGGCGGGGTCCAACCTCCTTCCGCCGCATGGGAGTTACTGCTGCCCGCCGCATCGGCGCCCGCACGCGCGCGTGGCCGCGGTCTCCAGGCGGCGCTGCGGGACGCCGTCAGGTCGGGGCGGCTCGCGCCCGGGACACGCATGCCGTCGAGCCGCGATCTCGCGGCGGATCTGGGCGTCTCGCGCGGGCTGATCACCGAGGCGTACGAGCAGTTGACCGCCGAGGGGTATCTGCGCAGCGGGCGCGGTGCGGGGACCTGGGTGGGCGGGGCGGTGCGCGCCGCGGCGGCCGGCGGTGTGCGGGACCTGGCGCCCCGTCCGCCGGGCACCCGGGCCGACTTCGTGGCGGGCAGCCCCGATCTGTCGCTGTTCCCGCGCGCCGCGTGGGCGGCGGCGCAGCGCGGAGTGCTGGCCGAACTGCCGCACCACATGCTGGGCTATCCGGACCCGCGGGGCATCCCCCGGCTGCGTACCGCGCTGGCCGGACTGCTCTCGCGGCGGCGGGGCGTGGTCGCCGATCCGGAGCGGATCATCGTCTGCTCCGGGGTGGCGCAGGCGGTGACGCTGCTCGGATTCGTGCTGCACGCGCGCGGGGAGCGGTCCGTGGGCGTCGAGGACCCCGGGAGCCCCGATCTCGGTTCGCTGTTCGCCTCGGCCGGTATCGGCACGACCGCGCTCCCGCTGGACGACGAGGGGCTGGCCATCGGGCCTCTGCGGGACTCGGGGGTGCGCGCCGCGGTGACGACGCCGTCCCACCAGTTCCCCTCGGGCATCGCCTACTCACCGGCGCGCCGCACTCAACTCCTCGACTGGGCACGGTCGATGGACGGCCTCGTCATCGAGGACGATTACGACGGGGACTTCCGCTACGACCGCGCGCCGGTGGGCGCGCTTCAGGGTCTCGACCCGGAGCATGTCGCGTACACGGGATCGGTGAGCAAGTCGCTCGCCCCCGGGCTGCGGCTCGGCTGGATGGTCGTGCCCGCGGGGCTGACCGACGAGGTCGTCGAGCGCAAGCGCTACATGGATCTCGGCAATCCGGCCCTCGACCAGGCCCTCCTGGCCCGTTTCGTCGAGCGCGGCGACTACGACCGTCAGCTGCGGCGCTGCCAGCGCGCTTACCGCGAGCGCCGCGACACCCTCGTGGCCGCGCTCCACGCGCATCTGCCGGGCGCCCAGGTGACGGGGATCGCCGCCGGACTGCACGTCATCGCCCGGCTCCCCGAGCGCTACGGGCAGCAGGAGGGGCTCCTCGAACGGGCCTCGGCCGCCGGGGTCACCGTCCGCCCGCTGACCCACTACGGCACCTCGGACAGCCGAGACGGCGGAGTGCGCCTCGTTCTCGGCTACGCGCATCTGCCGCCCGCCCGGATCACGGAAGGCGTACGTCTCCTGGCGCGCGCGGTCCAGGAGGGGGCCACGCGCGCGTGAACGGCGGTGTGGTCGTGTGAGGCGATGCAGCGCGCCGGGTTCCCCGACCCCCAGGGGCAGTTGTTCACTTGGGGTTCGCGTGCGCGCCGTGGTGAACCCGTAGGTGTGGCTTCGCCGCGGCGCCCCGCAGTGGTGGCACCGCACTGTCGTCGGAACCCGTTTCTGGAGGCGTATTCATGTCACACCGTCCGCCGAGTTCTCTGCCCGGCCGCCGCGGGGTGCTGCGCGGTTCGCTCGCCGCCTCGGCCGCGCTGGCCCTGCCCGCCGTGGGCGCGGCCGCCGCACCGGCCTTCGCCCTGTCGGGTCGCCCGAAGGCGGCATGGGGTGTCCAGGCAGGCGACGTCGGCGCGGACTCGGGGCTGATCTGGACCCGCTCCGACCGCCCCGCCCGCATGATCGTGGAGACCTCCGCGACGGAGTCGTTCCGCCGGGCCACCAAGTGGCACGGGCCGCTGATCGGCGCAGGCACGGACTTCACGGGCACCACCCGCCTGCGCGGCCTGCCGCCGGGCGAGCAGATCCACTACCGCGTGGTGCTCGCCGACCCCGACGACCCCCGCCGCACGGGCGAACCCGTCACCGGCACGTTCCGCACCACCCCCGTCGGCCGCCGCGACGGGGTGCGCTTCCTGTGGTCGGGCGACATCGCGGGCCAGGGCTGGGGCATCAACCCGGAGCTCGGCGGCTATCGCGTGTACGAGGACATGCGCGCCCTGAACCCCGACTTCTTCCTGTGCAGCGGCGACAACATCTACGCCGACGGCCCGATCCTGCCCAGCGTCACGCTGCCGGACGGCCGCGTGTGGCGGAACGTCACGACCGAGGAGAAGTCCAAGGTCGCCGAGACGCTGGCCGAGTTCCGCGGCGCGTTCCGCTACAACCTCCTCGACGAGAACCTGCGCCGCTTCAACGCGCAGGTGCCGTCGATCGTCCAGTGGGACGACCACGAGGTGCACAACAACTGGTACCCGGGCCAGATCCTGGACGACGCCCGCTACACGGAGAAGGACACGAACGTCCTCGCCGCGCGCTCCCTGCGGGCGTTCAGCGAGTACTTCCCCGTGTCCACGCTGCCGCCGGGCGACGACGAGGGCCGCGTGTACCGGGTCCTGCGGCACGGCCCTCTGCTCGATGTGTTCGTGCTCGACATGCGCTCGTACCGCAACGCCAACTCCCCCGGCCGGCAGCCCGACGACGCGACCGGGATCCTCGGCGCGCGGCAGCTGGCCTGGCTCAAGCGCGAGCTGTCGCGGTCGCGGGCCGTCTGGAAGGTGATCGCCTCCGACATGCCGCTCGGCCTGGTCGTGGCCGACGGCAAGGTGAACTTCGAGGCCGTCGCCCAGGGCGACCCGGGAGCGCCGCTCGGCCGCGAGCTGCAGATCGCGGAGCTCCTGCGCCACATCAAGCACGACCGGATCACGGGCACGCTGTGGCTCACGGCGGACGTGCACTACACGTCGGCGCAGCACTACGACCCGTCGCGCGCCGCGTTCCAGGACTTCGAGCCGTTCTGGGAGTTCGTCTCCGGCCCGCTGGCGGCGGGCGGTTTCCAGGCGGTGAAGCTGGACGCCACCTTCGGCCCCGAGCAGAGCTTCATCAAGGCGCCGGACCGGGCCAACACGTCCCCCATGGAGACCCCGCAGTATTTCGGCGAGGTCGACATCGACGGCGGCAGCGGCGAACTGACGGTACGGCTGCGACAGCAGGGCGGCGACGTACTGTTCTCCAAGGTGCTCCAGCCGGGGCGAGTAGGACAGTAGTCAACAAACGGGACGTAAGCAGTCTTTACTCATCGGTCACAAGGCGTTCGTGATCACGCAACACGGTTCCTTCACAGTGGCTGCATGAGTCCAGACATGTCTGATGTGAGGCGGACCAGGAACGGCCGCCCCGTCCACCACTGGCGGCGCGACGTCGTCGAGCTCGCCGCCCTGTTCACGGCCGTGGCCGTCGCGGACGGCGTGGCGAACCTCGTCGGTCACGGCCCCGACGGCCCCGCGCTGCTCGCCGTCTCGGCCGTGGCGCTGCTCGCCACGGCCGGCTTCCACACATGGTGGGCACGACGCCACAACCACGCACCCCCGACAGGCGATACCGACGCCCGGCGGCTCCCCTCGGAGCGCGCCGGGCAGTCGGAACAGCCCGACACAGAGGTCCCCGCGGCCGCCGGCCCGCAGACGACGCACCAGGCCGCGGCCACCGCGCTGTGGCGCATGCGGACGACGGTCCGTGACGAGCCGGGGTCGCTCGCGTCGCTGTGCACCGCGCTCGCCCCGCTGCGGGTCGACATCCTGAGCCTCCAGACACACCCCCTGGGTGAGGGCACCGTGGACGAGTTCCTGCTGCGCGCGCCGCAGGAGCTGCCCACCGCCGAACTCAGCCGGGTCGTGGCCCAGGCCGGCGGCTGTGGCACCTGGATCGAGCGGGCCGACGCCCACGACCTCGTGGACGCGCCCACCCGCATCCTCGGTCTCGCCACGCGCACCGCCCTGGACGCCGCCGAACTCCCGCTGGCGTTGCGCCAGTTGCTCGGGCGGTGCACCATCAGGTCACTGCCGGCCACGACAATGGGCGGCCGAAGGACCGAGAGCGCACCGGTGGAGGGGGCGCTCGAAGGAACCGTGATACGGCTCCGGGCCCCCGAAGGCGGCGTGATCACCGTGGAGCGGCCGTATCTGCCGTTCACGCCGACCGAGTTCGCGCGCGCCCGCGCCCTGGTCGAGCTCGACGCGCGGCTCGGCCCGCGCATCCCGCGCAGCCAGGACGTCCTGACGCTCCCCGAGGGCAACGCGATCACCGTGCGCCGGGCCGACTCGAACGATGTGGAGGCGGCCAAGGCGATGCAGGAGCGCTGCTCCCGCGCGACGCTGGGCAAGCGCTACCACGGGCCCGTAGGCGACGCGGACCGCTACCTCAACCACCTGCTCAGCCCCCGCTTCGGCCGCACGCTCGCCGCGCAGACCGCGTCGGGCCGGATCGTCGCCCTCGGGCATCTGCTCTGGGACGGCGACGAGACGGAGATCGCGCTGCTCGTCGAGGACGACTGGCAGCGCCGCGGCATCGGCACCGAGCTGCTCGGCCGCCTGGTGGCGATGGCGGTCGAGGCGGGCTGCGAGAGCGTGTACGCGGTCACCCAGGCGTCCAACACCGGGATGGTCGCGGCAATGCGCGGTCTCGGGCTGCCCCTCGACTACCAGATCGAGGAGGGCACGCTGGTGATCACCGCTCGGCTGGAGGCGGCCCCGGTCAGGTCGCGGCTGCCGTACGAGGGGCCCCGCGCGGCGTACGAGCAGGCCGAACAGCACTGAGGACCGGGCCGGCCGGGACCGACTCCACGCGAGCCGGCCCGGACCGGTCCCCTCCTCTTACCGGCCGGTCCGGGCAGGCGGCTCTACATCACTCAGGCACCCGCAGGCCTGCCGCGGTCGCACGCCCCGTGATGCCGCCCGGCTCCCCCAGGGCCTGGTCCAGGTCCGCCCACAGGTCCTCGACGTCCTCCAGACCCACCGACAGCCGCAGCAGCCGGTCGCTCACCCCGGCCGACCTGCGGTCGGAGGCGTCGACGATGCGGTGGCTGATGGACGCCGGGTGCTGGATGAGCGAGTCGACGCTGCCGAGGCTGACCGCAGGTGTCACCAACCGGACCGTCCGGATCACCTCGTGCGGGTCACCCACGGTCTCGAAGGCGACCATCGCGCCGCCGATCCGCGGATAGTGCACGCGCGCGACGCGCGGGTCCCGGGACAGTCGCGCCGCCAGTTCGGCCGCCGTCGCCGACGCGGCCCGCACGCGCACCGGCAGCGTCGCGAGGCCGCGCAGCAGCAGATAGCCGGCGAGCGGATGCAGCACGCCGCCCGTCGCGAACCGCACCTGACGCAACTGCCGGGCGAACGCCTCGTCGCAGGCAACGACCCCGCCCATGACGTCCCCGTGCCCGCCGAGGAACTTGGTCGCGCTGTGCAGCACCAGCCGCGCGCCGTGCTCGACGGGCCGCTGGAGCACCGGCGTGGCGAAGGTGTTGTCCGCGAGGAGCGGGACCGTTCCGCAGGAGTGGGCCACGGCCCGCAGATCGAGTTCGGCGAGCGTCGGATTGGCGGGGGACTCCACCATCACGAGCCCGGTGTCGGGCCGGATCGCGTCCGCGATGCCCGCCGGATCGACCCAGGTCACCTCGGTACCGAGGGCCCCGGCGGTGAGCAGGTGGTCGCTGCATCCGTACAGCGGCCGGACGGCGACGACGTGGCGCAGCCCGGCACCGTTCCGTACGAGCAGCACCGCGGTCAGCGCGGCCATGCCGCTGGCGAAGGCGACCGCGCTCTCGGTCCCTTCGAGCCGGGCGAGCGCCGTCTCGAAGCGGCCGACGGTCGGGTTGCCGAGCCGGGCGTAGACCGGCGGGCCCTCGTCGACGACGCCGTCCGCCGCGAACGCGTCGATGCGGGCGGCCTCGCCGCGGCTGTCGTACGACGGGTAGGTGGTGGACAGGTCGATGGGCGGGGCGTGCAGCCCGAGTCCGGCGAGGTCGTCGCGGCCGGCGTGCACGGCTTCGGTGGCCAGGGCCCGCCGGTGGGCGGGGCCCGGGCGCGTCCCTGCGTACAGGTCGTGGTCCATGGAGGACAGCCTGAACATCGGCCGGGGTTCGCCGGACGAACTCCGTGCTACGTTCGGCCGATGGCCGATTCTGTCGTACTCGATCCGGTTGATCTGCACATACTGCGCCTCCTCCAGAACGATGCCCGCATCACCTACCGGGACCTCGCCGCGCAGGTCGGTGTCGCGCCGTCCACCTGTCTCGACCGCGTGACCCGGCTGCGCCGGTCCGGCGTGATCCTCGGGCATCAGCTGCGCCTCGACGCGGCGAAGCTGGGCCGCGGGCTCCAGGCGCTGCTCTCGGTGCAGGTGCGGCCGCACCGGCGCGAGCTGGTCGGCCCGTTCGTGGAGCGGATCCGGGCACTGCCGGAAGCGCGGTCCGTCTTCCATCTGACGGGCCCCGACGACTATTTGGTGCATGTCGCCGTCCGCGACACCGCCGATCTCCAGCGGCTCGTGCTCGACGAGTTCACCGCGCGCCGCGAGGTGGCGCGCGTGGAGACACGGCTGATCTTCCAGCAGTGGGAGTGCGGCCCGCTCCTGCCCCCGTCGGCCGACGCCGTCGGTGAATCCTGATGACGCGGCCCCCCGCCCCGTACGACGATGGCGGCATGTCAGATTCGCCAGCCACAGCAGCAGCCGTCACCGGACCGCTCCCGCGCGAGGTCGCCGACGCCTACGTCGACGAGCTCATCGCCCTCGACCCCGTCACCGGCACCTACCTCGGCGTGCCCGAGAGCCACAGCAAGCTGCCCGATCTCTCACCGGCCGGCCTGGAGGCCCTCGCCGATCTCGCGCGGGCGACCCTCGCGCGGCTCGACGAGGCCGAGCGCAGGCCCGGCGCCGACAGTGCGATCGAGCGCCGTTGCGGGCGGCTCCTGCGGGAGCGGCTCATGGCCGAACTCGCCGTGCACGACGCGGAGGAGAACCTTCGGGCCGTCACCAACCTGGGCGGGCCCGTGCACAACGTGCGGGAGGTCTTCACCCTCACGCCGACCACGACGGACGCGGACTGGGCGGCCGTCGCCGAGCGGCTGCGCGCCGTGCCGGGGGCGCTCGCCGGATACCGCGAGACGCTGTCGCTGGGCCTGGAGAAGAAGCTCCACGGGGGACCGCGTCCCACCGCCACGTTCATCGAGCAGCTCACCGAGTGGGCGGGCCAAGGGCGCGGCTGGTTCGAGGACTTCACCGCGGACGGGCCCGACGCGCTGCGCGCCGAGCTGGACGCGGCGGGCGCCGCCGCGACGGCCGCGGTCGCCGAGCTGCGCGACTGGATGCGCGACGTGTACGCGTCCGCGATCGAGGGCTCCGCCGACACGGTGGGCCGTGAGCGGTACGCCCGCTGGTCGCGCTACTACAACGGCACGGACCTCGACCTGGACGAGGCGTACGCGTACGGCTGGGCGGAGTACCACCGCCTGCTCGGCGAGATGAGGACCGAGGCGGAGAAGATCCTGCCCGGGGCGGCGACCCCGTGGGTGGCGCTCGCGCACCTCGACGAGCACGGTACGCACATCGAGGGTGTGGAGGAGGTGCAGCGCTGGCTCCAGAGCGTGATGGACGAGGCGATCGAGGCCCTCGACGGCACCCACTTCGAACTCGCGGAGCGGGTACGCAAGGTGGAGTCCCGGATCGCCCCGGCCGGCAGCGCCGCGGCGCCCTACTACACGGCGCCGTCCGAGGACTTCACGCGGCCGGGGCGCACCTGGCTGCCGACGATGGGCCAGACCCGGTTCCCCGTCTACGACCTGGTCTCCACCTGGTACCACGAGGGTGTGCCCGGCCACCATCTCCAGCTCGCGCAGTGGACGCACGTCGCGGACAGTCTGTCCCGATACCAGGCGAGCATCGGCATGGTGAGCGCCAACGCCGAGGGGTGGGCGCTGTACGCGGAGCGCCTGATGGACGAGCTGGGCTTCCTCACGGACGCCGAGCAGCGGCTCGGCTATCTGGACGCGCAGATGATGCGCGCGACCCGCGTCATCGTCGACATCGGTATGCATCTGGAGCTGGAGATCCCGGCCGACTCTCCGTTCCACCCGGGCGAGCGCTGGACGCCCGGCCTCGCGCAGGAGTTCTTCGGGGCGCACAGCAGCCGGCCCGCGGACTTCGTGGAGAGCGAGCTGACCCGCTATCTGTCCATCCCCGGGCAGGCGATCGGCTACAAGCTGGGCGAGCGCGCGTGGCTGCTCGGCCGGGCCAACGCACAGGCCAGGCACGGGGACGCGTTCGACGCGAAGGCCTGGCACATGGCGGCTCTCTCGCAGGGGTCGCTCGGCCTCGACGACCTGGTGGACGAGCTGTCCCAGCTGTGACTCCCTTGCGGGCGGCGGCTGTCGGAGCCACCGCCCGCACGGCGTCCCCTCTCGCGTTGTCAGCAGCCGCAGTCGTCCGAGTCGACCGGCGCCGTCAGCGGGTCGGCGTCGCGCCGCGCGGGCCCCTCCCACGTCTCGTACGCGAAGCCCTCCCGCGCCCAGTACTCGAAGCCGCCGAGCATCTCCTTGACCTGGAAGCCGAGTTCGGCGAGGGCGAGGGCCGCCCGCGCGCCGCCGTTGCAGCCCGGGCCCCAGCAGTACGTGACGACGGGCACCGCCTTGTCGAGGAGCCGCCCGGCCTGCTCGGCGATGAGCGCGGTGGGCAGGTGGACGGCGCCCGGTACGTGTCCCTGGTCCCACGAGGCGGTGGAGCGGGTGTCGATGACGACGAAGCCCGGGTCCCCGCCGGCGGCGAGCGCCGAGGCGACGTCGGACACGTCGGCGTGGAAGGCGAGGCTCGCGCCGAAGTGGGCGGCGGCCGCGGCGGGGGATGCCGGGGGCACACGGAGCACGGCGTTGGGGGTGACGGTGGTGGTCGCGGTCATGATGTCGGCCTCCCTGGCGGATCGCTGCGGGCCGCACGACCGTGCCGCCCTCGACCAGAAATCTACGGTCCGTGACGATCTTCCTGAAGTGACGATCCCCGGCATCCCTCTTGATCGGCCGGGGATGTCCCTGCTATTCCTGCCACATGACCGGTGAATCCCCGTACACCCCCGATGCCACCGACTGGCGCATACTCGACGTCCTCCAGCGCGAGGGCCGGGCGAGCTACGCCGAGCTCGCGCGGGCCGTCTCCATGTCCGCGAGCGCCGTCACCGAGCGGGTGAAGCGCCTCGAGGAGGCCGGGGTGATCGCGGGGTACGCGGCGGTGGTCGTCCCCGAGCGGATCGGCCTGCCCATCCTGGCGTTCGTACGGCTGCGCTATCCGAACGGGCACTACAAGCCGTTCCACGACCTCGTCGAGGTGACGCCGGAGATCCTTGAGGCGCACCACGTCACCGGCGACGACTGCTTCGTCATCAAGGTCGCGGCGCGCTCGATGAAGCACCTGGAGGAGGTCTCCGGCAGGATCGGCGCGCTCGGCTCGGTGACGACCAGCGTGGTCTACTCGTCCCCGCTCCCCCGGCGGCCGCTCGGCCACTGACCCGCCGCCGGGCAGCCACGGCCGGGCTCAGGTCCGCTGCCGTACGACCGACCCCGACCGCCCCTTCACGATCTCGAGCTGCGCGTGCACCCGGCGGCGCAGGTCGGCGACGTGGCTGACGATGCCGACGCTGCGGTCCCGCTCGCGCAGGGAGTCCAGGACGTCGAGCACCTCGTCCAGGGTCTGGTCGTCGAGACTGCCGAAGCCCTCGTCGATGAAGAGGGTGTCGAGGCGGACACCGCCCGCCTCCTCCGTGACGACGTCCGCGAGGCCGAGGGCGAGGGCCAGCGACGCGAAGAACGTCTCCCCGCCGGAGAGTGTCGCGGTGTCCCGCTCGCGCCCCGTCCACGCGTCGACGACGTGCAGGCCGAGGCCCGAACGGCCGCGCCCCGTACGGCCGTCGGAGTGCACCAGCGTGTACCGGCCGGAAGACATGCGGGCCAGTCGCGCGGTCGCCGCCGCCGCGACCTGTTCGAGCCGGGCCGCGAGCACATAGGACTCCAGGCGCATCTTGCGCTCGTTGTCCGCGGACGTGCCGGCGGCCAGACCCGCCATGCGCGCCACTCGGTCGTACGCGGCACGCAGCGGCGCGAGCCGTCGCACGGCCGTGGCGCAGCGGGCCGAGAGCCGGTCGATCTCGGTGCAGCGGCGGTCCGCGTCGTCGCGCGCGGAGGCCGCGTCGCGCACCCTCCGGTCGGCCGCCTCGGCAGTGCGCTGCGCCGCGGGAACATCGGCGGGCGACTGCCGGGCCGCCGCCGCGGTGTCGCCCTCGGCCAGGACGGCACGCACCGAGGCCTCCTCGGACTGGCGGGCGTCGAGCCGGTGTTGAAGGTCCCTGTGCTGGGCGTCGTCCAGGAGGGCGGCGGCCGCGGCTTCCGGCGTGTCGAACCCGGCGCGGAACGCCGCGTCGGCGAGTCGCGCGTCGGCGGCCTTGAGCCGCTCGGCGGACTCGTCGGCGGCCCGGGCCGCGTCCGCGGCGGCCGTGAGCTGCGCGGCGAGGCTCTCCAGCTGCGCGGCGCGCGCACCCACACTGGCCTCCGAGCCGCGCGCCTGGACCAACTCGCGCTCCAGGACGCCCTGTTCCCGGTCGACGCTCTCGCGCAGGGTGGCTCGGGCGACGGCGCGACGTGCGGCTTCCTGCTGTGCGGCGAGCCTGCGGTCGTGCTCGCCCTCGGCCTGCCCGAGGGCCTCACGTGCGGCGTGCAGTCCGGAGGCGAGGTCGCGAGCCTCGGCGTGTCGGACGCGCAACTCCTCGGCCGCGTCGGCGAGTTCCAGGGCGGATGTCTCTCCGGCGGCGGCCGTCGCGGCGGCGAGGGACTCACGCACCGCGGCGAGCCGGCTCTCCTGCTCGCTGCGCGCCTCGTCCGCGCGGCGGTACGCGGCGAGGGCTGACTCCTCGGCGTCGCGGCCGACATGCTCCGCGGTCTTGCGCATGGGGTCGGGGTGCTCGGTGGATCCGCACACCGCGCAGCTCTCGCCGGGGACGAGCTGCGCGGCCAGTTCGGCCGCGATCCCGTTCAGCCGCTGTTCCTTGAGGCCGAGCCAGAGCTCATGGGAGGCCGCGGCCTCCTCGCGGGCCCGCAGCGTGCGCGTCCGGGCGTCGGCGGCCTCGCCGGAGAGCCGGTCGCGACGCCGGGCGGCCTCCAACTTCTGTTGCGCGGGTTCCAGTTGACCCGCCAGGTGCTCGGCGCGCGTCGCCGCCTCCTGCGCGGACTCGACGGCTTCCTGGAGCGCGGCCCGGGTGCCGTCCCAGCCGGCGAGCCAGTTGCCCGCGTCCTGGAGCAGCTCGTCGTCGGCGCGCTCCTCACGGTCGAGTCCCCGGCGCTGCCCGTCGAGTTCCGTCAGGCGCAGTTCGGCGCGCCGGGCGGACTCCAGGCCGCCCAGCTCCTCGGCCGCCTTCCGCGCGGCGGCGGCGAGACCCGCCGCGCCGGCGCCGTCGAACGACGCGGACAGCACGGCACGCGCGCGTGCGTCCCCGCTCGTGGCCCTGCGGTGTTCGGTCTCCGCGGCCTCGCGCAGCGCGAGGGCGGGCGCGACGGCCTCGGCCTTGCGGCCCCGCTGCATGCGCTCCTGGACCCGCCGGTGCTCGTCCGCCCGCTCGTCGAGCCGCTCGGCCCGCTCCCGCGCCTCCTCGAACCGCCGCTGGAGCCGATGCACTTCCTGCATGCCGGCCAGCTCGCGCTGCGCCTCGGTGCGGGCCGCGTCGGCGGCGGTCAGGGCGAGGTGCGCGACGGTGAGCCGCTCGCGGGCGGTGGAGCGGGCGACGGCGGCCCACGTGAGGACGGAGTCGGCGAGCCCGGGGTCGCCGGGCGCCGCGTCGGTGGCGGGCAGTTCGACGATGCTCCCCGCCGCCTGCTGCATGCGGTGCGCGTCGGCGAGCAACTCGGCGTCCGCCGCGCGCACTTCGCTCTCGGCGGCGCGGCGCTGCTCGGCGAGTCTCTGCTCGGCCGCGGCGAAGCGGCGTGTGTCGAAGAGCCGGCCGAGGAGCTTGCCGCGGGCCTCGGCGTCGGCCCGCAGGAACCGTGCGAAGTCCCCCTGGGGCAGCAGGACGACCTGGCAGAACTGCTCCTTGCTCATCCCGAGGAGCTGGCTGATCTCCTCGCCGATCTCCTGGTGGGAGCGGCTGAGGTCCTTCCAGGTGCCCGCCGTGGCGTCGTACTCGCGCAGCCAGCTCTGGGCCTTGTCCATGGTGGTGCCCGTGCCACGCTTCTTGGGGCGTTCCCACGGGGGCTGCCGGGTCAGCTCCAGGCGGCGTCCCGCGACGGTGAGGTCGAGGGTGACCTCGGTGCGGGTGGCGGGCGCGGCGTGGTCGCTGCGCAGGGACGTGCCCTGGCCGCTGCCCTGCCGGACGCCGGGGACCGAGCCGTACAGGGCGTAGCAGACGGCGTCGAGGACGGAGGTCTTGCCGGCGCCGGTCGGTCCGTGGAGCAGGAAGAGGCCCGCCGAGGAAAGGCCGTCGAAGTCGACTTCCTGGCTCGCCCCGAAGGGTCCGAAGGCGGTGATCCGCAGCCGGTGGAGCCTCATCGGGCGACCTCGCGCCTGATGTCGTCGACGCGCACGGCGTCGAGCGCCTCGCGCAGGACGGCGCGCTCGCGCTCGTCGGGTCCGGCGCCGCGCACATGGGTCACGAAGTCCTCCGCGATCTGCTGGTCGTCGCGCCCCTTGAGGCGCTGCGCGTACGAGACGTCGGGGTCCTCGGGGGCGCGCTGCGGGTCGAAGGCGAGGCTGAGGGTGTGCGGGAACCGCTCGGTGAGGCGGGCCATGGGGTCGTCCGGCCTGACCGGGTCGGTGAGCGTGGCCTCGACCCAGGACTTCTCGTGCGCGGTGAGGTCCGGGCGCGCAAGCAGGTCCGCGAGGTCCCCGCGGATCCGGGCGAGCGGCCTGGGCACCGGGCAGTCGACGCGCTCGGCGGCGGCGAAGCCGTCCGCGTCCAGGTCGACGAGCCACATGCTCTTGCGGTGGTCGGCCTCGGAGAAGGAGTACGGGAGCGGCGAGCCGGAGTAGCGCACCCGCTCGGAGATGACCTGGCTGCCGTGCAGATGCCCGAGCGCCACGTAGTCGACGCCGTCGAAGACGCCGGAGGGGACGGCGGCGACTCCGCCGACGGTGATGTCGCGCTCGCTGTCGCTGGCCTCGCCGCCGGTGACGAAGGCGTGGGCGAGCACCACGGACCGGGTCCCCGCCGGTCGCTCGGCGAGATCGGCCCGCACCCGGTCCATGGCGGCGGCCAGGACGGCCTCGTGTCCCGGCTTCGACACCCGGAACTCGTCCTTGACCAGCGCCGGTTCGAGGTAGGGCAGTCCGTAGAAGGCCACGTCTCCGGTGGCGTCCGGGATCAGGACGGGGGTCGCGCACGCGCCGGGGTCGGTGCGCAGATGGATGCCGGCGCGGCCGATGAGCCCGGCGCCGACGCCGAGGCGGCGCGCCGAGTCGTGGTTCCCGGAGATCATCACCGTGGGGATGCCCTGGTCGGCGAGGCGGTGCAGGGCGTCGTCGAACAGCTCGACCGCGGCGAGGGGCGGCACCGCGCGGTCGTACACGTCGCCCGACACGACCACCGCGTCGACGCCCCGCTCACGGACGGTCGCGACGAGGTGACCGATGAACTCGGCCTGGGCGCCGAGCATGTTCACCCGGTGGAACGCCCGGCCGAGATGCCAGTCGGAAGTGTGCAGCAGCCTCATGATCCCCGAGACTAACGGGCGGGTCGGACATCACGGGCGGCTACCGGCGTATCGGTACCGGCTCCGCCGCGCACGCGCCCCGCCCGCCCGAGCCGGTCACGCGTCCCCGTACGCCTCTCCCCCGAGCTCGAACTCCGCGGTGCCGGCGGTGACATCGGCCAGCCACGCGCGGAACGCTTCCACGTCGGCGTCCGGCAGACCGATCTCGATCGTGACCGCCTCCCCGTAATGGACGTCACGCACCTCACGTCCCGTCGACCGCAGATCGTTCTGCACCTTGCCGGCGCGCTGGTGGTCGACGGTGACGGTGGCGAGCCGGAAGCGGCGCCGGGTGAGGGTGCCCAGCGCGTCGAGCGCCTCGCCGACGGCTCCTCCGTAGGCGCGGATGAGGCCGCCCGCGCCGAGCTTCACGCCTCCGTAGTAGCGGGTCACGACGGCGACGACGTACCGCATCTCGCGGCGCGTGAGCATCTGGAGCATGGGGACGCCGGCCGTGCCGCCCGGTTCGCCGTCGTCGCTCGCCTTCTGCACGGAGGCGTCGGCGCCGATGACGTACGCGTAGCAGTTGTGGGACGCCGTGGGGTGCTCCTTGCGGATGCGCGCCACGAAGTCCTGGGCCTCGCGCTCGGTGGCCGCGGGCGCGAGCGCGCACAGGAACCGGGAGCGGTTGATCTCGGTCTCGTGCACGCCCTCACGGGCCACGGTGCGGTACTCGTCCTGCATCCGGCCAGCGTATGCCGCGTGCCGGGGTTCGCTCGCCCCCGCCCGTCGCCCCGGCCACGCGGTGGTGAATACTCGCTCGTCGTCGCAGCGCTCGCGGGACGTCCGTTCCCGTGGCTTCCTGCGCGGATGCACCCCCCGGGTCCGTACCGGCACGACAGAAAGCAGTTTCGCCCATGACCGGCACGCAGACCGAGATCGAGGCCGTCCGGCCGCCGTCCCCACGCTGGCGGTCCTGGCTCCTCGAAGGGCTGAGCGAGACGACGGCCCGGCATCCGGGACCTCACGGCACTCCGCCGGCCGAGCACAAGGGCCACACGTGGTGGCGGGTGATGTGCCTGACGGGCGTGGACTACTTCTCGACCCTCGGCTATCAGCCGGGCATCGCCGCACTCGCCGCGGGGCTCCTGTCCCCGCTGGCCACCCTCGTCCTGATCGCGCTCACGCTCGGCGGCGCGCTGCCGGTGTACCGCCGCGTCGCCAGGGAGTCCCCGCACGGCGAGGGTTCCATCGCGATGCTGGAGCGGCTCCTTCCGTGGTGGGCGGGGAAGCTGTTCGTCCTCGTGCTGCTCGGGTTCGCCGCCACCGACTTCATGATCACGATCACGCTGTCGGCGGCCGACGCCGCGGCGCACGTCGTCGAGAACCCCTTCGCGCCCGCGTCGCTCGACGGCGCGAACATCTGGATCACACTGTTCCTGGTGGCCGGCCTCGGCGCGGTGTTCCTCAAGGGTTTCCGTGAGGCGATACGGGTGGCGGTCGTGCTCGTCGCCCTTTACCTCATGCTGAACGTGGTCGTCCTCATGACCGCCGCCTGGCACGTCCTGACCGAGCCGGTGAAGATCGGCAACTGGTGGGACGCCATGACCGCCGCGCACTCCTCACCCGTCGCCATGATCGGGGTGGCGCTTCTCGTCTTCCCGAAGCTGGCGCTCGGCATGTCCGGCTTCGAGACGGGCGTCGCCGTGATGCCCCAGGTGCGCGGCGACGCCACGGACACGTACGCGCGTCCCGAGGGACGGGTGCGTGACACCCGCAAGCTGCTCACCACGGCCGCGCTGATCATGAGCGGTTTCCTGCTGCTCTCCAGCCTCGCGACGACGATCCTCATCCCCCAGTCCGCGTTCGAGAGCGGCGGCCCGGCCAACGGCCGCGCCCTCGCGTTCCTCGCGCACCAGTACCTGGGCGAGGGATTCGGCACCGTGTACGACGTCTCGACCATCGCCATCCTGTGGTTCGCCGGAGCCTCTGCGCTCGCGGGGCTCCTCAACCTCGTGCCGCGCTACCTGCCGCGCTACGGCATGGCCCCGGAGTGGACGCGCGCGGTCCGCCCGCTGGTGCTCCTGTTCATGGCGATCGCCGTCTTCATCACGCTCTGGTTCAACGCGAACGTCGACGACCAGAGCGGCGCGTACGCGACCGGTGTCCTGGTCCTGATGCTGTCGGCGTCGTTCGCCTCGACGGTCGCGGTGCGCTCGCGCGGGCGCAAGGCCGCGACCGTCGGCTTCGGGGCGATCACCGCCGTGTTCGGGTACACGCTCGTCACGAACGTCATCGAGCGGCCCGACGGAATCAAGATCGCCCTCCTCTTCATCGTCGGGATCCTCCTCACCTCGTTCGCGTCGCGCGTGCACCGCGCCTTCGAACTGCGGGCGGGCGAGGTGACGTTCGACGCAACGGCCGCGCGGATCGTCGACGAGGCCGCGGCCCACGGCCCGCTGCGCATCATCGCGAACGAGCCCGACGAGCACTCCAAGGCCGAGTACCGCGCCAAGGAGTACAGCCAGCGCGAGCAGACCCACATCCCGGACGGGCGGCCCGTCCTCTTCCTGGAGGTCTTCGTCCACGACTCGTCGGACTTCACCGCGCCGGTCGAGGTCCACGGCGACGAGAAGCACGGCGTACGCCGGCTGCGTGTCCAGGGCGCGGGCGTGCCGAACACCATCGCGGCCGTCCTCATGAGCCTGCGGGCCCGCACGGGCGAGGTGCCGCACGCGTACTTCAACTGGACCGAGGGCCATCCCGTCAGCCACCTGTTGCGCTTCCTGGTGTTCGGCGACGGCGAGGTCGCACCGGTCACCCGCGAGGTGCTGCGCCGCGCCGAGCCCGACCCCGCCCGGCGGCCCCGCGTCCACGTGGGCTGACCTGCGCCCGCATCCCGCGGAATAGGATGTGGCGCTCATGCGTGGGTGACGGCCGGGGCGGAGGGCGACGGGACATGACGCGGGACGGACACGACGGCCGGCGGCCGCGGCGCCGGGGGCAGGGCGAGCTGGAGGCCCAGGTCCTCTCGGCGCTGTGCGAGGCGCCGGGCCCGGTGACGGCGGCCTGGGTCCAGGAGCGGGTCGGCGGCGACCTCGCCTACACGACCGTGGTGACGATCCTGACGCGGCTCCTCGCCAAGAGCGCGGTGACCCGCGCCCGCCAGGGCCGCTCCTTCCTGTGGACGCCGGCCGCCGACGGGGCGGGGCTCGCAGCGCTGCGCATGCGCAAGGTGCTCGACGGCGAGTCGAACCGCGAGGCGGTCCTCGCCCGCTTCGTCACCGCGCTGCCTCCGGGCGACGAACAACTGCTGCGGGACCTCCTCGAACAGGCGGAACGGCCGGACGAAGCCCCCGGCACCGGCGAGGGCTGAGCCGGCGATGGGGGTCTTCGTCTTCCTGCCGCTGGTGCTGCCGCTGACGGCGTGGCCCATGGCGCGCCTGGCCGAGCAGCATCTCCACCCGCGCACCGCGACCCGTCTCCTGACGGCCGTCGCGGGGGTGATGGCCGTGTGCAGCACGCTGTGCCTGGCGCTGCTCATGGTCGTCGGCACGGCCCAACTGCCCGGAAACCCCCTCCCCGACGGCTGGTCGGACCCCGAGGTGCGGGCGGCCGTGCCGTTCGACGGGATGGCGGGCAGGGCCGCGATCCCCGCCCTCGCCGTCGTGCTCGTGGCCTGTACGCGGGTCGTCGTCCGGCACCACTCGGTGCGGCGCCGGGCCCGGCGGGCGCTCGCCGGGCTGCGCGACCGGGGCGTCGCGGTCGTGCCGGACACGGTGCCGTACGCGTATGCACTGCCCGGTGGGGACCGTGACCGGGTGGTGGTCACGACCGGGCTCCTGGCCGTGCTCACCGGGCCGGAGCGCAGGGCGCTGTTCGCGCACGAGCGGGCCCACCTGGCGGCCCGGCACCACCGTCATCTGCTGGTGGCGCAGTTGGCGGCGCGGGCCAATCCCTTCCTGCTGCCGCTGCGCACGGCGGTGGTGTACTCGACGGAGCGGTGGGCCGACGAGGACGCGGCGCGCTGCGTGCACGACCGCCGTGTCGTGGCCCGTGCGATCGGCAAGGCCGCCCTCGTCTCGCGCGCCGCGCCGGCCCCCACACTGGCGGGCCTCGCGGCGCCGGGCCCGGTCCCGCGCCGGGTCGCGGCCCTTCTGCGCCCGGCCCCTGCGGCGCGCATCTGGCCACCGGCCGGCACGGGGATCGGCCTCGCGGCGTGGGCGGCAGCCGTGGGCACGGCGGTGTCGGCGATGTCGTCGGCGAACTCCGCGGTGACCATGATCCGCATCCTGCACGCGGCCACGTTCCTCTGACCTCGTCCCGGGGGAATCCCGCACGGCACCGCCCTGTTGATCACGGTGAACACCCGTCGACCCCCAGGAGGCAGCGCATGTACGGCGATCAGGAGACGGTCCGCAGGATCCTCACGGAGCTCGGTGACACCTGGGCGGTCGTGGGCCTCTCCTCGAACAGGGCGCGCGCCGCGTACGGCGTCGCCGAGGTCCTCCAGCGCTTCGGCAAGCGCATCGTCCCGGTCCACCCGAAGGCCGAGTCGGTCCACGGCGAGCAGGGCTACGCGTCCCTCGAAGAGATCCCGTTCAAGGTCGACGTGGTCGACGTCTTCGTCAACTCCCACCTCGCGGGCCAGGTCGCCGACGAGGCCCGGTCGATCGGCGCGGACGCGGTCTGGTTCCAGCTCGGCGTGATCGACGAGGCGGCGTACGGGCGCACGCGCGACGCGGGGCTTGCGATGGTCATGGACAAGTGCCCGGCGATCGAGATCCCCCGCCTGGGCTGAGTCGCCCCGTCCCGGTGACTCCCTTACACGAGGCGGCAGTTACCCGTCCCGCTGCGGCAGCGTCGACCCGGGCAGCTCGTACTCGTCACGGCGGCCGCACATGCCGTACCCGCCGCGCCGGGTGGGACCCGTGTCGTACGAGGCCGATCCTGTGAGGTAGGAGGGGTCGCCGGATGCGAGGGCCGCGAGCTGGGCGCCGGTGCGCTCGGCGGCGGCCAGCGCCCCGGCCCGCCACAGCTCGCGCCAGACGGGCACCTTGTCCCGGACGAGGCGCGCCGCGGCCCGCTGGAATTCCAGGTACGGCGCGTCGTCCCCGGCCGACAGCGCCTCGCGCAGCGGCAGATAGCCCTCGACGGCGAGGTCGCGCCGCTGCCGTGCGGCCGCCTCCGCCAGGGGTCCCGTCCGGGCCGGGAGTGTCGCGGCGGCGGCGTAGCGCTCGGGATCGGCGAGCACGTCGGGCGGGAAGGTGAAGACGGCGTCACCGGCCTCGGGCAGACCGCTGTTCTGCATGAGGACGGTGATGCGCAGGTCGCCTCGCTGCACCATGCGGTGCACGGTGCCCGGCGTGAACCACGCCACCGAGCCCGCTTCCAGGGAGACTTCGCGGTAGCCGCCGGGGCTGAGTGTCTGCACGGCGCCGCGTCCGCCGGTGACGACGTAGGCCTCCGTGCACACCAGGTGCAGATGCGGGGTGCCGCCGCACACTCCGTCGGCGGCCTCCCACTCGTAGGCGTTCAGGTGGGAGAGGCCGACGGCTCCGGGCAGCGGATGGGAGAGGTCGGTCGACGGGAGGTCGGTCTCGGAGGGCATGCGGGGCTCCTCAGCCAGGCCGGGCGGAGCGGGGCAGGGGCGAGCGGGACAAGGCGCGGAAAGCGCTTGCTCCGAGAGGGAGCCTAAGCGTCCCCGTCCTCACTTGCACCCGATCGGCTCGATCGCCCCCGGCCACCGCTCCACGACGCCCCCGGTCCGCACAAAGGCGTCGGACCTGTCGGCCGAGAGCCACAGCCGGCGCCGCCCGTCGCGGTATCCGGTGTCCGTGGCCCCGTCCGGCAGCCGGGTCCTCTCCGCGTACGAGGAGTGCAGGAGTTTGCGGGGCAGCGCGTGTTCGGGGTCCCGGAGGTACTGGCGGTCACCGAGGTGGAGGAACTCCGCCGACTGCCAGTCGCAGTGCTCGGGCCCGGACGCGCTGAAGATCTCGGACGCCGGCACCGGACGCCCCTGGCGGTCCTCCCACACCCGGACGTCGAGGTGGGCGCGGTCCCGGCGGGCGAACTCGGACGGATCGCACTGGGCGTACGTCTCCAGACCCCAACCCGGCCTGTGCGGCAGGTCCTTGGCGACGATCACGGCCACACGGGTGCGGCCGCCGACGTCGTACGAGTACAGGACGCGGCGGCCCGCCTCGCGTTCGACGCGATAGCCGCGCCGCGGAAGGGACCGGGAGAACTCGTCGGCCACGAGCGCGTTCAGGGCCTCGTCCGGCGAGTCCGCGCCGTCCGACGCGCCCCAGCCGTCGTCCCCGCCGCCACCCTGGTACGGCTTGCCCGCGCATTCGAGGGCGAGGACGGAGGCACCCCCGCCCTGGACGTTGTCCTCGTCCCCGTCGATGTCGGGCGCCTTTGTCTTGAGAGGACCGCGGTAGGGGACAGCCGGCGAGGAGCCGGTCACCACCAGGCCCTCGGGGACTTCCGCGCCGCAGGCCACCACGGACACCAGCGCCCCCGACACCATCGCCAGCACGGCCGCCGTCCGGATTCTCATACCTCGCCCCACCCGTTTCTCCGCCCCGCCCCACGCCACTGCGCGGAGCCGCTCCTCAGACGCGGCGGCCTCCGGGTTCGTTCGGCCCCGGGCGGGGTCAGTTCACGCCGAGCCCTTCGAGCACCACCGCTCCGGGCAGGTCGAGGAAGGCCTTGCCGGGCACGATGAGCTTGCCGCGGCGCGTTCCGCTGCCGATCAGGACGTGCGGCCGGTCGACGACGGCCGCGTCCACGAGGAGCGGCCAGTCGGCGGGGAGCCCGATCGGTGTGATGCCGCCGTACTCCATGCCGGTGGCGCCGGTGGCCGTCTCCATCGGGGCGAACGACGCCTTGCGGGAGCCCAGTTGACGGCGTACGGCTCCATTGACGTCGACCCGGGTGCCGGAGAGGACCAGGCAGGCGGCGAGGGTCGTCTCGCCGCCGCGCTTGCCCGCGACGACGACGCAGTTCGCGGAGTCCTCGAGCAGCTCGGGGCCGTAGTGCTCGACGAACGTGGCCGTGTCCGCCCACTCGGGCTCGGTGTCGACATGGATCAGCTGCTCCGCCGGGACCGCGCCGCGCCAGTTCCGTACGGCGTCGGCCACCGGGTCCGTCAGCAGGTCGAGCGCCTCGGGAGCGGGGCGGACGTGTTCGAAGTTTCCGATGGGTGCGCGCATGTCGGCACGCTAACAGCCGTCCACCGCGACCGAGTCGGGCGTCTCAGCGTACGGGCGGCACCGAGACAGCCATGGTCATCTCCATCGTCTCGGTGCCGTCGTTGCGGTAGGTGTGCGAGGCGTCGGCCTCGAACGAGACGCTGGAACCGGCGGGCACGCGGTACTCGGCGCCGTCCAGGACGAGGGTCAGCTCGCCCGCCGTCACATGGAGCAGCTCCACCGTGCCCGCGGGGTGCGGGTCGGAGCCGCTGCCGTCGCCGGGTTCCAGGTGCCAGTCCCACATCTCCAGAGGGCCGGGGGCCTCGGTCCCGGCGAGCAGCCGGTTGTAGCTGCCGGCGTCCGTGCTCCACAGGCGTACGGCCTGCTCGGGCGGGACGATGCGGACCTTCGGACCCTGTTCGTAGTCGAGCAGGGTGGTGATGCTGATGCCGAGCGCGTCACCGATCTTGACCACGGTGCCGATGCTGGGGTTGGTGCGGGCCTGCTCGATCTGGATGAGCATGCCGCGGCTGACTCCGGCGCGCGTCGCGAGACCGTCCAGGGTGAAGCCGCGCTCGGTGCGCCAGCGCTTGACGTTGCGGCCGAGGGACTGGGTCAGCAGGTCGAGGTCCGACACATTCCGTCCAATATTCTGGATGACAGCGTTCAATTCACTGAACTAACGTGTGGTGCAACAAAGCATTCACCGATGTTCACCACACTGTACTGCGAGGCAGACCATGACAGCACTCTTCGCCCTGGCCACCAGCCTCATGTGGGGCCTGGCCGACTTCGGCGGAGGGCTCCTCACCCGGCGAACTCCCGCTCTCACGGTCGTGGTGGTCTCGCAGAGCATCGCCGTCGTGGTGCTCGGCGCGATCGTGGCCGCGACCGGCGCGTGGAGCGAGGCGGGACCACAGCTGTGGTTCGCGGTCGCGGCCGGTCTCGTCGGCCCAGTCGCCATGCTCGCCTTCTACAAGGCGCTCGCCCTCGGCCCGATGGGCGTCGTCTCGCCCCTCGGCTCGCTCGGCGTCACCGTTCCCGTCGCCGTCGGCCTGGTCCTCGGGGAGCGTCCGGGGCTGCTCCAGTTCGCGGGGATCGGAGTGGCCGTCGCAGGGGTGATCCTGGCCGGCGGTCCGCAGTTCAGGGGCGCGCCCGTGCAGCGTCAGGCCGTCCTGCTCACGCTGCTCGCCGCGTTCGGCTTCGGCGCGGTGATGGCCCTGATCGCGGAGGCCTCGACCACCGTGACCGGGCTCTTCCTGGCGCTCTTCGTGCAGCGGGTGACCAATGTGACGGCGGGTGGCACGGCCCTGTACGTGTCCGTGCGGCGCGGCGGCCGGGCGCTTCCCGAGGACGGCGGGATGCAGGTCGTCCGGTCGGCGCTTCCCGCGCTGGCGTTCGTGGGCCTCGCCGACGTGGCGGCCAACGGCACGTACGCGATGGCGGCGCAGCAGGGCCCGGTCACCGTGGCCGCCGTGCTCGCCTCGCTCTACCCCGTCGTGACGGCGCTGGCCGCGCGCGGCTTCCTCGGCGAGCGGTTGCGCGGGGTGCAGGCCGCGGGGGCGGGCCTCGCACTGGTGGGCACGGTGCTGCTGGCGACGGGTTAGGGCCCGGCCGGACAGGCCCTAGGCGCTCGCGCCCGGCTGGACGCCTTCTCCGAGTTCTTCCAGGTCGGCGAGCGCGAGGAGTTGCTCGGGGGTGACGCCTTCGGGGATCGGGGCGGGGGCGGGGGTGCGCAGCGGCGGCTGCCACCCGTTCTCCTCGTCCCAGCTCCGTACGACCCGGGCGGGCGCACCGGCCACGACCGAGTGGTCCGGCACCTCGCCGCGCACGACGGCACCGGCGGCCACCACGACGTTCCGGCCGATCCGCGCGCCCGGCAGGATCACCGCGCCGGTGCCGATCCAGCAGCCGGGCCCGATCTCCACCGGCTCCATGCGCGGCCACTGCTTGCCGATGGGCTGGTGCGGGTCGTCGTACGAGTGGTTGGTCGAGGTCACGTAGACGTACGGGCCGAAGTAGCAGTCGCTGCCGATCGTCACCGTCGTGTCGGCGATGACATGACTGCCGCGGCCGAGGACGACGCCGTCACCCACGCGCAGGATGGGCTCGGACCCGAGGTCGAGGTCGGGCATCAGGCCCGCGGTGAGAGTGACCTGTTCGCCGATGATGCAGTGCGCGCCGAGATGGATCCAGGGCTCGCCGAAGACCGTGCCCTGCGGGAAGGCCAGCTTGGTGCCGTGGCCGAGGGACCCGAAGCGGTAGCGGCCGGGATGCGCGGCGGTCACCGCGCCCGCGCGCTGCGCGAGGCGCCAGCCCGCCTGCACCGCGCGATGGGCCAGGCGTCCGGTGAAGGCGCGGGATGAGAACGCGTTCCAGTTCTTCGGCACAGCCACACGTTACTCAGACGTACGCCACCGCGCAGAGCCCTGGCCTGTGATCTTCGCCCCACGCGGCACCCGCTCGGGGCCGTCCCGTACGGTTCGCTCTGGCGCGGCACAGTCTGTGCGGAAGACCGAAGAGGAGACAGAGCGATGGGCCAGCAGGCACTCATCACCGGGATCGGCGGCAAGGACCCGGACCTCGACCAGGAGGCGTTCGCCGCGCCGACCTCGGTCGTGATCGGCGAGGTCACCCTGCACGCCGGGGCGAGTGTCTGGTACGGCGCGGTGCTGCGCGCGGACTGCGGCCCGATCGTGCTCGGCGCCGACAGCAACATCCAGGACAACTGCACCGTGCACGTCGACCCCGGCTTCCCGGTGACGGTCGGCGAGCGGGTCTCCGTGGGACACAACGCGGTCCTGCACGGCTGCACCGTCGAGGACGACTGCCTCGTGGGCATGGGCGCCACGGTTCTCAACGGCGCGGTGATCGGAGCCGGTTCCCTGGTCGCCGCCCAGGCGCTCGTCCCGCAGGGGATGCAGGTCCCGCCGGGCTCACTCGTCGCCGGGGTCCCCGCCAAGGTGAAGCGGCCGCTGACCGACGAGGAGCGTGCGGGCATCACCCTGAACGGCACGCTCTACGTGGAACTGGCGAAGGCACACCGCGCGGCGCACGCGGACGACTGACAGCTGACAGCAATCGTCAGGCGTCAGGTGTCACTCGGCGGCCGGGACCGGCTGTTCCTCGGCCGCCGCCGCCGTCTTCTTCGCCTTGCGCCTGACGATCAGCATGGACGCCAGGCCGATCAGCACGGCCGCGGCGAGCCCGAAGTACGAGAACCGCTTGAGCCAGTCCTCGGCGACCACGCCGATGTAGTAGATGACGGCGGTCGTGCCGCCGGCCCAGATGACCCCGCCGAGGAAGTTCGCGATGAGGAACTTCCAGTACGGCATGTGCAGCACGCCCGCGAGCGGGCCCGCGAAGATGCGCAGCAGGGCGACGAAGCGGCCGAAGAAGACCGCCCACATGCCCCACTTCTCGAAGGAGCGCTCGGCGGTCGCGACATGGGCCTCGCCGAAGTGGCGTGGGAACTTGTTGCCGAGCCAGGCCAGCAGGGGGCGTCCGCCCTTGCGGCCGATGGCGTATCCGATGGAGTCGCCGACGACGGCTCCCGCGCTGGCGCAGGCCCCGAGGATGATCGGGTCGACGTCACCCTGCTGGGACGACAGCAGCGCCGCCGAGACCAGGACGATCTCCCCCGGCAGCGGGATGCCCAGGCTTTCGAGCCCGATGACCCCGGCCACCAGGGCGTAGATGGCGACCGCCGGTACCGTGTCGAGCCATTCCTGGACGTGCAACGCCGATTCCTCCCGTGTCGGTGGGCGTGTGCCCGGCGCACGCTCCCCCGGGTGCGCATGCCGGGCAGCCTACCTGTTCGAGGGAAACGGAGATGTCCGGCTCAGCTGTTGGGGCGCAGCGTCCAGACGACGCTCATTTCCCCGGTCACCGCACCGTCGGCGCGCTGGATCTCGACGGTCACCGGGAACTCGGGCCGCTCCCCCGCGTCGAGCTCGGCGACCACGTCGGCGGCCGGGCGGCCGAGCGTGGCCGTCGCCGTGACAGGGCCCATGGCGAGCTTCTTGTACGCGATGTCGGCACGCACGGCGAGCGGCACCGCCCGCGAGAGCTGGTCCCCGAAGGCCGCGAGGACGATCGCACCGCTGGCGGACTCGCCGAGCGTGAACATCGCTCCGGCGTGCGGTCCGCCGACGTGGTTGTGGTACTCGCTCTGGTCCGGCAGGGCCACGACGGCCTTCTCCGGGGTGGTCTCGAGGAATTCGAGGTTCAGGGTCCGGGCCATCGGCACGGTGGCGGCGAGCATCTCGCCGATCGACATCTGTTCTGCGCTCATGCCGCGTGATGTTACCCGCGAGTAGCAGCCTTGGCCATCCTCGGTCCGGCGGTGCCTCTATCGTTGCTCGCCATGTGGCCAGGAGAGCAGGGTCCCGGGGGCGAGCAGAACCCGCAGGGCCGCCAACCGAATCCGTACCAGCAGCCGAACGCGTATCCGCAGCCGTCCGGACAGCAGGTCTGGAACGCGCCCACGATTCCCGCCGGTTCACCCCAGCCGTCACCCGAACCCCCGAAGCGCGGACGGACGGCTCTCATCGCCGTGGTGGCCGCAGCCGCGGTCGTCGTCGCGTCCGTGGTCACCGGGGTCCTCGTCCTCGGCGGCGACAAGGACAAGAAGGACGACGACGCCGGACCCGGTCCCACGAAGTCCTCCACCGCCGCGCCGAGCGCGACCGGCAACCCGCGCGCGGGCGGCGCTGTCGAGCCCACCGTGCACGGCTGGAAGACCGTGGTGAACACCGACCACGGCATGGCGTTCGACGTTCCCTCCACCTGGCTGGTGAAGTCGAACGGCTGGGTCAACTGGGTCTCCAAAGAAGGCGACCCGCGCGAGAAGCCGCTCATCGCCATGAGCAACCCTGCGTTCCTCGAAGAGAAGTGGTGCGTCTCCGACGACGACAAGGACGGCAACGAGGAGGAGTCCTCGCTCGGCGCGGCCGGGTCGCGGGGCAACAACGGCGCCAAGAGCACCGAGGACGCCGCCACCAAGGACGCCACGATGTGGGTCTACGGCGCGTACTCGCAGCCCGACAAGAAGAGCATCACCACGAAGCCGGCCCAGTCGTACACCACCGCGTCCGGCCTCAACGGCAGCCTCGTGACCGCCTCTTCGACGGGCGTCAAGCAGAAGAAGCACGGGAAGTGCTCCTCCGACGGCAAGGCCGCCGTGTTCGCCTTCAAGGACGCCGACGGCGACTTCGCGTCCTGGTCGTTCTTCGGGCCCACGGGCGTCAAGGGCGAGGTGCCCGACGCGACGGTCAGGAAGATCGTCAGCACCGTGCGGCTCGTGGACGTCAGCGACTCCTGAGACGAGGGGCCAACCCGCGGCCGCCGGCGAACCGTTGCACGTCCGGTACAGGGCGACGATGTCGGCGGCTGCCGGGACCTCTATTGTTGTGCGCCATGTGGCCAGGACAGCAGCCGCCCGGGGGCGAGCAGAACCCGCAGGACCAGAACCCGTACCAGCAGCCGGGGTACCAGCAGCAGCCCAACCCCTATCAGCAGCCGGGTTACCAGCAGCAGCCCAATCCGTACCAGCAGCAGCCCGGGCAGCAGCCTCCCGGGCAGTGGGGCGCTCCCACCGTCCCGCTCGGCGCTCCCCAGCCGCCGAGCGGCAACGGCGGCGGCAACAAGACGAAGATCACCGCGATCGTCGCGGCCGCGGCCGTCGTGGTCGCCGCCGGCGTGACCGGGTTCCTTGTTCTCGGGGGTGACAAGGAGGACAAGGCGGACCCCAAGCCGCCCGAGTCCCCCACGAAGTCCGCCTCCAAGGACCCCAGCCCCGACGCGAGCGACGACGTCAACCCGCGCGACCCGTCGAACGCGCCGAAGGCCACCATCGCGGGCTGGCAGGTCGTCGTGAACCCCAAGTACGGGACCGCGTTCGACGTACCGGCCGACTGGGTTGTCAAGTCGGACGGCCTGATCACCGGCTTCGAGGACGCGAAGGACGAGAGCGGCAAGCCCCTCATCACGATGTCCGCACCCGCGTTCCTCAAGGAGAAGTGGTGCACGTCCGACGACGACAAGGACGGCACCGTCGACGACAGCGCCCTCGCTGGGGCGGGCACCAAGGGGCAGAACGGCGCCAAGAACACCGCGGACGTCGCGCGCAACGACTCGGCATGGTGGGTGTTCGGCGGCTACACCGACCAGAAGAGCTCGTCGAAGAAGCTCCTGAAGATCGGTAAGCCGAAGGACTTCACGACCGCTTCCGGCGTCAAGGGCAGCGTGGCGACCACTACATCGTCCGGTGTACCGAAGACCGGCAAGTGCGACACGGACGGCAAGGCCACCGTGTTCGCGTTCAAGAACTCCCAGGGCGACTTCGTCTCCTGGACGTTCTACGGCGCCAAGGGCGTGAAGGACGAGGTCCCCGACGCCACGGTGCAGAAGATCCTCAGCACCGTACGCCTCCAGGGCGACCCCAGCGTGGAGTGAGCCGCACACAGCACAGCGTCCGGACCGCCCCGGTGAAGGGCGGGCCGGACGCTGCCGGCGGCGTGCTGCGATCAGCGCAGGTAGTTCCGGTAGACCCACCTGCCGGAGATCGCGTCCTCGGTCACCTTGCAACTGCCGATACACACCCACGGGTTGCCGGAGCTGTTGGTGCAGGCCCAGTAGGCGTGCACCGAGTTGTTCTTGTAGATGTAGTCGATCACGGCCGCGTTCCCCGAGATCGAGGAGTGGACGGGCACCTTCTCCTCGGCGACCGTGTAGTCGTGGCTGGCCGGCGCACACGTGGTCGCCGCCGCCGAAGCGGGTGCCGCCGCCACGACGGGGAGTGCGGCGGCGCCGGCGAGCGCGGCCGCGGCCAGGAGAGACGAGAAGTACTTCCGCATTTCATCCCTTTCCTCGAGAACCAGCCGGTTCCCGGGGGTAGATTAATCGTGAACATGACACGAAGATTCATGATCAATCTATCCGAGTGACTCGCCGGTAACCATTACCTTCGGCCAACCCGAAAGAATCCCGTTTGGCAAGTAGGACCCACGGCGGCGATAGTCCATCAGTGAACTCTGCCGCCGCCTCCCCGCTCAGACCCCGCCGACCCGCCTGGGCGGGCCGCAATTACAGCCTGCTGGCTCTGGCGGCGTTCGTGACGACCCTCGGCAGCAACGGCGCGCTGATCGCGTCCGCGTTCGCGGTGCTCGAGACGGGGGGCGACGGCGGGGACGTCGGCCTCGTCGCCGCGTCACGCACCCTGACGCTCGTGCTGTTCCTGCTCGTCGGCGGAGCCGTCGCCGACCGGCTGCCGCGCCACCACGTGATGGTCGCGGCCAACGGGCTCAACTTCCTCTCCCAGGGCGCCTTCGCGCTGCTAGTCCTGACCGGCAGGCCCGAGCTGTGGCAGATGATGCTGCTCAGCGCGCTGGGCGGCACCGGGCAGGCCTTCTTCAACCCCGCCGCCGAAGGCATGCTGATGTCGTCGGTGGACCGGGAGCAGGCGAGCCGCGCCTTCGCCCTCTTCCGGATGGCGATGTCGGGCGCGGCCGTGGGCGGCGCGGCGCTCGGCGGCGCGATGGTCGCGGCCGTCGGGCCCGGCTGGGTGCTCGCCGTGGACGCGGTCGCGTTCGCCGTCGCGGGCGCCCTGCGCTCGTTCCTCGACGTCAGCCATATCGCGCCGCGCGAGCCCGGCGGAGGCCTCCTCGCCGATATGCGGGACGGCTGGCAGGAGTTCATCAGCCGGCCGTGGCTGTGGGGCATCGTCGCGCAGTTCTCCGTCGTGGTCGCGGTGGTCGGCGCCGCCGACGCGGTCTTCGGCCCGCTGGTCGCGCGCGACTCCCTCGGCGGACCCGGGCCCTGGGGACTCGCGCTCGGCGCGTTCGGCGTCGGGACCGTCGCCGGGGCGTTTCTGATGATGCGGTGGAAGCCGCGGCGGCTGCTGCTCGCCGGAACCCTGTGCGTGTTCCCGCTGGCGCTGCCCTCGGCGGCGCTCGCGGTACCGGTGCCTCTTGCCGTGCTGGTCTGCGTGATGTTCGTGAGCGGCGTGACGATCGAAGTGTTCAGCGTCTCGTGGATGACGGCGCTGCACCAGGAGATCCCGGAGGACAAGCTGTCCCGGGTCTCCGCGTACGACTGGTTCGGCTCCGTCGCGATGGTGCCGGTCGCCACCGCGCTCGCGGGCCCCGCGGAGGCCGCCTTCGGCCTGACCCCCGCGCTGTGGGGCTGCGCGGCACTCGTCGTCGTCGCGACGGGCGCGGTCCTGTTCGTGCCGGAGGTACGCCGGCTGACGCGCCGCCCCGACACCTCCGGGCAGCCTGCGCCCGAGCTCGTCTCAGCCGATGCCGAAGGAGCCGCCGGGCGGCTCGGGTGACGGCACCGCCTCCTCGTCCCGTACGGGCTTCGCGCCGCCGGTGAAGCGGCGCAGCTGGGCGCCGTGCTCGACGCGGGCCGGGAACGCGTCGGCCGCGGCGCGGCGGGCGAGGGCCGTGATGTCGAGTTCCTCGTGGGAGGCCACGAGGACCGTGTTCCCGAAGCGCCTGCCGCGCAGCACGGCGGGCTCCGCGATCAGTGCGAGATGCTCGAACACCGTTGAGAACGTGGCGAGTTGGGAGCGGAGGAAGGCGAAGGGCGTGCCGTCCGCGAGGTTCGCCGCGTAGACGCCCGTGGGACGCAGGACCCGCTCGGCGGCCTCGGCGTACGCCACGGTGGTCAGATGGGCCGGGACGCGGGAGCCGCCGAAGACGTCCGCCACGAGGACGTCGGCGCTGTCGGCGTCGGCCGACTCCAGCCAGGTGCGGGCGTCTGCGCCGTGCACGGTGATCCCGGCGCCGTCGGGGACGGGCAGGTGCTCCGCGACCAGGGCGAGCAGCCCCCGGTCCGCCTCGACCACGTCCTGACGCGAGCCGGGCCGCGTCGCCGCCGCGTAGCGCGGCAGGGTCAGCGCGCCACCGCCGAGATGCAGCACGTCGAGCGGCTCTCCGGGCTCGCCCGCACAGTCGAGGACATGCCCGAGCCGGCGCGCGTACTCGAATTCGAGGTGTTCCGGCGCGTCCAGATCGACGTACGACTGCGGCGCCCCGTCGACCGTGAGCAGCCAGGCCCTGCGCCGGTCCACGTCGGGCATCAGCTTGGCGGTGCCGTGATCGACGGTCCTGGTCACGGGTATCGGCTCGTCCACGCGTCCATTGTGCCGGGCGGTGGGGGTGGCGGGAGGACGGGCGGGGTTCATGGGATGGACGGGGCCGCGGGGCAGCCGGCTCACCGGACGGCGTTCGGCGGTCGCCGGGGTGCCTGGTGCCGGGTGGCATTCGCCGCGATGCGCGGGCAGCGAGGAACCGGGGGCCGCACGGCACTCACCGGATGCACGGCCGGCCAGGGTCCTATGCCGCACAGCACACACCCGATGTACGGCATGCGAGGGGCCGGACGCCGCGCCGCACTCACCAGGGCGTCGCTCAGCCCCACGTCTCCGCCACGGCCGCCGCGTGCGCCGGAGCCTGTTCCCGGCCCGCGCGGGCCGAGGGGGCGCGGTGTGCCGGGTCGAGGCTGTTGTGGCCCATCGCCTTTCTGGTGGTGCGGTTCGGGGTGATGAGGGTGACCCTCGCCCCGCCTGCGGTCAGGCGCTCCGCCTGGGCGCGGGCCGATTCGAGAGTGCCGCCGCCCGCGGCGATCGGGGCGATGACCACGATGCGGTCGTGGCCTTCGGCGAGGTGCGCGTTGGCCGGGGACCGGACGCCGCCGTCGATCCAACGCCCGTCCGCGAACGTGACCGGCGGCCAGACGCCCGGCACGGCGCAGCTGGCCGCGACGGCGTCGACCAGGCCGACGCCGCTGCCCCGGTCGAGAACACGGAACTCGCCGGTCGTCGCCCGCACCGCCGTCACCAGGAACGGCCGTTCGGGCCAGCTGTGGGAGACGAGCCGCCCCGCGATGACCGCGCGGCGCGTCGCCTCGTCCGGGGTGTCGGCGGCCAGCGCGATGTGCCCCACCTTGCGGCCGAAGTCCTCCGGCGTACGGGAGGAGAGCGCGGCGCGGGCGTGGCGGAGGGTGGCGGCGGCGCCCAGGTGCCCGGCGATCTCCCCTACGGGCGCGGCGAGTTGGCGCTCGTACAGCTCGGCGGGCGTCAGTCTGCCGGAGGTGAGCTGGGCGCCGACGACGGAGCCCGCGGAGGTGCCGATCACGGTGTCGGCGTCCCACAGGTCGGCGCCGGCCTCGGCGAGGCCGTGGAGGATTCCGGAGATCCAGCCGATGCCGGAGAGGCCGCCGCCCCCGAGTACGAGTGCCCTGCCTGCCACTTGAGACCTCCCTGCCGGCTCCGGCGTCCAGTGTGGCCGACGTGCGACCGCCCGCCTCCCGCGGGGTGCGGGAGGCGGGCGGTGCGGTTCAGCCGACGGAGCTGACGGTGCCCGCGCCGACGGTGCGCCCGCCCTCGCGGATCGCGAAGCCGAGGCCCGCCTCCAGGGGCATGTCGCGGCCGAGCTCGACCGTCATCGTGACGGTGTCCCCGGGCCGGGCGACGGCGCTCTCGCCGAGGTCGACGTCTCCGACGACGTCCGCGGTCCGCAGGTAGAACTGCGGGCGGTAGCCGGTGGCGACCGGTGTCGTCCGGCCCCCCTCGGCCGCCGAGAGGACGTACACCTGGGCCGTGAAGCGGCGGCTCGGGCTGACGCTGGCCGGTGCCGCGACGACGTCGCCGCGGCGGACCGCGTCGCGGGGCACCCCGCGCAGCAGCAGCGCCACGTTGTCCCCGGCCTGCGCCTCCTCCATGGGCTTGCCGAAGGTCTCCAGGCCGGTCACCACGGTCGCCGCCGCGTCGGTGTCCGCGCCGAAGATCTCGACGCGGTCGCCGACACGCACCCTGCCGCGCTCGACGGCCCCGGTGACGACCGTGCCGCGTCCGGTGATGGTGAGCACGTTCTCCACCGGCAACAGGAACGGCGCGTCCACGTACCGCTCGGGCATGGGCACATACGTGTCCACTGCGTCGAGCAGCGCGTCGATCGCCCCGGTCCAACGGGCGTCGCCCTCGAGGGCCTTGAGTCCGGAGACCCGCACCACGGGGACGGAGTCGCCGCCGTACCCGTGCGCGGAGAGCAGCTCGCGGACCTCGAGCTCGACGAGGTCGGTGAGCTCCTCGTCCCCCGCGTCCGCCTTGTTGAGCGCGACGACGATGTGGTCGACGCCGACCTGGCGGGCGAGCAGGACGTGCTCGGCGGTCTGCGGCATGATCCCGTCCAGCGCGGAGACCACGAGGATCGCCCCGTCGAGCTGCGCGGCCCCGGTGACCATGTTCTTGACGTAGTCGGCGTGACCGGGCATGTCGACGTGCGCGTAGTGGCGGGTGTCGGTCTCGTACTCGACGTGCGCGATGTTGATGGTGATGCCGCGGGCGGCCTCCTCCGGGGCGCGGTCGATGCGGTCGAAGGGCACGAACGTGCCGGCGCCGCGCTCGGCGAGGACCTTGGTGATGGCGGCGGTGAGGGTCGTCTTGCCGTGGTCGACGTGGCCCATGGTGCCGATGTTGAGGTGCGGCTTGGTGCGCACGTATGCCGTCTTGGGCATGACTGGGTGGTTCCTCCCGGAACGTGTTCCTCAGCGGAACAGGGTGTGATGGCCTCCTTGACGAGGCGGGGACCCCGGATTCCTACCGACCCTCCCCCTGCGGGGTCCGCCGGAATGTCCGGAGAGGGTCAGCTTCGGGCGCCGTCTGCTGCGGCGGCCAGGAAGACGGCAGCCTTCGCAGCGTCCGCGACTGCGGACGTGGCTGCGGGGAAGGCGTACCGGAACATGACGCCGATCATTGCCGAGGAAGCGACGCAGGTCGAATGGTTTTCCGGCGGCCGGGGCGGCTCGGCGGGTGGCCCGGTCTCCCTTGGGACGTAAGGGAGTTCAGGGCCCGATGTTCTTCAGGGCCTCGCGCACCGACAAGGGCGCGAGCCGGTCCCGGTGGGCGGCGACGAAGGAACGTACGGCGTCCGGGTCGGTCTTCGCGTACTCACGCAGGCACCAGCCGATGGCCTTGCGGATGAAGAAGTCGGGGTGCGGCGCCTGGCGCAGGCAATAGCCGAAGAGGCGCTCCGTGTCGGTCGTCTCCTTGCGCCGGAGCTGGTGCAGGAGCGCGGTGCGGGCGATCCACAGGTCGTCGTCCTCGATCCACGCGTCCATGTCCTTCGCCAGGCGCGGGTCGGCAACGACCAGCGCGCCGACGACGTGCGCGGCGAGCAGGTCGACGGTGTCCCACCACGGGACCGTCGACACGAGGTGCCGGGCGACAGGCAGGAAGCCGGACGAGCAACGGCCCACGTTCCGCCGCAGGTAGTCGACCGCGAAGTACGCGTACTCGCGCTCGGGCAGCTCCCAGCAGCGCAGGGCGAGCGTGGTGCAGTCGGTCTCGTCGGGGCGCGGGGCGCCGGCCAGGACCGTGCGCGAGAGTGCTCGGCGTACGGGGGTGGTGAGACCGAGGAAGGGTGCCACGTCCTTCATGTACGCGCGCATCTGCCCGGCCCGCTCGGGATCGGCCGCCTTGGGGTACACGGCGGTGAGCCGCTCCAGCAGGGTGTCGGCCAGCGCGCTGCGCGGGACTGTGACGGTCATGCGACACAACCCTACGGCGAATTTACATATGGGTCGGTTAGTCTCCCCGGATGCCCGACACCGTCGCGACCCGTCCCGAGGGACTCGCCGCCGCCCGGCCGGCGGGCCTTGCCCTGCGCTGCACGAGAGTTCTGCTGTCGCCGTGGTCGCGGCTGTCGCTCCTGGTGGCGCTGCTCGCGGCGGGCGGGGCCATGGTGTTGCTCCTTCAGCCGCAGCGACTGCTCGCGGACGGCTGGCCACCCCAGATGAGCGGCGCCGCGGCGGTCGTCCTGTTCGGCGTCGCGTACGGCCTGTGCACGGTGGCCTTCGTTCCGCGGCCGCTGCTGAACCTCGCGGCGGGCGCTCTGTTCGGTTCGCAGCTGGGCACCGTGGCGGCGCTCGGCGGGACGGTGCTCGGCGCCGGGGTGGCGTTCGGGCTCGGCCGGGTGCTCGGCCAGGAGGCGCTGCGGCCCCTCGTACGCGGCCGCTGGCTGAAGGCGGCCGACGGGCAGCTCAGCCGGCACGGCTTCCGGTCGATGCTGGCGGCCCGGACGTTTCCGGGTGTGCCGTTCTGGGCGGCCAACTACTGCGCCGCGATCTCGCGCATGCGCTGGGCGCCGTTCCTTCTCGCCACGGCGATCGGCTCGGTCCCCAATACGGCGGCGTACGTCGTCGCCGGGGCAAGGGCCTCGACTCCGACGTCGCCCGCGTTCCTGATCGCGATGGGGTTCATCGCGCTGACCGGCCTCGCGGGTGCGGTGCTCGCGTGGTGCAAGCGCCACCGCCTCCGCGGCTGATTCACCCGTCGGAGCGCCTCTGAGGACTCCGAGCACTTCGAGTACCGGTCGCGAGACTCAGAGCGCTTCGAGGACGGTCGCGTTGGCGAGCCCGCCGGCCTCGCACATCGTCTGGAGTGCGTAGCGTGCGCCGCGGGCGCGCATCGCGTGCACCAGGGTGGTCATCAGGCGGGTGCCGCTGGCGCCGAGCGGGTGGCCGAGCGCGATGGCGCCGCCGTGCACGTTCAGCTTCGCCGGGTCGGCGCCGGTCTCCTGGAGCCAGGCGAGGACAACGGCCGCGAACGCCTCGTTGACCTCGAACAGGTCGATGTCGCCCAGCGCGAGACCCGCCCTGCGCAGCACCTTCTCGGTGGCGGGGATGACGCCCGTGAGCATCAGCAGCGGGTCCGAGCCGGTGACGGCGAAGCTGTGGAGGCGGGCGAGGGGGCGCAGGCCGAGCCGGGCCGCGTTCTCGCTCGTGGTGATGAGGACGGCGGAGGCGCCGTCGTTGATGGGGCTCGCGTTGCCCGCGGTCACCGACCAGTCGATCTGCGGGAAGCGCTCGGCGAAGTGCGGATCGTAGTAGGCGGGTTTGAGCCCGGCGAGGATCTCGGCGGTGGTGCCGGGGCGCACGGACTCGTCTCGGGTGGCGCCTTCGAGGGGCGCGACCTCGGCGTCGAAGAGCCCGTCCGCCCAGGCCCGGGCGGCCTTGCGGTGCGACTCGACGGCGTAGGCGTCCATCAGGTCGCGGGACAGCGACCACTTGGCGGCGATCAGCTCGGCGCTGACGCCCTGCGGGACCAGCCCCTCCGGATAGCGCTCGGCGACGCCTGGACCGAACGGGTCGGCGCCCTCGGGCACGTTCGACCACATCGGCACGCGGCTCATGGACTCCACGCCTCCGGCGATCACCATGTCGTAGGCGCCGGAGATCACGCCCTGCGCGGCGAAGTGCACGGCCTGCTGGGACGAGCCGCACTGGCGGTCGACGGTCGTGGCGGGCACGGACTCCGGGAAGCCCGCCGACAGGACGGCGTACCGGGTGGTGTTCATGGCCTGCTCGGCGACCTGGTCGACCGTGCCGCCGATGACGTCGTCGATCTGGGCGGGGTCCACCCCGGCGCGGCGGACGAGGGTGCGCAGGGTGTGGGCGAGGAGTTCGACGGGGTGGACATGAGCGAGCGTTCCGTTCGGCTTGCCCTTCCCGACGGGGGTGCGTACGGCTTCGACGATGACTGCGTCACGCATGGTGCGGGCCTCCTTGGCCGGCGGGTCGGTGCCCGGCTCCGGCTACCGGTGAGTAGGAAAACTGAACTCACCATAGCCCTGTCGGTTGGAAAAGCAAACCCTCGCATACACTGATGCGCATGCCAGCCGCCAAGGACCCGCGCCCCTGCTCGATCGCCGACACGCTGGCCGTGGTCGGCGAGAAGTACTCGCTCCTGGTCCTGCGCGAGGTGTGCCTCGGCAACGGACGCTTCGACCAGCTGGTGCGCAACATCGGGGCGCCGCGCGACATCCTGGCGACGCGTCTGCGCCGCCTCGTCGACGCCGGCATCCTCAAGAAGGTCGCCTACCAGGAGCGCCCGCAGCGCTTCGAGTACCGGCCCACCACGGCGGGGCTCGAACTGGAGCCTGTCCTCATGACCCTCATGGCGTGGGGCGACCGTCATCTGCGCGACGACGGCGACCGTCCGATGGTGATCGAGCACACCTGCGGCAACGAACTGGTCCCCGTCGTGACCTGCTCCGCGTGCGGCGACGCCGTCCACCACGAGGACCTCAGCGCCCATCCGCAGGCCCCGGGCTGGACCACGGCGGGCCCGGCGGCGGCGTAGCGCCGTCCGGGTGAAGAGGCCCTGTCATCGTCTCTTCACACAAGGGCGCTACGCTGCCCCACGGCGGGCACCCTTCCACTTCCGTACCTCTTGACCCGTACGGCCTCGCCCGCCCATCCGTCCTTCCTCCGTGTCCGCCTCTGACCTGCGCGTCTGCGGTCAGCTCACGTCAGCACTTGGATCGCGTAACTTCATGTCTTGGTTCGAATCATTCATCCTCGGGCTCGTCCAGGGGCTGACCGAGTTCCTGCCCATCTCGTCGAGCGCGCATCTGCGGCTGACCGCGGCCTTCGCGGGCTGGCACGACCCGGGGGCCGCTTTCACGGCGATCACCCAGCTCGGCACGGAGACGGCGGTGGTCATCTACTTCCGCAAGGACATCGCGCGGATCATCTCCGCATGGTTCCGCTCCCTCACGAACAAGGCGCTGCGCAGCGACCACGACGCGCAGATGGGCTGGCTCGTGATCGTGGGCTCGATTCCGATCGGCGTGCTCGGTGTCGCGTTCAAGGACCAGATCGAGGGCCCGTTCCGCGATCTGCGCCTGACCGCGACGACCCTCATCGTGATGGGCATCGTCCTCGGCGTCGCCGACCGTCTCGCGGCGCGCGACGAGGTCGGCGGCAAGCACCGCGCGGTGCGGGAGCGCAAGGGACTCAAGGACCTGAGCGTCAAGGACGGGCTGATCTACGGCGTCTGCCAGGCCATGGCCCTGATCCCCGGAGTCTCGCGCTCCGGCGCGACCATCAGCGGCGGCCTGCTCATGGGGTACACCCGTGAGGCCGCGGCGCGTTACTCGTTCCTCCTCGCGATCCCCGCGGTCCTCGCCTCAGGAGTCTTCGAACTGAAGGACGCCGGGCAGGACGGCTCCGTCTCCTGGGGCCCGACCGCCTTCGCGACGGTCATCGCTTTCGGCGTCGGATACGCAGTGATCGCATGGTTCATGAAGTTCATCTCGACGAAGAGCTTCATGCCGTTCGTGTACTACCGGATCCTGCTCGGCATCGTGCTGATCGCGCTGGTGACGGCGGGCGTCCTGAGCCCGCACGCCGGGGAGTCGGCGGGCTGACCCCGCCCGGCCCGAGCCGGACGGGACCACCCTCGCCCGCTACATCTCCCACGGCCAGCGCGCGCCCCCGCCCCGCTCGATGAGCGGGATCAGGCGGAACGCCTGGTCGGTGAGGCCGCCGAAGGCGTGCCGGTTCGCGCCGCCCGAAGGGGTCGCCCCCACCTTGTATCCGGCCATGTTCCACATGTAGACGGGCACGTCCCTCGGCACGAGCGCGTCGATCTCGGTCTCGGCCATGCCCCCGTGGTCGTGGGCGTTCGACGGGAACCAGCCGGGCCGGGTCTGCTCGTCGGTGACGACGACCACGCGGTCGTGCCCGGTGAAGTGCTTCTTCACCGCGGTCGGGATGTCGGTGCCGGAGATCTGCCCGAACCTCTCGACGAGCGGCAGAACACTCCCGCCCTTCCGGACGTTCAGGCGCCGGCTGTCCATCCCGAACTCGACGAGCGTCGGCATCTCCGCGCGCATGGCGAGCGCGGCGCCGAACACCGCCGCCTGCTCGGCCGGCGGGACGTCCGAGCGGTGCGGCGTCGAGAACCCGTAGCCGGGGAACATCGACGGCGACCGGTCCACGAGGATCAGCGATCGGCCGGGCAGCGCGGGCACACCGGCCAGCGAGTGCGCGAGCGCCCGCTCCAGAGCGTGCCCCCAGCGCAGCGACGGGGCGTGCTTGTACGCGGCCCAGAAGCGGAACGGGAACATACGCGAGCGGCGCACCTCGTCCGCGTCGGCGAACCGCGCCGCCACCCGCTGCGCGACCTCGTCCGAGACACCGGCCTCGTCGAAGTTGCGCAGGTTCCGCGCGAGCGCCATCAGGCCCATGGACGGGATGATCGCCTCCCACGCCTCCGCGTCCATCGGCCGCTGGAGCCAGCCCGCGAGCGACTCCCACGTCATGGCCGCCTCGGCGAGCCGGCCGGTGTCCGTGGTGAGCACCGCGTGGCGCTCCTCCACCGGTACACGCATCAGCCGCTCGCGGGCGCGCAGGGTGCGCAGCCGCTCCGGGATCTCCCCGGCGTTGCCGTGCCGGCGGTCGAGGGCGTGCCGGAACAGGTCGCCCTGCCACGGCTTCCCGGTGGCGGGCGCCGGGTGCGCGAGGTTGAGGACGTCACCGAACCGGTAGCCCTTGGAGTCGGTGTCGTACTTGAGGAGCGAGCGCTCGTCGTAGAGCCGCTGGACGGCGTCGGCGATGCCGCGCTTCACCGGCTTCGGCAGGCGCCGGCCGTGCCGCGAGGTCCAGTAGCCGAGCAGCTCGCCCGGCTCGTCGGCGCGCTGGAGGACGCTGTCGACGGCCTGACGGGAGTGGCCGGGCGCGCCCGCGTCGATGCGGGCCTTGACGAACTCGGCGGCGCCGACGAGCGCGGCGGTCCGCATGTTCCCCTCGCCGCGCAGCCAGCCGAGCAGGCCCGCGGTCCACACGGGGTCCTCGACGGCGAGCTGCCGTACGAGGGCGCTGTAGCGGTCGTCGCGGTCGTCCGCCGACTCGTAGAAGGCGTCCGTGGCGACGAGGTTCGAGACGGCGAGCAGGAACAGTTCGCTGCGCGCGTCGCGCAGGTATCCGGTCGCGCCCTCGTGCGTGCGCGCCCGCTCGCCCGTCACGGTGGCGATCGGCGACCGGCCCACCGGGCGGGTGCCGCGGGTGTTGAAGCGTGCCATGAGGCGGCCCCTCTCCGTGGAGGGGAGGCACCGCGTGCGGGCATGCCGAACCGGGGCGCGGCGCTGCCGGGTGCCTCCCGAGATCAAGTCGGCCCGCGGCGTGCGTTCACCATGAGAAGGAGCCGCGGACCTGCGCACCGGGAGGTGCGTGAAGTGTGCTGCCCAGAGATCGGAATCGGTGCAGGTACAAGGTGCTCTGCCGACTGAGCTACGCCGGCCCGAAGCCGACGACGGGACTCGAACCCGCGACCACCCCATTAACAGTGGAAGTAACCCGCTCCTTCGCACCTGGGCATGCCGCAACTCTAGTGACGGGGCGCGACGCTGCCACCTGGTTTTCCACCGGCCGGCCCGAGCACGATCACCCGCTTGCCGCCGGGCGTTGTCAGCGACAGGAAGCCAACTGATGGATGTTCACGATCACTTGGCGAATATGTTCCGTCGCTGAGGGTTCCCAGCGGGCGGCGCGCCCCCTAGCCTTACCGCATGCCGCTTGAGTGTTCGGATTCCGCGCGGTCTGCCGAGGAAGTCAACGAGCAGATCCGCGGGTTGTGGTTGCGCGCGGGTGGCCGGCTCTCCACCGAGCAGCGCGCACAGTACGCGCGGCTCGTCACCGAGTGGGCTGTCGCGGTGCGTACGGAGGTCGTCCAGGCCGCGGCCTGACGCCCCGTCAATTCTCTGGTGTGTCCCGGCCCGGTCGGCCTGTCGGTCCGTCAGCGGACTTCGGCGTTCCAGCGCCAGGACGTGAGCCGCTCCCTGTCGGGCAGCTCACCGCGCCCCGTCGCCCACAGCAACGTGCGCCAGGGATCGTCACCCCGTGGCGCGTCGGGGAACAGCCGGGCAAGAGCCCGGGCGCAGACGGCGGCGGGCGGGGTCCATTCGAGGCCGAGGCCCTCGGCGATGTCGTGCGCGTGGACAAGGGTCTCCACCACGCCCATCGCGCCGAAGCCCGCGGGGTCCGAGAGGCCGAACACATGGTGGGCGCGGGTCTCGGGCGCGGCCGTCCGTACCATCGCGACCAGCAGGGCGCCGCTCGCGTCGAGCACCTGGAGCAGTCCCGCCGGGCCCGCGTCGCGGTTCGCGAAGATGACGTTCGCGGGGCCGTCCGGCCTGCGGCGCGTCCAGTCGAACGGCACTTCGGTGTCCAACGGCGGCTTCGACGGCCCGAGTTGGGCCGCGTACGCGAACAGGTCGTCGGCCAGATGCTCGGCCGTCTCCCAGCAGTCCCACTCCAGCGGACCGGCCTTGACGCCCCAGTCGGCACCCGGTGCCCCGCCGAAGGTGTCCACCGCGAGCCGCACGGAGTGCGCGAGGTCGTCGGCGGCGGTCGGCGAGGTGCTCTCAGGGGACATGCCGAGAAGGTACCAATGATCGCTGCCGGCCTCTCCCCCGTCGCGCCCCTTGGATCTGCGGTTCCGGTGCCCAAGACTGACTCAATGACACAGCGCGTAGAACTCGCCACCGTGATGGACCGACTCGCCATCGAGGAGCTGATCACCGACTACGCGGTGTCCGTGGACGACGGGGACTGGACGGCGTACCGCGGACTCTTCAGCCCGGACGGGCGCGCCGACTACCGGCGGGCCGGCGGCATCGAGGGCAGCGCGGCCGAGATCGCCGAGTGGCTGACCCGGACGATGGAGCTGTTCCCGATGCGCCAGCACCTGATCGTCAACCGGCGCCTGCGCTTCGGCCGCCTCGACAACGACACCGGGGACACGGCCGACGTGCAGGCCGACTACATCAACCCGATGCGGTTCGCCGGCGACGGCGCGGGCAGCCCCTCTGAGGCGCCCTCCGGTGCGCCCGACTTCGTGTGCGGCGGCCGATACGCCTTCGCCCTGGTCCGGACGCACTCCGGCTGGCGGCTGCGCGGGGTGACGGTGCACGAGAAGTGGCGCCGCACCGAGAGCGCCGCGGCGACCACCGCGCCCTGACACGAGCCCCCGATGCCCACTGTCAAAGATCGTCCCGGGCGCGCACACTGAAAGCACGTACCGGGCGTCCGACGACGAGGGAGGCGGCGCATGGACGGGTCGGGCGGGAACGGTCGGTCGCGCTCGTCGAGTACGACGCAGTCGTCACCGGCGTCGGCGCCATCGATGGCGCGGAGGGCGCCCGCCGCGTCGTGGCAGGGCATTGCTCTCCGCCTCGCGGCGTCCCCCTGGTGGCGTGGCGTCGCCGCCGTGAGCGCCGGCGCGCTGCCCGCCCTGGCGTTCCCGGCGCCGTCGCTGTGGTGGCTGGCCTACGTCGCTCTGGTGCCATGGATGCTCCTTGCCCGCTCCGCTCGCACACCGGGCCGCGCGGCCCTCGACGGCTGGCTCGGCGGACTCGGATTCATGCTGGCGGTGCACAACTGGCTGCTGCCGAGTCTGCATGTGTTCACGGTGGTGATCGCGGCGCTGCTCGGCGCGCTGTGGGCGCCCTGGGGCCTACTCGTGCGGCGGCTGCTCGGCGGTTCGCCCACGCGCAGGCAGGCGGCCGCTGCCCTGGTCGCGGTGCCGTCGGCGTGGCTGATGGTCGAACTGATCAGATCCTGGCAGGGGCTGGGCGGCCCGTGGGGACTCATAGGGTCGAGCCAGTGGCAGGTGCAGCCCGCCCTGCGCGTCGCGTCGGTGGGCGGGGTGTGGCTGGTCAGCCTGCTCGTCGTGGCGGTCAACACCACCGTCACGCTCCTCCTTGTGGCGCGCGGCGCCCGTACGCCCGCGGTGGCGGGGCTTCTGGTGACGGCCACGGTGACGACGGCCTCCTGGGCCTGGGCCCCACGCCCCGAGCCGGACGGCCAGGTCAGGGTCGCCGTCGTCCAGCCGGGCCCCATAGGCGGCGCCGACAGCGGCGAGAAGCGCTTCGACCGGGAGGAGCAGCTGACGCGCGGCCTGGCCGGGAAGGGCGTCGACCTGGTGGTCTGGGGCGAGAGCAGCGTCGGCTTCGACTTCTCGCAGCGGCCGGACCTCGCGCGCCGGATCGCGGCGCTCTCCCGCGAGGTCGGCGCGGACGTCCTGGTGAACGTGGACGCGCGGCGCGTCTCCTCCGGCGGCGCCCCCGGCATCTTCAAGAGCTCGGTCCTGGTGGGCCCGGACGGTCTCACGGGGCAGCGCTACGACAAGATGCGGCTCGTCCCCTTCGGTGAGTACATCCCGGCGCGCCCACTGCTCGGCTGGGCCACGTCGGTCGGCAAGGCAGCGGGCGAGGACCGGGTGAGAGGGGCCCGGCAGGTCGTGATGGACGCGCGGTCCTCGCGGGGCAGCGACCTACGGATCGGCCCGCTCGTGTGCTTCGAGTCGGCGTTCCCCGACATGACGCGGCGGCTCACGCGCGACGGGGCGCAGGTGCTGCTCGCGCAGTCCTCGACGTCGACGTTCCAGCACAGCTGGGCGCCCGAGCAGCACGCGTCGCTCGCGGCCGTGCGCGCCGCGGAGACGGGCCGCCCCATGGTGCACGCGACGCTGACCGGGGTGTCGGCCGTGTACGGCCCGGACGGCTCACGCACCGGCCCCTGGCTCGGCACGTCGGCGAGCGCGGCCCGGGTCTACGACGTGCCCACGGCGCACGGCACGACCCTCTACGTACGGTTCGGCGACTGGCCCGTGCACGCGGCCGTCGCCGTGCTCGCCCTGCTGGGCGCGGCGGAGGCCGTCCGCCGGTTCAGGCGGCGAACCGCTGCACCTCACGTACGACCTGCTCGCACAGGAGATGCGTCTCCAGCGCGTCCCTGGCGCTGAGGATCTTGCCCGCGCGCACGCCGTCGAGGAAGCCGAGCACCACCTGCTCGATGCCACGCTGGCGGGCCACCGGAACCCAGTCTCCGCGGCGGCGCACCGTCGGCTGACCCTTGTGGTCGATGACTTCGGCGAGGTTGACGACCTGCCGCTTGGTGTCCTGCCCGGAGACCTCGAGGATCTCCTCGGTCGAGCCGCTGAGCCGGTTCATGACGCCGATCGCCGTGAACCCGTCCCCACCGAGCTGGAGCACCACGTGGTGCAGCAGGCCGTTCTCGACCCGGGCGCGCACCGACACGTCGTCGATCGGACCGGGCACGAGGTAGCGCAGGGTGTCCACGACGTGGATGAAGTCGTCGAGGACGAGCGTGCGCGGCTCCTCGGGCAGCCCGATCCGGTTCTTCTGCATCAGGATCAGCTCGCGGGGGTGCTCGGCGCACTGCGTGTAGCCGGGCGCGTGACGGCGGTTGAAGCCCACCGTCAGGCTGACCCCGCGCTCCTCGGCGAGCCGCACGAGGCGCTGCGAGTCGGCGAGCTCGTAGGCGAGCGGCTTGTCGACGTAGGTCGCGACGCCCGCTTCGAGCAGCCGTGTCACGATCTCGGGGTGGACGGCGGTCGGCGCGTGGACGAAGGCCGCGTCGAGCCCCTGCGCGAGCAGCGCGTCCAGGTCGGTGTGCCGGTGTTCGGCGGGGATGTGGTGCGTGTCCCCGACCCGCCGGAGCGTCGCGGGTGTGCGGGTCTGCAGGTGCAGCTCGACCCCCGGCAAGGTGGTGAGCACCGGCAGATACGCCTTCTGCGCTATGTCGCCGAGTCCGATGCAGCCGACCTTCACGTCCGTCTTCCCCTCGCCCCGGGCCGTCAGTGCCCGGCTAGACCCTCTGTGTCTGGGCAGCATACGGCCGCTGCGGGGGCCGCCAGTCCGCGATCTCGTCGAAACCGCGCAGCATGACGGCGGGTCCGGTCCTGTCGAGTGCGGCGATGAGGGTGTTGCGCAGCGCCATGGCGGGCCGGTTGCTGAGCATGTTCACCCGGCCGACCGCGACGGCCTTGCGGGCGACGGCGGTCGTACGCGGCCTGCGCGCGGCGGTGTACGCGGCGAGGCCCAGGGCGTCGGGCTGCGCCGGGTCCGCGTGGTGGGCGAGCACGACGGCGTCCTCGATGGCCTGGTTGCCGCCCTGGCCGAGGGTCGGGGGCATGGCGTGGGCCGCGTCGCCGAGGAGGGCGACCCGGCCGCGGTGGAAGGCCGGCAGGGGTTCGGCGATGTGGTGGACGTCATGGCGCAGGATCACCTCGGGCGCGGCCGCGTCGATGATGGCCGGGATCGGGTCGTGCCAGTCGCCGAAGCGGCGCAGGAGCGCGGCCTTCTCGCCGTCGGGCGCGTGTTCGCCGGGGGGTGCGACGGCGGCGCCGTAGGCGTAGACCGTGCCGTCCGCGAAGGGGTGCGTGCCCCAGATGCGGCCGCGTCCCCAGGTCTCGTGCTGGGCGAAGGGCCTGCCGAGGGGCGGGACGAGGAGGCGCCAGGTGGTGAAGCCTGCGTAGACCGCGCCCGGGTGGGTGGGGAAGAGCGCCGTGCGCACGGCGGACCTGATGCCGTCGGCGCCGACGACGAGTTCGGCCTCGAATGCGCCGTCCGGGGTGGTCACCCGGGCGGGGCGGGCCGGGTCGCCTGCGACGCCGGGGTCGGCTAGGGCCGCGGCGGACGCTGTGTGGACGACTCCGTCGGGGAGCCGGGACGCCAGCTTGTCGATCAGGGTCGCGCGGTGGAGGAGCACGAGGGAGCCGCCGAAGCGCTCGGCGGCAGCCTCCGCGTCGGAGCGCGAGAGCCAGCGGCCGCCGGGAGTGCGCAGGCCGCCCTCGCCCTCCCATGCGGCGAGGGACCGGATCTCCTCCCCCAGGCCGATGACGTCCAGGGCCCGCTGCGCGTTCGGGGCGAGGGAGATCCCGGAACCGACGGACTTCAGCCCGGCGGCCCGCTCGAGGACGGTGACGTGCCAGCCGCGCAGGTCGAGCGCCACGGCGGCGGTGAGGCCTCCGATGCCGCCGCCCACGACGACCGCGCGGGGCCGCCGCCCGCGGCCGCCGGCGGTACGTGCTTCCGGTCGCGCCGGCGTCTTTCCCGTCGAGCCCGTCGAGTCGGTCAGTTGCTCGGGAACCGCTGATTCCCCCGGTTCGGCAGTCATGGCTTCGCGCTCCTCACGTCTCACAACGCCCGGTTCGACCCGTCAAGACTTACTACACCTGTAGTAAGCCAGGCTGTGAACGTACTACATCTGTAGTTCCGGCGGTAGGTTGGGACCATGCCCCCTCGCAACAGCGCCGCCGGCGCCAACGGCGCACCTCGCGCCGAAGTCATCGCCGACGCCGCGCTCGACCTGCTCGCCGAGCGCGGGATGCGTGGCCTGACGCACCGAGCCGTCGACGAGGCGGCAGGTCTGCCGCAGGGGTCGACGTCGAACTACGCGCGGACCCGGCTCGCCCTCCTGGAGGCGACGGTGCGGCGCCTCGCCGTGCGCGAGTCGCGGGTGCTCGCCGTGGACGAACTGCCGGATCCGGCCGGCGGGATCCACTCACTCGTCGACGGCATGGCGCTCGCGCTGCACCGCTATCTGACCCACCACCCTCAACTGCTGCTCTGCCGTTACGAGTTGGCACTGGAGGCGACGCGGCGGCCGGAGTTGCGGACGTTCTTCGACGCGACGGGTCGGCTGTTCCACGAACCGCTCACCGCACTGCTGCGGGCCGCTGGGTCGCGGGATCCGGAGCGGCACACGCTGTCGCTGGTGGCCTGGTCCGAGGGGATCATGTTCTCGTGCGTGGCCGGGGCGTTCCACGCGTCGGTCCCGGACCTGGCGGAACTGCGGGCGGGGTTCGGGGAACTGCTGCGCGGGATGCTCGACGCGTCCCCGTCCTGACCTGCGCGTCACCCGTGCGGGGCATCATCCGCCGACGGGCCCGCCGCGAGGGTCCGTACCCGACAGAGTTGCGCGGGTGCATCGATCGACGACCTCAGCAGCGCTTCTGCTCACGGTGGCGGCCACGGCCGCCGCGGTGTCCGGTTGCGTGAGCGTACGGCAGCCGGAGCCTCCGGCCGCGTCCCCCAGCACCCCGGCCGTTCCTGCGGCGCCCCGCCCCGACGGCCGGGCGGACCCCCAGGTCGTGCAGGCGCCGGTACGGGAGGCGCTGGACAGGATGGGCCGCACGCCACCGGCCCACTCGCCCTCACCCGAGCCGACCCGTACGCCGCGCCCGCCCCGGCCGCCACGCCACGAAGCCCCGCACCGGCCGGGCCCCGGCCACGCGGCACGCCCGGCAGCACCTCCTCCGCGCCACCCGCACACGGCCGCCCCCGCGGCACCGGGCGTCCCGGGCGATGTGTGCGCCCTGGGCAAGCAGTACGGCAAGTGGAACCCGGACAGCCCCGAGGCCCGCATCTGCCGGGAGACGTACGGACGGTGAGGCCGGGCGGAAAGTGAGGGGTGACGAACGACGAGGGGCGGCGGGCGGCGAGGCGCGGTGGGCGGCACATCGAGCACGGGCCGGTGAAGGGATGTCCGGCTACGAACTCCGTCTGGGCGGCCCCAGCGGCTCGCCCCCGGCGGAACCGCGGCCCGCGCCCTCGTCCCGGCCGGGCGGCATCGCCGCGACCCGCGTTTCCAGGCGGGCGATGGCCGCCCGTACGCCGTCCCCGTAACCGTCGTCCCCGAGCGCGCCCACCACGGCGCGCGCCTGCGTCAGATGGCTGCGGGCCGCTTCGGAGCGGCCGAGCTTCACATAGTCCGCCGCCAGGTTGAGATGCAGCGAGGGGTAGAGGGCGCGGAGCGCGAGCGACTGCTCATGGAGCGCGAGCCTCGCCTCCGTCAGGCCCTCGGCGGCGGACAGGGCCCGCAGGTCCCACGCCAGCTCGTGGTCCGGGTCGTCCTGGGCGTCCGCCATGTAGTGCGCGAGCGTGCAGCGGTGGAGGGGGTCGCCGTCCTCACCGATCTCCGCCCACAGGCCGAGGTACCGGTCCCTGGCCTCCTCGCGGTCACCGGCGTGATGGAGCATGACCACCTGCCCGATCCGGGTCATCATGGCGTCGTCCGCCGCCTGCTCCCGCTGCTCAGCCACAGGTCCTCCACGCTCGTATGCCGATCGTCCAAGCTGATAACAATTCCGACGCTATAGGCAGTAGCCGACAATCCCGGTCAGGCGCGGGCGGGGGTCCCTCCGGGGGCCGGGGTCCCTCCGGGAGCCGGGCGGTCACCGCACGCGGAGCCGCACGCGCCCGGAGGGACAAACACCCGGGGCGTCAGCCCAGGTTCGGAATCCGCCAGTCGATCGGCGTGTGACCCTGTGCGGCCACCGCCTTGTCGATCTGCGTGAAGGGATGCGAGCCGAAGAACTTCTTCGCGGAGAGCGGCGAGGGATGCGCGCCCTTCACGACGACGTGGCGCTCCTCGTCGATGAGGGGGAGCTTCTTCTGCGCGTAGTTCCCCCACAGGACGAACACGGCCGGGTCCGGCCGGTCCGCCACCGCGCGGATCACCGCGTCGGTGAACTTCTCCCAGCCCTTGCCCTTGTGCGAATTGGCCTCGCCGGCCCGCACCGTGAGCACCGCGTTCAGCAGGAGGACGCCCTGCTCGGCCCACGGCATCAGATACCCGTTGTCCGGGACCGGGTGGCCGAGCTCCTCCTTCATCTCCTTGTAGATGTTCCGCAGGGAGGGCGGCGTCTTCACGCCGGGCCGCACGGAGAAGCACAGACCGTGCCCCTGCCCCTCCCCGTGGTACGGGTCCTGGCCGAGGACAAGGACCTTGACCCGGTCGTACGGGGTCGCGTCGAGCGCCGCGAAGACCTCCTCGCGCGGCGGGTAGACGGGACCCTTCGCGCGCTCCTCCTCGACGAACTCGGTGAGCTCCTTGAAGTAGGGCTTCTGCAGCTCCTCGCCGAGGACGCCGCGCCAGGACTCGGGCAGCATCGCGGTGTCGGTCACGTCAACAACCTCCGGGGTACGGTCACTTCACGGCCGTACGAGGCACGGCCGCTGCACACCCCAGAACCTACCCGCGGCCACTGACAACGGGCCCCGGCGGACCGCCTACCAGCTGGTCTTGCGCTGCAGCTCCCACATCATCATGATCGTCGACGGGTCGAGGGCCCGCTCGCCGCCCGAGATCTCCCCGCTGGCCGCGATGTACTGCTTGCCCTGCCACAGCGGCAGCAGCCGGGCGTCGTCGACGAGTATCTGCTGGGCGCGCTTGAACTGGCCCACCACGGCGGCGCGGTCGCTCTCGCGGCGCGACTGCGGCAGCAGATCGTCGGTGATCTCCTTGGACGCGTAGGGCGTTCCGAGTGCGTTCTGCTGGCCGACGAAGGGCGCGATGAAGTTGTCCGCGTCCGGGAAGTCGGGGAACCAGCCGCGTCCGAAGACGGGGTACTCGCCCTTGCGGTATCCGGCCTCGAACGTCTTCCAGGGGCGTCCCTTGACCGTGACCTCGAACAGTCCGGACGCGTCCAGCTGTCGCTTGAGCTCGGTGAACTCGGCGCCGGTCGCGGACCCGTAGCGGTCGGTGGTGTACCAGAGGGTGAGCGGGACCCGGTCCGTGATGCCCGCCTGAGCGAGGATGGCCTTGGCCTTGGCCGCGTTCGGGTCGCCGAAGTCGTCGAAGAAGCCGGTGGTGTGCCCGGTCAGGCCCCTCGGGACCATCGAGTAGAGCGGTTCGACGGTGTCCTGGTAGATCTTGTGGGCGATCGCGCCGCGGTCGACGACCTGGGCGACGGCCTTGCGGACGGCGGACTTGCGCGCCCAGGGATCCTTGGGGTTGAACACCAGGTAGCTGATCTCCATGCCCGCGCCCTCGACGAGCTGGATGCCGTCCTTGGCCTGCTTGCCCTGGAGCCCCACGACGTCCGACGCGGCGAGCCCGCGGTACGTGGCGTCGATCTTCTTGGCGCGCAGGGCGCCGACCATCGAGGCGGAGTCCTTGAAGTAGCGGATGGTGACGGCGCTGTTCTTGCGCTCGGCGAACCCGTCGTAGTGGTCGTTCTTGACGAGCTCCGCCTTGTCGCCGTCGGTGTACGCGTCGAGCGCGTACGGCCCGGAGCCGGCGATCTTGCCGTCGTCGCGGACCGCGTCGGCCGGGTACTCGGCGGGGTCCACGATGGACATCGCCGGTGTCGCGAGTACGAAGGGGAAGGTCGCGTCGGGCTTGTTCAGTTTGAAGGTGACGTCACGGTCGCCCTTGACCTCGACCGTCTTCAGGCTGCCGAGGAGCCCCTTGGGGCCGCCCTTGACATCGATCCTGCTGATGCGGTCGATGGAGTACTTGACGGCCGCCGCGTCGAGCTTGTCGCCGTTCGAGAACGCCATGCCCTCGCGCAGCTTGCAGTGGTAGACGCTGTTGGAGGGGTCGGTGAACTCGCAGCGCTCGGCGGCGTCGGGCTTCGGCTCGGAGGCGCCGGAGGGGAAGCTGACGAGGGTCTGGTAGACGTTCCTGAACAGCTCCCAGGAACCGTCCCAGGACGCGGCCGGGTCCAGGGTGCTCGGCGCGCTGGTGGTTCCCACGACGATGGGCTCGGTGTCGTCGGACTCTCCGGACGACATCAGTCCGCATCCGGCAAGAAGCGATATGCACGTTATCGCCGCCAGTTGACGGGGGCCCTGGATCCGGTTGAACACGCGCGCGCTCCTCGATCGGCCATGCCACAGGTCGGCAGACCATACCGCAGTGCCCCGCCGGGCCAACGAGGCACTCCGACGGGGCACTTGATGCGCACGTACGCGACGTACGCGGGGAACTTCAGTTAAGCGAACTTGGTCCGATTCAGCCTCGCGGAGGCTTTGTCAGCTGACGCCCGCATTGAGGAAAATTCCGCCGTCGACCACGAGGGTCTGACCGGTGATCCAGTCGGACTGCTGCGAGGTCAGGAAGGCGGCGGCGCCGCCGATGTCCTCGGGCACGCCGAGCCGGGCCAGCGGGTATGCGGCCGCGGCCTCGGCCTCCCGGCCCTCGTAGAGAGCCGTCGCGAACTTGGTCTTCACGACCGCCGGGGCGATCGCGTTGACCCGCACCTTGGGCGCGAACTCGTGCGCGAGCTGGACGGTCAGGTTGATCATCGCCGCCTTGCTCATGCCGTACGCGCCGATGAACGGGGACGGGGCGAGACCCGCGACGGAGGCGATGTTGACGATCGCCCCGCCGTTCTCGCCCTGCCACGCCTTCCACGTCTGCTGGGCGAAACCGAGCGCGGAGACCACGTTGGTCTCGTAGACCTTGCGGGCCACGCTCAGGTCGAGCTCGGCCATCGGGCCGAACACCGGGTTCGTACCGGCGTTGTTGACCAGGTAGTCGACGCGGCCGAACGCCTCCATGGTGCGCTCGACGGCGGCGGCCTGGTGCGCCTCGTCGTGGGCCTTGCCGGCCACGTAGATGACGCGGTCGGAGCCGAGGGCCTCGACGGCCTCCTTGAGCGCGTCCTCGCCACGGCCGGTGATGCACACGCGGTCGCCGCGCGCGACGAATGCCTCGGCGATGCCGTGGCCGATGCCGCGGCTTCCGCCGGTGACGAGGGCGACCTTGCCGGAGAGCTCCGGGAGCTGGGATGAAGTCATGTCCGTTTCCCCCCGGCCCTAGTTGAGCGGTCCGCCGGCGACGTACATGACCTGGCCGGAGACGAATCCGGCCGCCTCGCCGGTGAAGAAGGCGATGGCGTTGGCGATGTCGTCGGGCTTGCCCACGCGCTGGACCGGGATCTGCGTGGCCGCGGCGGCCTGGAACTCCTCGAAGCCCATGCCGACGCGGGCGGCGGTGGCGGCCGTCATCTCGGTGACGATGAAGCCGGGGGCGACGGCGTTCGCGGTGACGCCGAACTTGCCGAGCTCCTTGGCGAGGGTCTTGGTGAAGCCCTGGAGGCCGGCCTTGGCCGCCGAGTAGTTGACCTGGCCGCGGTTGCCGAGCGCCGACGACGAGGACAGGTTGACGATGCGGCCGAACTTGGCGTCCACCATGTGCTTCTGGACGGCCTTCGACATCAGGAACGCGCCGCGCAGGTGGACGTTCATGACGGTGTCCCAGTCCAGGGCGCTCATCTTGAACAGCAGGTTGTCGCGGAGCACGCCCGCGTTGTTGACGAGGATCGTCGGCGCGCCGAGCTCCTCGGCGATGCGCGCGACCGCGGCCTCGACCTGCGCCTCGTCGGCGACGTCGCAGCCGACCGCGAGGGCCTTGCCACCGGCGCTGGTGATCTGCTCGACGGTGTCCTTGCAAGCGGCCTCGTCGAGGTCGATCACGGCTACGGCGCGACCCTCGGCGGCCAGACGTACGGCGGTAGCGGCGCCGATGCCGCGTGCGGCACCGGTGACGATCGCGACGCGCTGCTCAGTGGTGGACATGCTCTTCGGTCTCCTCGCCCTAGAGTGCGGCCCTCACGTCCAACTCGGTGAGCGACCGCTTAGTACCCTGTGGACGTGACGCTAGAAGTCCTGGCACCCGGTGTCAACGTACCCATCGGGTGCGCCTGATCACTCACCGCGAAGGGGCTGCCGCGAGGTCACCTCACCAGGAGGTCGAGAAGCCTGTCGGCCTCGGCCTCGGGGTCCTCGGTGAGACCGGTGTGCACGGGTCCCGGCTGCACGACCGTGGAGCGCGGCGCGACCAGCCACCTGAAGCGCCGGCCCGCGTCGTCGTCCGCCGCCTGGCCCGCGTCGCCGCCCCCTCGGCAGTGGCGCTCGACGGCGGCGAGCGACGCGCGGACGCCGGTCACGTCCGCCTCCGGGTCGAGGGCGCGCAGCTTCGCCTCGTCGAGGTGCGTGAGCGCGCGGACGTAGGACTTGGCGCGGCAGTAGACGACCACGCCGGCGTTGATCTGCTCGCCGCGCTCGACGCGCGGGACGACGCGCAGCAGTGCGTATTCGAAGACGTCTCGGGTGCTCGTGGTCACCGGGTGCCGCCCTTCACGGTCGCCGTGCCGGTCAGCCAGCCCGGGGTGCGCGGGACGCGGTCGGGATCCGGCTCGGGCAGGCCGATCCGCTCGTGGACGGTCGCCGCGCGGGGCAGCAGCACGGCGGCGTACGCGCGCCGCACCGCGTCCGGGTCGTCGAAGCCCGGCTCGTCGGCGAGCCAGGCGTCCGGGACGTCGGCGGTGACCTCGGCGAGCAGTTCCTCGGTGAGCCGCGGCGCCAGCTGGGCGGCGGCGGCCGCGACGTCGGGCCCGAAGGGGGCGAGGGCGTGGTCGAAGGCGTCGTACGGCCGGGCCGCCGCGGCCTCTGCGCCGCGCCAATTGTGGTGCCAGATCATGCTCGCGCCGTGGTCGATCAGCCACAGGTCGCCTTGCCAGACCAGCATGTTGGGGTTGCGCCAGGACCGGTCGACGTTGTTGATCAGGGCGTCGAACCAGACGACGCGGCCCGCCTCCACGGGATCCACCTCGTAGGCGAGCGGGTCGAAGCCGAGCGCGCCGGAGAGATACCGCATCCCGAGGTTCACGCCGCCGCTCGACTTGAGGAGGCCCTGCACCTCCTGGTCGGGCTCGCCGAGGCCGATCACGGGGTCGAGTCCGATCCGCACGAGCCCGGGCACCCGGAATCCGAGCCGCCGCGCGAGCCCTCCGCAGATCACCTCCGCGACGAGCGTCTTGCGGCCCTGTCCCGCGCCGGTGAACTTCATGACGTAGGGGGCGAGATCGTCGGCCTCGACGAGCCCGGGGAGCGATCCGCCCTCCCTCATCGGGGTGACATAACGGGTCGCCGTGACTTCGGTGAGCATTGCCCCAGGTTAGGCGAGACATCATCGCCGTACGAAAGTCCGTCCGGTGTTGAACACTCCGGCCCCGTAGCCCGTACGGGAGTGGGCCACCCCCCTCGAACCGAAGGGAAACACCAGTAATGACCGCTTCGCACGAGTCCGTATCCGCCCCGACCCGCCGCACCGTCGTCGCGGCCGTGGGAGCCGCCGGTATCGCCGCCGCGCTCACGGCGTGCGGGAGCTCGGACGACTCGTCGTCCTCCCAGCCGGCGGGAAACGGGGCCAAGGAGGGCGCGGCCGGGGACGGGGCGGGCAAGGAACTCGCCAAGACCGCCGACATCCCCGTCGGCGGCGGCAAGATCTTCGGTGACGCGGGCGTGGTGGTCACGCAGCCGAAGAAGGGCGAGTTCAAGGCCTTCACCAACATCTGCACCCACAAGCAGTGCCCGGTCACCGCGATCGAGGGCGGCACCATCAACTGCCCGTGCCACGGCAGCAAGTTCTCCATCGAGGACGGCAGCGTGGCGCACCCGCCCGCCGCGCAGCCCCTGGCCGCCAAGGAGATCACCGTCTCCGGCGACTCGATCACGCTCGCGTAGCGACGCGGGTCAGCGGCCTCGGCGCGGGCGCTTCCAGCAGGTGAGCACGTCGTGTGTGGACGTCACGGTGGCGACGAGGGCGAGCGTGTTGCGGATCATCGCGGGGGTGTAGTCGGACGGCACCCCCGCGACGGCGTCGGCGGGCACGGCGACGGTGTAGCCGCGGTTCACCGCGTCGAAGACGGCGTTCGGTATGGCGACGTTCGCCGAGACGCCGGTGACGATCAGCGTGCGGCAGCCGAGGTTGCGCAGCAGGGCGTCCACGTCGGTGCCCGCGATGGGCGAGAGGCCGTGCAGCCGGCGTACGACAATGTCCTCGTCCGCCACCTCGACGGGCGGCGCGATCCTGACCGCCTTGGTGCCGGAGATCTGCTGTACGGGCAGGCGCGCGGCGGCACGGAACAACCGTCCGTTGCGGTTGGCGCCGCGCCCGTCGGGCCGTCGCTCCGCCACGGCGTGCAGCACCTGTACACCGCTCTCGTGGGCGCCCGAGACGAGTCGCGCCACATTCCCGAGCGCCCCGGACGACCTGGCCTCCTGGGCGAGCTCGGGCAGGGCGCTGTCGGGGCCGACGACCCCCTGCTGGCACTCCACGGTCAGCAGCACGGTGGTGGCCGGATCGAGCAGTTCGGCGAGCTCTTCGTACGACGGCACGGGGTCCCCCTGTCGCAGGCGTCCTGAGCGGCGAGAGATTAGCCACCATTGCGCCATGGGGGAAGACACCGCATGCTTCTGATCTGACACACCGTCAGCGAGAAGCCCGTGAAGGGGAGTACGCATGGCCGTCACACAGCGCCGGGGTCGAAGGATCATGATGACACCGGCCGAGCTGGACGAGTTCCTGGGATCCCAGCGCACCTGCCGCGTCGCCACGGTCTCGCCCGACGGCTCCCCACACGTCAGCACCCTGTGGTTCGTCTGGGACGGCACATGCCTGTGGCTGTACTCGATCACGCGCAGTCGCCGCTGGGCCGACCTCCTCAATGACCCGCGCATCGCTGTCGTGATCGACGCGGGCGAGGAGTACGGGGAGCTGCGCGGCGCCGAGCTGTCGGGCTCGGTGGAGTTCGTCGGGGAGAGCCCGCGCACCGGTGAGCCCGTACCGGAACTGGACGTCCCCGAGCGGCTGTTCGCCCGCAAGAACTTCGCGATGGACGAGATGGTGCACGACGGCCGGCACGCCTGGGCCCGGCTCACGCCCGACAAGATCGCGTCGTGGGACTTCAGGAAGCTGGAGTCGCTCTAGCCCTGTCGTGCGGACCCCTCTCTCAGGGCGACGTCCCCGCCCAGACTCGCTCCCACGCTCCGGAGCGCCCTCACCGCCGCCCTGATCGACGGCCGCCGGTCCGCGTCGGCCCGCCACACGACGTAGACGTGCCGGCGTACGCGCTGACGCACCGGCACGGTCACCACCCCGTCCGGCACCGGATCGCGCCCGAGGAGCGGTGCCACGCACACACCGAGCCCGGCGGCGACAAGGCCGAGCTGGGTGTGGGTCTCGGCGGCGCGATGGCCGACACGGGGCTCGACGCCCTTGGCGCGCAGCGTGAAGAGCAGCCACTCGTGGCAGAACTCACCCTCGCCCCACGTGATCCACTCGTCGTCGGCGAAGTCCTCCAGGCCCACCTCGCGGCGACCGGCGAGGGGGTGGTCCGCCGGCATCGCGACATCGGCGGGATCGTCGAGGATCGCCGCCTTGACCAGGCCGTCGGGGAGCGGCATCGGCTTGTTGTACCAGTCGAGGACCACCGCCAGGTCCAGGTCGCCGCGCACGACCCCGGCGACCCCCAGCTCGGGCTCCAGCTCCTGCGAGCGCAGCCGCAGGCCCGGGTGCTCCGCGCGCAGGGCCGCGAGGGCGCGCGGGAAGAGGCCGCGGGCCGCGGTCGGGAACGCGGAGATCCGCAGCTCCCCCACGACCTGCCCGCGGTGCGCCTCCAGGTCCGACTGCGCGAGCTCGACCTGGGACAGGATCCGCCCCGCATGCTCGGCGAGCAGCCGCCCGGCGTCGGTGAGGCGCACTCCCCTGCCGTTCTTGGCGAGAAGCTGCTGGCCGACCTCGCGTTCCAGCTTGGCCATCTGCTGCGAGACGGCGGACGTCGTGACGTGCAGCCCTGCCGCGGCGCCGCTGACGGACCCGTGGCGGGCGAGTGCGTCGAGGGTGCGCAGACGCTCCAGATTCAACATCTAAGCGATGCTAAGCGATACCAGGGAACAAGTCTCGCTTGTGCTAAGAGGTCGTGGGGCTGCATCGTTACGCCCATGAGCACCGTCGCCTCCTCGTCGCCCCCTGCGACTCCGGCCCCCGCGCCTTCCGGCATCCCCACGGAGACACCTGCCTCCGCACGGGCCCGCCGCGCCCTCGACTGGCGCGTCCGCTTCGGCGCCCTGTCGCTGATCTGGGGCTTCAGCTTTCTCCTCATCAAGGTCGGCACCGACGGCTACGCACCGTTCCAGGTGACGCTGGGGCGGCTCGCGTTCGGCACGGCCGTGCTCGCCGTGGCCATGGCCGTGAAGCGTGAGCGGCTGCCGAGGGGCCTGCGGACCTGGGGGCACATCGCGGTGGCGGCGCTGCTGCTCAACTCCCTGCCGTTCTCGCTGTTCGCGTTCTCCGAGCAGACGATCCCGTCGACGCTCGCCGGCATCTGCAACGCGACGTCTCCGCTGTGGGGCATGGCCCTGTCTTTGGTGGCCCTCTCCGAGGACCGGCCCACGCGCCGCCGGGTGGCGGGCCTCGGCATCGGCTTCCTCGGGGTGCTCACGGTCCTCGGCGTGTGGCAGGGATTCCACGGCCTGGACCTGGCCGGCACGGCCATGGCGCTGCTCGCCTCGCTGAGCTACCCGGTCGGCTGGATCTATCTGCGCCGTACGCTGGCCGGGACCGGCCACTCGAACCTGTCGCTCTCCGGCGCGCAGCTCCTGATGGCCACGGTTCAACTGGCCGTCGTCACCCCGGTGTTCACGACACTCCCGGCCCACCTCCCGGTCGTGCCCCTGCTCGCGATCGTCGCCCTGGGCGCACTCGGCACCGGCCTCGCCTTCCTCATCCAGTACGGCCTGGTGGCGGAGGTCGGTCCGACCACGGCGCAGATGGTCACCTATTTCATCCCGGTGATCGCGACGGCCGCGGGGGTCGCCCTGCTCGGCGAGTCCCTGACCTGGTCCACCCCGATCGGCGCGGTGATCGTGCTGGCGGGCGCGGCGCTCACACAGTCCAGGGCGCGGACCTCCCGGCGTAGCCCTCAGCCGTAACGGCGCGCGGGGGCCGGCCCGGTGGCGGACGCGACGGCGTCGGCCACCGGGCCGATGTCGTCCGCGCCGAGCGTCGACACGGTGATGCGCACCCCGGGCGCCGCCCCCATCCGGAAGCGCGCCCCTGGCGCGACGGCCCACCCGGCGTGCAGCAGCCGTGCGACCGCCCCCGTCTCGTCCGGTACGGGCACCCACACGTTCATGCCGCTGCGCCCGTACGCCTCGACCCCGCGCTCGGCGAGGGCCGCGACGAGCGCGTCGCGGCGCCGCCCGTAGGACGCGGCGACGGCGCGTGTGTCCACCGTGCCTTCGGTCCACAGCCGGGCGACGGCCCGCTGAAGGATGCGGCTCACCCAGCCGGGGCCCAGGCGCTGCCGCCCCTGCACCCGGTCGACCGTGACCGCGTCGCCCGTCAGCACGGCGAGCCTCAGGTCGGGCCCATAGGCCTTGGCGGCGGAGCGGACGAACGCCCAGTGCCGCGTCACACCGGCCAGCGGATACAGCGGCAGGTCGACGATCCCGTGCCCGTGGTCGTCCTCGATGAGCAGTACGTCCTCGTGGGCCGCCAGGACTTTGCGCAGCGCACGCGCGCGTGGCGCGGTGACGGCGGCGCCGGTGGGGTTCTGGGCGCGGTCGGTGACCACCAGGGCCCGCACCCCCGCGCTCAGGGCCCGCTCCACCTCGTCGGCCAGCGGCCCGTCGTCGTCCACGCCGACGGGCACCAGGCGCAGCCCGAGCGCCGGGACCAGGTCGAGGAGGCTGCCCCAGCCCGGGTCCTCGACGGCGACGGCGTCGCCGGGCTTGAGGTGCGCGGCGAGCACCCGCTCGATGGCGTCGAGGGAGCCCGACGCGACGGCGACGGGGGCCTGCGGGATCCCGTCCTGGTCGAAGGCCACGCGCGCGTGGCGTGCCAGTTCCGGCTCCAGGGGACCGTCGCCGTAGAGGACGGGCGCCTTGTCACCCTGCGCGGCCGCCCAGGCGAAGGCTTCGGCGAGCGGGGGCAGCAGGGCCGTGTCGGGGTTGCCGTCCGAGACGTCGCGCACCCCGGCCGGTACGTCGACGCGGATCAGCTCGCGCGCCGTCGTGGCCGGCTTGGACCGCACGCGGCTGCCACGTCGCCCCGCGGTCTCGATCACTCCACGCTCACGGAGCGTGCGATAGGCGGCCGCGACCGTATTGGGATTGACCCCGAGATGCTGGGCCAACTCCCTCATCGGCGGCAGAAGTTGACCCGGCTGCAGGTCACCGCCGCCCACCGCGCGCTCCACGCTGGCCGCAATCTCTGCTGCGCGCCGTCCTTCGATCGGATACTCTCCTAGCACAAAGCAGATTATGCACTAGTGCAATGGAGTTTGCAATGAGCGTGGCATCCGAGCCCGGCACCGTCGCTTCCGGGGACGCCTCCGCCTCCTACCCGGTGACCGACCGCACCGTCCCGGCCCGCATGCGCGAGCGGACGCACTACGACCGCGAGCTGGTCCACTCGATACTCGACGAGGCGTACATCTGCCATCTCGGGTTCGTCCGCGACGGTTCCCCCGTCGTGCTGCCGACCCTGTACGGACGCGTCGGCGAGACCCTCTACGTGCACGGTTCGACGGGCGCGCGCGTCCAGCGCATGGCGGGCGCGGCCGACCCCGGACTGCAGGTCTGCCTGACGGTCACCCATGTCGACGGTCTCGTGCTCGCGCGCTCCGCCTTCCACCACTCGCTCAACTACCGCTCCGTGGTGGTGCACGGCCTCGCCCACCAGGTGACCGACCCCGACGAGAAGCGCACGGCTCTCGACGCGCTCGTCGACCACGTGGTGCCGGGCCGCTCCCAGGACTCGCGCCCCGGGAACGACAAGGAGCTCGCGGCCACTTCCGTCCTGCGTCTCGACCTCGCGGAGGTCTCCGCGCGGGTACGCGCCGGCGGCCCGAACGACGACGAAGAGGACCTCGGCCTGCCGTACTGGACCGGCGTGGTCCCGCTCACCAAGGGCCACGGCGCGCCGGTCCCGGCCGACGACCTCGCGCCGGGCATCGCGGTGCCGGACTACCTGTCGGTTCCGTAGGGCACTTCCATGGCGCCTCTTGGGACGAGCCCGCCCCGGTGAGCGTCGGTACGCGCACCGGGGCGCCCTCGCCTCCTGCCTCGCGCGCCTCGGCGACGGCGAGCCCGGTCACCGCGGCCAGCATCAGGACCGTGCCCGCCACCGTCGGCGCGGTCAGCCGCTCGCCGAGGAGCACGACCGCGATGACGGCGGCGCTCACCGGTTCGAGCAGCATGATCACCGAGACGGTCGCGGACCTGACGACCGCGGCGCCCGAGAAGTACAGGGCGTAGGCGTGCGCAGTAGGTACTGACGCGATGTAGACCAGCATCCCCAGCACCTGGAGCGGCTGGGAGGTCTGCGGCACCAGACCCTCCAGCGCCCCGAGCGGCAGGAGGCTCACCGCGGCGACGGCGAACGTCAGCACGGACGTGCCGAGTTGATCGCCCGACCGGCCGTCCCGCCCGAACCACCGCGTCAGCAGGGTCATCACGGCGTAGCCGGCCGCCGAGACCAGGGAGGCGACCCCGGCGGGACGCACGGCCGCGCCCCCGCCGCCGAGCACAAGGACGGTCAGGCCCGCGAGCGCGCCCAGGACGGCCGACAGCCCACCGCCGCCGAGCCGTTCGCCCATGGTCAGGCGCGCGCCGAGCGCGATGAGTACGGGGCCCGCGCCCAGCGTGACCACGGTGGCGACGGCGAGCCCGGTCGCCTGGACCCCCGCGAAGTACGCGGTCTGGAAGACGCTCAGGGCGATCCCGGTGACGACGACCCGCACCGCCTTGCGCCGACGCGGTTCCGACGCGGGCCGGATCCTGCGCGGTCGCAGGGCCCGCGCCACGAGCAGCAGGCCGAGGCCGCCCAGACAGCGTCAGAACGACAGGGCTGCGGGGCCGAGGTCGCTGGCCCGGAAGACCAGCGAGGCGGCCGCGCCGCGGTGCCCCAGGCGGCGCCGGCGACGACGAGGTGGAAGAGCCCGCGCCCGACGGGCAACAGCGGTGCCGCTCCGGCGGGCGGCATACGGGACGAGGTGTCGGCTGAGTCAGCCGCGACAGTGTGCGACACGTGGTTCTCCACGAAGAAGGCCGCCGCGCCCCACGGACGGGGGCGGGGCGGGGACGCGGACTGTCGTCTGCGGGCAGCCGTGACCCGCTCGGGTCGTCCCGAGCCGGATCTTCGTCAGACGGGCCGTCGGAGCGCGATGCTCCGGACCGCCACCGCCCGCGTCAAGCGGCCTGGGGCGGAAGCACGAGTGCGCGTGAATGCATGATCAACACCCTAGTTCGCCCTTCCGCGGCCGGACAACGTCTTGTCCGGCCGCCCCGGGGGCACGTTGTCCGGGGTTGCCGAGTCCGCTGCCGAGTCCGGGGCCGCCTCGACGGCAACGGCGACGATCTCGGGTTTCGCCGGGGCCGAGGACTGCGCGATGAACGCCCCGACCAGGACGACCGCACCGCCGACGATCTGCGGCGCCGACAGGTGCTCGCCCAGGAGCACCCAGGCCAGCACGGTCGCGATGACCGCCTCCAGGCAGGCCACGACTCCGGCCACCTGGGGCGAGAGCCGGCGCACCGAGAGGACTCCGGTGACGTAGGCGATGACCGTGGCGATCAGCACGATCCAGCCCAGCAGCAGCCACGCGGGCACGGAGGTGCCGTTCATCGAGGCGCTGCCGCCGAGCACGGACCAGTCCATGCCCCAGGGGCGCGCCACGACCGTCAGGACGAGGGCGCCGACGAGCAGCCCGTACGCGATCACGCCAAGCGGGTCCGGCGCCCGGTCCCCCGCGTCGCTGCCCTGGTCGGACAGGACGAAGTAGCCGACCTGGCAGCAGGCGGCGGCGAGGGCGAGCAGCAGGCCGACCAGGTCGACGCTGAGGCCCGCCCATACCTCGACGACGCAGGCGAGGCCGCCGACGGCGAGGACCACGCCGAGCGCGGCGGCGCGCGTCACGGGCCTGCGCTGCACGAAACGCACCCAGCCGAGGACGAGCGCGGGGGCGAGGTACTCGATGAGGAGGGCGACGCCGACGGGGATACGGGAGATCGCGGCGAAGTAGCAGGCCTGCACACCGGCGACGGCGAGCAGGCCGAACCCGGCGAGCAGCGCGGGCCGCTGGACGACCAGGGCGCGGTGCCGCCAGGCGACGGGCAGCATGACGAGCGCGGCGCCGGCGACGCGCAGCCACACCACGTGGAGCGGGTCGAGACCCGCCTCGATCAGCGGCTTCGCCGCCACACCGGAACCGCCGAAGGCGAGCGCCGAGACAAGGGCGAGCCCCAGTCCGACACCTCGCCCGCGGTTCGCCTGAATCCCCTGAGACGCATGCACCGGCACATCATGACAGCCGGCGTCATGACCGTCATCCCCGATGACCCCTGTCTCACGTGCCGGACGTGCCGGACGTGCCGGACACGACGACCAGGGGCACGGCCTCAGGAGCCGCACCCGGAAACAGAACCAAGCCTCGGCACAGAGCCAGGCCTCAGCCCAGAACCGCTCGCCTCAGCACCCGGCCTCGGCATGCCGCTGCAGGTTCTCCACATCGACCCCGGCCCGTCCGAGCACCTCGACGGCGCGGCACTCCCGGTCCGCCACGAGTGAGGTGAGGAGGTCCACGCCGCGCGCACGCGCGTCGCCGCGGCGCTCGGCGCGGTCGAGCGCGGCTTCCATCGCGGCGGCCGCGGCGGGCGACCAGCCGAGCCCCGCCACGACGGGCACGGCTCCGGAGTCCTCGACCGTGCCCTGCCACTGGAGGCCGTAGCCGATGCTCCGCTGCACGAGGTAGCCGAGGAGACGGGCGAGCTGCGGACCGCCGCCGAAGGCCTCGCGCACCTGAGGGTCGGTCTCGAGGAGCGAGTGCAGGAGATGCGCGGTGTCGATCTGACGGTCCCCGTCACGGACGGCTCTGCGGCGCGCGCCGGCCACCACCGAGGCGAGCTCGGGACTGAGCCTGGTGTCAACATCTGCACGACTGTGGCCGCTTGCGGTGGCCTCGGACGGGGTAGGGCTTTGCACATCTCCCACCTCATCAGCCCCTGTCCGGCCGGGCATCCCCGGCGGGAAGCATTTCCACGTCCGACACAAGGTGGGCACGCATGAGTGAGTTCTCCTCCTTACGGATGAGATCGCGCCTTTTTACCCCGAGGGGCTCGCGCCGCCTTGCATCGCGCCCCTGACGCAACCACAGGCGTACCGGAACTCGTCCTTCACAAGTATGAAGAGCAGGTGCTGGCTCGTGGCCCTGCCGGCGATCGACGGCAGACAGTACGTGTACCGGGTTTACGCACCTGACGACGCGCTGCTCGCCGACCTGTTCTGGGATGCCTGGCACTGCCACGACGAGGGGCCGTTCCCGCGCGCCTCGGACCTCTTCGACGCCGCGGTCATCGAGAAGTTCGGCTGACCGCGGATCCCCGCCCATCCGTTTCTGACACTTCATCAGTATTGAATGTTCGAGGCCCTGCGGCTACTTTCCGCGACACCACGGCTGCGCCCGCCGCAGCTCTCGTCGAGAAGGGGTGGTCGCATGGCCGAAGTCAGCGCGGAAGCACGGATCGGGGCGCCCGCGGAGAAGGTCTGGGCCCAGCTCACCGACTTCACCACGTACGGTGAGTGGAACGCCACACACACGAGTTTCCCGAAGGGCGCCCCCACGTCGCTCGAAGTGGGCGGCACGTTCGAGGAGAACATGAAGCTCATGGGCTTCCCGGCGGAGGTGACCTGGACCGTCGAGGACCTGGAGACCACCCGCACCCTCGCCATCAGGGGCAAGGGCCCGATGGGCGTCAACGTCGGCACGCGCTACACCCTGACCGCGGACGGCGACGGAACGACGGTCCGCATCGACGGCGAGTTCACCGGCGCCGCGGTGTCCCTGATGGCGGGCAAGCTCAAGGACTCGGCGACGGCCGCGCTCAACGAGTCGCTGCGCAAACTGGCCGGCCTCGTCGCCTGAGCCGGACACGCCGGCGAGCACGCGAAGGCGCCCCGCACACTCGGTGCGGGGCGCCTTCCTCTGTCGGTACGGGGCATCACCACGAGGACGTGTCAGTCCTCGTCGGCGAGGATCAGGTACAGCTTCTTGCGGGCGTCGTTGATGACGGTCAGCGCCTTCTCGCGCTGCTCCTTGCTGCCGGTCTTCCAGACCTGCCCGAACGCCTCCATCAGACCGAAGCCGGCCTGCCGGATCTCGTTCAGGGTGTCCCAGTCGACCCCGCGCCCGGCCTCTTCCCAGGGGGCGTCGGGTCCCTCGTCGGCCGCGGAACGGCCCGAGTCGGTGAGCGCGAACAGCTTCTTGCCGCCCTCGCTCTCACTGGCGATCAGGCCCTCGTCCTCCAGCAGCTGGAGGGTCGGGTACACCGAACCGGGGCTGGGCTTCCACGCCCCGCCGCTGCGCTCGGCGATCTCCTGGATCATCTCGTAGCCGTGCATCGGACGGTCCTTCAGGAGGGCCAGGATCGACGCGCGTACGTCGCCGCGCCGTGCCCTTCCACGAGGCCCGCCCCGGCCGCCGCGCCCGCCGCCACCCCAGGGTCCCGGGCCGAAGCCCGGCCCGAAGGGGCCGAAGGCGGCGCGCCGCCCTTCGAAGCCGCCCCGACCGGGATGGCCGGGCCCGCACTGTCCATGTCCGTGTCCGTGCTCATGCTCGTGGCCATGGGAACGCATCGCAATCATTCCTTCCATCGTTGATCGGTCGCGATGCGTCAACGATATATCGGAACTGTTCGGCTGACAACCCTCTGCCGGTCCAGCTCTTCCGAATTGGCCTTGGCCTGCGCTTTCGCCGTCCCCGTAGCGTCGGCCCCATGCGCATTCGAATCGTGGACGCCTTCACCGACCGCCCCTTCGCCGGCAATCCCGCCGGCGTACTGCTCCTCGGCGCCTTCCCCGACGACGCCCGGCTCCAGGACATCGCCGCCGAGGTCAACCACGCCGAGACGGCCTTCGCCCATCCGCTGCCCGCCGGCGGCGGCGCCGACTGGGCGCTGCGCTGGTTCACCCCCGCCACCGAGGTCGACATGTGCGGCCACGCCACCCTGGCCACCGCGCACGTGCTGCACAGCACCGGCACCACCCACGGCCCGGTCCGCTTCGCCACCCGCAGCGGCGTGCTCGTCGCGACCCCGCGCGAGGACGGCACGATCACGCTCGACTTCCCGACCGCGCCCCTGACCCGTATCGACAGCCCCGAAGGGGTCGCGGCAGCCCTCGGCGCCGAGCCCCTCTCGGTGCACGACACCGGCCGTCAGGTGGGCGATCTGCTCGTCGAACTCGCGGACGAGAAGACCGTCCACGCCCTCGCACCCGACCTCAAGGCGCTCGCCACCCATTCGGAGCGCGGCGTGATCGCCACCGCCCGCGCCGCGGACCCCGACGGCGCCTACGACTTCGTCTCCCGCTGCTTCTTCCCGCGTGTCGGCATCGACGAGGACCCGGTCACCGGCAGCGCCCACACGGCCCTCGCACCGTTCTGGTCCGCGCGCCTCGGCCGCGCCGAACTCACCGGCCTCCAGGCCTCCGCCCGCACGGGCCTCGTGCGCACCGAACTGCGCGGCGCCCGGACCCTGCTGACCGGCCGCGCCGTCACGGTCATCGAGGGCGACCTGCTCGCCTAGGGCCTCGCACGCCGCAGGGGACGTACGAAGATCTCGTACGCCCCCTGCCTCCGGCACCCGCCCCGGCCTCACGCCGTGGGCAGCCACCCCACCTTCCCCGCGAGCAGCGCGTATCCGACGAACGCGCCGATGTCGAGCAGCGAGTGCGCCACCACCAGCGGCCCGACCCGCCCCCAACGGCGGTACAGATACGCGAACACCAGGCCCATCGCGAGGTTCCCGAAGAAGCCGCCGATGCCCTGGTAGAGGTGGTACGAGCCGCGCAGCACCGAGCTGGCCACGATCGCGGTACCGGGCGTCCAGCCCAACTGCCCCAGCCTGCGCAGCAGATACCCGACGACGATCACTTCCTCGAGGACGGCGTTCTGGATCGCCGACATGATCAGGACCGGGAACTTCCACCACACATCGGGCAGCGCCTCCGGCACCACCGTGAGGTTGAAGCCGAGGCCACGGGCCGCCAGGTAGAAAGCGATGCCCGTACTGCCGATGACCGCCGCGATCACCGCGCCGCGGGTCGCGTCGAAGAGTGGTCTCGTACGGTCGAAGCCGATCGTCCGCATCCCGACGCCCTCGCGCAGCAGCAGGTGCGCGACGAGCGCGACCGGGACGAGCGCGCTCGCGATCCCGAACAACTGCCACGCCAGATCGAGCCACGGCCGCCCGGGAGCCGCCGAGGCGTTCAGGGTCGCCGCCTGGTCCTTCAGACCCCCCGGTTTCGTGACCGACCCGACAAAGCTGATCAGCGCGGACACTCCGCTCGCACCGAGCGAGAGCGCCAGGACGAGCAGTGTCTCGTTCCGAAGAATCTCTCGCGAGAGCCGCTCGTTCGGAAAGGAATCAGCCACCGCACCCGCCTCCGCCTGCACACCTGCCTCCAGTTGAGTAATCCCGCCTCATCCCCCACCTAGCCCCGCTAGGGTCTCGAATACAGGTACGAAGATCGCGCGCGACAGGCCGGGGGGACGAAGGCCGTTCTTTGGTGTACCTCTCCCCTTCCGTCGGGCCCTGACCCAGGGAAGGGCACCACCGCATGGGACGTCACAGCTTGCCCGACGAGTATGGGACGGACGCGGTCGCCCCCCGCCGCCGCACGCGCGGCCGGACCGTCGCCATCGCCACGGCCCTCGTCCTCGTGGTCGCCGGGGGCACGGCTCTGGCCGCCCGGAGCGGTCTGCTCTCCCTGGGCGGGACCTGCGACGGCAAGACGGTCCATCTCGACATCGCCGCCTCGCCCGACATCGCCCCCGCCCTGCGCGACGCCGCGGACCTCGCCCGCAAGAACCACCTGACCTCCGATGGACAGTGCCTCGACACCCGCGTGCGGGCGGGCGAGTCGTACAAGACCGCCGATGCCCTGCGCAAGGGCCAAAAGGGCACCGGGGACTACGAGGCGTGGGTGCCGGATTCGAGTCTGTGGATCCGGCGCGCCGGCCTCGGCGGGAACGCCACTCCGGTCACGGCGGTGGGCAACGTGGCCTCCTCCCCCATCGGCATCAGCATGGTGCCGTCGGCCGCGAAGAGCATGGGCTGGCCAGCGAAGAAGTACACCTGGGCGCAGTTGACCGGCGCGGCCATGGAGGGCGACAAGCTGCGGCTCGGGACCGCGGACCCCGCGCGCAGCGCGACCGGTCTCCTCGCCCTGACCCAGCTGGGCGCCTCGACCGAGAAGTCCGAGTCCGAGGGCGACACCGAGGCCGCCGCCATGGCCAAGGCGCTCTCACAGCGCACCACCGACAGCGACGGCCGGCTGACCGACACCCTGGCGCGCGACTCCTCCGGCACCGAGCAGGGCAATCCGCGCCGCAATCAGGCGCTGATCCTCTCCGAGCAGTCCTCGTTCCGGTACAACGCGAGCGCCGGCGACAAGGACGGGCTCGAACTCTTCTACCCGAAGGACGGCTCGCCGCAGCTGGACTACCCGCTCGCGCTGGTCGACGAGGGCGTCAAGTCGACGGACGAGCGACGGGCCGCGATCCGCTTCATGACCCTGCTCGGCGAGGACGCCGGCGTCAGGATCCTGGACAGGCACGGGTTCAGGACGGACGACGAGGAGCCCTCGGACGCGTTGGTCGCCGGGGCGGGAGGCCGCAGCCCGCAGCCGTACGCGGCGTCGGACTCCGAGCCCCCGACGGACAAGGAGCTCCAGGAGACCCTCGGCATGTGGACGATCACGGTGCAGAGCGCCCGGATCACCGTCGTCGTGGACGCCTCCGCCTCCATGGCGAACTATGTGCCGGGCCGCAACCAGTCCCGCATGGAGGTCACGAAGGCCTCGATGCTCCAGGCGCTCGCCACGTTCACGCCCGAGGACGAGATCGGCCTGTGGGAGTTCGCCACGCTTCTCGACGGGAACCGCGACTACCGCAGACTCGTACCTACCGAGCGTCTCGGCGACCGCAAGGCCGGCGGCACCCAGCGCGACAGACTGTCCGAGGCCTTCAGCGGCCTGCAGCCCGTGCCGGGCGGCGCCACGGGTCTTTACGACACCACGCTCGCCGCCTACGAGGACGCCACGTCCTCCTACCGGAACGGCAAGTTCAACGCCCTCGTGGTCGTGACCGACGGTGCGAACCAGGACCCCGGGTCCCTCTCTCGCAGCAGCCTCGTCTCACGGCTCCAGAGCCTCGCCGACCCGCAGCACCCGGTGCCGCTCATCGCCATCGCGGTCGGCCCGGACGCCGACAAGGACGAGGTCGAGCAGATCGCCGGGGCCACCGGCGGCTCCGGGCACCAGGTCAGCGACCCGGCCGAGATCCACGCGGTGATCCTCAAGGCGATCGTGGAGGCGGGCGCCAAGGGCTGACCCGGCCGAACCGCCGCGCCGGTCAGCCCAGTTGCACCGCCGGCGCCGGGAGCCCCACCGGCCAGGTGTGCACCGGGTCGCCCGCGTGCATCAGCTCGCAGTAGCGCCGGGTGGTCGCCGCCAGCGCCGCGTCGCGCTCCAGGCCGCTCTCCAGCGCGCGGTGGAACGTGGCCGCCTGCCACGAGGCCCCGTTGACCCGCCGCCGGCAGCGTTCCTCGACCACCCCGAGGTAGAAGTCACGGTCGGCCGCCTCGACCCCCCAGGCGTCGAGCCCGGCGGCGGCCAGCGGCAGCAGCTCGTCCCGTACGAGCGTGACGGCGGGAACCTTCTCGACCCCGCCGAAGCGGCCCCGGCGCGGCCAGTCGAGGCGCGCCTCGATCCCGTACCGGCACGCCTCGTCGAAGTTGCGGGCCGCCGCGTCGAAGGGCAGGCGGGTCCAGACGGGGCGGGCGTCCTCGGCGAGGGCGCGCACGACGCCGTAGTAGAAGGCGACGTTCGCGATGACGTCGGTGACCGTGGGCCCCGCGGGCAGGACGCGGTTCTCCACGCGCAGGTGCGGCATGCCGTCGGCTATCCCGTACACGGGCCGGTTCCAGCGGTAGACGGTGCCGTTGTGCAGGACGAGCTCGCCGAGCGCCGGCACCCCGTCGTCGTCGATGACGCGCAGCGGCTCCTCGTCGTCGCACAGGGGCAGCAGCGGGGGGAAGTAGCGCAGGTTCTCCTCGAACAGGTCGTACGCGCTGCTGATCCAGCGCTCGCCGAACCAGGTACGCGGCCGTACCCCCTGGGCCTGGAGCTCGGGCGGGCGGGTGTCCGTCGACTGCTGGAACAGGGGCGGCCGCGACTCCCGCCACAGCTCATGCCCGAACAGGAAGGGCGAGTTGGCGCCGACCGCGACCTGCACGGCCGCGACGGCCTGCGCCGCGTTCCACACGTCGGCGAAGCGGGCGGGCGTGACCTGGAGGTGCAACTGCACGGAGGTGCAGGCCGCTTCGGTCACGATGGACCCCGAGCTGCAGCGCAGGTGCTCCACCCCGTCGATGTCGACCACGAAGTCCTCGCCGCGCGCGGCCACCATCTGGTCGTTGAGGAGGCTGTAGCGGTCCACGTCCGACAGGTTCGCGGAGACGAGATCATCGGGCCCGAGCGTCGGGAGAATGCCGATCATCACGATCCCGGCGTCCACCTCGTTCGCTTTCCGGTGGGCATAGGCGAGGCCGGTCCTGAGCTCCTCGGCGAGCCGGTCGAGAACGCGGCCTTCCAATCGATGGGGGGCAATGTTCACTTCCAGATTGAACATTCCGAGTTCGGTCTGGAAATCACGGCTCGCGATGCGCTCGAGAACTTGCGCATTCATCATTTTCGGCATGCCGTCGGGTCCTGCGAGATTCAACTCGATCTCCAGGCCCATCAGATTCCTCGGACGGTCGAACCTCTCCTCCTCCAGGAGTCGCCCCAGCCCCGCCAGACACTGCTGCAACTTCCTGCGGTAGTGCCGCCGATCGGACAGGTCGAACGCGCCCGCCACGACCTTCTCCCCCATGGAAGCGTCCCTCCTCGCGTGGGCGGCCGGCCCTCCCGGCCGCTGTGTCACGGTGGATGATGCCCAGGCAAGTTGATCGATAACGCCCCGCTTCCGGCCACGGGCGAGTAGGCTCGCAGCAGTTGTCACGGGGCACATTCACGCGGCATGCAGCATGTCGAAGAGTCGATTCCACCTAGCCTGGTGATAAACGCCGACGAGAATCGGCCGTCCGCTCGCCGTGAAGATTACGAGGTCACGGACCCGGCCCCGCTGGAAATCGGGAGATTTCCCTCATCCCGGCGACCGAATAACGCCTTGCCGAGTATTTTCGCGACGGCTAGACGAAACACTGCGTGAACACGTGTCGTATAAACTTCGCGAACGAGGCAGAGAGTTGGCGCTCGCGGTACCTGCCCCGCCCCCTCTGGCCCGGTCAGCAGACAGCGCCGTCCGCTCGTCCCGCCACGCCCTCGATCCACCGTGCCTGCCGAATGAGAGGCGACCCACCATGCCGCTGCATGTCCCTCCGGCTCCCGCGCCCGCCCTGCGCACCGTCCTCACGGCCCTCGGTTCCCCCACCGCAGTCCGCGAGGCCCGCACCCCTTCCCTGCGCTCCGCCCAAGGACCGGTGAGCCCCGAACTCCCTTTGCCCGTCCATGTACTGGACCGGGTCACGGGCAGCGCGGGCCCCTCGCCGACCCGACTCGCCGGCTGGCGGTTCCTGATCCGCTGCGGGGAGCGCGCGGTCGCCGCCGCGGACACGATGCTGACCGCCGACGGCTGGGCGTTCTCGCACTTCTTCGAGGGCCCGTACCTCGCGGCCACCGAACGCGCGCTGCGCCAGGCCGAGTCCATGCCCGCGGCCTACCAACCGCGCCTGCTCTCGGTCCCGGAGCTGTACATGCTCACCCTCTGGCTGCACGGGGACTGCAACGCCGACGCCTCCACGGGACATCCCGCGGCCAGTGATCTCCTGGTCCCGCTCGCGCCCGCGCCGCCCGGCATCGCCGCCCACCGCCCCCACCGGGTCGCCGAACTGCTGCCCGTCCTCACTCATCGACTGACCCCCGCGCCACTTCTGGGCTCACCCGCCTGACGCGACCGGACCGTCCGACGCGCCCCGCTGCCGATGCCGACCGGTCGCGGGGCGCAGTCATGCCCTCGCGGGCCCGTCCGGACTAGCCCGGTCAGGCCACCCCGAACCACCCGAAGGGACAGTGCAGTTGGGGTGAACCGTCCGCACGGGTGACGCGTCATCATCCAGTGAGGACCGCTGCGACGAAATACCTGCGGATTGACGCCCGTGGGGCAACACTGGGTTCCGGACCGACCGACAAACGGGGGGCGGCCATGAACAACGCTTCGAGCCGCAGGACAGACAGCGACATCACACCCATCACCGACATCACTTCACAGGGAAAGATCCCATCCATGTGCCAGCACCAGCCACCGTGCCCGTCCGCAGACTCCGCCGACCGGGAGGCCGCGCTCCCTGTGGCCCACCACCCCGAACAGGGCTGGAGTCTGCTCTGCAACGGCGTCCTGCTCTTCGAGGACACCGGTGAGCTGCTGCCCAACGGCCAGATCATCGCGCCGCACCGCCCGGTGCACGTCGTCACCGCGGCCTGAGCGCAGCCGGACGCCGACGGCGTCCCCCGTACGAAAGGGCCGGCCCCGGGAGACCCCGGAACCGGCCCTGACGCATGTCAGCGTGTGTATCAGTCCTCGTACGCGTCCATGGGCGGGCACGAGCAGACGAGATTACGGTCGCCGTACGCCTGGTCGATGCGGCGGACCGGCGGCCAGTACTTGTCGGCGGCCACGACACCGGCGGGGAAGACGGCCTCCTCGCGGCTGTACGCGTGCTCCCACTCGCCGCCGAGCGCGGCCGCGGTGTGCGGCGCGTTGCGCAGCGGGTTGTCCTCGGCGGGCCACCGGCCCGAACCGACCTTGTCGATCTCCCCGCGAATGGCGATCATCGCCTCGCAGAACCGGTCGAGCTCGGTCAGGTCCTCGCTCTCGGTCGGCTCGATCATCAGCGTCCCGGCAACCGGGAACGACATGGTCGGCGCGTGGAACCCGTAGTCGATGAGCCGCTTGGCGATGTCGTCGACGCTGACGCCGGTCGCCTTCGAGATCGGGCGCAGATCGATGATGCACTCGTGCGCGACGAGGCCGGCGGGACCCGTGTACAGCACCGGGAAGTGCGGCTCGAGCCGCTTGGCGATGTAGTTGGCGCTGAGCACCGCGACCTGCGTGGCCCGCTTGAGGCCCTCACCGCCCATGAGACGCACGTACGCCCACGAGATCGGCAGGATGCCCGCGGAGCCCCACGGAGCCGCGGAGATCGGGCCGACGCCGGTCTCGGGTCCGGCGGCGGGCTGCAGCGGGTGGTTGGGCAGGTACGGCGCGAGGTGCGCGCGGACGCCGACCGGGCCGACGCCGGGGCCGCCGCCGCCGTGCGGGATGCAGAACGTCTTGTGCAGGTTGAGGTGCGAGACGTCGCCGCCGAAGTGGCCCGGCTTGGCGAGACCCACCAGGGCGTTCAGGTTGGCGCCGTCGACGTAGACCTGACCGCCGGCGTCGTGCACCTGCGCGCAGATGTCGGCGACGTGCTCCTCGAAGACACCGTGCGTGGACGGGTAGGTGATCATCAGGACGGAGAGCTCGTCGGCGTACTGCTCGATCTTGGCGCGGAGGTCCGCGACGTCGATCTCGCCGTCGTCGGCCGTCTTCACCACGACGACCTTCATACCGGCCATCACGGCGCTCGCGGCGTTCGTGCCGTGCGCGGAGGACGGGATGAGGCAGACGGTGCGCTGGTCGTCGCCGTTGGCGCGGTGGTAGCCGCGGACCGCGAGCAGACCGGCCAGCTCGCCCTGGGAACCGGCGTTCGGCTGGAGCGACACGTTGTCGTAGCCGGTGACCTCCGCGAGACGCTCCTCCAGCTCACGGATGAGCGTGAGGTAGCCCTGCGCCTGGTCGGCGGGCGCGAAGGGGTGCAGCTGACCGAACTCGGGCCAGGTGACCGGCTCCATCTCCGTCGTCGCGTTGAGCTTCATCGTGCAGGAGCCCAGCGGGATCATGCCGCGGTCGAGCGCGTAGTCACGGTCGGCCAGCTTGCGCAGGTAGCGCAGCATCGAGGTCTCGGAGCGGTGCGCGTGGAACACGGGGTGCGCCAGGTAGTCGTCGCCACGCAGGAAGCCCTCGGGCAGCGTGTCCACGGCCGCCGCGTCGAGCGCGTCGACATCGGCCTCGACACCGAACGCGGTCCACACGGCGCCCAGCTGGGTACGCGTCGTGGTCTCGTCGCACGAGATCGACACATGGTCGGCGTCGACGAGGTGGAGGTTGACGCCGCCTTCGCGCGCGGCGCTCACGACATCGGCGGCCCGGCCCGCGACCTTCACGGTCAGGGTGTCGAAGTACGCGCCGTGCACGACCTCCACACCGCCGGCCTTGAGGCCCTCGGCGAGCAGCGTCGCGAACCGGTGCGTGCGCCGCGCGATGCCCTTGAGGCCGTCGGGCCCGTGGTAGACGGCGTACATGCCGGCCATGACGGCGAGCAGCACCTGAGCGGTACAGATGTTGCTGGTGGCCTTCTCGCGCCGGATGTGCTGCTCACGGGTCTGCAGCGCCAGGCGGTACGCCTTGTTGCCGTCGGCGTCGACGGAGACGCCCACGAGGCGGCCGGGCAGGCTGCGCGCGAACTTCTCGCGGACGGCCATGTAGCCGGCGTGGGGACCGCCGAAGCCCATGGGGACACCGAAGCGCTGCGTCGTACCGACGGCGATGTCGGCGCCGAGCTCACCGGGCGAGGTCAGCAGCGTGAGGGCGAGCAGATCGGCGGCGACCGTGACGACGGCGCCCAGCTCGTGGGCCTGCTCGATGACGGGCTTGATGTCGCGGACGGCACCGGAGGCGCCCGGGTACTGGATCAGAACGCCGACGACGCCGCGCTCGGCGACCTCGGCCGGGATGCCGTCGGACAGGTCCGCGACGACGACCTCGACCCCGGTCGGTTCGGCACGCGTCCGGATCACGGCGATGGTCTGCGGCAGCGCGTCCGCGTCGACCACGAAGGCGCCGTTCTTGACCTTGCCCATGCGCCGGGACAGCGCCATCGCCTCGGCGGCGGCCGTGCCCTCGTCGAGCAGCGAGGCGCCCGAGGTGGGCAGGCCGGTCAGCTCGGCGACCATCGTCTGGAAGTTGAGCAGCGCCTCGAGCCGGCCCTGCGAGATCTCCGGCTGGTAGGGCGTGTACGCCGTGTACCAGGCCGGATTCTCCATGACGTTGCGCAGTATGACGGGCGGCGTGAACGTGCCGTAGTAGCCCAGTCCGACCATCGAGTCGAGGACCTGGTTGCGGTCGGCGAGGGAGCGGAGCTCTGCGAGCACCTCGGCCTCGGTACGAGCCCCGGGAAGATCGAGCGCCTCGGCGCTCTTGATCACGTCCGGGACTGCGGCCGCCGTCAGCTCGTCGAGCGAGCCGTACCCGACCTGCGCGAGCATCTTGGCCTGCGCTGCTTCATCCGGACCGATATGGCGCTGCTCGAAGGGGATTCCCTGCTCCAGCTGGGAGAGCGGAATACGGTTGGCGGTCATTGGCGAGGCCTCCTGGTCATTGCGACCTGCGAGGGGCACCACGGCGCGGGTGCCCGGACGGCCTCCCCCTCTGTCATCTCAACCTGAGAGTTTCACCGGCACACCCCACATCACGGAGGGCATGACGACTTTCACCGTCGGTGAGAGCGGAGGCCTGAACGCCCGCCCTGCTTTCCAGAGTGACCTCGTCCGTGCGGTACAGGGGCCTGAGAGATTCCGGGGAGGAGTTGCTCCTTCGGCGCCTCCGGTGTCATCCGAAGGACTCTCCCGCACGGGGTCAGCAGCCATCGCAAGCCTACCAGCGGCGACAACACCCCCGGCCTCGAGTGGCCGCCTTCCCCAATGTGCACTTTGGTAGTGCTTACGGATGAGTTGCGAGCAGCTGGAGGGCCCCGTGCAGACCGATGTCGATCCGCGCAACCTGATCGGCCGCAAGGCGTTCGACCGCAACGGAGCCAAGATCGGAACCGTCGACGAGGTCTATCTCGACGACGCGACCGGTGTCCCCGAGTGGGCGGCGATACGCACAGGCCTGTTCAGCCGTGACGCCTTCGTCCCCCTGGAGCCGAGCGAGCTGGTGGAGGGCACGCTGCGCATCCCCTTCGAACGCTCCCTGATCAAGGACGCCCCCGACTTCGGCGTCGGCCGTCACCTCTCCCCCGAACAGGAACTCCAGCTCTACCACCACTACGGTCTCGACCTCTCGGCCCCGGACGACCCCAAGCCCCCTGAGGACCGGGACTTCGGCAAGATCGCCCGCCCGTCAGACGACACCTGACCCGGCTTCCGGCTCCCGCGCCGCAAAGCGCCCGGCCCCGCCCTCCACCAGCGGCAGCGGCTCCGCAGGTACCAGCGCGGGGTCATCGGTCCGGAACGTACGCACCCGCCCCGGCACCGAGTACGGCGTCTCGAAGCGCACGGTCACCCGCCCGAGCCCGCTGCCCTGCACCCACCCGTGCCCGAACTCCTCGTGCCGCACATCGTGCCCGGCCACCCAGCGCCGGTCCGCGGCCTCGACGACCTCTCCGGCAGCCACCTGGACCTCGTCCCCCGCGCCACCCGCCCCCTCCGCCTCGCCCTCACGCTCCCCCTCGGCCACGTGCGCATCGGCCTCGGCCTGTGCCCGCGCCTGCGCGAACAGGTCCTCCTGCGTGTAGTCGGCCAGGCCTGTCACCCCCACACCGAGCAGCCGCACCCCACCCGTCGTGTCCACGGACTCCAGGAGCCGGGCTGCCGCCTCCCGCACCACGGCGGGGTCGTCGGTGGGCCCGCGCAGCGTCTCCGACCTCGTCAGCGTGGAGAAGTCGTAGCGCCGGACCTTGAGGACCACGGTCCGCCCGGACCGCTCCGCCCCCCGCAACCGCTGCACGCACCGCTCCGCAAGCCGCTGCACCTCGGTCCGCACCCGCACCCGGTCGTGGATGTCCACGTCGTACGTGTCCTCGACCGACACCGATTTGGCGTCGCGCTCGGCCACCACGGGCCGGTCGTCGTGCGCGAGGGCCATGGCGTACAGCGACGCCCCGTGCGACTTCCCCAGCAGCCGCACGAGCTCGTCCTCGCCTGCCTCGGCGATCTCCTCGACCGTGGTGATCCCGGCACGTCTCAGATGATCCCCGGTCGCCGGCCCCACGCCGGGCAGCGTGCGCACCGACATGGGCCCGAGCATGGCGCGCTCGGTGCCCGGCTCTATCAGCACCAGACCGTCCGGCTTCGCCTCCTCGGAGGCGATCTTCGCCAGCATCTTCGACGCCGCGAGCCCCACCGACCCGGTCAGACCGGTCACGGCCTTGATCTCGTCCCGCAGCCGCTCACCGACGAGCCGCGCCGACGCGGCGTCCCAGGCCGTCTCACCGGCCTCCAGATCGACGAACGCCTCATCGAGGCTCAGCGGCTCCACCAGCGGCGACAGCGCCCGCAGCAGGCCCATCACCTGCTCGCTGACCTCCCGGTACAGCCGGAAGCGCGGCACGAGATACGCGGCATTGGGCGCGAGCCTGCGCGCCTGTCCTATCGGCATCGCCGAGTGCACCCCGAACACCCGGGCCTCGTACGAAGCGGTGGCCACCACCCCACGAGGCCCGATCCCGCCCACGACCACGGCTTTCCCGCGCAGACTCGGCTTCGACGCCTGCTCCGCCGAGGCGTAGAAGGCATCCATGTCGAGATGCAGGATGGTGGGCGCGGTTCTCACATGTCCGATGCTGCCCTACGGCACTGACAATGCCCCGGCTGACGCATCGGCCCCGCTCACACCGCGCGGTGGCGCCGTCTCGCCAGCTCGTCCGCCGGGTTGTTCCCGAGGAGCGTCTCGCCGGTGTCGATGCGCTCCCCGTGCAGCTGCGACAGGGCGCTCTCGACATCCCGCCACACCACACCGACAGCGATACCGAAGATGCCCTGACCGCCCTGGAGCAGATCATGGACCTCCGCAGGCGAGCTGCACTCGTAGACGGTCGCGCCGTCGCTCATGAGGGTCAGCCGCTCCAGATCACTGAAGCCGCGCTCCCGCAGATGCTGCACCGTGGTGCGGATGTTCTGCAGGGAGACACCGGTGTCCAGGAACCGCTTCACGATCTTCAGGACGACGACGTCCCGGAAGCTGTAGAGCCGCTGGGTCCCTGACCCGTGGGCCGGGCGCACACTCGGCTCGACCAGTCCGGTCCTCGCCCAGTAGTCCAGTTGCCGATAGGTGATACCGGCCGCCGCGCACGCGGTGGGGCCCCGGTATCCGACCTGCTCGGGCGTCGCCTCGTCATCCCGCTGAGCGACCACCGGCAACACCGTCGGCCGATGCGGAATGTGACCGGCCGCGTGGCCGTGAAGCGAGTACGGGCCGCTCTCCGCCGGACTGTGTCCGCCGCCCCCAGCCGTACCGCCGCCGCTGCTTCTCACGCCGACCTCCTCTTTGACCTGCCTTCTCGACGGTAGGCAGTCACCAGGGGTGCGTCAACGATCGCCACACTCGGCACGCCGAGTGATAATCACCCTACGAGTGGTTTCCCGTGCCTCACCGCGGGGAAAGGCTAGCCGAATGGTCCGGCCGGGCCTCCGGCGCGGCAGCGGCCGCCTCACGACGGCCGCTCGCCTCACTGACTGTTGGTCCCGAAGTCCTCGGGCGAGATCTGGTCGAGGAACTCGCGGAACTTCTCCACCTCGTCCTCCTGCTCATCCGGGATCGCGATCCCGGCATCGTCGAGCACACCGTCACTGCCGTAGATCGGCGTACCGGTGCGCAGCGCGAGCGCTATGGCGTCCGACGGGCGGGCACTGACCTCGACTCCGCTCGAGAACACCAGTTCCGCGTAGAAGACGCCTTCGCGCAGGTCCGTGATGCGTACTTCCGTGAGCTCCTGCCCGACCGCTTCCAGCACGTCCTTGAAAAGGTCGTGCGTCAGCGGGCGTGCGGGGGCCATGCCCTGCTGTGCGAAGGCGATGGCCGTCGCCTCCCCCGGTCCGATCCAGATGGGGAGGTAGCGGTCGCCTCCCACTTCACGCAGGAGCACGATCGGTTGGTTGGAGGGCATTTCGACCCGGACACCTACGACGTCGAGCTCGTTCACACAGCAACCCTAGGACGTGCCCGGCAGGTTTGGGTAGTCGGGCACCCGTCGATCGCCGGACGCACACCGCGCGAGCACCCCTCGGATCAGGGCAGACGCACGCCGAGCGCGGTCTGCACAAGCGCACCGTGAAGCTTCACCGTCAGCCCCGCCAGCTCCTTCGCGCGGGCCTGCGCATGGGCCCGGGTCTGGGGATTGCGGTGCCGTCGCAGCGGAGCGACGACCTGGTCGACCAGACCGGCCTCCCGGTCGGCCGCGGCCTTCATCGCCCGCAGATGCCGCGGCTCGATCCCGAAGCGGCCCAGTTCCATGACCAGCCCGGCGACCGTGACCGCCTCCGCGTCGTATCCGCCGTCGGGCAGCGGCGCGATGAGGCCGTACGACTCCCACTCGTCGAGCTCGGGAGACTCGATGCCGGCGGCGGCGAGCAGCTCCTCACGGCCCACACGGGCCACTGTCGGCCCGTCGCCGCCCTCCTGGGCCCTGCCGTCCTCGCCGTCGCCCGGTCGTCCCGCAGAGGGCAGCGTGATCGCTTCTCCCCGCTCCAGGGCGTCGAGCTGTTCCTTGATGACCTTCAGCGGCAGGTAATGGTCCCGCTGCATGCGCAGTACGTGGGCAAGTCGCTCGACGTCGTCCGGGCTGAACTTGCGATACCCCGAAGGGGTACGCTGCGGCTCGATCAGCCCCTCCGACTCCAGAAACCTGATCTTGGAGATGGTGACTTCGGGGAACTCGTCGCGCAGCACGTTCAGCACGGTGCCGATGCTCATCAGCCGACTGTCCGTGAGGGCGATGCCGTGACCGGCACCGCCCTTCGGTGTTTGAAGCATGGACCTTCCTGACAGGTCAGATGCCCCGCTGGCTCGCGTAGAAGACCAACCGGTACTTACCGATCTGCACCTCGTCGCCGTTCGACAGCGTGACCGAGTCGATCCGCTCCCGGTTGACGTACGTGCCGTTGAGGCTGCCCACGTCGCTGACGGTGAAGGCGCCGTCAGCACCGCGACGGAACTCCACGTGGCGACGCGAAACGGTCACGTCGTCAAGGAAGATGTCGCTCTGCGGGTGCCGTCCCGCCGTGGTCAGTTCGCCGTCGAGGAGGAAGCGGCTGCCCGAATTCGGACCGCGTCGCACCACCAGGAGCGCCGAGCCGAGCGGCAGGGCGTCGACGGCGGCCTGGGCCTCCGGGGAGAGCGCCGGCGACAGCGTCTGACCGGTGACTTCGGCGTCGTAGGCCTCAAGGCCCGAAATGGAAATAGTCGAGGTCGTCTCGGACGGACGCTCGGCCGTGGCCCGCAGAGGCGCACCACAGTTGGAGCAGAACCGGCTCGCCTCGGCGTTGCGGTTTCCGCACCTCGTACACACCAGTGCCGACATGGACGGATCCTCCTGCCGCGACTGCCCCGCGGGGGCATGGGACGCATACGGATCGGGGGTAAACCCTCCACCCGCACTTGAGGTTGACGGTTCCCCGAAACCTATGCGGCCGGACGCGGCAGGGTCAACAGACGACGCGCCCTGTCCGCCCGAAATGTCACCACCCTGAGGGCTGACCTGATCACGGAACAGCGGACGCTCCGTCCCCTGCACCTCCGCATCCTGGGCACGCGGTGCACGGTGGCGGGCAGTGGCATTGGCATTGCCGCTGTCCTCACGTGCGCTCTTGCCGAACAACTTCGCAAACAACTTCACGGGCGATTCCCCTTGACCGAAACAGACCCGCCCGTGGGGCAGGACGAACCCTGATTGCACACACCGCCGTACATCGGCGACACAGACATCCTCACAACGTCCGTATCCGCCAAACAGTTTCCACCACGCACCCCGCTTACGGTGCGCCGACCCCCCGCAACCTCATGCCCTTGCCCGAACGCCCGCACGCGCCCCCGCCTCACTGGGACGACGACTGAGCGTAGTCAGGCCGCTTCGCCGGTCGCAAGGCGTCCACAACGATCTTCTGCGTCTGTGTCACGGTAACGGTGGCCTGCTCCTTCTCCAGAGTCTGAACCACCCCACCAGGAATGTTGAGCGCCGGCTCCAGGTCCTGCGGCTTGCCGATGACCTTGAAGACGAAAGGCTCGCCGATCTTGTGACCGTCCACACTCACCTTCCCGCCGCTCGCATCCGTCAAATACGTGTCGGCCACGACCCGGACGTCGTTCACCTGGATCGCCTCGGCGCCCGCCGCGCGTAGCTCCTGGATCGCATCGAGCAGCATGTCCGCCTGCACCGCGCCCTTCTTGTCGGTGATCGTCAGCGTGATCCCGGGGCCCTGCGCCGCCACGGTGCCCGCCAGAATGCCGAGTTGCCGTTCCCTCTCGACCGTCTGCTTGCGGGCCTCCTCGGCCTGGTCCGAGCTGTTCTCCAGCTCCGTGCGCTGCCCCTCGAGACGCTGCTTCTCATCTCCCAGACGCTGAGTACGGTCATCCAGTTCATCGAGGATGCGTACGAGATCTTCCTGACGTGCCCCGCGCAGCGCGCTGCTGTCGCTGTTGGACCGCACCTGGATGGCCAGACCCAGGCCGAGCACGAACAGCAGGACGGCGACGATGAGTTGCGCACGGGAGACCCTCGGCGGCCACAGCCCCTTGGCCAGCCGCTGACGTCCGGTCAGCGACGGGGGCTTCGTCTCCCCGGCCGGCGTTCCCGCACCGGCTGCGCCACCTGCGTGGTCCGCGCCGTCCGCCGCTTCGGGAGCGACTTCGTCCGGCAGTTCCTTGCGCAGGCGGTGCTGCTCGTTGCTCTTGTTCTCGTTCTTGTTCTCGTCCTCGGACATCGGCCTCACGCCCGGAAGATGTGCCGCCGGATGGCGGCCGCGTTGGAGAAGATACGGATTCCGAGCACCACGACGACGCCGGTGGACAACTGCGCGCCCACGCCCAGTTTGTCGCCCAGGAACACGATCAGGGCCGCCACGACGACGTTCGACAGGAACGACACGACGAAGACCTTGTCGTCGAAGATCCCGTCGAGCATCGCCCGCAGGCCGCCGAACACCGCGTCGAGGGCCGCCACCACGGCGATCGGAAGATAGGGCTCGACCACCGCCGGAACCTCGGGCCGGACGAACAGTCCGACCACAACTCCCACGACGAGGCCCAGTACGGCGATCACGATGTGCCCTTCTCTGTTCTCGGCTGTGCTGTACGTACGGTCACGCTCGGCGCTGCGGGCAGGCGGACGTCGTCCTGGGCGGAAATGCTGGTCCGGATCCCGAAGTTCTCCTGCAGGGCGTGCAGGTACAGACCGTCAGGGCTGTTCTGGAACCGGGTGCTCAGCCGCTGGCCGTCCCCCACCGCGAGCACCGTGTACGGCGGCACGAGCGGTCTGTTGTCGACCAGTATCGCGTCACCCGCCGCGCGGATCGCGGACAGGGCCGTCAGCCGCTGTCCGTTGATGGCGACCGCTTCGGCACCGGACTGCCAGAGTCCGTTGACGACCCGCTGCATGTCCCGGTCGCGCACCCGCCCGGTGTCCGAGAAGCCGGCGCTCTCGCGCGGCCCCCCGCCGCCCTGGTCGGCCTCCTTGGCGTCGTCGACGACCAGCTTCACTCCCGGGCCGTGCACCGCCGTGGCACCGGACAGCAGACCGACCAACTCGCCCTTGTCGCCGCCGTGTTTCTTCAGCGCCTCACGCTGGCGGTCGCTCACGTCGTTGCGGAGCGTGTCCACCTTGCGCTCGAGCTTGTCCGCGGCCGCCGTCTCCCGCTCGATACGGGCGATGAGCTCCTCGCGCTCCTTCGCCACGACCGGTGCCGCGACCCGCGCCTGCGCCGCCCCCACCGTCACCACGAGCGCCGCGAGGACGAGCCCCGCCGCGAGCCCGAGCTTGGCCCGCAGGGTGCGCGGCATACCTCCGCTGCCCTCGGCCTTCTTACGGGCCGCCGCCTCCGCGTATCCGTCGTCGAGGCTGTGGTCCATCACGTTCGTCAGCAGCGACATGGAGGCGTCAGGACGCCTGGGGCTCACGGGGCGTGAGGGGCTGCTCCGATCGGGGGGCTGCTGCGGCATGCCGCACATCGTCGCACGTGCCGGCCCCTACCTCCGAATGGCCCCACCGGCGTACCGGTCGGCGCCCGTGACAGGCGCCGACCGGCCCGTACGACGGCTCAGCGACCAGCGCTGTCCACGACGGCCGCCCACTCGTCGAGCAACTGCTGTGCCGACGCGTCGTCGGGCCCCTCGGCCCACAGATGGGTGACGGCCTCGGCCGGGTCGGGCAGCACCATCACCCAGCGCCCGTCCGCCTCGACGACCCGCACGCCGTCGGTCGTGTCGACGGACCGGTCGCCGGCCTCCTCGACGACCCGCCGCATCACGAGCCCCTTCACCGCCCACGGAGTCGCAAGGTCCCGCTTGAGCACGTGCGCCCGCGGGATCCGCGCATCGATCTGGCTCAAGGTCAGCTGCGTCCGCGCCACGAGACCGATCAGCCGGACAAAGGCGGCCGCGCCGTCGAAGACGGAGCTGAACTCCGGAATGATGAACCCGCCGCGACCGTCACCGCCGAAGATGGTCCCCTCGTCCCGCCCGACCCGCGTGAGGTCGTCGGGCGACGTGGTAGTCCACTCCACCTGCGTCCCGTGGTAAGCGGCCACCTGCTCGGCGATACGCGTCGTGGTCACCGGCAGCGCGACCCGGCCGCTGCGCCGCTCGGCGGCCACCAGGTCCAGCATGACCAGCAGAGCACGGTCGTCCTCGACGATGCGGCCCTTCTCGTCGACCAGCGACAGCCGCTCGCCGACCGGGTCGAACCGGACGCCGAACGCGGCTCGCGCGGACGCCACGATCTCACCGAGGCGCACGAGCCCGGACCGGCGCGCGTCCCGCGTCTCCGTCGGCCTGGACTCGTCGAGCCCCGGGTTGATCGTCAGCGAGTCGACACCGAGCCGTCCGAGCAGGCTGGGCAGTACCAGACCGGCGCTGCCGTTCGACGCGTCGACGACGACCTTGAGCCCCGCCTCGGCAATCCCCGTCGTATCGACATTCCGCAGCAGGGAACCGGTGTACGAGTCGAAGACGCTCGACGGGAAGTGCAGATCGCCGATCTCTCCGGGGAACGCCCGCCGGTACTCCTGTCGCGCGTACACCCGGTCGAGCTTGCGCTGACTGGCCTGCGAGAGATCCGCTCCCCGCTCGTCGAAGAACATGATGTCGACGGAGTCCGGCACGCCGGGCGTCGTACGGATCATGATCCCGCCGGCGCTGCCCCGCGCGGTCTGCTGCCGGGCGACGGGCAGCGGCACGTTCTCCAGGTCCCGCACGTCGATGGCGCTCGCCTGCAATGCGGAGATGACCGCCCGCTTCAACGCTCGCGCACCACGCGAGTGGTCACGGGCCGTGGTGACGGTGGAGCCCTTCTTGAGCGTCGTGGCATACGCCCCCGCGAGCCGCACGGCGAGCTCCGGGGTGATCTCCACGTTGATGATGCCGGAGACGCCGCGGGCGCCGAAGAGATGCGCCTGCCCCCTGGACTCCCAGATCACCGAGGTGTTGACGAAGGCACCGGCCTCGATGGTCTTGAACGGATAGACCCGGACGTTGCCCTGGATAATCGATTCCTCGCCGACGAGGCACTCATCGCCGATGACGGCGCCGTCCTCGACGCGGGCGGCCCGCATGATGTCGGTGTTTTTGCCGATGACACAGCCGCGGAGATTGCTGTGCTGCCCGATGTACACGTTGTCGTGGACGACGGCCTTGTGCAGAAAAGCCCCGCTCTTCACGACGACGTTCGAGCCGACCACGGTGTGCTCGCGCATCTCCACGTCGGCTTCGACCTTGGCGTAGTCGCCGATGTACAACGGACCACGGAGCACGGCGTCCGGATGGACCTCGGCACCTTCGGCGACCCACACTCCGGGCGAGATCTCGAATCCGTCGATCTCGACGTCGACCTTGCCTTCGAGCACGTCGGCCTGCGCCTTGACGTAGCTCTCGTGCGTCCCGACGTCCTCCCAGTAGCCCTCGGCGATATAGCCGTAGACCGGCTTGCCTTCCTTCATGAGCTGGGGGAAGACATCACCGGACCAGTCGACCGAGACATCGGCCTCGACATAGTCGAATACCTCGGGCTCCATGACGTAGATGCCCGTGTTCACCGTGTCGGAGAAAACCTGGCCCCAGGTGGGCTTCTCGAGGAAGCGCTCGACCTTGCCCTGTTCGTCGACGATGGTGATGCCGAATTCAAGAGGGTTGGGAACGCGGGTCAGGCAAACCGTGACGAGCGCGCCCTTTTCCTTGTGGAAATTGATGAGGTCGGTGAGGTCGAAATCGGTCAGAGCGTCACCGGAGATCACAACGAAAGCGTCGTCCTTGAGTGCTTCCTCTGCGTTCTTCACGCTGCCGGCTGTGCCGAGTGGCTTCTCCTCATTGGCATAGGTGAGCTCCATTCCGAGCTCTTCGCCGTCCCCGAAGTAGTTCCTGACGAGAGATGCCAGGAACTGCACGGTGACGACGGTCTCGGTGAGCCCATGCCGCTTGAGCAACCGCAGCACATGCTCCATGATCGGCCGGTTCACAACCGGCAGGAGCGGCTTGGGCATACTCGAGGTCATGGGGCGCAGGCGCGTGCCTTCGCCTCCAGCCATTACGACGGCCTTCATGTCGGAAGCGTCCTCCTTGAAGAGACGACTGTCTAGCCGACTTCGCCCGTCCGGATGGACCCGCAGATCTGAGACTGCGGACCGACCTGGCCTCGAATACCGCCATATGGAGAGCTCAATCGGCCGTGGAGTCCGCCCTGACCAGTCGGCGGACCTGCACTACGTAGAGGATCCCTGCCCACCAGTAGAGCGTTGTACCCCATCCCGCGAACGCCCATCCGAAAATGGCAGCGAGTGTGTTGATCCAGCCACTTCCGTCGCTGAGGAGCAACAGGGGGAACGCATACATGAGGTTGAACGTGGCGGCCTTGCCGAGGAAGTTCACCTGCGGCGGCGGATAGCCGTGACGGCGGAGGATACCCACCATCACCAGGAGAACCAGTTCCCGGGCAAGCAGTACGGCCGTCAACCAGATCGGCAGAATCTCGCGCCAGGTCAGTCCCACCAGCGTGGACAGAATGTAGAGCCGGTCGGCGGCAGGGTCGAGCAGCCGGCCGAGGTTGCTGATCTGATTCCAGCGCCGGGCGAGCTTCCCGTCGAGATAGTCGCTGACACCGCTGAGCATCAGGACCAGGAGGGCCCAGCCATCGCTCTTGGGCCCGCCGAACTCGGGCCTGAGGATGAGCCACAGGAACAGGGGTACGCCAAGGAGACGCGCCATGCTGAGGATGTTCGGGATGGTGAGCACCCGGTCCGTCTGGACACGGGTCTCCTGGACCTCCACCCGGGGGCCTCCTGTGGGGAAACGAGCCAACGATGCCCCCTGACCCTACCCTCAGCTCACATGAGGCCGTGCAGAGGGGTGCACAAGAATTGCCGCACAATGCTTGGCGTACAACGCAGAGAACCCCCGCAACAGGACTCTCATCCGTTACGGGGGTTTTCTTCAAAAATAGTTCGGCGGCGTCCTACTCTCCCACAGGGTCCCCCCTGCAGTACCATCGGCGCTGTGAGGCTTAGCTTCCGGGTTCGGAATGTAACCGGGCGTTTCCCTCACGCTATGACCACCGAAACACTATGAAACTGTCAACCGCACCACGCTCTGTGACAAACGTGGGGTTGTTCGTGGTTTCAGAACCAACACAGTGGACGCGAGCAACTGAGGACAAGCCCTCGGCCTATTAGTACCAGTCACCTCCACCCGTTACCGGGCTTCCAGATCTGGCCTATCAACCCAGTCGTCTACTGGGAGCCTTAACCCCTCAAGGGGGTGGGAATACTCATCTCGAAGCAGGCTTCCCGCTTAGATGCTTTCAGCGGTTATCCTTTCCGAACGTAGCCAACCAGCCATGCCCTTGGCAGGACAACTGGCACACCAGAGGTTCGTCCGTCCCGGTCCTCTCGTACTAGGGACAGCCCTTCTCAATATTCCTACGCGCACAGCGGATAGGGACCGAACTGTCTCACGACGTTCTAAACCCAGCTCGCGTACCGCTTTAATGGGCGAACAGCCCAACCCTTGGGACCGACTCCAGCCCCAGGATGCGACGAGCCGACATCGAGGTGCCAAACCATCCCGTCGATATGGACTCTTGGGGAAGATCAGCCTGTTATCCCCGGGGTACCTTTTATCCGTTGAGCGACGGCGCTTCCACAAGCCACCGCCGGATCACTAGTCCCGACTTTCGTCCCTGCTCGACCCGTCGGTCTCACAGTCAAGCTCCCTTGTGCACTTACACTCAACACCTGATTACCAACCAGGCTGAGGGAACCTTTGGGCGCCTCCGTTACTCTTTAGGAGGCAACCGCCCCAGTTAAACTACCCATCAGACACTGTCCCTGATCCGGATCACGGACCCAGGTTAGACATCCAGCACGACCAGAGTGGTATTTCAACGACGACTCCCCCTGAACTGGCGTCCAGAGTTCAAAGTCTCCCACCTATCCTACACAAGCCGAACCGAACACCAATATCAAACTGTAGTAAAGGTCCCGGGGTCTTTCCGTCCTGCTGCGCGAAACGAGCATCTTTACTCGTAGTGCAATTTCACCGGGCCTATGGTTGAGACAGTCGAGAAGTCGTTACGCCATTCGTGCAGGTCGGAACTTACCCGACAAGGAATTTCGCTACCTTAGGATGGTTATAGTTACCACCGCCGTTTACTGGCGCTTAAGTTCTCAGCTTCGCACACCCGAAAGTGCACTAACCGGTCCCCTTAACGTTCCAGCACCGGGCAGGCGTCAGTCCGTATACATCGCCTTACGGCTTCGCACGGACCTGTGTTTTTAGTAAACAGTCGCTTCTCGCTGGTCTCTGCGGCCACCCCCAGCTCATGAAGTAAATTCAATCACCGGTGATGGCCCCCTTCTCCCGAAGTTACGGGGGCATTTTGCCGAGTTCCTTAACCATAGTTCACCCGAACGCCTCGGTATTCTCTACCTGACCACCTGAGTCGGTTTAGGGTACGGGCCGCCATGAAACTCGCTAGAGGCTTTTCTCGACAGCATAGGATCATCCACTTCACCACAATCGGCTCGGCATCAGGTCTCAGGCACAAGCTGTCCGGATTTACCTAGACAGCGCCCTACACCCTTACCCCGGGACAACCACCGCCCGGGCTGGACTACCTTCCTGCGTCACCCCATCACTCACCTACTACAAGTCTGGTCCGTCGGCTCCACCACTTTCCTTTCCCCGAAGGGTCCGGAACGGCTTCACGGACTTAGCATCGCCTGATTCAATGTTTGACGCTTCACAGCGGGTACCGGAATATCAACCGGTTATCCATCGACTACGCCTGTCGGCCTCGCCTTAGGTCCCGACTTACCCTGGGCAGATCAGCTTGACCCAGGAACCCTTAGTCAATCGGCGCACACGTTTCTCACGTGTGTATCGCTACTCATGCCTGCATTCTCACTCGTGAACCGTCCACAACTCGCTTCCGCGGCTGCTTCACCCGGCACACGACGCTCCCCTACCCATCCCAGCGGGCGTTGGCCCTACATGCTGGAATGACACGACTTCGGCGGTACGCTTGAGCCCCGCTACATTGTCGGCGCGGAATCACTAGACCAGTGAGCTATTACGCACTCTTTCAAGGGTGGCTGCTTCTAAGCCAACCTCCTGGTTGTCTGTGCGACTCCACATCCTTTCCCACTTAGCGTACGCTTAGGGGCCTTAGTCGATGCTCTGGGCTGTTTCCCTCTCGACCATGGAGCTTATCCCCCACAGTCTCACTGCCGTGCTCTCACTTACCGGCATTCGGAGTTTGGCTAAGGTCAGTAACCCGGTAGGGCCCATCGCCTATCCAGTGCTCTACCTCCGGCAAGAAACACACGACGCTGCACCTAAATGCATTTCGGGGAGAACCAGCTATCACGGAGTTTGATTGGCCTTTCACCCCTAACCACAGGTCATCCCCCAGGTTTTCAACCCTGGTGGGTTCGGTCCTCCACGAAGTCTTACCTCCGCTTCAACCTGCCCATGGCTAGATCACTCCGCTTCGGGTCTTGAGCGCGCTACTGAATCGCCCTATTCGGACTCGCTTTCGCTACGGCTTCCCCACACGGGTTAACCTCGCAACGCACCGCAAACTCGCAGGCTCATTCTTCAAAAGGCACGCAGTCACGACTGCATGTGCAAGCACATACAGCGACGCTCCCACGGCTTGTAGGCACACGGTTTCAGGTACTATTTCACTCCGCTCCCGCGGTACTTTTCACCATTCCCTCACGGTACTATCCGCTATCGGTCACCAGGGAATATTTAGGCTTAGCGGGTGGTCCCGCCAGATTCACACGGGATTTCTCGGGCCCCGTGCTACTTGGGTGTCTCTCAAACGAGCCGCTGATGTTTCGACTACGGGGGTCTTACCCACTACGCCGGACCTTTCGCATGTCCTTCGCCTACATCAACGGTTTCTGACTCGTCTCACAGCCGGCAGACTGTGAAAGAGAGATCCCACAACCCCACATGCGCAACCCCTGCCGGGTATCACACGCATATGGTTTGGCCTCATCCAGTTTCGCTCGCCACTACTCCCGGAATCACGGTTGTTTTCTCTTCCTGCGGGTACTGAGATGTTTCACTTCCCCGCGTTCCCTCCACATACCCTATGTGTTCAGGTATGGGTGACAGCCCATGACGACTGCCGGGTTTCCCCATTCGGAAACCCCCGGATCAAAGCCTGGTTGACGGCTCCCCGGGGACTATCGTGGCCTCCCACGTCCTTCATCGGTTCCTGGTGCCAAGGCATCCACCGTGCGCCCTTAAAAACTTGGCCACAGATGCTCGCGTCCACTGTGCAGTTCTCAAACAACGACCAACCACCCATCACCCCGAACCAGCAGATTCGAGTGCACTGGGGTCGGCACTGAAGGCGACCGTTTCGGCCGTACCTTCAGACACCCAACAGCGTGCCCGACCCGGTTCCGCCCGGAGATCATGCTTTCCACGCTCCGAGGAGCAGTACTCACAGCCTCCGACCCGTGAACCCGGTCGAATAGTCAACGTTCCACCCTTGAGCGACCACCGTCGGACATTTGCCGACGAAATGGCTCTTGGACCACCAGACAATGCCTGGCAGCCAAAGTGCTCCTTAGAAAGGAGGTGATCCAGCCGCACCTTCCGGTACGGCTACCTTGTTACGACTTCGTCCCAATCGCCAGTCCCACCTTCGACAGCTCCCTCCCCACAAGGGGGTTGGGCCACCGGCTTCGGGTGTTACCGACTTTCGTGACGTGACGGGCGGTGTGTACAAGGCCCGGGAACGTATTCACCGCAGCAATGCTGATCTGCGATTACTAGCAACTCCGACTTCATGGGGTCGAGTTGCAGACCCCAATCCGAACTGAGACAGGCTTTTTGAGATTCGCTCCGCCTCGCGGCATCGCAGCTCATTGTACCTGCCATTGTAGCACGTGTGCAGCCCAAGACATAAGGGGCATGATGACTTGACGTCGTCCCCACCTTCCTCCGAGTTGACCCCGGCAGTCTCCTGTGAGTCCCCATCACCCCGAAGGGCATGCTGGCAACACAGAACAAGGGTTGCGCTCGTTGCGGGACTTAACCCAACATCTCACGACACGAGCTGACGACAGCCATGCACCACCTGTATACCGACCACAAGGGGGGCACCATCTCTGATGCTTTCCGGTATATGTCAAGCCTTGGTAAGGTTCTTCGCGTTGCGTCGAATTAAGCCACATGCTCCGCTGCTTGTGCGGGCCCCCGTCAATTCCTTTGAGTTTTAGCCTTGCGGCCGTACTCCCCAGGCGGGGAACTTAATGCGTTAGCTGCGGCACCGACGACGTGGAATGTCGCCAACACCTAGTTCCCACCGTTTACGGCGTGGACTACCAGGGTATCTAATCCTGTTCGCTCCCCACGCTTTCGCTCCTCAGCGTCAGTAATGGCCCAGAGATCCGCCTTCGCCACCGGTGTTCCTCCTGATATCTGCGCATTTCACCGCTACACCAGGAATTCCGATCTCCCCTACCACACTCTAGCCTGCCCGTATCGACTGCAGACCCGGGGTTAAGCCCCGGGCTTTCACAACCGACGTGACAAGCCGCCTACGAGCTCTTTACGCCCAATAATTCCGGACAACGCTTGCGCCCTACGTATTACCGCGGCTGCTGGCACGTAGTTAGCCGGCGCTTCTTCTGCAGGTACCGTCACTTTCGCTTCTTCCCTGCTGAAAGAGGTTTACAACCCGAAGGCCGTCATCCCTCACGCGGCGTCGCTGCATCAGGCTTTCGCCCATTGTGCAATATTCCCCACTGCTGCCTCCCGTAGGAGTCTGGGCCGTGTCTCAGTCCCAGTGTGGCCGGTCGCCCTCTCAGGCCGGCTACCCGTCGTCGCCTTGGTGAGCTTCTACCTCACCAACAAGCTGATAGGCCGCGGGCTCATCCTGCACCGCCGGAGCTTTCAACCCCCTCCCATGCGAGAGGGGGTGTTATCCGGTATTAGACCCCGTTTCCAGGGCTTGTCCCAGAGTGCAGGGCAGATTGCCCACGTGTTACTCACCCGTTCGCCACTAATCCACCCCGAAGGGCTTCATCGTTCGACTTGCATGTGTTAAGCACGCCGCCAGCGTTCGTCCTGAGCCAGGATCAAACTCTCCGTGAATGTTTCCGGGATATCCCGGTGAACACCACGAGAGCGGAACCGTCGGGAGGAATAATCCCCACGATTCACTGCGTCCTCGCTAGTGCGCCTCACCCCGGTGTGGGAGTGAGGACTTTTTCAAAGGAACCTCCAACCCACAATGTGGGCCGGGGTTGTCAATCTGGCGTTGACTTTTGGCACGCTGTTGAGTTCTCAAGGAACGGACGCTTCCTTTGTACTCACCCGAGAGACTCTCTCAGGCTTTCCTCCGGGCAGTTTCCCTTCGGTCTTGCGTTTCCGACTCTATCAGACTCTTTCGTGTCCGATTTCCTCGGTGCCTTTCAGGTTTCCGCTCCGGCCTTTCGGCTTTCCGCGTTTCCCTTTCCGGCGGTCCAAACACTATCAGTCATTTTCCGCTGCTCCGACCGTGAGCTCCTGCGGGCATGCAGAAGTCGATCAAAGCTAGGATCTGTCGTGATGGTTGCCGATGAGCCACCGGGCACTCGAAGGTGCCGCTTGGCCTCAAGCGGGAGTACGACAGTACATGGGGTGAAGGGCAGGCGCAAATCGTTTGCGTGCACCCTCTACGTCAGCCAACCGGTACCTCCCATGGGGAACCGGGACTTTTTATGACTTACGCTTCTGAAACGGTACGCCGTCCGGGACAGGCAGTGACGGTGACCATCAATCTCCACCCCTGGGAGGCTTGCCATGACCAGTGTGACGTCCCCGCTCGCCGGACGCGCCATTGGACTCACCGCCGTTCCTGACCCGGTCTTCTCCGGTGCGATGGTCGGTCCCGGCACCGCCATCGACCCGGTGCGTGAGCCCTCGGCTGCCGTCGCGCCCGTCGACGGCATCGTCGTCTCTCTCCACCCTCACGCCTATGTAGTAGTGGACGGGCAGGGTCACGGCGTCCTGACGCACCTGGGCATCGACACCGTGCAGCTCAACGGCGAGGGCTTCGAGCTGCTCGTCAACAAGGGCGACACCGTGCAGCGCGGTCAGGAGATGGTGCGCTGGGACCCGGCGGCCGTCGAAGCTGCCGGCAAGTCCCCCATCTGCCCGATCGTTGCCCTCGAGGCCACCGCCGAGTCCCTCTCCGAAGTGATCGAGGACGGCGACGTCAAGTCCGGCGACGCACTGTTCAGCTGGAAGTGACGCGGGCCGTCGCTGGCGGCATGCAGGTCAACCACCGCGGCGGCTGGGCCCGCCGCATTATCGGAGACGGTGAGATGGAGACAACGCTGCGAGGCGTCGGCGTGAGCCACGGTGTGGCGATCGGCGAGGTTCGGCACATGGGGACGGCGGTTCTCGAGCCGCCGGCCAAGCAGATTCCGACGGAGGACGCGGAGCGCGAGCAGGGGCGCGCCCGTCAGGCCGTGGAAGCTGTGGCGGCCGATCTGATTGCACGCGGCAATCTGGCCGGTGGCGAGGCACAGCACGTGCTCGAGGCCCAGGCCATGATGGCGCAGGACCCGGAGCTCATGGCCGATGTCGACCGCCGTATCGCGGTCGGCAGCACGGCGGAGCGTGCGGTGTACGACGCCTTCGCGTCTTATCGGGCGTTGCTGGCCGGAGCCGGTGAGTACCTCGCGGGTCGGGTCGCCGACCTGGACGACGTGCGGAACCGGATCGTGGCGCGGCTGCTCGGGGTGCCTATGCCGGGTGTCCCGGACAGCGACAAGCCTTACGTGCTGATCGCGCGGGACCTCGCGCCCGCGGACACGGCGCTGCTCGACCCGACGCTCGTCCTCGGTTTCGTCACCGAGGAGGGCGGGCCGACCAGTCACAGCGCGATTCTGGCGCGGGCGCTCGGAGTGCCGGCCGTGGTCGCGCTGCCCGGCGCGGGTGAGCTCGCCGAGGGCACGGTGATCGCTGTCGACGGCAGCACCGGCGACATCTTCGTCGACCCGAGTTCGGAGAAGCGGGCCGAGCTGGAGGCCGCTTCCGCCGCGCGGAAGGCCGCGCTGGCCGCGTCGTCCGGTCCGGGTGCGACGTCCGACGGTCACAAGGTCCCGCTGCTGGCCAACGTCGGCGGTCCGGCCGACGTGCCGGCCGCGGTCGAGGCCGGTGCCGAGGGTGTCGGTCTCTTCCGTACCGAGTTCCTCTTCCTTGACGACAGCAGCAGGGCTCCTTCCGAGGAGAAGCAGGTCGAGGCGTACCGGAAGGTTCTCGAGGCGTTCCCCGAGGGTCGCGTCGTGGTGCGCGTCCTCGACGCCGGTGCGGACAAGCCGCTGGACTTCCTGACGCCCGCCGACGAGCCGAACCCGGCTCTGGGTGTGCGTGGTCTGCGTTCCCTTCTCGAGCACCCCGAGGTTCTGCGTACGCAGCTGACCGCGCTGGCCAAGGCTGTTGAGGGGCTGCCGGTCTACCTCGAGGTCATGGCGCCGATGGTCGCCGACCGTGCCGACGCCAAGGCCTTCGCGGACGCGTGCCGTGAGGCGGGCCTCGAGGCGAAGTTCGGTGCGATGGTCGAGATTCCGTCGGCCGCTCTGCGGGCGCGTTCGATCCTTCAGGAGGTCGAGTTCCTTTCCTTGGGGACCAATGACCTCGCGCAGTACACGTTCGCCGCTGACCGGCAGGTCGGTGCGGTGTCCCGGCTTCAGGACCCGTGGCAGCCCGCGCTGCTCGACCTGGTCGCGCTGTCCGCGGACGCGGCGAGGGCCGAGGGCAAGAGCTGCGGTGTCTGCGGTGAGGCCGCGTCCGACCCGCTGCTCGCGTGCGTCCTGACCGGTCTGGGCGTCACCTCCCTTTCCATGGGTGCGGCGTCGATTCCTTACGTGCGGACGGCGCTCGGCAAGTACACGCTGGCTCAGTGCGAGCGTGCTGCCTCGGCCGCGCGCGCCGCGGACTCCGCCGAGGAGGCCCGCAAGGCCGCTCAGGCGGTGCTGTCCGGCGAGTAGCCGGAAGCCGGTTCGTTGTCGTGGGGCGCTTCACCTTCGTGGTGGAGCGCCCCACGGTCGTTTCAGTGGGTGTGCCCGCCCTCGGGGCCGGTGTCTCCGAGGTCGGGTGCCGCGCAGTAGTCGACGCCGGACTCGGGTGCGACGAGGTCGCCGGACTGGGCGTCGGTGCAGTAGGCGTCGAAGACTTCCGCCGCGGTGAGGGGGAGCAGGCGTTCGTCGCGCAGGCGCCAGCCCTGGACGCGGTCGTCCCTGTCCGGGGTGGTGGTGCGCATGACCAGGCCGCCCGGGCTTGCGGTGGCGAGGCCGAGGGCCAGGACCGTGGTGAACTCGAGCGCCTCCTTCTCGTCCAGTCGTGTGCCGTCCTCTGTGTAGCGGTCGACGTGGAGCACCGACAGCAGTGATTCGGTGTCGGTGGGGACGCTGCACACGAGGTGGTGGGCGCCGATGCCTGCCGTGTCGAGGACCCGCGTCAGCAGGAACGAGGCGCGGGCGAAGGCGTCCCTTCCGATGTCCCGGCCGCAGGCGCCGCACACTCCGATCCGGGCGAGGACGGACGAGGCGTACTCCCAAGTGGCCTGTCGGACGGCTTCGTCGACCAGGTGGGGCAGGAGGTCGGCCAGGGGCTGGCCTTCGTAGGGGACGGTGGCGCCCATGACAGCCAGCTCGGCGGTGAACCGGGTGCGGCTGGTGGGGGTGTCCGGTTCGAGGCCGCTCTCGGCGCAGAACTCCGCGTACTCCTCGGGGTCGAAGAGGGCGACGGTGGTGTGTCCGCCTTGGGCGGCGAGGGCTTGGAGGAGGGTCTCGACCTGCTGGAGGTACGTGCCGTGGTCGTCGAAGGCGAAGGTGCGGTAGCTCCGCATCGCCGTGAAGTCGCGTTCGTCGGCGAGGAGGCCGATGATGCCCGCGACTTCACGGCGCAGGACGCGTCGCATGCCGGCGTTCTGGGTGTGCGCCATGGTTCCCCCTGAGAGCTGTAGGTCAATGCTCACTCACAGTAATCGCGGGCACTGACAACGGCGGGGAACCGGGTTCGGTCAGGGGCGGTTGCGGGCGATGTCCTCGTAGAAACGCAGGAGTTCGACGCTGTCGACCGAGCCGAGGTTGACGGCCTTTTCCAGGGGTGTGCCTTGGAGGAGGCGCTTGACGGGGACCTCGATGCGCTTGCCGGTGAGGGTGTGCGGGACGCCGGGGGCTTCGATGATCTCGTCGGGGATGTGGCGCGGGGAGAGGCTGTCGCGGATGGTCTGCTTGATGCGGGCGCGGAGGTCGTCGTCGAGTGCGGCGCCCGGTGCGAGGTGGACGAACAGAGGCATCCAGTAGCCGCCGTCGGGCTGTTCGAGGCCGATGACGAGGGACTCGCGGATTTCGGGGAGGCGTTCGACGGCCTCGTAGATGTCGGCCGATCCCATACGGACGCCCTGGCGGTTCAGGGTGGAGTCCGAGCGGCCGTGGATCACGACCGAGCCGCGGGAGGTGAGGGTGATCCAGTCTCCGTGCCGCCAGACGCCGGGGTAGGTGTCGAAGTAACTGTCGTGGTAGCGGCTGCCGTCGGGGTCGTTCCAGAAGCGGATCGGCATCGAGGGCATGGGGTTGGTGACGACGAGTTCACCGACCTCGTCGATGAGCGGCTTGCCCTGTGGGTCCCAGGACTGGAGGTCCGTGCCGAGGCAGGGGGCCTGGAGTTCGCCGATGTGGACGGGCAGGGTCGGGACGGCTCCGGCGAAGCAGGAGCAGACGTCCGTGCCGCCGCTGACGGAGGCGATCCAGAGGTCTTCGCGTACCTCGTCGTGCAGCCAGCGGAAGCCGTCGGGCGGGAGGGGCGAGCCGGTCGTGGCAACGCACTTGACACGGGAGAGGTCGTGGTCGCGCGAGGGGTGGACGCCGGCCTTGCGGCAGGCCATGACGTAGGCGGCCGAGGTGCCGAAGAGGGTGGCTCCGGTGCGTTCGGCGACGGCCCATTGGGCACCGGTGTCGGGGTAGCCGGGGCTGCCGTCGTAGACGACGATCGTGGTGCCCGTGAGGAGGCCGGAGGCGAGGAAGTTCCACATCATCCAGCCGGTGGACGTGTACCAGAAGAAGCGGTCGCCGGGGCCGAGGTCGCAGTGCAGGCCGAGCTGTTTGAGGTGCTCGATCAGGATGCCGCCCTGGGACTGGACGATCGCCTTGGGGAGTCCGGTCGTGCCTGAGGAGTACAGGACCCACAGCGGGTGGTCGAAGGGGACGGCTTCGAAGACGGGCTCGGTGTCGGCTGAGGTGAGCTCCGACCACTCGAGGGCCCCTTCGGGGGCGTCCGTGCCGAGCAGCGGGATGTGGACGACCGCTCGGAGGGTGGGCAGTTCGGCGCGGAGTTCGCCGACCGTGTCGCGGCGGTCGTGCTCCTTGCCTCCGTAGCGGTAGCCGTCGACGGTGAACAGGACGACGGGTTCGACCTGCTGGAAGCGGTCGAGGACGCTGCGGGCGCCGAAGTCCGGGGCGCAGGACGTCCAGACGCCGCCGACGGCCGCGGTCGCGAGGAGGGCGACGACGGCCTCGGGGATGTTCGGCAGGTAGCCGCTGACCCGGTCGCCCGGGCGTACGCCGATGGCGCGCAGTTCGGCGGCGAGCGAGCCGACCTGGCGGCGCAGTTCGGCCCAGGTCACGGGGCGTGGTTCGTGTGTCTCGTCCACATGGAGGATGGCCGGGGTGTCCGCGCGCGCGGGGTCGGTGGCCGTGCGCAGGGCGTGTTCGGCGTAGTTCAGGGAGGCGCCGGGGAACCATTCGGCGCCGGGCATGGCGCGGTCGCCGAGCACGCGCGTGTACGGGGTGGTGAACCGGATGTCGAACCAGTCGGCGACGGCCTTCCAGAACGTGTCCAGTTCGGTCACCGACCAGCGGTGCAGTGCTTCGTAACCGCCGTCGGCGGGGGCTCCGTGGTGTTCGGACGCCCAGGCCTGGAAGCGCGTGATCTGCGCCTCGGCGATGAATTCCTCGTCGGGCTTCCAGAGCGGCGTCGGATTCGCGGCTGACGGCATGGGGCGGCTCCCGGATGTACGCGTGGTGTGCGTCGGTCCCGCGCACGGGCCGGTGTGTGCGCGTGACGCGGCTGACAGGGACGATGCCATGTGATCGACTTCCGCACCAGGTTGTGCCCCACATAGTCCGTGTCGTGAAGATGTGCTGCCACCACGGATGAACGGCAGTTGAACGACGCATCTTTGTGTGCCGCGCAATGACAGGGTGAACAGCATGAACGGTCGTGACCTGGTACGCGCGGTGAGGGCGGTCGGCTTGGTGGGTGCGGTCCAGGGTTTGCGGACGCTGCGGTCCTCGTGGCGCAGGAGGCGGACCGATGCGGTGGGTCTGCGGCGCAGAGGGCCGGAGCGGGCGCGGGTGCCGGGTCCGGTGACGGGGGCCGAGCCGGCGCCCGGTGGTGGCGTCGTCCGGTTCACGCGGTCCGGTCTGCGGATCACGGTGACGGTGACGGGTGCGGTCTTCTGGGGCTGGGACGGGGCGGACCCGGAGCCGTCGTACGCGCTGGCGGGTTCGTGTCCGCAGCCGGATCCGCGGGCTGTCCTGGAGCCGGACAAGGACGGCGGCTGGCGGGTGGTGGCGGAGCGGGTGACCGTCGTCGTGTCGCGGCACGGCGCTGTCTCCGTGTGCACTCCGGGCGGTGTGGTGCTGCGGCGGGATCTGCCGCCGCGCTGGTGGGAGCCCACGGACGGGGGCGAGGCGCGGTGGGTGCAGCGGTCCGAGGTCGCGGCCGACGCGCGGTTCTTCGGGTTGGGCGGCCGGGCCTCGGGGCCTCGGCTGCGGGACGGCGCGTACCGGCTGTGGAACACGGATCCGGGCGGTTCGTTCGGGCCGGCGGACGATCCGCTGTATCTGACCATGCCGGTGCAGATGGTGGTCGCCGACGCGGGCACCCATCTGGTGTTCCACGACAACTCGTGGGACGGCACGGTGACGCTTTCGGAGGGCGAGGAGGGGGCCGGTTCCGGGCATGACCGCGCCGGGACGTGCGAGGTCCGGATGGAGGGCGGTCCGCTGCGCTGCTGGGTCATGGTGGGTGCCCCCGCGCGCGTGCTGCGCGCGTGGGCGTCGCTGACCGGCGCGCCCGCGCTGCCGCCGGCCTGGGCGCTCGGGCATCAGCACGCGCGCTGGGGCTTCGGCGGGGGCAACGAGGTGCGGCGGATCGTCGCGGGCTACCGGGAGCGGGGGCTTCCGCTCGACGCGGTGCATCTGGACATCGATCATCTCGACGCGTTCCAGGTGTTCACGGTCGACCAGGAGACGTATCCGGGGCTCCCGCGGCTCGCCGAGGACCTTCGCCGGGACGGTGTGCGGCTGGTGTCGATCGTCGACCCCGCGATCAAGGCGGAGGCGGGGAACGCTGTGTACGACGCGGGAGCGTCCGCTGACGCCTTCGTGAAGGACGCGGGGGGGAAGCCGGTGCGCGGCGTGGTGTGGCCGGGTGAGTCCGTGTACCCCGACTTCACCGATCACGCCGTGCGCAAGTGGTGGGGCGGTCTGTACGAGGAGCGGCTCGCCCAGGGGTTCTCGGGGTTCTGGCACGACATGAACGAGCCGGCGTCGTTCGCCGCGTTCGGTGACCCGACGCTGCCCCGCTCGGCACGGCACTCCCTGGAGGGGCGGGGCGGCGACCATCGGGAGGCGCACAACGTGTACGGGCTGTGCATGGCGCGCGCCGGCCACGAGGGGCTGCGTGAACTGCGGCCCCAGGAGCGGCCGTTCCTGTTCTCTCGCTCGGGCTGGGCGGGGATGCAGCGCTACGGAGGGACGTGGTCGGGGGATGTTGCCACAGGGTGGCCCGGTTTGCGCGCGTCGTTGTCCCTGGTGATCGGGCTCGGGCTGTGCGGAGTGCCGTACTCGGGGCCGGACGTGGGCGGGTTCGACGGGGAGCCGTCTCCGGAGCTGTATCTGCGGTGGTTCCAGCTGGGTGCGTATCTGCCGCTGTTCCGTACGCATGCGGCGCTGCGGGCGGGGCGTCGGGAGCCGTGGGAGTTCGGTGACGAGGTGCTGGGGCACGCGCGCGTGGCGCTCGTCGAGCGCAGGCGGCTGCTGCCGTACTTCGTGACGCTGGCGCATCTCGCACGGCGTACGGGTGCTCCGTATGTGCGGCCTGTGTGGTGGAGTGCTCCGGAGGACAGGGCGCTGCGGGACTGCGAGGACGCGTTCTTGTTGGGTGACTCCTTGTTGGTGGCGCCGGTCCTGGAGCCGGGTGCGGACGGGCGGGCGGTGCGGCTGCCGTACGGGCGCTGGTACGACACGGAGAGCGGGCAGGCGCACGAGGGGCCCGGTCAGGTTCTGGTGGACGCGCCGTTGTCCCGTGTTCCCGTCTTCGCGCGCGCGGGCGCGGTGATCCCTGTGCGGGGTGACGACGGGGGGCTGTGCCTGGAGGTGTGGGCGCCGGCACGGGGGCGTACCGGCGGCGGTGTCGTCGTGCCCGACGTCGGTGACGGCTGGGAGACGCCGGACGTCCAGCGCTATACCTCGCGGTGGAGCGGCGGCAGTGTGGTGGTGGAGCGGCAGGACGAGGGAGGGCCGGCCGAGCCCGCGTACCCGGTGCGGATCCGCGGGCTCTGAGCGTTCAGAGGGCTGGGTGGTTCATGCGGCGGGGTGTCACACGTAGCGGCCCTCGAACCAGGCGCGGACGGCCAAGGTGTGGAGGGGGAAGGCGAGTTCGGCCGGGCGGCGCAGGAGGTGCCAGCCTTCCGTCTCGTCCGTGACGGCGGGCTCGGGCAGTTCGGCGGCCGGGCGTTCCGGCAGGAGGCCGAACAGGAGCAGGTGTCCGTCGGGTGAGCTCATCGCGTCGGCGAGGCGTACGTCGCGGCTCGCCGCCTCGATGCCCGTCTCCTCCTTGAGCTCACGGACGACGGCGTCGCGCCAGTCCTCCCTGTGGTCGACGAACCCGCCGGGCAGGGCGACTCCCCCGCGGGCGGGGGCGATGGTCCGAGTGATCACGACGAGAGCGGAACCACGGCTGTCGTAGACGGCCTGGAGGGCGACCGCGACCGGCAGGGGGTTGCGGTAGCTCACATCGGCGCAGGCCGGGCACGTGCGCGGCCATCCCGAGACGTCGGGTCCGTAGGCGGTTCCACAGCTCGAACAGTGGGAATCCGGAACGGGGTTGGTTATGTGGTGGGGTGCTGACACGCCGCGGACTGTATCCGATCGCGAAGCGTGGCTCTTCCCTGGCCACCATTGATCCTGATAGATGCAGGGTTCATGACACGAACCGCAACTGCCCTACGCAGAATCGCCGTCACCGCCGCCGCCGCGCTCCTGTGGACGGCCAGCGCTCCCGGCGCCGCCCAGGCGAAGCCCGAGCCCAAGGCGCCCCAGCAGTTCGTGGCGCTGCGGGACGTCGACCCGACGATCATCCAGGAGATCCGCTACATCACTGCGCACAACTTCGTCGGGGCGCCCGTCGACGGCTACGAGAAGCCGATGTGTATCCTCACCGAGCCTGCCGCGAAGGCGCTCCACAAGGCGCAGGCCGGGCTCCTGAAGCGGGGCTACTCGCTGAAGGTGTACGACTGCTACCGGCCGCAGCGGGCGGTCGACCACTTCGTGCGCTGGGCCAAGGACCTCGACGACCAGCGGATGAAGGCGGAGTTTTATCCGCAGGTCGACAAGACGCGGCTGTTCACGGACGGTTACATCGCGGAGAAGTCCGGGCACAGCCGCGGCTCCACACTCGATCTGACGGTCGTGAAGCTGCCGGCGCTGCCCACGCGCGCGTACGTGTCCGGTGAGCGGCTGGCACCCTGCTACGGGCCGAAGAAGGAGCGCTTCCCCGACAACTCGGTGGACATGGGCACGGGCTTCGACTGCTTCGACACGCTCGCCCACACCGACGATCCACGGATCAAGGGGGCGCAGCGCGCGAACCGTGACCTCCTGCGGGACGCCCTGGCCGCGCAGGGGTTCGTGAACCTGCCCGAGGAGTGGTGGCACTTCACGTACAAGCCGGAGCTCTTCCCGGACACGTACTTCGACTTCCCCATCTCGCGGCGTTCCCTGAGTGGCCGGCCCATGGCACACTTCTGACGGTCCATCAGATCTGCTGGCGTTCTGGTGGCGTCGTCGGATCCAGCGCGGGAGGGGCCTTGTCGCGTACGCGTACACCTGTCGTGGCCGATTGGTTCACCGGGGAGGGAGAGGACTTCCGGCTGCTCGGCACGCGATGCTCGGCCTGCGCCTCGGTCTTCTTCCCCCGCGAGGACACCTTCTGCCGCAACCCCGGCTGCGCCGGAGGGGAGCTGGCCTCCTTGCCGCTCTCCCGGCGCGGCCGCGTCTGGTCGTACACGGACAGCCGGTACCGGCCTCCGGCACCGTACGTGTCCGATCCGGAACTTCCCTGGCAGCCCTACACGTTGATCGCTGTGGAGCTGGAGGCGGAGCGCCTGGTGGTGCTCGGGCAGGCGGTTCCCGGGGTCTCCGTGGCCGACCTGGAGGTTGGCATGGAGGTGGAGGTCGTGCCCGGCGTGCTCGACGAGGACGGGGACACGACCTGGACGACGTGGCACTGGCGGCCGACGGGGGTGGCGGCATGACGGACGACGTGGCGGTGCTCGGCGCGGGCATGCACCCCTGGGGCAAGTGGGGGCGCGGCTTCGTCGAGTACGGGACGGTGGCGGCGCGGGCGGCGCTCGCCGACGCGGGCGTCGACTGGCGCGACGTGGACTCCGTCGTGGGCGCGGACACGGTGCGGGGCGGATACCCGGGCTACGTGGCGGGCGCGACGTTCGCGAAGGCTCTCGGCTGGCAGGGCGCGCGGGTCGCGAGCGTGTACGCGGCGTGCGCCTCGGGAGCCCAGGCGGTCAACGCGGCGCGTACGCAGATCCTCGCGGGGCTCGCCGACGTCGTGCTCGTGGTGGGTGCCGACGCCGCGCCCAAGGGGTTCTTCCGTCCCGCGGGCGGGGACCGGCACGACGATCCGGACTGGCTGCGGTTCCGGGTGCTCGGCGCGACCAATCCCGCGTACTTCGGTCTGTACGCGCGCCGGCGCATGGCCGTGCACGGGGACACGCTGGAGGACTTCGCGCAGGTCAAGGTGAAGAACGCGGCAGCGGGCGCGCTCAATCCGAACGCCCGGTACCGCAAGACGGTGACTGCCGAGGAGGTGGCCGCGTCGGCGGTCGTCGCCGATCCCCTGCGACTCCTGGACATCTGTGCCACGTCCGACGGGGCGGCCGCGCTCGTGCTGTGCGGCATGGACTTCGCGCGCAAGCACGGAGTGCGCAATCCGGTGCGGATCCGCGCGGTGTCGACGGTCACGCCGACGTATCCGAACACCGTGCTCGACCTCCCTGACATCGCCACCGACTCGGCCGCGGTCGTCGAGCCGGACGGCGTCCCCTTCCGCGCCTCGATCGCGCGGGCGGCGTACGAGGAAGCCGGGATCGGCCCCGAAGACCTCTCCCTCGCCGAGGTGTACGACCTGTCGACCGCTCTGGAGCTCCAGTGGTACGAGGATCTGGGGCTGTGCGACGAGGGCGAGGCGGCGAAGCTGTTGAGGGAGGGCGCGACGGCTCCCGGCGGGCGCATACCCGTGAACGCCAGTGGCGGCCTCGCGTCCTTCGGAGAGGCGGTCCCCGCGCAGGCCATCGCCCAGGTCTGCGAGCTGACGTGGCAGCTGCGCGGTACAGCGGGCGCCCGACAGGTGGCGGACGCGCGCGTGGGGATCACGGCGAATCAGGGACTGTTCGGCCACGGCTCGTCCGTCGTCGCGGTCCGCTGACCGGCGCCCGCCGGGAGAACCGTACGCTGCGTGTTCGGCCGGAAAGGGTGCGTGAACAGCTCGTGAACTGCGCCTGGGTGCGCGCCGGGGGCGCCATCATGCTTCCGTGCCTTCCTGGACGGACGCTCTCCGTTTCGCCTTCCAGCCGGTCGTCAATCTGACGACCGGAGCCGTGGCGGCCCTGGAGATACTCGCCCGTCCGGAAGTCGGCGACGTGTTGGCGCAGGCCCGGCGCGACCCCGAACTCGACGGCCGTCTGGCCGCGTTGGCGGTGCGCTCGGCGGCACAGCGGGAGACGCTGCTGCCGCTGCACGTCAATGTGTTCGCCGGGACGGTGGCGGATCTGGGGGGCCTCGCCGCGCTGCGGGACGCCGTCCGGGACGTGGGGCGGCTGCCCTGGGAAGTGACGGTCGACATCGGTCCCCCGTTCACCCACGTGCCGCACCGGGCGCTCCTGGAGGGGGTCACGGCCCTGCGCGACGAGGGCTTCCGGGTCTGCGCGGACGGCGTCGGTGACGGCGATCTGCCGCTGCGGCTCCTGGTCGACCTGGCGCCGGACCTCGTGAAGCTCGATTCGTCGCTGCTGTCGCGTCCCGCCTCGGTGAGTGCGATGCGGACGCTGTGCGAGGGACTGGGCGCGCTGCTGGCCGTCGAGGGCGTGGAGACGGAGTTGCAGTGCGGCGCCGCTCGGGACGCCGGGGCGCAGCTGGCACAGGGCGAGCTGTTCGCGCCGCCGTCGCGGCTGCCGGCGGCCGATGTGTACGTGCCGGCGCTCACTCCCCCGGTGGCGGCGCCGCCGCCTTCCGGGCCGCCCGTGCGCCAGTTCGTGCGGCCCGCCGCGCTGCTGCCCGCTTCGGCCTCGGCAGGGCGGGTACGCGCGCTGCTCACCGGGTCGCCCGACGTGTCCGGCGTGCTCCTGGTGGACTCGGCGGGCGCACCGGTGCGGTCGGTGCAGCGGGACCGCTTCCTGTTGTCGCTCTCGGGCCGCTACGGGCATGCGCTCTACGCCGACCGGCCGGCCGCCCGCCACGGTGACCGGCCACGCACGGTGGGCGTGGACGCCACCGCCTGGGAGGTCCTCGACGTACTCGCGGACGGCGAGCGCAGCCGTACGGCCGACGATGTCGCGGTCGTCGACAAGCGGGGGCGCTGCGTGGGCATCGTGCGACTCGCCGATCTCGTGCGCGCGCTGGCCGAGAGCCGCGTCGAGGAGGCGGCCGCGCTCAATCCGCTGACGCGACTGCCCGGTTCGGACTCGATCACGGGCGAGGTGGACCGGCGGATCGCGCAGGGGCGGGGGTTCGCCCTGAGCTGGCTCGACATCGACGGGTTCAAGCAGGTCAACGACGGTGCGGGGTTCGCCGCGGGTGATGATCTGATCCGTGAGGTGGGCAGGTCCCTGGAGCGGGCCGCGTCGGGCACGACCAGGGTGGGGCACATCGGGGGCGACGACTTCCTGGTCCTGGCCGATCCGGACGGGCTCGATCCGCTGGCGGCCGCGGTGCTCGACGTGCCGTGGGCGGCGGGAGGGCGGCCCGTCACGCTGTCGCTCGCGACGGTGCTGTGCGCGGCGGGCAGCGTCGCCGACCACCGGCAGGCGGCCGCGTCGCTGGCGCCGCTCAAGCAGGCCGCCAAGGCGCTGCCGGGGGCCAGTTGGGTCATCGGGCGGTCGGGCACTCCGGGGCACGAGGTACGGAGGGGTGTGCTGTCGGGGGCGGCCCCTGTGGCCGGGGCCGCATGGACGGGGACCGGGCCGCGCGCGGAAGCGGAATCGGGCCGGGCAGCCGCGGGATGACGCGGTCGCGGACCGTGCGTTCGGGCGCCGACAACCGTTCCCGTCCGCGACCTTGACGCTCCATCACCGCCGGTGAACACTTCCGGGTGTCAGTCGGCATCGCCGCACGTCGTCCCACCGCCGCTCAGGGCCCCTGCCTGTCCGTCGGGCTCCTCCTGTCGCGTTCGGGCAGGTCAGGGCCTTCCCCGACCGGCGAAACGAGTGATCCGACTGAGCGGGAACGCCTGTCGCGGGCGCATTGCGGGGCGCGGGAAACCCCGCCGTCGGCCGTTGCAGCCAGAGCCGTCCGGAACCAGCCATGGAAAACGCACCCTGCACTGAGGACCGGGGCGTATCGCTCCGGGCGAGGGCCTAGGAGCCGCCATGAGCAATGGAGACATCTTCGTCGGTGAGGTCATCGGGACCGCGATCCTGATTCTGTTCGGCGCGGGCGTGTGCGCCGCGGTCACGCTCAAACATTCCAAGGCGAGAGCCTCGGGATGGGTCGTCATCGCGTTCGGGTGGGGCTTCGGCGTGCTGGCCGGCGCGTACACCGCCGCGCCGCTGTCGGGAGGCCAGCTCAACCCGGCGGTGACGATCGGCATCGCCGTGGACACCGGCAAGTGGGACAAGGTCTGGGTCTATCTGCTCGGTCAGATGGTCGGCGCGATGCTGGGCGCCGTGCTGGCCTATCTCGTCTATCTGGCCCAGTTCAACGCCAACGTCGCGTCGGGGTCCGGCGAGGGCGAAGCGGACGACGACGGGCCCACTCCGACACTCGGGATCTTCTCCACGATCCCCGAGATCAACAACCCCGTGGCCAACCTGATCACCGAGATCATCGCGACGATCGCCCTCGTGCTGCCCATCCTCGCGTTCGGGCTCACCAAGGGACTCGGGGAGTCCGGTACGACGGCACTCGTCGTGGCCTTCCTGGTCGTCGGGATCGGCCTCTCGCTCGGTGGGCCCACCGGGTACGCCATCAACCCGGCGCGCGACCTCGGTCCGCGCATCGTGCACTCGTTCCTGCCGATCCCCAACAAGGGCACATCCGGCTGGGGTTACGCCATCATCCCGGTGGCCGGGCCGCTGATCGGCGGCTTGCTGGCGGGGCTCATCTACAACGCGGCGTTCTGACCGCGGCCACGCCGCCACCACGTCGCTTTCGAGTCCCCGCGCGCGGGGACCTCAGACGAAGACGAAGGGGAGTCACATGCCCGACAACGATGTGAAGTACGTCGCCGCCATCGACCAGGGCACCACGTCGAGCCGTTGCATCATCTTCAACCACGGCGGGGAGATCGTCGCCGTCGACCAGCGCGAGCACCGGCAGATCTTCCCGAAGCCCGGCTGGGTGGAGCACGACGCCACCGAGATCTGGTCCAAGGTGCAGGCCGTGGTCGCCGGCGCGCTCGCCAAGGCCGGGCTGCGCGCCGACGACCTGAGCGCGCTCGGCATCACCAACCAGCGGGAGACGACGGTCCTCTGGGACCGGGCCACGGGCCGGCCCGTGCACAACGCGATCGTGTGGCAGGACACCCGTACGTCGGCCCTGTGCAACGAACTGGGCGGCACGGACGGGCAGGACCGGTTCCGCGAGCAGACCGGTCTGCCGCTCGCGAGCTACTTCTCCGGCCCCAAGGCGGCCTGGCTGCTCGACAACGTACCGGGGCTGCGTGCCCGCGCCGAGCGGGGCGAGATCGCGTTCGGCACCATCGACTCCTGGCTCATCTGGAACCTGACCGGCGGCACGGACGGCGGCGTGCACGTCACCGACGTCACCAACGCCGGTCGCACCATGCTGATGAACCTGGAGACGCTCCAGTGGGACCAGGGGATCCTGTCGGCGATGAACGTGCCGGAGGCGGTGCTTCCGGAGATCAGGTCGTCGGCCGAGGTCTACGGGACGGCCGTCGGCCAGCTCTCCGGGGTACCGGTCGCGTCCGCGCTCGGCGACCAGCAGGCCGCGATCTTCGGACAGGCCTGCTACGACACGGGGACGGCCAAGAACACGTACGGCACGGGCAGTTTCCTGCTGCTCAACACCGGGAACCGGCCCGTCCCCTCGAAGCACGGGCTGCTCACCACGATGGGGTACAAGATCGGCTCCGAGGCGCCGGTGTACTGCCTCGAAGGGTCGATCGCGATCACCGGCGCCCTGGTGCAGTGGTTCCGCGACCAGCTCGGGATCATCCGCACGGCCGACGAGATCGAGACGCTCGCGGCGAGTGTGAGCGACAACGGCGGCGCCTACATCGTGCCGGCGTTCTCGGGTCTGTTCGCGCCGTACTGGCGCTCGGACGCGCGCGGTGTCGTCACGGGGCTGACGCGGTACGTCACCAAGGCCCATCTGGCGCGGGCCGTCCTGGAGGCGACGAGCTGGCAGACGCGCGAGGTCGTCGACGCGATGTACCAGGACTCCGGCGTCCAGATCACGACGCTGAAGGTCGACGGCGGCATGACCAAGAACAATCTCCTGATGCAGCATCAGGCGGATGTCCTCGGAGTGCCGGTGATCCGGCCGCGGGTGTCGGAGACGACGTGCCTGGGCGCCGCGTACGCGGCCGGGCTCGCGACGGGGGTGTGGAACGACCTGGACGAGCTCAAGGCGCACTGGCAGCGCGACGCGGAGTGGACGCCGGCCATGGACGGCGCGACGCGTGAGCGCGAGTACCGCAACTGGCGCAAGGCCGTGGAGAAGAGCTTCGGCTGGCACGACGACGAGGCGTGAGCGTCGGCGCGCGCCTCTGGTGACTGGCGCGTGGTCCTGGTGAGGGCCACGCGCGCGTGGACGACGGTCCGCACCCCGGTCGGCGAGGGTGCGGGCCGTTCCCGTGTCCTCCGTCGGCGCCCGGGCGGTTCAGGTGGTGGCCGGCTGGCGGCGGCGCGCGCCCACGGTCATCGCGTGCTCGACGACGCCGATGAGGACCTCCTTGACGGTCTCCTTCTCGCGCGCGTCGCACAGCAGGACAGGCACGTCGGAGTCGAGGTCGAGGGCCTGGCGTACGGCGTCGGCCGGGTAACGGGCCGATCCGTCGAAGCAGTTGACGCCCACGACGAACGGTATGGAGCGCCGCTCGAAGTAGTCGACGGCGGCGAAGCAGTCCTCCAGGCGGCGGGTGTCGGCGAGGACGACGGCACCCAGAGCGCCGGTCGCCAGCTCGTCCCACAGGAACCAGAAACGGTCCTGCCCGGGGGTGCCGAAGAGGTAGAGCACCAGGTCCTCGCGGAGCGTGATCCGGCCGAAGTCCATGGCGACCGTGGTGGTGCGCTTGCCCTCGACGCCCCGGGTGTCGTCGAGCGGGCGGCCCGCCTCGCTGAGCAGCTCCTCGGTGCGCAGGGGCTTGATCTCGCTGACCGCGCCGACGAGCGTCGTCTTGCCCACGCCGAATCCGCCGGCCACGAGGATCTTGAGCGTGACGGGCTCCACGGGGGGCTTGCCGCGCTCAGAACGCCCGAAGATCATGGGTCTCTTCTCCTGCCTCACTGCTGTCGCTGTGGTCGTTCCCGGCGGGCGGCGGCGGACCGTATCCGCCGCCTCCGGGGGTTTCGATGACAAGTACGTCGCCGGGGAGCACGTCCGCCGAGTCGCTGCCGGCGAGCCGGTCGACCGTGCCGTCGGGGTGCTCCACGGAGTTGGCGCCCAGGGCCCCCGACCCGCCGCCCGCCATGCCGTACGGCGGGACCCTGCGGTGCTGCGAGAGCGTGGACACGGTCATGGGTTCGAGGAAGCGGAGGCGGCGTACGGCGCCGTCGCCGCCGCTCCACCGTCCAGGGCCCCCGCTGCCGCGCCGCACGGCGAACTCCTCGAGCAGGACGGGCAGTCGCCACTCGAGGACCTCGGGGTCGGTCAGCCGCGAGTTGGTCATGTGGGTCTGCACGACGGGCGCTCCGTGGAAGCCGTCGCCGGCTCCGGAGCCCGAGGCCACGGTCTCGTAGTACTGGTGGCTCTCGTTGCCGAAGGTCACGTTGTTCATCGTCCCGGAGCCCTCGGCCTGGACGCCCAGGGCCGCGTAGAGGGCGCCGGTGATGGCCTGGGAGGTCTCCACGTTGCCGGCGACGACTGCGGCGGGCGGCTCGGGGGCGAGGAACGAGCCGGGCGGGACGACGATGCGCAAGGGGCGCAGGCAGCCGTCGTTGAGGGGGATGTCGTCGTCCACGAGGGTCCGGAAGACGTACAGGACGGCCGCGTTGACGACGGCGTAGGGCGCGTTGAAGTTGGTGGCAAGCTGTGGTGACGTGCCGGTGAAGTCGACCGTCGCGCCGCGCTGTTCGCGGTCCACGGTGACCCGGACGCGGATCACGGCGCCCGAGTCGGTCTCGTAGGCGAACTCGCCGTCCTGCAGTGCGTCGACGACGCGGCGCACCGCTTCCTCCGCGTTGTCCTGGACGTGCTTCATGTACGCCTGGACGACGTCGAGCCCGAAGTGGTCGATCATGCGGGCGACTTCGTCGACGCCCTTCTGGTTGGCGGCGATCTGGGCACGCAGGTCGGCGAGGTTGGTCCGCGGGTTGCGCGACGGGTACGGGCCGCCGGTGAGCAGGCCCAGGGTCTCCGTCTCGCGGAAGCGGCCCCCTTCGACGAGCAGCCAGTTGTCGAAGAGGATGCCTTCCTCTTCGATGGTGCGGCTGCCCGCGGGCATGGAGCCGGGGGCGATGCCGCCGATCTCCGCGTGGTGGCCGCGCGAGGCGACGTAGAACAGGATCCGCTCACTCTCCGTGTCGAAGACCGGGGTGATGACGGTGACGTCGGGGAGGTGGGTGCCCCCGTGGTAAGGGTCGTTGACGGCGTATGAGTCCCCCGGCCGCATGCGCGTGCCGCGCCGGCGGATGACCTCCTTGACGCTGGTGCCCATGGATCCCAGGTGGACGGGGATGTGGGGGGCGTTCGCGACGAGGCTGCCGTCGGGGTCGAAGAGGGCGCAGGAGAAGTCGAGGCGTTCCTTGATGTTGACCGACTGGGAGGTGGACTCCAGGCGGGCGCCCATCTGTTCGGCGATCGACATGAAGAGGTTGTTGAAGACTTCGAGGAGTACGGGGTCGGCCGCCGTGCCGATGTCGGAACTCTCCGTGACCGCCGCACGTTCCATGATCAGGTGGCCGTCGTCCGTCACAGCCGCTCGCCAGCCGTCGTCCACGACCGTCGTGGAGCCGGACTCGGCGATGATCGCGGGTCCGGTGACGCTCTCGCCGGGCGGCAGTGCGTCGCGTCGGTGCAGGGGCACGTCGCGCCAGGTGCCGCCGGTGTGGAGGCTGACGGTCTCCGGAGCGGCGGGGGTGGCCGAGCGGGGTACGAGGGCGGACAGATCGGGGGGTGCGGTGAGGCCGGTTGCTTCGACGGAGAGAGCTTCGACGACGAGAGGGCGGTCGAGGGTGAAGGAGTAGGTGGCGCGATGGCGCTTTTCGAAGGAGGCGCGCATCGTGTCGGGGTCGGTGAGTTCCACGGTGAGCGTGGTGTCGGTCCCGTCATAGCGCAGTTGGGCCCGGCGGGTGACGCGGATACGGTCCTCGGGCACGTCCTCGGCGAGAAGTTCGGCGCGGGCGGTGCTCTCCAGGTCGTCGGCGGTCTTGTGGACGTGCGGCATGGCGGACGGTTCGAGCGGTGCCTCGACGGACTGCTCGCGCATGGCGGTCGTGTCGGCGAGGCCGATGCCGAGGGCGGACAGGACTCCGGCCATGGGCGGCACGAGGACGGTGCGGATGCCGAGCGAGTCGGCGACCCTGCACGCGTGCTGGCCACCGGCTCCGCCGAACGTGGTGAGGGCGTAGCGGGTGACGTCGTGGCCCTTCTGGACGGAGATCCGCTTCACGGCGTTCGCGATGTTGGCGACGGCGATCTGCAGATAGCCCTCGGCGACCTGTTCCGGGGCGCGGTCGTCGCCGGTGCGGTCGCGGATCTCGCGGGCCAGCGCGGCGAAGCGGTCCCGGACGAGGGTGTGGTCCAGAGGCTGATCCCCGTCGGGGCCGAACACCGCGGGGAAATGAGCGGGTTGGATGCGCCCGAGGGCCACGTTCGCGTCGGTGACGGTGAGCGGGCCGCCGCCGCGGTAGCAGGCGGGTCCCGGGTCGGCGCCCGCGGAGTCGGGGCCCACGCGGTAACGGCTGCCGTCGAAGTGGAGGACGGACCCGCCGCCGGCCGCGACGGTGTGGATGTCGAGCATGGGGGCGCGCAGGCGCACGCCGGCGATCTGCGTGGTGAAGACGCGCTCGTACTCCCCCGCGTAGTGCGACACGTCCGTGGACGTACCGCCCATGTCGAAGCCGATGACCCGGTCGAAGCCGGCGAGGCGGGACACCCGGGCCATGCCGACGATGCCACCGGCGGGTCCGGACAGGATGGCGTCCTTGCCGCGGAACTGGCCGGCCTCGGTGAGCCCACCGTTGGACTGCATGAACATCAGGCGCACGCCGGCGAGTTGGTCCGCCACCCGCTGGACGTAGCGGCGAAGGACCGGCGACAGGTAGGCGTCGACGACCGTCGTGTCGCCGCGCGGCACGAGCTTCATCAGGGGGCTGACCTCGCTGGAGAGCGAGATCTGCGGGAAGCCGATCCGGGCCGCGAGGGCGCCGATCCGCCGCTCGTGGTCGGGGTACAGATGGCTGTGCATGCAGACGACGGCCAGGGCCCTGATCCCGTCTTCGTACGCCTGACGCAGCGACACTTCGAGTGCGTCCGTGTCGAGGGGGGTGAGGACGGCGCCGTGGGCGTCGACGCGCTCGTCGACTTCGATGACCCGTTCATGGAGCGGTTCGGGCAGTTCGATGCGGCGCGCGAAGATGCGGGGCCTGTTCTGGTACGCGATGCGCAGGGCGTCGCGAAAGCCCCGGGTGACCACGAGGGCGGTGCGTTCGCCCTTGCGTTCCAGGAGGGCGTTGGTGGCGACGGTGGTGCCCATGCGGACGGAGTCGACGCGGGCGTGCCCCGACTCGCCCTCGCTGTCGAGGAGTTCACCGATCGCGGCGACGGCGGGGTCCCGGTAGCGGGCGGGGTTGTCGGACAGGAGCTTGTGGGTGAGCAGGCGTCCGTCGGGGTGGCGGGCGACGACATCGGTGAACGTGCCGCCTCGGTCGATCCAGAACTGCCAGCCTGTCACGCGCGTCTCCGTTGTTCGCCCCGCTGCTCGCCTGGTCCCCACCCCCGTGTGTGGCCTCGGTGTACGCGTGGGTCAGAGCGCCCTGAGACCGTTGATCACGTCGCGCAGAATACTCTCGTCCGGGAGCTCGGCAGGGGGTACGGGCCGGGTCACATGGACGAGTTCCTCGTCGACGAGATCTCCGATGAGGACGCGTACGACGCCGATCGGAAGGTCGAGTTCCGCGGCGAGTTCGGCCACCGACTGAGGGCTGTCGCGGCACAGCCCGACGATGTCCACGTGCTCCGGGGACAGCGTCTGGTCGGCGGCGGGGTCGCCGGTGCGGTGTTCCGCGACGACGACCGCGATCAGGTCGAGACGATGCTGGGCCGCGCTGGTGGTGCGGCCGCGTGTCATGGCGTACGGGCGAACCACCGGTCCGGCGTCGTCGTCGAACCAGTGGTGCGTCTCCTGCGTCCCCTCCCCGTCAGGACTCATACCGGCCCACTACCCGCCGGCGGACAGATCGGTGCGCGGCGCGGTCCCCAGATGCACGCCGACCCGCTTGACCAGCAAGGTCATCTCGTACGCGACGAGACCGACGTCGGAGTCCGAGTCCGACAGGACGGCGAGACAGCTGCCGTCGCCGGCGGCCGTGACGAAGAGGAAGGCGTCGTCCAGCTCCACGACGGTCTGGCGGACGCTGCCCGCCTCGAAGTGCCGGCCGACCCCCTTGGCCAGGCTGTGGAAGCCGGAGGCGACGGCGGCGAGGTGCTCGCTGTCCTCCCGGGTGAGGTCCTTGGAGACCCCGGTCGGGAGGCCGTCCCCGGACAGCACGAGCGCCTTGCGGATACTGGCGACGCGCTCCACCAGGTCGTCCAGGAGCCAGTTCAGCTCCCCGGAACCGCCGTTCGCGGTGGTGTGTGCGGCGGCCTTCGGTGCGGTCATCGACCGTCCCCCTCAGATGTCGTTCCTTGTGCTGTGCCGTCGGAGGCGTCGTCGCCTGCGGCGTTCTCCTCGCGGCCGCGGCGCCAGCCCCGCTGGAGCGAGGCCATCCTGTTGCGGACCTCGTCGGCGTCGCGCTCGGCGGGGCTGTCCGAGTGGTTGGGCCCCTCCCGGCCTGCGACGCGGTCGGCGCGCAGGTCGGGTCCTTCCTTGAGCTGCGGGGCGAGATTGGCCTGCCGTACACGACGGGGCAGACCACTCGGCGCGCTCGGCGCGGGGGCGTCGGCGGCCGGGGCGGGCGCGGGGTCGCGCACCGGCTCCGGGCGACGTGCGGGAGTCGCGTCCTCCGGGACCTCGGCACGGGCGCGCCGGCGCGGCAGGTCCGGCGCGGGCGCCGACATGAGGCGGCGCTCGCGGGGTCCGTCCGGGGCTTGCGGACGGTACGTGTCCCCGGGGGTGTCCGGGGTCGCGGTCATGGGCTCGGACGGGACGCCGCCCGGGGTCTCGGGCTGTGCGTCTGCGCGGAGGTTGTCCGGCTCCGGCTCTCCGGGCCTCGTGTGGGTGACGGGCCTGCCGTGCGAGCTGACGAGCTTGGGCGCCCTGCGGCGCGGCAGCGGCACGGGCGCTTCATCGGCGTCGGGGCCTGCGGGTCCACCGGCGCGACGGGACGGCTCGGGCCGGTTCTCGAACTCGTCGTGCGCGTGCTGGTGCTGCTCTCCGGGAAGCGCGGCCGGGCGGCGGCGCGGCCGGAAGAGCCCGCCCCGCTCGCTGTCCTCGTCGTCGAGAGCGCCGGGGAAGGGCTCGAGGTCCGACGCCGCCAGAGGCGCCTCCAGCTCCACGGGCCCGTCCAGGAGAGAGGCGGGAAGGCCCGGGAGCGGACTGCCCGCCGTGGAGAGCTTGGGAGAGCGCACGCCGGGGCCCTCGCCGCGCCGGGGGCTGTTCGGACGGTCGAGACGGAAGCCGGCGCCCTCGGTGTCGGGGGCGTCGGTGAGCAGGGTGTCCGGGATGAAGACGACCGCGGTCGTACCGCCGTACGGGGACGGCTGGAGCGAGACGCGGACGTTCTGGCGCTGGGCGAGCCGGCTGACCACGAAGAGGCCGAGCCGGTCGGTGTCGGAGAGTTCGAACTCGGGCGTCTCGGCCAGCCGCAGATTGGCGTCGAGCAGCGCGTCGGCCGCCATGCCGAGGCCCCGGTCGTGGATCTCCAGGGTGAAGCCGTTCGCGACACGCTCGCCGATGACGTGCACCGCGGTGTGCGGCGGCGAGAACACCGTGGCGTTCTCCAGGAGTTCGGCCACGAGATGGGTGAGGTCGGCGACCGCGGGGCCGGTGACCGCCAGGCGCGGCAGGCGCCGGACCTCGATGCGCTCGTAGTCCTCCACCTCGGCGACCGAGGCCCGGACGATGTCCATGAGCTGGACGGGCCTGCGCCACTGCCGGGAAGGAGCGGCCCCGGAGAGGATCACCAGGCCCTCCGCGTGGCGCCGCATGCGGGTGGTCAGGTGGTCGAGGCGGAACAGGTCGGCGAGTTCGTCGGTGTCCTCGGTCCTGCGCTCCATCGTGTCGAGAAGGGTGAGCTGCTTGTGGAGGAGCACCTGGCTGCGCCGGGCGAGGTTGACGAAGACCTCGGAGACGCCGTGGCGCAGTTCGGCCTGTTTCACGGCCGCCTCGACAGCTGAGCGCTGAAGCGTGTTGAGGGCCTGACCGACCTGCCCGATCTCGTTCTTGTCGTACTCCAGGCGGGGGGCCTCGGTCTCCACATCGACGCGTTCGCCGGCCGCGAGGCGGCGCATCACGCTGGGCAGCCGGACACCGGAGGCCTCGTGGGCCTCCAGGCGCAGCCGCCGCAGGTCGCGGACGAGGCCGCGGCCGATGCGTACGGACAGGAACAGCGAGAGCAGGACCGCGAGCAGACCGAGCACACCGGCGGCTCCGGCCTGCAGGAAGACATTGATCGCGACCGGGCGCGCCCGGTCCTGGTAGCGCTCCGTGGCGGCGGTGTCGCGCTTGACCAGCTCGTCGAGCACCTGGCCCGAAGCGTCGTTCCAGGCACGTGCGGTGACGCCCCTCGGCGCGCCGGCCGAGGAGTCGGCGAGTGTGTTCTCCGCCGTGCGCAGGGCCGCCGTGTCGGCGCTCTTCCAGTAGCGCTCGAACTCCGCGCGGTCGTCGTCGGGGAGCAGCGCGAGGCTGGTGTCGTACAGGATGCCGCGCTGGGCGACGAGGTCGGAGACCTGACGCAGTTCCTTGTGCGTGATCCTGCGGGCGACGAGCGCCGAGCCGACCAACGCGTCCTCGCGGGACAGCAGTTCACGCGCGCGCAGCACGCCGATGACGGCGCGGCCCTGGCGGTCCATCTTCGAGTTGTCGAAGGAGCTGAGCGTGAGCAGGAAGTCGTACGTCGGGTCGATGAGGCGGTTGTAGAAGTCGAGGGCCTGCGCGCGGGTGACGGTTCCTTCGTCGACGTTGCGGCGCAGGGACTCGATGCCGTCGAATCCCTCGACGACGGTGGACATGCGGCGCCGGGAGTCGTCGCTCATGTCGTCGCGGATCCCGGAGTTCTCGGCCTTCGCCTTGATCTGGGCCATCGCCTCGTCGGAGGCACTGCGGCGGCTGCGCAGCTTGGAGAGGGCATCGGAGGCCCGTGGGTCGGCCAGATAGACAAGGGTCTGACGGCGCTCTTCCTGAAGGGTCCGGCCGGCGTCGGCTATCGGGTAGCCGATCTCGTCCGCGACCCTCCCCGCCGACAGCAGTTGCGTCGCGGCGCGGCCCGTGATCACCGTGGAGAAAGCCCAGATGGCGGTCAGGGACACCAGCGGCACCAGGAGCAACGCCACGATCTTCCGGCGGATGGACTTCCCGCGAAAGCGCATGGCCTCCCCCAGATCGACCCCTGCGGTCAGGGGTACACATGTGCGGCAACAAACGGCGCGAGCCTACTACTGACGCAGGTGCAACTCGAAGGGCTGTCCGGATGCTGTCCGGTGGCAGGTGGAGTGGGTCGTCAGCATGTGTCCGGGCATTGCGGGAGATTACATCCCGCAAAGTGGCGCTCCGAATCCGGCACCATCCGGTCTGACACGGACGGCAGTTGGCCGGAATCGATCGATCTTCGGCGGGGCGGAAGTGACCACCGCAATCCGGGGGAATCTTTCGACGCCGCCGTACGTCCTTCCTTACGGGTCATACGTGATGAGGCCCGCGCGAGGCGAGCGGGCAGCGTAAAGCGGCGCAATCCGGGCAGCCATCGAAGAGCCCCGATACGGGAGCACTCAGGGCGGCGGGCTGTGACGGCGGTGGGGAGACGAACTGATGGGCACGGCAGAGCGGCGCGGGGAGTTGTGGGTCGAGGAGCCGGCGGGCCGGCGCCGGATGCCTGATCCGGTGCGGACGGCGGCGGTACGGGCGGTGCTCATAGTCGCGCTGACCCTGATGCAGGCGGTGATCGCGTTCCTGTGCACCTTCGCCGACTCATGGCTGGCGTTCCCGATGGTGCTGAGCAGCGTGGGGAGCACGGTCGCGGCGACCTGGGGCGTGCTGGATGTCTGGGTGACCCGACAGGTGTGGAACCAGCGCAACGGCGTGGTGTCCGCGCCCAACAGCACGGCACGGCAGCTGCGCAGGGAGCGTCGCCAGGCCCGCCGGCAGGCACGGGCGCAGGGCCGTCCGGCCCCGGAACGCATACGGAGGCGTGGCGGGGCCGGACAGTTGACGCATACGTAGGTGCGTGCGGACGGCGCGTCAGTAGTTGGGTGTGCCTGCTTGCCTCTGCATACATCTGTATGCGTCCGCATGGGCAGGTGGGAGTGGGATCGGTGGCGGTTGCGTAGCGCTGGGACAGGTGTCGGCTAGCTACGCGCGCCCGAGGCGAGAGCCACCGTCACCGCGACACCCTCACAGCGCCACCGGCTCCGCGACGCTCTGCACGACCGGTCGCGCCTCGGCCCGTGCCAGCTCCCGGCGCACCCGTGTGAACGGCCGCGGCCGGTCCACCGCGAGCGCGGCCGTGGTCACTCCCGCGCGCTCGTAGAGTGCGAGGAAACTCCCGTCCTCCACGGCGCCTTCGACGACGCGGACCAGGTCCCCGTCCTTCCTGCGCCCGGCGAACTGGATGCGCGAGCCGTACTGGTCCGACCAGAAATACGGCAGCGGCCGCACGGTCTCGACGGCGCGGCCCGCCAGCAGATTGCGTACGGCGACCCGCGGCTGCGCCGTGGCGCTCGTCCAGTGCTCGGCCCGCGCCCCGCCCACGCGGGCCACGTCGCCCACCGCCACGACCTGGGGCAGCGCCGTGACGCAGCCGTCGTCGCAGAGCACGCCGTCGTGCAGCGCGAGCGTCGAACCGGCGAGCCAGCCCGTGTTGGGTACGGCACCGATGCCGACGACGACCACGTCGGCGGGCAGCACGCGCCCGTCGGCGAGCTCCACGCCGTGGACAGTGCTGTCGCCGTGCAGTGCCGCGACCCCGACGCCCGTGACCAGTTCCGCCCCGCCGCGTGCGTGGAGCCCCGCGCACACCGCGGCCATCTCCGGCCCGAGTTGGGGCAGGAGCGGCAGCGGCGCCGCCTCCACGACGGTGACGGAGTGACCGAGCGCCGCGCAGGAGGACGCCGTCTCGGCGCCGATGAACCCACCGCCGATCACGACCACGCGCCGCGGCCCGCGCAGGAGTTCGGCACGCAGGGAGCGCGCGTCGTCCAGGGTCCTGAGCGTGTGCACGCCGGTGAGGGCGGGGCCGGGGAGCCGGCGGGCGCTCGCCCCGGTGGCGATGACGACCCCGTCCGTGGACACCGTGCGGCCGTCCTCCAGGAGGACGGTGCGACCGCGCGCGTCGAGCCCGCGGGCCCGCACGCCGAACATCCACTCGGCGCCCAGTTCCAGCGTCTCGTCGACGTCGGACAGGGCGAGCTGTTCCTCGCCGGCCTTCCCGAGGAGGAAGTCCTTGGACAGCGGCGGGCGGTCGTAGGGACGGTGCGGCTCCTCGCCCACGATGACGAGCCGCCCGTCGAAGCCCTGGGCCCGCAGCTCACGGGCGGCGTACAGCCCGGCGAGCGAGGCGCCCACCACGGTCACGGTCCTCATGCCGGATCCCGTCCTCATTCCGTTGACAGTGCTCATGCGGCGGAACCTTCCTCGGCGGCAGGATGGACGTGGACCACGCCGTCGTCGACCGTCACCCGGTGGGTGCGTACGGGGCGGCGGGCGGGCAGGCAGGTCGGCCGCCCGGTGCGGAGATCGAATGAAGCCTCGTGAAGAGGGCATTCGACCAGACAGCCCTCCACCCAGCCCTCCGACAGGGAGGCGTCCTGGTGGGTGCAGGTGTCGTCGATGGCGTACAGCTCACCGTCAGCATGGAAGACGGCGATGGGCGGTGCTGTGTCGATGCGGACGGATCCGCCCTCGGGGAGGTCTTCAAGGCGGCAGACGGGTATCACGGGCCCCCCTCTTGGTCCAGGGCTGTCTGACTCAGGACTGTTCGGTAACATGGCGTTCCGCATGGCGCACGAGGGAGCGCTATGCGCAACAGAATCCGGTCGAGGTGCCCGCCGCGTCAAGGGCTTCTCGAAGATGCGACCCGCCAAGGGGTCGCCAGGTGGTGAGAGTTGAGTGATGACCCGCAAGGAATCGCAGGCTGAACCAGGCACGACGACACCGGAGAAGACCCCGAAGGGCGCGGCCGCCTCCGTCCAGTCCGTGGACCGCGCGGTGAGCGTCCTCGAGATCCTCGCCCGGCACGGCGAGGCGGGCGTCACCGAGATCGCCGACGAGCTGGACGTGCACAAGTCCACCGCCTTCCGACTGCTCGGAGTGCTGGAGAACCGGGGCCTGGTCGGGCAGGCCAAGGACCGCGGCAAGTACTACCTGGGGGCGGGTGTACTGCACCTCGCGGGGGCGGCGGCAGTGCGCCTGGACATCTCGCAGGAGGGCGTGCCCGTCTGCCGCGAACTGGCCGACGAGCTGGGCGAGACGGTCAACATCGCGATCCTCGACGACGATGTCGCCGTCAACATCATGCAGGCGCGCGGCTCCGCCTCCGTCACGGCGCAGAACTGGCTGGGCAGACGCACTCCCCTGCACGCCACATCGAGCGGCAAGGTACTGCTCGCCCACCTGCCGTCCGCGCTGCGCGAGGGACTGCTCGCCCGCCCGCTGGCGCGCTTCACCCCGCACACGGCGACCGGGGCGGTGTCGCTGCGGGCCGAGCTGGAGGCCGTGCTCGACCAGGGGTACGCCGTCGCCGTGGAGGAGTTGGAGGTGGGCCTCGCCGCGGTCGCGGCCCCCGTGTTCGCCCACGACGGAAAGGTCATCGGCGCGATCAGCGCGTCGGGTCCCGTGTACCGGCTGACCGAGGAACACCTCCCCGAGCTGGCCAAACGCACCGTCGCGGCTTCGACCGAACTGTCGCGCCGGATGGGATACGGCTTCTAGCACGACTTTCCACAGCACGGTTACTGAACGCGGGGTCAGGGAAACCTGGCCCCGCGTTCTGCGTGTGTCGACCAGGTTTCGGTGCGGCCGATCGTTTTGCCAAGCATTAACTCCCACCCCTTGACGGGGCCTTGATGGCGTTTCCAAGATGTTCCTCATCGCGCAACTGGGCGTGCACTGCGCAACAGCAGAGGAGTTTGGTCGTGCCACATGAGGTCCGCGCCGTCGTCGCTGTGAAGAAGGGCGCACCCGTCGAGGTGCAGACGATCGTCGTGCCCGATCCCGGCCCGGGCGAGGTTCTGGTCAAGGTGCAGGCGTGCGGGGTCTGCCACACGGATCTGCACTACCGGGAGGGCGCCATCAACGACGACTTCCCGTTCCTGCTCGGCCACGAGGCGGCCGGCACCGTCGAGTCCGTCGGCGACGGGGTCACCGACCTCACCCCCGGCGACTACGTGGTGCTCGCCTGGCGCGCCCCCTGCGGCAACTGCCGTTCCTGCCGACGCGGCCGCCCCTGGTACTGCTTCGACTCGCGCAACGCGACGCAGCCCATGACGCTGCTCGACGGAACGCCGTTGAGCCCCGCGCTCGGCATCGGTGCGTTCGCCGAGAAGACCCTGGTCGCGGCAGGGCAGGCGATCAAGGTCGATCCTGCGGCGCGTCCCGAGGCCGCGGGCCTGATCGGCTGCGGCGTCATGGCCGGCTACGGCGCGGCCGTGAACACGGGCAACGTCCAGCGCGGCGACACCGTCGCCGTGATCGGCTGCGGCGGCGTCGGCAACGCGGCCATCGCGGGCGCCTGTCTCAACGGCGCACGCCGCGTCATCGCCGTCGACATCGACGACAAGAAGCTCGACCAGGCCGAGAAGTTCGGCGCCACGCACACGGTCAACTCCCGTGGCACGGACGCGATCGAGGCGGTGCGCGCGCTCACCGGCGGGTTCGGTGTCGACATCGCCATCGACGCGGTCGGCCGCCCCGAAACGTACAAGCAGGCGTTCTACATGCGTGACCACGCGGGCGTACTGGTGCAGGTCGGAGTGCCCGAGCCGGACATGACGCTGGACATTCCGCTCATCGACCTGTTCTCGCGCGGCGGCGCCCTCAAGTCCTCCTGGTACGGCGACTGCCTGCCGAGCCGCGACTTCCCGGTCCTCATCGACCAGTACCTCTACGGGCTGCTCGACCTGAACGGGTTCGTGACCGAGACGATCGCCCTCGACCAGGTGGAGGAGGCGTTCGCGAAGATGCACCGCGGCGACGTGCTGCGCTCGGTGGTGGTCCTGTGACCTCTGTGGCCCGCGCCGAACGCGTCATCACCTCCGGCACGTTCAGCCTGGACGGCGAGACGTTCGACGTCGACAACAACGTGTGGCTGATCGGCGACGACGAGGAGGTCCTGATCGTCGACGCGGCGCACGACGCGGGGTCGATCACTGCCGCCGTCGCCGGGCGCCGTGTCACCGCGATCGTCTGCACCCACGGGCACGACGACCACATCGGCGCCGCGGCCGATCTCGCCGGGGCGACCGGCGCCCCCGTTCTCCTGCATCCCGCCGAGCGCGCGCTGTGGGAGGCGGTGCACCAGGACCGCAAACCGGACGCGGAACTCACCGACGGGATGCTCCTGACCGTCGCCGGGGTCGATGTCCAGATCCTGCACACCCCCGGGCACTCCTGGGGCAGTTGCAGCCTCTACGTGCCGTTCCTCGACGCCGTGTTCACCGGCGACACCCTCTTCCACGGCGGCCCGGGCGCTACCGGGCGCTCGTACTCCGACGCCCCGACGATCACGGCGTCCATCCGCAGCCGGCTCCTCACCCTGCCGGGCGACACGGTTGTCCACACCGGCCACGGCCAGGACACGACCATCGCCGCGGAGCGCGCCAACATACCTGCCGTATAAGGCCATTCCACCCCCACCAGCAGGAGGAGGGGCATGTCCAGCACGCCCGAAAAGCCCGGAACATCCAGCCCTCGCGTCGTCGTCATCGGCGCCGGAATCGTCGGCTGCTCCCTCGCCGACGAACTCACGGCCCGCGGCTGGACCGACGTCACCGTCCTCGAACAGGGCCCGCTGCCGGCCCCCGGCGGGTCCACCTCGCACGCGCCAGGACTGGTCTTCCAGACGGGTCCGTCCAAGACCCTCACGGAGTTCGCCCGGTACACGGTGGAGAAGTTCAACACCCTTGAGGTGGAAGGACTTTCCTGCTTCAACCCCGTGGGCGGTCTGGAACTGGCGACCACCCCCGAACGCTGGGCCGATCTGCACCGCAAGGCCGGCTACGCCGCCTCCTGGGGCGTGCGCGGCGAACTCGTCAGCGCCGCCCGGTGCAAGGAACTGTGGCCCCTCATCGACGAGTCGGCCGTACTCGGCGGTTTCCACACCCCCGACGACGGCCTGGCCCGTGCCCTGCTCGCCTCCCGCGCCCAGATGGAACGCGCCCTCGAGCGCGGCGCCACGTTCCTCGACCGGCACACGGTCACCGGCATCGAGCAGGAGGACGGCCGGGTCACGGCGGTGGTCACCGACCGCGGCAGCTTCCCCGCCGACCATGTCGTCTCCGCCGCCGGATTCTGGGGCCCGGTGATCGGCCGCATGGCGGGCGTGGACGTCCCGCTCCTGCCTCTCGCGCACCAGTACGCGAAGACCAAACCCATGGCGGAGCTCGTCGGAGCCGACGACCCCCGCACGGAAGCCTCGAAGCCGATCCTCCGCTTCCAGGACCGTGACCTGTACTTCCGCGAGCACACCGACCGCATCGGCATCGGCAGTTACGCCCACAAGCCGCTGCCCGTCGATCCGTTCAAGATCCTCGACTACGACGCGGCCCGGGCGGGTGAGCTGGACATGCCGTCGTCGCTGCCTTTCACCGAGGAGGACTGGGCGCCCAGCTGGCAGGACTGCCGCCGCCTGATGCCCGCGCTGCGCGGGACGGAGATCGAAGAGGGCTTCAACGGCGTCTTCTCGTTCACGCCCGACGGGATGCCGGTCCTCGGCGAGACCCGTGCGCTGCGCGGATTCTGGCTGGCCGAGGCCGTGTGGGTGACGCATTCGGCGGGCGTCGCCAAGGCGGTCGCCGAGTGGATGGTCGACGGGCGGCCCACCGTCGACGTGCACGAGTGCGACCTCACCCGATTCGAGGACGCCCAACGCTCTCCCGCCTATGTGCACGACCGCGGGGCGCAGCAGTTCGTCGAGGTCTACGACGTCCTGCACCCGCTCCAGCCGGCGGAGCAGCCGCGCCCGCTGCGGGTGAGCCCCTTCCACGCCCGCCAGGAGCGGCTCGGCGCGTACTTCCTGGAGGGCGGCGGCTGGGAGCGTCCGCACTGGTACGAGGCGAACGCGGACCTGCCCACCGGTGACCTCCCCGAGCGCGACGCCTGGTCGGCCCGCTACTGGTCGCCCATCGCGGCCGCCGAGGCAAAGGCCACCCGCGAGAAGGTCGCCCTCTACGACATGACGCCACTGCGCCGCCTGGAGGTCACAGGACCGGGCGCCCTCGGCTTCCTCCAGCGCATGACGTCGAACAACCTCGCGAAGAAGCCGGGCGCGGTCACATACACACTCCTCCTCAACGAGGCGGGAGGCATCCGGTCCGACCTGACCGTCGCCCGGCTCGCGCCGGACCTGTTCCAGATCGGCGCGAACTCCCCCGCCGACCTGGACTGGCTCACCCGCCACGCGCCCGATGACGTGCAGATCCGCGACATCACCTCCGGGACCTGCTGCATCGGCGTCTGGGGCCCGCTGGCCCGCGACCTCGTCCAGCCGCTGACCCGCGACGACTTCTCGCACGAGGGCTTCGGCTACTTCCGCGCCAAGCAGACCTTCCTCGGCCACGTGCCCGTCACCGCGATGCGCCTGTCCTACGTCGGTGAGCTGGGCTGGGAGCTGTACACCACCGCCGACCTGGGCCTGCGCCTGTGGGACACGCTGTGGGAGGCGGGGCGGGAGCACGGCGTGATCGCGGCCGGGCGCTCGGCCTTCAACAGCCTGCGCCTGGAGAAGGGTTACCGCTCCTGGGGCCACGACATGACCGAGGAGCACGACCCGTACGAGGCCGGCGTCGGCTTCGCCGTACGCATGGATCGCGGTGACTTCCTCGGCAGGGCCGCACTGGAGCGGAAGGGCGGGCAACCGGCCCGCAGGCTCACGCCGCTCCTCCTGGACGACCCCGCGGCCGTCGTCCTCGGCAAGGAGCCCGTGCACGTCGCAGGAGGCGCCGCCGGTTACGTCACCAGCGCGTCGTACGGCTACACGCTGGGCCGCTGTGTCGCCTACGCGTGGTTGCCGCCGCTCGACGCCGGTACCGGTGTCCACATCGAGTACTTCGGCGAGAAGATCCCCGCGACGGTCGCCGACGAGCCCTTGTTCGACCCGAAGATGACCCGCATCCGCCGCTGACCACACGGAGGTTCGGACATGTCACCCACCTACGACGTGATCGTGATCGGCCTCGGCGGCATGGGCAGCGCCGCCGCCCACCATCTGTCCGCCCGCGGGGCGCGCGTGCTCGGCCTGGAGAAGTTCGGCCCGGTCCACAACCGCGGCTCCAGCCACGGCGGTTCGCGCATCGTCCGGCAGTCCTACTTCGAGGACCCGGCGTACGTGCCGCTGCTGCTGCGCTCGTACGAGCTCTACGCCGACCTGGAACAGGCCACCGGGCGCGAGGTCGCCACCCTGTGCGGCGGTGTCATGCTCGGTCGCGCCGACTCACGCACCGTCTCCGGCTCCCTGCTGTCCGCCGTGCAGTGGGACCTGCCGCACGAGATGCTCGACGCCCGCGAGATCCGCCGCCGCTTCCCGACGCTCACCCCCAGGGACGACGAGGTGGCGCTGTACGAGGAGCGGGCCGGTCTGGTGCGCCCCGAGAACACCGTCGCCGCCCACCTCCAGCTCGCCACCCGTCAGGAGGCCGACCTGCACTTCGAGGAGCCGATGACGCGCTGGGAGCCGTACAGGGACGGGGTGCGCGTCCACACGGCCGAGAACACCTACACGGCGGGCCGGTTGGTGATCTGCCCGGGGGCGTGGGCCCCGGAACTGCTGACTGATCTCGGGGTGCCGTTCTCGATCGAACGGCAGGTCATGTACTGGTTCCGGCCGACCACGGGAACCGCCCCGTTCCTCCCCGAGAACCACCCCGTCTACATCTGGGAGGACGCGGCCGGCGTCCAGGTCTACGGCTTCCCGGCCATCGACGGCCCCGACCTCGGCGCCAAGGTCGCCTTCTTCCGCAAGGGCGTCGAGTGCACCCCTCAGACCATCGACCGCACGGTCCACGACCACGAGGTCACGGCCATGGCGGAGCACCTGGCCGGTCAGATCCCCAGCCTGCCCGGGACCTTCCTCAAGGCCGCCACCTGCATGTACTCCAACACGCCCGACGAGCACTTCGTGATCGCCCGGCACCCCGCCCACCCCGAGTCCGTCACCGTGGCCGCCGGGTTCTCCGGCCACGGCTTCAAGTTCGTGCCCGTCGTCGGCGAGATCGTCGCCGACCTCGCGCTCACCGGCACCACCGCGCACCCCATCGACCTCTTCGACCCCAGCCGCCTGGGGCCTGTCCGGCGGACCACGCCGGAGCCGCGGGATCTGGCACGCACATCGGCGGCGTTGTCGTCGGTTGCCGACGCTCCGCGTTGACGCCCTCCTGCCCTGTGCAACTGCACGCACCGGACCTCGCTCACCAGCACGGACCATGTACGGCCACCCGCTTCCGGCCAGGTCCGCCGGACAGGCCCTACCGCCGCGCCCGCCTGAGGAGTACGCACGTGACGACGACCCCCATAGCCCCCAGCCTGATGGCCACGCTGCCCGGGCACTACTACACCGATCCGGAGATCTTCCGGCAGGAGCAGGAACGCATCTTCGAGTCGATGTGGTTCTGCGCCGTGCGATCCGCCGACCTCGACAGGCCGGGCGCGTTCCGCACGGTCCAGGTCGGCCGCGAGAACGTCCTCATCACCCGGTCCCGCACCGGCGAACCACGGGCCTTCCTCAACGTCTGCCGCCACCGCGGCGCCCGCCTGTGCACCGAGGAGTCGGGCCAGGTCCGCCGCAACCTCCAGTGCCCGTACCACGCGTGGACGTACGACCTCGACGGCAAGCTCATCGCCGCGCCGAACCTCGTGCAGATGCCGGACGTCGACCGCACCGAGTACGGCCTCGTCAAGGTCGCCCTGCGCGAGTGGCTCGGCTACGTCTGGGTCTGCCTGGCCGAGGAGCCGCCCTCCTTCGAGGAGACGGTGGTCGGCGCGGCCGTGGAACGGCTCGGCGACACGGCGTCGATCGAGCGCTACCGCACCCAGGATCTCGCCCTCGGCAAGCGCATCTCGTACGACGTGAAGGCCAACTGGAAGCTGATCGTCGAGAACTTCATGGAGTGCTACCACTGCGCGACGATCCACCCCGAACTGACCGACGTCCTGCCGGAGTTCGCGGACGGCTACGCCGCCCAGTACTACGTGGGCCACGGCGCCGAGTTCGGGGACGGCGTGCGGGGCTTCACCGTCGACGGCAGCGAGGGCTTCGGCCGGCTGCCCCAGGTCGCCGACGACCAGGACCGCCGCTACTACGCGATCACCGTGAAACCGACGGTCTTCATCAACCTCGTCCCCGACCATGTGATCCTGCACCGGATGTTCCCGCTGGCCGAGGACCGTACGGTCGTCGAGTGCGACTGGCTCTACGCGCCCGAGGTCGTCGCGTCGGGCGCCGATGTCTCCAAGTCCGTGGAGCTGTTCCACCGGGTCAACGCCCAGGACTTCGAGGCCTGCGAGCGGACCCAGCCGGCCATGGGCTCCCGCGCCTACCGGCGCGGCGGCGTGCTCGTCCCGACCGAGCACCACATCGGGATCTTCCATGAATGGCTGACCTCGAAGCTGGGCGGTGCCCATGCCTGACCTGTTCATCGGCGGCGTGTGGACCACCGCCCGGGACGGGCGGACCCGCGAGATCCGCTGCCCCGCGGACGGCTCGTTCGTCGCCGTGGTCGACGAGGCGGGGGCCAAGGACACCGCCGACGCGATCGCCGCGGCCCGCCACGCCTTCGACGAAGGCCCGTGGCCCCGGATGACGGCGGCCGAGCACGGCGACCTCCTCGTGCGGGTCGCGGACCTGCTCGTGCGCGACAAGGACGCACTGGCGCGCGCCGAGTCCCTGGATACCGGGAAGCGGCTGGTCGAGAGCGCGTACGACATCGACGACATCGCGAACTGCTTCCGCTACTTCGGGCGGCTCGCGGCCGCCGACACCGGACGCGTCGTGGAGACCGGGACGGAGGGCGCCGAGAGCCGGGTCGTGTACGAGCCGGTCGGGGTGTGCGCCCTGATCACCCCGTGGAACTACCCGCTCCTGCAGACCGCGTGGAAGGTCGCCCCGGCGCTCGCCGCCGGCAACACCTTCGTCCTGAAGCCGAGCGAGCTCACCCCGCACACTGCGATCCATCTGATGCGGCTCCTCGACGAGGCGGGGCTGCCCGCGGGCGTCGCCAACCTGGTCCTCGGCGCGGGCCCGGAGGCGGGCGCGCCGCTCGGCGACCATCCGGACGTGGACCTCGTGTCGTTCACGGGCGGTCTGCACACGGGACGGCTGCTCATGGCCGCCGCCTCGGGCTCCGTCAAGAAGGTCGCCCTCGAACTCGGCGGCAAGAACCCGAACATCGTGTTCGCGGACGCCGACTTCGACGCGGCCGTCGACATGGCGCTCACCGCGGTGTTCCTGCACTCGGGGCAGGTGTGTTCGGCCGGCGCGCGGCTCCTCGTGGAGGACTCGCTGCACGACCGCTTCGTCGACGAGGTCGTGCGGCGCGCCGAACTCATCAGACTGGGCGGCCCGTTCGACCCGGACGCGCAGACGGGGCCGCTGATCTCGGCCGCGCACCGCGCCAAGGTCGAGGCGTACGTCGCACGGGGCGTCGAGGAGGGAGCGGTGCTGCGCTGCGGCGGCGCACGGCCGGAGTCGGCCGCGTACGAGCAGGGCTTCTACTATCTGCCGACGGTCCTCGACGCGTGCACGAGCGGCATGTCCGTCGTCCAGGACGAGTCCTTCGGCCCGGTCCTGACCGTCGAGCGGTTCACCGACGAGGCGGAGGCGGTGCGGCTCGCGAACGACTCGATCTACGGGCTCGCGGGCGCCGTCTGGACCAGCGACGAGGGGAAGGCCGCGCGGGTGGCGGCCGGCCTGCGCCTCGGCACGGTCTGGATCAACGACTACCACCCGTACGTCCCCCAGGCGGAGTGGGGCGGCTACAAGCAGTCCGGCACCGGGCGCGAACTCGGGCCCTCGGGGCTCGCCGAGTACCGAGAGACCAAGCACATCTGGCGCAACACACGGCCCGTCGCGCAGGGCTGGTTCGGCGCGACGCCGGAGTGTTCTGAGGACGGTGACCCTTCATGAGCCAGGACGACAGCACGCAGGGGAGCCGGAGCGGGGACGACGCCGAACTCGCCGAGTTCGGCTACCGGCCCGAACTCAAGCGCACGCTGGGCAACTTCCACACCTTCGCCGCGGGCATCAGCTACATCTCCATCCTCACCGGCACCTTCCAGCTCTTCTACTTCGGATTCGCGAACGGCGGCCCCGCCTACTGGTGGTCCTGGCCGATGGTGTTCGGCGGCCAGTTCATGGTCGCCCTGTGCTTCGCCGAACTGGCCGCCCGCTACCCCGTCGCGGGCTCGGTCTACAACTGGGCGAAGAAGGTGGGCAATCCGCACATCGGCTGGCTCGCCGGGTGGATGATGCTGCTCGCCTCGGTCGTGTCGATCGCGGCCGTCGCGCTCGCCTACCAGCTGACCCTGCCGCAGATCTCGTCGTCCTTCCAGTTCATCGGGGACGGCACCGGCCCGTACGACGTCGCGACCAACGCCGTCGCCCTGGCCGCCGTACTGATCCTCTTCACGACACTCGTCAACGCCTTCGGCGTGAAGCTGATGGCGACCATCAACACGGCCGGCGTCTTCCTCGAACTGATCGCGACCGTCGTCCTGATCGTCCTGTTCGCGGTGCACATCGTGCGCGGCCCGCAGGTCGTGACGCACACGGCGGGGGCGGGCCACGGCCAGCCCTTCGGCTACCTGAGCGCGTTCCTCGTCGCGTCGCTGGCCTCCGCGTACGTCATGTACGGCTTCGACACGGCGGCCTCGCTCGGCGAGGAGTCCCTCGACCCGACGCGGGGCGCGCCGCGCGCCATCATCCGCGCGATCGTCGCCTCGTTCGTCCTCGGCGGGCTGATCCTGCTGCTCGCTCTGATGAGCGTGTCGAGCCTGACCGGCAAGAAACTGTCGACGGACGGCCTGCAGTACGTCGTCCTCGACGTGCTCGGCCCGACAGCGGGCAAGGCGATGCTGTGGTGCGTCCTGATCGCGGTCACGGTGTGCGCGCTCGCCGTGCACACGGCGGCGATCCGCCTCGCCTTCGCGATGTCGCGCGACAACAACCTGCCGGCGTCGTCGGTCCTCGGCCGGGTCAGCCCGCGCTTCAGGACACCGGTCGTCCCGGCCGTCGTCATCGGCGTCCTGGCGCTCGCGATCCTGGTCGTCAACATCCGTCAGCCGCAGATCTTCACCGTGGTCACCAGCATCGGCATCATCATGATCTACCTCGCCTATCTGCTGGTCACCGGCCCGATGCTGGTGGCCCGCCTGCGCGGCAGGTGGCGGCCCGCGGGCGACGGGAAGTTCTCCCTCGGCCGCTGGGGACTGCCCGTCAACATCATCGCCGTGCTGTGGGGCGGCGCCATGACCATCAACCTGATCTGGCCGCGCGCAGCCGTCTACAACGCCGCCGCCCCCTACCACTGGTACCTGCGCTGGGGAGCCGTCCTGTTCATCGGTGTGATCGCGGGCGGCGGCTTCGCCTACTACTGGTTCGTCCAGCGGCACCGCACCGGTGTCCTCGCCGAGCACGCGGCCCAGCCCGCCCCGCCCGATGAATCCGTCGCCCTGGAGGAGGTCACCACCCCGTGAACCAGCCCGTGAACCCTGATGTCTTCGACTACGTCGTCGTCGGCGGAGGCACCGCCGGAAACGTCGTCGCGGCACGCCTGTCCGAGGACCCGTCCGTCACCGTCTGCGTCCTGGAGGCGGGGCCGAGCGACGTCGGCGACGACAACGTCCTCCAACTGGACCGCTGGATGGCCCTGTTGGACTCCGGATACGACTGGGACTACCCGGTCGAGCCGCAGACCAGCGGCAACAGCTTCATGCGGCACGCGCGCGCCAAGGTCCTCGGGGGCTGCTCGTCCCACAACTCGTGCATCGCCTTCTGGGCGCCCGCCGAGGACCTGGACGACTGGGCGGCGGCGGGCTGCACGGGGTGGAGCGCCGCGGACGTGTTCCCGCTGTACAAGCGGCTGGAGAACAACGACGCCCCCGGGGACCACCACGGCCGCTCCGGCCCGGTGAGGCTGCGCACCCTCAAGGGCGCGGATCCGTGCGGCAGCGCGTTGCTCGCGGCCTGCGCCGAGGCGGGCATCCCGACCACGGCGTTCAACTCGGGCCGCACGGTGGTGCGTGGCGCCAACTGGTTCCAGATCAACTCCGACGAGAACAACATCCGGCAGTCGTCCTCGGTCGCCTATCTGCACCCGGTCATGGGCAAGCGGCCCAACCTGACGGTGCGGACCGGGGTACGCGCCAAGCGGCTCGTCCTCGAGGGCCGGCGCTGCGTGGGCGCCGAGTACCTCGACCCCGACCTCATCCACACCAGGACGGTGCGGGCCCGCCGCGAGGTGATCCTCTCCTGCGGCTCCATCGACTCGCCCAAGCTCCTCATGCTGTCGGGGATAGGCCCGGCCGGTCATCTGCGCGCGATGGGCGTGGACGTGCTCGTGGACTCCCCCGGGGTCGGCGAGAACCTCCAGGACCACCCCGAGGGCGTGATCATGTGGGAGGCGAAGCAGCCGATGACCACCACGTCCAGCCAGTGGTGGGAAGCAGGCATCTTCTACGACACCGAGCCCGGCCTCGACCGGCCCGACCTGATGTTCCACTACGGCTCCGTGCCCTTCGACATGAACACCGCGCGGTACGGCTATCCGACGTCGGAGAACGCCTTCTGCCTCACGCCCAACGTGACGCGCGCGAAGTCACGCGGCACCGTGCGGCTGCGCACCCGCGACTACCGGGACAAGCCTCTGGTCGACCCGCGGTACTTCACGCACGAGCACGACGCCCGCGTGATGACGTACGGGCTGAAGCTGGCGCGGCGCATCGCGGAGCAGCCCGCGCTCAGCGGCTGGGCGGGCGCCGAACTGGCTCCCGGACCCGATGTGCGCACCGACGACGAGCTGCTCGACTACATCCACAAGACGCACAACACCGTCTACCACCCTGCGTGCACGGTGAAGATGGGCGCGGACGACGACCCCTCGGCCCCGCTCGACGCGCGGCTGCGCGTGAAGGGGACCGAGGGCCTGCGCGTCGCCGACGGCTCCGTGATGCCGGACCTCGTCACGGTCAACCCGTGCATCACGACGATGATGATCGGCGAGAAGTGCGCCGATCTGCTGCGGGCCGACGCCTAGGGTCCACACGAGAGACCCTGACCGTCCGGTTCCGGGGCAGCCGGTTCCGGACCGGCCGACTCCAAATACGGTCGGCTCCAACTCGGTTGGCTCTAACTCGGTTGGCTCGCGGGGCGCTTGTACATGCGCGTCGCCGTGATCTCCCCGTGCACGGTCTCCTCGGCCGGGTCCTGCTGCGGCAGGCCCGGCCGCAGGTGCTCCTCGACGCTGATGTATTTCAGGCCGGCCCTGAGGTCCGCGTCGTTGCGCAACCTGATGACCAGCGGGAACTCGGCGAGGGCCGTCGTGTCGAACAGGCCGGTGGTGTACAGGAGCTGCACACCGAGCGCGTCCGACACGGCCCGCTGGAGTTCGAGCAGGTACGTGGCGTTGGCGCGGCCGATCGGGTTGTCGAGGAACAGCGTGCCCGCGTGCCGGTGCTTGTCGCGGCCCCGGTCGTTCGAGCGCAGGGCGGCCATCGTGCAGTACAGGGCGATGGCCGCGGTGAGCAGCTGGCCGCCGGAGAACACGTCGCCCATCTGTCCGACGGGGACCCGCTCGGCGCGCAGCACGGCGTCCGGCTTGAGGATCTCGACGGCGATGCCCTTGGGCTGGAGCGCGGCGGCGACGCCGCGCAGGAGCAGGGACATGCCGTCGCGGCGCAGGTCGGAGTTCTTCTTGACGGCGGCGCGGGTCGCCTCGTCGACGACCTCACCGAGCCGCTCCACGAGGGTCGCCTGGTCCGGCTCCTCGAAGCGGATGCGCACGAACTCCTGACCCGACCACTCGCCGAGCCCCTCCGGGAGGCGGGACAGTCGCTGGGCGGAGCGCAGCGTGGCGAGGGCCGACTCCACGAGCCCGCGCAGCCGGTCCACGATCGAGTCGCGGTTGCGCTCCAGCTGCTCCAGCTCGTCGGTCAGGACACGCAGCCGGGGCGCGAACGCATCGGCCCACTTCTGCGCGTGCTCCGGCAGCGACGAGGCGGGCAACTCGCGGATCTGCTGCCGGGCGGGCGTGCGCACCTGCTCGTAGCGCGTGGCGTTCGCATGCCGTACGAGGATGTCGCTCGCGTCGCGCACGGAGGCCTCGGCGGCGGACAGGTCGGCGGCGCACCCGCGCAGGGAGCGCCGGGCCTCGGCCGCCGCGTGCCGGGCCTCTTCGAGGGTGCCGGGGTAGGGCTCGGGCTCGTCCTGCTCGGGCTCGTGCCGGTCGGGGTGTTCGCGCAGCAGGTCCTTGAGGAGCGCGGCGGTCTCCTCGAAGCCGCCGGTCGCGTCCTCGGCGGCGCGGTGGGCGTCGAGGAGTTCGGTGTGGGCGGCGCGCGCCACGGTCAACGCATCGGCGCGCGCGGCCAGTTCGCCCGTGGCGGTGCGCAGGAGCGTCTGAGCGTGCTCGGCACCGGTCGGGACGAGGTCGTCGGGCAGCTCCGTGTGGGCGTCGTCACCGTCCCCGGGCGCGTGCCGCTCGGCCTCGCCGCGCAGGCGTCCGAGCTGCTCGCTCGCCGTGGAGACGCGGGCCTCCAGGATCTGGACCAGCTCGTCGGCGCGCGCCGCGGCGGCCTGCCGTGACGGCCCGTCGGAGCCGTCGGGGGACTCCAGGAGCTGGGCGGCGCGGGTGCGGACCTTGTTGCTGAGCCGGTCGAGCTCGGCGAGCGCGGCGCTCTCGTCGCTCTCCGCGCGGGCCTGCTCGGCGCGCAGGTCGGCGCCGACGCCGACCTTCTCGTAGACCTGGGATGCCGCGCGGTAGGCCTCGCGCAGGGCGGGCAGCGACGGCTTCGGCGCGGCGCTCCCCGAAGCGGGCTGCTCCGGGTCCGCCGGTACGTCGTCGGGTGCGCCGGCGATCTCCGCGCGTTCGGCACGCAGGGCGCGGGCGGTACGGCGGGCGTCGTCGGCGGCGCGCTGGGCCGCCCTGCGGTCCTCGTCGGCGGAGCGGGCGCGCTCCAGGCACGTCTGGGCGCGTGCCTCCGACTCGACGGCCTCATCGGCGAGTTCGCGCAGCTTGACCTGCCAGCCGGCGCGCTCGCGCAGCCGGAACGCGAGGCCCGCGAGGGCGTCGGCGACGCGCCGCGCACGCTGGGCCGCGTCCTGCCGCTCGTCGCGTACGCGGGTCGCCTCCACCGACGTCTCGTCGGCCTCGGCGCGGACCGTGCGGGCCTCGGCGAGTTCGGCCTCGGCCTCGTCGGCGAAGGCGCGTGCCTCCTGCGCGGCGGCGGCCAGTTCGGCGAGGCGTCCGGCCGGGCAGCCGGTGCGCCACGAGCCGATCCGGGCGGCGAGCTCCCGGTCCTTGGAGAGCCGGGCGGCCAGGGCGCGGATCTCCTCGTCGCGCTCCGTCGCGCGCGTGCGCAGCGCCTGCCGCTCCTCGTCGGCGGCGTGCTCGTCGTGCATCGCCGGGTTCGGCGGCACGAGGAAGACGCCGCTGTCGCCGGTCTCCTCGTGGGGTGTCGGGGCGAGCAGGGCGGCCGCCGTGCCCACGGCTACGGCGGAGCGGGGCAGCAGGGCGGCTCCGCCGAGGGCCTCGCGGGCCCGGGCGTGCGTGTCGGGGTCGGTGATGACGACGCCGTCGACGAGCTCGGGGCGTGCGGCGAGCACGCGCGCGTGATCCGCGGGATCGACGGCCTGGGCGAGGTAGCGCCAGCCGGGCAGGGCGGGGATGCCGTGCTCGCCGAGGAACTCGACGGTGGCGAGGACGTCGGGTCCCGGCGGCAGGAGCCCGCCGTCACCGAGCGCGCCCAGGATGCGGGCGTCGTCGGCCGCGGCCGTGCGCAGATCGAAGAGCTGGCGTTCGGCGGAGGCGACGCCGTCGTCGAGGAGTGCCTTGAGGTCGTCGGCCGCGCGGTCCAACTCCTCGGCGGTGAGCGGGGTTTCGGCGAGGTCGCGGGGGACGGTCGCCGCGCGGGCGCGAGCGGTCGTACCGCCGTCGGCCGCCGCGTCCCGGGGTGCGGGCACCGCCGCGGCGGGGATCCCCGGGGCACCGGACAGTCCGAGCAGCTCGGCGACGCGCTCCTCGCGCGCGAGGGCACCGGCGGCACGGTGCTCGGCCCCGTACGCGTTCTCGGTGGCCGTGGCGGCGTCCGCGGCGCGGGCCGCGGTGAGTTCGGCGCGGGCCTCGGCGCCCGCCGCCTCCCGGGCGTGCTCGCTCGCGCGCCGCGCGGCGTCACGCGCCGTGTCCCAGGCGGCGACCGTGGTCTTCTCCGCGTCGCTCGCGGCGAGCGCCGCGCGCGCGGGGTCTGCGTCGGGCGCCGTGTCGTCCAGCCAGCCGGCCCGTACCGCCTCGGCGGTCTCCTGCTCGACCTCGGAGAGCCGCTGCCGCAGGTGTCCGACCTCGCTGCGGGCACGCTGCGCCTCCGTCGCGGCGACGGTCGCGTCGCGGTGAGCGGTCTCGCCCGCCTCCTGGAGCGCGGCGGAACGCTCCTCGCCCTCGTTGGCCAGCTGCTCGGCGCTCTCGGCCGCTCCGTGCAGGGCGCGTACGAGGTCGGCGGCGGCCTTGGCGCGGGCGGCGAGGGCCGGGGCGGCGTCCCGCTCGGCCTCGCGAATGGCGACGGCCACGCGCGCGGAGCGGTCGGCGGCGGCGCGGTGGCGCAGGACCGCCTCGGCGGCCTGCCAGGCCGCGTGCAGGGTGCGCGCGTCGGCCAGCTCGCGCTTCTGTGCGGCGGCGGCCTTCTCTGCTCCGGCGAGTGCCAACGAGGCATGCCGGTACGCCAGTTCGGAGGCGATGAGGGCGCTGCGGCCACGGGCCTGCTCCGCCTCGCCGACGGTGTGCGCGGCGGCGGTGACCTGCTGGGCGAGGTCGGCGGCGCGGCCGCGCTCCAGGGCGGCGCGGGCGGCGAGCCTGCGCGCCAGCGTGCGGGTGCGGCGCTCGGCCCCGGCGTGCACGTCGCGCGCGCGTGCCCGGGTGTCCGCGGCGTCCACGATGCGGCCGAGGAGGTCCACGGAGCCGGCGGTGAACTCGCGTTCGGCGATCAGCTCGGCGCGCCGCCCCAACTTGTTGCCGAACCCACTGACCAGGTCGGCGAGCCCGTCCGTGTCCCGGGTGTCGGTGACGGCACGCAGGAGCAGGTCGGTGAAGTCGGAGTCCTTCTTGACGGCGAAGAGGCCGGCGGCCTCACCCTCGTCCGCGTTCATCTCGCGCTGGTAGCGGAAGAGTTCGGGGTCGAGGCCGAGGTCGCCCAGGTGCTCGTTCCACCGGTCGTGGATCTCTTCCCAGTGCACTTCCAGGTGCGGGTACGCCTTGCCCGCGTCCGTGAGCGCGTCCCGGAAACCCTTCATGGTGCGCCGGCGCCCCTGCGCACCCGACACGCCCTCGGCCGAGGCCCGTACGGCGGAGGACTCGGCGACGGGCAGCGAGTCCAGACTCATGCCGGGCCCGGGCCGCAGTGAGTACCAGGCCTCGGCGAACTTCCGCGGGTCGTTCGAGACCTGCCGCCCCCGCCACTCGCTGACCTTGCCGACGACGACGCACTCGCCGGTGAGGGTGTGCTGCCACTCCAGGGCCACATGCCCGCAGTCGTCGGCGAGCAGGAACTTGCGCAGGACGCCGGAGCTGGCGCCGCCGAGCGTGTTCCGGTGGCCCGGCAGCATCACGGAGAAGATCAGCTTGAGGAGGACCGACTTGCCGCCACCGTTCTCCAGGAAGAGCACGCCGGCGGGCGCGGGGCGGCGCGGCGGCCCGACGGGCTCGTCCTCGAAGAACTCCGCCTGGGTGGGCGCGGGGTCGGGCACGGGCTCGCCGACGCCCCGCAGGTCCAGGACGGTGTCGGCGTAGCGCGCACCGGCGGGCCCGATGGAGTAGAGGCGAATCCGGGACAGCTCGTACATGGCGGCGGGCTCTCGTCGTAGTAAGTCGGTACGGCGGTACGTCGTGGGGCGGTGGTGCGTGGCCGGTCAGGAGTGGAAGGGGAGTCCTGCGTCGGCCACGAGCTCCCCGTCGTCCTCGTCCGCGGGCGGCAGGAGGCTCGCGGAGCCGTCCGTGACGGGCACGATGCCGAGGTCCGCCAGCTCGGAGAGGGCCGCGGTGCCGGCCAGGTCGCGGACCTGGAGCTGGTAGCGGGCCGTGGTGCGGTAGGTGCCGCCCGAGTCGTCGCCGGTTCTCTGCAGGAACCCGGAGTCGGTGAGGAACGCGACGGCCTTGGCGACGATGCCGGTGGTGGATCCGGCGAGGCGGCGCGCGTCCTTCGTGGCGCCGGTCGAGCTGCGCCGGGCCCAGACGCGCCACGCGGCCTCGAGGCCCGGGGCGTCGGAGGCCGGGTCGGTGTTCTCGCCCTGTTCCTCGGCGCGCTCCTCCAGGCGGCGGCAGGCCTGGCGGACGAAGGCGTCCACGCCGTTGACCGTGACGCGGCCGATGTACCCGTCGTCGGCGAGGTCCTCGGGGCGCGGGAACGCCATGGCGGCGACGGCGAGGTGCGCGAGGCCGTGCAGGAAACGGTCGGTTCCGTCGGCGGACGTGCGGCGCGCGTAGTCGCCCATCCGGACGGCGAAGACTGAGTCCTCGGCCGCGGTGACCGCCATCCCCGCGCGCGTGGAGACCTCCAGGACGACGAGGCCGAGCCCGGCGGCGACGGCGTCGGCGAGCCGCGCGAACGGAGGGTCCTCGCGGTAGCGCCGCAGCAGCTCGGCGTACTCCTGGTCGCGGGCGGGCTGCAGTTTGGGCTGGAGGCCGAAGGCCACGAGCCGGGCCGCGTCGGCGGCGTCGGCCGGGGTGACGGGCGCGCCGGCCGCCGGAGCCTCGGAGGGCTCCGCCTCGCCCCACGCGGCGTGCTCTGCGGGGTGGTCGGTCACGGCTGGCGCTCCTTGGTCGGGTGTGCTGCGAAGCTCGGGTGTAGGTCGGTGGAAGCGTGCGGCACGGAGGCCCGGTGTGCTGTGATCGGCACTACGCGGCCTCCGTCCGGTCGGCCGCCATGCCCGCGGCGTCCAGCAGGGCCGTGCCGACGATGAGGTCGGCGCCGCCGAACTCGGGGTCGTCGAGCTCGGTGCCGTCGTCCACGGCGAACAGCAGCTTCTCCTCGCCCTGCCGGTAGGCCGTACCGACCGGCGGGCTGGCCGCGTGGACGGACAGCAGGGCGACCAGATACGGCAGTTCGGGGTCACGGCGCCGTGCGTCGGCGAGCAGTCCGGAGAGCCTGCGCGGCGCGTCGGAGGGGAGGTCGAGCAGCTCCATGGCGCTCGCGAGCTGTTCCTCGCTGAAGCGGCTGTCGTCCGGCGTCGCGATCAGGTCGGGCTCGGGCATTTCGACGCCCAGGTGTTCCCGCTCCTGGGGCGGCGTGAGCAGTATGTCGATGAGGTCCCCCACCCGTACGGACACGGGCGTGCGCATGCCCGCGCCGCGCGCGAAGAACGCGTCGGTGACGCGGCTCGCCTGCTCGACGGGCAGCGGGAGCAAGGGCGCGACGAGCTGCCCGTACAGGTCGAGGCCCGCGCGCGCGGAGGGCGCGGCGAAGGCCTGCCGGTCCTGCTCGGCGCGGAACAGCGGGCCCGCTTCGAGGAGGCGGGACTGCAGTTGCGTGTGGCGGCGGATGCAGTCCTTGACGATGTCGACGAGCTCGGCGGCCCGCCGCTTGTGCTCGGGGTCCTCGGACTCGTCGCGGGCCTTGCGGATGTTCGTGAGGATCGCGTTCTCGTGGCGGTACCGGTCGGCGACGTGGTCGAGCGCCTCAGCGATCATGTCCGGGACGGCGTTCAGCCAGTCCACCGCGCGGACGTTCCTCCGGGTCGCGTCCAGGGCCCTTCGGAGGGTCTCGGAGTACTGCACGGTCCGGTACCTGGCCTGCTCGGCGGCGAGCTGGGCGTCGGCGAGACGGCCTCGGCTGATCAGCACCTCCAGCTTCACCTCGGCGGCGATCTGGGCGCTGGTGACGTCGGTGTCGAGGGCGCCCACCAGGACGTTGACCGCTTCGTCCGTGGTGCGGAGGTAGACGCTGCCCCCGTAGCCGGGGACCTCCTCGATCAGCTTGAAGTCGTAGTCCCTGCGGACGTAGGAGCCGTCGGGCGCGAACGTGCCGTACACCGCGCGGAAGCCGCGGTCGACGCTGCCGACGTTGATCAGGTTCTCCAGGACCCAGCGGGCCACGCGCTCGTGCTCGGCGGCGGGGCGCCGCGGGGCCTGTGCACCGACGCGGGGGATGAGCCTGGCCACTATCTGCTCGTGGTCGGCGCCCGTGTCGAAGTCCATGTTGAGTGTGACGAGGTCGATGGCCGAGAGCGCCACCTCGGCCATGCCGTATCCGGAGTACTCGCCCGCGAGATTGGCCTTGCGCACGTCGAGGTCGTGCAGCGGCGCGGTGCAGGCGAGCGCGCGAAGGCGGCGCGCGAGCCCTTCGTCGGCGGCCGGGCCCGGTGCGGGCCGCGGCCCCGCGCTGAGCTGGGGCGGAACGGATTCCGTGGTGGCAGGCGAAGTCACGGAGCACAGACTAGGTCCTTGGTCTGACAACGGTCGAAACGGCGCAGAAGCGACCGCCCGTACCCCGGGCCCCGAGACCGCAGCGCCGCCGGGTGCGGAGCCCTCTGCGAGCCGTCAGCCGTCCGGCTGTTCGCCCTTGGCGACCCGCCGGCCGTACACGTCGACCAGGCCCTCGCGGGAGTCGTCCAGGTACTGGGCGAGCAGCCGCTCGGCGTCGTCTCGGCGCCCCGCCTCCAGGGTCTCGAGGATCTGCTGGTTGCGGGCGAGATAGGGCTCGTGCAGGCGGCGGGGGTCGTCCACGACGTGGAACGCGAGGCGCAGTTCGGCGAAGACGCTGCGCATCAGCTCGTCGGTCCGCGCGCTGCCCGCGAGCGCCACGAGCTCCCGGTGGAAGTGGATGTTGGCGGTGGAGACACCCTTCCACTCCCGCTCCTTCGCGGCTCGGAGCCCGTCGGAGACCGCGTCGGCCACCGCACCGAGGTCGTACGGGGGCCGGCCGAGGCCGCGTACGACGGCGCACTCGACGAGGCGGCGCGTGAGGTAGATGTCCTCGACGTCCTCGACGGTGAGTACACGCACGAAGACGCCTCGGTTGAGCTGGTGCACCAGGAGCCGCTCGTGGGTGAGCAGCCGGAACGCCTCGCGCAGCGTGTTGCGCGAGACACCGAGTGCGCCCCCGATGCTGTCCTCTGACAGCCGCGTGCCGGGCGGGAAGTACCCCTCCGCGATGCGGCTCCTGAGGATGTCCGCGACCCGCTCGGCGGTGCTGGTGCGCCCGAGGAGCGCGCGATCGTCCGCCAGTCCGTTCAGTTCGGCCACGCCCGAATTCAAGCGCAGATACCAGAACGAAACAACATGGGTACTGAGGGATCGTTCAACGATCCTCCACTTTGGCGGGCAGACGCGGATCCCCCCACGCTCCGCGTCCATCGGTTCAGCCCACTCAGGAAGCCCCCCTCTCCTCCTGCGAGGTGCCCATGACACGACCCCACCGCCCGACGCGGCAGTGCCCTCATCTCCCGCGCGCCCTGGTGAACTCCCGCCCTCGGAGGGCGCGTTCGGCTGGCTGCGCGATCTCGGCCCGCGCGGCCGACGCGCCTTCGGGGGCGCCTTCGGGGGCTATGCGCTCGACTCGTTCGACCACTTCACGCTGCCGCTGAGCATGGTCGCGCTCGCCGCGTACTTCGGGCTCGACAGCGGCCAGACCGGCCTGACCACGGTCCCGCTCGTCGTCTCCGCGATCGGCGGCGCCGTCGCCGGCGTCGTCGCGGACCGCATCGGCCGCGTGAAGGCCCTGCTGATCACGGTCGCCACGTACGCGGTCTTCACCGTGGCCTGCGGTTTCGCCCCCGATTACGAGACGCTGCCGGTCTTCCGCGCCCTTCAGGGCCTCGGCTTCGGCGGTGAGTGGGCGGTCGGCGCGATCCTCGTCGCCGAGTACACCACGGCCAGGAACCGTGGCCGCACCCTGGGAGCGGTGCAGAGTGCGTGGGCCCGGACACGCGCATCTCGGGGTGCCGCACTCCGGCGCGCTCGACCTCCCCGCCGCCCGCCTCGCCAACCGGCTCGTCGGCAACCCGCCCGCGGCCGCCGTCCTGGAGACCACCCTCGACGGATGTGCCGTACGGCCGCGTTGCGAGGTGACGGTCGCCGTGGTGGGCGCGCCGTGCAGGGTGACCGTGGACGGACGGCCGGTCGCCTGGGGCGCGCCCGTACGGATCCCGGCCGGGGCGCTCCTCGACCTCGGACCCGCGCTCTGCGGGGTACGCAGTTACGCGGCGTTCGCCGGTGGGGTGGCCGTCGAGCCGGTCCTCGGCAGCCGGTCGACCGACCTGCTCTCCGGGCTCGGCCCGGCCCCCCTCGCGGACGGCGCGGTGCTCCCCCTGGGCACGGTGTCGACGGTGCACGCGCGCGTGGACATAGCCCCGCAGCCGGGGCCGCCGCGTGAGTTGGTGCTGCGTGTCTCGCTCGGGCCGCGCGCGGACTGGTTCGCTGCGGCGTCCCTGCGCGCGCCGACCACACGCGCGTACCGCGTGTCGTCGGCGAGCAACCACATCGGCCTGCGAACGGAAGAGCCGCCCCCGTTCAGGGCGTCGGAGGGCGAACTCCCCAGTGAGGGAATGGCCCTTGGGGCCGTACAGGTACCGCCGGACGGCAGGCCGGTCGTGTTCCTCGCCGACCACCCGACGACGGGCGGCTGTCCCGTGGTCGCGGTCGTACGCCGGGAAGACCTGCCCGCCGCGGCACAGGCGACCCCGGGCACACCGGTCCGTTTCGTCGTTTCGTCCCGGTGGCGGGCCGCTGACGGGTAGCCCTCTCAGCGACCACCGACCCCCGGGACCGGATCCGCCCACCATCACGTCACCTCACGCGCCAACCGCCCTCACGCCGCGTCCGCCTGTTCCACGGCCGCCAGCGCCGCGAGCGCCGAGCTGGACGCCCGCAGGTCCAGACGGGCGCTGGTGCCACGTGCCCGGTGGCGCAGCTCGTCCGCGGCGAGGGTGAGGAGCTGGGGCAGCAGGTCGGTGCACCGCCGTGCGACCCAGCCCGTGCCGGCCGTGGCGAGCCACAACAAGCTCGCCGAGCGCGTGGGCGCGGGCCGTTCGGGCTGCGGCGACGGCGGCGTGCCCTGGGCGTGCCCGTCGGCCGCGAGCAGGGCGTGGAACCGCGCGGCGAGCATCCGGTGCCCCCGTTCACCGGGGTGCAGCCGGTCCGCGCTCCACATGGAGCGGTCGGCGACCCATGCCCCCTCGGCCGCGTGCAGATGCACGGCGCCGTAACGCTCGGACAGGGCGTGGACGACCGAGTTCACCGCCTGCTGGCGCCTCGCGAGAGGCCGGCCGAGCAGCCCGGGCAGCCCCAGCATCGTGCCGGGGTCGGGCAGGCACGCCGTGAGCAGGACCGCGCCCTGTTCCGTGAACGCCGCGTACACGTGGTCGAGGCGGGCGGCCACGGCGTGGATGTCGAACGTGCGGCGCAGGGTGTCGTTGACGCCGACGAGGACGGAGGCGATGTCGGGCCGCAGAGCGAGCGCCTGGGGCATCTGCCGGGCGAGGACGTCAGATGTCTGGGCGCCGCTCGCCGCGAAGTTGTGGAACTCCACGGGTGTGCCGTCCGGGGTGAGACCGGTGGAGAGCAGCTCGGCCCAGCCGCGCCAGGCGCCTCCCACCGGGTCGCCGACCCCTTCGGTGAGTGAGTCCCCGAGCGCGACGAACCGCAGTACCGCGCTCATACGGCATCCCGCCCGGTCACCCGTATCGGCACGTCGACCGTCCCCCGCAGAGAAACGTCCGCCGTCCCCCGCAGAGGCACCTCGGCCCTCACCCGTACCGCGTCATGCGCCTGCAGGAAGGCGTCCACCGCGGCGCCCCACCCGAAGCACTCCGCACGCGCGCGTGCGGCCTCGCGGCGTTCGTCCCGGGGCCGTGCGACGAGTTCCGTCACCGCGACGGCGAACGCCTCACCGGTGTCCTGTGCGACTCCCCCGGCGGACCCCACGACCTCGGGCAGCGCGGACGACGCGCTGGCGACGACGGGTGTGCCGCAGGCCATCGCCTCGAGCGCGGCGAGCCCGAACGTCTCCGCGGGTCCCGGCGCGAGGCACACGTCGGCGGCGGCCTGCAACGCCGCAAGCCGCCCGCGGTCCGCGACGTGCCCGAGGAACCTCACCGGCAACCTCCGTGCGCGCGCCTGCTGTTCGAGCCGGGCCCGCAACGGCCCGTCCCCGGCGACGACGAGTACCGCCTGCGTCCCCCGGCGACGGAGGGCGGCCAGCGCGTCGAGTGCGGTCCCGGGCCGCTTCTCCACGGACAGACGCGAGCACAGGACGAGCAGCACCTCACCCACGCGCGCGTACCGCTCCCGCACGGCGGGGTCCCGCAGGCCCGGGTGACAGCGCTCCAGATCGACGCCGAGCGGGGCGCGTACGACGTTGCGTGCCCCGATGCGGATGAACTCGCGTTCGGCGTACTCGGTCGTGCACACCACGCGCGCGTAGGCGTGCGCGGTGCGGGAGTTGAGCGCGTCGGCGGCGCGCAGGGCGACCTTCTCGGGCAGCCCCCAGGTCCGCAGGACGCCGTCGGCCGTCTCGTGGGACACCATCACGGCGGGCACCCGGGCACGCCGTGCCCACTCCCCTGTCCACCTCAGGGTCGTACGGTCGGACACCTCGATCCGGTCGGGGGCGAGACGCTCGAGCAGTTCGGCCACGCGCCGCCGGTCGGTGAGGACCCGGTAGCCCCCGGTGCCGGGAAGCAGCGTCCCCGGCAGCGTGATGACGCGGCCCTGCGCGCTCTCGTGCTCGGCGGCCCGCTCCCCCGGCACGATCAGGACGGGCTCGTGCCCGGCGGCGCGGTAGCCGGCCCCCAACTCCCGCAGGGCGGTCCGCAGCCCGCCCGATGCGGGCGCGACGAAGTTGGCGAGACGCACGATCCGCAGCCCGCTCATGCCGCCACCGCCGTCCGCGCGTCGAGGACGTCTTCGTAGTGGCCGACGAGCTGGTCACCGACGGCCGCCCAGGTCCGCCCTTCGACCGTGCTGCGGCCGGCTGCCCCGTAGGCGAGACGGCGCAGCGGGTCCTCGGCGAGCGACCAGACGGCGTCGCGTACGGCGGCCGCGTCGCCGGGTGCCACGAGGAGCCCGGTCCTGCCGTGTGCGACGAGGTCCAGCGGCCCGCCGGCGGCGGGCGCGATCACCGGCACGCCGCTGGCCATGGCCTCCTGCACGGTCTGGCAGAACGTCTCGTAGGGCCCCGTGTGGGCGAAGATGTCCAACGAGGCGAAGATGCGGGCGAGTTCGGCACCGGTGCGGCGGCCGAGGAAGACGGCGCCGGGGAGTGCCTCGCGCAGGCCGGGCTCGCTGGGGCCGTCGCCGACGACGACCACGCGCACACCGTCGAGGGCGCAGGCGCCTGCCAACAAGTCGACTTGTTTCTCGGGGGCGAGCCGGCCGACGTAGCCGACGATCAGCTCTCCGTCAGGGGCGAGCTCGCGCCGCAGGGCCCCGTCGCGCAGGTCGGGCCGGAAGCGGACGGTGTCCACCCCGCGTGGCCAGAGCCGCACGCGCGGCACCCCGTGCACCTCAAGGTCGCGCACCGCGGCGCTGGACGGGGCGAGTGTGCGGTCGGCGGCACCGTGGACGCTGCGGATCCGCCGCCAAGCGGTCGCCTCACCGGCCCCCATGTACGTACGCGCGTAACCGGCGAGGTCGGTCTGGTAGACGGCGACGGCGGGGATCCGCAGCCGTGACGCGGCGGCCATGCCGCGCACGCCGAGGATGAACGGGCTGGCCAGATGGACGAGTTCGGCGCCGTGCGCGGCCACGGCGGCGGCGACCCGGCGGCTCGGCAGCGCCACCCTGACCTGCGGGTAGCCCGGCAGGGGCAGGGACGGCACCCGTATGACGGGGCAAGGGGCGTCGGTGTCGGCGTCAGGGCCCGGCGCGGTGGCCGGGGCGATGACGAGGGGATCGTGACCGCGGGCGGCGAGGTGCCGGGCGGTCTGCAGGGCGCAGTGAGCCACACCGTTGATGTCGGGGGGAAAGGACTCGGTGACGATGACGACACGCATACCGGTGTTGTCGTCGCGTCGAGCGTGGCCACGTCAACGTGGATCTTTCCTGGCGAGGAACGTCCCATGAGCGTTGGCCCTCGCCCGCCGGCGGCCGGGAGGCAGCGTCCTTCGAGCGTTGCCTCCCGGAAAGCCGCCGGTCACAAAGCCGTCGCGTCCGGTCCTATTCTGCTGCGCACCGCGGTCTGCACCTCGGCCTCCTCGGCCGGGTCGGCGGCGAGTCTCCGGAGCTGGTCCACGACGCGCGCGTCGCCCGTCTCCGCGTGGCGCGCGGCGACCTCACGGGTCGATTCCTCGCAGTCCCACAGGCATTCGACGGCGAATCCGGCGGCGAAGGACGGGTCGGTGGCGGCCAGGGCCTTGGCGGCGTGGCCGCGCAGATGGGACGAGGCGGTCTCTCTGTAGACGTGGCGCAGGACGGGGGCGGCGCAGGCGATGCCGAGGCGCCCGGCCCCGTCGACCAGGGGCCACAGTGTCGGTGCGTCGGCGCCTTCGCCGCGCACCGCCTCGCGCAGTGCGGCCAGGACCAGTTCGGTGTCCTGGGCGCCGCCGCGGCAGGCGAGCATGCGTCCCGCGGCGGCGCCGAGGGCGTCGGGCCTGGGGGCCCAGCGGCGGGCGCGCTCCAGAGAGGCGACCGTCCGCATGCGTTCGAAGGCGTCGAGGGCGGCGTCCACGACAGCGTGCGAGGGACTCTCCACGGCGGCCTCGATCAGATCGAGTACGTCGGGATCATGGGCGTCGGCGAGATAGCGCAGTGCCGTGCTGCGGGCGCCGTCATGCCCGGTGAGCGCGGCCTGGACGATCTCGGCCCTGTCGCCGGGTCCGGCGACGGCGGTCAGGCAGCGCGCGGCGGGCACGTACAGGACGGCTCCCCGTTCGAGGCCTTCCTGGGCCCAGTCGAAGACGGCCCGCACGCTCCACCCGGGGCGTGGCCCGGAGGGGCGCATCTGGCGCTGCCACTGGTCGAAGGAGCCGCGTTCCTGAGCGGCGCGCACGCGGGCGCCGATGGCTTCCCTGGGGTCGTCGGCCCACAGCCGCCAAGGGCGCGGTTCGAAGGCGTCGCGCACGGCGGCGGCCAGTTCGGCGTCGCCCTCGGCGCCCTCGGGGAATCTGTCGAGGATGGGGGCGGCGAGCACGCGCAGACCCGCGTCGTCGTCGCGCAGGGCCAGCTCGTCGAGCGCCCAGGCCCAGCTGGACCCGAAGGCGGCGTAGCGGCGCAACAGCTCCAGGGCGTCGCGCCTGCCGTACGAGGCGAGGTGGCCGAGGACCGCGAGCGCGAGGCCCGTGCGCGACTCGTCCGTATTGAGGACGTCGTCGGGGTCGAAGAGGTGCCGCTCGATCTCCCCGAGCTCTCCGTGGAGGTCGAGGTAGAGACGGGCGTAGTACAGCGAGCGGTTCTCCACCTGCCAGTCGTGGCGGGGGTCGCTCAGCACACAGTGATTGAGAGCCGCGAGCGCTTCGGCGCGCGGCGCCGTCAGCGCGTGCAGGGTGCCGTCGCCACGGCCCCTCTGCAGCAGGCCGAGCAGCGTACCGCTGGGCGCTATGACCGGATCGAACATGGGAAACAGCCTCACATCAAGCGTCGACGCAACCGGGGGAACTGCACTACCTGGCCGCGCGACAACACTGCGGGGCGCCCGCCGTCTCTTGCTTGCTGTAGACCATCTTCCTCTGCCTCTCGTCTGTGGCCCGAATCGGACCGTTCACGGCCCACGCGGTGTGGCACCATCTGCCCCGCCGTCGCGTCCGTAAATCACGTCGTCATGATGACCCAGCGGTTCTTCTCGCCGCGACCACATTTCCTGCTCCCCCGTTCTGGCTGGTCAAAGCCGGTGTCTCAGGAAGTGCCAAAGAGCTCCAGAAGCTCCGCCTTGCCGAACATCCGGGCGGTGTCGACCGCCGACGGGGTCCCCGCCGCCGGGTCGGCACCGCCGTCCAGCAATGCCCGGATCACTTCGTCCGCGCCCTTGAAGACGGCGCCCGCGAGCGGGGTCTGGCCCCGGTCGTTGGCGCGGTCGGCGTCGGCGCCGCGCGCGAGGAGCGCGCGGACCGCCTCGGCGTGCCCGTGATAGGCGGCGAGCATCACGAGGGTGTCGCCACGGTCGTTCGTGAGGTTCGCCGATACACCCGCGTCGACATAGGAGGCGAGCTGTTCGCTCTCGCCCCGGCGCGCAAGATCGAAGATCTTGGTCGCCAGTTCCACGACCTCGGGGTCGGGGACTTCGCTCATCGGAACAGACCGCCTTTGCGTATACGGAGTGCTACGACCGTGCGGCCGTACGAGTGAATCGACAGAGTACTGCCCGGTTCGACACATGAGCAGCGCCGACCGAGGCAAAGATCACGAAGAGCTCTGACGGCGGTACAGCACACGCCCAGGAGGCTCACCGGACGCCTGCCGAACGGGTGAATTAAAGAATATTCCACCCATTTGCACCTTTTATCGTATAGATACATGCTGTGAGCCTGGAAGAACTCATGGTGACTGTCCCCATCGACCAGGAGAACTCAAATGATCCTGTCCATCTCAGGCGTGGTGCTGCTCGGAATCATCGCCTTCCTCTTCTTCCGCAAAGACGGACTCAAGCCATCGCACGGTCTGACCTGCGCTCTCTTCGGGTTCTACCTGGCGGGCACCGCCATCGCCCCGAGCATCAAGGCCGGCGGCGCGAGCCTGGCCGGCCTGCTCGGCGGGATCAAGTTCTGACCCCCTCCCCCCTCGCACGCACCATCAGGAGACAGAAGTGGCTCGGCGCCCCCTCCCCCGCATTCTGAGCAACGGCAGCGCCTCCATCGCCCGGAGCCGGGAACTGGCACGGACGGCAGCCGACGGGGCCACCGACGTACTCCATCCCCTGATCACGATCACGAAGGGCCTGGGCCGCCTGGCAGCCGCAGGGCGGCACAAGTGGGCCGACACCCCGAAGGACCGGCGGGGACCACTGTTGTTCCTGGTGGCGGCCATGTTCCTGGTCGTGGTGCTGATTCCGTACGGGCCGCTGCTGGCGCTCATCACCCTGATGGCAGCGGCCGCATGGAAGGGCCGGGACCTCACCCCGCCGGCGCCGACCGGCCCCGACGAGTCCCAGGTCGAGCGGCTCACCGCGCTCTACGAGGCGCTCGTCCCGTACTTCTCCGTCCCAGAGGACCCGAACCCGCTCTTCGCCCACGGCGGCGAGTGGCGGAAGGCCTTCGAGTCGTACGACTTCGACGACGACGGGCGCGTCTCACGCATCGTGGTGCGCTACCCGGCGTACTTCACGGACGGCGAGGCCGACTCCCGCGCCCGCATCGAACAGCTCCTGCACGCCAAGTCGGGCCGGGGCCGCGAGTACCACTTCGAGTGGGACGAGGAGGGCAACCGACTGGCGGTCACCGTCCTGCCCCCGCTGCCCACCGACATCGCCGCGCAGCGCTTCGTCACGGCACCGGGCGAAACGGTTCTCGGCTTCACCGACGAGAGCGACACCCAGCGGACCCTCCCCCTCGGTGACGGCGACGAGCAGCGCGACGTGCCGCCCGTCGTCTGGCGTACAGGCATGCGCTCCACCGAGCCGCATCTCCTCGCCGTCGGCCACCCCGGCAGCGGGACCACCTCACTCCTGCGCTCGATCGCTCTCCAGGCCCTCCAGCACGGTGACGTCCTCATCGTGGAGGGCAACGGAACGGGCGACTACGCGTGCCTGACCGGACGCAGCGGTGTCCTGGCCGTCGAGTGCGGGCTCGCCGGCGCGCTGGCCAGCCTGGAATGGGCGGCCCACGAGACGGAGCGGCGCCTGATCTCCGCGAACCGGGCGCGCCAGGCCGGCCACCCCGCGCCCGAAGACACCCGGCGCCCCCTGTGGATTCTGTTCGACCGGCCCAGCGTCCTCGGTCATCTGGCCGCGGCCGACGGGCGCAAGGACCCGCAGACCCTCCTGCAGGTCCCTCTGCGGCACGGGCGCGCGGCCAACGTCACGGTCGTCGTGGCCGACCAGTTCGACAGCCTCGACTCCCTGACCGACGCCGTCTGTCAGCACACACGCGCGCGCGTGGTGCTCGGCCCGGCCACGTACGACCAGATCGAGGACGTTCTCGGGGTCGCGCCCCACACGACGCCCACCCCGGACGTCCCGGCGGGACGGGGCTACGCGCGCCTGGGCGCGGGGGCCGTCCACCGCCTCCAGGTGCCGGCCACCCCCGACCCCTACGACGACGCGACCAGTGAAGCGGACCGGCAGGCGGTGCTCGCGCTCCTCCCGCAGCGGACGACGCCGGACGACGACAGCCCGGAGGCCGAACCGGTCGTCGAAGCGGCCGAGCCGGTCGACGTGGCGGAAGCGGTGGAAGCGGTGGGTACGGTGCGGACGGTCGCCGCGGAAGGGTGACGACCGGCCCCAGGGCCCTTCTTTCGGATCATGCCGGGCTCGCGGCGTGTGGCCCCGCGCCTCTCCTGATCCAGCCTGATCCAGAAGAAGGGCCCTACGCGATGAGTGTCCGCGGCGGCTCAGCCCCGGATGCTCCGCCTTCCCGCACGAGCCGCGCCGCCGCCGCGAGCCGCACCGCCGCCTCGTCGGCGACCGCCCCGGAAACGGTGAACGGCAGCCGCACATAGCCCTCGAAGGCGCCGTCCACCCCGAAGCGAGGACCCGAGGGCACCCGTACGCCGACGCGTTCGCCGACCTCCGCGAGCCGGGACCCCGACAGACCTCCGGCACGCACCCACAGCGTCAGCCCGCCGACCGGCACGTCGAACTCCCAGTCGGGCACCTCGCGGCGCAGCGCGGCCACCAGCGCGGCGCTGTTGTCCCTCGCCTGGCTGCGGCGCAGCTCCACGGCCTCCTCCCAACCGCCCGTACTGAGCAGCCAGTTCACGGCCAGCTGCTCCAGGACCGGCGTGCCGAGGTCGGCGTAGGCGCGCGCGGCCACGAGGCTGCGGATCACATCGGGCGCCGCCCGCACCCAGCCGATGCGCATGCCCGCCCAGAAAGCCTTGCTCGCCGAGCCGACCGTGATGACGGTGGAGCCCGCCGGGTCGAAGGCGCAGACGCGGCGGGGCATGTCCAGGTCGGGGTCGAAATGGAGCTCGGTCATGGTCTCGTCGACGACGAGCACCGTGCCGGCCGAGCGCGCCGCCTCGACGAGCTGCCTGCGCTGGTCCTCGTCGGCGAGCGCCCCGGTCGGGTTGTGGAAGTCGGCGACGACGTAGGCGAGACGGGGCGCCGCGTCGCGCAGGACCTGCCGCCAGCGGTCGAGGTCCCATCCCGCGAGCCCCTCGGCCATGGCGACCGGGACGAGCCGTGCGCCCTCCTCGCGCATCAGCTGGAGGATGTTGGCGTACGAGGGCGACTCGACGGCGATGCGCTCGCCGCGACCCGCGAACAGATGACAGATCGCGTCGATCGCGCCCATCGCGCCGGTGGTCACCATGATCTGCTCGGGCATGGTCGGAATACCGCGGGCTGTGTAGCGCTCGGCCAGCATCTCGCGCAGCGCGGGCAGGCCCGCCGGGTAGTCGCCGTGGGTGTGCGCGTAGGGCGGGAGTTCGCCGAGCGCGCCCTGGACGGCGCGGGTCAGCCAGGGCTCGGGGGCGGGCAGGGCCGCGGTGCCGAGGTCGATCATCGAGCCGAGAGCCTCGGGCGGCAGGGGCTCGAGGCCGCGCGCGGGCAGCGGGTTCCCGGCCGGCACGGCCGTCCAGCTGCCCGCCCCCCTGCGCGATTCGAGGAATCCCTCGCCGCGCAACGCCTCGTAGGCGGCGGCGACGGTCGTGCGGCTGACGGCCAGGGAGACGGCGAGCTCGCGTTCGGCGGGCAGGCGCGCAGCGACGGGTACGCGCCCTTCGAGGACGAGGAGGCGGATGCCGTCGGCGAGGGCGCGGTAGGCGGGCGGACGGCGGCTCCCGGGGCCCGGAGGGCGTGTCTGCTGGGAGGTGAGCAGCCGGGCGAGCTGAGCCGCGCCGACCGCCGAAGTCCACTGAGCCATGGAGTCCAGTCCACCTTCCCCAAATTGGCCATGGTTGGCCTGTGTTCCCAAGCCACAGAGTGTCATGCGACAGGCCACTACCACCACAGGGGGCTCCACTTGTCCGCGTCGTCCACGCCACCCGGCCCGGGTCTCACCCGGCGCCTTCTCCAGCTCTATGTCGGCCTGGCGCTGTACGGCGTGAGTTCCGGCCTCCTCGTGGAGGCGGGGCTCGGCCTGGAGCCGTGGAACGTGCTCCACCAAGGCCTCGCCGAACTCACGGGGCTCTCCATCGGCGTCGTGTCGATCATCGTGGGCGCCCTGGTGCTGCTCCTGTGGATCCCGATCAGGCAGCGCCCTGGCCTCGGCACCGTCTCGAACGTCTTCGTGGTCGGCATCGCGATGGACGGCGCGCTGGCCGTCGTCCCCGATGTGCACGCCCTCGGGATCCGGATCCCGCTGATGGTGGCGGCGATCGTCCTGAACGGCGCGGCGACGGGCCTCTACATCGCCGCGTCGTTCGGGCCCGGCCCGCGCGACGGCCTGATGACGGGGCTGCACCGGCGTACCGGCCGCTCGCTCCGGCTGGTGCGCACGACCATCGAGATCGCGGTGGTCGTCACGGGCTTCGTCCTCGGCGGCACCATCGGCGTCGGCACGGTCCTGTACGCCGTGGCGATCGGCCCGCTGGCCCAGGTGTTCCTGAAGCTCTTCGCCGCCCCCGCGCCGCCCGAGGCACCCACCTCGGTTGCCGGCGCGTCACCCGAAGGGGCGATACTTCCGCGGTGACCACGCGCGTACGCCATCCGTACCTCGACCGTCCCGGACCGCTGGCCTTCGCCCATCGCGGCGGGACGGCCGACGGCCTGGAGAACACGATGGCGGCGTTCCGGCGCTCCGTGGACCTCGGCTACCGCTACATCGAGACCGATGTGCACGCCACGTCCGACGGCACGCTCGTGGCCTTCCACGACGCGACGCTCGACCGGGTCACCGACGCGGCGGGCCGGATAGCGGACCTCCCTTGGAGCGATGTGCGCCACGCGCGCGTGGCGGGCCGCGAACCGGTGCCGCTCTTCGAGGAACTCCTGGAGACCTTCCCCGACGTGCACTGGAACGTGGACGTCAAAGCCGAACCCGCGCTGCTCCCGCTGCTCGATCTGATCGGCCGCCTGGACGCGTGGGACCGGATCTGCGTCGGCTCGTTCTCGGAGGCCAGGGTCGCCAGGGCGCAGTCCCTCGCGGGCCCCCGCCTCGCCACGTCGTACGGCACGCGTGGTGTGCTCGGCCTGCGGCTGCGGTCTCTCGGGCTGCCCGCGGCGCTGCGCCCTTCGGCGGTGTGCGCCCAAGTACCCGTGGCCCAATCGGGGATACGCGTCGTCGACCGGCGCTTCGTCCGCGCGGCCCACGCGCGCGGGCTCCAGGTCCATGTGTGGACGGTCAACGACCGCGCACAGATGGGTGAACTCCTCGACCTCGGCGTGGATGGCATCATGACCGATCACATCGAGACGCTGCGTGACGTGCTCAAGGACCGGGGAGCCTGGACCTGACCGCCCGTCGGCCGCGTCCGGACACGGGGACAGCGAGGGGGCGCGGGTGGGCGGCGACACCGTGCGGGCGGAGCCGGCGGACGACGAGGCGGCGCAGCGGCGCCGGGAGCAGCGCGGCTGGTACTTCTACGACTGGGCGTGCTCGGTCTACTCGACGAGCGTCCTCACGGTGTTCCTCGGGCCGTATCTGACGGCGGTCGCCAAGTCGGCGGCGGACGCGGACGGCTTCGTGCACCCGCTGGGGATCCCGGTCCGGGCCGGGGCGTTCTTCGCGTACGCCGTCTCCGCCTCGGTGATCATCTCGATCCTGGTGATGCCGCTCGCGGGTGCCGCCGCCGACCGTACGGGCCGCAAGAAGCCGCTGCTCGCGGTCTCGGCGTATCTGGGGGCCGCCGCGACCGCCGGGATGTTCTTCCTGGACGGGGACCGCTATCTGCTGGGCGGATTCCTGCTCGTGGTCGCCAATGCCTCGCTCGCGGTGTCGATGGTCCTCTACAACTCGTACCTGCCCCAGATCGCGCCCCCCGAGGAACGCGACGCGGTCTCCTCGCGCGGCTGGGCGTTCGGCTACGCGTCCGGGGCGCTCGTCCTCGTGGCGAACCTCGTCCTGTACTCCGGCCACGACTCCTTCGGCGTGTCCGAGTCGACGGCGGTACGGATCTGCCTGGCCTCCGCGGGCGTGTGGTGGGGCGCGTTCACGCTCGTACCGCTACGGCGACTGCGGGACCGGCGCACGGCCCCCGCCGAGGGCGGGGCAGCCACCGTGCCCGGCTGGCGTCAACTGGCGTCGACCGTGCGCGACATGCGCCGCCGCCCGCTGACGCTCTCGTTCCTGCTCGCCTATCTGGTCTACAACGACGGGATCCAGACGGTGATCTCGCAGGCATCCGTGTACGGCTCGGAGGAGCTCGGCCTCGACCAGTCGACGCTGATCGTGGCGGTGCTGCTGGTCCAGGTCCTTGCCGTGGCGGGCGCGCTCGGGATGGGGCGCCTCGCCCGTACGTACGGCGCGAAGAACACGATCCTCGGCTCACTGATCGCCTGGACGGTCACGATCGGGGCGGGTTACTTCCTGCCGGCGGGTGCGCCGGTGTGGTTCTTCGTGCTGGCGGCCGGGATCGGGCTCGTGCTCGGCGGCACTCAGGCGCTGTCCCGTTCCCTCTTCTCGCATCTGGTACCGGCGGGCAAGGAGGCCGAGTACTACTCCGCATACGAGATGAGCGACCGGGGAATGAGCTGGCTGGGACCGCTCGTTTTCGGCCTCGCGTACCAGCTGACCGGCAGTTATAGGGACGCCATCGTGTCCCTGGTGGTGTTCTTCATGATCGGCTTTGTGCTGCTTGCCCGGGTTCCGGTGAGGCGGGCGGTACGCGACGCAGGGAATCCGGTACCCACCCGGATTTAGCACCTGGGGCCAAAGGCCGGTAGTGTACGCGTTTGGCCTGCCAGGCGTACCGTTACTGCACGTCAATATCGCAAAACGCTGGGTGACATCTGCTGGCAGATGTGACAAACCGGGCGCCGGTGGGTACAACAAGGGGCGGCTACGACGGCGACGCATGACCCGGAACGGGAATCTTTACCGCCGACCGGACGTTGACCGGATGACGACGACAGCGACACCTGTCCTGTGGGCGACAAGCCCGGGAGGCACGATTCATGAGTGAGCGAGCTCTTCGCGGTACGCGCCTCGTAGTGACCAGCTACGAGACGGACCGCGGCATCGACTTGGCTCCGCGCCAGGCCGTGGAGTACGCATGCGAGAAGGGACATCGTTTTGAGATGCCCTTCTCGGTGGAGGCCGAGATTCCGTCGGAGTGGGAGTGCAAGGTCTGCGGGGCCCAGGCACTCCTAGTCGACGGTGACGGCCCTGAGGAGAAGAAGGCCAAGCCCGCGCGTACACATTGGGACATGCTGATGGAGCGGCGCACTCGCGAGGAGCTCGAAGAGGTCCTCGAGGAGCGGCTTGCCGTTCTCCGATCGGGCGCCATGAACATCGCGGTGCATCCGCGCGACAGCCGCAAGTCCGCCTGATCCCTCGGGAGCAGCGGGAGCGCGACTGAAGTAGGCCGTGGGCCGGACACACGTCATGTGTGTCCGGCCCACGGCCTTTCGCGCGCCCTGTACCGGTCTGCGCATGTCCAGTGCCGGGCGGGGCTCAGCGAGCTTCTGAGCCCCGCGCGGGCTCAGGAGGTGATCGGGGGGCGCGGACCCGCGTCGGGGCGCTGTGCGGGCCGCCCACCGTCCTTGATCACCTCGCCCTGGATGACCGTGCCGTCGGGCCGGTGCATCCGGGCCTGCTGGAAGGCGTCGCCGAGGGTCCCGGGGGCGGCCGACTGCATCTTCCGCTCGATGGTCCGCTCCGTGTAGCGGCTCAGGGCCGTGCGCACGGGCGGGACGAGCAGGAGGAGGCCCAGGGCGTCGGAGACGAGGCCGGGGATCATCAGGAGCAGACCCGCCAGCATCAACAGACCGTTGCCCCCGGAGCGCTGTTCGCCTGCCGGTACCGCGCCGCTCTGCTGCCGTTGCAGCGTCTCACTCAGATTCTTGAAGGCCCGGCGGCCGGCGCGCTTGATGACGACGGCGCCGAGCACGATCCCGGCGAGCAGCAGCAGGAAGACGGTGAACCCGCCGGTCGCGCCGGCCACCACGGTCAGCAGCCAGATCTCCAGGACCAGCCATGCGGCGATACCGAGCGGCAGGAACGTGCGGACCCGGGAGCGCCGGGGCGTGGCGGGGCGCGAAGGGGGCGGTGTACCTGTGGTCATGCCCCCAGTGTGCCTGGGCCCCGGCGCAAGTGGCGTAAGGGGGAGATCAAGATCGACGGAAGCCCCGGCTCAGGGCTGCTTGCGGCCGATCACACGCCCCATGCGCTCCCCCACACCCCATGCGGTGACCCGCCACAGGGCCTCGACGACGATGTCACGGCTCATCTTGGAGTCGCCGAGCTCACGCTCGACGAACGTGATGGGCACTTCGACGACGTGATAGCCGGCCCTGACCGCGCGTCGCGCGAGGTCGACCTGGAAGCAGTAGCCCTGGGAGGAGACCTCGCCGAGCCCGAGGCCCTCGAGGGTCTCGCGGCGGAAGGCCCGGAAGCCGCCGGTGACGTCCCGGATCGGCACGTCGAGCAGCAGCCGCGAGTACGTGCTGCCGCCGCGGGAGAGGAACTCGCGTGACTTGGGCCAGTTGACGACCCGTCCGCCCGGCACCCAGCGCGAGCCGAGTACGAGGTCGGAGCCCTTCAGCGCGGTCAGCAGCCGGGGCAGCTCCTCGGGCTGATGGGAGCCGTCGGCGTCCATCTCCACCAGGACGCCGTAGCCGTGCTCCAGGCCCCAGCGGAAACCCGCGAGATAGGCCGCGCCCAGACCCTCCTTGCCCTGTCGGTGCAGGACCTGGACCTGGTCGTCGGCCGAGGCGAGCTCGTCGGCGAGCTTTCCCGTGCCGTCGGGGCTGTTGTCGTCGGCGACGAGGACATGCACCTCGGGCACGGACGCGCGCACCCGGCCGACGATCGACTTGATGTTCTCCGCCTCGTTGTAGGTCGGGATGATCACCAGCGCCGTACCGAGAGGACCGAACTGCCGCCCACCGCCGTCGTTCACAGCTTCCCCTTAAGACTCCTGTACGAGGGGACCACCATAGCGAGGCCGCCTGTCGGCGCAGGTAAGGCGCCCTGCAACGGAGCTGCGGGATCGGGGCCCGGTGCCCTTCGGGCCGACCTGGGACCCGCTGGCTGCGGGTCTACCGAGAGCCGTTGTCTACTGAGCTTCCGGGCCCCACCCGGGTCGCACCGTCCCCCGTGCTCCCGCGGAGCAGGGAGGGACCGCCATCCGGCCGGAACGTTCCAGCGCCCCATGGCGCGGGTGCTGGGCCTGGCTCCCAGTGGCGGTGCGCCGGTGCGGCACACCGCCCAATGACCCAGCGGCGTTCATCGACTGCGCGGAGGTTCCCCGGTCGGACGTCCAGTGGTGGACCCGGCAGAACCTACCCGTCGACCGCGCCCAGCTGTCAACACCCGTTTGAGCTGCGGATATTGGGGAAACCGCCTGGTCAGTGCCGAGGATCCGCAGGTCGCGCGAACATGTGGCGGACCGCGATCGGCGGTACGGCGACCGCCGACATCACTCGTCCGGCCCTACGTACACGGTCCGCCCGCCGACCACCGTGCGCAGGCAGAGCGGCAGTTGGGCCCCCGGCGTGAGATCCGGGAGGCCCGGAGTCCCCGAGCGCGGGTCGGTCGACCAGCGCGCGACGCGGTCGTCCGGCGCCTGGACGACGAGCTCCTCGGTGCGCCACACGGCGTAGTCCGCCGGGGCGCCCGGGACCAGGATGCCCGCGTCGTCCCGGCCGACGGCGCGCCAGCCGCCGCGAGTGTGAGCGGTGAACGCGGCCCGTACGGACACCCGGTGCTCGGGCGTGCGGTGGAAGGCCGCGGCGCGGACCGTGCCCCACGGGTCGAGCGGAGTGACCGGGCTGTCGGAGCCGAAGGCCAGCGGAACCCCGGCGCGCAGGAGGGCGGCGAACGGGTTGAGGGCGCGGGCCCGTTCGACGCCGAGACGATCGGCGTACATGCCGTCCTCGCCGCCCCACAGGGCGTCGAAGGCGGGCTGCACGGACGCGGTGAGGCCGAACTCGGCGAAGGAGGCGATGGTCTCCGGCGACAGCATCTCCGCGTGCTCGACGCGGTGCCGCGCCGCCCTCACACGGCCGAGGCCGACCTTCTCGGCGGCGGCGCGCACGCCGTCCACCACGGCGGTCACCGCGGCGTCCCCGATGGCGTGGAATCCGGCCTGGAGCCCCGCCTCGGTGCAGGCGACGACGTGGGCGGCGACGGCGTGGGCGTCCAGGTAGGACGTGCCGGTGTGCCCGGCGGCCGCGTCTGCGTACGGCTCGTGCAGGCAGGCCGTGTGGGAGCCGAGGGCACCGTCCACGAAGAGGTCGCCGGCGGCGCCGACGGCGCCCAGCGCGCGGGCCCGCTCGATGTCCAGGTCGGCCCAGTACCCGACGACCCGGGGGCCGGACTCCTCGGCGGCCAGGCGCAGCAGGCCCGTGAAGTCGTCCTCGGAGGAGATGTCCGGACCGCCGCACTCGTGCACCGAGCCGATCCCCAGGGAGGCCGCGTGCCGCAGGGCCGCGCGCTGGGCCTCCGTGCGCTGCTGCGGGGTGACGGCGGAGTGGGCGGCGGCGCGCACCGCGTGGTGGGCGTCGCGGGTGAGCGGCCCGTCGGGGGTGAATCCGGGGCGGTCCGCGATGCCGGGGACGAGGTCGAGCAGGGCCGTGGTGACGGCGGCCGAGTGGACGTCGATGCGGGAGAGGTAGAGCGGGCGGCCGCCCGTTGCCTCGTCGAGCTCGGCGCGCGTGAGGGGCTCGCCGTCGGGCCAGCGGGCCGCGTCCCAGCCGTGGCCGAGGAGGATCCGGTCCGTGGGGCGGGCGGCCGCGTGGGCGCGGACGAGGGCGAGCGCGTCGCCCCGGTTGCGGGCCGTGGAGAGGTCGAGGCCGGTCAGGGCGAGCCCCGTCGACGTGGTGTGGACGTGGGCGTCGGTGAACGCGGGAGTGACGAGGGCGCCTTCGAGGTCGACGACCTCGTCGACCCCCTCGGCGAACGCGTCGGCCGCGCCTTCGGAGCCGACCCAGGCGACGTGCCCCCGCTCGACGACCATGGCCGTGGCGAAGGGGTCGGCGGGGCTGTGGACGTCGCCACCGCGCAGAAGGACGGTGCGGGACTCTGCCGGTGCGGGCGTGGGGGTCGTACTCATGGGGACAGTTTCCCGCGTTTGTGCCCCAGGGCCGCACCCGGGGGCCTCAGCGGTCGGACCCGTGCCGGTCAGACGCGGGGCGGCCGTGCCTCGTACGGGGTGGAGAGGACCACGGTCGTGCGGGTGGAGACACCGGCGAGGGAGCGCACCCGCGCGAGCAGGTTCTCCAGGTCGTGCGGGGTCTCCACACGGACCTTGAGGATGTAGTTCTCGTCGCCGGCGACGCTGTGGCAGGCCTCGATCTCGGGCACGCCGGCCAGGCGTTCCGCGATGTCGTCGGGGGCGCTGGGGTCGAACGGTTTCACCGAGATGAAGGCGGTGAGCGACAGGCCGACCGCCTCGGGGTCGACAACCGCGGCATAGCCCCGGATGACGCCACGCTGTTCGAGGCGGCGCACGCGCTGGTGCACCGCGGACGTGGACAGGCCGGTGGCCTTGCCCAGGTCGGTGTAGCTCATCCGCCCGTCCTTGACGAGCAGCTGCACGATCTGTCGGTCGAGCTCCTCCATGGCGCAGAACCTACAGTGCGCTTGATCCCCGCGGATACCCGAGTGATCCCCACGGATACCCGAGCCCACCATGGGGGCGGATACGCCTACCTGCCGCCCGGCATCCGCAATCACCATGTGACGAAGACCACACCTGTCGAACCGTGTCCAGGCGCGTGCCACGATTACCCCCACGACGGGACGGGAAGTGCTTGCTGTGGTCGAGGCCGCAGCGCCTTGTCGGCCCACCCGAGGGGGAGAGTCCCATGCAGAATGTGAAGCGTCCCGGTCGTCCTGCCCGTAGTCGGCAGCAGCCGGCGATCGAGCCCGAGCCGGAGGGTGTCGAACCGGAGGACACCGGAACCGACGCGTTCGACGCGTACGACACCTTCGAGATGTACCGGGTCTTCTGCCCGGACTGCGCGCAGCCGATCGCGCTGCTCGCCGACGAGGATGTGCTGCCCGAGCACGCGCTGTGCGCCTCGCCGTGGAACCCGTTCGGTCTCACGGTCTGTGCCGGTACGGGCCGCGCGGCGGCCGACGCCCGGCCCGCCGACGACTCGACGGGGGCTCAGGAGCAGGACGCCGCGCTCTTGTTGACGCTCCCTCAGGGGCTCGACTGGCGGATGCAGCCCTTCTCGCACGTGGCCGGCCCGGGGTCGCGCCCGCTGCGCATCCCCGAGCAGGTACGCCGCACGGCCGCCTGACGACGCCTCAACTCCAGTAACTGTCCTGCATCATGGCCCGCAGACTGGCGTGATGCAGGATCAGTGTGTCCGGATCGTCCGGCACGGCCACCTCTTTGAAGTACACCTGCCGGTAGGCGACGCGCAGCATCACGACGGCGTGGCGCAGCGCGGCATACAGGGTGTAGAAGTCCATGTCGCGCGGTGTGTGGCCGGTGAGTTGGGCGTAGCGCCGCTCGATGTCCGCGCGGCGCAGGAAGCCCGGCAGGCCGGCCTGGCCGAAGCTCTCGGTCAGGTCCTGGAAGAAGCGGTGCAGGTACACGGTCCAGCCGAGGTCGACCTCACGCGGGGCCAGGGCCGCCATTTCCCAGTCGAGCACGGCGGCCGGTTCGAAGCCGTCGTAGATGATGTTCCCGATGCGGGCGTCGCCCCAGTTGAGGACGGGGTCGCCCTCGTCGGCGGGCCAGAGTTCGGCCAGCCGTTCGAAGGCGCTCTCGATGAGCGGTGAGGGCGGCAGCCCGTCCACCACCCAGGCGTAGTAGGCGCGTTGGGCCTCGACGTGGCGGCGCAGAGCGCTGCCCTGGCCGGGTGCGGCGAGGAACTCGGCCTCGGACGCCGGGACTCCGTCGTGCAGGCGGGCGATGAGGCCCACGGTCGCGTCCTGGAGCCGCGCGCGCTCGGCGTCCGTCGCGGAATGCAGCCAGTTGCCTTCGTACGTGTACGGCATGACGTCCGGCGGCACGCGGCCCTCGACGCGCTCCATCACGAAGAACGGGGCACCCAGGGGCCCGGGATCCTCCTCGAGCCACAGAACCCGCGGCACCGGCAGCCCGGTGCGCTCGGCGGCGAGCCGCATCGTGCGGTACTGCCGCGGCATGTCGTAGTCGGGGAAGATCGTGTACGCGGACGGGTCGGCGGCGAGCCTCAACGCGCAGGCCCGGACCGGGGGTTCGGGGTGTTCGATGTCGAAGAGCAGGGTCTCGCTGGACATGCCGTTGGACTCGGGCACACTCACGTTCGCCGCTTTGGCGCCCGGTAGACGGACGGCCAGCCACGAGGTGAGCTTCCGGGCCACCTCCTCCGGGTCGCGGGTGCTGGTGCGCGGTCTGGGTACTGTCGCCATCGCAGGCTCCTTTCAGGGCGCCACGGAGTCGTAGCCGGTGAAGCCGCTCGGGTCGTGCCTGCCGAAACTGCCGTGCTCGAAGATGCCGTGGCCGACCTGGCCGTCCAGGGTGAAGCGCGCCGCGTGGTCGATGACCCCGTAGGCGGCCAGTGGGTGGGCGGCCGGGTCGGAGAGGTCGTAGCTGCGGCGGTCGGTCCAGTCGCGGCCGCGCCAGGTGCCGTGCTGCCAGTCGTCCGCGGGCGGGTAGCCGGCGCCGACGGCGAGCGGGGACGAGGCGAGGATCTCGACGCCGATTTCCAGGGGTTTGCGGGAGAGCGGGTCGGTGAGGTGGACGACGGCGCTCTCGGGGTGGCGGGTGCCGGTCCGGTAGGCGATGTCGGCCTGGGGCCAGCCGAGTTGGAGGTCCGGGTGGCCGTCGCGGACGAGGGTGGCGTCGTTGAGGGTGCGGTAGCCGTCCGCGTCCTCCTGGACGATCACCATCAGGAAGCGGTCGTCGAAGCGGACCGGTGACCAGATCCAGTGGAAGCCCTCGGTCCTGTTCTCCTCTGCGAGCCGGCCGCCCTCCTCGCCGGGGACCGGGCGCACGCCCCAACTGCGGTCGCGGGTGCCGGTCCAGCCGTCGAGGGAGACCTCGCGCCCGCCGATGCGGAGCCGGCCGTCACAGCGTCCGGCCTGCACGAAGCGCCTGCCCTCAAGGGTGAGGCGGCCGCCGCGGCGCTGCGTGTGATGGGGCTCCCAGAGGGCCGGGAAGGCCGCCGACCAGTTGATCTCGTACGAGAGTCCGTCGGGGTCGGCCGGGTCAGCCGCGCAGGTCAGGGTGAAGTCCTTCAGGGGACGTTCCACCTGGATCCGGAGCGGTCCGACGGCGAGTTCCATGCGGGTGTCGTCGCGCAGGGCGTCGGAGGCGCGGACCGCGTGGAGGGTGTCGCCGACGCGCAGGGTCGCGTACGCGTCGATGACGCCGAGGTTCGGGTAGACGCCGAGGCCGAGGATGAGCAGGAACTCCCCGGTGGGGTCGACAAGGTGGAAGATGCACCGGTCGTAGGCGTTGCGGTCACCGGTCGCGACGTGCTTCATGGACAGCGGGACCTGATGGACCGGGTATTCGTCGAGTGCGACGGGGCGGTCGTCTGCCACGCGTTTCCTCCCAGGGCGTACGGCGGTTGACGTCGCCCGGAGGGGTGCGGCCCCCGGCGGCGGAGTTGACGGTACGTCAGCTGAGCCGCCGGAGCCAGATGCGTGCGCCGACCCGGATGCGGCGACGGCCGGATCAGGCCGGGCCCGCGGGGCCGGTGATCGGCCCGGTCCGAACGGGGGCCCTAGAACGCACGCCCCCATGCCCCGAAGGGTGACCTGCCCGGCGCGGGCGCGTTGGCCCGGGCATGACCCTTACGCAGACCGCCACCGGCCGTCGCCGGCGCCTCCTGGTCCCCACCACCGCAGAATCGGTTCCGCAGCCGCCGCCCCCGGAGCGCCCCGCGCCCCAGGACCCGCCGATCTACCGCGCCCTGGTCAGCCACTGGGCCGACCGCGGCAAGACCCTGCCGGGACGCCACGATCCGGAGTGGGCCCGGCTGGTGGCGTCCCCGGTCAGAACCGGGCAGTTCAGCGGCTTTCGGGACCGGCCAGGTGCCGCGCGATGACCATGCGCTGGATCTGATTGGTGCCCTCCACGATCTGGAGCACCTTGGCCTCGCGCATATAGCGCTCGGCCGGGAAGTCGGCCGTGTAGCCGTATCCCCCGAGCACCTGGACGGCGTCCGTGGTGACCTTCATCGCCGTGTCCGTGCACATCAGCTTGGCCATGGCCGCCTGCTTGGAGAAGGGCCGGCCCGCGTCGCGCAGGCGCGCCGCCGTCAGGTAGAGAGCGCGGCCGGCCTCGATCTGGGTGGCCATGTCGGCGAGCATGAAGCGCAGGCCCTGGAAGTCGGCGACGGGACGCCCGAACTGCTCGCGCTCCGTGGCGTAGGAGACGGCCTCGTCGAGGGCCGCCTGGGCCACGCCGATCGCGCAGGCGGCGATGCCGAGCCGCCCCGAATCGAGGGCGGAAAGCGCGATCGCGAAGCCCTGCCCCTCGTCGCCGATCCGGCGCGCGTCACTCACACGCACCCCGTCGAAGTGGACCTGCGCCGTGGGCGAGCCCTTCATCCCCATCTTCTTCTCGGGCGCAGCCGCGCTCAGCCCCTCGGCGTCACCCGGGACCAGGAACGCGGTGATGCCACGCGCCCCCTCCCCGCCGGTGCGCGCCAGGACGGTGTAGAAGTCGGCGACACCGCCGTGCGTGATCCACGCCTTGGTGCCGGTGATCACCCAGTGGTCGCCTTCGCGGACCGCCTTGGTCCGCAGGGACGCGGCGTCCGATCCCGAGGACGGCTCGGAGAGGCAGTACGCGCCGAGCAGGCCGCCGCCGAGCATGGCGGGCAGATGCTCGGTCCGCTGCTCCTTGGTGCCGAAATTGGCCAGTGCGTGGCAGGCCAGCGAGTGAACGCTGACGCCGAGGCCGACGGTGAGCCGGGCCGCGGCGAGCTCCTCCAGCACCTGGAGGTAGACCTCGTACGGCTGGTCGCCGCCGCCGAAGTCGGAGTCGTAGGGGAGGCCGAGCAGACCCGACTCGGAGAGCAGTGAGAACGTCTCGCGCGGGAAGCGTCCGGCGTCCTCCTCCTCGGCCGCGCTCGGGGCGATCTCGCGATGCACGAGCTCACGTACGAGCGAGAACAGATCCCGGGCCTCGTCCGTGGGCAGTTGACGGTCCACCGGCTGCGGGGCGCGGTCGGGCATATCGACGCTCTCCTCCCTGTCGGGCGCTGCGGCGGTCGCGCGCGGGGTGGTGCGGCGGCGCCGTTCTCGAGCCGCCGCCGAGGGCTCCCCTCCGGGTCTCGGACGGGTGCTGACCAGCGGCTGCGGCCCGTTGAGTATGCCTGTTCGACGGCGGCCAGTCACCAGTTAACGACCGCTTACTTCAAAGATACCGAAAAGACGACGGAGAGGCGGCCCGGAGCCCCCACGGGGAGCCGCAGGAACCCCGCCCCGAAGCCCTTGCCCGCCGGAACCGAAGCTCGCCGAGCCCCGGGCGTATTGGTCCGCACCATTGACCCCACTGGTCTAGTCCTCCTAAGGTTCCCTGCAACGTCTTAACGCGTTCATGCCAAAGATGCATGGCACGCATGCGCGTGACGACGCCCACGAGGTCCACAGCAAATCCCCCCACGCTCCCCTCCCCCACGAGGAGACACGATGCTCAGACCGCACCGTCCACGCGCCTCCTTCCGGGCGCTCCTCTCCGCCGCGTGTTGCGCCGTTCTCGGCGCCGGACTGCTCGCCTCCGCGGGCACCGCCGCGGCACAGAACGACGTCGGCACCCAGGAAGCCGCGGCCGGTTCGAAGGTCGTCGGCTACTTCACCGAATGGGGTGTCTACGACCGGAACTACCACGTCAAGAACATCGAGACGTCCGGCTCGGCCGACAAGCTCACGCACATCAACTACGCCTTCGGAAACGTCACCGGCGGCAAGTGCGCGATGGGCGACTCGTACGCCGCCACCGACAAGGCGTACACCGCGGACCAGGCGGTGGACGGCGTCGCCGACACCTGGGACCAGCCGCTGCGCGGCAACTTCAACCAGCTGCTCAAGCTGAAGAAGCTGCACCCGAACCTCAAGATCCTCTGGTCCTTCGGCGGTTGGACCTGGTCGGGCGGGTTCACCGACGCCGCCAAGGACCCGGCCGGGTTCGCGCAGTCCTGCTACGACCTGGTCGAGAACTCCAAGTGGGCCGATGTCTTCGACGGCATCGACATCGACTGGGAGTACCCCAACGCCTGTGGCCTGTCCTGCGACACCAGCGGGCGCGACGCCTACAAGAACCTGATGAGCGCGCTGCGTTCGAAGTTCGGCTCCAGCGCGCTCATCACGTCCGCGATCCCCGCCGACGCCTCCGACGGCGGCAAGATCGACGCCACCGACTACGCCGGTGCCGCCCAGTACGTCGACTGGTACAACCCGATGACGTACGACTACTTCGGAGCCTGGGACGCACAGGGGCCGACCGCCCCGCACTCGCCCCTGACCTCGTACAGCGGCATCCCCAAGGCGGGCTACAACAGCGACGCCACCATCACCAAGCTCAAGGGCCTCGGCGTCCCGGCGTCGAAGCTGCTGCTCGGCATCGGCTTCTACGGGCGCGGCTGGACCGGCGTCACTCAGTCGGCGCCCGGCGGCACGGCCACGGGCCCGGCGGCCGGCAAGTACGAGCAGGGCATCGACGACTACAAGGAGCTCAAGTCGAAGTGCCCGGCGACGGGCACGGTCGGCGGCACCGCCTACGCGTACTGCGGCAACAACTGGTGGAGCTACGACACCCCGGCCACCATCGCCGGGAAGATGGACTACAAGAACCAGCAGGGCCTCGGAGGCACCTTCCTCTGGGAGCTCAGCGGTGACACGACGAACGGCGAGCTGATCAAGGCGGTCGACTAGCCGCTCGGGCACGGCACTTGGGGCGGGGGATGCGCGGCGTCCCCCGCCCCTTCGCGTCGTGTCGGGATCTCGCGGGCGCCGGACCGGTGGGCCGGTCGGCGCCTGGGCCGGGCTGCCCCTGTACGCGGTGCTCGCCCTGCCACCCCGGTGCTCTCCCCTGCGGTGGCTCTACGGGCTCGTGGGGCTCCCGGGCCGGCGCCGGCGCGTCGAGCGCGGCGCCGGGGAGAACCGGGTCACATCAGGCCGGCCTGCGTGACGAACATGGCGAGGACCACGACGAACGTCCAGCCGAGGATGTGCTCGAGGATCTTGGGGCCGTTGTCCTTGGGACCGCCGGTGCGGGTCCGGGCGGCGCGGTTCGTGACGGTGGTCGCGGTCATGGGCATCTCGCTGAGGTCGTCCGGCAGTGGCATCCCCCCACTGACCCGTCCACCATGCCACCGCCGCGGCCGGTTGCGGGCGAGAGCTTGGTCACGCACAACCACCCTGCGCCGCCGTGCGGCTCACATCGGTGACACAGCGGCGAGGGAAGCACCGCCGGCACCGATGCCGGGCCCGCCCGGACGGGGGGCGAGGATCCGGTCACGAGCCGGTCCGCTCACGGGGCCGTCGAGGACATGCCGCGGCCCCTCCCGGTCGCGTCGGGAGGGGCCGCGGCGGGTGCCTCAGCGGACGCCGACCGCCTCGAGCGCGTGGCGCTGCTTCGAGGTCGGGTGGGCCGGGAAGTACAGGTAGCAGACGCCGCCGGTGCCGGACACGACCTTGCCTGTGGCGTTGTACCGCTTCGTCCTCAGCCAGATGTTCTCCCACTCCGACCGCTTGTAGACGCGGCGCACGGCCGTGTCACTGGGCGACGCCGGATCGTTGGCGATCACGTCGCCGTCCGCGGTGAAGCCGATCACCGTCATCAGGTGTCCGGACGTCCCGTAACCCGCGCCCGTCAGTTCCTCCTTGAGGAACGACTGCGACGTTATGGCCGGGATCCCCGCCGCGATCAGCGTCTCCAGATCGCTGAGCGAGCCGAGCCGCGTGACGACTCCCTGAAGATCCTTGTACGTCGCCGCGTAGGCCGCATTGAAGGGCCAGTTGCCGCAGCCCTCGTACTGGTAGTCGTACGTGAAGCGGGCCGCGTGGCAGACCTCCGGGTCCGCGTAGTCCGGGTTGACCCAGGACAGGTCGTCCGCGGAGGGCTTGCGGCCCCAGTACTCGATGATCATCTGCGAGGAGGTGGGGCTGCACCAGGCCTCGCCGCCGTTGTCGTACTCGGGGTACTGGCCCGCGTGGACGTTCTGCGAGAAGCGCGGAACGGCCAGTTCCTTGGCCAGTCCCGGGGTCGAGGCAGGCACCGAGAAGCGGTCCGGGACGTCGGAGCCCATGGCCCCGAGCCGCCACACGAGGGGCGAGTCCTTGGAGCCCGGCGCGCGGTACAGGGTGAGCCGCAGGCGGTAGGAGACGAGGCGCAGGCCCGAGGCCGCGTCGTCGATCGAGAAGGTGTCCGTCCAGATGCTGGACTTTCCGTCCGACTGGTCGTCGACGGAGGTCCGCCGGATGTCCTGGTCGCCGGCGGCCCAGCGACCCATCACGTACCAGGGCGTCGCCGCGCCGTCGGAGTACGTGCCCTGGAGTTCGATCTGGATCCAGGTACCGGCCGGGGTGCGCGCGTTCCAGGAGGCGATGACCTCGGTGGCGGGCACCGACAGGCGGTGGGCCGGGGAGGTCCACCGGCCGTACTCCCAGGTGGCGGTCTTACCCGTGTGCGGATCCGTGTAGTCGGTGCGGCCCTCGGGGGTCGCGAGCGTCAGGCCGGGGCGGGACCCGGCGACCGCGCGGGTGCCGGCCGCCGTACCGGAGCGCCAGTCCGAGTGCGAGGTCCAGGCGCGGTTGTCCACCAGGCTCGGGGCCGCGTGGGCGCGGGCCGGTGCGCCGGTTCCCGCGACGGCGGTACCCGCGGTCGTGGCGAGCGCCGCTGCGCCCGCGGTGGCCGCGGCGGCGGTGAGCAGGGTTCTGCGGGACAGAGGTTCGGGTCGGTTCATGGGCGGGGCTCCCCCAGTCGACGAGGTATCCGTAAAGGGGCGGGTGAGGTGCACGACAGTGCGCCAACTATGGCCGGTACCCGCTGACTTCCACCAGCGTTTCCGGGCCTGTCGTGGTGACCAATATTGGCCTGTACCACTGGCATGACCTGCGGCGGCGCGCGGGAAACCGGACGAGCGCCTCCCGTACCCTTGCGGGCGATGACCTTCCAGCACATGCCGCTCCCCCGGCTCGCCGCGACCCTGCGCGCCCTGCCGCCCTCCTGCGGCCCGGTGCGGCTGATCGCCGTCGACGGCCACGCGGGCTCCGGCAAGTCGACGTTCGCCGCCGGGCTCGCCGAGGCACTCGGTCGGGCGCCCGTCCTGCACCTCGACGATCTCGCCAGCCACGACGCCCTCTTCGGCTGGACGGCGCGGCTGCGTGAGCAGGTCATCGATCCGCTCTCCCGAGGCGAGAGCGCCCGGTACGAGCCGTACGACTGGAACGCCCGGCGCTTCTGCCCGCCGCGCGCCCTGGCGCCGGCGCCGGTGGTTCTGATGGAGGGCGTGGGCGCGGGCCGGCGCGCCGTGCGGCCGTTCCTGGCGGGGCTGTTGTGGATGGACACGCCTCAGGAGGTGTCCTGGGAACGGGGGCGGCGACGGGACGGGCCGGCGCAGAGCGAGTTCTGGGACGGCTGGATCCGTGCGGAGCGCGCGCACTTCGCCGACGACCCCTCGCGCCCCTTCGCCCGGACATTGGTGCGCGAGTGTCCTGAGGGCTACGAGGCACGTCAGATGCCTCCCGAGGCCCGACTTTCGACGCCTTCCGTCACTCACCGTGAAGGGCCGTCGGCAGCGCGCTGACCCCTTCCGAAGCCCCTTCCGCCAGTTTGCGCGAGTGCCTCAACTCGGCTTGACCGAGGGGCCGTACAGGACTTACGTTCTGAATGTGCGGTCTTTCGGGGCCGCCGGCAGACGCGAAGCCCCCGGTTGTTCCCCCGTGATCGGGGGCTTCGTTCTGCCCTGTTGCTCCCTTCGGGGGTGCGGTGAGCCCTGATTCGTTCACCCTCGGTCACCGTCAGGCCCCACCCTCACCTGCGCCGTCCGCCTCGGATCCGGCCCTGCGGCGCCCTCGGCCGACGACTGCTGCGCAGGTACGATGCCTCTCGGTGCGGCTTACGGACGGCTCGCGGTCCGCACCGTGACAACTCCCGTCCACGGCACATCGGTTCGACGCAGGAGCCGGCGGGCACCGGCCCGGCGGCGCACCACGGGGGCACGGTTTGTGGGGGACGTGATGGACTTCGGCACACAGGGCTCGCCCGGCCCGGCCGACCTCGCCTGGGTGCGTGGCGTGGACGCCTACACCATGGGCGCCTATCCGCAGGCCGAGGAGGAGTTCCGGGCCGCGGTCCGGATGGATCCCGGCATGGCCGACGGCTGGCTGGGGCTGCACGCGTTACGCATCGACACGACGACGGCGCTGCTGCGCATGTTCCGGCACCGCGACCGGTTCGGCGAGCAGCGCACCCGGCACCGGCGCACCCTGAACTCCTGGTACTGGCTCGGCTGGTGGGTGCAGCCCGTGCTCGAGCGGCCGCGCGATCTGCTGCTCGCCCACGCGTCGCACTGGCTCGACGGGCGCCATGTGCCGGACCTGGACGGGGCGTTGGCGACGCTGCCGCGGGTGGACGCCGATCCGCAGGTGCGGTTCCTCCACGCCTGCCGCGCCTACCTTGTCAAGGACTGGGAGCAGCTGGTCCGGCACACGGACCCGCTGCTCGACGACGGGCTGCTCGGCATCGAGGCCGGGCTCTTCGGCGGGATGGCCCGGGTGCGCCTGGAGATGTACGGGCAGGCCGAGCCGCTCCTGTCCGCCGCGCTGATGCGCTGCCGGAGTGAGCAGCCCCAGCGCAAGGAGCTGCGCTACTGGCTGGCCCGCGCGCACGAGGGCACCGGCCGCTCCGCCGCCGCGCTCCCCCTGTACCGGGCCGTGCACCGCGTGGACCCCGCCTTCATGGACACCTCGGCCCGCCTCGCGGCCATCGCCGAGAGCGACGGGTACGGCGACTTCGGCGACGGCACGGACCTCAGCCCCCTCACGATGACCGGGCTCGGCCAGGACGTGCTGGACGGCTCCGAGTCGATGGACCCGCTGTACGAGGGCGACGGGCGGAACCTGAAGGTGAGCGAGCCCGATCTGCCGCCGCCCGGCGCCGTGTCCGCCGAGACCGACGCGGTCCGTGAGAAGGCCGTCGTACCGATCACGCCGCAACTGCCCGCCGGCCCCGCCGACCCCGCACTGCTCGAGGAGGCCCTCGCCGAGCTGGAGCGGATGGTCGGCCTGGAACCGGTGAAGCGGCAGGTGAAGGCGCTCTCGGCGCAGTTGAACATGGCGCGTCTGCGGGCCGGTCAGGGCCTTCCCGTGCAACCGCCGAAACGGCACTTCGTCTTCTCGGGCCCCTCCGGCACGGGCAAGACCACCGTGGCCCGTATCCTCGGCCGCGTCTTCTACGCGCTCGGGCTGCTCGGCGGCGACCATCTCGTGGAGGCCCAGCGGGCCGACCTGGTCGGTGAGTATCTGGGCCAGACGGCCGTGAAGGCGAACGAGCTGATCGACTCGGCGATCGGCGGCGTCCTCTTCGTCGACGAGGCGTACGCCCTGTCGAACTCGGGCTACGGCAAGGGCGACGCGTACGGCGACGAGGCGCTCCAGGTCCTCCTGAAGCGCGCCGAGGACAACCGGGACCACCTCGTGGTGATCCTCGCGGGCTACCCGGAGGGCATGGACCGCCTCCTCGCGGCGAACCCCGGACTGTCCTCGCGCTTCACGACGCGGGTCGACTTCCCCTCGTACCGGCCCCTCGAACTCACCTCGATCGGCGAGGTGCTCGCCGCGGAGAACGGGGACATGTGGGACGAGGAGGCGCTCGACGAGCTGCGCTCCATCAGCGGACACGTCGTCGACCAGGGCTGGATCGACGAGCTCGGCAACGGAAGGTTCCTGCGGACGCTGTACGAGAAGTCGTGTGCCTACCGGGACCTGCGGCTGACGGGGTACACGACGACTCCGACGCGGGACGACCTGTCGACGCTGCGGCTACCCGATCTGATGCAGGCGTACGGTGAGGTGCTCTCGGGGCGCGGGCCCCAGGATCCGTCCGCGATGTGACACGGCGAAGGGGCGGGCCCGATCCGGGACCCGCCCCTTCGCCGTGTACGCCTGTCAGCCGGCCAGCGCCTCCTCCGGCGCCTCGGCCCGCGGCTCCGCCACCCGTGCCCCGGGCGCCTGAGCGTCCCGGTGCGCGGGGTCACGGACCTCGCCGACGAGCATCTCCAGGACGTCTTCCAGAGCGACCAGGCCGAGGACCCGGCCCGAGGCGTCGGCGACCTGCGCGAGATGCGTCGCGGCACGGCGCATCACCGTCAGGGCGTCGTCGAGCGGGAGTTCCGCGCGCAGCGTCGTCATGGGACGCCAGATCTGCTGCGGCACCGCGCGGTCGTGGTCGGCTGAGTCGATCAGGTCGAGGACGTCCTTCACATGCAGATAGCCCATGAAGGCGCCCCCCTCCGCGCAGACCGGGAAGCGGGAGTAGCCCGTACGGCCTGTCAGCTCGATGACCTGGCCGGGGGTGACCGAGGGGCCGACCGTGACCAGGGACGCCCGGTCGAGCAGGACGTCGGTGACCGGGCGCGAGCCCAGCTCCAGGGCGTCCTCCAGGCGTTCCTGCGCCTCGGGTTCGAGCAGCCCCGCCTGTCCGGAGTCCTCGACGAGCCGGCCGAGCTGCACGCTGGTGAAGACCGCCTCGACCTCGTCCCTCGGCTCGACCCCGAACAGCTTCAGCACGAGCCGGGCACAGGCGCCGAGGGCGACGGTGACCGGCCGGCACAGCCGCGCGAAGGCGACGAGGCCGGGGCTGAACCAGAGGGCGGTCTTCTCCGGCGCCGCCATCGCGAGGTTCTTCGGGATCATCTCGCCGATGACGAGGTGGAGGCTGACGACGGCGGCGAGCGCGATGACGTAGCCGAGGGGGTGGATCATTCCCTCGGGCAGGTGCATCGCCTCGAAGAGCGGCTCCAGCAGATGGGCGACCGTCGGCTCGGCGACCGCGCCGAGCGTCAAGGAGCAGACGGTGATGCCGAACTGGGCCGCCGCCATCATCTGCGGCAGGTGCTCCAGGCCGTACAGGACCTGCCGGGCCCGCTTGGTGTCCAGGGGCTCGATCTGGCTGCGGCGCACGGAGACGAGGGCGAACTCGGCGCCCACGAAGAAACCGTTGGCCAGCACGAGGAGGACGGTGAAGAACAGTTGGAGCGCGCTCATCGGGCGGCCTCCGCCAGCTGGGCGGCGTCCGCGCTCCGTACGATCCGGACGCGCTCCGCGCGGTAGTGGTCGACCTGACGCACGGCGAGCCGCCATCCGGGCAGCTCGGCCCGGTCACCGGGCGCGGGGATCCGGCCCAGCAGATCGGCGACGAGACCTGCGACGGTCTCGTACGGGCCTTCCGGTACGTCGAGTCCTATGCGGCGCAGGATGTCGACCCGGCAGCTGCCGTCGGCGTCCCACGCGGGGCGGCCGTCCTCGGACGGGGCGACCGCGAGCTCGGGCAGGTCGAGGCGGTCGTGCTCGTCGCGGACCTCGCCGACGAGCTCCTCGACGATGTCCTCCAGGGTGACCACCCCGGCCGTGCCGCCGTACTCGTCGACGACGACGGCGATGGGCTGCTCGCTGCGCAGGCGCTCCAGGAGGGGCTGCACCGGCAGCGTCTCCGGGACGAGCAGCGGGGCCTGGGCGATGCGGCTCACGGGAGTGCGCAGCCGCTCGTGCGCGGGCACCGCCAGGGCGTCCTTGAGGTGCACCATGCCGACGATCTCGTCGATCCGCTCGCGGTAGACCGGGAAGCGGGAGAGGCCGGTGGCGCGCGTGAGGTTGACGACGTCCTCGGCGGTCGCCGAGGACTGGAGCGCGCTGACCTTCACGCGCGGCGTCATGACGTGCTGGGCGGTGAGCTCGCCGAGGGACAGGGTGCGGACGAACAGGTCCGCCGTGTCCTGCTCCAGGGTGCCCGCCTGCGCGGAGTGTCTGGCCAGGGAGACGAGTTCACCGGGGGTGCGGGCCGAGGCCAGCTCGTCGGCGGGCTCGACGCCCAGGGCGCGTACGGCGCGGTTGGCCACGGCGTTGAGCAGCGCGATGACGGGCCTGAAGAGGCGCGAGAACACGTGCTGGGGGCCCGCGACGAACCGGGCGACCTGGAGCGGCTTGGACACCGCCCAGTTCTTCGGCACGAGCTCGCCGATCACCATCTGCACGGCGGAGGCCAGGAGCATGCCGAAGACCACGGAGACGCCGCCGACGGCGCCTGGCGGTACACCGACGGCGGTGAAGGGCCCCGCGAGCAGCGTGGCGAGCGCCGGTTCGGCGAGCATGCCGACGACCAGTGAGGTGATGGTGATGCCGAGTTGGGTGCCGGAGAGCTGGAAGGACAGCTCCTTGAGGGCGTTCACGACGGTACGGGCCCGTCGGTCGCCTTCGGCCGCGGCCTTCTCGGCGTCGGCGCGCTCCACCGTGACGAGGCCGAACTCGGCCGCCACGAAGAAGCCGTTGGCCAGGATCAGCAGGAATGCGGCTCCGAGGAGCAACAAAGGGATGGTCATGCCGCCGCCTCCGCGCACACAACGCGCAATTCGGTCGCGCTATGTCGGGAGGGGGCGGCGCATGTACTGCAGGACGAACCGTCCATCGCCGGAGGGAGTCACTCCTCGGTTAGCAGGAAACCCCCGGGGCCCTGGCGGACCCGTGGTCGGGAGCGGGGCGGCGATGTGCGCGCGCCCCGCCACCAGATTAATCAAGACGGGGGTGGAAGCGTCAGGGCGTGCGGCCCTGAGTCAGCCCTGAAGTTCCACGGAGGCCGTGGAGCGGGCCTCGCTGAGGGCGCGCAGGGCACGCGCGTCGGCGAGGGCACGCTCCTTGGCCATGGCGGGCTGGATGCCCATGGCCGCAAGGCTTGTGCCGTCGCTGAGGTTGAGGAACACCCAGGGGTCGCCGGGCCGCAGGGTGACCTGGACGATCTCCGCCCAGGCCAGGCGGCGGCTGCGTGCGATGTTCACCACGGTGACGCCCTCGTCGTCCGCCACGACCTTGGGCCGGGCGAGCAGGACGAGCCCGCCGAGGAGGAGCGCCCCCGTGAAGATGAACGTGAGTCGGTCGCCCGGGTTGAGGCTGCCCAGCATGAGGGCGATGGCGGTGAGAGTGACGAACATCGCGCCGCCGAGGCCGAGCAGGACGGCCCGGGTGCGGGCCGGCCGGAAGGTGACGGGCAGCGTGGGGACTTCGGACATGGGTGCGGTCCTCAGAGGCGGCAGGCGTGGATGGCCGTGGTCAGGATGGCCCGCGCGCCGAGTTCGTACAGGTCGTCCATGATGCGCTGGGCGCTCTTGGCGGGGACCATCGCACGGACGGCGACCCAGCCCTCGTTGTGCAGGGGCGAGACCGTCGGCGACTCGAGACCCGGGGTGAGGGCGACGGCCTGCTCCAGGTGCTCGGCGCGGCAGTCGTAGTCCATCATCACGTACGTCCTGGCGACCAGGACGCCCTGGAGACGGCGCAGGAACTGCTGGACCTTGGGCTCTTCGGCAGCCGCGCCGGAGCGGCGGATCACGACGGCCTCGGACTTCATGATGGGCTCGCCGAAGACCTCGAGGCCCGCGTTGCGCAGGGAGGTACCGGTCTCGACGACGTCCGCGATGACCTGGGCGACGCCCAGCTCGATGGCCGTCTCGACGGCGCCGTCGAGGTGGACGACGGAGGCGTCGACGCCGGACTCGGCGAGGTGCTTGCCGACGATGCCCTCGTAAGAGGTGGCGATCGTCTTGCCCGCGAGGTCCTCGAGGCCGGAGACGGTGCCCGGCTTGGCCGCGAAGCGGAACGTGGAGCGGGCGAAGCCGAGCGGCAGGATGACCTCGGCGTTGACGCCGGAGTCGATCAGCAGGTCCTCGCCGGTGATGCCGATGTCGAGCTTGCCCGAGGACACGTAGATCGCGATGTCCTTGGGCCGCAGGTAGAAGAACTCCACCTCGTTGACCGGGTCGACGAGGACGAGCTCCTTGGACTCCTTGCGCTGCTGGTATCCGGCCTCATGGAGCATCGCCGACGCAGGTCCGGACAGTGAACCCTTGTTGGGGACGGCGATGCGCAGCATGAGGTCGGATTCCTTTGCGTTCAGGAGGGGTGTGACGTGCGAGTGGGAACTTGACGCCGGCTCTAGAGGTGGGCGTAGACGTCGTCGAGGGAGATTCCCCGGGCGACCATCATCACCTGGACGTGGTACAGCAGCTGCGAGATCTCCTCGGCAGCGGCCTCCTTGCCCTCGTGCTCGGCGGCCATCCAGACTTCGGCGGCCTCCTCGACGACCTTCTTGCCGATGGCATGGACACCCTTGTCCACCAGTTCGGCGGTGCGGGACGTCGCGGGGTCGCCGTTCTTGGCCTTGAGCTGAAGCTCGGCGAAGAGCTCTTCGAAGGTTTTGTTCGCCATGATGGTCCTAAGACTACGGGGTTCGCCCGGCCACTCAGCGCCAGGGTTCGCTGACCGAGCGCAGTGTGGCCGCCGTGGCGACGGCCGCCGTGACGGCCTCGTGGCCCTTGTCCTCGTTCGAGCCCTCGATTCCGGCGCGGTCGAGGGCCTGCTCCTCGGTGTCACACGTCAGCACGCCGAAGCCGACGGGGACGCCGGTGTCGATGGAGACCTGGGTGAGCCCCATGGTGACGCCCTGACACACGTACTCGAAGTGCGGGGTGCCGCCCCGGATGACGACGCCGAGGGCGACGATCGCGTCGTAGCCGCGGCCCGCGAGGACCTTGGCGACGACGGGGAGCTCGAAGCTGCCCGGGACCCGAAGGAGGGTCGGCTCGTCGATGCCGAGCTCGTGCAGGGCGCGCAGGGCGCCGTCCACGAGGCCGTCCATCACCTTCTCGTGCCACTGCGCCGCGATGACGGCGACGCGCAGGTCACCGCAGTTGCGTACGGACAGTTCGGGTGCGCCCTTGCCACTCACGTTGCTCCTCAGTGCTTGTGTGGTGCTGTGTGCTGTGTGCTGTGTGTCGTGTGTCGTCTGAAGGGGGTACGGGCTACTGGTTCGCGCAGGTCGTGGACGCGGGGGCGTCCAGCCAGGGCAGGTCGTGGCCCATCCGGTCCCGCTTGGTGCGCAGGTAACGGAGGTTGTGCTCGCCCGCCTGGACCGGCATGGACTCGCGGGCTACGACCTTGAGGCCGTGCCGCAGGAGCGCGTCGGTCTTGTCGGGGTTGTTGGTCAGCAGGCGCAGGCCGCGCACGCCGAGGTCCTCGAGGATCTGGGCGCCCGCCGCGTAGTCCCGCGAGTCGGCCGGAAGACCCAGTTCCAGGTTGGCGTCCAGCGTGTCGCGGCCGCGCTCCTGGAGCTCGTAGGCGCGCAGCTTGGAGAGCAGGCCGATGCCGCGTCCTTCGTGGCCGCGCAGGTAGACGACGATGCCGCGTCCCTCCTCGGTGATGCGCCGCATCGACTCCTCCAGCTGGGGGCCGCAGTCGCAGCGCAGCGAGTGGAAGACGTCGCCGGTGAGGCACTCGGAGTGGACCCGCACGAGGACGTCGTCGCCGTCGCCGATCTCGCCGTGGACGAGGGCGACATGCTCGACACCGTCGACCGTGGAGCGGTAGCCGTATGCCGTGAAGTCGCCGAAGGCGGTGGGCAGATTGACCTCTGCCTCACGGCGGACCGTCGGCTCGGAGGAGCGGCGGTAGGCGATCAGGTCCTCGATGGAGATGATCGTCAGGCCGTGCTTGCGGGCGAACGGGATGAGCTCGGGCAGGCGCAGCATCGTGCCGTCCTCGCCCGCGATCTCGACGATCGCGCCGGCGGGGCGCAGGCCCGCGAGCCGGGCGAGGTCGACGGCCGCCTCGGTGTGGCCGTTCCTGACCAGGACGCCGCCGGACTTGGCGCGCAGCGGGAAGATGTGGCCCGGCCGCACGAAGTCGCCGGCCTCGGCGGTGCCGCCGGCCAGGAGCTGGAGCGTGGTGGCGCGGTCGGCGGCGGAGATGCCGGTGGTCACGCCGTGCGCGGGGCCCGCGTCGACGGAGACCGTGAAGGCGGTGCGCATCGACTCGGTGTTGTTCTCGACCATCTGCGGCAGCTGGAGGCGCTCCAGCTCGTCGTTCTCCATGGGAGCGCAGATCAGGCCGCGGCACTCGCTCATCATGAAGGCGACGACCTCGGGGGTCGCCTTCTCGGCCGCGATGACGAGGTCGCCCTCGTTCTCGCGGTCCTCGTCGTCGACGACCACGACGGGCCGGCCGTTCGCGATGTCGCGGATCGCCTGCTCGACGGGGTCGAGCGACAGGTCCGAGGTGTCCTCGTCGTGCGAGGTGCTGTACCAGACGTTGGTGCCTGCAGGAGCGGCGCGCAGCGCCTCGTTGAGGGCGGTGGTGGGAGACGGGTGGGAGGTCATGCCGGTGCTCCTTCCAGGGCGGGCTGCGAGGCCGAGCGGGACCGCAGCCACCAGTCGCGCATGCCCCACAGGACGAGCGCGCCGTAGATCACGTAGACGAAACCGGAGAAGGCGAATCCGTTGGCGAAGTTCAGCGGTACGCCCACCAGGTCGACGAGCAGCCAGGCGAACCAGAACTCGACCATGCCGCGCGCCTGGGCGTACATGGCGACGATCGTGCCGACGAAGATGTACGCGTCCGGCCAGGGGTCCCACGAAAGCGTGGGGAAGGCGGTGAACAGGCCGCCGACCGCCAGGGTGCCGAGTGCGGCGGCGCCCAGCAGGTAGCCGCGCTCGCGCCAGGTGGCGAACCGGACGGCGAGGGAGCCGTCCTGGGCCTGCCCCTTGCCGCGGTTCCACTGCCACCAGCCCCACCCGGCGACGACGATGACCACGAGCTGCTTGCCCGCGCTGCCCGAGAGGTGGGCTGTCGCGAAGGCCGTGAGCAGGATGAGGCCGGAGACGAGCTGCGCGGGCCAGGTCCAGATCGAGCGGCGCCAGCCGAGCGCGAGGGCGACCAGACCGACGGTGTTGCCGATCATGTCGGACCACATGATGTGCTGGCCGAAGAGCGTGAACGCCTCGGAGTTCAGCCAGTTCAGGCTCACTTGGTGGCCTCCTGGGCACGGTCGCCGAGCAGCCGCTCGACGTACTTGGCGATGACGTCGACCTCGAGGTTGACCGGGTCGCCGGCCTGCTTCAGGCCGAGCGTGGTCAGGGCGAGGGTGGTGGGGATGAGGCTGATGGTGAAGTAGTCGGGGCCCGCGTCGACGACCGTGAGGCTCACTCCGTCGACGGTGATGGAGCCCTTCTCGACGACGTAGCGCGCGAGGTGCGCCGGGAGCGAGACCTTGACGATCTCCCAGTTCTCCGACGGCTTGCGCTCGACGATGCTGCCCGTGCCGTCGACGTGTCCCTGCACAATGTGTCCGCCCAGGCGCGCGCCGACAGCGGTGGGGCGCTCCAGGTTGACCCGGGAGCCGACCGCGAGGGCGCCGAGGCTGGAGCGGTCGAGGGTCTCCGCCATGACATCGGCGGTGAACTCGTCGCCCTCGTGCTCCACGACCGTCAGACAGACGCCGTTGACGGCGATGGAGTCGCCGTGACGGGCCCCTTCGGTGACGACGGGGCCGCGCAGCCTGAAGCGGGAGGCGTCGCCGAGTTCCTCGACGGCAGTGATCTCGCCCAGCTCTTCGACGATTCCGGTGAACACTTCAGTGCTCCTTCGTTGCAGGGGCCGCGGGGCCGACAAGGGCGGCGGTGAGGCGCAACGCCTCAGGGCCGGCGGGGATTCCTGAAGGAGCGAAGGACGCGTGCGGGCGCACGGCTGCTCGCCGGGCGGGCACTGCGGAAGTGGTGGCCACCGGGTCCTCCTGCCTCTTCGGGCACGGACTCCGGGGCACTGTCGCGATACGGCGACAGAACGTACGGGCGAGGACACCGAGGACGACGCCGAATGAGACCTGTCCCTGAGGACAAGTCGAAACAGACGGCGGCGCGCACGAATGCCCGCCCGCCGCGCACTGCCTCCCATCCGGACTTTAACCGTCGGTCCAGGAATTTCACCTGGTCAACCGGCCGCTGGAAGCGACCGGGTCGCGGACTGTAACCGCCGGTTCGGACTTTCACCGACCCCGGAGTGCGCTGCTTCTGGTACAGGGCCAGTGTGCCACGTCCACGCGTGGGCCAAACGGGTGATCGACTGTGGGCTGGCTCACAGGCCGTGTGCGTGGACTCGCGCAGCGTTCCGGGCGGTCACCTCTGCCAGGGTAAGAGCGCGACGATCGCAACCGCCGACGCGTTCGAGTCCGCCGTCCGCACATGTTCGGGCTCGCGCAGGGCTGTCGCCGGTTCTGAGCGGGCGAGGGACATCCCACCGCGGAGCCGTGCGCGGACTTTCAGCGGTCCGTCGGCGCGAAGAGGTCGTCCTGCGCCCCGTCCCGCGCCATGAGCAGCGCTCCCCGCAGCACCGCCGCGCCGCCGAGGGCGCCGGCCCGCACCTCGGTGGGCAGGGGAGACATGGCGGCGAGGCGGGTGGCGACGAGGGTCGCGAGGCGGTCGCCTCCCGCGCGGCCGACCTCGCCGCCCAGGACGAGGCAGCCGGGGTCGAGGACGGCGACGACGGAGGCGGCCCCGAGGACGAGCCGGCCGGCGAGTGCGTCGAGGAAGCGTGCGGCGGGCGTCCCGGGCTCCGCCCGTACCGCTTCGCGGACGAGCGCCGCGGCGGCCGGCTCCCCCGGTGCGGCCGCCGGGTCCACCAGGCCGTGGGCGCGGGCGAGTTCGGCGATGGCGGCGGATCCGGCCAGCGAGTGGAAGCCTCCGTCACACCCGGTCGCGGACGGGAGTCCGGCCGTGCCCGGCACGGGCAGGAAGCCGATCTCGCCAGTGCCGCCGGAGGCCCCTCGGCGCAGGACGCCGTCGAGGACGACGGCGGCGCCGATGCCGTGGCCCAGCCAGAGCAGGGCGAACGTGTCGCGGTCGCGGGCGGCGCCGTCGCGCTGTTCGGCGAGGGCGGCGAGGTTGGTCTCGTTCTCCACCAGGACGCGGGCCGGCAGGCGTTCGTGGAGGGCGGCGACGAGGCGACGGTGCCACTCAGGCAGGCCCGACGAGTCACGGAGTTCACCGGTGACGGGGTCGACGAGGCCGGGGGCGCCGATTCCCACGGTGTGCAGGGGCTCGGCGCCCGCCTCCTTCGCGGTGCGCTCGACCAGGGCGACGGCCCGTTCGACGGCGGGGCCGGTGCCCCCTTCGTCGTCGATGGGCGCGGATGCCTCGGCGAGGACGGTGCCCACGAGGTCGGCGACGGTGAGGGTGACGCCCTCGGTGCGGACGTCGAGCGCGGCGAGATGGGCGAGCCCGGAGACGATCCCGTGGAGTTTGGCGTTGGGGCCGCGGCGCTGGGCGCCTGCTTCGCCGACGACCTCGATCAGGCCCTGGGCCGTGAGCCGCTCGACGAGGTCGGCGACGGAGGGCCGGGACAGGCCGGTGAGCTCTTTCAACTGCCCGGCCGTCAGGGGGCCTTCGCTCTGGAGGAGGCGCAGCGCGAGCCGGTCGTTGATGGCCCTGGCGGTACTCGGTGATGCGGGCATGGCGCGGATCCTTTCAGATCGCCTTCGCTGCCGGGACCGGGGCCGTGCGGGGAGACCGGTGGGAAACCGACTATTTATCAGGCAGGGTTCCTGATAGTTTACGCCAGCAGCCTGGGGACGGATCGGGAGGGGCACGCCGGATGAGCGAAGTGGTTTACAGGGCAAGGGAGTTGAAGCGCGCGCGCTATGCGGTCGCGACTGTCTTCTGCGTCCATGGAGCGGTCACCGGGTCCTTCGCGACCCGTGTGCCCTGGATCCAGGACCACGCGGGGGTCAGCGCGGGCCAGCTCGGTATCGCGCTCGCCTTCCCCGCGCTCGGCGCCTCGGTGGCGATGCCGCTCGCGGGCTGGGTGAGCCACCGGTTCGGCGCGCGCACGGCGCTGCGCGGCCTGCTCGCCCTGTGGACGCTCGCGCTGATCCTGCCCTCACTCGCGCCGAATCTGGCCGTGCTGTGCGTGGCGCTGTTCGCGTACGGCGCGTCGGCGGGCATGTCGGACGTGGCGATGAACGCGCTGGGCGTCGAGGTCGAGAACCGACTCGACCGGTCGATCATGTCGAGCCTGCACGGCATGTGGAGCGTGGGCGCCCTCATCGGATCGGCGGCCGGCACGCTGGCCGCGCACCTCGGCTCCGACGCGCGTCTGCACCATCTGCTCGCCGCGGCGACCCTGACGGCCGTGGGCTTCATCGCGTGCGGCGGCGTGCTGGACCTGCACCCCACGGAGGACGAGGAGCCGCCGCCGCGCTTCGCGCTGCCGCCCAGGTCGGCGCTGCTGATCGGCGCGGTCGGCTTCTGTGCCGTCTTCGCCGAGGGGGCGAGCCTGGACTGGTCGGCGGTCTATCTGCGGGACGTCCTCGACACGTCCGCCGGACTCGCGGCCGCGTGCACCACCGCGTTCACGCTCACGATGGCCGTGGCGCGGCTCGCCGGCGACAGGATCGTGGACCGGTTCGGCGCGGTGCGCACCGTGCGGGTCGGCGGGGTCGGCGCCGCGCTCGGCGGACTGCTCGTGGTGGTGGCGCCGAATCCGGCGGTCGCGATGGCCGGTTTCGGCCTGATGGGCCTCGGGATCGCGGTGGTCGTACCGCTCGCCTTCGCGGCGGCGGGGCGCAGCGGACCGAATCCGAGCCAGGCCATCGCCGGCGTCGCCACCATCACGTACACCTCGGGGCTCATCGCCCCCTCCGCGATCGGGACGGTCGCCGACGCGACGAGCCTGGTGGTGTCGTTCGGCCTGGTGACGTTCCTGGCGTGCGGGCTCGCGGTGTTCGCGGGGGTGCTGCGCACGGGGGACCGTACGCGGACGAAGCAGGCCGAGGTCAGTCCTGCGTCCGCAGGAGTTCACGGCCAAGGTTCCTGAACATCTCGCTCCAGGGGGCGGGGCGCAGGGTGGCCGGATCGAGGCGGACGAGGACACGCGTGCCGTGGGCGTAGGTCGTCCCACCGTCGGCCGAGCAGAAGCGGAAGCCGTACGTGAGGCCGGTGGTGCCGAGCCGGTCGAGCCAGAGATGCACGGCGTACGCGCCGGGGCGGCTGACCGGCGCGTCGTAGGTGATGCGCAGCTCCTTGACCGCGTTGCAGAAGTCGCCGGCCGCCACCCAGTCGCCCTCGAAGACGAGGCCGCGCTCCGCCCACAGCGCGGTCCAGGCGCGCTCGACCATCACCGGGTAGCGGGCGTTGTGGAGCAGGCCGAGCGCGTCGAGGTCGTCGAAGTGGACGGTGACGGGGACGAGCTGTCCGTGGGACTGGGCGGGGCGGGCGAGGGCTTCGGCGGTCACGGGTGGGGCTCCTGATGCGGTACGTACAAGAGCCCCATCGTACGACCTTGAACTAAGCAAACGCTCAGGAGGCCGGGTCGGGGTGACGCGACCCGTTCAGCCCGCGATCGAGTCGAGCTGTTCGGCCGCCGGGCGCAGCGCCCACAGGTCCCCGCCGGGCGGCGTCTCCAGATGCGGGACCGCCCGCTTCGCCGCGGCGCTCCCGGCGTCGGCGGCGGCGTGCACGATGTCGCTCGCCGCGAACCGGTGGAACTCCAGCTCGGGGTGCGGCCACGCGGTCTCCCCGGTGGCCGCGGGCAACAGATAGTCGACGGCCTTGAACAGGCTCTGCCCGTCCGGGCCGCGGTACGACCACAGGTCCACGCCGACATGCCGCCCGATCGCGGCGAGCCGGGTGTAGGCGACCAGGTCGAAGGTCGAGTAGTGCCAGCTGCGGGTCCTGGCGAGTTCCTGCGGCTGACTGCCGTCGCCCGCGATCTGCGGGGCGATGCGCCTGGCTCGGGCGTCGAGGACGGTGCGGCGGGCGAGGGCGGTGTCACCGGTGGCGTAGGCGAGGGCCGCGACCTGGAGGTCGTAGAACGTGCCGTGGTTGTTCTCGGCGGCGCCCTCCTGCGCGCCGAAGTCGCTGTTCACGAGCCAGCCGAGGAAGTCCCTGTTCCACTCCCCCATCGCCGAGCGGTCACCCTTCGACCAGCCGGGGGCGCCCGTGCCGAGGAGGGCGACGGCGTCGGTGACGCTCGTGTACGACTGCGAGAAGTCGATGATGCCGATGGCCCGGCCGTCGTACTTGCAGGGGATGAACTGGGCGTGGTCCAGGTTCGGGTTCATGCGCGTGTCCGGGTCGAGGAACCAGGTGCGCAGGACCGTGGCGGCCTTCTCCGCGTACTCCTTGCGGCCCGTGTAGTACCAGGCGAGGGCGAGGTCGTACGTCGAGTCGAAGACCTTCTCCACGTCCTGGCGGTCGGTCCCGGTGTCGACCTCGGGGTTGCGCTGCCCGTCGCGCTGGACGTACGGGCAGCCCCAGGGGTTGTCGGCGGTGGGCGTCTGCGAGGGCCACCAGTAGGGGGCCTGGCTCAGGTAGTCGTGGACGTCGCCGCCGGGCGCGGGCTTCGGTTTGTCGACGACGGTCCAGGGGCCCTGGTCCAGCCAGGTGTCGGCGCGGGCCGTCAAGTCCCTTACGGTGCGCTTGAGTTGCGGGTCGCCGTGGTCGAGGCGCTGCTTGGTCCGCAGCAGGCGTTCGCCGTCGAGGACGGCGGTACGCGGGGCGCTCACGCCGGCCGTCGCGGACTGGGCCGGGACCAGCACGGCGGCGAGGGCCGCCGCGGCAGTGAGCAGGGCACCGAGACGCACACGGGATCTGGCACGCATCACAACTCCCATCACATATCTGAACGACGTTCATGGATCGAGCCGTGTGAGCGTAGGGCGCCGAGGTGGGCGTGACAATGCCCCCGGCAGGGATTCATGGATGGGATCGGGGCCGTCGGCCGTGGCGCGAAAGGGGCCTTACGGCGCATTAACATGGCGGCGATCATTTCGAGCCACGGAAGCACCACAGAAAGCAGAACTCATATGGACCTCGGTGTGCGCTGGAAACTTCACGGCGACGGGCGCACCCCGGCTCCAGGCGCCGTCGTGCGCCCGGACGAGCGGCTCTCCTGGCCGCGCACACTCGGGCTCGGCGCCCAGCACGTCGTCGCGATGTTCGGCGCGTCCTTCGTGGCGCCCGTCCTGATGGGTCTCGACCCGAACCTCGCGATCATGATGTCCGGCGTCTCGACCGTGATCTTCCTGCTCGCCACCCGTGGCCGCGTGCCCAGCTATCTGGGCTGCTCGCTCTCCTTCGTCGGCGTCGCCGCGGTGATCCGGGCGCAGGGCGGGACCAGCGCGACGGTGACCGGAGCGGTGTTCGTGGTCGGCGCCGCGCTGTTCCTGGTGGGGCTCGCGGTGCAGAAGTTCGGCGCGCGGATCATCCACGCCGCGATGCCGCCGATCGTCACCGGTGCGGTGGTCATGCTGATCGGGTTCAACCTCGCGCCGGTGACGGCGTCGACGTATTGGCCGCAGGACCAGTGGACCGCGCTCCTCGTGATGCTGTTCACCGGTCTGGCCGTCGTGTGCCTGCGCGGTTTCTGGTCCCGCATCGCGATCTTCCTCGGGCTGCTCTTCGGCTACGGCATCTCCTGGGTGTTCGACCGGATCTTCGGCCGGATCCACTCGCCCTCCGGCGGCGCCGAGGCCGTCGACCACTGGCGCCTGGACCTGTCCGGTGTCGGCAAGGCCGACTGGATCGGCCTGCCCTCCTTCCACGCGCCGTCGTTCCAGTGGTCGGCGATCCTCGTCGCGCTGCCCGTAGTGATCGCGCTGATCGCCGAGAACGCCGGACACGTCAAGGCCGTCGGCGAGATGACCGGCGACGACCTCGACGACAAGCTCGGCACCGCGATCTCCGCCGACGGTGTCGGCTCCATGCTCTCCACCGCGGTCGGCGGCCCGCCCAACACGACGTACTCCGAGAACATCGGCGTGATGGCCGCGACCCGCGTCTACTCGACGGCCGCGTACTGGGCCGCCGCCGGCTTCGCCCTGCTCTTCGGCCTGTGCCCCAAGTTCGGCGCGATCGTGGCCGCCATCCCGGGCGGCGTGCTCGGCGGCATCACCGTCATCCTCTACGGCATGATCGGCCTGCTCGGCGCGCAGATCTGGATCAACGCCAAGGTCGACCTGCGCAACCCGCTGAACCTCGTCCCCGCCGCCGCGGGCATCATCATCGGCGTCGGCAACGTGTCCCTGAAGTTCACCGACAACTTCTCGCTGAGCGGCATCGCGCTGGGCACCATCGTCGTCATCACCGGCTACCACGCGCTGCGCGCCATGGCCCCCGCGCACCTCAAGACGCAGGAGCCGCTCCTCGACTCGGGCACCTCGACGTACGACGACCCGCCCTCGGACGACGGCGGTCAGTCCGCCAGGTCGTAGGCGTAGTCGGGGGCGAACGTTCCCGGCTCGCCCTTGCAGCCGTCCGACTCCCCCGGCAGCTTCACCCACAAGTAGGCGTCGATCCCGCGCTCCCCGGTGCGCAGGGTCGGCGCCTGCCCCAGTTTGCGGCCCGAGGGGTCGCACCACGCGCCGTCCGCCGGGGCGCCGTTGCCGTTGCGGCTGGTGTCGATCACGGCGCCCAGGGACGGCGGGCCGCCCATCGCCGCCAGGACCCGGCGGGCGTAGGCCACTTCGGCGGACGTGCGGTTGAAGTTGGAGACGTTCGTGAAGACGCCGTCGGACGAGGCCGGCGACGCGGCGCCCGCCGCCCGCAGCCGGGCCGCCTGAGTACCGGCGGGGTTCCAGTCGGAGTGACCGGCGTCGTAGTACACCCTGGCTCTGGGGTTCGCCGACTTGAAGGCGCGGCCCGCGCGGGCCAGCGCCGCGTACCGGTCGGCGAGCTGCCCGCCGGAGAGGCACTCGGTCTGGGAGAGCGCGTCGGGTTCGAGGATCACGACGACCTCGCCCGATCCCAGGCCCGCCGCGAACCTCCGCACCCAGCCGTCGTACGCGGCGATGTCGGGCGCCCCGCCCTCCGAGGCACCCCCGCAGTCGCGCTCGGGGATCGCGTACGGCACGAGCACCGGCACCCGGCCCTCGCGCGCCGCCGTGGACGTCACCGCACGCACCCGGGACGTGATGGTGCCGGGCGTGAAGTCGGCGAACCAGACCGCGGCGGGCCGGTCGGCGATCCGCGACTCGATGAGGGGGCGACGCGGGTCGGAGCGGTGGGCCCTGGCCCAGTCGAGGACCTGGGAGTCGGTGTGCCGGTACAGGCGCGTGGAGGCGGGCGCCACGGACTTCCCCGTGGACGCCCTCGGAGTGGGCTTCGGCTTCTGCTTCACGGTCTTCGAACTCGACAGGGAGGGCGAGGGGCCCGAGGCCGGGGCGGATGTCGCGGTCGGCACGGCGGGCAGCGGAAGCAGGTCGGGCGAACGCGTCACCCGGGGCCGCGCCACATCGCCGCCCCCGGACCCGTCGAGCGCCGACACCACCCCGGTGACCGTGCCGACCGCCGCGACCAGCGACGCGGCCGCCGCCATGGCCCCCCGGCGGGCCGCGCCCCTGCGCTCGGCGCGACGCTCGGCCAGCCTCTGCGCACGTAAGCCTGACACGCTGTTCTCCCCTTCCCCCCACGCGCGGCGCCCGGCCCGTTCCCCCGTTCTGGGGAAGCCCCCGGCCAGGCGGTACCCGCGCCACCCTAGGCTTGAGAACCTGCCCCCATGGCGCAGTTGGAACGGTTCGCGAAGTGCACGCCCGCCGCGCGCGGGGTCGACTCCGTGGTGGCCCGGATGCGTGAGCTGGCCGCGTCCTGGCCCGCCCGCGACGGTGTGGCCGTCTTCAACCGGGTCTATCTGTCCGTCACGGAAGAGGTCGACCGGCACATCGACGGCGGCCGGTTCGCCGACGCCGAGGCCGCGGCCACGCTGGACGTTCGGTTCGCCGGGCGCTATCTCGCGGCCGTCGGAACCAGCTCCCCCGAGGACCGTCCGCCCGCCTGCTGGCGTCCGCTGCTCCAGTACCGCCGCCATCCAGGCGTACGCCCACTGCAGTTCGCCCTCTCGGGCATCAACGCGCACATCGGCCACGATCTGGCGCTCGCCGTCGTGGACACCTGCCGTACGCTCGGCTGCGAACCGGCCGACGTGGAGGATGAGTTCGACCGCGTGGGCGATCTCCTCGTCTCGCTGGAGGAGCGCATCCGCGAAGATCTGATGCCGGGCCCCGATCTGCTCCAGATCGCCGACCCGCTGACCCATCTGCTCGGCTCCTGGACCCTGGAACGCGCCAGGGACGGTGCCTGGGCGGCGGCCCGCGCCCTGTGGGTGCTGCGTGAATTCCCGGACGTCACCGAGGAGTTCGTCCGACGCCTCGACACCTCGGTCGGGCTGGTCGGCCGCATGCTGCTCACACCTCTTCCGGACTGATCCGGCCACGCGCCCGTCTTCGCCGCGGAACTCCCGCGTGATCGCTGTACGTTGACGAGGAGTTACGCGAGCGATCCCTGATGCGAACGCGAAGGAGCACCTGCATGGCGACCCGACTCGGCCTCAGCCTCCCCCAGATGAAGCAGTACGACATCGGGCGCGACATCCCGGCGGTGGCCCGCGCCGCCGAGGAGATCGGCTACGAGAGCCTGTGGGTCTTCGAGCGGATCCTGTTCCCCGAGCCCGCCCGCCAGGGCCTGTACGGGGTCCCCGGCCTCCCCTGGCCGGACCAGTACCGCTCGGTCGCCGACCCGCTGGTCTCCCTCACCCTGGCCGCCGCCGCCACCGAGCGGGCCCGGCTCGGCACGAGCGTCCTTGTCGCCCCGCTGCACGTACCGTTCCAACTGGCTCGCGCGCTGGCCTCGTTGGACGCGGCCAGCGGTGGCCGCGTCGTCGCGGGCATCGGCACGGGATGGTCCCACGACGAGTACGCGGCCGCCGCCGTGGCCCCGTTCGAAAAGCGCGGCCAGGTCCTGGACGAGCTGCTCGACGTGTTCGAGGCCGTGTGGGGCCCCGACCCGGTGAGCTACGAGGGCGAGCTGACGACCATCGCGCCGTCCGTGGTGGGGCCGAAGCCCGCCGGGCCGATCCCGGTGCTGCTGCCGGCGAACAGCCCGAAGGCCGCACGCCGGCTCGTGGACCGCGCCGACGGCTGGATGCCGGGGGCCGCGGGCGCGGAGCAGCTCGCCGAGCAGTGGCGCGGCCTTCGGGAACTGGCCGAGGAGCGCGGCCGCAAGGAGCCCATCCAGAGCGTGCTGCGGGTGAACACGACCTACACGCGCGACGAGTACAAGGGCGACGACCGCCGCCCGTTCCAGGGCAACGTCGCGCAGATCGTCGAGGATCTGGTCGCGCACGACGCGGTGGGCCTCGAGGAGATCCTGATCGACCTCCAGGGTCTCGCCCGCGACGCGGACGAGCTGACGGATGTCGCGGCCGAGGTGTTCACGGCCGCGCGCGAGGCCGGGGTCTGAGCGATGCGGGCCCCGGCAGTCCGCCGGGGCCCGCACGCCGATCAGTCCTCGGGCAGCTCGACCGGCGCGATCTCGTCGTACACGTCACCGGGGCCGGGGTTGGTGCCGTCCGTCGCGCCGCCCAGCTGGTGCATGACGCCCCAGACCGCGTTGAGCGCGGTCTGCACGGCGCCCTCGGCCCAGCCGGCCGTCCAGGAGATGTCGTCGCCCGCGAGGAAGATGCCCCGCTTGTCCTCGGGGAGGCGGTCCTGCATGAAGTGCGTGAACAGGCGGCGCTGGTAGCGGTAGTGACCCGGCAGGTTCGCCTTGAACGCGCCCATGAAGTAGGGCTCGTTCTCCCAGGACACGGTCACCGGGTTGCCGATGATGTGCTTCCGGATGTCGACCTTCGGGTAGATCTCGCCGAGCGACTTGAGCATGACCTCCATGCGCTCGTTCGCCGACAGGGGCAGCCACTTCAGGCTGTCGTCGCACCAGGTGTACGACAGGCAGATGGTGGCCGGCTTGTCCGGGCCGTCGTCGAGCAGGTACGTGCCACGCGTCATGCGGTCGGTGAGCGTCATGGACATCGTGTCCCGCCCGGTCTCCTCGTCCTTGTCCAGCCAGAACGGCCGGTCGACCGGGACGAAGAGCTTCGAGCTCTCCATGTAGTGGGTGCGCTCGATCGCCGTCCAGTGGTCGATCGGGAAGAGCGAGTCGTCGCACGCGACCTTGGACAGCAGCATCCACGACTGCGCGGTGAAGATCGCCGCCTGGTAGGTGCGGATGTCACCCGACGCGTCGGTGACCGTGATGTGGTTGCCCACGGTGCGGTGCAGCCGGGTCACGGCCGGGCGCGGCTTGCGGCTGTCGTGCAGCTCGGCGAGCGAGGTGCCGTACGCCCAGTGGACGATCTTCTCCGGCTCGCGCTCCCACAGGCGCAGCGGCAGCTGCTGGGAGCCGCCGACGATGCCGCGGTGGTGGTCGTCGGCCTCGGTGTAGACGACGCGCAGGATCTCCAGGATGGAGTTCGGGAAGTCGGTGTCCCAGCCACCGGTGCCGAAGCCGACCTGGCCGAAGATCTCGCGGTGCCGGAAGGACTTGAAGGACTCGGAGTCGCAGAGGAACCCGTAGAACGTCTGGTTGTCGAGCTTGTCGACGAGCTTCGACCAGATCTCGCGGATGCGCGGCACGTCGCGCTCGCGCATCGCGCGGTTCATGTCGGAGAAGTCGGCGCCCTCTTCGAGACAGGCGTTCCACGCGTTCATGACGTCGCGGTAGACCTGCGGCAGGTCGTCGACGGTGTTGGCGTAGTGGGACTCGCCCTTGAGGTCGACGACGGTCGACGGGGTCTCGGGGGCGAGCGGGTTGGGGAAGGGCCGCGTCTCCAGGCCCACCAGGTCGATGTAGTGCTGGAGCGCGGTCGACGACGGCGGGAAGCGCATCGCGCCCATCTCCGCGGTCAGCCCGGCGGCCTCGGCGGGGGTGCCTTCGAAGCCGACCGTGCGCAGCCGGCCGCCGATCTCGTCCGCCTCGTACACGACGGGCTTGAGGCCCATCTTCATCAGCTCGTACGCGGCGACGATCCCGGAGAGGCCGCCACCGATGACCGCGACCTCGGTGCCGTGCTCGGTCGCCGGTATCTGGCCGAGGCCCGCGGGGTGCGCGAGGAAGTCGTCGTAGGCGTACGGGAAGTCCGGCCCGAACATCGTGATGGGCGGCTGCGCGTCGGTGTGCTGGACGGCGTTGGGCACCGTGGACGTCATGGGGTACGGACTCCTTGCGGGAACTGAGGTACTGAGGGTTCGGGGCGGCGCGGGGCTCAGATCAGCGGCGTGTACAGGCCCGGGCGGCGGTCGCTGAGGTACGGGTTGGCCTCGCGGGACGCGGCCAGGAAGGCGGGGTCCACGTCGGCGCAGATCAGCTCGTCGCCGCGGCCGGCGCGCGCCCTGGCGACCCCGTCGGGCCCGGCGAGCGTGGAGAGCCCGACGAACTCGAACTCCCCTTCCTGGCCGACCCGGTTGACGTATGCGACGTACATCTGGTTCTCGAAGGCCCGCACGGGAACGACCGATTCGGCGACGAACTGGTACGGGTGCATCTGGGCCGTCGGCACGAGCAGCAGGTCGGTTCCGGCGAGGGCGTGCGCGCGCACGTTCTCCGGGAACTCGACGTCGTAACAGATCATGAGGCCGATGCGGACACCGTCGAGCTCGGCCTGGACGACGGCCTGGTCGCCGGGCGTGAACGAGTCGCGCTCGAAGCAGCCGAAGAGGTGGGTCTTGCGGTAGTTCGCGATGCCGGTGCCGTCGGGGGCGATCAGCTGCGCCGAGTTGAACACCAGCTCCCCGTCGCGCTCCGGGTAGCCGTAGGCCACGGCGACACCGTGGCGGGCCGCGATCTCGGCGACGGCCTGCGCGGAGGGTCCGTCGGCGGGCTCGGCGAGGCGGGCCACGTCGTCGCCGATCGCGTACCCGGTCAGGAACATCTCGGGGGCTGCCAGGAGCCGGGCTCCGGTCGCGGCGGCGCGGCCCGCGGCCTCGTCGAGCACCTTGAGGTTCTCGGCGACGGACCCGGGGCGGCCGGAGCTCTGGAGCAGGGCGGTGCGCAGCGGCGGCATGGTCGTCCTAGGGAGCGTGCGAAAGGGAGGGGGATCGGATAAGACGGTACGTTTCCGCGGACCGGCGGGACAAGACGGGACTGTTGCGTCTTCTCATGCGATCTGTTGCGCCTGATGAGCCGTCGGCGGCGATTTGTTGCGCGTCCGGGTGAGCTCCCGGTCGCAGTCCGTACGAGGCGGCCTCCGCGGCCGACGAGGGGAAGCCGGCCGGGGTCCGACGTGCCCGGTGGGGATCCTGGGCTGCACCTGACCGAGCCCCGACGCGGAAATGACGAAGGTGCCGCGGAGCCTGGGCTCGGCGGCACCTCTCAGACGGTCGTGCAGGGCACCGGCGACTTCAACGTGCCGCCGTGGCGTCCGGCACACCCACGCGGTGCGGCGTCACGCGGGCGAGCCCGACGTGTAGCGCCGCATCAGCGGCGACAGGACGAGCACCGACTTGGTCCGCTCCACGAACGGCTCCCCCGCGATCCGTTCCAGGACCCGCTCGAAGTGCCGCATGTCCGAGGCGAAGACCTGGACGATCGCGTCCGCGTCGCCGGTGACGGTGGACGCGGACGCGACCTCGGGGTAGCGCTCGAGGCCGCGCTTGATGGCCTCGGGCGAGGTGTTGCGGCGGCAGTACATCTCGATGAACCCCTCGGTCTCCCAGCCGAGCGCGGCCGGGTCGACCCTGACCGTGAAGCCCGTGATGGCTCCGGTGGCCCGCAGCCGGTCCACGCGCCGCTTGACGGCAGGCGCGGACAGGCCGACGAGCTGGCCGATGTCGGCGTAGGAGCGGCGGGCGTCCTCGGCGAGGGCGTGCACGATGCGTTCGTCGAGATCGTTCAGCAAGGCAGGTGGTTCACTTCTCTTGGGCAGGCGCGGAGGCGAGTCGGGAGCGACGGGCCCCGTAAAGGAAGTAGAACACGAGGCCGACGGCCATCCACACGCCGAAGACCACCCAGGTGACGGTGGACAGGCTGCCCATCATCCACACGCAGAACCCGAAGCCGAGCGCCGGCAGGATCGGCGAGAGCGGCACCCGGAAGGTGCGCGGCATGTCGGGGCGCGTGCGGCGCAGGACCACGACCGCGATGTTGACCAGGGCGAACGCGAAGAGCGTGCCGATGCTGGTCGCGTCGGCGAGCTGGCCGAGCGGGATCGCGGCGGCGAGGATGCCGCAGAACAGCGAGACGATCACGGTGTTGGCGCGCGGCGCCCCCGTCTTGGGGTGGACCTTCGAGAACACCTTGGGCACGAGGCCGTCGCGGGACATCGCGAACAGGATGCGGGTCTGGCCGTAGAGCACGGTCAGGACGACGGACGCGATGGCGATGACGGCTCCGGCGGCGAGCAGCGTCGCCCAGAACGACTGCCCGGTGACGTCCTTCATGATCCCGGCGAGCGCGGCCTCGGAGTCGTTGAACTGCTTCCACGGCTTGGCGCCCACGGCGACGGCCGCGACGAGCACGTACAGCGCGGTGACGATCACGAGGGAGAGCATGATGGCGCGCGGCAGGTCGCGCTGCGCGTTCTTGGCCTCCTCACCGGCGGTGGAGGCGGCGTCGAATCCGATGTAGGAGAAGAACAGGGTGGCACCGGCGGCGCTGACGCCCGCCATGCCGAGCGGCATGAAGTGCTCGTAGTTGCCGGACTGGAAGCCCTTGATGCCGATGGCACAGAACAGCAGCAGCGCCACGATCTTGACGACGACCATGATCGTGTTGGCGCGGGCGGACTCACGGGCGCCACCGAGCAGGAACGCCATCGCGAGGAGTACGACGATCAGCGCCGGCAGGTTGAAGATGCCGCCGTCGCCGGGGGGCGCGGACAGGGCGTCGGGGATCGTGACGCCGATCGTGCCGTCCAGGAGCTCGTTCAGGTACTCGCCCCAGCCGACGGCGACCGCCGCGACCGAGACGCCGTACTCGAGGACCAGACACCAGCCGCAGATCCAGGCGATCAGCTCACCCATCGTTGCGTACGCATACGAGTAGGAGGAGCCCGCGACCGGTATGGTCCCGGCCAGTTCGGCGTACGAGAGCGCCGAGAAGAGGGCCGTGAGGCCGGCGATCACGAACGACAGGGTGACCGCGGGGCCCGCCTTCGGGACGGCCTCGCCGAGCACCACGAAGATGCCGGTGCCGAGCGTGGCACCGATGCTGATCATGGTCAGCTGCCACATGCCGAGCGAGCGGCGCAGACTGCCGCCTTCGCCCTGGCCACCCTCCGCGACCAGGGCTTCCACCGGCTTGCGCCGCATCAGCCTGGCGCCGAGGCCCGGGGTGGGGGTCTCGGTTGTTCGGGTGCGCGGTGGTGCGCCGTGGTCGAGCACGGGCTGGCTCCTTCATCGCTGCCGGTCAGGTGGGCGCGCGCCGGGAACGGCAAGCAGCGACAGCCCACACCAGACCGGGGACCGCCGAGCAGGCCGTCCCCGCCACGCCACGTACAGCGCCTGACTCTAAAGGTTTTCTCTTCCCAGCTGTAATGCAGCAACCTTGCGTATACGTGTATGAACGTTGCGTGGTGCGCGCGGGTGCGGACGAACGTTGCGCGGTCCGTTTCGTCCGTTGCGTTCCGACTCTCGGAAACTTCCGGAAAAAGCGAGACCCCGCGCCCCGAGAGGGGGCGCGGGGCTGTGCCGGGATGCGGCTCCGCCACGCGGGCGCGACCAGCCGCTCGACCCGCAGGCAGAGAGCGGCCGGACCCTGCGGAGCGACTAGCTCCAGCTGGCGTGCAGAGGCTTGCCCTCCGCGTAACCGGCGGCGGACTGGATGCCGACGACGGCCTTCTCCTCGAACTCCGCGAGGGAGTTGGCACCCGCGTAGGTGCAGGAGGAGCGGACGCCCGCGATGACCGAGTCGATCAGGTCCTCGACGCCCGGACGCTGCGGGTCGAGGAACATGCGCGAGGTGGAGATGCCCTCCTCGAACAGCGCCTTGCGGGCGCGGTCGTAGGCGGACTCCTCGCTCGTGCGGTTCTTCACGGCACGCGCGGACGCCATGCCGAACGACTCCTTGTACGCGCGCCCCTGGGCGTCGTGCTGGAGGTCGCCCGGGGACTCGTACGTGCCCGCGAACCAGGAGCCGATCATGACGTTCGACGCGCCGGCGGCGAGCGCCATGGCGACGTCGCGCGGGTGCCGGACGCCGCCGTCGGCCCAGACGTGCTTGCCGTACTTCTTCGCCTCGGCGGCGCACTCCAGGACGGCGGAGAACTGCGGCCGGCCGACGCCGGTCATCATGCGCGTGGTGCACATGGCGCCGGGGCCCACGCCGACCTTGATGATGTCGGCACCGGCCTCGATGAGGTCCTTGACGCCCTCGGCGGCGACGATGTTGCCCGCGACGATGGGCACCTGCGGGTCGAGGCCGCGGACGGCCTTGATCGCGGAGATCATCGACTCCTGGTGGCCGTGCGCGGTGTCGACCACGATGGTGTCCGCACCGGCGTCGAGGAGCTGCTTGGCCTTGCCCGCCACGTCGCCGTTGATGCCGACGGCGGCCGCGATGCGGAGCTTGCCGTTCGCGTCGGTGGCCGGGGTGTAGAGCGTCGCGCGCAGGGCGCCCGTGCGGGTCAGGATGCCCGCGAGGCGGCCGTCGGCGCCCACGGCGGGGGCGTAGCGGCGGTTGGCGTGGTCCAGCTTGTTGAAGGCGTCGCGCGGGTCGATGTCCGCGTCGAGCAGGAGCAGGTCCTTGGACATGACCTCGGACAGCTGCGTGAACCGGTCGACGCCGGTCAGGTCGGCGTCCGTGACGACGCCGACGGGCCGCTGTTCCTCGTCCACCACGACACCGGCGTTGTGCGCGCGCTTGTTCAGCAGCGCGAGCGCGTCGGCGACGGTCTGGTGCGGGACGAGGACGATGGGGGTGTCGAGGACCAGGTGGCGGGTCTTCACCCAGGAGATGACCTCGGTGACCACCTCGATCGGGATGTCCTGCGGGATGACGACGAGGCCCCCGCGGCGGGCGACGGTCTCGGCCATGCGGCGCCCGGCGATCGCGGTCATGTTGGCGACGACCAGCGGAATCGTGGTGCCTGTGCCGTCGGGGGACGCCAGGTCGACCGCCTGACGGGAACCCACGGCGCTGCGGCTCGGCACCATGAAGACATCGTCGTAGGTCAGGTCGTACGCAGGCTGGATGTCGTTGAGGAAACGCACGTGCTGCTCATCCCAGTCGATCAGAGGTGGCCCCCGGGCAGGTCAGCCCGTGGGGGAAAAGCACGTACTTCAGTGTCCCATGCCGCCGCTACCACATGCCCACGGACGATTACACAGGCGGTCGGGAGGGGGTGTGGTCGGATCCTCCAAGGGTCAGTGCGATCACGAGCCTCGGGTTCCGGCCACGCCTGCGGTCGACCGCGTCGGTGAACACGTCGAGCGCGGTCTCCCAGTCCTCGGGCCTGGCACTGGCGTAGGGCCGCCAGCCCTCGACGGACAGCAGCAGCGCCTGCTCACTGCCGTCGGGCCAGAAGGAGACATCGGTCAGGACGTCGAACAGCGCGTCCCAGTTGCGGCCGAACCAGTCCGGCAGCTCCAGGTCGCGCACGCACCGGTCCATGAACCCGGCCTTGTCCTTGACACCTTCGAGGTCGAGGACACGGATCCTGTCGGGACCTCCGGTCATCTCAGCACCGCCTTGAACGACTCGTAATGGTCATCGGTGTAGTACGTCTCGTGGCCCTGCCCCATGACGATGCGCCGGGCGCCGCGGTCCCGCTCGCCGGGGGTGGGGACGGTGTACTCGTGGTAGTAGCCGCGGCTCTGCCGGGGCAGCTCCCGCTCGAAGTTCCCGAAGACGGCACCGTCCTTGGCGTACGGGAACGGGCCGCCCTTCTCGATGAGGGTCAGGGTCGTACGGGCCTCGGCGGGGAGCCCAGACTCAGGGACGGTGCGCCGGCCCCGCGCCCAGGCGGGCGTGGAGCGGCCCGGGGCCGCCGTCGTGCCCTGTTGTGTGTCCTGGGCGGAGCACCCGGTGCCCAGCACGGCGAGGGCTACGAGCACCGCCCCCAGGAGGCGCACGGGGAGGAGAGCGGGGAGGCGGGTGAGAAGCCGCGGCAGCATGCTGCCGATGCTGCCACAGCCGCCTCCGGTGAGCGCGGTACGCGACATGGGCACCGCGCTCATGCAGGGGGCCTAGGCCCCGTCGGGGTCCGCGCGGTTCAGCGCCGGCTTCGGCGTGGGGCCAGCGGTGAGGAGGAAGTCCGCGGCGGCCGTGTCCGTGACGAGGCTGGTGACGAGCCCCGACCTGAGCACCGCGTCGATCGCGGCGGCCTTGCGCTGACCGCCCGCGATGGCGACGACCTCCGGTATCCGCCGCAGGCGGTCCGCCTCGACCGTGATGCACCGCTCGCCCAGGTCACGGCCGACCCGGCGGCCCTCGGCGTCGAAGAGGTGCGCGGACATCTCGGCGGCGACGCCCAGCGAGGCGTAGTGGGCCCGCTCCTCGTCGCTGAGCATGTCGTGGACGGTGGAGATGCCCGGCTCCCAGGAGCCGATGGAGACGCAGGCGACCGTGACCTTGTCGAAGTACTCGAAGGCGCGGGCGATGCCCGTCTGGCTGCGCAGCGCGGCCGCGGTGGCCGGGTCGGGCAGGAGCATCGGCGCGTAGATCGGGTGGGCCTCGCCGCCGGAGACCTGGGCGGCGCGCCGCACGGCCTCGACGGAGCCGCGCTCGGCGGTCCCGGCGTCGTACACGCCCGTGAGCTGCACGACCGTGCAGGGCGGCAGCCGGTCGAGCGCGGCCGCCATGTGGATGGTCGAGCGGCCCCAGGCCAGGCCCAGCACATCGCCCTCGGAGACCAGCTCGCCCAGGAGGTCGGCCGCGACCTCGCCGAGGTTCTCGGGGTCGGGCGACTCCTCGGCCTCGGCCGGGGATTCGACCACCACGGCGTGCCGCAGGCCGTAGCGGGCGCGCAGCGCGTCGGAGCGCTCCGCGTCGAGCTCGGCCGGTACGCGGATCTCGATGCGTACGAGATCCCGTTCGAGCGCGGTCTCCAGGACCCTGGCCACCTTGAAGCGGCTCACGCCGAACTCCTCGGCGATCTGGATCTTGGATTTGCCCTCGAGATAGAAGCGGCGGGCCATGGCCGCCGCCTGCACCAGCTCCGCGGGTCCCATCCGCATCGCTGAGCGACCCGGCGACAGTGCCGACACGGCGATCTCCTCACTGCTGTTCACAACCTGGACTCGCCGTTCATCCTTGCAGATGTGGCGGACTTGATCTGCCCTGATGGGCGGCGTTCACGTTCCCGTGGCTCAGTGGCCGCATGCCCAGGCCGCGGCGGCCGACACCGTCTCCGCCTGCGTGCGCAGTGCACGTACCGCCTGGGCGGGGTCGGCGGCGCCGTAGACGGCGGAACCGGCGACGAAGACGTCGGCGCCCGCCTCCGCGCAGCGCTCGATGGTGGAGGCCGAGACGCCGCCGTCGACCTGGAGCCAGAGTTCGAGGCCGTGCTTGCTGATCAGCTCACGGGTGCGGCGGATCTTCGGCAGCATGAGGTCCAGGAAGGCCTGCCCGCCGAAGCCCGGCTCAACCGTCATGATCAGCAGCATGTCGAGCTCGGGGAGCAGGTCCTCGTACGGCTCGATGGGGGTCGCCGGCTTGAGCGCCATGGAGGCGCGGGCGCCCTTGGCGCGGATCTCGCGGGCGAGCCGGATGGGGGCGGCCGCGGCCTCCGCGTGGAACGTGACGGACCCGGCGCCCGCCTCGACGTACTGCGGCGCCCAGCGATCGGCGTCCTCGATCATCAGATGGCAGTCCAGCGGGATGTCCGTGGCCCGCGCCAAGGACTCCACGACCGGCACCCCGAGGGTCAGGTTCGGGACGAAGTGGTTGTCCATGACGTCGACATGGAGCCAGTCGGCGCCCTCGACGGCCTTTGCCTCCTCGGCAAGGCGGGCGAAGTCCGCGGACAGGATGCTGGGGTTGATCTGCACGGCCATGACCCAAGACTGCCATGCCCGGCGCCGGTTGCTCGCCCCGGTCCAGACCTGTCTCGCTCCCCGGATGCCGCGCCCTGGCCCCCGTGCCATGCTGAGCGCCCGGGAAAGCACCGTGCGGGCAGCCGGAGAACCCGTGGCGGACGTGCCCAAGGCCGTACCAAAGGGGGCTACCGGAGTCGGCCCGAGGTCGCTCGGTGGCCCGGCCGGTCTGCGGACCGCGCTCCAAGAGGCCGCCGGTCCCGCTCTGACTCGTCGCCCCCGTGGTGGGCCGCGCCCCTCGCGCAGAAGCTCTCGGACGCACAGGCCAACGACGCCTCGTCCCGGCTGCCCGGCTCCTCCGATCCCGCGCAAGTCCTCGACATCTCCGAGGACTTCAGTCCCGAGACCGTCCCCGCTGGTCGTGATCCACGCGCACGGGAGCGGGCTCACGGTGCAGGACGGCGCACGGATCACCGAGGACGTACGGCAGGTCAGGGCCCCGCACTCCCGTGGGAACCACGGGCCTCGGGCCCGCGGCCCGGTCTTCGACAAACCGGTCCCGGCGGCGGCGCCGGCCATCCGGATCCCACCCCCGCCGCCCGCCACGGCAAAGACCGCCGGCCCCGGCACCTGACGGCGCGCGGACCGACGGTCAGCCGTGCGTCGGTGTCAGGCGGTGCGCCGGATCAGCGCCAGATACATCGCGTCCGTGCCGTGCAGATGCGGCCAGAGCTGGATGTCGGGGCCGTCCCCGAGCGCCGGTACGCCGGGCAGCAGCGGGCGCGCGTCGATGAGTTCGGCGCCGGCGTGGTGCTTCATGACGTCGTCCACGACGGCGCGGGTCTCGGCCAGGTGCGGCGAACAGGTCGCGTAGCCGACGATGCCTCCCACCCGTACGGAGTCGAGCGCGGTGGTCAGGAGTGAGCGCTGGAGCGGCGCGAAGCCCTCCAGGTCCTCGAGGCGCCGCCGCCAGCGCGCCTCGGGCCTGCGGCGCAGCGCGCCGAGACCGGTGCAGGGCACGTCCATGAGGACGCGGTCGAACGTACCGGGACCCCACGGCGGGCGGGTCCCGTCGGCCGCGATGACCTGGTACGGGCCCGGGTTCCCCGCGAGCGCGTTCGCCACGAGGCGGGCGCGGTGGGGCTGCTTCTCGGCGGCGAGCAGGGCGGCACCCCGTTCGGAGGCGAGTCCGGCGAGCATGGCCGCCTTGCCACCGGGGCCGGCGCAGCCGTCGAGCCACTTCTCGTCCCGGCCCTCCAGGGGCGCGTTCGCGAGGGCGATCGCCACGAGCTGGCTGCCCTCGTCCTGGACACCGGCCCGGCCGGTCCGCACGGGATCGAGGGAGCCGGGCTCACCGCCCTCGGTGAGCCGCACGGCGTACGGCGACCAGCGCCCCGGCAGCGCGGACTCCTCGCCGACCTCGTCCAGAACGACATCCGCGGTCGTCCGCCCCGGCCGCGCCACGAGCGTCACCTCGGGCCGCTCGTTGTCGGCCTCCAACAGGTCCTCGATACCCGCACGGCCGCCGCCGAGCGAGTCCCACAGCGCCGACACGATCCATCGCGGATGCGAATGCACCACGGCGAGATGGTCCTCGGCGTCCTCGTCGTACGGCGGCGCGACCTTCTCCACCCACCCGTCGAGGTCGTCCTGCGCCACCTTGCGGAGCACGGCGTTCACGAACTTGGCGCGCCCGTCACCCAGCACGACCCGCGCCAGCTCCACGGAGGCCGACACGGCCGCGTGCGTGGGGATCCGCGTGCCGAGCAGCTGGTGGACGCCCATGTTCAGCACATCGAGAACAGGCGGGTCGACCTCCCGCAGCGGCCGGTCGATGCAGGCGGCGACGATCGCGTCGTACGTGCCCTGCCGGCGCAGCGTCCCGTACACCAGCTCCGTGGCGAGCGCCGCGTCACGGGCGTCGAAGTCGCCCTTCTCGCGCGCCTTGCGCAGCAGCGGCGGGAGCACGAGGTTCGCATACGCATCGCGCTCGTCCACGGCCCGGAGCGCCTCGAAGGCGAGGTAACGGACCGGGTCCTTCTGAGGGCGGCGGTACGGCTTTCCCTGCTTCCCGGGGGTGCCGGGCTTACCTGACTTCTGGGGACGCCGGCCGGGCTGGTCGTTCAAAGGTGCTCCGCTGCTGGTATCGGCTCGAACCCATTCAGCCTACGTCGGTCCCGCCCAGGCGCTCGCCCGGGGCGATCCGCACCCCGCGCGCCCAGTCGGCCGCGACCATCGGCTTCTTGCCCTGAGCCTGCACCCACAGCAACTCGACCGCGTACGAGCCGGTTCCCACGTACAGGTTCTTCTTGCCGACGGCGAGCTCGCCGGGCGCGAGATCGGTGCGGGCCGGAATCGGCACGGCCTGGATGAGCTTGAGGCGCTCGTCCCGGAAGACGGTCCAGGCGCCGGGCGCCGGCGTGCAGCCGCGGACGACGCGGTCGACGCGCAGGGCGGGCGCCGCCCAGTCGACCAGCGCGTTCTCGACGGTGATCTTCGGGGCGACCGTGATGCCGTCGGCGGGCTGCGGCAGGGCCTTCAGGGAGCCGTCCTCGATGCCGTCCATGGTCGCGGAGAGCAGTCCGGCGCCCGCGAACGCCAGCCGGGTGAGCAGGTCACCGCTCGTGTCGGTGGGCCGCACCATCTCCGTCACCGTCCCGTAGAGCGGCCCGGAGTCGAGCCCTTCCTCGATCAGGAACGTGGACGCACCGGTGATCTCGTCGCCGGCCATGATCGCGTGCTGCACGGGGGCGGCACCGCGCCAGGCGGGCAGCAGTGAGAAATGGAGGTTGACCCAGCCGCGCGCGGGGACGTCGAGGGCGACCTTCGGCAGCAGCGCGCCGTACGCGACGACCGGGCAGCAGTCGGGCGCGATCTCGCGCAGCCGGGCCAGGAACGCCTCGTCGCGCGGCTTCGCGGGCTTGAGGACCTCGATCCCCGCCTCCTCCGCGCGCTCGGCGACCGGACTGGCGACGAGCCGGCGGCCGCGGCCCGCGGGAGCGTCCGGCCGGGTGACGACCGCGGCGACCTCGTGGCGGTCGGAGGCGATCAGGGCGTCCAGAGCGGGAACGGCGACCTCGGGGGTGCCTGCGAAGACGAGCTTCATAGGTGTCTTTCGGCCTCTCGGGGCAGGGACTTGACGGGCAGCACACCAGTCTATGACCGTTCCACGGGGCCCTTCCCTCCGTTATTCGCGGCCGCTCGCCCCTGGGGGCGTACGCATCGACGCGCGCCCTGTGCATATGCGCATACGCCCCTCCAGCGTGACCCCTCACCAACTGGCGCGTTGGTCAAGGAAGAGTTGACCAACCAAGGGCCACAGATGCGGCCCGATCCGTTTCAACGCCGGTCTCGAGAGGCTTGTTCATGGCCGACCACGCAACCCACGACGCCCAGGCACGGGCCAGCCTGCACCTCCTGGTACGGGACATCGAGCGGGTCCGCCGGCAGGTGGACGCACTGCGCACCCTCACCGCCCAGCTCGGCAACGTCTACCGCCCACGCCGCTCCGGCCCCTCCGCGGGCTTCGTCGTCTACGGGCGCGCTCCCGCCCCGACCGTCCGCCTGGCCCAGGAGCTGCGCGACAGCGTCGAGACCCTGGTGACCGCCGCCGTCGACTTCGACCGCTCGCTGGGCTTCTCGTGGGACGCCGTGGGCTCCGCGCTCGGGGTGACGAAGCAGGCCGTACACCGCCGGTACGGGGCCCGCAGGGCCGCGGCACAGGCGGCGGCCGACGCCGAACGGGCGACGGAGACGGCCGGGACACGGCCCCCCGTCCCCATCGGCACGGCGACGATCCCGTCCGTCCCTGCCGCCCGCTCCATGCCCACGCAACCGACAGCGGGCAGCCAGGCACTGCGCGAGGACCCCCGCCCCACGGCCTTCCCCGGCCCGCGCAACGGCTGACCTCACTCACAGCCTCCCCGTCTGCCACATACGGGGAGGCTGAGGTGTGTCGGGGGTGTGCAGGGCGTTGTTCCGGGGCCCACCCGGGCCGGGCCCCCACCGGCCCTCGGGGCGAGCCGCCCCGCCGCGTCAGCCGATGTCCGGCGGATCGACCCGTACCCGTACCGGCTCCGTGCCCCCGCGGGCCATCCGGGCCGCCTGCGCGTGCTTCAGCGCCGACGCGAGTGCCGCGCCGCTGCCGGGCGGGACCCGGACCAGGACGCGCTCCCAGTGCTCCCCCGGCGGCGGGGCCCCGGGGCGGCGCGACGATCCCGGCGGTGCGTCCGGCACCGGAACAGGGCCCAACACCTCGGCGTCGCCCGGCAGTTCCACCGCCGCCAGGAATCCGGCCAGTGCCTCGGGCGCGCCCGAGACCGCCGCCATCCTCGACACCGGCGGGAAGCCGAGTTCGGCCCGCTCGGAGAGCTCCCGCACGGCGTGCCCCACGGGGTCCCACCGCACCAACGCCTGCACGGGACGCAGTGTCGGCTCGGCCACGATCACCACCGTGCCGCCCACCCCCTGTGGTCTCACCAGCGAGGCTGCCGCGATCCAGCGCCGCAGCGCGTCCTCCCCCGCCCGCAGATCGGGGCGGCCCAGCATCGCCCAGCCGTCGAGCAACAGGGCGGCCGCGTACCCGCCTTCGGCCACCGGCTCCGCGCCCGGCGTACTCACCACCAGGGCCGGCGCCCCCGGCACCGTGTCGAGGACCTGCTCCCGCCCGGACGTGCGCACCGGCACCGCGGGAAACGCCCGCCCCAGCTCCTCCGCCGTCCTGCGCGCCCCCACGACCTGCGCCCGCAGCCGGAACCCCCCGCACTCCTGGCAGTGCCAGGCGCTCTCCTCCTGGCCGCACCAGCCGCACTTCAGGCTGGACGTCCCCTCACTCGCCTCCAGCGGCCCGGCGCAGTGGCGGCAGCGCGCGGGCTCGCGGCACCGCTCGCACGCGAGCCGCGGTACGTAACCCCGTCGCGGCACCTGCACCAGAACCGGCCCGCTCTTCAGCCCTTCCCGCACCACCTGCCACGCGAGCGAGGGCAGGCGCGCGGCCCGCGCCGCCTCGTCGCGCGCGAGATCCCCGTCCCCCACCGTCCGTACGAGGGGTGCGGCGCCCCGCACCTGGTCACGCCCCGCGACGAGGGGCGCGGCCCAACCGCTCTCGACGAGCTGCGCGGCCTCGACCGTGCAGCTCCAACTCCCCAGCAGAAAAGCACACTTGTCGTGCGCGGACCGCAGCAGCAGCACATCGCGCGCATGCGGCTGCGGGGCATGCGGCTCCGCGTGGCTGGAGTCGCCGTCGTCCCAGATGACCACGAGACCCAGATCCCGCACGGGGGCGAACATCGCGGCCCGGGTGCCCACGACCGCCCGCACCGACCCGCGCCGCACCCCGAGCCACTCGCGGTACCGCTTCTCGGGGCCCGCGTCGGCGGTCAGCACGGCATGCCGTCCCTCGCCGAGTACGGCGCCCAGCGCGGCGTCGACCCGGGCGACCACGCGCCCGTCGGGCACGACGACCAGGGCGCCGCGCCCCGAGGAGAGGGTCGCGGCGACGGCACGCGCCACTTCGTCGGCCCACTCGGGTCCGGGCAGCGCGGTCCACACGGCCCTTGGCGCGCCGCCCGACGCGAGAGCCTCCAGGAATCCGGCCCCGCGCTCGTACCGCCGCCAGCTGCCCGCGTCCGGCGCCGGCGGAGGCGGGAGCGGCTCGGGCGACGGCTTCTTCTCCGCGCGTGCGTTCCGTGGCGGGACGGCCAGCTGGAGCACGTCGGCGAGGCTTCCCGCGTACCGGTCGGCGACGGCGCGGGCGAGACCGAGCAGTTCCTCCCCGAGCACGCGCTCGGGCGACACGACCTGCGCGAGGGCGGCGAGCGGCCCCTGGTACTCGGACGCGGCGACCCGTGCGACGACGAACCCGTCGATCAGGCCGCCCCCCTCGCGGCGCCCGTCCCGCACGGAGTGCTTCCCGGCGCCGAACCGCACGCGCACCCGCACGCCCGGCTGCGCGTCGGCGTCGAGCTCCTCGGGCACCGCGTAGTCGAAGTACCGGTCGAGATGCAGCACGCCCTTGTCCACGAGCACCCGGGCGACGGGCAGCTCCTTCGCCAGCGGCGCACCCCGCCAGGTCCGCGGCTTGGCCTTCGGGACCTTGGCGCGGCGGACGGTCTCCCGGATGAAAGCGAGTTGCTCCGCTTCGGGCCGGTCATTCTGGCTGCTCACAGTTGCATTCCTACCAGAGCGGTCCGACATCGCCGTCGGGCGTGGGCGACGGGCTGCGGGCGGCTGGGGGTTGCTCGCGCGGCTCCCCGCGCCTCATGAAGGCGAGAGCCGCGCCCGAGAACGACACCGGGGCCCGTCCCTCCCGAAAGGGAGGGACGGGCCCCGGTCGAGCCGACGTATCCGCTACAGGCCGGCAGCCTTGCGCAGCGCGTCCACGCGGTCCGTGCGCTCCCACGTGAAGTCGGGGAGGTCGCGGCCGAAGTGGCCGTACGCGGCGGTCTGCGCGTAGATCGGGCGGAGCAGGTCGAGGTCGCGGATGATCGCGGCGGGGCGGAGGTCGAAGACCTCGCTGATCGCGTGCTCGATCTTCTCCGTGTCCACCGCGGCCGTGCCGAACGTCTCGACGAACAGGCCCACGGGCTCGGCCTTGCCGATCGCGTACGCGACCTGGACCTCACAGCGGGTGGCGAGGCCGGCCGCGACGACGTTCTTGGCGACCCAGCGCATCGCGTAGGCGGCCGAGCGGTCGACCTTGGACGGGTCCTTGCCGGAGAAGGCGCCGCCGCCGTGGCGGGCCATACCGCCGTACGTGTCAATGATGATCTTGCGGCCGGTCAGGCCGGCGTCACCCATCGGGCCGCCGATCTCGAAGCGGCCGGTCGGGTTCACCAGAAGGCGGTAGCCGTCGGTGTCCAGCTTGATGCCGTCCTCGATGAGCTGGCCCAGGACGTGCTCCACGACGAACTCGCGGATGTCGGGGGCGAGCAGCGACTCGAGGTCGATGTCCGACGCGTGCTGGGAGGAGACCACGACCGTGTCGAGGCGGACGGCCTTGTCGCCGTCGTACTCGATGGTGACCTGGGTCTTGCCGTCGGGGCGCAGGTACGGGATCGTCCCGTTCTTGCGGACCTCGGACAGGCGGCGCGACAGACGGTGCGCGAGGTGGATCGGGAGCGGCATCAGCTCGGGCGTCTCGTCGCACGCGTAGCCGAACATCAGGCCCTGGTCGCCCGCGCCCTGCTTGTCGAGCTCGTCCTCGTCACCCTCGACACGCGACTCGTACGCCGTGTCGACGCCCTGGGCGATGTCGGGGGACTGCGAGCCGATGGACACCGACACGCCGCAGGAGGCGCCGTCGAAGCCCTTCTTCGAGGAGTCGTAACCGATCTCGAGGATCTTCTCGCGCACGAGCTGCGCGATCGGCGCGTACGCCTTGGTCGTGACCTCACCGGCGACGTGCACGAGGCCCGTGGTGATGAGCGTCTCCACGGCGACCCGGGAGGTCGGGTCCTCCCGCAGAAGCGCGTCGAGAATGGTGTCGCTGATCTGGTCAGCGATCTTGTCGGGGTGACCCTCGGTCACGGACTCCGAGGTGAACAGGCGACGGGACACAACGCTCCCTGTGGTTGCAGCGGCTGCTGGCTGATCATTTGCGGACGGCCGGGGGCTGCGCCCGGCGTCGTCCGCGACCAGTTTATCGGTCACTCTCGGCCGTCGGACCACGCGTCTCGCTACTTGGGAGCGCTGTGACCAGCGGCACTGCATTCTGCGGTACGACGATCGCTCTTAGGAAGAGGCGAAGGTGTCCGAATTGTAATGGTCTATTGCGGTTCGGTGCCTCCGCTGGAGCGAAAGTGGCGTTCACTCGCCGTCATAGATCCGCTCCTGGGCCCGCGCGTCGCCGATGGGCAGCAGCCGGACGACCTCGTCCCAGATCGTGTCGGAGAGCACTTCCTTCGGACCGTACGGGACCGGGGTCTCGCTGCCGTCCGCGCCGAGCAGGACGGCCTCGTTCTCCTCGGAGCCGAAGGTCTTGCGCTCCCCCACCTCGTTGACGACGAGCAGGTCACAGCCCTTGCGGGCCAGTTTTTTGCGGCCGTTGGCGAGGACGTCGTCCGTTTCGGCGGCGAATCCGACGACGATCTGCCCGGGGCGCGGCCGGTCCGCCGAGAGCTCGGCGAGGATGTCCGGATTGCGGACCAGGACGATGGGCTCCGGCTCCTGCCCGTCCTTCTTCTTGATCTTTCCTGTGGCGTACGTCTCGGGGCGGAAGTCGGCCACCGCGGCCGCCATGACCACCACGTCCGCCTCCGGTGCCGCCTCGAGGGCGGCCTCGCGCAGCTGTACGGCCGTCCCGACGTGGACGACGTCGACGCCGGGCGGGTCGGGCAGCGCCGCGTTCGCGGCGAGGAGGGTGACGCGGGCACCGCGGGCGACCGCCGTGCGCGCGAGGGCGTACCCCTGCTTGCCCGAGGAGCGGTTGCCGAGGAAGCGGACCGGGTCGAGGGGCTCGCGGGTGCCGCCGGCGCTGATGACGACGTGACGTCCGGCGAGGTCCTGGACGGTCGCCTGATCACCGCGCGCGAGGACCCGGCGTACGAATTCGAAGATCTCCACGGGGTCGGGGAACCGGCCCTTGCCCGTGTCGACGCCGGTGAGGCGGCCGACGGCGGGGTCGATGACGAGGGCGCCGCGTCGACGGAGCGTGGCCACGTTCTCCCGCGTCGCCGGGTGCTCCCACATCTCCGTGTGCATGGCGGGGGCGAAGACGACCGGACAGCGGGCGGTCAGGAGCGTGTTCGTGAGGAGGTCGTCGGCCAGGCCGTGCGCGGCCTTGGCGAGCATGTCGGCGGTGGCGGGCGCGACGATCACGAGGTCGGCGTGCTGCCCGATGCGGACGTGCGGAACCTCGTGGACGGACTCCCACACCTCGGTCGACACCGGGTTGCCGGACAGCGCCGACCAGGTCGCTTCGCCCACGAAGTGCAGGGCGGACTCCGTCGGCACGACGCGTACGTCATGTCCCGACTCGGTCAGCCGGCGCAGGAGCTCGCACGCCTTGTAGGCGGCGATTCCTCCGCTGACCCCCAGAACGACCTTGGGCTTGTCCACCGTCCGTGCCTCCCCGCACTCGGATTCCCGTACTCGGGAACGTACGACTCCATGACACACCACAGGCCCGGCAGTCGCACTGCCGGGCCTGTGGTGAAGAAAAACTGATTGATTACTGAGCCGGGCCCTCGATGGCCTCCGACGTCAGCAGCCCCGCGTTGATCTCGCGGAGCGCGATCGAGAGCGGCTTCTCGTGGACGTGGGTGTCCACCAGCGGGCCGACGTACTCGAGCAGGCCCTCACCGAGCTGCGAGTAGTACGCGTTGATCTGGCGCGCGCGCTTGGCGGCGTAGATCACGAGGCTGTACTTCGAGTCGGTCGCCTCGAGCAGCTCATCAATCGGCGGGTTGATGATGCCCTCGGGCGCGGTAATGGAAGAGGACACTCTCTGCCTTCCGATGGGATTGAAGATCACATGTGATCAGGAAAACGCGGGACTGCTCCGGCGGAATTCGAGATCACAAATAGATCGAAGATCAAACAACTCTCATCAAGGCTAGCAGCTCGCGGGCCACGTCCTCGACGGAGGTGTTGACCAGGGTCGTGTCGAACTCAGCCTCGGCGGCGAGCTCGATCTTGGCGGCCGCGAGTCTGCGCTCGATCACCTCGGGGGCCTCGGTCCCCCGGCCGGTGAGCCGGCGGACCAGCTCCTCCCAGCTCGGCGGGGCGAGGAAGACCAGCTGGGCCTCCGGCATCGACTCGCGGACGAGCCTGGCGCCCTGGAGATCGATCTCGAGGAGGACGGGTTCGCCCGACTCGAGACGGTCCAGGACGGCCCGGCGGGGGGTCCCGTACCGGTTGCCCGCGAACTCGGCCCATTCCAGCAGCTCGCCGTTGGCGATCAGCTTGTCCATTTCCTCGTCGGTGACGAAGAAGTAGTGGACACCGTGCTTCTCGCCGGGGCGCGGCTTGCGGGTGGTGGCCGAAACCGACAGCCAGACCTCGGGGTGTTCCTTGCGCATATGAGCGACGACCGTGCTCTTGCCGACCCCGGAGGGGCCGGAGAGCACGGTCAGCCGCGGACGTTCACTCATGCAGCGATTATTCCAGCTATCCCCGCATGCCCGGACCAGTCGGTCCGGGCACGGAGGACTAGGCGCCGGTGCTGCCGAACTCGCGCTCCAGCGACGCGATCTGGTTGGAACCGAGTCCGCGCACGCGGCGGCTCTCGGAGATTCCGAGCCGCTCCATGATCTGCTTGGCGCGGACCTTGCCCACGCCCGGGAGGGACTCAAGGAGGGCGGAGACCTTCATCTTGCCGATGACGTCGTTCTCCTGACCCTGCTTGATGACCTCGTGCAAGGAGGCGCCGGAGTGCTTGAGTCGATTCTTGACCTCGGCCCGCTCCCGGCGAGCCGCGGCGGCCTTTTCGAGCGCGGCTGCGCGCTGTTCAGGGGTAAGGGGCGGAAGAGCCACGCCTACGTCACCTCGGATGTCGAACTGTCGGATACGGACCGGTGAGGAACCTAGTCGCCCCTCACCTGGGGAGCAACGAGCAAAGCGCTCGCCCGTTCCTCCCCCACTGCCTTGAGAGTGCGGGAGGTGCCCCCACTCGACGGAGACTAGCGGCCAGGACCGCCTGAGTCAGCGAGAACAGACGAAAAGTCCTGGTCAGCCTCCGTCGAGCCAGACATTACAGACATATGACCCCGGATTTCTGCCCGGATCCGGATGCGAGCCCTTCCCCGGGGCCCCACTGAAACATCACGGAATGGTCAAGGAGGCCCTCAAGGGCCCCCGCGAAGTCCGTTTTCGCACCTCGGCAGCACCGCGACAGCGCCTCTCAGCACCGAGAACAGCTGCGAATCCGTGACCTGATGCCCGCATTCCGGATACCTCACGTGCATGCCGAAGGCCCCCGCACGCGTGTGCGGGGGCCTTCGGGCGTTCGGACCGGGTCAGGCCGCGACGACCGCCGCACGGACCTCGTCGGCGAAACGGACCGACGCCTCGCGCAGGGCGGCGACCGAGGGGCCGGCCTTCAGAACGGCGCGGCTGACGTTCGGGACGACGTTGCGCGCGGCCGCGCCGAAGACACCGGGCAGATCCGCCGGGGTCGCGCCCTGGGCGCCGATACCCGGGGCGAGGAGCGGACCATTGATGTCCAGGTCGTACGAGGACAGGTCCCCGAGCGTCGCCCCGACGACGGCGCCGAACGAGCCCATGGGCGTCTCGCCCGCGTTCTCCTCGGCGAGGTGGGCGAGCATCGTCGCGCCTACGTTGCGGCCGTCGGCGCGTACGGCGTGCTGGACCTCGCCGCCCTCCGGGTTCGAGGTGAGCGCGAGGACGAAGAGCCCGGCGCCGGACTCGCGGGCCAGGTCGACGGCAGGCTTCAGGGACCCGTAGCCGAGGTACGGCGAGACGGTCAGGGCGTCCGAGAAGAGCGGGGAGTCCTTGTGCAGGAAGGTCTCCGCGTACGCGGCCATGGTGGAGCCGATGTCGCCGCGCTTGGCGTCCATGACGACGAGCGTGCCGGCGGCGCGCAGGTCCGCGACGGCGCGCTCCAGGACGGCGACGCCGCGCGAGCCGAAGCGCTCGAAGAACGCCGACTGCGGCTTGACGACGGCGACGGTGTCGGCGAGCGCCTCGACCGAGATCCGCGTGAAGCGCTCCAGGCCGTCGATGTCGTCGTTCAGGCCCCACGCCGACAGCAGCGCCGCGTGCGGGTCGATGCCGACGCAGAGGGGGCCACGCTCGTCCATGGCTCGGCGCAGGCGGGCGCCGAAGGGTTCGAGAACCGTCATGCGTGGGCCTTCTTCACGTCGGCGCCGACGGCGTCGGCGAGGGTGGCGTACGGCGAGGTGTTCAGGCGGGCGGCGAGGCCCTTGTGGAGGTCGCGAGCATAAAACGGGCCCTCGTAGATGAAGGCGCTGTAGCCCTGGACGAGGGTGGCACCGGCGAGGATGCGCTGCCAGGCGTCCTCGGCGTTCTCGATGCCGCCGACGCCCACCAGGGTGATCCGGTCGCCCACGCGCGCGTAGAGGCGCCTGAGGACGGCCAGGGAGCGTGCCTTGAGGGGCGCGCCGGACAGGCCGCCGGTCTCCTTCACGAGGGACGGGTCGGAGGTCAGGCCGAGGCCGTCGCGCGCGATGGTGGTGTTCGTGGCGATGATCCCGTCGAGGCCGAGCTCCACCGCCAGGTCGGCGACGGCGTCGACGTCCTCGTCGGCCAGATCGGGGGCGATCTTCACCAGGAGGGGGACGCGGCGCGAGGTGACGGTGCGGTCGGCGGCCTCGCGCACGGCGGTCAGGAGCGGGCGCAGCGCCCCGGTGGCCTGGAGGTTGCGCAGGCCGGGCGTGTTCGGCGAGGAGACGTTCACGACGAGGTAGTCGGCGTGGGCGGCGAGCCGCTCGGTCGACTTCACGTAGTCGCCGGCCGCCTCCTCCTCGGGGACGACCTTGGTCTTGCCGATGTTCACGCCGACGGTGGCCCTGAAAGCGGGCTTGCGGGCCGCCAGGCGCTCCGCCACGGCCGCGGAGCCCTCGTTGTTGAAGCCCATGCGGTTGATCAGCGCGCGGTCCGGCACGAGGCGGAACAGGCGCTTCTTGGGGTTGCCGGGCTGCGGCTCGCCCGTGACGGTGCCGATCTCGATGTGGTCGAAGCCGAGCATCGTCATGCCGTCGATCGCGACGGCGTTCTTGTCGAAGCCGGCGGCGAGCCCGAAGGGGCCGTGCATGCGCAGGCCGAGGGCCTCCGTGCGCAGTTCCTTGTGGCGGGGCGCGAGGACGGCCGCGACGAACGTGCGGAGCACGGGGACGCGGGCCGCGAGACGGATCCAGCGGAAGGCCAGGTAGTGGGCCTTCTCCGGGTCCATGCGCTTGAAGACGAGGTTGAAGAAGAGTTTGTACATCGTGGGTGTCCTCACACGGAGGGGGACACCGTTTCCGATGTCCCCCTCAGTGGGCTGCTAGTCGCGGGCCGCGGTCAGGTGTTCCGCGTGTTCCTGGAGTGAACGGACGCCCACGTCACCGTGGTTGAGGGCGTCGATGCCCTGTACGGCGGCCGCGAGGGCCTGCACCGTGGTCAGGCACGGGACGCTGCGCGCCACCGCCGCCGTACGGATCTCGTAGCCGTCGAGGCGGCCGCCCGTGCCGTACGGGGTGTTGACGATGAGGTCGACCTGGCCGTCGTGGATGAGCTGGACGATCGTCTTCTCGCCGTTCGGGCCCTCGCCCTCGCTGAGCTTGCGCACGACCGTGGCGTTGATGCCGTTGCGGCGCAGCACCTCGGCGGTGCCGGACGTGGCGAGCAGCTCGAAGCCGTGCGCGACGAGCTCGCGAGCCGGGAAGATCATCGTGCGCTTGTCCCGGTTGGCGACCGAGATGAACGCGCGTCCCTTCGTCGGCAGCGGGCCGTACGCGCCGGCCTGCGACTTGGCGTACGCCGTGCCGAAGACCGAGTCGATGCCCATGACCTCGCCGGTGGAGCGCATCTCCGGGCCGAGGACGGTGTCCACGCCGCGGCCCTGGATGTCGCGGAAGCGGCTCCACGGCATCACGGCCTCCTTGACGGAGATCGGCGCGTCCAGCGGCAGCGTGCCGCCGTCGCCGGTCTTCGGGAGCAGGCCCTCCGCGCGCAGCTCGGCCACGGTCGCGCCGAGCGAGATGCGCGCGGCGGCCTTGGCGAGCGGCACCGCGGTCGCCTTCGAGGTGAAGGGGACGGTGCGCGAGGCACGCGGGTTCGCCTCGAGGACGTACAGGATGTCGCCGGCCATGGCGAACTGGATGTTGATCAGGCCGCGGACGCCGACGCCCTTGGCGATGGCCTCGGTCGAGGCGCGCAGGCGCTTGATGTCGAAGCCGCCCAGCGTGATCGGGGGCAGGGCGCACGCCGAGTCGCCGGAGTGGATACCGGCCTCCTCGATGTGCTCCATGACGCCGCCGAGGTAGAGCTCGTGACCGTCGTAGAGCGCGTCCACGTCGATCTCGATCGCGTCGTCGAGGAAGCGGTCGACGAGGACAGGGCGGGACGGGGAGATCTCCGTGGACTCCTCGATGTACGAGGCGAGGCGGGTCTCGTCGTACACGATCTCCATGCCGCGGCCGCCGAGGACGTACGACGGGCGGACGAGGACCGGGTACCCGATCTCGTCGGCGATGGCCTTGGCCTCGGAGAAGGTGGTCGCCGTGCCGTGCTTGGGCGCGGGCAGTCCGGCCTCGGCGAGGACGCGGCCGAAGGCGCCGCGGTCCTCGGCGGCGTGGATGGCCTCGGGCGGGGTGCCCACGACCGGTACGCCGTTGTCCTTGAGCGCCTGCGACAGGCCCAGCGGGGTCTGGCCGCCGAGCTGGACGACGACGCCCGCGATCGGGCCCGCGAGGGACTCCGCGTGGACGATCTCCAGGACGTCCTCGAGCGTCAGCGGCTCGAAGTACAGACGGTCGGAGGTGTCGTAGTCCGTGGACACGGTCTCCGGGTTGCAGTTGACCATCACGGTCTCGTAGCCGGCGTCGCTCAGGGCGAAGGAGGCGTGGACGCAGGAGTAGTCGAACTCGATGCCCTGGCCGATGCGGTTCGGGCCGGAGCCCAGGATGATCACTGCGGGCTTGGTGCGCGGCGCGACCTCGGTCTCCTCGTCGTACGAGGAGTAGAAGTACGGGGTCTTCGCGGCGAACTCGGCGGCGCAGGTGTCGACCGTCTTGTAGACCGGGCGGACGCCGAGCGCGTGCCGGACCTCGCGGACGACGTCCTCGCGCAGACCGCGGATCTCGGCGATCTGGGCGTCGGAGAAGCCGTGCCGCTTCGCCTCGGCGATCAGGTCGACGTCGAGGCGCTCGGCGGCGGCCAGCTCGTCGGCGAGCTCCTTGATGAGGAAGAGCTGGTCGACGAACCAGGGGTCGATCTTCGTGTACTCGAAGACCTCTTCCTGGGTGGCGCCGGCGCGGATGGCCTGCATGACGGTGTTGATGCGGCCGTCGGTCGGGCGGACGGCCTCGGCCAGGAGCTCGGCCTTGTCGCCGGGCTCACCGACGAAGGTGAACTGGCTGCCCTTCTTCTCCAGGGAGCGCAGCGCCTTCTGGAGGGCCTCGGTGAAGTTGCGGCCGATCGCCATGGCCTCGCCCACCGACTTCATGGTGGTGGTGAGGGTGGAGTCGGCGGACGGGAACTTCTCGAAGGCGAATCGCGGGGCCTTGACGACCACGTAGTCGAGCGTCGGCTCGAAGGAGGCCGGCGTCTTCTCGGTGATGTCGTTCGGGATCTCGTCGAGCGTGTAGCCGACGGCCAGCTTGGCGGCGATCTTGGCGATCGGGAAGCCGGTGGCCTTCGACGCGAGCGCCGAGGAACGGGAGACGCGCGGGTTCATCTCGATGACGATGATCCGGCCGTCCGCCGGGTCGATCGCGAACTGGATGTTGCAGCCGCCGGTGTCGACGCCGACCTCGCGGATGATCGCGATGCCGATGTCGCGCAGGCGCTGGTACTCGCGGTCGGTGAGCGTCATCGCCGGGGCCACGGTGATGGAGTCACCCGTGTGGACGCCCATCGGGTCGAAGTTCTCGATGGAGCAGACGACCACGACGTTGTCGTTCTTGTCGCGCATCAGCTCGAGCTCGTACTCCTTCCAGCCGAGGATGGACTCCTCCAGGAGCACCTCGGTGGTGGGAGACAGGGTCAGGCCCTGGCCGGCGATGCGGCGCAGCTCCTCCTCGTCGTGCGCGAAGCCGGAGCCCGCGCCGCCCATCGTGAAGGAGGGGCGGACGACGACGGGGTAGCCGCCGAGCGTGTCGACGCCCTGGATGACGTCGTCCATGGTGTGGCAGATGACCGAGCGGGCGGACTCGCCGTGGCCGATCTTGGCCTTGACGGCCTCGACGACGCCCTTGAAGAGGTCGCGGTCCTCGCCCTTGTTGATGGCCTCGACGTTGGCGCCGATGAGCTCGACGCCGTACTTCTCGAGGACGCCGTTCTCGTGCATGGAGATCGCGGTGTTGAGCGCGGTCTGGCCACCGAGGGTGGGCAGGAGCGCGTCGGGGCGCTCCTTGGCGATGATCTTCTCGACGAACTCGGGGGTGATCGGCTCGACGTACGTGGCGTCGGCGATCTCCGGGTCGGTCATGATCGTCGCCGGGTTGGAGTTCACGAGGATGACCCGCAGGCCCTCGGCGCGCAGGATGCGGCAGGCCTGGGTGCCCGAGTAGTCGAACTCGGCGGCCTGGCCGATGACGATCGGTCCGGAACCGATGACCAGGACGGACTGGATATCGGTGCGCTTAGGCACGCTGGCCCTCCATGAGCTCTACGAAGCGGTCGAACAGGTAGGCCGCGTCGTGCGGGCCCGCCGCTGCCTCGGGGTGGTACTGGACGCTGAATGCCGGCTGGTCGAGGAGGTGGAGCCCCTCGACGACCTGGTCGTTCAGGCAGACGTGGGAGACCTCGGCACGGCCGAAGGGGGTGTCGGAGACCTTGTCGAGCGGGGCGTCGACGGCGAATCCGTGGTTGTGCGCGGTGACCTCGACCTTGCCGGTCGTGCGGTCCTGCACCGGCTGGTTGATGCCGCGGTGGCCGTACTTCAGCTTGTAGGTGCCGAAGCCGAGGGCGCGGCCGAGGATCTGGTTGCCGAAGCAGATGCCGAACAGCGGGGTCTTCCGGGAGAGGACCTCCCGCATGACCGCGACGGGGCCGTCGGCGGTGGCCGGGTCGCCCGGGCCGTTGGAGAAGAACACGCCGTCGGGCTGGACGGCGTAGATGTCCTCGGCCGTGGCCGTCGCGGGCAGCACGTGCACCTCGATGCCGCGCTCGGCCATCCGGTGCGGGGTCATGCCCTTGATGCCGAGGTCGACGGCGGCGACGGTGAAGCGCTTCTCACCGATCGCGGGGACGACGTACGTCTCCTTGGTGGCGACCTCGGCGGCGAGGTTCGCGCCCTTCATCTCGGGCGCCTGGCGCACCTCGGCGAGCATCGTGCCGGCGTCGGGCAGCGCGTTGCCGGAGAAGATGCCGACGCGCATGGCGCCGCGCTCGCGCAGGTGGCGGGTGAGGGCGCGGGTGTCGATGCCGCTGATGCCGACTACACCCTGCTTGCGCAGCTCCTCGTCGAGGGAGCGCCGCGAGCGCCAGTTGGAGGGCACGCGCGCGGGGTCCCGCACGACGTAGCCCGCGACCCAGATCTGCTTCGACTCGGGGTCCTCGTCGTTCACGCCGGTGTTGCCGACGTGGGGGGCGGTCATCACGACGACCTGGCGGTGGTACGACGGGTCGGTCAGCGTCTCCTGGTAACCGGTCATGCCGGTGTTGAACACCGCCTCGCCGAAGGTCTCCCCCACGGCCCCGTAGGCGCGGCCGCGGAAGATGCGGCCGTCCTCCAGGACGAGTACGGCGGGAGCGTTGGCGGCTCCCCGGGTGGAGGTCGTCATCGTGCGGTGCCTTCCGTCGTGATGGTCGTGCTGTTCATGCTGCTTGTGGTGTCGGTACTGCTTGTGCTGTTCGTGTCGATCATGTTGTTGAGGGTCTCGACCCACTCGGCCTGCTCCGCCGCGTGGTCGGAGCGGAAGCCGGAGTCGATCAGCTTGTCCCCGTGCCCCCAGGTGACGATCAGGAGACCGCCCTCCGTGAGGACCTTGCCGGCGATGCCCTTGTCGAGCCGGGCCTCGCGCAGCTGTGCGACGGGGATGAAGAAGTCCGTGGCTCCGGGGCGTACGACGTCCAGACCCGCGTCCGTGAGCGTGAGCTCGACGCGGCTGCGGGTGCCGAGGCCGTGCGCCACGATGCGGTCGAGCCACTGCCCCGCGGTCGTGGAGCCGTGGTACCGGCCGCTCAGCTCAAGTCTGGTCGGACCCGGCGCGGACGGCGCGGCGAGGAGCGGCGGCAGGTCGCCCTGGAGGGTGCCGCGCCACTTCCACCCCTGGCGCATCAGCCAGTAGACGAGCGCGATGAAGAGGAGCAGTCCGACGATCCAGCCGATCCGGTCGGGCCAGTCCGTCACGTCCGCCGACTTCTGTTCGGCGGCGAGCACTGCCAGTGGTTGCGTCAGTCGTGTCACGCGAGCTTCCCGTCGACGAGCGTGGCCTTGCCCCGCAGCCACGTGTGCGTGACGCGCCCGGGCAGCTCACGCCCCTCGTAGGGCGTGTTGCGGCTGCGCGAGGCGAAGCCGGCGGGGTCCACGGCTCCACGGTAATCGGCGTCGACCAGGACGAGGTTCGCGGGCTCACCTGCCGAGACGGGCCGTCCGTGTCCGTCGGCCCGGCCGATCTGCGCGGGCTTGACGGACATGCGGTCGGCCACGCCGGCCCAGTCGAGCAGCCCGGTCTCGACCATCGTCTGCTGCACGACGGACAGGGCGGTCTCGAGCCCGACCATGCCCATGGCGGCCGCGGCCCACTCGCAGTCCTTGTCCTCGTGCGGGTGCGGCGCGTGGTCGGTGGCGACGATGTCGATCGTGCCGTCGGCGAGCGCCTCGCGCAGGGCCATGACGTCGCGCTCGGTGCGCAGCGGCGGGTTGACCTTGTAGACGGGGTTGTACGTACGCACCATCTCGTCGGTGAGGAGCAGGTGGTGCGGGGTGACCTCGGCGGTCACGTCGATGCCGCGGGACTTGGCCCAGCGCACGATCTCGACGCTGCCGGCCGTGGACAGGTGGCAGATGTGCACGCGGGAGCCGACGTGCTCGGCGAGCAGCACATCGCGGGCGATGATCGACTCCTCGGCGACGGCGGGCCAGCCGCCGAGGCCGAGCTCGGCCGACACGATGCCCTCGTTCATCTGGGCGCCCTCGGTGAGGCGGGGCTCCTGGGCGTGCTGGGCGACGACGCCGCCGAAGGCCTTCACGTACTCCAGGGCGCGGCGCATGATCACCGCGTCGTCGACGCACTTGCCGTCGTCGGAGAAGACGGTGACGCCGGCGGCGGACTCGTGCATGGCGCCGAGCTCGGCGAGCTTCTTGCCCTCCAGGCCGACGGTGACGGCGCCGATGGGCTGCACGTCGCAGTAGCCGGACTCCTGGCCGAGCCGGTAGACCTGCTCGACGACGCCGGCGGTGTCGGCGACCGGGAAGGTGTTGGCCATCGCGAACACGGCGGTGAAGCCACCGGAGGCGGCGGCCCGGGTGCCGGTCAGGACGGTCTCGGAGTCCTCGCGGCCCGGCTCGCGCAGGTGGGTGTGGAGGTCGACGAGGCCCGGCAGGAGGACCTTGCCGCCGGCCTCGACGACCTCGGCGCCCTCGGCGGACAGGCCGGTGCCGACCGCCTCGATGACGGAGCCGTCGATCAGGACGTCCTGCTGCTCGCCGCCGAGCACCTTCGCACCACGGATAAGGATCTTGCTCATGGTTCTTACTTCTCCTCGGTACGGGTGTGGGTGACGGCGGGCTCGTTGCCGCCCAGAAGCAGGTACAGGACGGCCATGCGGATGGAGACGCCGTTGGCGACCTGCTCGATGACCGTGCAGCGGTCGGAGTCGGCGACCTCGGCGGTGATCTCCATGCCGCGGACCATCGGGCCCGGGTGCATCACGATGGCGTGCTCGGGCATCTTCGCCATGCGGTCGCCGTCCAGGCCGTAGCGCCGCGAGTACTCGCGCTCGGTCGGGAAGAAGGCGGCGTTCATCCGCTCGCGCTGGACGCGCAGCATCATGACGGCGTCGGACTTCGGCAGGGTGCTGTCGAGGTCGTACGAGACCTCGCAGGGCCAGGTCTCGACGCCGACCGGGACGAGGGTGGGCGGGGCGACGAGGGTGACCTCGGCGCCGAGGGTGTGCAGCAGGTCGACGTTCGAGCGGGCGACTCGGCTGTGCAGGACGTCCCCGACGAGCGTGATGCGCTTGCCCTCGAGGTCCTTGCCGAGTCCGGCGTCGCGGCCGACGAGGCGGCGGCGCATGGTGAACGCGTCGAGGAGCGCCTGCGTGGGGTGCTGGTGGGTGCCGTCGCCCGCGTTGATGACCGGGGCGTCGATCCAGCCCGAGGTGGCGAGGCGGTAGGGCGCGCCGGAGGCGCCGTGCCGGATGACGACGGCGTCGACGCCCATCGCCTCCAGGGTCTGGGCGGTGTCCTTGAGGGACTCGCCCTTGGAGACGCTGGATCCCTTGGCGGCGAAGTTGATGACGTCCGCGGAGAGGCGCTTCTCGGCGGCCTCGAAGGAGATCCGGGTGCGGGTCGAGTCCTCGAAGAAGAGGTTGCAGATCGTGCGGCCGCGCAGGGCGGGCAGCTTCTTGATCGGCCGGTCGGCGACCCGGGCCATCTCCTCGGCGGTGTCGAGGATGAGGACGGCGTCGTCGCGGGTGAGGTCGGCGGCCGAGATGAGGTGTCGCATCATCGGGGAGGCTCCGTAGGAAAGTTCAGGAGTATTCGGGCATACGGGCGCGCGGCGGCACCCTCAGGGTCGGGCTGAGGGTGGCTACTGCTCGCCGGCCGGAGCGGTCCGCTTGGCGCCGAGCAGCACGGAGTCGCGTCCGTCCTCCTCGGCGAGCTGGACCTTGACCGTCTCCCGCAGCGACGTGGGGAGGTTCTTGCCGACGTAGTCGGCTCGAATGGGGAGTTCGCGGTGGCCGCGGTCGACGAGGACCGCGAGCTGCACGGCGCGGGGGCGCCCGATGTCGTTCAGGGCGTCGAGTGCGGCGCGGATGGTGCGGCCTGAGAAGAGCACGTCGTCGACGAGGACGACGAGGCGGCCGTCGATGCCGTCGGCGGGGATCTCCGTGCGGGCCAGCGCACGCGGCGGGTGCATGCGCAGGTCGTCGCGGTACATGGTGATGTCGAGGGAGCCGACCGGGATCTTCTGTCCGGTGATCTCTTCGAGCTTGTCCGCGAGCCGGCGGGCCAGGAAGACGCCGCGGGTGGGAATGCCCAGGAGCACGACGTCTTCGGCGCCCTTGGCGCGCTCGACGATCTCGTGAGCGATGCGGGTCAGTACCCGCGCGATGTCGGGGCCCTCGAGTACGGGGCGTGCCTCATCGGAGCTGCTGATGTCCATAAAAAACGGACCCCCTTCTCCGCCTCACGGGACGGACCTTAAAGGACGTCGGATTTGCGCCGTCAACGCTACCAGGCCCGCAACGCCACGAATCACCCCCCTGGAGGTGCGGGACACGCCGTTCCGAGGGATGGTCGGTAACGGACCACTCGGCTTGACGCAGCCAAGTAACGCTGCGTAACCTCACAGTGAGTTACCAGCCACGCGGCGGAGCCGCACGTTGATACAGCGTCCGGGAGCTATATGTCCAGCGAATACGCCAAACAGCTCGGGGCCAAGCTCCGCGCCATCCGCACCCAGCAGGGCCTTTCCCTCCACGGCGTCGAGGAGAAGTCCCAGGGACGCTGGAAGGCGGTCGTGGTCGGTTCGTACGAGCGCGGCGACCGTGCCGTGACCGTGCAGCGCCTTGCCGAGCTGGCGGATTTCTACGGGGTGCCGGTGCAGGAGCTCCTGCCGGGCACCACGCCGGGCGGTGCGGCCGAGCCCCCGCCGAAGCTCGTTCTCGACCTCGAGCGCCTGGCCCACGTCCCGCCGGAGAAGGCGGGCCCCCTGCAGCGCTACGCGGCGACGATCCAGTCCCAGCGCGGTGACTACAACGGCAAGGTGCTGTCGATCCGCCAGGACGACCTGCGCACCCTCGCCGTCATCTACGACCAGTCGCCCTCGGTCCTCACCGAGCAGCTCATCAGCTGGGGCGTCCTGGACGCCGACGCGCGTCGCGCTGTCGCACACGACGACCTCTGACAGACAGAAGTCGGCAGAAACGTCACGCCAGAGGGGCGGGCCCGCTTTTTCGCGGCCCGCCCCTCCGGCGTTCTTGTGCCCTGCCGCCCTGCCGCCCTGCGTCCCGCAGCCGCCCCGTGCCCGCCGGCAGTCCCGGGGCTCCGGAGCCCCGGAGCCCCGGAGCCCCGGAAAAGCATCAGGCCCGGGGCGGAACACTGAAGAGTGTTCCGCCCCGGGCCTGATGACTGTCGCTGTCTGCCTGCCTGCTATGCCTCGTCGCGGCGCAGCGTCGGCTTCAGGTCCTTGAAGCGGCCCAGAAGCCCGTTGACGAAGGCCGGGGAGTCGTCCGTGGAGAACTCCTTGGCGAGCTGCACGGCCTCGTCGAGCACCACGGCGTCCGGGGTGTCGTCGACCCAGACGAGCTCGTAGGCGCCCAGGCGCAGGATGTTGCGGTCGACGACCGGCATCCTGTCCAGGGTCCACCCGACGGCGTACTGCGCGATGAGCTCGTCGATACGCGCGGTCTTGCGCGCGTATCCCTCGACCAGCTCCATCGTGTACTCGCTGACCGGCGGCTGCCGGGTGTCGGACCGGGAGAGCCGGATCCAGTCCGCGAGGACCGTCTGGACGTCGACTCCGCGCTGGTCTGCCTCGAAAAGGATCTGGAAGGCGCGCTTGCGGGCCGTGTTGCGAGCAGCCACGGTTAGCTGTTCACCCGGCCGAGGTAGTCGCTCGTGCGGGTGTCGACCTTGATCTTCTCGCCGGTCGTGATGAAGAGCGGCACCTGGATCTGGTGGCCGGTCTCCAGCGTGGCGGGCTTGGTGCCACCGGTGGAGCGGTCGCCCTGGACACCGGGCTCGGTCTCCTGGACGACGAGCTCGACGGCGGCCGGCAGCTCGACGAAGAGCACCTCGCCCTCGTGCTGCGCGACGGAGGCGGTGAAGCCCTCGATCAGGAAGTTGGCGGCGTCACCGACGGACTTGCGGTCGACCATGAGCTGGTCGTACGTCTGCATGTCCATGAAGACGAAGTACTCGCCGTCCATGTACGAGAACTGCATGTCGCGCTTGTCGATCGTGGCCGTCTCGACCTTGACGCCGGCGTTGAAGGTCTTGTCGACGACCTTCCCGGAGAGCACGTTCTTGAGCTTGGTGCGCACAAAGGCAGGGCCCTTGCCGGGCTTGACGTGCTGGAACTCGACGACGGACCAGAGCTGGCCCCCGTCGAGCTTGAGCACCAGGCCGTTCTTGAGGTCGTTCGTGGAAGCCACGGTTGCGGAATCTCCTGGACTGACGATGGACGACCCCGGGGGCGCGCGCCGTTACAGCGCGAGCAGCTCCTTGGTCGTAATGGTGAGTAGCTCGGGTCCGCCGTCCGCCTCGGGGCGCACGACGAGCGTGTCATCGATCCGGACACCGCCCCGGCCCGGGAGGTGGACCCCCGGTTCGACGGTGACCGGCACACAAAGGTCCAGTTTACCCATGGCCGCGGGGGCCAACTGCGGCTCCTCGTCGATTTCGAGTCCGACACCGTGTCCGGTGAGCTGTGAGAGGCCGTCCGCGTACCCCGCGGAGTCCAGTACATGGCGCGCCGCGCGGTCCACCTCACGGCACTCGGCGCCGGGTGCGAGGCTCTCCCGGCCGGCCCTCTGGGCTGCGAAGACCAGGTCGTACAGGTCGATCTGCCAGTCCGCGGGCGAGGTACCGATGACGAACGTACGGCCGATCTCGCAGCGGTATCCGCGGTAGGCGGCGCCGAGGCAGACCGAGAGGAAGTCGCCCTCTTCGACGCGGCGATCGGTGGGGCGGTGGGCGCCACGGCCCGAGTTCGGCCCGGTGCCGACCGAGGTCGGGAACGCGGGGCCGTCGGCGCCGTGGTCGACCAGGCGGCGCTCCAGCTCCAGGGCGAGATGACGTTCGGTGCGACCGACGAGGATCGATTCGAGCAGTTCACCGAGGGCCTGGTCGGCGATCTCGGCGGCGATGCGCAGGAAGGAGATCTCGTCCTCGTCCTTGACGAGCCGCAGCTGCTCCACGGCGCCGCCCAGGTCGGCGAGGCGCAGCCGGGGCGCCACGGAACCGAGCGCACGGTGCCTGGCCACGGTCAGATGGTGTTCCTCCACGGCCAGCGAGTCCACCCCCAGGGAGAGCGCGACGTCGGCGGCCGCGACGGCGGTGTCCCCGCCGGGCGCATCAAGCACCTGGACGCGCAGCGACTCGTCGGGCCGTCCCTCGGCGGGCTGCTCGCTGGGCGGCTGCCGGCACATCAGGACGTCGTCCTCGGCTTCGGGCCCCTTCCCCAGCAGGAGTACGGCGCCGTGGGGCGCCGCGCCCGCGAGATAGCGAACGTTGGCGGGGCGCGAGACGAGGACGGCCGCATTGCCGCCCGCCGCAGCGCGCTCCCTCAACCGGTCCCTACGGGCCGCGTACACCTCTGACATGAACCGAGCGTACGAGCGGTGGCGGAACGCGGCCCGGTCAGCGCGTCCGGACGAGCGGCGCGGAGGCCTGTACGGCGGGCCGGGGGCCCGCTACCACTGGGGCGGGCTCGCGATCGAGCGGGCGAGTACGTCGTCCAGGACACGGGCCGTGGTGGGGACGTCCATCTGGGAGTTGTCGATGATGGGCAGGCCCGAGCCGTACCAGCCGGCCATGCGGCCGTGGATGCGGGCGACCTCCTCGTCCGTGAGGCGGCGGTTCCCGCTGCGCTCCGCGTTGCGCTCGAGGACGATCTCCAGGCCGGGGAGCAGCACCACGGGCAGCAGGCCGGGGCCCACGTGCCGCTTCCAGCCGCCGAGACCCACGACCGGACGGTCCGGGAAGACGGCGTCGTCGAGGACGCACGAGATGCCGTTGGCCAGGAAGTTGCGCGCGGCGAAGCCGCAGGTGCGGCGGGCGAGGCGGTACTGGGCCTCGGAGTGGTCGTTCCACCCCGACTGCGGGTCGGCGAAGCCGGAGCGCACCCACTCGCGCACGTCGTCGAGGCTGATGTGGGCCGTGGGGACACGGCGCTGGTCCGCCCAGAACTTGGCGACGCTCGTCTTGCCCGCGCCGGCCGGGCCGATGAGCAGGACGGCGAGCGTCGTGGCGGTGGCGTCGGCGGTGCCGGCCGCGGGCGGCGGGCTCGGCATGGCGACGGGGCCGCCGGGCGGGAGCTGCACATGGCCCGTGGTGTCCCGCGAGGGGGGCGGGGCGTGCTGAGGGCCGCCCGGATGCGGGTGCTGGCCCTGCGGCGGCGGACTGTGCGGGGCCTGGGGATGCGGGGCGGGTTGGTGCGGGGCGGGCGCCGGAGCGTGCGGCGCGGGTGCCTGCGGGACCGGGCCCGAGGGGCCGGGCGGGCCCGCGAAGCCCGGGGCAGGCGGTGGCGGACCCGCTGGTCCGGGGCCCGGGTGGTGCGCGGCCTGGGACCAGCCGGCGGCCGGTCCGTGCCCCGAATGAGGGGGCGGCGGCAGCGGCGAACCCACTGCGTGCTGCATCCGGTGCGACTCCGTCTCGTACAGGCAACTGGCGCCGGCGAACAAGGCGCTACCGAACGGTACCTTCCCCGGCCGCCGTTGTGTGAACGGCCGGGGAGGTCGCGAAGTGCCCGAAGGCGGGAGCTATTCGGCCACTTCGCCGTACGCCGCGAGGAGCACGGCCGGGTCGGGGCCCTCGAGGACCGTCGGCTTGGCGAGGCCGTCGAGGACGATGAACCGCAGCAGGTTGCCGCGGGACTTCTTGTCGACCTTCATGTTCTCCAGGAGCTTGGGCCACTGGTCGTAGCGGTAGCTCAGGGGCAGCCCGACCGACTCGAGGACGGTGCGGTGCCGGTCGGCGGTCGCGTCGTCCAGGCGTCCGGCGAGACGGCCCAGTTCGGCGGCGAAGTGCATGCCGACGGAGACGGCGGCGCCGTGCCGCCACTTGTAGCGCTCGTTCTTCTCGATGGCGTGCGCGAGGGTGTGCCCGTAGTTGAGGATCTCGCGCAGGCCCGACTCCTTGAGATCACCGGAGACGACCTCGGCCTTGACCTTGATGGAGCGCTCGATGAGCTCGGCGGTGTGCGGGCCCTGCGGGGAGCGTGCCGCCTCGGGGTCGGACTCGATCAGGTCGAGGATCGCCGGGTCGGCGATGAAGCCGGCCTTGATGATCTCCGCGAGGCCGGACACGAAGTCGTTGACCGGCAGCGAGTCGAGGGCCGCGAGGTCGCAGAGCACGCCGGCCGGCGGGTGGAAGGACCCCACGAGGTTCTTGCCCTCGGCGGTGTTGATCCCGGTCTTGCCGCCGACGGCCGCGTCCACCATGCCGAGCACGGTGGTCGGCACGGCGATCCAGCGCACCCCGCGCAGCCAGGTCGCGGCCACGAACCCGGCGAGGTCCGTGGTGGCGCCGCCGCCCACGCCGACGATGACGTCGGTGCGGGTGAAGCCGGACTGGCCGAGCGCCTTCCAGCAGTAGGCGGCGACCTCGGCGGTCTTGGCCTCCTCCGCGTTGGGCACCTGGATGGCGACGACTTCGAAGCCCTGGTCGGCGAGGTCACCGCGCAGCGCCTCACCGGTCTCGGCGAGCGCCTCGGGGTGGATGATCGCGACGCGCTGGGCGGACTCGCCGATCAGACCGCCGAGTTCGCCGAGGAGCTGACGTCCGACGAGGACCTCGTACGGGTCGGTGCCCGCCGTGCCGCCGACCTGGATCCGGGTCACCTGCTGCTCGGTCATGCCTTCTTCAACTCCAGGGCGTCGAGGACCGCGTCGGCGACCTCTTCGGGGGTGCGGTCGTCGGTGGGTACGACGACGCGGGCGACTTCGGTGTACAGGTGGCGGCGGGCCTCCATCAGCTCGCGCCACTGGCGGCGCGGATTGACGGCGAGCAGCGGACGGGCCGTGTTGAGGCCGGTCCGCTTGACCGCCTCCTCGACGTCCATCGACAGATAGACGACAGGGAGCGGAGCCAGCAGCGCGCGCGTCGACTCGTCGAGGATCGCTCCGCCGCCGAGCGCGAGCACACCCGGGTGCTCGGCGATGGCTTCGCGCACGGCCTGCCGTTCGAGTTCGCGGAAGCGGGGCTCGCCCTCGTCCACGAAGATGTCCGCGATGGGGCGGCCCTGGGCGGCCACGATGTCGGCGTCGGTGTCCCGGTAGGGGGAGCCCAGCCACTCGGCGAGCAGCTCCCCCACCGTGGACTTGCCGACGCCCATGGGGCCGACGAGTACGACCAGCGGGCCGGTCACCGGATCTGGAGGTTGTCGAGGTACGACCGCACGTTGCGCCGGGTCTCGGGGACGCTGTCGCCGCCGAACTTCTCCGCGACGGCGTCGGCGAGCACGAGCGCGACCATGGCCTCGGCGACGATGCCGGCGGCCGGGACCGCGCACACATCGGAGCGCTGGTGGTGAGCCTTGGTGGCCTCGCCGGTCGCCACGTCGATGGTGGCGAGCGCGCGCGGAACAGTCGCGATGGGCTTCATCGCGGCGCGCACGCGCAGCAGTTCACCGGTAGTGAGGCCGCCCTCGGTGCCGCCGGAGCGGCCCGACGTGCGCTTGATGCCCTCGTCCGTGCTCACGATCTCGTCGTGCGCCTTGGAGCCGGGCACGCGCGCGAGCTCGAAACCGTCGCCGACCTCGACACCCTTGATGGCCTGGATACCCATGAGGGCCCCCGCGAGCCGGGCGTCGAGACGCCGGTCCCAGTGCACGTGCGAGCCGAGGCCCACCGGCACGCCGTAGGCGAGGACCTCGACGACGCCGCCGAGGGTGTCACCGTCCTTGTGGGCCTGGTCGATCTCCGCGACCATCGCCTTCGACGCGTCCGCGTCCAGGCAGCGCACCGGGTCGGCGTCGAGCTTGTCGACGTCGGCCGGGGTCGGGTAGACGCCGTAGGGCGCCTTGGCGCTCGCCAGCTCGGTGACGTGGCTGACGATCTCGATGCCGGCCGTCTCCTTGAGGTAGGAGCGGGCGACGGCGCCGAGCGCGACGCGGGCCGCCGTCTCACGGGCGGAGGCGCGCTCCAGGATCGGGCGGGCCTCGTCGAAGCCGTACTTCTGCATACCGGCGAGGTCGGCGTGACCGGGGCGGGGCCGGGTCAGCGGCGCGTTGCGCGCCAGATCGGCGAGGATCTCGGGGTCGACCGGGTCAGCCGACATGACCTGCTCCCACTTGGGCCACTCGGTGTTGCCCACCATGACCGCGACCGGCGAGCCCATGGTGAGTCCGTGGCGCACGCCGCCGAGGAAGGTCACCTCGTCGCGCTCGAACTTCATCCGCGCGCCGCGTCCATAGCCGAGCCGCCGCCGGGCCAGGTGGTCCGCCACCATCTCCGTGGTGATCGGCACGCCGGCGGGAAGTCCCTCCAGCGTCGCGACAAGTGCGGGTCCGTGGGACTCCCCCGCGGTCAGCCAGCGCAACCTGCTCAACGGTGCTCCTCTTGCTCGCGCCTCGAACTGCGATGGCGCGGCCGGGTGCGCGGCCCTGGCCCGCCACCCCCGATCCTCCCACGTCCGCGCACCTGACCCGGCCCCCGGTCCATCAGACGGACGCCGGGACGGACACGGCCCGGGTCAGCCGGCGAGTGCCCGCTCCCCCGCCCGGCGCATCGCACCGAGCGGCGCCGGGGCGCGCCCCGTCATCTGCTGGACCTGGAGGACGGCCTGGTGCACCAGCAGGTCGAGCCCGCTGACGACCGCTCCGCCGTACCCGGACCAGCGGGCCGCGAGCTGTGTCGGCCAGGGGTCGTAGAGGACGTCGAAGAGGGTGCCGGGCCGCTCGGGGATGTCGGCGGCGAGGGCGTCCGTGGTGCCGGCGGGCGTCGTGGCGACGACCAGCGGCGCGGTGAGGGCACGCGCCGCGTCCGACCACTTCCCGATCTTCACGTCCACGTCGAGCCGCTCGCCCCACTCGCGCATCTCGGCGGCGCGGGCGTCACTGCGTACGTACGCGACGATCTCGCCGGTGCAGATCCGCGACAGGGCGGCGAGCGCGGAGGAGGCGGTGGCGCCCGCGCCCAGGATCGCGGCGGACTCGGCCTTGTCGATGCCGCGCTCGGCGAGGGCGGCGACCATGCCGGGGATGTCGGTGTTGTCGCCGACCTTGTGCCCGTCCTCGGTGAGGACGACGGTGTTGACGGCCTCGACGGAGGCGGCCGTGTCGCTGATCGTGTCGAGCAGCGGGATCACGGCGCGCTTCAGCGGCATGGTCAGCGAGAGGCCCGCCCACTCGGGCCCGAGCCCGGCGAGGAAGTCGGGCAGAGCCACCTCGTCGACCTCGAAGCGGTCGTAGGACCAGTCCTCCAGGCCCAGTTCCTCGTAGGCGGCACGGTGCAGCACCGGGGAAAGGGAGTGGGCGATGGGCGACCCGAGCACGGCCGCCCTTCTGATTGACGGCATCAGTTCTTCCTCGACGCGTTCCACTTGTCGACCAGCTTCTGGTGTTCCTCGTTCGTCTTGGTGAACTCGCTGGTCTTGCCGTCCATCGAGATGAAGTAGTACCAGCCGTCGCTGGTCGGGTCGACGGCACCCTTCAGAGCTTCCTCGCCCGGGTTTCCGATCGGCCCGGGCGGCAGGCCCTTGTAGTAGTACGTGTTGTAGCGGTTGTCGTACTTGCGCAGCGCGGTGAGGCTCAGATCGATCTTGCTCTGGTTCTTGACGTAGTTGTACGTCGAGTCGAACTCCAGCATGCCGTTCGTCTGCTCGTTGCCGGGCTTGAGGCGGTTGTAGACGACCTCGGCCATCTTGCGGAAGTCGTCGTGGCTGGTGCCTTCGGCCTGCGCGAGGCTCGCCACGGTGATCAGTTGCCACGGACTGTCGAGGCCAAGGCTCTTGGCCTTCTTCTCGACGCCGTAGGCCTCGTACGTCTCCGTCGCCCGCGACACCATCTGCTTCAGGACCGCCTCGGGCTTTCCGCCCTTGGCGACGCCGTAGCTGGACGGGTAGAGGAACCCTTCCAGCGGGTCCTTCACATTCGGCTCGTTCATGGCCCAGGCGGGCAGTCCGAGCTTCTTGTAGTCCTTCTTCGCGACCTTTTGCGTGGTCCCCTTGGCGACGCCGAGCCGCTTGTCGATCTGCTCGTAGACCCACACGTTGCGGCGGCCCTCGGCGATGATCAGGTTGTTCCGGCTGCTCGGGCTGAGCATCATCTCGACCGCGCTTGCGGCCGACATTTCCTTCTCCAGCGTGTATCCGCCGTCCTGAATGGACTTGCCGCGCGGATTCTGCTCCTGCGCCGAAACGAAGGCGTCTACGCTCTTGATGACGCCCGCTTCCTTCAGACGCTGGCCGATGACATAGCCACCCGCACCCTTGGGAATGTCCACGGAAACGGATTCGCCATTTCCGGACCCCGCATAATCCGGCGCCGATCCAAAACGGTTCTGATAGAACTGATACCCGAAATAGCCGACACCGCCGACACCGCCGACGAAGATCACGGTGAGGACCAGGCAGGCGCATCCGCTGCGCCGCTTCTTCGGCTTCTTGCCGCCGCGGCCGCGGCGGCTGCCCCGGTCGCGCGGGTCGTCGTAGTCGTCGCCGTCGTCATCGCCGCCACCGGCGAAGAACGCGTGCTCACCCTGGTCGGGGCCCGGGTCCCAGTTCGTCTCCGGCTCCGCGGCGGCCCCGCGCCGCCCGGGCGGCTCCGGCGGCGGGTACGCGTCGGGGGTGCCGTAGAGATCCGGCTGCTCACCGCCGTACGCGACAGGCTGCTGCTGACCGCCGTACGGGTCCACGGGGTCGGCGCTGTACGGGACATGGCCGTGCTGACCGGTGTCCCAGCCGCCGCCCTGCGGCTGGCCGCCGTACTGCTGACCGCCGCCGTACTGCTGCTGGCCGTGGCCGTACTGGTCGTGCTGACCGGTGCCCCACTCGCCGCCGTGCTGCTGCGGCTGCTGCTGGTGGGACTGGGGATGCTGCTGCGGCTGCTGCGGGTGGGACTGGGGATGCTGCTGCGGCTGCTGCGGGTGGTACTGCCCCTGGCCGCCGTAGGCAGGCTGACCGTCGGCGGCCTGCTGCCCCCACCCCTGGTCCCCGTACAGCGGGTCCTCGGGGTGCCACGGTTCGGAGCCAGGGCCCCGGCCATACTCAGTCATCGATCCCCTACAAGCCGCGAGGCGGCGGCCGCGTCCGGGTGGCAGGGCAACCGTTCCGCCTCTTGATGCTGTGCGGCAGCTGTTCGAACGCCGCCGATCGCGCGGAACGTTACCGTATCGCGATCAGATGCCCACTTCGACGCCCTCGCCCGGAGCTTTACCTGACGCCCGTTCGGACTCCAGTGCCTGCTGGAGAATGACGACCGCGGCCGCCTGGTCGATGACAGACCGGCCCTTTTTGGACTTCACGCCCGAGGCGCGCAGCCCCTGGCTCGCCGTCACTGTGGTCATCCTCTCGTCCACGAGCCGCACGCCGACGGGGGCGATCCCGCCGGCCAGCTCCTGGGCGAACGCGCGGACCTTGACCGCGGCCGGCCCCTCGCCCCCCTTGAGGGAGCGAGGGAGTCCGACGACGACCTCGATCGGCTCGTACTCCTCGACGAGCTGCCGCAACCGCCGGTGAGCGGCCGGGACATCGCGTCCCGGCACGGTCTCCACCGGGGTGGCGAGGATCCCGTCGGGGTCGCACGAGGCGACCCCGATCCGGGCGTCCCCGACGTCGATCGCGAGCCGTCGGCCGCGTCTCATCAGGCGGTTTCCGCGACGAGTCGCTCGACGGAGGCCACGGCGTCACCGATGGCGGCCGGGTTCTGGCCGCCGCCCTGGGCGACGTCCGGCTTGCCGCCACCGCCGCCGCCGAGGGTCTTGGCGGCCGTGCGGACCAGGTCACCGGCCTTCAGACCGCGCTCACGAGCGGCCTCGTTCGTGGCGATGACCGTCAGCGGCTTGCCGTTGACCGTCGTGAACAGGGCCACCACGGCGGGGCGTCCGCCCTGGATGCGGCCCCGCACGTCGAGGACCAGCTTGCGCAGGTCGTCGGCGCCGGTGCCGTCCGGGACCTGACCGGTGACCAGGGCGACCCCGCGCACGTCGGTGGCGCCCGCGGCAAGACCGGCGGCGGCCTGGAGGACCTTCTCCGCGCGGAACTTCTCGATCTCCTTCTCGGCGTCCTTCAGCTTGCCGAGCATCGCCGAGATCTTCTCCGGCAGCTCCTCGGAGCGGCCCTTGACCAGCTCCTGGAGCTGGGCGACGACCGTGTGCTCGCGGGCGAGGAAGTTGTACGCGTCGACGCCGACCAGGGCCTCGATACGACGCACGCCCGAGCCGATGGAGGACTCGCCGAGCAGCTTCACCAGGCCCAGCTGGGCGGTGTTGTGCACGTGCGTGCCACCGCACAGCTCCTTGGAGAAGTCGCCGATGGTGACGACGCGGACGCGCTCTCCGTACTTCTCACCGAACTCGGCGATGGCGCCCTGCTTCTTGGCGTCGTCGATCGACATGACCTCGGCCTGCACGTCGAGTTCACGCGAGAGGACCTCGTTGATCTTCTGCTCGACGTCCGTCATCACGGCCGTGGGCACGGCGGACGGCGAACCGAAGTCGAAGCGGAAGCGGCCGGGCTGGTTCTCCGAACCGGCCTGGGCGGCCGTCGGGCCGAGGGCGTCGCGCAGCGCCTGGTGCGTGAGGTGCGTGGCGGAGTGGGCACGGGCGATGGAGCGGCGGCGTGCCACGTCGATGACGGCCTGGGCCGGGGCGCCGACGGTGACCTCGCCGACCTGGACGACGCCCTTGTGGACGTAGACGCCCGGGACGGGCTTCTGGCAGTCGCGGATCTCGATGACCGCGCCGTTGTCCAGCCTGATGCGGCCGGTGTCGCCGATCTGGCCGCCGCCCTCGGCGTAGAAGGGGGTGCGGTCGAGGACGACCTCGACCTCGTCGCCCTCGGAGGCGGCCGGGGAGGAGACGCCGTTGACCAGCAGGCCGACGATCGTGGACTCGCCCTCGGTCGACGTGTAGCCGATGAAGTCCGTGGCACCGGCGGCGTCCGCGATCTCGCGGTAGGCGCCGACGTTGGCGTGGCCGGTCTTCTTGGCCTGGGCGTCGGCCTTGGCGCGCTCCCGCTGCTCCTTCATCAGGCGCCGGAAGCCGTCCTCGTCCACGGACAGGCCCTGCTCGGCGGCCATCTCCAGGGTGAGGTCGATCGGGAAGCCCCACGTGTCGTGGAGCAGGAACGCCTTGTCGCCGGCCAGGACCGAGCCGCCCGCGGCCTTGGTCTCGGTGACAGCGGTGTCGAGGATGTTCGTGCCGCCCTTGAGGGCCTTGAGGAAGGCGGCCTCTTCGGCGAGGGCGACGGTCTCGATGCGCTTGCGGTCGGTGATGAGCTCCGGGTACTGCTGGCCCATCGTGTCGATCACGACGTCGACGAGGTCCTTGACGACCGGACCGGTGGCGCCCATGAGACGCATGTTGCGGATGGCGCGGCGCATGATGCGGCGCAGGACGTAGCCACGCCCCTCGTTGCCGGGGGTGACTCCGTCACCGATGAGCATCACGGAGGTGCGCATGTGGTCGGCGACCACACGCATCGAGACGTCGGTGTCGTGCTTGTCGCCGTACTGGACACCGGTGAGTTCGGTGGCCTTGTCCATGACGACCCGCAGGGTGTCGGTCTCGTACATGTTCTGTACGCCCTGAAGGATCATGGCGAGACGCTCGAGGCCGAGACCCGTGTCGATGTTCTGCGACGGCAGGTCGCCGAGGATCTCGAAGTCCTCCTTGCCGATGCCGACGCCGCGCTCGTACTGCATGAAGACCAGGTTCCAGATCTCCACGTACCGCTCGTCGTTGACGGCCGGGCCGCCCTCGACGCCGAACTCGGGGCCGCGGTCGTAGTTGATCTCGGAACAGGGGCCGCAGGGGCCGGGGACGCCCATGGACCAGAAGTTGTCCTTCTTGCCCAGGCGCTGGATGCGCTCCTTGGGCACGCCGACGACCTCGTGCCAGATGCGCTCGGCCTCGTCGTCGTCGAGGTAGACCGTGATCCAGAGCTTCTCCGGGTCGAGGCCGTAACCACCGTCCGCCACGGAGCTGGTGAGCAGCTCCCAGGCGTACTTGATGGCGCCTTCCTTGAAGTAGTCGCCGAACGAGAAGTTGCCGCACATCTGGAAGAACGTGCCGTGACGCGTGGTCTTGCCGACCTCTTCGATGTCCGGCGTGCGCACGCACTTCTGCACCGATGTGGCGCGCGGGGCGGGCGGCTTGACCTCGCCGAGGAAGTACGGCTTGAACGGGACCATGCCGGCGGGGACGAGCAGCAGAGTCGGGTCGTCCGCGATGAGCGACGCCGAGGGCACGACCTTGTGGCCACGCTCCTCGAAGAAGCTCAGCCAGCGGCGGCGAATTTCAGCCGACTCCATCAGTGGTCCTCATTCCGGTTGTACGAGTACGTCGTGTTCTCGAGGTACTTGGGGTTGTTCTTCACGTGGTTGTTCTTCACGTGGTTCTCGATGACGGCGAAGCGGCGCTGCGCGGGGAGTTCGGCGTCCACCGGGGCGTTGAGGCCCAGCGCGTCGTCGAGTTCGGCCTCGCGCTCGGCCATACCGTCGCGGACGTCGAGGGCGAAGTCCTTGAGGCGGTGGCCCGCCTCGATCGCCTTGTTCGCGGCCTGCGCGGCGAGGCTCTCCGGCGTCAGCTTCTTCAGCTTGCGGTTGACCTTGGTGGTGGCCCATACGCCGGCGGCTGCGCCCGCGGTGAACCAGAACGTACGGCGGAACATCGCTGCGTCAGTCCCTCTTATTCCGGTTGTTGCGCGTGGCCTGCTTGCTGCGCCGCGCCGACGGGACGGTGCGGCCCACGATCACGGTGCGGCGGGACGGCTTGGCGGGCGCGTCGGCTGCGGAGGCACCCGTGGACTTGCGACCGATCGCGCGGCGCACGCCGTAGCCGAAGGCGGCCACCTTGACGAGCGGGCCACCGAAGGTGGAGGCGACGGTGGAGGACAGCGCCGACGCGTTCGACGTGACTTCCTGGACGTCCGACGCGATGGCGTCGACCCGGTCGATCTGCGTCTGTGCGGAACGCACGGCCGCGGAGGCGTCGGCAAGCAGCGGGACCGCCTGCTCGGTCACATCCGCCACGAGCTTGGTGGTCGCCCTGAGCGTCTGGGCCAGCCTCGCCAGAGCCACCGCGAGGAAGGAGACCAGGATCGCCCAGAAGACGGCCACCAGGATCCCGGCCACCTCTCCACCGGACACTTAGCACCGCTTCCTGAACATCGAAAAGTCGTCCCCCGAGCCTATCGCGCCGGGGTCCGCGCTCCGTACCGGATTACCTCTCGCCGCGGCCGGAGTTACGCGCACCGATTGTACGGAGTGCGTACGGATGAGTACGCTCCGTACTTCATGCGACGCGAACTGCGCCCTGCCGACAGGCCCGAGGGTTCCACCCCTCCCGGCAACCTCCCCCTCGAGCTCAACCGCTTCGTCGGTCGTTCCGCCGAACTCGCGGAGCTCACGCGGGCTCTTGAGGCGGCTCGCCTGGTCACCGTGACCGGTGCCGGCGGAGTCGGAAAGTCCCGCTTCGCCGCGAGAGCGGCCGCCCCGGCCGCGGGGCACCTGGGCTGTGACGCCGTCCGGCGGGTGGACCTCGCCGCCGTGCGCGAGCCGAAGCTGGTCGAGTACGCGCTCGCCGCTGCCCTCGAACTGACCGACCACACGAGCCGCCCGCAGCGCGAGGTCCTTCTCGACCATCTCGGGCAGCGCCAACTCCTGCTCGTCATCGACGGGTTCGAGCATCTCGTCGACGCGTGCGCCTCGCTCGTGACCGAACTGCTCGGCGCGGCGCCGGATCTGCGGATCCTCGCGGTGGGGCGCAGACCCCTGTCCGTGGAAGGGGAACGGATCTTCCCGCTGGCACCGCTCGACACCGCGGACGCGGCCGAGCTCTTCGCGGACCGGGCCGCCGCACTGCTGCCCGGCTTCGCCCTGGACGACGGGAACCGGACGGATGTCGTCGAGGTGTGCGAGCGGCTCGACTGTCTGCCGCTCGCGGTGGAACTGGCGGCGGGGCGGCTGCGGGCACTGTCACCGGCGGACCTGCTCGGCCGGCTCGACGACCGGTTCAGGCTGCTGACGGGCGGCACGCGCGGGGCGCTGCCGCGGCATCAGACGCTGCGGACGGCGATCGGCTGGAGCCATGAGTTGTGCACGGCGCAGGAGCGGCTGCTGTGGGCGCGACTGTCGGTCTTCTCCGGGCAGTTCGACCTGGACGCGGCGGAGTACATCTGCAGCGGGGACGGGCTGCACGCCGACGCGGCCCTCGATGTGCTCTCCGAGCTGATCGCGCAGTCCGTGGTGATCCGCGAGGAGGCGGACTCCGTGGTGCGCTACCGGATGCTCGACACGGTCAGGGCGTACGGCGCGCACTGGCTGGAGGTGTCGGGCGACACCACGCGCATGCGGCGCAGGCACCGCGACTGGTACATGGGTCTGGCCACGTGGGGCGAGCTGGACTGGTTCTCGCCGCGGCAGGCGCAGGTGGCGACGCAGATCGGGGCGGAGCTGCCGAATCTGCGGGCCGCGCTGGAGTTCTGCCTGACGGAGCCGGGCGAGACCCATCTGGGGCAGTACCTCGCGGGCACGCTGTGGTTCTACTGGGCCGGCTGTGGCCATCTGTCGGAGGGACGGCACTGGCTGGAGCGCAGCGTGGAGCTCGACGCGGAGGCCGAGGACGGCGACTACGACTATGCCCGGTCCCGTCTGAAGGCTCTATGGGTGCTCGGCTATGTGGCGATCCTCCAGGGCGACACGGTGCCCGCGCTGGCCGCGCTCCAGGAGTGCCGTGACGAGGCGGAACGAGTCGGCGACGCCACGGCGATCGCGTACGCGGTGCATCGCAGGGGCTGCCTGGCCCTGGTCACGGACGATCTGCCGCGCGCCGAGGAGCTTCTGCGGACGGCCCTCGCCGGGTACCGCGAGATCGGTGAGCTGAACAGCAGCGTGCTGATGGGCCAGGTCGAGCTGGCGATGGCCGTGGCGTTCCAGGGGGATCTGGCCGCGGCGGTCGAGCTGTGCGAGGACGTGCGGCTGGTCTGCGAGGACCACGGCGAGCGATGGACGCTGGCGTACGCGCTGTTCGTCCTGGCGTACGCGGAGTGGACCAAGGGCGATCTGGTGCGGGCGCGGCAGCTGCTGCGCGAGTGCCTCGTCATCGGGGACACGTTCCACGATCTGCTGGGCACGGTCCTGACGATCGAGCTGATGGCGCTCGTCACCGTGACGGAGGGGGACGCGGGCGAGGCGGCGCTGCTCCAGGGTGCGGCGGGCCGGATCTGGCCGTCCGTGGGACTGCCGCTGTTCGGCTCGGCGCACTACAACGCGCCGCACGAGCGGTGTGCCTCGGACGCCCGGGCCATCCTCGGCGACGCGCGGTTCGAGTCGTTCGTGGCGGCCGGGGCGCGCCTGAAGCCCGGGGAGGCTGTTCAGCGGGCACTCGGACGGGACACCGCGTCCCGACCGGCCGTGGTGCCGGGACCGCGTACCGCGCATCCGGCCCCGGAAACGCGCGAACCCGCCGCCTCTCCGACCGTGCAGGGCGGGGAGACGACGGGCTGAAACGCAGGAAGTGCTACGTCCGCCGGATGATCAGCGGGCGTAGTACTCGACGACGAGCTGCTCGTCGCAGATCACGGGGATTTCCTTGCGGTTCGGGTCACGGTCCAGACGGAAGGCCAGGGCCTTCAGGTTGACCTGGAGGTAACGCGGGATCTCGCCGTCGGGGGCGAAGCCACCCTCACGCGCGACCTGGAACAGCGGCTTCTCGCGGCTGCGCTCGCGGACCATCACGACGTCGTCGGGACGGACACGGTACGACGGCTTGTCGACCTTGCCACCGTTGACCTCGATGTGGCCGTGAACGACCATCTGGCGGGCCTGGTAGATCGTGCGGGCGATGCCCGAACGCAGAACCAGGGCGTCGAGACGACGCTCCAGCTCGATGACCAGGGCCTCACCGGTCTTGAGCTGCGTCTTGGCGGCACGCTCGTAGGCGCGGACGAGCTGGCGCTCGGACACGTCGTACTGCGCGCGCAGACGCTGCTTCTCGAGCAGACGGACCTTGTAGTCCGAGTTCTGCTTGCGGCCGCGGCCGTGCTCGCCCGGCGGGTAGGGGCGGGCCTCGAAGTACTTGACGGCCTTCGGGGTCAGCGCGATACCGAGGGCACGCGACTTCTTGACCTTGGGGCGGGACTGGTTCGTCATGAACCAAACACCTCATTGTTCTGTGTGGATACGGCTTCACCAGGGTTAAGGGAGGTCGCATCCGCAGCCGGGGAAACCCGCCTTGTCCTTGCGGACGGGGCAGGCAGCCGCTCCCTGGTCTGGGCACATACGTGCAGCACGCGAGTGGCCCACCGACCGCTTCCCGGGGTCCGGGACGGTGGTGGGCTGCCCGCGACACCTATCGACGGTGCGCGACGCTCCTGGATCCCCATGCCTTGCGGCGTCGGGGTTCCGGCTGCATGTCCCGCTCTGGTGGTGCCGGCCGGGGCCGGACGCGAGACGCAGCGCTTCGGGAAGTTTACAGGGTGGCGAGGAGTGCTGCGGACCGGGGTCGCGCGACCCAAGGAGCGCGGCGAACTGCGCGACCGGCCACGGAACTCCCGCACCCGGCAGCGCACCCGCCGCACACGCTCAGCCCCCGCCGTCGCCGCGCAGCCGCTCCCGCACCCGCTCCACGACGTCCGCGTACCGGGCTTCGCCGCCGTACCGCGTCGGCTCGTAGTACCGCCGGCCGGCAATCGCGTCCGGCGCGTACTGCTGGGCGGCGATGCCTCCGGGGACGTCGTGCGGATACACGTACCCCTGCGCGTGGCCGAGCTTGGCCGCGCCCTTGTAGTGGCCGTCACGCAGGTGGGGCGGGACGGGGCCCGCGAGACCCTTGCGGACGTCCTCCATGGCGGCGCCGATCGCCGTCGTCGCGGAGTTCGACTTCGGGGCGAGGGCGAGGGCGATCGTCGCGTGGCTGAGGGTGAGCGCCGCCTCCGGGAAGCCGATCATCGCGACGGCCTGGGCCGCCGCGACGGCCGTGGGCAGCGCCGTCGGGTCGGCGAGGCCGATGTCCTCGCTCGCGGAGATCATCAGGCGGCGGGCGATGAAGCGGGGGTCCTCGCCGGCCTCGATCATGCGGGCCAGATAGTGCAGGGCCGCGTCCACGTCCGAGCCGCGGATGGACTTGATCAGGGCGCTCGCGACGTCGTAGTGCTGGTCACCGTCACGGTCGTACTTGACCGCGGCGCGGTCGACCGACTCCTCCAGGGTCTGGAGGGTGATCTCCTTCTCCTGCTTGGCGAGGGCCGAGCCCGCGCCCGCCTCCAGCGCCGTGAGCGCCCGGCGCGCGTCGCCGCCCGCGATGCGCAGCAGGTGGCCCTCGGCCTCATCGGGCAGCGTGACCGCGCCACCGAGGCCGCGCTCCTCGGCGAGGGCCCGCCGGAGCAGGGCGCGCAGGTCGTCGTCCGTGAGGGATTCGAGGGTGAGGAGCAGGGAGCGGGACAGGAGCGGGGAGATGATCGAGAAGTACGGGTTCTCGGTGGTCGCCGCGATCAGCGTGACCCAGCGATTCTCGACGGCCGGCAGCAGGGAGTCCTGCTGGGCCTTGCTGAAGCGGTGGATCTCGTCGAGGAAGAGGACGGTCTCCTTGCCGTGGCCACCGAGTGCCCGGCGGGCGCCGTCGATGACGGTCCGCACTTCCTTGACGCCCGCGGTGATCGCGGAGAGCTCGACGAAGCGCTTGTTCGTCGCCTTGGAGACGACGTACGCGAGGGTCGTCTTGCCGATGCCGGGCGGGCCCCAGAGGATCACCGACGAGGGCCCGGCGGGCCCCCCGCCACCCTCCCCCACGAGGCGGCGCAGGGGGGAGCCGGGCTTCAGCAGATGCTGCTGGCCGACGACTTCGTCGAGGGTGCGCGGGCGCATCCGGACGGCCAGGGGGCTGCTGGACGGGTCCTTTTCCTGGCGGTCTTCGGCTGCGGCGGTGAACAGGTCGGGCTCCACGTCGAAAACCCTATGTCACCCCACTGACAATCCCGCCCGGCCCCGTGCAGCAGGGCCCCCGGCCGTGGCTCAGCTGGTCCAGAAGTCCCACCAGCGCGTCAGGATCAGCATCCCGATGACCCCGACGTGCAGCACGGGCAGGACCCACGTGAACTCACCGAAGAACGACCGCAGCCAGGACGGCGCGGGCAGGAACCCGTTGCGCACGTTGAACGACGTCACGTACCAGAACATGACGATCGTGGCGACCCACGCCAGAGAGCACCACAGGCACAGCGAGTTGATCCGGTACAGCGACTGGAACTGCAGCCACGTGCAGAACCCGACCCCGAACAGCGTGCCCGCGTTGAACGTCAGCCAGTACCAGCGCGGGAACCTCGCCCGCCCCAGCAAGCTCATCCCCACACAGATCACGACGGCGTAAGCCGCGAGCCCCAGCATCGGGTTCGGGAACCCGAACACCGACGCCTGGTCGCTCTTCATGATGTTCCCGCAGGACACCACAGGGTTGAGGCTGCAGCCCGGCGTGAAGTTCGGGTCCTCGAGCAGCTTGAACTTGTCGATCGTGATGACCCACGCCGCGAGCAGCCCCGCCGCACCGGTGATCACCAGAAGCAGCGCGAAACCCAGGGAACCCCCGGCGCTACGGGCAGAGCCCGCTCCGTCGTCGCCGGTGGAAGAGGAGGCGCTGTCGCTTGCCGTGGTCGTCTTGCTCATCACGCCGTTCCGTCGCTTGGGGTGGTGGCCTGCTGGCAGCCTCATTCTGCCGCACGCTCCTGTGTGTCCACCGTTCGATGGTCATCAGCATGTACGGCCGACGGTCGCGAAGTGTTCGCTCCGACGGAACACGCCCTGAGATGACGACGACGGACGACGCACACGGCGCGAACGGACAAGGAGCGGGGCACGCGCGTGCCCCGCTCCTTCGACCGCTCCAGGGGCCCGGCTACGCCAGCTTGGCCTTGAGGACGGCCACGATCTCGTCGACCGCCACCGCGTCCTGCTCGCCCGACTCCATGTCCTTGAGCTGGACGACGCCGTCGGCGAGGTCGCGCTCGCCGGCGACGATCGTGAAGCGGGCGCCGCTGCGGTTCGCGTTCTTCATCGCGCCCTTGAGGCCCTTGCCGCCGTACGAGAAGTCGGCGGAGACGCCGGCCCGGCGCAGCTCCGTCACCTTGGAGAACAGGACGCGGCGCGCCTCCTCACCGAGGGGGACGGCGAACACGCTGGTGGTGGAGGGGAGTTCGAGCTCCACGCCCTCCGCCTCGAGCGCCAGGACCGTACGGTCGACGCCGAGCGCCCAGCCGACGGACGGGAGCGACGGGCCGCCGATCATCTCGGAGAGGCCGTCGTAACGGCCGCCGCCACCCACCGCGGACTGCGAGCCGAGACCGTCGTGGACGAACTCGAAGGTGGTGCGCGTGTAGTAGTCGAGGCCGCGGACCAGCTTCTCGTCGTCCTCGTAGGCGACGCCCTCGGCGGTCAGGAGCTCACGCACCTGCTCGTGGTACGCCTTGCAGCCGTCGCACAGGTAGTCGCGCAGCGAGGGCGCGCCGACGAGCTGCTTCTGGACCTCGGGGCGCTTGTCGTCGAGGACGCGCAGCGGGTTGATCTCGGCGCGGCGCAGGGTGTCCTCGTCGAGTTCGAGACCGCGCAGGAAGTCCTGGAGCGCGGCGCGGTAGACCGGCCGGCACTCCTTGTCGCCGAGCGAGTTCAGCAGGATGCGGAAGTCGCGCAGCCCGAGCGAGCGGTACGCCTGGTCGGCCAGGATGATCAGCTCGGCGTCGAGCGCCGGGTCCTCGGCGCCGATCGCCTCGGCGCCGACCTGCGAGAAGTGCCTGTAACGGCCCTTCTGGGGGCGCTCGTAGCGGTAGTACGAGCCGGAGTACCAGAGCTTGACCGGGAGGTTGCCGGCCTTGTGGAGGTTGGCCTCCAGGGCGGCACGCAGCACGGACGCGGTGCCCTCGGGGCGCAGGGCGAGCTTGTCGCCGCCCTTCGTCTCGAAGGCGTACATCTCCTTGGTGACGATGTCGGTGGACTCACCGACACCGCGCGCGAACAGCTCGACGTTCTCGAAGCCGGGCGTCTCGACGTAGCCGTAGCCGGAGTTCCTCAGCGGGGTGGAGATGGCGTCGCGCACCGCGAGGTACTTCGCGGAGTCGGGGGGAAGCAGGTCGTACGTGCCCTTGGGGGCCTGAAAGGTGCTCACGGAAGTCTCTCGTCACATTCCTCGTCGGGGAGCCTCGAAGGAGGTTCCCTGGCCGGCGGCCACCTGCCGCAGATACGGGTTGGTGGCGCGCTCCTGGCCGATGGTCGTCTGGGAGCCGTGCCCGGAGAGCACCACGGTCGAGTCGTCGAGCGGCAGGCACACGCGTGCCAGCGATTCGAGCATGTCGTCCATGGAGCCGCCGGGCAGGTCGGTGCGTCCGATGGAGCCGGCGAAGAGCAGATCCCCGGAGAAGAACACGGACGGGATGTCCGCGCTCTCGGGCATCCTGAAGGCCACCGACCCCTTGGTATGACCCGGCGCGTGCGCCACGGTCAGGTCGAGACCCGCCAGCTTCAGTTCGGTGCCGTCGCTCAGCTCCCGCACGTCGTCGGGCTCCCCCACGGTCAGCTCACCCATCAGCGGCATGCCGATGGAGCGGCCGAGCGCCTTCTCCGGGTCGCTCATCATGTAGCGGTCGGAGGGGTGGATCCACGCCGGGACGTCATGGGCCCCGCACACGGGGACGACGGAGGCGACGTGGTCGATGTGGCCGTGCGTGAGGATGACCGCGACCGGCTTGAGCCGATGCTTCTTGAGCGCGTCCTCGACTCCCTGGGCGGCCTGGTGGCCGGGGTCGATGATCACGCACTCCTCACCCGCGGCGGGGGCAACCAGGTAACAGTTGGTGCCCCAGGCCCCGGCGGGGAACCCGGCAATCAGCACGATCGTCCTTCGTATGTCGTCCGGCGGAAGTGTGTCCGCAGAAGAATGCGGCAGATCAGAGCCTACCGGCGCTGCCGATTCCACAGCTAACCCATATACGGTACGGGGCACACAGCAGGCGGTCGTAACAGGTCCAGTTCAGATCAGGTTCGTCCCGTTCGGATCACTTCGCATCGGTTCGGAATCAGGTCTCGCGACGTACGAGGAGTAGACCCGGTGGTCAGCAACGATCAGCGGCGGCGGCAGCTCGCCCGGGAAAAGTTCTTGCGGCAGCAGCAGCGGCGGGAGTCGGCGCGGCGCAAGGCGCGCACACGCAACACGGTGATCGCATCGGCGTTGGCCGTGGTCGTGGTGGCGGGCGCCGGCGCGTTCGCCGCCGGGGCCTTCGACGGCAAGGACACGAAGGACTCCGCGGCCTCCAAGCCGAGCGCGAGCCCCTCCAAGGCCGCCGACCCGTGCGCGAAGCCCGCCGCGGGCAAGGTGAAGTCGCTCAGCTGGAAGAAGGAGCCGGCGCTCACCATCGACAAGTCGGCCGGCTACACGATGAACCTCGCGACGACGTGTGGCGCCATCGGCATCGACCTCAAGACGAAGGAGGCGCCGCACACGGTGAACTCCTTCAACTTCCTGGCCGGCAAGGGCTTCTTCGACCACACCAAGTGCCACCGGCTCACCACCAACGGCATCTACGTCCTGCAGTGCGGCGACCCCAAGGGAACCGGCGCGGGGGGCCCGGGCTACACGATCCCGGACGAGAACCTCAAGGACAAAAGCCTGAAGGGGAACGTGTACCCGGCGGGCACGATCGCGATGGCGAACACCGGCCAGAAGCACACCGGCGGCAGCCAGTTCTTCCTCGTGTACCAGGACAGTCAGTTGCCGCCGAGCTACACACCGTTCGGGACCATTTCCGATTCCGGCATGAAGGTGCTCAAGAAGATCGCCGCCGCTGGTGAGAGCACCGGGCAGGGCGACGGTGCCCCGAACGCCACCGTCGTGATCGACAAGGCGACCGTGAAGAAATCCTGACCGCCGGCGGTGAAATTTCGGTCGCGCTGGATGCGGACAGCCGCCCCGCCGGTCGCCTATGTTGGCCGTGACGAAACTGTGGACGATGCCCGGGGCCCCAAGGCGCCCCGCAGGCATCATGTGGAGGAGGCGCTGTGAGCAGCGACCCGTGGGGCCGCGTCGACGAGACGGGGACCGTGTACGTGCGTTCGGCCGACGGCAGCGAGCGTGAAGTCGGTTCGTGGCAGGCAGGTTCTCCTGACGAGGCCCTCGCCTACTTCAAGCGCAAGTACGACGGCCTGGTCGTCGAGATCGGGCTCCTCGAGCGCCGGGTGCAGACGACCGACCTGTCGGCGAAGGACGCCACGACCGCCATCGAGCACCTGCGCGAGCAGGTGACGGACGCGCACGCCGTCGGCGATCTGGAAGCTCTGGGCAAGCGTCTGGACAAGCTCGTCGAGACCGTCGACGCGCGCCGCGAGGAGCGCAAGGTCCAGAAGGCGAAGCAGTCCGACGAGGCGCGGCACGCCAAGGAGGCCCTGGTCACCGAGGCCGAGGAGCTCGCCCAGAGCGAGCAGTGGCGCTCGGCCGGTGAGCGGCTGCGGGCGCTGGTGGACACCTGGAAGGGTCTGCCGCGTCTGGACCGCAAGTCGGACGACGAGCTGTGGCACCGCTTCTCGCACGCGCGCTCGGCGTTCTCGAAGCGCCGCAAGGCGCACTTCGCCTCGCTGGACGCGCAGCGCGAGGACGCCCGCCAGGCCAAGGAGAAGCTGGTCGCCGAGGCCGAGTCGCTGTCGGGCTCGACCGACTGGGGCACCACGGCCGCCCGGTACCGCGAGCTGATGACGGACTGGAAGGCCGCGGGCCGCGCCCAGCGCGAGCACGAGGACGACCTGTGGAACCGCTTCCGCGGCGCCCAGGACGTGTTCTTCGCGGCCCGCAGCTCGGTCTTCGCCGAGCGGGACGCCGAGCAGGGCGAGAACCTCAAGCTCAAGGAGGAGCTCGCCGACGAGGCCGAGAAGCTCCTGCCGATCGGGGACCTGAAGACGGCCCGCGCCGCCTTCCGCTCGATCAACGAGCGCTGGGAGGCCATCGGCCACGTGCCACGCGACGCGCGTCCGAAGGTCGAGGGCCGGATGCACGCCGTGGAGCGGGCTCTTCAGGAGTCCGAGGAGACCGAGTGGCGCCGTACGAACCCGGAGGCACGCGCGCGTGCCGAGGGGCTCACCGGTCAGCTCCAGGCCGCGGTCGACAAGCTGCGGGGCCAGGTCGACGCGGCCCGCGCGCAGGGCAACAACGCGAAGGCCGACAAGCTCGAGCGTGAGCTCGACGGCCGTCAGGCGCTGCTCGACCAGGCAGTCAAGGGCCTGCACGAGTTCGGCGGCTGAGCAGTCATCACATGAGAGGGGCCCCCGGCGCTGAGCGCCGGGGGCCCCTCTCATGTCGGTTCGACTACGGCCTGCGTGCCGACGTCACGCGGTAGACGTCGTAGACGCCCTCCACTCCCCTGACCGCCTTCAGGACGTGACCGAGGTGCTTGGGGTCGCCCATCTCGAAGGTGAAGCGGGAGGTGGCCACCCGGTCGCGGGACGTCTGCACGGCCGCGGACAGGATGTTGACGTGCTGGTCGGACAGGACCCTGGTGACGTCCGAGAGCAGTCGCGAGCGATCGAGGGCCTCCACCTGTATGGCGACCAGGAAGACCGAGGACTGCGTGGGTGCCCACTCGACCTCGAGGATCCGCTCGGGCTCGCGGGACAGCGACTCGACGTTCACACAGTCGCTGCGGTGCACCGAGACTCCGCTGCCGCGCGTGACGAAGCCGATGATGGGGTCGCCGGGGACGGGCGTACAGCAGCGGGCCAGCTTGACCCACACGTCGTCGACGCCCTTGACGACCACGCCTGGATCGGCGTTCGCACGGCGCTTGCGGCCGCGCGACGGGGGTGCGCTCTCGGCGATGTCCTCGTTGGCGGCCTCCTCGCCGCCGAGGGCCTGCACGAGCTTCTGGACGACGCTCTGCGCGGTGACGTGGCCTTCGCCGATCGCCGCGTACAGGGACGAGATGTCGGGGTAGCGCATCTCGTGCGCGAGCGTGACGAGGGAGTCGCCCGTCAGGATGCGCTGGATCGGCAGGTTCTGCTTGCGCATGGCCCGCGCGATGGCGTCCTTGCCCTGCTCGATCGCTTCGTCGCGGCGCTCCTTGGAGAACCAGGCGCGGATCTTGTTGCGCGCGCGGGGCGACTTGACGAAGCCCAGCCAGTCCCGCGAGGGCCCGGCGCCGGCCGCCTTGGAGGTGAAGACCTCCACCAGATCGCCGTTGTCCAGGGTCGATTCGAGCGGTACGAGCCGCCCGTTGACCCGGGCTCCTATGGTGCGGTGGCCGACCTCGGTGTGGACCGCGTAGGAGAAGTCGACGGGGGTCGCTCCGGCCGGGAGCGCTATGACGTCGCCCTTCGGCGTGAAGACGAAGACCTCGTTGCGCGAGAGGTCGAAGCGCAGGGACTCCAGGAACTCGCCCGGGTCCTCCGTCTCCTTCTGCCAGTCGAGCAACTGGCGCAGCCACGCCATGTCGTTGAGGTGGTCGTCCTTGCCGGTGGCCTTCGGCTGGTCGCTGCGCACCTTGGAGGCGCCGGCGACGGCCTCCTGCTTGTACTTCCAGTGCGCGGCGATGCCGTACTCGGCGCGGCGGTGCATGTCGAACGTACGGATCTGGAGTTCGACGGGCTTGCCGTTGGGGCCGATCACCGTCGTGTGCAGCGACTGGTACATGTTGAACTTGGGCATCGCGATGTAGTCCTTGAACCGGCCGGGGACCGGGTTCCATCGCGCGTGCACCGTGCCGAGGGCCGCGTAGCAGTCCCTCACCGTGTCGACCAGGACACGGATGCCCACCAGGTCGTAGATCTCCGCGAAGTCACGGCCGCGGACGATCATCTTCTGGTAGACGCTGTAGTAGTGCTTCGGGCGGCCGGTGACGGTCGCCTTGATGCGGGCGGCGCGCAGGTCGCTCTGCACCTCGTCGGTCACTATGGCGAGGTACTCGTCGCGCTTGGGCGCGCGCTCGGCCACCAGACGCACGATCTCGTCGTACATCTTGGGGTAGAGGATCGCGAAGGCGAGGTCCTCCAGCTCCCACTTGATGGTGTTCATGCCCAGGCGGTGCGCCAGCGGAGCGTAGATCTCCAGCGTCTCGCGGGCCTTCTTCTCCTGCTTCTCGCGCTTGAGGTAGCGCATCGTGCGCATGTTGTGCAGGCGGTCGGCGAGCTTGATGACCAGGACGCGCGGGTCCTTGGCCATCGCGACGACCATCTTGCGCACGGTCTCGGCCTGTGCGGCCTCGCCGAACTTGACCTTGTCGAGCTTGGTGACGCCGTCGACGAGGAGGGCGACCTGGTCACCGAAGTCGCGGCGCAGGGTGTCCAGGCCGTACTCGGTGTCCTCGACGGTGTCGTGCAGCAGGCCCGCCATGAGCGTCGCGGGGTCCATGCCGAGCTCGGCGAGGATCGTCGTCACGGCCAGCGGGTGCGTGATGTACGGGTCGCCGCTCTTGCGCTTCTGGCCACGGTGCCAGCGCTCGGCGACCTGGTAGGCCCGCTCGACCTGGCGGAGCGTGGACGTCTCGATCTTCGGGTCGTTGCTGCGCACTATCCGCAGCAGCGGCTCGAGAACGGGGTTGTACGGGTTCGAGCGCTGCACGCCGAGACGGGCGAGGCGGGCGCGGACGCGGTTCGAGGAGCCGGAGCGGGCGGGCTGGCCTGCCGCGGGGCGCACCACGGGCGGCGTGGGCGGTGCGGCCGGAGCCGGGGCGGCGGCAGCGGGCCCGGGGGCCGGGCTCTTGCCGGCGGGGGGCTTGGGGCGCGGCTGCTGCTCGGCCGTCCTGCCCTGCGGGGTGCCGGTGGAGCTCTGCCCGGTCTGGCCGGTCTTCCCGGGCTTCGCGGGCACGCCTGCGGGAGCCGCGGCCTGGTCGGCCTTCTGGTCGGGCTTGGCGGCTGTGGGTACCCCCACGCGCTCGGCGCTGGGGGAGAGTGGCTTGGCCTCGTCTGGCAACGGCGCTCCTCGTGCGCGACGGGTCCCCCGTTCAGGTCCCGGAGAGCCCATGGTATCGACACTGGGCCGCCCGCTCGCCTTCGGCCGGTGGGACGGCCTTCAACAGGGCAAACGCAAAAGGCGGGCACCGGATTCCTCCGGGCCCGCCCTTACGCCTGTGACCAGGTGTTCAGACCTTGAGCAGTGCGTCCAGCGGGGCGCCGTCAAGAGCCGGAAGCAGCCGTTCGCGGCCGCCCAGGAAACCCAGCTCCATCAGGACGGCGATGCCGGCGACCTCGGCGCCCGCGCGCCGGATGAGCCGCACCGACGCCTCGGCCGTGCCGCCCGTGGCGAGGACGTCGTCGATCACCATGACGCGGTCGCCCGTGACCAGGTCCTCGGCGTGCACCTCGATCTCGGCCGACCCGTACTCCAGGTCGTACGACTGGCTGAGTGTCGCCCCGGGGAGCTTGCCCGCCTTGCGTACGGGGATGAAGCCGAGCCCGGCGCGTACGGCGGCGGGGGCGCCCAGGATGAACCCGCGCGCCTCCAGGCCGACCACCTTGGTGGCGCCGTTGGCGACACAGAGCGCCGCGAGGGCGTCGGTCAGTGCCGTGAAGGCCGACGGGTCCGCCAGGAGCGGGGTGATGTCCTTGAACATCACGCCCGGCTCCGGGTAGTCCGGCACATCGCGGATGCGGCTGTGGAGCAGCGCCGAGAGTTCTGCGAGCTCGGTCATCGACGCTTCCCCGAGGGCCGGCCGCGGCCGCGGTTGCGCGACGCGGGCTGGTGGCGGGGGCCGACGACCGCGGCGCCCTCGTCGTCGTCCGACAGGTCGTCGTCGAAGTCGTCGCCCTCACCCTGTGTTGCCGGGGCCTCGGCGGACTCGCCCTTGGCGGCCGCCGCGGCGCGCTTGGCGAGCACGCGCTTCTTCAGGGCCTTGATCTGCGGGTCGCGTTCCTTGAGGTCGGCGACGAGCGGAGTGGCGATGAAGATCGACGAGTACGCACCGGCCGCGAGACCGACGAACAGCGACAGCGAGATGTCGTTGAGCATGCCGGCGCCGAGGAAACCGCCACCGATGAACAGCAGGCCCGCCACCGGCAGCAGCGCGACGACCGTGGTGTTGATCGAACGCACCAGGGTGCCGTTGATGGAGCGGTTGGCGATCTCGCTGTACGTGTAGCGGGTCTGCTTGGTGATGTCCTTCGTGCCCTCCTTCAAGGAGTCGAAGACGACCACCGTGTCGTAGAGCGAGTAACCGAGGATGGTCAGCAGACCGATCACCGTACCCGTGGTGACCTCGAAGCCGACCAGGGCGTAGATACCGACCGTGATTGTGATGTCGTGGATCAGTGCGACCAGGGCCGCGATGGCCATGCGCCACTCGAAGGCGATGGCCAGATAGATCACCACGAGGATCATGAACACGATCAGGCCGGTCCATGCCTTGTTGGCGATCGTCTCGCCCCAGCTGGGTCCGACGAGGTCGGCGTTGATCTTCGCCTCGGGGACGTTCAGGTCCTTGGCGAGTTCGGTCTTGATCTGGTCGGACTTGGCGGTGTCCACGCCGGAGATCTGGATGCGCAGACCGCCGGTGCCGAGCTCCTGGACGATCGCGTCGTGCCCGGAGGCCGCTTCGGCGGAGCGCTCCGCCGAACCCGCGGAGACGCTGGTCTTCGGAGTGGTGAAGACCGCGCCGCCCTCGAACTCGATGCCCATGTTCAGACCACGCACCGCCAGGCCGACGATGGCCGTGATGGTGATCAGGATCGAGATGCCGTACCAGATCTTGCGCTTACCGATGAAGTCGTAGCCGACTTCACCGCGGATGAGCCGGGCGCCGAGATGGCCGAGCTTCGACATCTCACGCCTCCTTCGTGTCGACAGGGCCTACGGGAGAGCCGGTGGCACGGCGCGTGCGGCGCAGTGGCGGCTTGGCGCCGAGCCGCTTCGGGTCGAGCCCGGACCACGGGTGACCGCTCGCGAAGAACTTCTTGCGGGCCAGGATCGTCATCAGCGGCTTGGTGAACAGGAAGACGACGACCACGTCGAGCACGGTGGTCAGGCCGAGCGTGAACGCGAAGCCCTGGACCTTGCCGACGGTGACGACGAACAGCACCGCGGCGGCGAGGAACGACACGAAGTCGGAGACCAGGATCGTGCGCCGGGCTCGCGGCCAGGCGCGCTCGACAGACGGCCGCAGCGAGCGACCCTCACGGATCTCGTCCCTGATGCGTTCGAAGAACACGATGAACGAGTCGGCCGTGATACCGATCGCCACGATCGCGCCACAGACCGCCGGCAGGTTCAGCGCGAAGCCGATGGCCGGGCCCAGGAGCGTCATGATCACGTAGGTGAGGACGGCGGACACGAGGAGCGAGGCGAGCGCGATCAGCGACAGGCCGCGGTAGTAGACCACCAGGTAGATCACGACGAGCAGGAGGCCGATGGCACCGGCGATCAGGCCGGCGTGCAGCTGCTCGCCGCCGAGGGCCGCGGTGACCGTCGTGACGCTCTGCTCCTGGAAGGAGAGCGGGAGCGCACCGTAGGACAGCACGTTGGCGAGGTCCTGGGCGGACTGCTGGTCGAAGCTGCCGGAGATCTCCGCGCTGCCGCTCAGGGTCGAGCTGACGCTGGGAGCCGAGACCACGTCGCCGTCGAGCACGATGGCGAACTGGTTCATCGGCGGCTGCTGCTGCGAGAGCTTGCTGGTGATCTTCGCGAACTTCTTCGAGCCACCGCCCGTGAAGTCCATGTTGACGACCCAGGCACCGGTCTGCTGGTTGATCGTGGCCTGCGCCTTGTCGACGTCCTTACCGTTCACCTCGGCGGGGCCGAGGATGTACTTCTCCCACTGGCCGGACGAGTTCTTGCCGCACGCCACGGCGGTGTCCTCGGGCCTGACGCCCGCGGTGACCTGGCTGCGGGCGGCCTTGTCGGTGCAGTCGAGGTCCGTGAACTTCTTCTGCAGCGCGGCCGTGGCCGCGTCCGGGGTGGGGCTCGCCGAGGGGGTGGGCTTGCCGCTCGCGGAAGCGCTCGCGCTCGGCGTCGGGGAGGTGTCCGCCTTCAGGGCGTCGGTGACAGCACGGCCCTGCGAGGTCGCGGAGGCGGTCGGCGTGGGGGTCGGCGTGCTGGACGCCTTGCCCTTGCCGCCGTCCGTGGCCTTGTCGGTCGCCTTGTCGGTCGCCTTGCCGTTGCCCGAGCCCGAAGGGCTGGCGGAGGGCTCGGGGGTGGGCGCACCGGCGGCCACGGTGATCACGGGGCGGAAGTAGAGCTGGGCGGTCGTGCCGACCTGCTCGCGCGCCTGCGCCTCGTTCGTCCCCTTGGGGATGTTGACGATGATGTTGTCGGAGCCCTGGGTCTGGACCTCGGACTCCGTGACACCCAGACCGTTGACGCGGCGCTCGATGATGCTCACGGCCGTGTTCATGTTGGTCTGGTTGACCGCGTTCTTCTGACCCGGCTCGCTCTTCGCCTTGAGCGTGATGCTCGTACCACCGGCGAGGTCGATGCCCAGGCGCGGCGTGGTGTGGCCGGACAGGAACATCCCGCCGGTCAGCGCCACCATCGCGATCAGGATGAAGGCCAGTGTGCGGCCCGGCCTGCTCTGGGCGCCGTGACTTCGGCCCTTCTTGGGTGCTGCCACCTTCTCGTTCTCCCTCTCCATCCGTCCAGCAGCGGGGTACGTGCCCGGACGGCCATGAAATGGTGTCGAGAATCCGTGCGGAAATCACACGTCCAGGACCGCGGAGCGCGAGCGGGCGCGCGCGGCCCTGGGGGCGTGACTACTTCGCGTCGGACTCGCCGTCGGTCTTCTTCGGCTCGGCGCCGTCGGCCTCGGGGGCCGCGTCAGTGGCAGCGGCCTCGTCCTTCTTGCCGAGGTCGATGCGCGAGTCGTCGGAAGCGCCGGCGGGCTCGTCGGTCTCGGTGAGGGAGGAAGCGTCGTCCGGCACGATCGCACCATCGGCGCCGAGGGCGTCGTGGTCATCGTTGTCATCACTCTCGGTGCCGTGGACGATGCGGTTGTACTCGTCGTCGCCGAGGACGGCGCCGATCGAGTTCTTCGCGTAGACGGCGTGGACGCCGGGGGCCACCTCCAGAAGGACCATCTCGTCGTGGACCTCCTTGACGGTGGCGTACATGCCCCCGATCGTGCGGACGCCGGAACCGGGCTGCATCTGGTCCCGCATCTGGCCTGCCGCCTGCTGCTTCTTCTTGGCGGAGCGGGTCATCAGGAACATGGCCCCGATGAGCACGATGAACGGGAGGAGGGTCACGATATTCACGGGACGGAAATTCCTTCGCACGACCGCGCACGTAAGCGGCCTGTTGGATGGGGGTGGGCACGCCGTCCACAAGGGCGGCATCGGCGGAGTCTAAGCGAGTCCACGCTCAAGGAACAACGCTCGACATGGCACCGGGGTTCCTGACCTCACGACTACGCTGCGCGATCAGGCCCCGAACAGGTCCTGTTGTCCGCTTGTGCCCCTTGTCTGCTGGGGCGGCGTGAGGCCGAGGTGCGCCCAGGCCGCCGGGGTGGCGACCCTCCCGCGTGGCGTACGGGCCAGCAGGCCTTCGCGTACGAGGAAGGGTTCGGCGACCTCCTCGACCGTCTCGCGCTCCTCCCCCACGGCGACCGCGAGGGTGGAGAGGCCGACGGGGCCGCCGCCGAAGAGCTTGATCAGCGCTTCCAGGACGGCGCGGTCGAGCCGGTCGAGGCCGCGGCCATCCACCTCGTAGACGCCGAGGGCCACGCCGGCGATGTCACGGGTGATGTGCCCGTCGGCCTTGACCTGCGCGTAGTCGCGGACCCGGCGCAGCAGTCGGTTGGCGATACGGGGGGTGCCTCGGGAGCGGCCGGCGATCTCGGCGGCGCCCTGGGCGTCGATCTCCACGTCGAGGAGGTTCGCGGAGCGGTGGATGACGCGCTCCAGCTCGGCCGGCTCGTAGAACTCCATGTGCGCCGTGAAGCCGAAGCGGTCGCGCAGCGGCGGGGGCAGCAGGCCCGCGCGGGTGGTGGCGCCCACGAGGGTGAACGGGGGCAGCTCCAGCGGAATGGCCGTGGCGCCGGGGCCCTTGCCGACGATGACGTCGACCCGGTAGTCCTCCATCGCCATGTAGAGCATTTCTTCGGCGGGGCGGGACATGCGGTGGATCTCGTCGAGGAAGAGGACCTCGCCCTCCTGGAGGGAGGAGAGGATCGCGGCCAGGTCGCCGGCGTGCTGAATGGCCGGGCCGCTGGTGATCCGGATGGGGGCGCCCATCTCGGCCGCAATGATCATGGAGAGCGTGGTCTTGCCGAGGCCGGGCGCTCCGGAGAGCAGGACGTGGTCGGCGGTGGCACCACGCGCGCGTGCCGCCCTGAGAACCAGGTCGAGCTGTTCACGGACCTTCTCCTGACCGATGAACTCGCCCAGGTCCTTGGGGCGCAGGGCGGCCTCGACCGCCTGGTCCTCGCGGTCGGCGACAGAGCCCACGAGCCGCTCGGAGTCTGGCGTCGCCTCGGTCGTGTCGTCCCAGTTCATGAGGTGTGCCTCGCGGTGGTGGTGGTTCGGGCGGGGAGCGGGCGCGGCCCGGTCAGCGGGTGCGGTTCAGCGTCTGGAGCGCGGCCTTGAGGAGCTTGCCGACCTGCGGCGTGCCCCCCTCCGCCTCGGCCTGCGGGGCGACCGCCTCGATGGCCTCGTCGGCCTCGCGGGTGGCGTAGCCGAGCCCGATGAGCGCGGCGTGCAGCTGGTCGCGCCAGCCGGAGGTCACGGGGACGCCCACGCCCGTACCGGTGCCGAGGGGCGCGCCGAGCCGGTCCTTGAGTTCGAGGAGCAGCTTCTGGGCGCCCTTCTTGCCGATGCCGGGCACGGCGGTGAGCGACTTCTCGTCACCGGAGGCCACCGCGCGGCGCAGGGCGTCGGGGCTGTGCACGGCGAGCATGGCCTGCGCGAGCCGGGGTCCGACGCCGCTGGCGGTCTGGAGCAGCACGAAGGTCTGCCGCTCGTCGTCGTCGGCGAAGCCGTAGAGCGTGAGCGAGTCCTCGCGCACGACGAGGGAGGTGGCGAGCTTGGTCTGCTGGCCGATGCGGAGCCCGGAGAGCGTGTTCGGGGTGCACTGGACGGCCATGCCGATGCCGCCGACCTCGACCACCGCGGTGTCAGGGGCGAGGGCGGCCACCGGGCCGCTGACGAAGGCGATCATGCGATACGGCCTTTCGGTGCTGTGGCAGGTTTCGATGCGTGCAGGGCGACGGCCTGCTGGAGTCTGTTCTGCGCGGGGGCGCGCCAGATGTGACAGATGGCGAGGGCCAGGGCGTCGGCCGCGTCGGCGGGCTTGGGGGGTGCGTCCAGTCTCAGCAGGCGGGTCACCATGGCGCCCACCTGGGCCTTGTCGGCCCGTCCGCTGCCCGTCACGGCGGCCTTGACCTCGCTGGGCGTGTGGAGGGCTACGGGGATGCCGCGGCGGCTGGCGCAGAGCATGGCGACCGCGCTCGCCTGGGCCGTCCCCATGACCGTCCGCACGTTGTGCTGGCTGAACACCCGCTCCACGGCGACGAATTCGGGCCGGTACTCGTCGAGCCACTGCTCGATGCCCTGCTCGATGGCGACGAGACGGTGGCCCAACTCCGCGTCGGTCGGGGTCCGTACGACGCCGACCCCACGCATCGTCAGGGGCCGCCCCGCGACCCCCTCGACCACGCCGACACCGCACCGGGTCAACCCCGGGTCCACGCCGAGTACGCGCACCCCGCCCCTCCTTCGATAGCCAGTTTGTGCAGGCTATCGGGTACCGCTGACAATGCGACGGGCCGACGGGGTGTGTGTCCCGTCGGCCCGTGTGCTGCCTGCGTGTCAGGCGTCGACCTTCTCCATGACCTCGTCGCTCACGTCGAAGTTGGCGAAGACGTTCTGCACGTCGTCGCTGTCCTCGAGCGCGTCGATGAGCTTGAAGATCTTGCGGGCGCCCTCCTCGTCCAGCTCGACCTGCATGGTCGGGACGAAGTTGGCGTCGGCCGAGTCGTAGTCGATGCCGGCCTCCTGGAGCGCGGTGCGCACCGCGACCAGGTCGGTGGCCTCGCTGAGCACCTCGAAGGACTCACCGAGGTCGTTGACCTCTTCGGCGCCCGCGTCGAGCACGGCGCCGAGGACGTCGTCCTCGGACAGCTCACCCTTGGGGACGATCACGACACCCTTGCGGTTGAACAGGTACGAGACGGAGCCGGGGTCGGCCATGTTGCCGCCGTTGCGGGTCATGGCGACACGCACGTCGGACGCGGCACGGTTGCGGTTGTCGGTGAGGCACTCGATGAGCACCGCGACACCGTTGGGACCGTAGCCCTCGTACATGATCGTCTCGTAGTCGGCGCCACCGGCCTCGAGACCGGCACCGCGCTTGACCGCGGAGTCGATGTTCTTGTTCGGGACCGAGCTCTTCTTGGCCTTCTGGATGGCGTCGAAGAGCGTCGGGTTGCCGGACACGTCGGAGCCGCCCGTGCGGGCAGCGACCTCGATGTTCTTGATCATCTTCGCGAAGAGCTTGCCGCGCTTGGCGTCGATCACGGCCTTCTTGTGCTTCGTCGTAGCCCATTTAGAGTGGCCGGACATCTGCCTGTCTCCTTCGCGTAACCAACCCAGTACGAACTCCCCCTGGCCTCAAGGGCCGGGGGACCCCCCGAGATCCTACAAGGACCCGGCCACCAGCTTCGCCCGCACCATGTCGACGAACAGCGCGTGCATCCTGTGGTCGCCGGTCAGCTCGGGGTGGAAGGACGTGGCGAGGGCGTTTTCCTGCCGTACAGCAACTATGTGCCCGTCGTACTCCGCGAGTACCTCGGCACTGGCGCCCACCGACTCGACCCAGGGGGCGCGGATGAAGACGCCCTCCACGGGGTCGCCCTCCACACCGCGTACGTCGACCGCCGCCTCGAAGGACTCGTTCTGACGTCCGAAGGCGTTGCGGCGCACGATCATGTCGATCCCGCCGACCGTCTCCTGGCCCGAACGCGGGTCGAGGATCTTGTCGGCGAGCAGGATCATGCCCGCGCAGGTGCCGTACACCGGCATGCCTTCACGCACGCGCGCGCGAAGGGGCTCCATGAGCCCGAACAGGACGGCCAGCTTGGAGATGGTGGTCGACTCCCCGCCGGGCAGGACGATGCCGTCCACCTCGGCGAGTTCCTCGGGCCGCCGCACGGGCCTGGCCACGGCGTCCGCCGTGGCCAGGGCGACGAGGTGCTCCCGTACGTCGCCCTGGAGCGCAAGGACGCCCACTACGGGAGAGGTCATTACCAGCCCCGGTTCGCGTAGCGCTCGGTTTCGGGGAGGGTGTCGCAGTTGATGCCGACCATGGCCTCGCCCAGGTTACGGGAGGCGTCCGCGATGATCTTCGGGTCGTCGTAGAAGGTGGTGGCCTTCACGATGGCGGCGGCGCGCTTGGCGGGGTCGCCGGACTTGAAGATGCCGGAGCCGACGAAGACACCCTCGGCGCCGAGCTGACGCATCAGGGCGGCGTCGGCGGGCGTGGCGACACCACCGGCGGAGAACAGCACCACCGGCAGCTTGCCGAGCTCGGAGACCTCCTTGACGAGCTCGTAGGGGGCGCGCAGCTCCTTGGCGGCGGCGTACAGCTCGTTGTTGTCGAAGCCGCGCAGCTTGGCGATCTCGTTCTTGATCTGGCGCAGGTGGCGCACGGCCTCGACGACGTTGCCCGTGCCGGCCTCGCCCTTCGAGCGGATCATGGCCGCGCCCTCGGCGATGCGGCGCAGAGCCTCGCCCAGGTTGGTGGCGCCGCACACGAAGGGGGTCGTGAACGCGAACTTGTCGCTGTGGTTGACCTCGTCGGCCGGGGTCAGCACCTCGGACTCGTCGATGTAGTCGACGCCGAGCGACTGCAGGACCTGGGCCTCGACGAAGTGGCCGATGCGGGACTTGGCCATGACCGGGATGGAGACGGCCTCGATGATCTCTTCGATCATGTTCGGGTCGGACATCCGGGCCACGCCGCCGTCCTTGCGGATGTCGGCCGGCACCCGCTCGAGCGCCATGACGGCCACCGCGCCGGCGTCCTCGGCGATCTTCGCCTGCTCGGCGTTGACGACGTCCATGATCACGCCGCCCTTGAGCTGCTCGGCCATGCCGCGCTTCACGCGCGCGGTGCCGGTGGTTTCGACGGACTGGGGGGTGCTGGACACGGGTGACCTCGCTCGATGGAAAAGAAAGGGGGATTGCTACTCCACAGAGGAAACGCCCCGCGACCAGTCCACATCAAGGGCCAATGTCCGACCGGTGGCTCATTCTCCGTACATGCGCCCGGTCACCACCGTGTTACGTGCTGGGCCGGTCCGCCCCTTATGTAGTGGGCCGGTCCGCGAGCGCGACGGGCGGCTCGTCGTCCATCTCGAAGGCCAGAGGGAACGGCGCGTGGCCCGCGAGCCGGAACCAGCGCACCTTGCGGTGCCTGCGCAGGGCGCGTGCGGCCCGTACGGCGTCGTTGTGGAAGCGCCGGGCCATCGGCACCCTGCGGACGGCCTGAGCAAGCTCCTCGGCCGCGTCGGGGCCGCCCGGGGCGGCGCGCACCTCCTCCATCTGCCCGGCCTCGCCGAACACGGCCCGCAATGCCTGGCTCAGCTCGCTCTCGGCGACCTCACGGTGGTCCTCCTCGGCCTGCCGCGCCGCGTGCGCGGCCTCGTACAGGACGATCGAGGCGGCAGGGTCGAGCACTCCGGAGGTGGCCAGCTCCTGCGCCACCGAGGCGCGGCGCAGCAGTTGGGCGTCGAGGGCGGCGCGGGCGGCGTCGATCCGGGCGTGCAGCCGGTCGAGACGGCCCGCTGTCCAGCTCAGGTAGAGGCCGACCGCGATGAGGAAGACCGCGATCCAGATCAAAGTGGAGGTCACGGGCGCAAAGGCTACAGCCGTGCACCGCACCGTCGATCAGCCGCGTACGCGACGGGAGGGACGTACCGGTTTGTGCGCGTGGCGCGCCGGTACGTCCCGTCAGTCGCGCGCGAGCCCGAACCGGGCCCGCAGTCCGCTGCGTTCGTCGGTGGCCACGGCCGCTGCGCCCGTGGTCACCGTCTCGTACACGGACAGGATGTCCGCCCCCACGGTCGACCAGTCGAAGCGCCGCACGTGCTTGCTGCCGCGCTCGCGCAGTTCCTCGCGCCGGTCGGCGTCACCCAGGAGCCGGACGGCCGAGTCCGCCAGAGCGTTCGCGTCCTCGTTGGCGAACAGCTCCCCCGCGCCGCCCTGGTCGAGGACCTGGGCGAACGCGTCGAGGTCCGAGGCCAGGACGGGTGCGCCCGCCGACATGGCCTCGACCAGGATGATGCCGAAGCTCTCGCCGCCGGTGTTGGGGGCCACGTACACGTCGACGCTGCGCAGCAGCCGGGCCTTGTCCTCGTCGCTGACCATGCCGAGGAAGACGACCTGTTCGCGCATCTCGGCGGGCAGGGTCTCGACGGCCTCCTCCTCGTCACCGCGTCCGGCCACGAGCAGCCGGGTCCCGGGCCGCTCGGCCAGGATCCTCGGCAGGGCCCTCATCAGTACGGGAAGACCCTTGCGGGGCTCGTCGATGCGCCCGATGAAGCCGATGGTGCCGCCCTGCCACTCGGCCTTGGGCTCGGCGCCGGCGAAGAAGTCCACGTCGACGCCGTTCGGGATGACGACGGCGTCCCCGCCGAGGTGCTCCACGAGCGTGCGGCGCGCGTACTCGCTCACCGCGATCCGCGCGCTGATCTTCTCCAGGGCGGGCTGGAGGATCGGATACGCGGCGATCATGGCGCGGGACCGCGGGTTCGACGTGTGGAACGTGGCGACGATCGGCCCCTGCGCGGCCCAGCAGGAGAGCAGCCCCAGCGAGGGCGAGGCCGGCTCGTGGATGTGGATCACGTCGAACGTGCCGTCGTGCAGCCAGCGCCGCACGCGCGCGGCGCTCAGGAAGCCGAAGTTGAGCCGGGCGACCGAGCCGTTGTAGGGCACGGGGACGGCGCGGCCCGCCGAGACGACGTACGGCGGCAGCGGGGTCTCGTCGTCGGCCGGGGCGAGGACGGACACCTCGTGCCCCAGGGCGATGAGGTGCTCCGCGAGATCGCGGATGTGGAACTGGACGCCGCCCGGCACGTCCCAGGAGTACGGGCAGACGATGCCGATCTTCACGGTCGGCGCTCCTCGAGGTCAGCGAGCCAGAGTCGCTGCAGCATGTGCCAGTCCTCCGGGTGGTCGGCGATCCCTGTGGCGAAGGCGTCGGCCAGCGCCTGCGTCATGACAGACGTCTTTTCGGCGCGGGTACCTGTCTCGGGCACCTCGATGGGGGCGTGGATCCGTCCGCGCATGACGGGCGACTCGTCGTACCAGAGGGTGACCGGGAGGAGCAGGGCGCCGGTCTGCTGGGCGAGTATCGCCGGGCCCGCGGGCATGCGCGCGGTGTCGCCGAAGAACTTCACCTCGACGCCGGACTCGGACAGATCGCGGTCGGCGACCAGGCAGACCAGGCCGCCGCCGCGCAGGCGGCGCGCGAGGGTGCCGAAGGCGGATCCGCCTTCGTGCGGCAGGACCTCCATGCCGAGGCTCTCGCGGTAGGCCACAAAGCGGTCGTAGAGGGTCTCGGGCTTGAGGCGCTCGGCGACCGTCGTGAACGGGGTCTCCAGCTCGGTGGTGACCCAGGCGCCCGCGAGGTCCCAGTTGCCCAGGTGGGGCAGGGCGAGGATGACACCCTTGTCGGAGGCGAGGCCGTCGGTGAGGTGGTGGACGTCGTCGATGTCGAAGCCGTTCCTGACCCGGTCCGCGCTCCAGGACGGCAGCCGGAACGACTCCATCCAGTACCGCAGGTACGAGCGCATGCCCGCCTTGGAGAGCTCCTTGAGGCGCTCCGGGGAGGCGTCGGGCACCACGCGCGCGAGGTTGGACTCCAGGCGCAGGACACTCTTGCCGCGCCGCCTCCACGTGAGGTCGGCGATGGTGCGGCCCAGGCGGACCGCGACGGGCTCGGGGAGCTTCTTGACCGTGCTCCAGCCCGCTCCGTAGAGGGCGTCGACGAGCCGTTCGCGCGCGTTGCTCACGATGCGGTCCCGCTCTCCTGGGAGGCCTCGGCGGCGGCCTCCGCGTCGGCCTCCGCCGACTCCCTGCGGACGGTCACCATCCGCTGGATCAGCGTCACGAGGCTGCCCGCGGCGACGGCCCACAGGGCGATCGGCAGCAGGACCTGGATGCCGGGCACACCGAACGTGTGCAGCCCGGCGAGGCCGGCGGCGACGAGGGTGATCACGAGCCGCTCGGCGCGCTCCACCAGGCCGTTGACCGCGACGGGCAGGCCGATGGCCTCACCGCGGGCCTTGGTGTACGACACGACCTGGCCGCTGGCGAGGCAGAAGATGGAGACGGCGCACAGCATGTTGTCGTCGCCGGATCCCGCGTACCAGAGGGCGAGGCCGCCGAAGATCGCGCCGTCCGCGACGCGGTCGAGCGTGGAGTCGAGGAATGCGCCCCAGCGGCTGGTGCGGCCGAGCTGGCGCGCCATGTTGCCGTCCACGAGGTCCGAGAACACGAACAGCGTGATGACGATCGTGCCCCAGAAGAACTCCCCGCGGGGGAAGAAGACCAGCGCGCCCGCCACGACCCCGGCCGTACCGAGGAGCGTGACCGCGTCGGGGCTGACCCCGCGACGGATGAGAAACGCGGCGAACGGTGTGAGGACACGCGTGAAGAATGCACGCGCGTACTTGTTCAGCATGGCCTTCCCGAGGGTCGGATGGCCGCGCGGCCCTTCTGGCTACCGGCTGGCCCATCGTAGTCACGCGCGCGCGTGGTCGGCCTACGGGCACCCGCGTGCCCCGGGGGATCACGTACGACGTATGGACGCACCGTGACGCGAGTGGAAAGCTCGAAGACACCGCGGGCGTCGTCGGAGCCGCCGTCGCGGGTCCCACGTGTCCGCGCCCAATGGGACCCCCTCTTCAGCAGGGGTGCCACCTCACCGTGCAAGTAACCGGGAGGCAAGGCATGGGCGACAAGGCGAACACACACACCGGAGCCGCCGGCAGGGCTACGGCGGCCGACCACCCCGCGTCCGTGAGGAATGTGGTGCTGGTCGGCCACAGCGGATCGGGCAAGACGACATTGGTGGAGGCTCTCGCGCTGACCGCGGGGGCGGTGAACAGGGCGGGCCGGGTGGAGGACGGCACCGCCGTTTCCGACTACGACGAGATCGAGCACCGGCAGCAGCGGTCGGTGCAGCTCTCCCTGGTGCCCCTCGAATGGGACGGGTACAAGATCAATCTTCTGGACACCCCCGGATACGCGGATTTCGTCGGGGAGCTGAGGGCCGGTCTGCGGGCAGCGGACGCGGCCCTCTTCGTCGTCTCGGCGTCCGACGGGCCCGAGACCATGGCGGGCGCGACGCGCATGGTGTGGGAGGAGTGCGCGGCGGTCGGCATGCCACGCGCCATCGTGGTGACACACCTGGAGGCGGCGCGTTCCGACTTCGAACAGATGACGCGGACCTGTGAGACGTTCTTCGGCGGCGACGATCCGGACGCCGTCATCCCGCTCTACCTGCCCCTGCGCGGCGAGCCGGGGCCCGACGGGCACGCGCCGGTCACCGGCCTCGTCGGCCTCCTGTCACAGCGCGTGTTCGACTACGCGTCGGGCGAGCGCAAGGAGTCCGAGCCGGACCCCGATCAGCTGCCGCTCATCGAGGAGGCACGCAACCGTCTGATCGAGGGGATCATCGCCGAGAGCGAGGACGAGACCCTCATGGACCGCTATGTGGGCGGTGAGGAGATCGACTACAAGACGCTGGTCGGGGACCTGGAACGGGCCGTCGCGCGCGGTGTCTTCCACCCCGTGCTCGCCGCTGCCCCCGCGGCTGCGGGCGCCCGGCAGGGCATCGGCACGGTCGAGCTGCTCGAACTCATCACGGGCGGCTTCCCCACTCCCCTGGAGCGCGCGGCCCCCGTGGTCACCACCCCGTCGGGCGACGCGCGCACGGTGAACGTCTGCGATCCGGACGGCCCCCTGGTCGCCGAGGTCGTGAAGACGGCGTCCGATCCGTACGTGGGCCGGATCTCGCTGGTACGGGTCTTCTCCGGAACCCTGCGACCCGACGACACGGTGCATGTGTCGGGGCACGGCCTCGCCGACCGCGGCCACGAGGACCACGACGTCGACGAACGCATCGGCGCCCTCTCGTCACCCTTCGGGAAACAGCAGCGCGTGCTCTCCCACTGCATCGCCGGTGACATGGCGTGCGTGGCCAAGCTCGGCAGGGCGGAGACCGGCGACACCCTCTCCGCCAAGGACGACCCGCTCCTCATGGAGCCCTGGGACATGCCGGACCCACTGCTTCCGCTGGCGATCCAGGCACACAGCAAGCCGGACGAGGACAAGCTCTCGCAGGGCCTGTCCCGGCTGGTCGCCGAGGACCCGACGATGCGGCTCGAACAGAACCAGGCCACGCACCAGGTCGTCCTGTGGTGCCTCGGTGAGGCCCATGCGGACGTCGCCCTGGAGCGGCTGCGCAACCGGTACGGCGTCCAGGTCGACGTGGTCCCCCACAAGGTCTCGCTGAGGGAGACGTTCGCCGACAGGTCGGCAGGTCGCGGGCGGCATGTGAAGCAGTCCGGCGGGCACGGGCAGTTCGCGATCTGCGAGATCGAGGTGGAGCCGCTGCCGAACGGCTCCGGCATCGAGTTCGTGGACAAGGTCGTCGGCGGTGCGGTGCCCCGGCAGTTCATCCCGTCCGTGGAGAAGGGCGTGCGGGCACAGGCCGCCAAGGGCGTGGCCGCGGGCTATCCCCTCATCGATGTGCGGATCACGCTGCTCGACGGCAAGGCGCACTCGGTGGACTCCTCCGACGCGGCGTTCCAGACGGCGGGCGCGCTGGCGCTGCGGGAGGCGGCGGCGGACGCGAAGATCCATCTCCTGGAGCCGGTGGCCGAGGTGCAGGTGCTCGTCGCCGACGAGTACGTGGGCGCGGTGATGAGCGACCTGTCGGGGCGGCGCGGCCGCGTGGTCGGCACGGAACAGGCGCCGGGGTCTCGCACGCTCGTGCGGGCGGAGATCCCGGAGATCGAGATCGGCCGGTACGCGGTGGACCTGCGGTCGCTGTCGCACGGCACGGGGCGGTTCAGCCGGGCGTACGCGCGGCACGAGCCGATGCCTTCGCAGCTGGGCGACAGGATGCGCCAACAGGCCCAGAACGTCTCATAGTTGGCCCTACCCCGGCCGTCCGACAGCCGGGCCGCCCGCCCGATCCCCTTCCGGGCGGGCGGCTTCGGCCGTCCTCTGACGGATGTCGGCGGGCCCGGATACGCTGAAGACCCGATCAAGCCGATGACCTGATCAACAGGTGTGCGGGGCAAGGAAGTCGGGAAAGCCGCAGGAGCGAAGGCGCGCGGCGATGGGGGCGGCAGTGGCGGACGACGTATTCGACTTCAGGCCCGGAGCGCAGGTGCCGTTGCACGGCTCCGCGGGCCAGACCGCGGCCACGTACGCCCTCGCTTCGGCGGCGTACCGGGACGCGAAGGTGGACGAGCTGCTCGCCGCCAACAGCGAGTGGCACAAGTCCGAGGTGAAGAAGGGACTTTGGTCGCTGGCTGCGCCGAATCTGGGCGAGGCGTTCTCGCGGGCCGTCCAGGGCCGACTGCTCGGCGGCGCCCGCAAGCCGCTCATCCAGTCCTTCGGCACCGAGCCGCAGGTCGTCGTCGAGCACTGTCTCGCGGCGAACCGGATCCGTAAGCAGCGCGACAGCTGGCTGACGGCCGTGATGGCGCTGTGCGGCCTGCTCTTCCTGCCCGGCCTGATCGTGTGGCTGCTCGTCTTCCAGATCCGCCGCATGATCGCCGGCCACGAGAACAAGCGCATGGCCGCGCTGTTCACGACGCTGATGGTGGCGGTCGCGGCCGTCGCCGTGATCTTCATGGTCCGGCTGCCGTTCACGGGCTTCTGGGCCTGGTACCTGCGGGCGGCGGTCGTGGCGCCCGTGGTCGGATGGCTGTGGGCCCGCCAGATCTGCGAGCGCACGGCGCAGGACATGCGGGAGCGCTGGGACAGCCTGCTCGCGGGCGGCGGCATCGGCGCCAAGATCCCGGAGGCGGTGCCCGGCAGCCCGGGCGAGACGGCCGCCGAGCGACTGCGCCAGAGCCTCGCCAAGCTGACCGCCGAGCAGCAGTCCAACGCCGTGTTCTACGCGGGCCCCAAGGGCATCCTCGGCATGGGCACCCGCTGGGGCAGCTGGCAGCTCGCCGAGGAACTGATTCCCCGCGACGAGGGCGCGGAGATCCACCCGTTCCGCAGCTGGGACGTCATACGGGCGGTCCACGACAAGCTGCGGCTCCTGGAGCGCGGCCCCCTGCACACGGGCGGGTTCCCGACGCCGTCGATCAAGCACTGGATCGTCTCGCCGATCGGGGAGAACGCGAAGAAGGTGGCCCGCCCCAGCGGCACCGACGTCGAGGCCTTCCAGATCAAGAACCACGAGATACAGCGGATCTGCAACGAGCAGCAGTTCGGCAGCGGTGACCGCCACTACCTGGGCGTGCAGTTCACCCTCTGGGACGGCCAGTTGGTCATCACGATGCTGATCACGGTGACGGTGCTGCACGAGACGCTGCGCATCGAGATCACGGGCCATGCGCTCGGCCCGGTGCACTCCCTGTTCACGACGAAGCCCGAGCCGAAGGTGAAGGAAGTCGCCAAGGCCGTCAAGTTCTGGGAGACGGTGGAGAAGAAGCTCCCGCTCATCGAGCCCGACGAGGTGGTCCGCCTCGCGGTGCGCGCGCCCTTCACGTGGTACCCGCCGCTCCTGGACTTCATAGGCGGCAAGCTGATCCTGCCCGAGCCCTTCGGACTGCGGCACGCCTGGGCGGACAAGCCGTGGCGGCACCGCTTCATGGCGGACGACGCGCTGCGCACGGCCACCCCGGTCCTGCGCGTGGTGCACGCGGCGGCGATCAAGGTCTTGGAGGAGAACGGCGTGGACACCGAGAAGTTCGGTACGCGCTCGTCGTTCCTGAGCAACCTGGTCCAGTCCCCGACGCCGATGAACGCCGACGTGTACGACACCTGACCGGGCGCGGCCGGCCCCGGACGTACTCGCCCGGGGCCGGCCGACCGGTCACGATCGGCTCAGTCGGCGTCCGGCCAGGCCTTGGCCAGCGCGGTCCTGGTGTCGCCGAGCAGCTGCGGCAGCACCTTGGTGTGACCGACCACGGGCATGAAGTTGGTGTCGCCGCCCCAGCGCGGAACGATGTGCTGGTGAAGGTGCGCGGCGATGCCCGCCCCCGCCACCGTGCCCTGGTTCATGCCGATGTTGAAGCCGTGCGCCCCGGACGCGGTGCGCAGCGCGGCCATGGCGTGCTTGGTGAAGAGGGCCAGCTCGGCGGTCTCGCCGTCGTCCAGGTCCGTGTAGTCGGCGACGTGCCGGTACGGCAGCACCATCAGGTGGCCACCGTTGTACGGATAGAGGTTGAGGATCGCGTAGACGCTCGCGCCGCGCGCCACGATCAGCGCTTCCTCGTCGGTCATGCCGGGTGCGGCGCAGAACGGACAGCCGTCGTCGGCGCCCGGTCCGGTCGGCTTGTTCTCCCCCTGGATGTAGGCCATCCGGTGCGGCGTCCAAAGGCGCCCGAACCCGTCCGGCTCACCCACCGGCCCCGTGTGCTGCTCCGGCTCACTCGTCATGTGGTGCAGCATATGGCTTCGCCCGTTCGAAGCGTGTCGGCGGGGCAGCTCCCGGTCCCCGCCCGCGATCCTTGACCGATGGACGAGAGACGGCGCACGCCGTGGGAGCACCGGATGGAGACCCCGCTGACGGTGGCGGCCCTGCTGTTCCTCGCGTCGTACGCGGTCAGAGTCCTGGGGCACGAGCTTCCGGAGGCGGTGCGCGACGCGTGTCTCGCGGTGACCTCCGCCGCCTGGGCCGTCTTCGCGCTGGACTTCGCCATCCGATGGCGCCACAGCGGCAAGGGGCTCTCGTTCGTGCGCCACCACTGGCTGGACGCGGTGGTCGTGGTGCTGCCGCTGCTGCGCCCACTGCAGATCGTGCGGACCTACGACGCCGTGCAGCGCCGGCACGAACAGCCGCGGCTCAGTCTGCACGCGCGCGTGGCGACCTACGCCGCAATGTCCACGGGGCTGCTCGGATTCTCCGCGTCCCTGGCCATGTACCAGGTCGAGCACGGGCAGCCGCACGCCACGATCCGTACCTTCGGGGACTCCGTGTGGTGGGCCTGCTCGACGCTGTCGACCGTCGGATACGGCGACATGGTCCCGGTGACCCCGCTCGGGCGTCTGGTGGCGGTGGCGCTGATGGCGTGCGGCCTGGCGCTGCTCGGGGTGATCACGGGCTCGTTCTCGTCCTGGATGTTCCAGGTGTTCCGGCGCGACGGCGACGAAAGGCCCCCGGGGAACTTCCCGGGGGCCCCTTGATGTCGTACGTCGCTGCCGTCAGCGGCGGCGTCAGACCTGCACGCGCTCCTCGACGACCTTGACGATCTTCTCGATCGCCTCGTCGACGGGGATGCCGTTCTCCTGCGAGCCGTCGCGGTAGCGGAAGGAGACGGCGCCGGCCGCCATGTCCTCGTCGCCCGCGATGATCATGAACGGCACCTTCTGCTTCTGCGCGTTCCTGATCTTCTTCTGCATACGGTCCGACGAAGAGTCCACGTCGACGCGCAGCCCCCTCCTCTTCGCCTTGGCCGCGAACTCCTCGAGGTACGGGATGTGCGCGTCACCGATCGGGATGCCGACCGCCTGCACCGGCGCGAGCCAGGCCGGGAAGGCACCCGCGTAGTGCTCGAGGAGCACCGCGAAGAACCGCTCGATGGAGCCGAACAGCGCACGGTGGATCATGACCGGGCGCTGCTTGGTGCCGTCGGGGCCGGTGTACTCCAGGTTGAAGCGCTCCGGCAGGTTGAAGTCGAGCTGCACGGTCGACATCTGCCAGGTGCGACCGATGGCGTCCTTCGCCTGGACGGAGATCTTCGGGCCGTAGAACGCGGCGCCGCCCGGGTCCGGGACCAGCGGGAGGCCCTGCTTCTCGGCGACCTGGCGCAGCGTCTCGGTGGCCTCTTCCCAGACCTCGTCCGAGCCGACGAACTTCTCCGGGTCCTTGGTGGACAGCTCCAGGTAGAAGTCGGTGAGGCCGTAGTCGCGCAGCAGGCCGAGGACGAAGGTGAGCGTCTTGTCGAGCTCCTGCGCCATCTGCTCCTTGGTGCAGTAGATGTGCGCGTCGTCCTGCGTGAAGCCGCGAGCGCGGGTGAGGCCGTGCACGACGCCCGACTTCTCGTACCGGTACACGGTGCCGAACTCGAAGAGGCGCAGCGGCAGTTCACGGTAGGAACGCCCGCGCGCATCGAAGATCAGGTTGTGCATCGGGCAGTTCATGGGCTTGAGGTAGTAGTCCACGCCCTCGTCGAGCTGCATGGGCGGGTACATGCCGTCGGCGTACCAGTCCAGGTGGCCCGAGGTCTCGAAGAGCTTCCCCTTCGTGGCGTGGGGGGTGTAGACGAACTCGTAGCCCTCCTCCTCGTGCCGGCGGCGCGAGTAGTCCTCCATGACCCGGCGGATGATGCCGCCCTTGGGGTGGAAGACGGCCAGACCGGAACCGATCTGGTCGGGGATGGAGAACAGGTCCAGCTCGTTGCCCAGCTTGCGGTGGTCGCGCTTCTCGGCCTCGGCGAGGAACTCCAGGTGCGCCTTCAGCTCGTCCTTCGACGGCCAGGCGGTGCCGTAGATGCGCTGGAGCATCGGGTTCTTCTCGCTGCCGCGCCAGTACGCCGCCGCGTTCCGCATCAGCTTGAACGCGGGGATGTTGCGGGTGGTGGGCAGGTGGGGACCGCGGCAGAGGTCCTTCCAGCACAGGTCACCGGTCTTGGCGTCGAGGTTGTCGTAGATGGTCAGCTCGCCGCCGCCCACCTCGACATTCGCACCGTCGTCGGTGGACGCGGAGCCCTTGATGCCGATGAGCTCCAGCTTGTACGGCTCGTCGGCCAGCTCCTCGCGGGCGTCCTCGTCGGTGACGACACGGCGCGAGAAGCGCTGCCCGCGCTTCTGGATCTCCTGCATCTTCTTCTCGATGGCCTTGAGATCCTCGGGCGTGAAGGGCTTCTCCACGTCGAAGTCGTAGTAGAAGCCGTCCTTGACCGGCGGACCGATGCCCAGCTTCGCGTCGGGGAACAGCTCCTGCACGGCCTGCGCCATCACGTGGGCGGTGGAGTGGCGCAGGATGTTGAGGCCGTCCTCGGAGGAGATCTCGACGGGCTCGACCTCCTCGCCGTCCTGCACGGCGTACGCGAGGTCCTTCAGCTCGCCGGCCACACGGGCGGCGACGATGGTGCGCTCGCCGGCGAAGAGCTCGGCGGCCGTAGTGCCCGTCGTCACCACGCGCTCTTCCCGCTCGGAATCGCGTTGGATGATCACACGGACGTCTGACACCGGACTCTCCTGCCTGAAGGGGGCACGCGATGATCTGGCCACGCGCGCAATACACAGGGGATCGTACCGAGCCCGGGGCCCGACTCGCGAAACGGCATCGACGCGGCCCGCGCCGCGATCCCCGCGCACACGCCGGGAACCCTCCGCCCACGCGCCCGTGGCGTCAGTCGTCCCCGCTGCACGCCTCCTCGAAGAAGTCCAGATTCTCCTGGAGCGACTTCATCAGCCGGTCCCGCTCGGCCTCCTCCACCTGTACGGGCACCACCTCGCTCGCCCCGGTCAGCCGCCGGAAGCCGCCCCGGCTCTCCAGCCGCCCGTGCACCCTGATCGGCAGCCCCACGAGATGTGCGTGCCCCGCCGTCCGGTACGCCTCCTCGTCCAGCGTCATCCGGACGTGCGGCACATCGGCGCCCCCCATGACGTGCAGCCGCACCGTGCCTTCTCCGCGCGGCCCCGATCTGCGCATGCGCACGACGGTCCCGGTGATCCGGACGGCGATGGACGGCTCGGACTGCAGATAGCGGGCGCTCGCCTCCCGCAGCACCGCCAGGTCGCCGGGCGAGAACTCGAGGGGCGCGTCCCCGGCCGTGCACTCGTCGGGCACCCCGGCCGCCGGTGACCACTCGACGCCGACGCGGGCTCCCTCCGTACCGCGGACGAGGGCGATGAGCGCTTCGACGAGCTCGTGACTCACCCCCGCCTCGACCGCACCGTCGAAGGCGTCCATGCCGCCGGTGGCCCGCCGGTAGTCGATGGCCTCGCGGGCCGCGTACAGCGCCTGGTGGAGACGGACCGCGAGTGCGCGGCCCAGGGCGACGGGCACGAACGCGGTGAGCCTGCGGCCGCCGGGGGCGTCACCGACGAGGACGGTCTCCAGCGACGCGGCGGCGGGCCTGCGGTGGCGGGCGCCGTAGTAGCCCGCCCTGCCCCGGGCGGCGAGCGCGGCGGCCAGCAGCATCCGCCGGGCGGCGGCGCGCAGTTGCTCCTCCACCGGCCACGCGGCGCTGCCCGCGGGCCCGGCCGGCACATCGCGCCACCAGCGGATCTCGTCGCTCGGCACGGTGAGCGAGACGAGGACCTCCCGCGCGGACGGCGACCCGCTGCGCTCCAGGGCCTCGAGCGCCTCGCCGAGCAGGTCATCGCTGTCGGGGAAGGCGCGGGTCTCCGGGACGAGCAGGCTGGTGCGCCCGGAGGCACCGGGCAGCGTCCAGCGCACATAGCGCCCGGTGGCGCCGCCGCGGCGTTCCCAGCCGTGCCGGTCGAGCAGTGCGTTGAGCACGACCGGGTCGACCTGCTCCGGTCCGGGGCCCGCGAGGTCGGTGGGGTGGGATCGGGCGGTGTTCAGGGCGCGCAGGCGCTCGTCGGTCGGGCGGTGCTGCATCAGGGTCTCCCTCCCTGTCCGTCAGGGCCTCGCGCGTTGCCCGTCAGGGGCTCCCGCGTCCTTCAGGGCCTTCCGCCCGTCCCGATGCGCGTCATGATCTCGCAGAGCGCACGGTCGTCGAAGATCCGCGAGGTCGGGATGCGCACGGTGGTGCGGCGCCTTCCTGTCACGGGGTGGCCGGCCAGGTTGGTCCAGTAGCAGCAGTGCCGCAGGTCGAGCCGGTCGTGGCCGGCCCGCAGCCAGTCGTCCTGCGAACGCGGCACGATCATCACGACCAGGATCTTGTGCACCGACACCGGTGTGCGGGCGAGCTTCTCCAGGTGTGCGTTGTCGAGCGTGAACGAGAAGGACGGCCCCGGCGGGCTCGGCGTGAGCTGGTACGTGCACTTGAGCTGCACCTTGATGGTGACCTCGTCGTCGACCGTGTGCCCGGGGGCGCTGTGGCTGACGTGCCAGTCGATTCCGTTGTCAGGGAACGGCTGAGAGAGCGAACAGCCCGCGGCTGCCGCTACGGCGTGCAGATAGCCCACCTGGAGTGTCTCCATGCAGGCGGTGGTGGCGAGTGTGCCGCGCGGCGGTGCGATCCGGTCGGGCAGCAGCCCACCCTGTTCGGGCTGCGCGAGCGCCATGTCCAACTGACCTTCCGAAACAGGTGAATCCCCTGGGCGGGCCGCTGAACTGCCGTGACCCGTATCTGTGTTGTCTCCGGTCGGCGTACGACGCAAACAGCCCGGGTATCACCGAAACGGGCAGCAGCGAGGGGCCATCTGCCGGGTGTGAACGAGGAGTTGCATTGACATGACGTGCTGGTACGAGGGTCCTCTGGCCGCCTTCGACACCGAGACCACCGGCGTGGACGTGGAGAGCGATCGCATCGTGTCGGCCGCGATCGTGGTGCAGGACGCCGCGGGCAGCCGGCCGCGCGTCTCACGCTGGCTCGTGAATCCGGGGGTGCCGGTGCCGGCCGGGGCGACGGAGGTGCACGGCCTGACGGACGAGCACCTCCAGCGCAACGGCCGCTGGCCGGCTCCCGTCATGGAGGAGATAGCCCGGCTGCTGGGCGAGCAGGCCGCGGCGGGCCGCCCGCTCGTGGTGATGAACGCGCCGTTCGACCTGACGCTCCTGGACCGGGAGTTGCGGCGACATCGCGCCTCCGCGCTCGGCCGCTACATGGAGAGCTCGTCGCTGTGCGTCCTCGATCCACGCGTCCTCGACAAACACCTGGACCGCTACCGCAAGGGCCGCCGCACCCTGACGGACCTGTGCGCGCACTACGAGGTGGAGCTGGAGGGCGCGCACGACGCGGCCGCGGACGCGCAGGCGTCCCTGGATGTCGTACGGGCCGTGGGGCGCCGCTTCGCGTCCCGCCTGGAGCGCCTGTCCCCCGCCGAGCTGCACACCCTTCAGGCGGTGTGGCATGCCGCGCAGGCGCGTGGGCTGCAGGCGTGGTTCGCGCGCAGCGGCAATCCGGAGACGGTGGATCCGGCGTGGCCGATGCGCACGGAACTGCGGGAGGCCGCCTGACAGTTGCCCGTACGGGCTCGGGTCCGGGGCGCAGAAAAGCCGGTCCGTCTGCTGACGGACCGGCTTTCTCCCGGGTGGGCGATACTGGGTTCGAACCAGTGACCTCTTCGGTGTGAACGAAGCGCTCTCCCACTGAGCTAATCGCCCGGGAACGGGTTGAACCATACAGGCCCCGGCGGGTTTCCAACAAACCGGTTCGGTCAGCACCGCCGCAGATGCGCGACGAGCCCGCGCCGCCCACCCCGCATCATCAGCGCGTGGTTGGCGAGGAACACCGGCCTGCCGACGAGGGCGAACCGCCGCAACAGGGGTTTGCACACCTCCACCTCCTGCTCGTACACCGCGCGCGTCCCGCCCTCTTGCGCGCACACGGTCCACCGCACCCAGCCCTCCAGGTCGCCGGACATGGCGATCTCCAGGACCCCGGCCTCGATGTCGCGGCGCAGCGCGGTGGCGGTCACGAACAGGTCGTACGGGAGGAGCGAGCGGAAGCGGGCGGTGCCGCGGCGCTCGTCGAGAGGTGTCGCCTCGCGCACTTGCGGCCACCACAGGGGGTATTCCTCGGCACGCTCAAGGGCCGCGAACACGTCGGCGAGCTCCGCGGGCAGGTCCCAGACACTGCGAAAGCGGTAGCGGTTCCAGTCCATGATGCGAGTCTCCCCCGTGACGCGGTGACTCAACTGAACATGAATTGGCTTGATGGTGACTGTCACTGATTCACCATCAGCAGTTCCTGATTCCCGGCGAAGTCCCAGAACTCTGAAACAGGGTCAGGTTCGCCCGCCCGTCGAATTACCGAAGGGTCCTCACGGGGTTTATATCCCAGGCATCCGTACGGATTATGGGATTCCTGTTCCGGTCGCCGGACATCAGGAGCGCGACGCGGCCAGAAACCGCTTGCCGATCACGGCGGCCGGACCCGGAAACGCCGAGTGCCCCGGAGGCTTGAAGCCTCCGGGGCACTCGGTCCGGGGTGGGCGATACTGGGTTCGAACCAGTGACCTCTTCGGTGTGAACGAAGCGCTCTCCCACTGAGCTAATCGCCCGGGCGCAGAGAGAACATTACCGCATGTCAGCAGGTGCTCCGACCAGCCCTGGCACCCCCGGCGCGACCCTCGCGGACCGCCTCGCTCACTCCTTGATCTTCCACGGCATCTCGAAGCCGAACTTCCACACGTAGATCGCCACGAGCACCGCGATGATCACCACGCCGACCGATGTCAGGATGATGTTCCGTCGGCGCACCGCGGGGTCGAGCGCGCGCTGCGTGGCCTCGGTGACCTTGCGCTTCGTCCAGCGGAGCACGAGCTGCGCCCAGACGAACTCGGTCGCCCAGATCGCCATGCCGCCGAAGATCACCAGCCAGCCCGGGCCCGGCAGCGGCAGCATGATCACGCCCGCCACCACCACCGCGAGCCCGACCACGAAGACGCCGACCTGCCAGCTCAGATGCAGGGCCCTGCGGGCCTTGATGAACTCCGGCGCCCGCGAGCCGAGCTCCGGCTCGGCCTTCGCCCCGCCCCCCGCCGTCTCGGCCGCGGATTCGGACTCGGCCGCCTCGTCACTCCCCGTATTCATACAACCAAACCTACCCGACGGAAACCCGTCACCGGAATGGCCGCTCCGGAGCGAGAAACACTCGGCCGTCCGAGCTACCTAAAGGCACTCAAAACACTCAGAGGGGTTTACAACGGCACCGTAGGTGGCATGTCGATTTCGCCGACGTGCGAATCCCCGAGCGCACACTGAGCGAAAGGCCCTGGCGCTTATGAACACCACGGTCAGCTGCGAGCTGCACCTGCGCCTCGTTGTGTCGAGCGAGTCCTCACTGCCTGTACCCGCAGGACTGCGGTATGACACGGCCGATCCCTACGCCGTGCACGCCACCTTCCACACCGGAGCAGAAGAGACGGTCGAGTGGGTATTCGCCCGCGATCTGCTCGCCGAGGGCCTGCACCGGCCCACCGGCACCGGCGACGTCCGAGTCTGGCCATCCCGTAGTCACGGCCAAGGCGTCGTCTGCATCGCACTGAGCTCTCCGGAGGGCGAGGCTCTGCTCGAAGCCCCTGCGCGGGCGCTGGAGTCGTTCCTGAAGAGGACCGACGCGGCCGTGCCACCCGGCACGGAACACCGCCACTTCGATCTCGACACGGAGCTCTCACACATCCTGGCCGAAAGCTAAGGCCTGGAGCCGACGCCGGCACACCGCCGGGGTCACGCACCGCGAGAGCCGCTCGATGCCGTCCACTCGGGGAGACGGACCGAGCCATAACAACTGCATATGACACACACCGATGCCGTCGCCATGGGAGCTCCCACGGCGGCGGCGTCGGCGCGTCCATGGGCCGACGGCCGGGCGCCACACGGTCGGGCGGACCTATAACATCGGCCAGCATCGGCGGGCGCAGGCCCGACCCCCAGGCCAGGGAGCAAATCGTGCTGATCACCCACGACACCCGGTGCGCCCTCGACACCGTGGTCGATCTGGTGAACACCGCACCGGACGACGAGCAGGCCGTCGACGGGCTGGCCGATGTGGCAGCCCTGCGCGAATTCGTACGAAGGAACGACATCAGCGACGTCGGGATGCTCACGGAACGTGACCTCGACGGCGTACAGAGCGTGAGGGGACGGTTCGCCGCCGTGTTCGCGGCGCCCGACCCGCACGCGGCCGCCTCGCTCATCAACGAGCTGGTCGCCGCCGCGGGCACCACGCCGCGCCTGACGGACCACGACGGCTACGACTGGCACGTGCACTACTTCGCACCCGGCGCGTCCGTGGCCGACCATCTGGCGGCCGACTGCGGGATGGCGCTCGCCTTCTTCGTGGTCGCCGGGGAGCAGGAGCGGCTGCGGCGGTGCGAGGCCCCGGACTGCCGGCGGGCCTTCGTCGACCTCTCCCGTAACCGGTCCCGCAGGTACTGCGACAGCCGCACCTGTGGAAACCGCTTGCACGTGGCGGCGTACCGGGCGCGCCGCAAGGAGGCGGCGGGCTGACCCGCCCGGGGCCTCACAGCAGGAACAGATCGTGCAGCGAAGCCAGGAGCAGCAGGCAGCCGATCACCGCCAGAAAGATCATCAAGGGCGGCTGTGACAGCGCGAAGAGGCAGCCTCGGCGTTCGTCGACCATGAGGGCGTCGTGTCGCTCGTCGGCCTGCGGGGCGGAACCGCCCTGTGTTGTGTCCAGCATCTCGCGGCGATGATGACGCAGCCGGCACACCGCAGTCGATCAACACGCTCAAAAGAAGCGGGAGTTCGCCGGATCCCGTGACATGGGTGGTACGAGGTCGACCGGGAAGGGTCGGCGGCTTCCGTTTTCCGACCGGGGTCGACCGACCGTCCGAGAGATTGCTCGGGTCAGATCCCGTGCTTCTTCAGAATCGCCTCGATGTCGCTGAAGTCCTCGGAGCCGGGCTTCGCCGCAGGACGGGCCGCCGCGGGCCGGGCGGTCTGCCCCAGCGAGGGGGCGGAGGCCGCGGGTGCCACGGCCTGGGTATCGGTGGCGGCCTTCGCCGCCTTGCGCTCCTTACGGGTGCCACCGCTTCGGCGCTCCACCGCGCGGGTCACCATGAACAGGAGCCAGGCGCCACCGAGCACGACGAATCCGGCCCACGCCGTGGGGCTGAACGCGGTGTTCGCCAGCCAGCCGACCGCACCGGTCATCACCAGACCGATCGGCACCAGCGAATACGCCGCTGTGCGCGCGGCCGCGAGGAAGCGCTTCCGGTACGCGGTGACCGCGGCGATGCCCAGCCCGGCCACGGAAACGGCGGAACAGACGGTCTCGGCAATCATCCGGTCCTCCTGGCACAGGCAGCGGGCGACGGAGCTTTCCGTCCTCTCCATCGTGCACCGCCCCTGGGTCCGGAGGCCACGGTCCAGCCCGACCTCAGGGACATTTCCGGGTACGGCCTCCTCCGTAGGTGCCGGTCCGGGGCCTGTCAGGGGTCCTGCCAGGGGCTGATCAGGGAGTCTGCCGCAGGTGCCGGTTGGGGTCCGCGGCGCCCGGCTGGAAGACTGGTCACATGAACGACGCCTCTCCCGCCTCCGCCCCTCAGGGCCGCCCCGTGCTCGACGTCTGGTGCGAGCTCCAGTGCCCCGACTGCCGCACCGCTCTCGACGACGTGCGCGCACTGCGGGCCCGCTACGGCGACCGCATCGACCTGCGCCTGCGGCACTTCCCGCTGGAGAAGCACAAGCACGCCTTCGCCGGCGCGCAGGCAGCCGAGGAGGCCTTCGAGCAGGGGCAGGGCTGGCCGTACGTGGAGGCGGTGCTCGGCCGGGTCGAGGAGCTCGACCGCAAGGGCGAGGCGTTCCTCGTCGAGGTCGCGCGTGAACTCGGCCTGGACGCCGAGGAGTTCGACACCGCACTCATCGACGGCCGGCACATCCTGATCGTCGACGCGGACCAGGCCGAGGGCAAGGCGATCGGCGTCACGGGCACACCCACGTACGTCATCGACGGTGAGCGGCTCGACGGCGGCAAGAGCCAGGACGGCCTGCGCGAGCGCATCGAGGAGATCGCCGACCGGCTGCTCGGCTCGTAGCCGGCGGCCCGCGGGCCGCTCAGAGCAGCGGCTTGTACAGGTGGAACTCGGTCGCCCGGTATCCGAGCGACTCGTACAGACGGACGGCCGGGGTGTTGCCCGCGAAGACGTTCAGCCCCAGGCGGGCGGCGCCCGCGGCGTGCGACTCGGCCTCCGCCAGGAGCATCAGCGACCGCCCGTGGCCGTGTCCGCGATGCTCGGCCGCGACCTCGACGTCGTAGACGTACGCGCTCTCGCCGCGCAGCGCGACCCACAGCGTGCCCACGACCGCGCCCTCCGCCTCGAGCACGCTCAGGACCGCGTCCCGTGCGGCGAGCCCTTCCGCGAGCGTCGCCGCGTGATCGGCCTCGGCCTTGGCGCGTGCCTGGGCCTCCGGGACGCCCCGCTCGACCAGGGTGCGCACATAACCGGCCTGCGTGTGCGTCTCCCACGCGGTGAACTCGGGGCCGGTCATGCGCCGTCCCGCGCTGCCCGCCGGAAGCGTGGGGGGCTCGGCGGGAAGCTCCTTCTCCATGTTCCGGTTGCGCTCGACGTAGCCGAGGGCGGTGGCCAGGGCGAGGGCACGCTCGGCCGGCGCGGGGATCGAGACCTCGATCCTGCCGCAGCCCCAGCTGCGCGCCACCTCCTCGGCGGCGAGCGCGGCGACGGTGCCGCGGCCACGCCCGCGGTCCGCCTCGTCGATCCGCAGATCACGGATCCGGGCCACCCCCTCGCCGTAGACGGGGTGGGTGCCCAGACCCAGCTCGCCGACGGGGCGGCTGTTCACGCACACCTGGTAGTGGCGTGACCGCGTCCCGTCGGCATCGCGCTGAAGCGGCTCGGTCGGCCGCAGGGTGGTGGTCATCAGGGGTGTTCTACCCGCCCTGCGACCACCGTGTCACCCGGATCAGGAGTCGTCCTGTCTACGGGTCGAGGTCGTCCGCCGCGCGCTCGTCGAAGACGCGCATCGCCTTGGCCGTGACGGGACCGGGCGCGCCGGGCAGCTCGCGTCCGTCGACCCGGTGCACGCCCTGCACGTCGCGCAGCGTGGACGTCAGGAAGATCTCGTCGGCGCGCTCCAGGACGTCCAGCGGCAGATCGGTCTCCTTGGCGCCGGTCCACTCGACGGTCAGCGCGCGGGTGATGCCCGCCAGGCAGCCGGAGGCGACCGGCGGGGTGTGGATCTCGCCGTCGAGGACGACGAAGACGTTCGACCCCGTGCCCTCGCAGAGCTGACCCACCGTGTTGGCGAACAGCGCCTCGGAAGCGCCCTGTTCGCGCGCGCGAGCGAGCGCGACGACGTTCTCCGCGTACGAGGTGGTCTTCAGGCCGGTGAGCGCGCCGCGTTCGTTGCGCGTCCACGGGACCGTGACCGTGGCGGTGGAGTCGGGGCGCCGGGCGGCCTCGCCGAGGGCGACCACCAGTGTCGGCCCGTGCTCACCGCGGTCCGACCCCAGCGGGGAGAGCCCTCCGGTGTACGTGATCCGCAGCCGGCCGAGCGGCATCGGGTTGGCCTCGAGGACGGCGTCGCAGGCCCGGCGCACCTCGTCGAGGTCGGGCTCGGGCAGACCGAGACCGCGCGCGGAGCGGGCGAGCCGGTCCAGGTGGCGGGTCAGCGCGAACGGCTTCCCGTCGACCGACTTCACGGTCTCGAAAATGCCGTCGCCCACAGTCAGGCCGTGGTCGAACACCGAGACACGGGCGGCCTCGAGGTCCTGCAGTGTGCCGTCGAGCCAGATCTTCACGTAGGGATCCCTCCACTTTCCTGGTACGTACCCGACGCTACCGCGAGCAGCCGAGAAGCCTTCAGTTCGGTCTCCCGCCACTCACCTTCGGGGTCGGATCCCCAGGTGATTCCGGCGCCGGTGCCGAACCTCAGGACGCCCTCGGCCCGGTCGGCCCAGAAGGTGCGGATGCCGACGGCCAGCTCGCCGGTGCCCCGGTCGGCGTCGACCCATCCGATGCCGCCGCAGTACGGACCTCGGGGCGCCGTCTCCAGGGCGTCGATGATGCGCAGGGCGCTGGACTTGGGCGCTCCGGTGACCGAGCCGGGCGGGAACGCGGCGTCGAGCAGGTCACGCCAGCCCGCGCCGTCGCGCAGTTCACCGCGGACGGTGGAGACGAGGTGGACGAGGCCCGGGTGCTTCTCCACGACGCACAGCTCCGGGACGGTCACGGAGCCGGTCGCGCAGACGCGTCCGAGATCGTTGCGGACCAGGTCCACGATCATCACGTTCTCCGCGTAGTCCTTCTCCAGGAGGTCCGCCTCGGTACGGCCCGTGCCCTTGATCGGTCCGGACTCGACGGTCCGCCCGGTGCGGCTCAGGAAGAGTTCAGGGGACGCGGTGGCTATCTCCACGCCGTGCTCGGGAAGGCGGATGGTCCCCGCGTAGGGGGCCGGGTTGCCGCGCGCGAGGAGCGCCGTGAGGGCGTCCACGTCCGCGCGCGGGGGGAGGGGCGCGGACATGACGCGGCAGAGATTGGCCTGATAGACGTCGCCGGCCGCGATGAGGGCGCGGATCCTGCGGACGCCCTCGGTGTACGCGGCCCGGTCGAGGGACGACGTCCAGTCACCGGCCGCGGGCCCCTGCCAGGCCCCGGGGACCGGGGCGGGCACGGGCTCCTCCCGTACGGAGTCGAAGCGGGCACACACAAGACGGCCCTCGAAGTCCGCGGACACGGCCCAGAAGCCGGCGGAGTCCAGGGCCTCGGGATCGCTGGTCACGTCGCGCAACTCGGTCGCTACGAGACCGCCGAAGCGGGCCAGAGGGGGCAGGTCGTGAGGGAGGTCGCGCACGTCTTCGAGTCTATGGCGGGTGTCCCCCGCGTGACCTGGGGCGGTCGCACCGCAGCACGCTGCGCAAACGCGTTTTTGTACTGGCCCAGGAATCCGCTAGAGTTCAACACGTCGCCGGGACGCGCAAGCGAAACGGAAACGACAAGCGGACGTAGCTCAGTTGGTAGAGCGCAACCTTGCCAAGGTTGAGGTCGCCAGTTCGAACCTGGTCGTCCGCTCAGGAAGTGGGGGATCTTCCCGAACCCCCACACTCCTGGTGGAGTGGCCGAGAGGCGAGGCAACGGCCTGCAAAGCCGTCTACACGGGTTCAAATCCCGTCTCCACCTCCAAGGACGATTAGCTCAGCGGGAGAGCGCTTCCCTGACACGGAAGAGGTCACTGGTTCAATCCCAGTATCGTCCACTGGATCATCGCGAAGGTCATCTTCCCGACGGTCCGAAACCCCGCGCGATTAGCTCAGCGGGAGAGCGCTTCCCTGACACGGAAGAGGTCACTGGTTCAATCCCAGTATCGCGCACGCAGTACCACTCACGGGTCCTGATACAGTCTGGTCCGTCCCGCGCGATTAGCTCAGCGGGAGAGCGCTTCCCTGACACGGAAGAGGTCACTGGTTCAATCCCAGTATCGCGCACACTCAAGAAGCCCCCAGCCTTTCGGCCGGGGGCTTCTTCATGTGCAGGGCGGCTCAGGAGGAGAAGAGCATCCGGCCGAAGCCGCCCTTGTGGTGGCCGTGGTGACCGTGGTGACCGCCGTGGTGCGGGGCACCCCAGGCGGGGGCGGGGGCCGACGGGTACGCCTGCGGGGCCGGAGGCGCCGGCGGCACCTGTTGCTGCCACTGGGACTCGAGGCGCGTCAGGGACTCCAGCTCGCCGTAGTCGAGGAATATCCCCCGGCAGCCGCTGCACTGCTCGATCTGGACGCCATTGCGGTTGTACGTGTGCATCGGTGCATGACACTTGGGGCACTGCATGGTCGGCTCAACTCCTCGCCGTTCGGCACTTCTTCGCCGGAACACTTCCCGGCATCGGTCCGTTGCACCCTACTTCGCCACGCCGTGTGCCAACTCGGCCGGTACCGCTGCCATTCGGTCACAGGCGTCGACCATGGCCTCCTCCGCCTCGTCGAGCGCCCGGCCGGCCGCGACGGCCTTGGCCACGGCAAGCGCCGCGGTCTGGACGGTGAGGGCGCGGGCCGGGGCGTCGAGGGTGGACCACGGGTCGCCCTGGAGCGACGGAGCGCCGCCCGCCTCCTGGTACGCGGTGAGGAACCTCGTCCACTCCTGTGCGGGAAGCAGGCCGCACGCGAACCACGCAGCAGGGCGGGCGAGGTCCCAGGCCGGGTCTCCGGTGCCGAGGTCGTCGACATCGATCAGGAGCCAGGGGCCGGTGCCGGCGGGGCGGCGGACGAGCTGGCCGAGGTGCAGGTCGCCGTGGCACAGGGCCGACGCGTGCCGGGCGGGGCTCTCGGCGCGGGCCCAGGGCGGCAGGCCCGACCAGGCGCGCAGGATCGGGGAGGACGCCGGGTGAGGGCCGGCGGCCAGGAGCCGCGCGACGGCGAGAGCCGCCTTGGCCGGGCCGCGCATCGGCGGGAGCGGGCCCGGGAGTTCCGCCGTGGGCACCGCGTGGAGGCGGGCCAGGAGCGTGGCCGCCTCCTCCCACGGCGCGTGTTCGGGGGCGTCGGGGTCCACGGGGCTGCCGTGCGGCCAGACGGTGACGAGCCGGTCGTCCACATCCGCCGCGACCGGGGCGAGGGGCGGCAGCAGGATGCCGGGGAGTGCCGCCGCCGCGGCGAGGCGGGCGCCGAGCTCGGCGGGATCCGTACCGGGGGCGTGGGCCTTGGCGACGATGTCTCCGTGGCGCACGACCGTGCCGTCCGCCCGGTCGGCGAGTACGGTGCCCGCGGCCGGGCAGGCGCAGGGCCCCTGACCGGGGTGCGCCGCGCGGCGTGCCGTGGCGGTGAGTGCGGGCAGCAGGACGGATGCGGTCATCGGTGGTTCCCCCCGGGTGGTGTCACCACGAGCGTATGCAGAGACCGGCGGGTGGGTCCTGCCGGTGCGCGGGCAGAACAATGGCCGCGCAGCTCCCCAGCTGCGCGGCCATCATGTGCCGTCCGCCGCACCCCCGTCCCCACGGGGTTTCATGGCCGGATGTCCCCGCCCGGACCGCTCTTCCGGGCCTGGGGCGCCGCTCAGCGCCCCAGCATCACGCCCACGGACGACGCTTGTGTGACCACTGCTTCCCAGCCGCCGAAGACGACTACGAGCAGGGCCGCCAGGGGAAGAACCATGGCTGTCGCCACCAAGGGGTGACGGCGCTCGGAACGACGGCCGCCGAACGCGGCGAATGCCCTGCGTCCCTGCGTGCGGACCATCGTCCGCGGTGCCGTGTCCGCCATGGTTCCTCTCCCGGTCAAGATCTTCGGTTTGGCAGCGGCGGGTACCTGACCTCGGGGGACGAGTGCTTGCACCCGCCGCTTGACCTCAAATCTAGGCGCGTCAGGCGCCACGGGCGTCATGCCCTCGTACCGATTGCCGGGCCTCCCGGAGGATGACCGCCGCTCCTTCGCCTACTCCCCTGGGTGGAGAAGAGGACCTAGGTCTCGGGCTAGGTCTCGGGGTCTTCCCGGAGGGGACGCCCGGCGCGGGCCGCCGCCTCCGAGGGCTCCTCCCTGGGCACCGGCTGCTCGACCAGGGCGAGTACGCGGGTCGCCATGAATCGTGCCGTACGCACGACAGATCCGGAGCGGGTGACTTCGCTCACTTCCACCACGCCCCTGCGGACCGCCGTCTCGACCCGGCGGCCCGCCCGACTCGCCACCACCTCGTACGTGCGCGTCGTGTCCCCCGCGTCCACGACTATCTCCACTCGGTCACCCTTCACAGGCCCAATCCCCCTTCTACGACGGATGGTTGGCGATCAGGGCAGGTGCGGGTCGCACCGCTCCCGCTTTCCCTGACCACCTCTCAAGTTTCCCACCGGGCACTGACAATCGATCGGATCGCGAGGGCGCGGCCTATGCGCGCACCCGGCCGTGGAAACGTAAGCTGTCGCTCGTCAAACGGACCGGGCAGCGGGGATGGACATGGCGATGATGCGCCTGAGGCGCGAGGACCCGCGTGTCGTCGGCTCGTTCAGGATTCACCGGCGGCTCGGCGCGGGCGGGATGGGCGTCGTCTATCTGGGCTCCGACCGACGTGGCCAGCGGGTCGCGCTGAAGGTGATCCGGCCCGATCTCGCGGAGGACCAGGAGTTCAGGTCGCGCTTCGCGCGCGAGGTCTCCGCGGCCCGCAGGATCAGGGGCGGCTGCACGGCCCGCCTGGTCGCGGCCGATCTCGACACCGACAAGCCGTGGTTCGCCACCCAGTACGTCCCCGGGCCCTCGCTGCACGACAAGGTCGCCGAGGAGGGGCCGCTGGCCGCCTCCGACGTGGCCGCGGTCGGTGCGGCGCTGTCCGAGGGGCTCGTCGCCGTGCACGAGGCGGGCGTCGTGCACCGCGACCTCAAGCCGTCGAACATCCTGCTGTCGCCCAAGGGGCCGCGCATCATCGACTTCGGCATCGCCTGGGCGACCGGCGCCTCCACGCTCACCCATGTCGGTACGGCTGTCGGCTCCCCCGGGTTCCTCGCCCCCGAGCAGGTGCGGGGCGCCGCCGTCACGCCCGCCACGGACGTCTTCGCGCTCGGCGCCACCCTCGCGTACGCGGCGATGGCCGACTCGCCCTTCGGGCACGGCAGTTCCGAAGTGATGCTGTACCGGGTCGTGCACGAGGAGGCCCAGCTGCACGGTGTACCGGACGCCCTGTCCCCGCTGATCCGGGCCTGCCTCGCCAAGGACCCCGCGGAGCGGCCCAGCACGCTCCAACTGTCCCTGCGGCTCAAGGAGATCGCGGCCCGCGAGGCGCAGGGCCTCGGCGACGCAAGGCCGCCCGCCCCGCGCGGGGACACCGACCGGCCCACGGGCCGGCTCGCCGAGCAGTACGCGGAGCAGCGCACGCAGCGCCGCGCTCCGCAGGGCACTCCCCCGCCCCGTCCGAGCAACGGCTCCTCACGGACCGGCGGCAGCACAAGGCCGGGCGCGCCCCGCAACACGACGCGTTCGGGCTCGCGCCCCGCTGCTCCCCGCAGCAACGGCGGGCGGCAGGGGCCGCGTACGACGGGGACCGGGAAGCGACGGCCCGCCAATCCGCGGCTGCTGCGCCAGCGGCTCTTCGTGTTCGTGGTGGTGACGCTGCTCGTGGCGCTCGCGATCGCGGCGGCGCAGGGCTGCCAGGGGCCGTCGCGCGGGCTCGGTGAGCCGCGCGACGGCGTGCACGCGCAGGAGACGCTGCCGCGCCCCTACCTCTGAGGTCCGGTCAGGACCGGGGGCTGCCGGTGGCCACCGCGTAGAACGCGACCGCGGCAGCCGCTCCCACGTTGAGCGAGTCGACGCCGTGGGCCATCGGGATGCGCACCCATTCGTCGGCGGCGACCAAGGCCTGGGTGGAGAGGCCGTCGCCCTCGGCGCCGAGCATCAGGGCCACGCGGTCCATCCTGTGCGGGGCCACCTCGTCGAGGCTCTTCGCCTTCTCGTCGGGGGTGAGAGCGAGCAGGCTGAAGCCCGCCTCGCGTACCGACTCCAGTGACTTGGGCCAGGATTCGAGGCGCGCGTAGGGGACCGAGAAGACGGCGCCCATGGAGACCTTCACCGAGCGGCGGTAGAGCGGGTCGGCGCAGTCCGGGGAGAGCAGGACCGCGTCCATGCCGAGCGCGGCCGCGCTGCGGAAGATGGCGCCGATGTTCGTGTGGTCGTTCACCGCTTCCATGACGACGACGCGGCGCTGCGTGGCGAGGAGTTCACCGGCGGTCGGGAGCGGCTTGCGCTGCATCGAGGCGAGGGCGCCGCGGTGCACGTGGTAGCCGGTGACGCGCTCGGCGAGGTCCGGGCTCACGGCGTAGACCGGGGCCGGGACCTCGTCGATGACGTCGCGCATGACGTCGACCCACTTGGCGGAGAGCAGCATGGAGCGCATCTCGTACCCGGCCTGCTTGGCCCGTCTGATCACCTTCTCGCCCTCGGCGATGAAGAGGCCCTCGGCGGGCTCGCGCCTGCGGCGGAGCTCGACGTCGGTCAGGCCCGTGTAGTCGCGCAGGCGCGGGTCGTCGGGATCTTCGATGGTGATGAGACCTTGAGCTTCAGCCACAGGTTGATACTGCCTTGTCCTGGGTGCGGTGCCAACGGCTCGGAGCGAGTTCTGTTACCGCTGGTTACGTGTGGGGGTTCGAGACGGGTCAGGCGGTGCGCCGCGGGCCCACCGCGACGACGTCGCCGATGACGATGACGGCCGGGGGCCGCACCTCGTGGGTGCGGACGGCCTCCTCGACCGTCTCCAGGGTCGCGTCCACGCGGCGCTGGGCGGCGGTGGTGCCCTCCTGGACCAGGGCGACCGGCGTCTGCGCGGACTTGCCGTGCGCGATGAGGGTCTCGGCGATCCTGCCGATCTTGTCGACGCCCATGAGGACGACGAGGGTGCCGCGCAGCTTGGCGAGGGCGGGCCAGTCGACGAGCGAGCGCTCGTCGTCGGGCGCGACATGGCCGCTGACCACGGTGAACTCATGGGCGACGCCGCGGTGGGTGACCGGGATGCCCGCCGCTCCGGGGACGGAGATCGAGCTGGAGATGCCGGGGACGACCGTGTACGGAATGCCCTCGGCCTCCAGCGCGATGGCCTCCTCCATGCCGCGGCCGAAGACGTACGGGTCGCCGCCCTTGAGGCGTACGACGGCCTTGCCCTGCTTGGCGTGCTCGATGAGCGCGTTGTTGATGGCCTCCTGGGCCATGTAACGGCCGTACGGGATCTTCGCCGCGTCGATCACCTCGACGTGCGGCGGGAGTTCGTCGAGCAGGTCGCGGGGGCCGAGCCGGTCCGCGATGACGACGTCCGCCTCGGCGAGGAGACGGCGGCCGCGCACGGTGATCAGGTCGGGGTCGCCGGGTCCGCCGCCGACCAGGGAGACACCGGTGGCGCGGGTGCGGTGGTGCGGGGCGACGAGCGTGCCGTCGCGCAGGCCCTCGACGATCGCGTCGCGCACGGCCGCCGTGTGGCGGGGGTCGCGCCCGGCGGCGTCGGTGGTCAGGACGGCGACCGTGACGCCCTCGGAGCGGCCGGTGGCCGGTGTCCAGGCGGTGGCCGCGTCGGCGTCGTCGGAGCGGACGCACCAGACGCGGTGGCGTTCGGCCTCGGCGGAGGCCGCCTCGTTCGCGGTGCGGTCGCCGGTGGCGATGAGGGCGTACCAAGCGTCGGCCAGGTCCCCCTCCGCGTACGGGCGCCGCGACCAGGTGAGTTCACCGCCGTCGGCCATGGCCTCCACCGAGGGCGTCGCGGTGGGCGAGACCAGGTGGATGTCGGCGCCCGCCGCGATGAGGGCCGGGAGGCGGCGCTGGGCGACCTGGCCGCCGCCGAGTACGACTACGCGGCGGCCGGTGAGACGGAGGCCTACGGGGTACGCGGGGTGTTCTGCGGCCATGGGCGTGCGGCTCCTCGTGCGGGTGGCGCGTGTGACGGGTGATGCCTACGAGGCTCGCTTCGGCGCTGGAGCGGGCCTTTGACGTGCGGGTTCAGCGTACGGGGCGGGCGGGACCCGTGTCCCGGCCCGCCCCTGTGACGGTGAGGGCTGCCGCCCTCGGCCCTGCTACTTCTCCGTGACGCCCGCCGAGTCGAACGTCGCCACCTCGTGCATCGCACGGGCCGCGCTCTGGACGATGGGCAGGGCGAGGAGCGCTCCCGTGCCCTCTCCGAGGCGGAGGTCCAGGTCGATCAGGGGGCGCAGGCCCAGCTTGTTCAGGGCCGCCACATGGCCGGGCTCCGCGCTGCGGTGGCCGGCGATGCAGGCCGCGAGGACCTCGGGGGCGACGGCGCGGGCGACCAGGGCGGCCGCGCCGGCGCTGACGCCGTCCAGGATCACCGGGGTGCGCAGCGACGCGCCGCCCAGGAGGAGACCGACCATCGCCGCGTGCTCCAGGCCGCCGACCGCGGCGAGGACGCCGATCGGGTCGGCCGGGTCCGGCTGGTGGAGGTCGAGCGCGCGACGGACGACCTCGACCTTGCGGGCGTGGGTCTCGTCGTTGATGCCCGTGCCCCGGCCGGTCACCTCGGACGGGTCGACGCCCGTGTAGACCGAGATCAGGGCGGCCGACGCCGTGGTGTTGGCGATGCCCATCTCGCCGGTGAGGAGCGCCTTGTTGCCGGCCGCGACGAGGTCACGGGCCGTCTCGATGCCGACCTCGATGGCCGCCTTGACGTCCTCACGGCTCAGCGCGGGCCCGGTGGTCATGTCGGCGGTGCCGGCCCGGACCTTACGGGGCAGCAGGCCCGGGGTCGCCGGGAGTTCGCTCGCCACGCCCACGTCGATGACGCAGACCTCGGCGCCGACCTGGTTCGCGAACGCGTTGCAGACCGCGCCGCCGCCCAGGAAGTTGGCGACCATCTGGGCCGTGACCTCCTGCGGCCACGGGGTGACACCCTGGGCGTGCACGCCGTGGTCGCCCGCGAAGATCGCGACGGCCGCGGGCTCGGGGATCGGGGGCGGGCACATCCGGGACAGGCCGGAGAGCTGGGCCGAGATGATCTCCAGCATGCCGAGCGCGCCGGCCGGCTTCGTCATCCGCTTCTGCCGCTCCCACGCCTCGCCGAGCGCCTTGGCGTCCAGCGGGCGGATGTTGGAGACGGTCTCGGCGAGCAGGTCGTGCGGGTCCTCGCCGGGCAGGGCGCGGCGGCCGTACGTCTCCTCGTGGACGACCCAGGACAGCGGGCGTCGCTTGGACCAGCCGGCCTGCATCAGCTCGGGCTCGTCCGGGAACTCGTCGACGTAGCCCACGCAGAGGTAGGCGACGACCTCGAGGTGGTCGGGCAGGCCGAGGGTGCGGACCATCTCGCGCTCGTCGAAGAAGCTGACCCAGCCGACGCCGAGACCTTCGGCGCGGGCCGCGAGCCACAGGTTCTCGACGGCGAGCGCGGAGGAGTACGGGGCCATCTGCGGCTGTGTGTGGCGGCCGAGGGTGTGGCGGCCGCCGCGCGTCGGGTCGGCGGTGACGACGATGTTCACCGGGGTGTCGAGGATGGCCTCGATCTTCAGTTCCTTGAACTGCTTCGCGCGGCCCTTGGGCAGGGACTTGGCGTACGCGTCCTTCTGGCGCATGGCCAGTTCGTGCATCGTGCGCCGGGTCTCGGCGGAGCGGATGACGACGAAGTCCCAGGGCTGCGAGTGGCCGACGGACGGCGCCGTGTGGGCGGCCTCCAGGACGCGGAGCAGCACGTCGTGCGGGATCGGGTCGCTGCGGAAGCCGTTACGGATGTCGCGGCGCTCGCGCATGACTCGCAGGACGGCCTCGCGCTCGGCCTCGTCGTAGCCGGGAGCGGCCGGGCCCGCGTGGTCGTCGGCCGGGGCCGGCGGCGTCTCGGGGGTCGCGTCCGTCACGTCCTGAGGGGCGGGGTCGGCCTCGCGGGCGGCGGGGACGAGGGTCTCCGGCGCAGCCTCCACGAGCGTCTGCCCGGTCTCCGCGACGGGCTCGGCGGCCTCAGGGGCGATCTGCGGCGCTTCGGCCGGGACGGGGGTCTCGGCGACGGCGACGGGGAGCACGGGAGATGCCTCGGCGGGCGCCTCGAACGCCTCGGGCGCCTCGTTCACCCCGGCGGTCGCGTAGAGCTCAGCCGCCTCGGGGATCTCAGTCACCTCAGGGATCTCAGGGGCTTCGTGCGTTGCCTGCGGCTCGTTCGTCGCGTGCGTTTCGTTCATCGCGTGCGCCGCGTCGTCGACCGCGTGCGCGTCATGTGTCTCGGGTACCACGTGGACTTCGTGTGCTTCTTGCGCTTGGGGGACCTGGTCCGCGTCGGGTGTTTCGAGGGCCTCGTCGATGAGGACGGGGGCCGGGGCGGCGGGCGCCGCCTGTTCGGGCGACTCGGCCGCGGGTTCCGGCAGCGGCGGCACGACCATGTGCTGCGGCGGCGTCGGCGCGAGGTGCGGCGTGGTCGGGATCGTCCCCTCGACGGGCACGAACTGGCCGAGCGGCTGCGCCGCCTGGTCCGCCGGACCCTCGGAGGGAGCCTGCGGGAAATGCCGGCCCTGGACCGCCTCGGGTGCCATGGCGAACTGGCCGGAGTGCGGGTCGACGGGGAGCTCACCGGGGTGCGCGGCCATCTGCTGATGCCCCGCGTAGGCGGCCACCGGCTCGGGCTGCACCGCGAACTGGGCGCTCTCGGGGCCCTGCCCGACCGGCGCGAACTGCACACCGTTCGGAGCGGAGGAGTAGTCGACGGCGTACTCGGCCGGCGCGGCCTGCTCCTCGGCGAACAGGACAGCGTCGGGAGCCGCCGCGTACACCGGCACCTCCTCGGGGACGGCGAACTCCGGGGCCACCGTGGCCTCCGCCGGCTGCTCGGCCTGCGCGGCGTGCGGGTCCTGCAGGTCCTGCGCTTGCTGCGGCGCCGGGGCGAACACGGGGGCGTCGCCGACGGTCTGCTGCGTCGGGGCGGCCGGTGCGACGGGAGTGGCGTCCGGGACGACCGTTTCTGCTGCGGCCTCCGGCGCGAGCTCCTGTGCGACCTCCGCGGTGGGCGCCTCGAAGTCCTGCTGCGGCTCCTGCACGCCCCAGGGAGCGGCGCCCTGCGGCGGGATCTCACCGAGCTGCGGCGCCGGGGCGCCCGTCTCGTCGCGCGGGATGTCGAGGTACTCGGGCTCCGTGGTGGGCGGGCCCGCCTGACGTACCGGCATGGGGTTCGGCGGTGTGTGCGCGGGGCCTCGGTCGGCGAGCGAACGGACGGGGCTGCCCGTGCCGTCCGGCACCGGCGGGCCCATGTGCAGCGGGCGACGCGCGGGCCCGGGGTGCGGGGCGGGCGAGGGCCCCGGCACTCGGACGCCGTTCAGGTCGACCTGGCCGCTGTCCCGGCCCGCCGTCTCGTGGGGGCCCGGCTCGTGCGGGGCGGGCATCGGGGCGGCCTGCGGCTCGCCCCAGGCGCCCTGCGAACCCGGCATCAGCAGCAGATCGTCGTCTTCGGTGGGGGTTTCGGAGGGGTCGAGGAAGGTGTACGCACCCGGGGCGGGGACGCCCGGCTGTTCCACCGTGCCTGCGTTCTCCGGCAGCCCCTCGCCCGGAACCTGGCCGGTGTCGGTCATGCGTACCCCTCGCCCATCGGTTAGTGCTTCTTCGGCAGCCCCCGGCCGTCGGCCGGGGATGCGACCCCAGTGACCGGAGCGGCGCACCGACCGCCCGTCATGAAGAACGAGCGTGAGTGCCGTGCGGCACGAGCCGGCTGAGGACAACAGGTATTGTCCCGCTCGGCCGGCTGCCACCGCACCTGGATCGGGCACGGCCCGCTGTGGACTGCGCCACGTTGCGCATCCTCCGGTCCTGCCGTACCACACGCACCCCAAAAGTGGCGCGTTTTCCGGACATTGACCGACGGAAAGCCGGACGTCCGGGTGCAGTACAACGATCGGCCAGCCTACAGCGCGCCCCGGAGCGACGGGGTCACGGGTTGCGGTCGGGCAACTCCCCGGAGAGCAGGAACCCCACGGTCCGCTCCTTCTCGGTCCAGGCGCGAGTGTCCAGCTCGACGGACTGCAGGAGCGAACACTCGACCCGGTAGCCGTGCTCCGTCAGGTCCCGGCCGATGAGTTCGGCGGCATCGCGTGTCGCGGCGTGCGTCACGATGCGTCGGGGACGGCGGTCCGCGACGGCGGAGACGACGGCCGCTCCCCCGCCCCCGATGCGTACGACATCGGGTTCGGGCAGGTCTTCGAGGATGTGGGGCGCCGTGCCGTGCACGATCTGCGGCTGCACGCCGAAGCGGCGGGCGGTGGCGAGCGTGCGGGCGCAGGCGTCGGCGTCCCGGTCGACGGCGATGACGGCGGCGCCGAAGCGGGCGGCCTCCGCGGTGAAGGCTCCGTTGCCGCAGCCGATGTCCCAGACGAGGTCGCCCACGCGCGGCCCGGTGCGGGCGAGTTGGGCGGCGCGCAGGGGCTCGGTCTCGCCCTCGCCGAGGCGGCCGCCGTACTCGGCGGCGGGCAGTGCCCAGCCGCGCGGGGTGGCCGAAGGGGCGCCGCCGGCGAGCCAGGCGCTGTCGTCGGACGGGGCGGTCGGGCCGCCGATGACGATGACGACGTTCGGGTCGCGCCAGGTGTGGTCGGCGGCATTGTCGCTGGTCACAACGGTGACCTGCTCGCGGTCGGTGCCGAGCTCCTCGCAGATGACGAAGGTGCGGTGGACGCCTTCGAGGAGCAGTCCGAGTTCGGCGGGGCCCGCTCCGGGCGAGGTGAGGACGGCGACCTTGGGGTGGGCGCGGCAGACGTTGACGGCGCGGCGCAGGGTGCGGCGTTGGGCGACGACGACCTGGGCGTCATCCCAGGGCATGCCGGCGCGGGCGAAGGCCTGGGCCACGGAGGAGACGGCGGGGACCACTTCGACCTCGAGGCCGAACTCGGGCGCGCGCAGAGTGCGTACGACTCCGAAGAAGCCGGGGTCTCCGTCGGCGAGGACGACGGCGGTGCCGCGGTGGGCGGCGATGCGGCGGGCGGCGAGCGACACACTGCCGAGCCTGATCCGCTCGGCGCGGCCCGGGAGCTCGGGAAGGGCGAGGTGGTGGCCCGCGCCCGCCACGAGGGTGGCGGCACCGAGGGCGGAGCGTGCCGCCGCGGTCAGGGGCGAGCCGTCCCAGCCGATCACCGTGACCCGGTCGGCCATCGTCGTCAGTCTCCTGGGGGTTCTCGCGGGTCGAACGGGCTCGGTGAGCGTACCTGGTGTACCTGGGTGCGACCTTCGGGGTCAGTTCCAGTCCGGAAAGGTCGTGTATCCGCCGGTCTCGGCGAACTCGTCGGAGACGCCGTCGAGGTCCTCGGGCAGCAGGCTCCACACGATGAAGTCGGTCCGCAGGTCCTCCCAGCCGCCGTCCTCGGTACGGGTACGCGCTATGCACGCGTTGCGCAGGACGCCCTCGCTGATGCAGCCGATCTTCTGGGCGACCTGCTGGGAGGCGGTGTTGTCGGCCGCGGTGCGCAGCTCCAGGCGCTCCAGGCCCTGCTCGCGGAAGAGCCAGCGGGCGGTGGCGAGCGCCGCCTCGGACGCGTAGCCCTCGCCGCGGGCCCAGGGCGCGATGATGTACGACAGCTCGGTGGAGCCCACGTGCCAGTTCGTCTTGCCGAGCTGGACGATCCCGACCAGGCGCTGGGTGAGGAACTCGGTGACGGCCAGGTCGAGGCCGCGGCCCGCGATGCGCTCGGTGGGGGCGTACCGGGTGATCCAGGTGCGGGCCTGGTCCTCACCGAAGGGCTGGGGCACCGACGTCCAGGCGGCGACCATCTCGTCGTTCATCATCTCGGCGAGGGCGGGGGCGTCGTCCTCCTCGAGGGCACGCAGGACCAGCCGCTCCGTGCTGATGGAGATGTCCGGGAAGCCCCGAGTACCAGTCGTCATGGCGCCGCTCCGTAACCTTCATGGCCTGGTGAAGTGCCCAGCATGCAGCATGAAGGCACGTAACCGCACCACGGGGTCCTCTCCCGGTGCGGAAGAGGACCCCGTGCAGGTGCGGTGGCTGCGGGTGGTGTCAGCCGGCGGCGACCGGAAGCACCGAGCCCTTGTACGTGTCCTCGATGAACCTCTTCACCTCGGGCGAAGTCAGCAGCCCGGCAAGCTTCTTGACCCGGGGGTCGTCCTCGTTGCCCTGCTTGACGGCGAGGACGTTGTTGTACGGGTTGCCCTTCACGGACTCCACGAGAATGGCGTCCTTCTCGGGGCTCAGGTTCGCGTCGAGCGCGTAGTTGTTGTTGATGACCGCCGCGTCGACGTCCCCCAACGAGCGGGGCAGCTGGGCCGGTTCGAGCTCCTTGAAGACGAGCTTCTTCGGGTTGGACGCGATGTCCTGCGGGCTCGCGTTCGCGCCTGCGCCCTTCTTGAGCCCGATGACGCCCTTGGAGGCCAGGAGTTCGAGCGCCCTGCCCTCGTTGGTGGTGTCGTTCGGCAGTGCCACGGTCGCCCCGTGACGGAGGCCGGTGACGTCGTCGGTCTTCTCGGAGTAGACGCCCATGGGCGGCAGGTACACCTCGGCCACCGCGCTCAGGGTGGTGCCCTTGGACTTGTTGAAGTCGTCCAGGTAGGGCTTGTGCTGGTACAGGTTGGCGTCGAGGGTGCCGTCCTGGAGGGCGGTGTCCGGCAGGACGTAGTCCGTGAACTCCTTGATCTCCAGGTCGAGTCCGGCCTTCTTCGCCAGGTGCTGCTGTACGTACGCGAGGACTTCACCGGCCGGCGTCGGGGTGGCGCCGACGACGAGCTTGCCGCTCCTGTCGCCGGAGCCGGACCCCGGGTCGCCGGACCCGCAGGCCGTCAGGCCGAGCGCGAGGGCTCCGGCGATGACGGCTGCGGGGATCGTGACGGCGCGCATCAGTAGGTGCTCGTGTCCCGGCTCAGAAGGAGGGGAGCACGGAGCCCTTGTACTTGTCCTCGATGAACTTCTTCACCTCGGGCGACGTCAGCAGCTTCGCGAGCTTCTTGACGCGCGGGTCGTCCTCGTTGCCCTTCTTCACGGCGAGGACGTTGTTGTACGCGTTGTTCTTCGTGGACTCCAGGGCGAGGGAGTCCTTGGCGGGGTTGAGGTGGGCACCGATCGCGTAGTTGCCGTTGATCACCGCGGCGTCGACGTCCTGCAGGGAGCGCGGGGTCTGGGCCGCCTCGACCTCCTTGAACTGGAGGTCCTTCGGGTTCTTCGCGATGTCCTGCGGGGTCGCGGTGGCCTCGGAGCCGCTCTTGAGCGTGATGAGCTTGTTGGCGGCGAGGAAGCGCAGGGCGCGGCTCTCGTTGTCGGCGTCGTTCGGGAGGGCGATGGTGCCGCCCTTCTTCAGGTCGCCGAGCGCCTTGGCCTTCTGGGAGTAGAGGCCGAGCGGCTCGAGGTGGACCGTGGCGACGGACTCGAGGTGCGTGGCGTTCTTCTTGTTGAAGTCTTCCAGGTACGGCTGGGTCTGGAAGTAGTTGGCGTCCACGGACCCGTCCTCGGTCGCCGTGTTCGGCGTGACGTAGTCGGTGAACTCCTTGACCTCGAGGTTGAGGCCGGCCTTCTTCGCCAGGTGGGCCTTCACGTACTCGAGGATCTCGGCGTGCGGGACGGGGGTCGCCGCGACGACGAGCGGGTCGGAGGCCTTGGCCTTGGTGTCGCCCTTGTCGGAGCCGCAGGCGGTCAGGCCCAGGGTGAGGGCGCCGGTGGCGAGGACAGCAGCGGTGATCTTGGTGGTGTTACGCACGAAAAGTGCCTTTCTCCATGGGTGGTGCAACCCGCCGGGTGGGGCGGGGAGACAGTGATCAGCGGGTCAGGGGGTCAGCGGGTCTTGGCCGGGGTGGCCTCCGCGGTGGCGACACCGCCCAGCAGACCGGCGAAGGCGCGGAAGCGGAGCGGTTCGCCGCCCTTGCCGCTCCGGCGGTGCAGGACGCGGGCTCCGCTGTCGCCGGCGAACTGGATCAGTGCGATCACGACGGCGAGGATCGCCACGATGATCCACATCAGCTCGGCCTCGAAGCGCTGGTAGCCGTAGCGGATCGCGAGGTCGCCGAGGCCGCCCGCGCCGACCGTGCCGGCCATCGCGGAGTAGCCGATGATCGCGATGATCGTCGTGGTGGTGGCCGAGATCAGCGACGGCAGCGACTCCGGCACGAGGACCTTGCGGACCACGGTCCAGGTGTTGCCGCCCATCGACTGCACGGCCTCGACCAGACCGCCGTCGACCTCGCGCACGGAGGTCTCGACGAGTCGCGCGAAGAACGGGATGGCGCCGATGGCGAGCGGCACGATGGCGGCCTCGCGGCCGATGGTGGTGCCGACGATCCAGCGCGTGAAGCCCATCAGGGCGACCATCAGGATGAGGAACGGCATCGAGCGGACGATGTTCACGATCTGCCCGATGACCTTGTTCACCACGGCGTTCTGCAGCAGGCCGCCGCGGTCCGTGAGGACCAGCAGGACGCCGAGGGGCAGGCCCACCACGACCGCGATCAGCGTGGACCAGCCGACCATGTAGAGGGTGTCCCAACACGCCTGGGACAGCAGCGGCTGCATCTCCGACCAGGTCACTTGGTGACACCTTCCTTCAGCAGTACGGGCTCGTGACCCTGGATCTCGACCTGGAGGCCCTGCTCGCGCAGGAACCCGATCGGCACGACGTTCTCGTCGAATCGGCCGGGCAGCTCGATGCGCATGCGGCCGACCTGCTTGCCCGCGACGGTGTCCATCGCGGCGCCGAGGATCGAGATGTCGATGTTGTAGGTGCGCGACAGCTGCGAGATGACCGGCTGGGTCGTCGACTCCCCGTGGAAGGTGACGTCGATGACCGTGCGGTCCGCGCCGGAGGCGTCACCGCTGACCGGGAAGAGCGCGGCGGCGAGCTCGGAGCCGGGCGTCGCGAGCAGCTCGCCGACCGTGCCGGACTCGACGATCTGTCCGCGCTCCATGAGGGCGGCGGAGTCGCAGACCGTCTTGACGACGTCCATCTCGTGCGTGATGAGCAGGACGGTCAGGCCGAGCTGCTGGTTGAGGTCGCGCAGGAGCTGGAGAATCGAGCGGGTGGTCTCGGGGTCGAGGGCGCTGGTGGCCTCGTCGGAGAGCAGCACCTTCGGGTCGCCGGCCAGGGCGCGGGCGATGCCGACGCGCTGCTTCTGGCCGCCGGAGAGCTGGGCCGGGTAGGCCTTGGCCTTGTCGGCGAGCCCGACCAGGTCGAGGAGCTCCAGCGCCTTGCGGGAGCGTTCCTTGCCCGACTTGCCGAGGATCTCGAGCGGCAGCTCGATGTTGTCCTGGACCGTGCGCGAGGACAGCAGGTTGAAGTGCTGGAAGACCATGCCGATACGGCTGCGTGCCTCGCGCAGCTCCTTGCCGGCGCGGGAGCCGCGGCCGACGAGGGCGGTGAGGTCCTGTCCGGCGACCGTCACGGTGCCGGAGGTGGGACGCTCCAGGAGGTTGACGCAGCGGATGAGGGAGGACTTGCCGGCGCCGGACTGGCCGATGACGCCGTACACCTCGCCCTCGCGGACGTGCAGATCGACGCCGTCGAGGGCGGTGACCTCTCGACCGCTCGAGCGGTAGACCTTGGTGAGGCCCTGGGTGGTGATCACGTGGGATTCCGTCACTGTCGATTGCGCGGCGCGGGTGAGCGCCTGCGGCGGGCATTCATGGTCGGGATCGGCCTGGGCGCAGCACGGTTCTCGCTGTGGCGGTGGAACCGGGGGGAGACTGTGCGCGGGGCGGCCCGGTCACGTACGGAATGAGCACGGACAGGGCGCGGCGTTTCGCTTCGGGGCGCGAGAACAGGCGGTGCGGGGGCCCTCAGAAGGCGCACATTCGACACATACAACGAGCACCGGGCGTCATCGTCGCCTCGGTCGCAAGGGTGCGGCTGCTCGTCGTGGTCATGCGAAAAGTAAAGCAGAAGTGCGCCCGGATCCCCGAACCGCTGTCCGAATAGCGGACAGCCCTGGACAGTGGACTGCCCGGCCCGGCCCCCGCCCGAGTGACCCGTGCGGCCAGTGCGGGCAGGGGCAGGAGGTGGTTCCCGCCGTCCTCCACGCCCGGCCCGGCACCCGGCGCGCTGTGGCCAACGCCACGGTGGCGGGGCCGCGCGCAGCGGGCCTTTTCGGCCGTAATAGGGTCTCGGCATGCTTGATGCCCTGACGGTCGCGACCGCTGTCGCCGCGCTCGCGCTCGCCGCCTGGTGCGGCTTCGCCGCCTACCGCGACCAGCCGACCAAGGACTGGCACTTCATCGGCATGGCCGTGGTGTCGCTGCTCGCCACGGTCCAGCTGATCGTCGGCATCGTGCAGCTGGCGCGCGGCGAGAAGCCCGACCAGGGCACGACGATCTTCGTGGCCTATCTGATCGGCGCCTTCGCGTGCATTCCGGCGGCCGGCTTCATGTCGCTCGCCGAGCGCACCCGCTGGGGTTCGGCGACGGTGGCGGCCGGCGGCATCGTGCTGGCCGTCCTGCAAGTGCGGCTCTACGACATCTGGGGAGGCTGAGGTGTCCGTGACCTCACAGAGCGAGAGCGGCAGCAAGCCGCAGAGACTGACCAGCGGCCCCGGCACGCTGCTGGTGTGGCTGTACGGCGTGATGGTGGTCGGCGCGGTCTCGCGCTCGGCCGTCCAGATCTCGACGGAGTTCGGCCACGCGCCGCTCGCCTACTCACTGTCGGCGCTCGCGGGCATCGTGTACGGCTTCATCACGTACTCACTCGTGCGCGGTGGGGAGAAGGCCCGCAGGGCGGCGCTGGTGTGCTGCGCCGCCGAGCTCGTGGGCGTACTGACCGTGGGGACGTGGACACTGGCGGACCCGTCGGCGTTCCCGGACGCCACGGTCTGGTCGGACTACGGCATGGGCTATCTGTTCATTCCGGTACTGCTCCCGGTGACTGCCATGTTCTGGCTCAACAAGGCGCGCAGGACTGCCGCCCAGGGCTTGCCGGCAGGGCCCTAGGGAACTGCCGGCCCTCTAAGCGACGAAGGCACCCGCTTCCGCGTCCTTGGCGAGCGTCACCACGGTGAGCCGCTCGTCGACGCGCTTCGTGGACACGGCCGCGTAGCCGTGCTTCCGGTAGAGCCGCAGGTTGTGCTCGCTGCGGTGGCCGGTGAACAGCTGGAAACGCTTGGCGGCACCGTCCGCGCCGAGCTTCGTCTCGACAGCGTCGAGCAGCCGCCCGCCCAGGCCGTGGCGCTGCATGCGCGGGTGCACGACGAGCTTGCCTATCCGGGCCGTGCCGTCCGCGTCGATGGTGCCCCGCACCGCGGCCACGACTTCCTCCCCGAGCCGGGCCACCAGGACCGTGCCGCCCGCGAGTTCGGCCCTGACGGAGTCGAGCGGTTCCGTCAGCGGCTCGATCGAGTAGTCGCCGTAGAGCTCGGCCTCGCTCTGGTAGCACAGGTACTGAAGTTTGAGGATCTTCTCGGCGTCCTGCTCGGTCGCCGCAGAGATGATCACGCTCATGCCCATGTGTGCATGCCTCCCGCTCACCTGCTCCGCCGGTTGTCTATCGCTCCTTTCCCCAGGGTTCAGGAGCCGCAACCTCCGCTGCCAGCATTCTGCGCAGGCATCCCAGACATCTGGAACGTTCCGGACCGAGGCTGCCCTGTGAGATACCCAACTCGCCTGCGATCTCGCGGTAGGTGAGGTCCTGCGGCGACAGGAAGGCGGCCACGACGCGGGGGCAGCGCCCGGGCAGCCGGCGCACTGCGGCGTGCAGCGCGCGGTGGCGGTCACCGGTCAGTGCTCGCTGTTCCGGGCCGTGTTCGAAGTCGTCGGCGGGCTCGGTGACGTACGAAATCTCCCGCAGCGCGGCGTGGCGGGTGCGGCGGGCCTCGGAACTGACGGCGGCTGTGAGCCAGGCGACGGGGTCGGCGGGCGGGCCGTCGGAGTCGATACGCTCCAGCAGGCGCAGCCAGACGGCCTGTTCGAGGTCGCCGGGTTCACCCGCGCCGGCGTGGGCCTCCGCCGAGACCTCGGCGGCGATGAGCGGGCGCAGGGTGTCGATGACCAGGTCGTACGTCATGCCGGGCGGGACGCGGCCGCCCGGGCGTGTGGTTGCCGGGGCGGCCGCGCGTCACCCCAACCGGGGCCGGGGTGCGCGGTGTTGACGGCGCGCTGACGGAGGTCAGGCCTTCAGGAAGTCCTCGCGGGCGAGGAGCGCCGTGTCGCAGTTGTCCGAGAAGATGCCGTCGATGCCGGTGGCCAGGTAGGCCTTGAAGGCGCCGAACGCGTCGCCGTAGGCGTTCGGGTCGGTGCCCTTCTTGAAGTCGGCGGGCAGGAAGGTGTTCTCGTTGCGCATCGTGTACGGGTGCAGGATCAGGCCCGCGGCGTGCGCGTCCTTGACGAGCGTGGTGGGCGCGAGGAGCTTGCCGTCCTTGTCCTTGGGAATGACGAGGTCGAGCGTGGGGCCGATGCCCTGGGCGTACGAGGCGATCTCGTCGAGGCCCTCGGGGGTGATGAGGTCGGCGACGGTGCGCGGGTCACCCGCGTCGACGAAGTCCCAGGGGCGGGAGTTCGCCGTCGACAGGAGCACGACGAGCGGGTTGTCGACCAGCTTGTTCAGGCGCTGGATGCTGGTCGGCTCGAAGGACTGGAGGAAGACCGGCGAGTTCTTCTTGTTGACGCCGTACTTGCGCAGGAGCGTGGCGACGCGCTCCTCCAGGCCGAGGCCGAGCTTGCGGAAGTAGGTGGGGTGCTTGGTCTCGACGTGGATCCACACCTCCTTGCCGCGCTCGCGGCTCTGCCGCTCCCGCCACTTGAGGACCTCTTCGAAGGTGGGGATCTCCCAGCGGCCGTCGTAGAGGGTGTTGCGCTGGCGGTTGCCGGGGATGCGCTCCTTGGCGCGCAGGGTCTTCAGCTCGGCGAGCGTGAAGTCCTCGGTGAACCAACCGGTGGTGGCGACCCCGTCAAGGCTCTTCGTGGTCTTGCGGCCGGCGAACTCGGGGTGCGCGGAAACGTCGGTCGTCCCGCCGATCTCCGGCTCGTGACGGCATACGAGGTGACCGTCCTTGGTGGGCACGAGGTCGCCCGCCTCGATGACGTGCGCACCCATGTCCAGGGCCAGCTGGTACGAGCCGAAGGTGTGCTCCGGTCGGTAGCCGCTCGTACCGCGGTGGGCGATGACGGTCGGCGCGGGCAGGCTCTTGTAGCCACCGCCACCGTGATGTCCGCCACCGCTGCGCTCGTCGGCGCTCGCCACGCCGGGCGCGCCCAGGACGGCTCCGCCCGCGCCGAGCACCGCCGCACCCAGTACCGAACGGCGGCCGAGCTGCGACCCCCGGGACTCCTGAGACTTCCGCATCCCCATTGAGCACTCCTCCCACATCGCTGCCTTGCACCTGTCAAAGCGCAACCGATCGTAGGTGTGCGGGAGTGACCAGTGGGAGACCCTGGGCCGAACGGAAGGGTGATGCGGGGTGACTCCTGTGCGCCGGATGACGGCCAACGGAGCGTAAATGCGGGTCAACACTGCGTATCGAGTGCGTGAACCCGATGTGCAACGGGCCGGGGGCCGCGAGTATCGTCCTCACCTGCACAGACTTCAGCTCATCAACCACGGCTTAGGCCGCCACCCCTTGACACCGGAGGGCCCGTTGTCCCGTTTCGCGTTCATCAAGGCAGTGCTCTCACCGATCATGCGCCTGATGTTCCGCCCCCGTGTGGAGGGCGCCGAGAACATCCCGGGCACCGGTCCGGTCATTCTCGCGGGCAACCACCTGACCTTCATCGACTCGATCGTGCTGCCGATCGTCTGTGACCGTCAGGTCCTGTTCATCGGCAAGGACGAGTACGTCACCGGCAAGGGCGTCAAGGGCCGCGTCATGGCGTGGTTCTTCACCGGCGTCGGCATGATCCCGGTCGACCGGGACGGCGCGAACGGCGGTGTCGCGGCGCTCATGACAGGCCGTCGCGTCCTGGAGGAGGGCCAGGTCTTCGGCATCTACCCCGAGGGCACCCGCTCCCCCGACGGCCGGCTCTACCGCGGCCGCACCGGCATCGCCCGGCTGACCCTGATGACGGGCGCGCCCGTCGTCCCGTTCGCGATGATCGGCACGGACAAGCTCCAGCCGGGCGGCAGTGGCCTCCCGCGGCCCGGCCGCGTCACGGTCCGCTTCGGCGAGCCGATGGAGTTCTCCCGCTACGACGGCATGGGCCGCGACCGCTACGTGCTGCGCGCCGTGACGGACTCGGTGATGGCGGAGGTCATGCGCCTGTCCGGCCAGGAGTACGTGGACATGTACGCGACCAAGGCGAAGGCCGCCTGAGCGGGTCGCACTGGAACATGACGAAGGGCCGCACCCGGTGGGTGCGGCCCTTCGTCATACATATGGACGCCTCGACGCCAGGTGATGGTGCGTCATCCGTACGGCCGTGTCGTCATCCGTACGGCCGCGTCCGTCACGGGTGTTCGACGCCGTCCTCCAGCTTCTGGCCGCGCAGCAGGAACCACGCCGCCACCGCCGTCGCGAGGAGTACCGCCGCGCCGACCCCCGCGGCCGCCCGCAGCCCGTCGACGAAGGCGTCCTGCGCCGCCGAGATCAGTTCGCTCGCGCTGTGCGCGGGCAGCGCCGAGACGGAATCGACCGCGCCGCCCAGGGATTCGTGGGCGGCCGACGCCACCTCGGACGGGGTGCCGGCCGGGGCCGTGAAGTCCCGGTAGACGCCCGTGACGATGGAGCCGAGCAGGGCGATACCGAGGGCCGCGCCCAGCTCGTACGCCGTCTCGGAGACCGCCGAGGCCGAGCCCGCCTGCTCCTTCGGCACGTTGGAGAGGATCACGTCGGCCGTGACGGTGAACGAGAACCCCGCGCCGACGCCGACGATCAAAAGCACCGACCCGAGCAGCGGATAACCGGTCGACTGGCTCAGCCCGGTCAGCCCGGCCAGGGCGAGGCCCACCGCGGCGAGGCCGCCCGCGACGACGGAGCGCACGGAGAACCGGCGCGCGACCCTGCCGGCGACCAGCCCGGCCGCCACCGCGCCGATGGCGGCGGGCAGTTCGGCGAGACCGGCCTCGAACGGACCGCGCCCCTGGACCAGTTGCAGGAACTGGGAGAGGAAGAACACCAGACCCGAAAGACCGAGGATGGTGAGCAGGTCGGCCAGGACCGCGGCCGAGAATCCGCGGTGGCGGAACAGGCGCATGTCGAGGAGCGGCGCGGGCAGCGTGAGCTGGCGTCGGACGAACCACGCCAGAGCGGCCAGTCCGAGCACGCCGGACGCCGGCACCTGCCAGCCGAGGCCGTGCGACGCGGCCTCCTTGACCGCGTAGACGACGCCGATCATGCCGACGAGGGACAGGACGACGCTGATCAGGTCCCACGGGCCGCCCGCCGGGTTCTTCGACTCGGGCAGCAGCTTGACGCCGACGACGACGAGGACCGCCATCACGGGCAGGTTGATCAGGAAGACCGAGCCCCACCAGAAGTGTTCGAGCAGGAAACCGCCGACGACGGGACCCACGGCCGCGCCCGCCGAGGCCGCCGCACCCCAGATGCCGACGGCGAGGGAACGCTCGCGCGGGTCGGTGAAGATGTTGCGGATCAGGGCGAGGGTCGAGGGCATCAGGGTGGCACCCGCGACACCGAGCAGCGCCCGGGCCAGGATCATCATTTCGGGGCTCGTCGCGTACGCGTTGAGCACCGAGACGGCACCGAACGCAACCGCGCCGGTGAGCAGCAGCTTCTTACGGCCGATGCGGTCGCCGAGGCTGCCCATGGAGACCAGGAGTCCCGCGATCACGAACGAGTAGACGTCGCCGATCCACAGGAGCTGCGTACCGGTCGGCTCCAGGTCCTCGCTGATGTACGGCGTCGCGAGACCGAGCACCGTCGCGTCGACCGCGACCAGGAGCACCGCGAGCACGAGGACGGAGAGCGCGAGCCATCGTCCTCGTCCGGGCCTCGGCTCCACCTCCGCCGCGAATGTGCGCTGGTGTGTGCTGGTCATGGTTCCACTCTCCGTCTGGCGCCGCCGAGCAGAAGCTCGACGATCATGTGTTGGAAGTCCTTGGCGGCCACACGGCCGTCCTGTACGGCCCAAGCGCCCCCGCCGATCAGGCTGTAGAGCGCCTCCGTGAGCCACGCGGGTGTCAGGTCGATACGGAACTCGCCGCGCTCCTGGCCGCGCGTGAACAGCCCGGCGATACGGGCGTCGAGCCGGGCCCAGCCCTCGTTCTGCGACTCGCCCTCGAAGAGCTGGTTCTCCGTGACGAGGAAGGCGAGGAGTCCGGCGCACGGCTGGACCTCCGCCACGAGCCGGCGTACGGCGTCGTCGGCGCTGCCCTCGTCGAGCCGGGCGGCGTCGAGAGCCGCTTCGCACTCCTGGATCCCCAACTCCTCGAGGGCCCGGACGAGTGCGTCCCGGCCCGCGAAGTGCCGGTGCAGCGTGGCGCGGCTGAGACCGGCCGCCCTGGCCACCTCGTCCATCGTGGCCGTGGCCTTGCGGGTGAGCAGGGCGGCTGCGGTGCGCAGCACCTGGTCTCGGTCGACTGACATGAGACGAGGATAGACCATGTGAGACATGTTTGTCTCATGCAGGCCGTAGACGTCTCACAGGGGCTGGCTATACAGGGGCGAATCGGGGCGGGGCGGGCGCGCCAGAGGGGTTCGCGGGCTCGGGTCAGGTCCGCCAGGCCTCGCGGCACAGGGCTGTGGACGCCTCGTCGAGGTATCGGGCCGTGGCGAGCCAGGCACGGGCGAAGGCGTCGGTGTCCGCCGAGACGAGGCGGCCGAACCCGTCGCGGCCCCGCTCGGCCGCGGATCTGCGCATCGCGTCGAGGAGCTCGGCGGCGGTGGACAGGCCGGCACGCCGCAGGAGCGCGGTGTCGGGTGTGGTGGCGTGCGGTGCCGTGGTGTGCCGTGCCGTGGTGTGCGGACGGGCCGGTGCTGCGTGCGTCAGAGCTCGGCGGCCCGCGACAACCACCTGTTCCGTGCGGCGGCGCAGGATGTGGAGGGGAGCGGAGGGGGTGGGGCGGACTGGGCCGGGTGCGGGTTCCGGCAGGGGTGATGTGGGGGTCACGTCCTGGCGTTGGAGGCGGTCCAGGCCGAGGTCGTACCGGCCCGTGGGGAGACGGACGGCGAGGAGGGCGGCCCGGGGATGCCCGGCGGGCACGAGGCGCGCGACCGCACGGACTCTGGTCCCGGAGGCCGTGGCGAGGAGGGCGAGGTTCTCGCGGTGGGCCAGCTCGGGGTGGTCGTCGGCGGCGGTCAGCCGCACGGTGAGCCCGTCGCACTCGGCCAGGAGGCAGTCACCGCCGGCCTCGCGGGCCACGCCGGTGAGCGTGGCGTCGAGGAACAGCAGGTCCTCTCCCGTGGCCCGGGGGGCTTTGGCGGCTCCAGCGGCGAGGGCGCGCGCCACCTGGTGAGCCACGGGGACGGACCACAGAGCCGCGAGCGGTTCCGCGGTCCAGTCGGCTCCCGCGGCGGCCGCGGCCCGCACGCCCCGGCCCGCGCCGAGCCGCCCGTCGGCGGAGACGGTCGCCCCGGAGACCACGAGCCCGGCGCGGGCCAGGTCCCGGTGCGTGAGTGCGGTGTCGCCCATCCTGACGGCTCGGTCACCGGCGTTCCTGGCCCTCGCCGGTCCCCCGGGGGCCACGTCGGGAACGGTGTAGAGGCGGCCGGCGGCGTCGGCGGTCCAGGTGACCACGCCCGCGTGGCCGGTCGAGGTGAGGACGGGTTCGGTGAACAGTCCGTAGAGCCGCAGCGAGCCGCCCGGCGCGTAGGCGCGGCGCGCCGTTCCCCGCAGGGCGGCGTGCGCGTCCGGGGTCCCGGGTCGGCGCAGCCCGTACGCGGTGGCGAGCAACTCCGCCAGGGCGTCGGCCAGTTCGGCTGTTCGGTGGCCGGGTTCGGCGGCGCGGGCCGCGCGCAGGCCGTTCACCGTACGGATCGCGGCGGCCGCGGGCCGGGGCAGGGCCGCGAGGCGGGCTGTGTGGGCGGCCCTGAGCAGACCGGCCTGGAGCACGGCACCGGCGCCGTCGACACCGGCGTCGAGGACGAGAACGGCGGCCTGCCACAGGGCTTCGGCGGCGGCTGCCTGGGACGGGGTGGTGGGCGCGGAGCCGGTGAACGGAAGGGTGGTGGGCGCGGAGGTGGTGGGCGGAAGGGTGGTGGGCGCAGAAGTGGGCGGCGCAGAAGTGGGCAGCGCAGAGCTCGTGGGCTCAGAGGCGGGCGGCCCAGAGGTAGGCGGCGCAGAGCTCGTGGGCTCAGAGGCGGGCGGCCCAGAGGTAGGCGGCGCAGAGCTCGTGGGCTCAGAGGCGGGCGGCGCAGAAGTGGGCAGCGCAGAGCTCGTGGGCTCAGAGGCGGGCGGCCCAGGGGTGGGCGGCGCAACCCTCGTGGGCTCAGAGGCGGGCGGCGGTGAGGTGCGGGCTTCGGTCGGCTCGGTGGGGGGTGCGGTTGCGTCCGCCTCGTCCGGGGCCGGCGGGGACGGCTGATCGGGCGCGTCGGAGGGGGCGGGTGCGGATGTGTCGTCCGCGATCGGTGCGAGGGCCGCCGCCGCGGCCCGGTGCACGCAGGCCGGGGCGAGCAGGCAGCCGCAGCGGATCGCGTCCTCGGCCGTGACCGTGCCTCCGGGTGCGTGCAGTTCGACGAAGGTCTCGTCGTCGACCGCGATACGGCAGATGCCGCCGTCGGACGTCACCGGTCGCGCGGCGAGCTTCTCGACAGCCGCGTCGAGGCGCTTGCGCAGGCGCGGGGAGAGCGCGGCCACGACGGCGGCGGTGACCTCTGGCGGTACCGGAGGAAGTTGCGGCGTCGGGTGAGACCGCGGCTGAGAGTGTGGCGTCGTCAACGGATCTTCTCCCCTACCCAGCGGGCGAGTTCGAGCGGGCTGAGTGCGGCGACCGGCATGCCCGCGGCGACGAGCTGTCCCGCGATGCCGGTGGAGTAGCGGGGGCGCCCGGCGTCGTCGAGGCTCGCGCAGCCCAGTACATGGCAGCCCGCGCCGACGAGTTCGCGTACCTCGGCGAGCATGCCGCCGACGGGGTAGCCCTCCTCGAAGTCGCTGACCACGACGACGAGGGTGCGCGAGGGCGCGGTGACGAGCGTGCGCGCGTGGCGCAGTCCGGCGGCGATGTGGGTGCCGCCGCCGACACGTGCCTCCAGGAGGAGGGCCAGCGGGTCGTGGACGTGGTCGGTCAGGTCGAGGACTGTCGTCGAGAACGCCAGGAAGTGCGTGGACAGCGCGGGCACGCCGGCCAGGACCGACGCGGTGAGCGCCGACCAGATGGTGGAGGCCTCCATCGAGCCGGACACGTCCGTGAGGATGATCAGCCGCCAGTCCGCCGAGCGCTGGGCCCTTCCGTGGAACACGGGGCGCTCGGGGACGACGTGGATCCGTCCGTCGTCGGTGCGCCGGGCCGTCGCGAGGTTGGCGCGCAGGGTGCGGGCGAGGTCGAGTCTGCCGCCGGGTCGCCGGGTCGGGCGGGCGGTCGCCGCGCCGGTGAGTGCGGGGCGCAGGCGGGTGGCGAGGGTGCGGGTGAGCTCGTCGACGAGTCGCCTTACGAGGGGGCGCAGGGCGGCGAGCTTGGCCTCGGGCAGGCCGCCCGCGTGCTGGAGGACGGTGCGCAGCAGTTCCACGGAGGGGCGTACGGCTTCGGGGTCGAGCGCGGACACGACGTCCGTGCGGCCGCGGGTGGCCGCGGCGGCGAGGACCTCTTCGCGGATGCCGGGGCCGAAGAGCGCCGTGAGTTCCTCGGCCCATTCGCGTACACCGGGGTAGGGCGCCTCGCGCCCGCCCCGGCCGCCCGCGCCGCCGGGCAGATCGCCGCGCGCGCCTTCGCCTCGGCCCTTCCCGTACAGCTCGTCCAAGGCGGTCGCCAACGGGGCGATGCCCTGAGGGAGTTGATCTCCTCGCCGGCCGAGGACGAGGCGCCATCGCTCGGCGGGGGCGATCCGGGCGTCGCCGGTCGGGGGGACGGGAACGGGAGCGGTCACGGGCGTGGGAGCGGATGGGGGTACGGGGTGAGGGCGGTCGTGCGTGTCCGGCGCCGTGGGCAGGAGGCCGAGCGCGGCCAGCGCCTCTCGGGCGGCGAGATCCGCGGTGGTCCACGCGGCCAGGGTCCGCGCGTCCGTGTCCGGGGGGAGGTCGGCATCGAGGGTGCCGTCGATGCGTTCCTCGATGACGGTGAGCAGCCGGTCGCGGGCGGCCGGGCTGAGCGTGTCGAACCCGCCGCGCAGGGCGGGGAGCCGTTCGAGGAAGGGGCTGTCGGGCAGTTCGCCGACGCGGTCGAGCAGCGGGGCGAGCGCCTCGGGAGCCGTCTCCAGGAGGGATCCGGCAGCGGTGAGCAGGCCGGTCAGCTGGGCGGTGAGCTCCGCGCGGGTGCCGGGATCGGTGGCCGTGTCGACCCAGGACGCCGCGCGTGCGCCGAAGACGGTGGCGGGGGTGTGCCCGAGCAGAACGCGCACCGCGGCCGCGGCGCCACGCATGAGCGGCGTTCCGCCGTCGGCCAGCCGCGCCAGCGAGTCGGCGAGCCGCATTCCCCCGAACACGTCGGCACGCCGCGCGAGTTCGACCAGAGCGCGGGCGTCGTCCGGGTCCTCGGAGCCGGCGAGCCCGTCGAGGCTGCGGACGGCGGCGACGGTGAGGAGGTCGGCGCAATCGGCGAGCGCGTGGGGCCAGGGGGTGGGGGCGGCGGTGAGGTCTGCGGTGGGGGCGTCGGCAGGGTCAGTGGCGGCGTCCGGCACGGCCAGGCCCGCGATGTGGCCCGAGGTGAGGCGGTCGGTGAGGTCGAGGCCCCTGAGGAGTTCCGGGAGGGTGCCGATGGCGGGCAGCACCGTGGTGACCTCTGCCAGGGATTCGGCCGCGAGTGCGGACAGCGCGCATGCGGCCGCCTCACCGAGCGTGGTCAGCGCCTGCGCCGCGGTCGGGCCGCCCTCCGCGTGGGCGGCACGGAGGCGTGCGCGGAGCACGCCCTCCGCCACCTGCGCCGGGGTGACGCCCCGGGTGGTCGCCGTGGTGAGGACCGCCGCCGTGGCGGGCGTCCAGCGCACGGTCCAGCGCGTGGTGAGCGCGTCGGCCCCGCCTGCCCCGCCGACAGTGGTCTCCTGCGCGTACGGGATGCCGCACAGCGCGAGGCGGCGCAGCAGCACCTCGCGCCTGCGGTCCGGGTCGGAACGCAGGGGGTCGAGCCGAAGCTCCTTCTCCCGCCCGCCACTCGCCGGGCCCGGCAGACCGAGCGCGGCCAGCTCCGCCTCGACGGCCGGTGCGAGTCCGCCCCGGGGTGCGCCGGGGGCGGCGCGGCCCGTGCGCTCGCCGACGAGGACCCGCTCCAGCGCGCGGGCGACGGCGCGTCCGCGACCCAGCGGCTCGCCCTGGGCCAGCACGGTCTGCACGGCCTCGACGAACTCGCTCCGGCCCGGCGCGGGCAGCCCGCGCAGGCTTGCGAGGTCGCCCGCCACGCGGCGGATCTCGCGGGCGTCCGCCGGACCCGACGGGTGGCCCTGGGCGCGCAGTTCGCCGGTGACGCGGACGGCGCAGCGCAGGGCCGTCTCACCGACCGCGGCCGGGTCCCCCGCCGACTCCAGGACCTGGTGCTGCCACTCGGGGTCACGGATCCCGGCCGGATACCCGGAACGGGCGTCCAACAGCGCGTACGTGTACGGGATCAAGGAGACGGCGCAGGTGGCCGCCGCCCGCGATGCCGCCCCCGCCGGGGCTTCCGCGTGCGGCTCGGCGGGCACCCGGGCCTGCGACTCGACCGACGGCGGGGCGGCTGCCGACGGTCCGGCGCCGGGCCTGGTCTCCGGCGACTCTGCGGGTGCCCCGGCCGACGCCTCCGCGACCGGCCCGCCGAGCACCCCCGCCGACGGCCCCGCGACCGACTCCCCCGGCTCCTCGTCCCTCAGCGCCCGCGCGCTCAACGCGGGCGCGTGGAACGCCCCGATCACCGCCGCCGCCCTGCGCCCGCCTCGTGCCGCCTCCCGCAGGCGGGCCCGCATCCACTCTTCCCTGGCGAGGTCGAGCGGGTCGATTCCCGGGCCGTCCTGTGCGTCGCGGCGCAGGGCCCAGCCGGTGAGGAGCGCCGCGCGGCGCAGGGCCTGTGGGGTGGCGCCCGGGGCGGGTGCCTCCACGAGGCGGTCCCAGAGGTCGTCGCCGTCGCGGCCGGTCAGCCGTCCACGCACCGCGTCGTGCAGACTCCGCCTGCGTCCGGCGGGGGCGGATGCCTGTTCCGCCGGGCGCGTTACGCGCGGCTCCCGCCAGGCCCGTTCCGCCAGTGGCAGATCACAGGCCAGCACCGGGACGCTGTTCCGTGCGGCCCAGCGCAACGCCGCGAGCTCCGGCGAGAAGTCCGCGAACGGGTAGAACGCCGGGCCCGACTCCGCCTCCCCGTCGAGCACCGCCGCGAGCGCGACCGGCGCCACCGTCTCCTCGTGCGCCAGCCAGGGCAGCAACTCCTGTGTCTCGGAAGGGAGTTCGACCAGCAGGACGTCCGGGGCCGCCTCGTCGAGGAGTCGGGGGACGACCGCGGCCAGCGACGGCGCGTGGTGGCGTACGCCGATGAGGTAGGGCCCGTCGGGATCGGTGAGCGCGTCGACGGCCGCGCCCGCGTCGGTGGTCATGGTGGGTCAGCCCTCCAGGACGGAGCGCAGGTCCCACAGCGTGCGCCAGGTCGCGGAACCTTCCTCGGCACGGCGCCGCACCGCACCGTCCCAATAGCCGAGCAGCCGCGCCGCGTCCGCCGGATCGTCCTTGCGGACCACGCCGGTGAGGTGGCCCGGCAGGAGGGCGAGGGCGTCGCGGTCACCGGGGAAGTAGGCGGCGGCGACGCCGAGCGCCGTCGCGACGGAGACGGCCTCGGCCGTACTCATCACGGTGGACGGCCGCTCCACCTCCCAGCCCTCGGCCGAGCGGCCCGACCGCAGCTCGCGAAAAGCGGTGACCAGGACGTCGAGGACCATGTCGTCGAGCTGGTACACGGCTCCCGCCCGTTCGACGGCTGCCTTCGACTGGCGGCGTACGAGGTCGAGTTCGGCGTCGAAGTCGCCGATGGGGCCGACCGTCTCGAAGTTGAAGCGGCGCTTGAGCGCGGCGGACATCTCGGAGACGCCCTTGTCGCGGAGGTTCGCGGTGGCGATGACGTTGAACCCGGGGGCCGCGTGGGCCTGGGCCGCGTCCGTGCCTGCCAGCTCGGGGACGGCGATGCGCCGTTCGGAGAGGAGGGAGATCAGGGCGTCCTGCACCTCGGGGAGGCAACGGGTGACCTCCTCCACGCGTGCGACGGCGCCCTGGGTCATGGCCGCGAGCACGGGTGAGGGTACGAGTGCCTTCAGGCTCGGACCCTGGGCGAGCAGCAGGGCGTAGTTCCAGCCGTACTTGAGCTGGTCCTCGGTGGTGCCGGCGGTGCCCTGGACAGTGAGCGCGCTGGTGCCGCTCACGGCGGCGGCGAGCAGTTCCGACAGCATCGACTTGGCGGTGCCGGGCTCGCCGACCAGGAGCAGTCCGCGCTCGCCGGCGAGCGTGACGACGCAGCGTTCCACGAGGGCGCGCTCACCGACGAACTTCCGCCGGACGGCGAGCCGGCGCGGCACGCCCTCGCCGGGGTCGGCGCCTTCGGGCAGGCGCAGCGGTTCGTCGGCGCCCATCACGAACGTGACGACGGCGCGCGGGGTGAGCCGCCAGCCGGGAGGGCGCGGGCCGGAGTCATGGGCGGCGAGGAACGCGAGCTCGTCGGCGTACAACTCCTCGGGGGGCACGATCTGCCGCGGCGCGGCGGGCATCGTGCCCAGGACGGTGTCGGTCGTGGTGCTCATCGGCGGCGCTCCCGCGGCTGCGTGGCCCCGCACTGCGCGGCCGGGACGGACTCGGTGGTGGTCGTACTCATCGGGCGACGCTCCCGCAGCCGCGCACCCCGACACCGCGCGCGGGGGACGGTCGGCGCGGTCGCCCCGCTCGGGATGGTCGGCGCGCTCGGAATGGTCGAGACGGTCGGCGTAGCCGAGACGGCCGGAACAGGGACGGTCGTGGTCGGCGCGCTCGGGACGGTCGGCGTGGTCGAGGCGGTCGGAACAGGGACGGTCGTGGTCGGCGTCGCCAGGACACCCGAGGCTGCACGGTCTCCCCAGTGCGCCGCCAGGACCGATTCGGTCGTCGTGCTCATCAGGCGGCAACCCCGCAGCCGCGTGCCCCGGAACCGTCCGCTCGGCGCGGTCGGGACGGTCGGCGCGCTCGGCGCGGTGGGCCCGCTCGGCGCGGTGGGCCCGCTCGGCGCGGTGGGGACGGGTTCGGTGGTGGCCAGCGACGGTTGCGTGACCGGCCGTCGCATGTGTCGCACCGCCGAGGTGACCCGAACTACCCCGGTCGTCACTGCCCGCCGCACGCCCCAACGCCACAAGCCAGGCACCGCCGGGGCGACCCGGACTACCCCGGTCATCACTGCCCGCTGCGCGATCCGACGCCACAAGCCACGCACCGCCGAGGTGACCCGGCGCGTCCTCCTCCTCATCGGCGCCGCCCCTTCCGGGTCGCGCGGGTCGTGAGTTCTTCGAAGGCCGGGACGTCGCCGGCGCGCACCCGGTCCCACGCTCGGGTGAACAGTTCCGGGACGGGCCGCAGCGGGACCGTCGCGGTGTGGCCAGGGATGTCGTACAGGTCCCGCTTCCAGGACTCGACGGGCAGCGCGGGCGCCTTGAGCGCCAGCCAGGCGCCGGGCAGGAACAGACCGCGGCCCGCGCGGGTGCGCTTCGCCTGCACCACCAGTGCGGTCGCGGCGAGTTCGGCGCGGGCCTTCTTCATGCGGGTGGACTTCCAGCCGGTCCAGCGTGCGCTGTTGCGGTCGGTCGGGTCGGGCAGGGCGAGCAGTTGCAGGTAGAGGGCGGCGGCGTCCTCGCCGATGCCGTGCGCCTCGGCGACCTCGGTGACCAGGCCGGGGACACTGCGCGTGGGGTCCTGCGCGTAGCCCTCACGTCCTGCCTCCCGTCCACCCGCACCCGGCCCGTCCACACCCGGCGCGCCCGCCGACACCGCGCGGCCGAGCCCGTCTCCCAGTACCGCCCTGATCGCCCGTAGTGGGGCGTCCGCGCGGTATCCGGTGAGGCCCTCGATCAGGCCGAGCGCCGGGTCGTCGGGGCCGGTGAGGCCGGCCGGGCGCAGGAGGACGGCCTCCTGCCGGTGCCAGGGGTGGACCACGAACGCCGCGCCCACCCGCGTCAGCCCGTCCGCTCCGGCGCCGCCCGCCTCGGGCATGCCGTACGCCTTGCGCAGTTCGGGGGCGGTGGCGTCGCCCTTCTCGGTCCAGGCGAGGCCGAGCTGGAGCAGCAGCCCGGGGTCGGCGAGCCGGGTGCGCAGGGCCTCGAGGGCGACGGGCAGGGCGGCGCGCAGCGGGTGCCCGTACGGCAAGCCGTAGGCGAGCGCGCCGAGGGCGGACACAGCGGGCACCAGGTCCCTGACGTGCGGTACCGCGGTGGCGTCATCGCCCGTCAACCGGCCGTCCGTGTGGAGTCGCTGGACGGTGGTGCGGCTGAGCCACGGGGTGTGCCGGGGGTTGAGCACGGCCTCGGCGTTGCCGATGGTGGAGACCCCGTTCAGCGAGATCTCCATGTCCTCGGGGAGGCGTACGAGGGTGCCGAACCGCTCCGTCCAGACCTTGCGGGCGGCCTCGACGGCCGGCCCGGTCTCCCAGAGGTCGGCGACGGTCTCGGGGAGCAGCGCGGTGACCACATCGACGCGGTCCTGCCATGGGAGGGCGGTCAGGCGGTCGTGACCCGCCTCCACTTGCGTGCGGGTGAGCCCGGAGCGGGCCTGGCACTCGGCGGATGCGACGTCGTCGGCGAGGACGCCGGAGGGGCGCCCCGCGAGGAGCAGCGCCGCCTGGACCGGGCCGCAGCCTGGCGCGGCCGCCAGTGCGGTCGCGTTCTCCGCGTGCCAGGGCGTGGCACCGCGCTCACGAACGAGGGCGGCGAGCGACGCGATCCGGTCGCCGGTGAGTGTGCCGGGGATCCGCTGTGCCTCACCGGTGATGAAGTGGGCGACCGGCCCGAACACGCCCGAAGGGTCGTGGTCGAGGGCCAGCCAGTCCACCCCGTCGTCGTGACTGCGCGTGCGGACCGCAGCGAGGATCGCGACGGTGCGGTCGCCCAGGCGGAGGACCTGGCCGGCGCGTGGCCGGTAGGCGCCCTTCTCTCGGAGTTCCACGCTGCGCAGCTGACGGTGCGGATCCGCGAGGGCGCCTTCGGCGACGGCGTCCAGGAGGTGCAGGAGCGCGGATCTGTCGGTCTCGTCCATGCCGGGGACGGTGGCGCGGTACGCCAGCGCGGGCAGGTGGCGCAGGACGCTCAGCCAGGTGGACGTGCAGCTCGGGATGGTGAGTTCGTCCGTGGTCCAGCCGCCGGTGAGCTTCGTGAGGTCGTGCCCGCCGGGCAGCGGGGTGCCTTCGGCAGCCTTGCCCGCGATGACGTGGCCGACGGACCTGATCTGGCGCAGTGTGCTCCAGGTGCCGGGGCTCCAGTGGCCGTGAACGGTGTGGCCGAGGACGCCGCGGATCGCGCTGAGCAGGGTCCGGTCGTCGCCGTCGTGGGGCGAGAAGTCGTGGAACATCTCCTGCCTGCGCGCCGCGACGGGCCGTGCGGCCGCCGCCTGAGGGTCGGTGAACTCGGCCACGGATTCGCGGAGTTGGACCATGGCGAGCGTGATGGCGCCGATGCCCGCATGCAGCGACGGGTGCCCGATCGCGGGCAGGGCGCGCTCGGTCGCGGCGAGCAGGTCGCGGCCGAACTGGTCGGACGCAGCCTGCTTCTGCTCGTCCGTGAGGCCGGTCCTGGCCTCGCCCGTGGTCTTCCTCCGGTGCTGTGCCAGCGCTGCCGCCGCGTCGTCCGCCAGTGCGGCGGCCTGCCCGTCGGCGAACGCGCGCAGTGCCTTGGAACCGTCCGCGTCGCGGGCCCGCATGGCGTGCCAGAACGGCGCGGGCGGGACGAGCGGCGTGCCGGCCGCGTATTGCGCGCCCGCGCGGGACGTCACGATGTCGCCGAAGGATCCCTCGGCCGGCCCGGCGCCGTCCGCGTAGAGGCCCAACTGGGTTCCGGCGACGGCGAGTACGGGCTCCGCGCCGCCGGGCAGGCGCAGCGCGCCGAGCGGCACGGGGGCGCCGCCGCCGCTGAAGCGGGCGGGCAGCGTGACCTCGCGACCGTCGGGCGTACCCGCCGTCAGCCGCTCCTCCACGCCGTCTGCGGCGCCGTCGCTGCGGACCCAACGGCCGACGACCGTGCCGTCGGTGCCCAGGGGGCTGTTCTCCAGGCCCGCCTGGAGGGGCAGTACCTGGCAGTCGGCCTGCCGCAGCCGTCCTTCGTCATGCACGGCGCCCGCGAGGAGCGGCGGCAGCGAGGAGCGGCCGGTGGCGCCGGTGGCGGGGTCGTACTCGATCCATGTGCTGGCCGTGCTCGTGGTGCGCAGCCGCCAGTGGTTCACGCCGTCGCCGCTGACCCGGTGTTCCTTGGGCAGGGTGGTGTCGCCCGCGTGCAGGGGGCGGGCGCCGGTGCTGCGGCCGCCGTCGGGGAGGGGCAGGGAGGCGTCCAGGGTGTGTGCGCGCCACTGGGTGGCCGACTCGCCGCCGAGGTGGAAGACGTCGGCGGGGCGCGAGGACCAGTAGGCGCGCTGCTTGCCCTCGTGCCACCAGGTGACGAGAAGTTCACCGCCGACGAAGCGGAAGGCGGGCTGCCGCCAGTGGTCGGGCTTGCCGGGGATACGCAGGTCGTGTTCGAGGAGGATGCCGTCGGGTCCCGCGACGACGGCCTTGTCCCGGTGGGCGACGATCAGCGCGGGCCAGGCCTCCTGGACGGTGAGCCCGCCGCCGTGGCGCTGCTCGGGCACGGGCCCGAGCAGTTGCATGGCCTCTTCGAGCGCGGGCCAGCCCAGTTCGTCGACGATGCCCGCGCGCAGGGTGCGGCCGAGGTTGCCGCTGAGGTCGTGGGCGCGGACGCGGGCGACGGCGTCGGGCGCCACGTCCGCCGCGACCGACCGGAAGCGCCTGAGGTGCTGGAGTGCCGAGCGGGCGCCGGGCAGGCCCGCCGCCGCGGTGAACGCCTCGGCCTGTTCGGTGAGCCACTCGGCCAGGAGCGGGCGCAGGACCGGGTGTTCCGCGACGGCGAGGGTCTTGCGACCGCCCACGCTGCGGTGGGAGTTGCCGCCGATCGCTTCCTTGAGCAGGGGCCTGAACCGCGCGTCGGCGGCCACCGCGGCGAGGTCGCTGCGGCCTGTGTCGGGTCCGCCGAACCAGTCGTCGAGGCCGATCCCGTGACCGTCCGTGCGGGGCGCGGGGTCCGCCACGGCGACGCCCGACGCGAGGCACACGTCGATGAGGTCCAGGTCGGCCCAACTGCGCCAGCCGCGCCCGCGGAACAGGTCGACCGGCCGCCCCTCGGCGCGCAGGCGGGCCGCCATGCGCTCCACGAGGCCGTACGTCATCGGGGAGCGGCGCACCCCGCGCCAGCCGCCCTTCAGGTGGGTGGACCAGCGCGCCAGCCAGTCCCCCGCGTCGACGGCCGCGTCCGGGGCCGGGTCGGTGAGGAGCTGATCGGCGCCGGTCTCGGCGAGCAGCTCCAGCCAGTCGCCCTCGGAGCCGTTGTCGTGTCCGAACCCGGTCGGCATGATCTCCAGCAGCCGCTCACGGACGGCGGGTTCCTGCGCCGCGAGGACCAGGAGGGTGGGCCGGTACGCCGTCCAGAACGTGCCGGGCGCGCGTACCACCGCAGGGGACGCCAGGAGGTCCGCGAGCAGTCGGCACTCCTCCTCGACCCGGTCAAGTCCGGCGGCCTTGATGAGCTTGCGGGCATCCTGCGGCAGGGCGGCGTACGGCGGCATCCCGGCGCCGCAGCGCTCGACGATGAGCCTGCGGTACTGCTCCCAGGCCGCCTGCGGCGCGAGACGCTGTGTCAGGTCCCGCACATGGTCCTTGAGCGCCTTGACGGTGAGCGCGCCGGCGAAGGCGAACTCGAGGAACACCGCGCGCTGCCGCTGCTCGTCCACGACGAGGCTGTGGACGCGCTCGGCCTCGCGTGCCTTGCCGAAGAGGGCAGCCGCATAGGTGGTGTTCTCGTGCCGGAGGAAGGCGCGGCCCGCCTCCTCGTAGTACGTGGGCAGGAAGTGCGGGACGGAGCGCCCGAGGCGCTCGCCGAGCTCCTCGAACCCGTCCTTGGCGGCGCCCGCGCGGGCCTTGGCCATGCGGGCGAGGCGCTCGACGTCCTTGACGAGGGCGAGGGCGTGGTGCCCGTTCTCCGGGTCGTTCACCAGGGCCCAGGCGGGGAAACCGAGGGTTTCGCGGCGTACCTGGCCGAGCCCGTCACGGACGCTCTCGCGCCGCAGCCCGAGGAAGTCCAGGGCGAGGTCCTCGGCGTCGCCGAGCGTGCCCGGCACGAGGCGCACGACAGTGCGCCCTTCGAGGACGGGGTGGGTGTACGTGCGGGCCGTGAGGTCGTCGGCGTCCTCGCCGCTGTGCGCGCCGGGGAGCAGGACGGCGCCCGCCTCCAGGAGTGCTCCCGTGTCGACCGTGCCGTCGCCCGTGCCCATCGTGCCCCGCTCCCCCGCTGCCTCGCCCGCCGAAGCCGCCGTACCCGCTGTGCTGGTCGTGTCTGCCGCGCCCGGACCCGTGCCCGCGCCGCTCACCGCCGTGTTCACGCCGCCTGCTCCCCGTCCTCGAGCTCGCGGCCCGCGTAGAGGGCGGCGGCCATGCGCAGGCCCTCCGACCAGGCCACCGGCCCGACTTCGGCGAGGGCCAGGGCCTGTCCGCCCTCGGTGGTCCAGGTGAGCGGTCCGGTCTCCGTCTCGGCGTAGCCCTCGTAGTCGCCGATCCAGACGCGGGCCTCGACGGTGCGTCCGGCTTCGAGCACGGGCTGGACGGCGTGGCCGCCGCGCACCCGATAGCCGAGGGAAGTGGCGCGGCCGGCGAGGAAGCGGAGTTCCTTGAAGGCGCCGCCCTCGTAGTCGTCGACCGCCTGGGCTGCCGGGTCGCGGTCGGCGCCGCGGGTCCAGATCTCGCGGAACAGCTGCTGGACGCCTTGGTCGACCCCCAACTCGACGGCGAATTCGCGCAGTTCGCCGAGGTCGTCCAGGAGGACCGGGTGGGGAATGCTGATCTGCCGCGGGCGGATGCGCACGGTGTCCCCGTCGAGGTCGACGAGGCCGATGCCGCGCTCGGGGTCGGCGTCGCGCAGGAACCCGGCGACCGTCCCGTCGTCGCCGGTGACGACCAGGTCCTTCAGGGCGGCGCGCCAGGCCGGGTCGGGCCAGACCTCGGCGAGCACCGCCGCCGGTACAGGAAGGGAGCGGGTCATCCAGCGCTCGGCCCGCTCCCGGCAGTCGCGCTCGTGCCGCTCCAGCCACTCGGTGAGCTGCCGGAGCCCGATGACGGCCTGCTCGTCGGCGATCTTCGGCGGCACCGACTTCAGGAGCCGCCCCTTGCTGTTGCGGCAGACGACCTTGCCTCCGTCGTCCAGGGCGACTTCATAGTCGCCCGCGCGCATCCACCCCACCACTGCCTCCCCGACAGTCGCTTCCCGTTCCCCAGATGTCGACCATCGGTCGTGGGCGCGCGCCGAAGGCACGCGTCACGAGCACCGGTTGTGAGCCGGTGTTGATCAACTGCAGGAGACTTTAGGGGCAGCCACTGACAACGCGGTGCGGCCCGGCCCCCTGAAGGGCCGGGCCGCACAAAAGGCAGGTCAGGACTTGGCGTCGGCCCATGCGCGCTGCACGGCGAGGTCGTCCTTCACCTCGGCGAGCTGCACCGCGACGGCCGAAGGAGCGGTGCCGCCCCGGCCGTTGCGCGAGGCGAGCGCGCCCGGCACATCGAGGACGGTGCGCACCTCGGGCGTGAGGTGCTCGGAGATCTTCGCGAACTGCTCGTCCGTGAGCTGGTCGAGCTCGATGCCATGCTGCTCGCACTCCTTGACGCACTCACCGGCGACCTCGTGCGCGACGCGGAACGGCACGCCCTGCTTGACGAGCCATTCGGCGATGTCGGTGGCGAGCGAGAAGCCGGCCGGGGCGAGCTCCTCCATCCGCTCCCGGTTGACCGTGAGCGTGGCCATCATGCCGGTGAACGCGGGCAGCAGGACCTCGAGCTGGTCGCAGGAGTCGAAGACCGGCTCCTTGTCCTCCTGGAGGTCGCGGTTGTACGCGAGCGGGAGGGCCTTGAGCGTGGCCATGAGGCCGGTCAGGTTGCCGATGAGGCGGCCGGACTTGCCGCGGGCGAGCTCGGCGATGTCCGGGTTCTTCTTCTGCGGCATGATCGACGAGCCGGTGGAGAAGGCGTCGTGGAGGGTCACGAAGGAGAACTCCTTCGTGTTCCAGATGATGATCTCCTCGGCGATGCGCGAGAGGTTCACGCCGATCATCGCGGTGATGAAGGCGAACTCCGCGACGAAGTCCCGCGACGCGGTGCCGTCGATGGAGTTGCCGGCCGAGCCGCGCTCGAAGCCGAGGTCCTTCGCGACGGCCTCCGGGTCGAGGCCGAGCGACGAACCGGCCAGGGCTCCGGAGCCGTACGGCGAGACCGCCGTGCGCTCGTCCCACTGCCGCAGCCGCTCGGCGTCCCGGGACAGGGACTGGACGTGCGCGAGGACGTGGTGCGCGAACAGGACCGGCTGGGCGTGCTGGAGGTGCGTGCGGCCGGGCATGGCGACGTCGGCGTGCGCCTCGGCGAGGCCGACGAGCGCGTCCTGGAGGTCGGCGACGAGGCCGCCGATGACGCGCGCGTGGTCGCGCAGGTACATGCGGAAGAGCGTGGCCACCTGGTCGTTGCGGGACCGGCCCGCGCGCAGCTTGCCGCCGAGGTCGACGCCGAGGCGCTCAAGGAGGCCGCGCTCCAGCGCCGTGTGGACGTCCTCGTCGGCGATCGTCCCGACGAACGAGCCGTCCGCCACGTCCGCTTCGAGCTGGTCGAGGCCCGCGAGCATGCGGGTCAGCTCGTCCTCGGTGAGCAGGCCCGCCTTGTGCAGCACGCGCGCGTGGGCGCGGGAGCCGGCGATGTCGTACGGCGCCAGGCGCCAGTCGAAGTGGACCGAGGCGGAGAGTTTCGCCAGGGCCTCGGCGGGGCCGTCGGCGAACCGGCCGCCCCAGAGGCGGACATCGCCGGTGTTGCTGCTCACGGTTGCTCCTAGATGTGCGGTGACGCGGGGCGGGTTTTCTCTTCCCCGTCCCGCCCCTTCCCGTAACGGGTATCAGGCGAGGTCGCGCTTCGCCGCGCTCTTCGAGGACAGGGCGAAGACGTCGATGACGTCATGCATGAGTATGCATTGCACTGCATGATTCGTCAATCGGCCCGTCGATCGACCACCCATGGACCGAGACGCGCGCGAAATCCTTAGACAGGCGAACGATCTCGGGTCGATAATCCAGAACCATGGGAAAGACCTACGAACGCATAGACGGCAGGCTGCGCACCTTCATCGAGGAGCAGCCGATGTTCTTCACCGCGACCGCGCCCCTCTCCGAGGACGGCACGGTGAACCTCTCACCCAAAGGACTGAGGGGATCCTTCGCCGTGCTCGACGAGCGGACCGTCGCCTACCTCGACTTCGCCGGCAGCACCGCCGAGACCATCGCGCACCTGCGCGAGAACGGCCGCATCACCCTCATGTGGTGCGCTTTCCAGGGTCCTCCGAACATCGTCCGGGTGCACGGCCACGGAGAACCCGTCTTCCGTGACGACCCACGGTTCAGGGACCTGCTCGAACACTTCCCCGACATCGACCCCAGCCTCCACGGCCTGCGCGCCATCGTCGTCGTGACCGCAGACCTCATCCGCGACAGCTGCGGATACGCGGTGCCCTTCATGTCGTACGACGCGGACCGCGACCTGCACGGGAGGCGGTTCGCGCGCGAGGACGACGCCTCCCTGAGCGAGTACTTCAAGAAGAAGGAACACATCGAGCACAGCATCGACGGACTTCCGGGGCTGCCGCTCCCGCTGCCTCCGACTACCGTCTGACACATGCGCTCACGACCTGTCACCATCGCGTCCCTGGCCGCGACGACCGCCCTGCTGATCCTGGGCGCGGCACCGCCCGGCGGGCCCGCGCCGCTGCCCGCCCGGATGGCCGACACGGGCGGCGGCTCCCAGCTCGTCACCGCGCAGGCCGCGCGCACGGGCTCCATCACCGGCACCGTCACCTGGTGGGACCGGCGCGACGGCCGGTGGGTCGCGGCAGGTTCGGCGGCGGCGCGGTTCGGCGCGAAGGGCCTCACCGACGGCGGCTCGCGCAAGCAGGGCACGTACACGACACCCACGGGGCTGTACGGCCTGCCGTTCGCCTTCGGGACCGAGCCCGCCCCGGCCGGTACGACCGCCGCCTACCGGCGCGTGCACCAGGACTCCTGGTGGTGCCAGGACAACGACTCGCGGTCCTACAACCGCTGGACCGAGCCGCGTCCGGCCGACTGCCGCGCCGCCGAGTCCGAACACCTCGTGTCGTACGCGACCCAGTACGCGCACGCCTTCGTCGTCGCCTACAACTACGACCGGCCGGTGCGCGGACGCGGAGCGGGGATCTTCCTGCACGTGAACGGGCGCGGGGCGACGGCCGGATGCGTGTCGGTCCCGGCGGACGCGATGCGGCGCATCCTGCGCTGGGCCGAGCCGGGCCGGCGGCCGCACATCGCAATCGGAACGGCGAGCGGCGCGACCGCGATCACGCGCTACTGAGGCGGCGCCTTCGGCAGGCGGACCGTGAACACGGTCTCGCCCGGCTCGCTGCGCAGCGTCGCGGTGCCGCCGTGTGCCTCCGCGACCGCCGTCACGATGGCGAGGCCGAGTCCGGTGCCGCCGCCCGCCCCGGCCGGCCTGGGCCGGTCGCCGTGGGTGAAGCGTTCGAAGATCCCGTCGCGGATCTCCTCCGGGACGCCGGGACCGTCGTCCCGTACCGACAGCGACACCCCGAGCTCGTCGGCGTCGATGCGGGCGGTGACCCGGGTGCCGGGCGGGGTGTGCAGGCGGGCGTTGGCCAGGAGGTTGGCGACGGCCTGGTGGAGGCGGTGCGCGTCGCCCGTGACGGTGACCGGTTCTTCCGGGAGCTCCATGACCCAGCGGTGGTCCGGACCCGCCGCCCGGGCGTCGGTGACCGCGTCGAGCACGAGGCGCGTGAGGTCGACCGGCTCGCGTTCCAGGGGTCGGCCCGCGTCCAGGCGGGCGAGCAGGAGCAGGTCCTCGACCACCTCGCCCATCCGTCCGGACTCCGCGGCGATGCGCTCCAGCGCACGGCGGACCTCGGCGGGTACGGGGCCCCGGTGCAGGAGGGCGAGTTCCGCGTGGCCGCGGATGGAGGCGACGGGGGTGCGCAATTCGTGGCTCGCGTCGGCGGAGAAGCTGCGCAGGCGTTCCTCGGAGGCGTGCCGGCGGGTGAGCGCGTCCTCGACGTGGCCGAGCATGCGGTTGAAGGCGGACGCCACCTGGCCGACCTCGCTGCGCGGGTCGGACTCGGGGGCGCGCGGCGGCAGGACCACCGCGCCGCTCGCGAGCGACAGTTCACTGACGCGGGTGGCGGTCGCGGCGACCCGGCTCAGCGGGCGCAGGGACCAGCGCACCCAGAGGGCGCCGGCGACGCCGGTGGCGGCGAGCGCGATCCCGAAGACGCCCGCCGACACGAGTTCGAGGCGGTGCACGGTGGCTTCGAGGGGCTCCAGCGGCAGGCCCGTGACGAGGACGTCGCCGTCCCTCCCCTCGAAGGCCTCGACCCGGTAGCGGTCCAGGGACGACAGCCGCACGGTGTGACCGCGCCCGTCGACGGGCAGGCGGGCGAGGGTCCTGCGGTCCGCACCCGACAGGCGCACGCCCAGGTCGGCAGGGCCATCGGAGACTGCGCCCGCCCGGACGACGGCGGCGCTGGTGACGGCGCCGCCGAGGAGCCGGACGCCGAGGGTGCCGGTGGCCTGGCGGCGGGTGTCGGCGTGCTCGTCCCCGTCGTGATCGTCGGGCGCCCGGCCGCTGTGTTCGAGGCTGGCGGGCAGGGCGCTGCCGGCCTCGTGGAGCTGCTGGTCGAGCCGCCCGGTGAGAAAGCCGCGCAGTTCGACGACCGCGGCCACACCGACGGCCGCGCAGCTGACGGCGAGCAGCAGGACGAGCCCGGCGGTGAGCCGGGCGCGCAGGGTGTGCGGGATGCGCGGGCGCGGCCGGTTCATCGGCCGGCCGGCTTCAGGACGTACCCGGCGCCGCGCACCGTGTGGATCATGGGTTCGCGGCCGGCGTCGATCTTCTTGCGCAGGTAGGAGACGTAGAGCTCGACGACATGGGCCTGGCCGCCGAAGTCGTAGGACCAGACGCGGTCGAGGAGCTGGGTCTTGCTGAGGACGCGGCGTGGGTTGCGCATCAGGCAGCGCAGGAGCTCGAACTCGGTCGGCGACAGGTCGATGCCCGTGCCGCCGCGCGTGACCTCGCGGGCGTCCTCGTCCATCACCAGGTCACCGACGGTGAGCTGGGCGCTCGCGGCGAGTTCCCTGGTCATGCCGGCCCGGCGCAGCAGGCCGCGCAGCCGCGCCACCAGTTCCTCCAGGCTGAACGGCTTGGTCACGTAGTCGTCGCCGCCCGCGGTGATGCCGGTGACCCGGTCCTCGACGGTGTCGCGGGCCGTGAGGAAGAGCACGCAGACGTGCGGCTGCGCGGCGCGCAGTTCGCGCAGGACGGACAGGCCGTCACGGTCCGGCAGCATGATGTCGAGGACGACGGCGTCGGGACGGAAGTCGAGTCCTTCGCGCACGGCGTCACGGCCGGTCCCGGCGGTGCGGACGTCCCAGCCCTCGTAGCGCAGGACTCCGGTCACGACCTCGGCGATGTCGGGTTCGTCGTCGACGACGAGCACGCGCACGGGGGTGCCGTCGGGGCGGGTGAGTGCGGGGCGTTCGTTCATCTCGTCGCAAGGCTCTCTCGGATTGCTGTGAGTTCGCTCTGAAGAAGGTGCGGGGCCGCCCGTTCAGAGCCCGCTCAGAGGTTCGGGCCGCACAGTTGCGTCCTGTCCGGCCCGCCCGACCTGATCCGACGAGGAGCCGCTCCGGTGACCACCACGCACAGCCCCCCGCCGCTGCGCCACCGAGCCCCGCGCCCGGCGCGCCGCCGCTCCCCCGCGGTGCCCCTGCTGGCCGCCGCGGGCGCGGGCGGGGCCGCGGTGCTCGCCCTGTGGTGGCAGGGTACCGGCGTCGTGTCCGGCGCCGACGGCTGGCTGACGGGGGCGGGCCGGATCATGGGCCTGATGTGCGGCTACATGTGCGCGCTCCTCGTCGCCCTGATGGCGCGCGTGCCGCTTCTGGAGAAGGGGCTCGGCAGCGACAGGACGGCGCGCTGGCACGCCTCGGCCGGCCGCTGGACGGTCGGTCTGCTCCTCGGCCACATCCTCCTGATCACTCTCGGCTACGCGGCGCAGAGCCGTACCGACCCGGTGTCGGAGCTCGGCACGATCGTCCTCGACTACCCGGAGATGCTGAAGGGCACGGTGGGCGCGGCCGTGCTCGTGCTCGTGGGCTTCGTGTCGGCACGCGCGGTGCGCCGCCGAATGCGGTACGAGACCTGGTACTACCTGCACGTCCTGACGTACGCGGCGATCTTCCTCGCGTTCGGGCACCAACTGGCGCTCGGCGCCGACTTCACGGGCGGGGCGGCCGCCCGTGCGGCCTGGTACGCCCTCTATCTGGGGGTGGCCGCGCTCGTGCTGTGGTTCCGGGTGCTGGTGCCGGTGCGGCTCAACGTCCGGCACCGGCTGCGCGTCGAGGCCGTCGTGCGGGAGGCGCCGGGGGTGACGTCGGTGTGGGTGGGCGGCCGACGGCTGGAGGCGCTCGGCGCGGAACCGGGTCAGTTCTTCCGCTGGCGCTTTTTCACGCCCGGCATGTGGGGAGCCTCGCACCCGTACTCCCTGTCGGCGGTGCCGCGCGGCGGGTTCCTGCGGATCACGGTGAAGGCGCTGGGCGACCACAGCGCGTCCGTCGCGGGCCTGACGCGGGGTACGCGGGTGTGGGCGGAGGGGCCGTACGGGGCGCTGACGGCGGGGCTGCGGCGCTCGCGCCGGGTGCTGCTGCTCGCGGGTGGCACGGGCATCACCCCCCTGCGCACGCTCTTCGAGACGCTGCCGGCGGCGCCGGGCGACCTGACGCTGCTCTACCGGGCGCGCACCGCCGAGGAGTTGGCGCTGCGCGGTGAACTGGAGTCGATCGCGGCCGGCCGCGGCGCCCGCCTCGTGTACGCCCTGAACGACGCCGACGGCACCCGGACGGACGTCACCGCGGACGGACTGCGCCGGATGCTCCCGGACATCGCGGCCCACGACGTCTACCTGTGCGGGCCGCACGGCCTCGCGCTCGCCTCGTACGACGCCCTGCGCGAGGCCGGAGTGCCCGCTTCCCGTGTCCACTACGAGTCGTTCGAGCTGTGAGCCGCGCCATGAGAGCCCATCCGATCCGCCGTACCGTCCTGACCTGCGTCGCGACCGTCTCCGTGACGACGCTGGCGCTCGCACTCAAGCCGCACTCTCCGCCGGCCACGGCGGCCCCGCGGACCCCGGCGTCCAGCCGGTCCCCGGCGGTCCCGGGCGGCACCGGGTCCGGCAGCGCGAGCGGGAAGCGGACTCTCACCGGCGAGACCGTGCAGACGCGTTACGGCCCCGTCCAGGTCGAGATCACCGTCGACGGCGCGAAGATCACCGCCGTCCGTGCCGTCAAGACCCCGTCGGGCGACCGGCGCAGCCAGGACATCGCCTCGTCCTCGGTCCCGACCCTCGTGCAGGAGACCCTGGACGCCCAGAGCGCCCGGATCGACACCGTCTCCGGCGCCACGTTCACCAGCGAGGGCTACATCTCGTCGCTGCAGAGCGCGCTGGACCAGGCCCGTGGGTGAGGCGGCCGGGCTGCACCGGGTCGTGCACACCATGGGCACGGTGTTCTCGATCACCGTGCGCGGCACGGACGTGGATCCGCGGGCGCTCGACGAGGCGGAGGCGTGGCTGCGTCATGTGGACGCCGTCTTCTCGACGTACCGAGAGGACAGCGCGGTCAGCCGGATCGCCCGGGGCGAGCTCGCGCCCCAGGACTGTGCGCCCGAGGTCCGCGAGGTGCTGCGACGGTGCGAGCGGGCGCGGGAGCACACCGGCGGCTGGTTCACCGCGGGGCACTCCGGCGGCTTCGACCCGAGCGGCCTCGTCAAGGGGTGGGCGGTGGAACGCGCGGCCGAGGGGCTGCTCGCCGCGGGCGCGACCGGCGTCTGTCTGAACGGCGGCGGCGACGTCCAGCTCCACGGCGGCCCGTGGCGCGTGGGCGTCGCGCATCCGCTGCGCCCGGGTCGGGTGGCGGCGGTCGTCGAGTCCCGGCAGGGCGCGCTCGCGGTGGCCACGTCGGGTCCCGCGGAGCGCGGCTGCCACGTCGTCGACCCGCACACCGGGCAGGCACCCGTCGGCGGTCTCGCCTCCCTGACCGTCGTCCACGAGGGGCTCACCGACGCGGACACCTGGGCGACCGCCGCGTACGCGATGGGTCCGGGGGCGCGGGCGTGGCTGGAGGCGCAGCCCGGGGTCACGGCGTTCGCGGTGACGGCGGACGGGGAGACCTGGTCGGTGACCCCCTGACGAGGACAGGGGGAAGATGTGACGGCCCCATGAAGATGTAAGGACCACATAACGAGACGCGGTTGCGGGCGGGCCGGGCGGCGGCGTTGCATCACCCGGTGCAGACCGAACAATTGATCCCTCAGCCGACGGACACCGGCAACCGCGCCGCGCGCCTGGCCGTGACCGTGTTCCCCGTACTCGTGCTCGCGGCGGGCGGTATCGGGCTCGCCCTGCCGGACGCCTTCGTGAGCTGGAAGACGAACGTCCCGTACCTGCTGGGTGTGGTGATGTTCTGCATGGGGCTCACGATGACCCCGCACGACTTCAAGGGCGTCGCGAAGCGGCCCTGGGCCGTCGGCCTCGGACTCGTCGCGCACTACGTGATCATGCCGGGGCTCGGCTGGCTGATAGCCAACGCCCTCGACCTGCCGCCCCAGTTGGCGGCGGGCGTGATCCTCGTGGGCTGCGCCCCCAGCGGCACGGCCTCCAACGTGGTGACGTATCTGGCGCGCGGCGACGTGGCCCTGTCCGTCTCCGTCGCCACCGTCTCGACCGTGCTCGCCCCGCTCGTCACGCCGCCGCTGACCCTGCTCCTCGCGGGCGAGTTCCTGCCCGTGGACGCGGGATCGATGGTCACGGACATCCTCAAGACCGTGCTGCTGCCGGTCATCGCCGGACTCGTCGTGCGCCTGGTCCTCGGCCGGTACGTCGACCGGGTGCTCGGCTTCCTGCCCTGGCTGTCGGCGCTGACGATCGCCGTCATCGTGGCCGTGGTCGTCGCGGGCAGCGCGACGGCGATCAAGTCGGCGGCCGGGCTCGTCCTGCTCGCCGTCGTCCTCCACAACGGCCTCGGCCTCGCACTCGGCTACGGCGCCGGAAAGCTGGCCCGCCTCGGGGCGCCCGCGTCCCGCGCGATGGCGTTCGAGGTCGGCATGCAGAACTCGGGGCTCGCCGCGTCGCTCGCCACAGCCCACTTCAGCCCGCTCGCGGCGCTCCCCGCGGCGGTGTTCTCCGTGTGGCACAACGTGTCGGGCGCCCTGGTCGCCGCCTGGATGTCGTACCGGGCTCGCCGCGCCGAGCAGGCCTGAGAGAACGCGAAAGCGCCCCGGACCGCCCGTGCATCGGGCGGTCCGGGGCGCGAGCCCGGACGATTCAGCGCGCTCAGTGGTCGTTCTGGGCGAGCCGCAGCAGATGGTCGGCGAGCGCCTGCCCGCCGGCCGGGTCGCGGCTGATCAGCATCAAGGTGTCGTCACCCGCGATCGTGCCGAGGATGACCTGGAGTTCCGCCTGGTCGATCGCCGAGGCGAGGAACTGGGCGGCGCCGGGCGGGGTGCGCAGGACCACGAGGTTCGCCGAGGCCTCCGCGGAGATCAGCAGTTCCCCCGCGAGCCGCCGCATCCGCTCCTCCTTGGCGGAGCCGCCGAGCGGGGCCTGCGGGGTGCGGAATCCGCCCTCGCTGGGCACCGCGTAGATCAGCTCGCCGCCGGTGTTGCGGATCTTGACCGCGCCCAGCTCGTCCAGGTCCCGGGAGAGCGTCGCCTGCGTGACCGTGAGGCCGTCGTCGGCGAGGAGCTTCGCCAGCTGGCTCTGCGAGCGCACCGGCTGCCGGTTGAGGATGTCCACGATCCGGCGGTGGCGCGCGGTGCGGGTCTGCGGCACGGCGGGTCCCGCGGCATGCTCGTTGTCCTGCGCCTGACTCATCGTCGTCGTCCCATTCCTCAGGATCGTCCTTCCCCGTCGGCCGCTTCGAGGGCCTTGTCCAGGACGCCGGGCAGCGCCTGGAGGAGGGTGTCCACCTCGTCGTCGTGGAGGTTGAGCGGCGGCATGAGCCGTACGACATCTGGGGCGGGCGCGTTCACCAGGAGGCCTGCGTCCTGAGCCGCCTGCTGCACCTGGGGCGCGAGCGGCTCGGTGAGCACGATACCCAGGAGGAGCCCGGCGCCCCTTACGTGGCCGACGAGCGGGTGCCCGAGTGACGTGATTCCGTCCCTCAGCCGCGCCTCGGCACGCTTGACGTTGCCCAGGAGGCCCTCGCCCGCGACGGTGTCGAGCACCGCGAGGCCGGCCGCGCAGGCGACGGGATTCCCGCCGAACGTCGTGCCGTGGTGACCGGGCTTGAGCAGCTCGGCCGTCTCACCGAACGCGACGGTCGCGCCGATGGGCAGTCCGCCGCCGAGCCCCTTGGCGAGCGTGACGACGTCGGGGGCGATGCCCTCCTCCGCCTGGTACGCGAACCAGTGGCCGGTCCTGCCGATACCGGTCTGCACCTCGTCGAGGACGAGCAGGGTGCCGGTGGCCCGGGTGATCTCCCTGGCCGCCCTGAGGTAGCCGGCGGGCGGGACGACGACGCCGTTCTCGCCCTGGATCGGCTCGATGATCACGAGCGCGGTCTCTTCCGTGACCGCCGCCCGCAGCGCCTCGGCATCGCCGTACGGGACATGCGTGACGTCGCCGGGCAGCGGTACGAACGGCTCCTGCTTGCCGGGCTGGCCCGTCAGCGCGAGGGAGCCCATCGTCCGGCCGTGGAAGCCGCCCTGGGTGGCGACCATGTGCGAACGGCCCGTCAGGCGGCCGATCTTGAAGGCACCCTCGTTGGCCTCGGCGCCCGAGTTGCAGAAGTACACGCGGCCGGACCGGCCGAAGAGCTGGAGGAGCCGCTCGGCGAGCTCGACGGGCGGCTCGGCGACGAAGAGGTTCGAGACATGGCCGAGGGAGGCGATCTGCTCGGTGACCGCCTGGACGACCGCGGGGTGCGCGTGGCCGAGGGCGTTGACCGCGATGCCGCCGACGAAGTCGACGTACTCCTTGCCGTCGGCGTCCCACACCTTGGCGCCCGCGCCGCGGACGAGGGGCAGCCGGGGCGTGCCGTAGTTGTCCATGAGCGCGCCCTGCCAGCGCGCGGTCAGCTCCTGGTTGCTCATGACTCCCCCTGTGCGTCGATGGCGCTCACGTCGGTGGCCTCGGGGGCGTCCGGCACGACCATCGTGCCGATGCCCTCGTCGGTGAAGATCTCCAGCAGGATCGAGTGCGGGACCCGGCCGTCGATGACGCGGGCGGTCGTCACGCCGCCCCGCACGGCGTGCAGGCAGCCCTCCATCTTGGGCACCATGCCGCTGGCCAGCTCGGGAAGGAGCTTCTCCAGCTCGCTCGCGGTGAGCCTGCTGATGACCTCGTCGGAGTTCGGCCAGTCCTCGTAGAGGCCCTCGACGTCGGTCAGGACCATCAAGGTCTCGGCGCCCAGCGCCGCGGCGAGGGCCGCAGCCGCCGTATCGGCATTGACGTTGTAGACGTGTCCGTCGTCCTGGGAGCGGGCGATCGAGGAGACGACGGGGATACGGCCGTCCGCGAGCAGGGCCTCGATGGCGCCGGTGTCGATCTCGGTGATCTCGCCGACCCGGCCGATGTCGATCAGTTCGCCGCCGATCTCGGGCTTGTGCTTGGTGGCGGTGATGGTGTGCGCGTCCTCGCCGGTGAGGCCGATGGCGAGCGGGCCGTGCTCGTTGAGGAGCCCGACGAGCTCGCGCTGCACCTGGCCGGCCAGGACCATCCGCACGACGTCCATCGCGTCCTCGGTGGTGACCCGCAGGCCCGCCTTGAACTCGCTGACGATGCCGTGCCGGTCGAGGGCCTTGCTGATCTGCGGTCCGCCGCCGTGCACGACGACGGGCTTGAGGCCCGCGTGGTGCAGGAAGACGACGTCCTGCGCGAAGGCGGCCTTGAGGTCCTCGTCGATCATGGCGTTGCCGCCGAACTTGATGACGACGGTCTTGCCCTGGTGCCGGGTGAGCCAGGGCAGCGCCTCGATGAGGATCTGCGCCTTGGGCAGCGCCGTGTGCTTCCGTGTCGTGCTCATGAGCTGTACGCGCTGTTCTCGTGGACGTAGTCCGCGGTCAGGTCGTTCGTCCAGATCGTCGCGGTCTCGGAGCCGGCCGCCAGGTCGGCGGTGATGACGACCTCCCGGAAGCGCATGTCGACGAGCTCGCGGTCCTCGCCGACGCCACCGCTCTTGCAGACCCAGACGCCGTTGATGGCGACGTTCAGCCGGTCGGGCTCGAAGGCGGCGGACGTCGTGCCGATCGCCGACAGCACCCGGCCCCAGTTGGGGTCCTCGCCGTGGATCGCGCACTTGAGGAGGTTGTTACGGGCGATGGAGCGGCCCACCTCGACGGCGTCGTCCTCGGTCGCGGCGTTGACGACGTCGACCCTGATGTCCTTGCTGGCGCCTTCGGCGTCGCCGATGAGCTGCCGTCCGAGGTCGTCGCAGACCGTGCGGACGGCCTCGGCGAACTCGGCGTATTCGGGGGTGACTTCGGCGGCACCGGAGGCCAGGAGCAGCACGGTGTCGTTCGTCGACATGCAGCCGTCGGAGTCGACGCGGTCGAAGGTGACCTTGGTGGCGTCCCGCAGGGCCTTGTCCAGGACGCCGGCCTCCAGGTCGGCGTCCGTCGTCAGGACGACGAGCATGGTGGCGAGGCCGGGGGCGAGCATGCCCGCGCCCTTGGCCATGCCGCCGACCGTCCAGCCGTCGCCCTCGAACACCGCGGTCTTGTGCACGGAGTCGGTGGTCTTGATGGCGACGGCGGCCTTCTCACCGCCGTGCGGGCCGAGCTGCGCGACCGCCGTGTCGACGCCGGGCAGGAGCTTGTCCATGGGGAGCAGTTCACCGATGAGGCCGGTCGAGGCGACGGCGACCTCGCCCGCGTTCAGGCCGAGCGCCTCCGCGACCTTCTCCGCCGTGGCGTGGGTGTCCTGGAAGCCCTTGGGGCCGGTACAGGCATTGGCGCCACCGGAGTTGAGGACGACGGCGGACACGAGCCCGCCCTTGAGGACCTGCTCCGACCAGAGCACCGGCGCGGCCTTCACGCGGTTGGAGGTGAAGACGCCGGCGGCGGCCAGGCGGGGCCCGCTGTTGACCACGAGGGCCAGGTCCGGGTTGCCGTTCTGCTTGATCCCGGCGGCGATGCCCGCGGCCGTGAATCCCTTGGCTGCCGTCACACTCACGCTGTCTCCTCGTTCGCTTCTCCGCCCGCGCAGCGCAGCGGCGCGGCTTTCGTTCCCGTCTGCGGCCCGGTGGCTGCGCGCGCGTCGCTCACGGCGCGACTCCGATCGTGGTAAGCCCCGTGGTCTCGTCGAGACCGAGGGCGATGTTCATGCTCTGGAGGGCGCCGCCCGCGGTGCCCTTGGTGAGGTTGTCGATGGCGCTGATCACGATGATCCGGCCGGCCGCCGAGTCGTACGCGACCTGCACCTGCACGGCGTTCGAGCCGTAGACCGAAGAAGTGGCGGGCCACTGCCCCTGCGGGAGCAGGTGCACGAACGGCTCATCGGCGAAGGCCTTCTCGTAGACGGCCCGTACGCTCTCGGCGCTCACGCCCGGCTTCGCCTTGGCGCTGCACGTGGCGAGGATGCCGCGCGGCATCGGGGCCAGCGTCGGCGTGAAGGAGACGGAGACCGGCACACCGGCGACCGCGCCCAGGTTCTGGATCATCTCGGGGGTGTGCCGGTGACCGCCGCCCACGCCGTACGGGGACATGGAGCCCATGACCTCGGAACCGAGCAGGTTCGGCTTGGGTGCCTTGCCCGCACCGGACGTCCCGGACGCGGCGACGATCACGGCCTCCGGCTCGGCGAGCCCGGCCTCGTACGCGGGGAAGAGCGCGAGGGAGACGGCGGTCGGGTAGCAGCCGGGGACCGCGATGCGCTTGGTGCCCTCCAGCGCGGCGCGCGCGCCGGGCAGCTCGGGGAGCCCGTAGGGCCAGGTCCCGGCGTGCGAGCTGCCGTAGAACTTCTCCCAGTCGCCCTCGTCCTTCAGCCGGAAGTCGGCGCCCATGTCCACGACGAGCGTGTCCTCGCCGAGCTGCTCGGCGACGGCGGCGGACTGCCCGTGCGGCAGCGCGAGGAAGACCACGTGGTGGCCGGAGAGCACCTCGGCGGTCGTCGGCTCGAGGATCCGGTCGGCCAGCGGCACCAGGTGCGGCTGGAGCGCGCCGAGGGGCTGCCCCACGTTCGAGTTGCCGGTCAGGGCGCCGATCTCCACATTGGGATGAGCGAGCAGCAGACGCAGCAGCTCTCCGCCCGCGTATCCGCTTGCCCCTGCCACTGCTACGCGTACCGCCATGGAACCCTCCTCTTGGATGGCATGACTATACGCATGAATGCACGTTTATGCAATGCGAGTGATCGCCGAGCCTCGGTCCCGTCAGTCGGCGATCAGTCGGCGATCAGCTGATTCCCGCCGCGCAGGCCGTGGCGTGATGCGGCCCGCTCACGCCGGCGGCGTACGAGGTAGCGGCCGGGGGCGATGCCGGTGCCGCCGTGTTCGGGGTGGATGAGACAGGCGACGGCGGTGTTCTCGATCATGCCGAGCGCGAGGCCCGTGGGGTCGACGACGCGGTCCGTCCAGTGGCAGGCGCCCTCGTCCGCGACAAGGGTGTGCGGATTGCCGCCCGCGGCGCTGCGCAGGAGCTCGATCCCGGCAGCGGGGACGCGCCGCCGGTCGGAGCGCCTCGGCTCGCGGAGATGCCCGGCGTGGCGCAAGGGATTTCCGACGGCTCGACCCCGTCGCCGGGCGGGGTCGCGCCAGGCGGCAAGATGGGGAGCACGGGCGACGAGATGGGTGGGACGAGATGAGTGAGGCCTGGCCGGTCCCCGACGTGCTGGCCCATCTGGCGGGCCGGTGGCACGTCGAGCGGACGGTGCGCGACCTCGCCGGCGACGCGGTCGGCACCTTCTCCGGCACCACGGACTTCACGTCGGACGACGCGGGCGGGCTGCTGCACCACGAGGCGGGCACCTTCGTGTGGCACGGCACCGCCCGGCCCGCCGAGCGCAATCTGCGGTTCCTGCCGGGCGAGGCCCCCGGCACGGCCGTCGTGCGGTTCTCCGACGGCCGCTTCTTCCACGACCTGGACCTGCGCACCGGCCGTCACACGGCGGACCATCCCTGCGCGGCGGACCTCTACCGCGGCGAGTTCGAGGTGACAGGGCCGGACCGGTGGCGGATGGAGTGGCGGGTCAGGGGCCCGGCGAAGGACCTGGTGCTCACCACCGCGTACACGCGCGCCGCGCCCTGACTCACACCGCGGCGTCGAGCCGCACGCTCCAGCGGCCCGCGCCGCCCGTGAGGACGGCGGCCGACAGGGGGCGTACGTCGATGTTCCAGTACGTCGACGGGGGCGCCTTGAGCGCGTAGACGAGCGCCGCCCGCACGACGGCCGGCTCGGCGACCGCCACAACGGTCGCGCCGTCGTCGTTCGGCCGCGTGTCGAGCCAGCCGCCGACCCGCGATATGAACGCGAGCAGCGACTCCCCGCCGTGCGGCGCCGATCGCGGGTCGCGCAGCCAGGCGTCGACGGCGCCCGGCTCGACGGCCGTCACCTCGGCGAGCGTGCGCCCGCGCCAGCGGCCCATGTCACAGTCCCTCAGGGCGAGTTGGGCCAGGGGCGCGAGTCCGAGCGCCTCGGCGGTGCCGCGGCTGCGGGCGGTGGGCGCGCAGTAGCGCAGCTCCGCCGCGGCGAGCGGCACCAGCGCGGGCGAGGCCAGCTCCACCTCGTGCCATCCGGTGTGGTCGAGGGGCCGGTCGTCGTCGAAGCGCTCGGCGAGCAGCGAGGCGCTGCGCGCGGCGGCGAGAAGCGTCACGCGAACGGGCATGCGGTGATCGTGGGGCGTGCCACGGCTGCGGTCAAGAGTCCACGGGGCGTATGTCCGCCGCATGCGCCCCGCCGCGCGCTCACCGCAGGGTGAGCACCATCCAGTTCTCCGGCTCGGCGAGCGCCGCGAAGCCCACCTTGTCGTACACCCCGTGCGCGTCCCGGGTGGCGAGCATGATGCGGCGCAGGCCGAGCGGCTCCAGGTGGCCGCGGACGGCGGCGACGAGCGCGGTGCCCACGTGCTTGCCGCGGACGGCCCGGTCCACGTAGACGTCGCAGAGCCAGGCGAAGGTGGCCTGGTCGGTCACGACACGGGCGTACGCGACCTGCTCACCCGATGCGGTGTCGTACACCCCGAAGTTCAGCGAGCCCGCGATCGCCCGGTCCTGGTGTTCGCGGGCGCGGCCCATGGCCCAGTAGGCGTCCGTCGAGAGCCAGCGGTGCACGCGGGCGGCGTCGACTCGGGAGGCGTCGGTCGAGATCTCGTAGCCGCCGGGGAGCGCCGGGGCCGTGGTGGGCGTGTCGGTCATGACGCGAGATTCGCAGGCGGGTCCTGTGCCCGTCGAGCGGGTTTCGGGCGCTGCTCCCTCCCGTCGTCTACTGGAGCACCTCGTCGCACACGGCCCGCAGCCGGCGGATGCCCTCCGTGATCTCCGCGGGCCCGGCGACCGCCGCGAAGCTCAGCCGGATGTGCGGGGCCGGGGGCTCGGCGGAGAAGTAGGGGCGGCCTGGCGCGACGGCGACACCCGCGCGCAGCGCCCCCGTGACGAGCGCCGCCTCGTCCGTGCCGTCGGGCAGCCGCGGCCACAGCAGATAGCCGCCCAACGGCACGTGCCCGACCGCGAGTTCGGGCAGGGTGGCGCGCAGGGCCGCCGTCATCGTGTCGCGGCGCAGCGTCAAGTGGGCGGCCACGGTGCGCAGATGGCGCGGCCAGGCAGGTGAGCCGACCAGTTCGAGGGCGGCCTCCTGGAGCGGGCGCGGCGCGAAGAAGTGGTCGACGACCTGAATCGCGCGCAGCCGTTCGAGGACGGGGCCACGCGCGGCGAGGCAGCCGATGCGGAAGCTCGGCGAGGTCGCCTTGGTCAGGGAACAGACATGGACGACGACGCCGTCGTGGTCGTCGGTGGCCAGCGGCCTGGGCAGCGGCCCCGCGTCCTCGTGGACGAGACGGCGCGCGAAGTCGTCCTCGACGATGAACGCCCCTGCCTCGCGCGCGATCCGCAGCACCTCGGGGCGCCGCTGCGCGGAGAGGACCGCGCCCGTGGGGTTCTGGAACAGCGGCTGGCACACGAACACACGCGCCCCCGTCGCCCGGAACGCCTCGGCGAGCAGCTCAGGACGCACCCCGTCCGTGTCGACCGGCACGGGCACGGGCCGCAGCCCCGCCGCACGCGCGATCGCCAGCATGCCCGGATACGTGGGTGATTCCACGAGGACGGGGGCGCCGGGCGGGGCGAGGGCGCGCAGCGCGGTGGCCAGGGCGGACTGGCCACCGGACGCGATCAGCACCTCGGCGGCGGTGATGGCGCCGCCGATGCCGCGGGCGAACCACTCGCGCAGTTCGGGGATGCCGTCGACCGGGGGCCGCCCCCACGCGCCGGGGCGGCGGCCCGCGCGGGCCAGAGCGGCGGCCATGGCGCGTTCCGGCTGGAGCGAGGGGTGCAGATAGCCGCCGTTGAACTCGACGACTCCCGGTGGCGGGGCGGAGAGCGTGACCAGGACTCCCGAGGCGTCCACGGCCCGCGGCACCACCTCCGTCGCGGAGTCGGCGCTCAACGCGAGCGCCTGCCAGGAGATGTCACCGGCCGGCTGTGCCGCGGCACGGGGCTCCGCGCGGAACGCCCCGGCCCCCGGACGCGTCACGACGAGCCCCTCCGCGGCGAGCTGCGCGAGCGCGCGCGACACGGTCACCGGGCTCACCCGGAACCGTTCGACGAGCGCCCGACTGGACGGCAGCTTTCCACCTGGAGAGTAGCGATCCAGCTCCTCCCGCAGCCTTTCCGCCAGCTCGCCCACACTGCTACGCTCATGCATGAGGACAGAGAGTAGCGCTACTACCGCCACTGGGATAGCAGTTGACGCCGGCGCGGCCCCCGCCGCGGACACCGCGGCACGTCCTGGACCCACCCCCCTGACGGCGAAGGCGACCCGTGGCGGGACCGTCCTCGCCGCGCTCGGTGTCACCGCCTTCTCGCTCACCTTCCCCGCCACCGCCTGGGGGCTCGAAGGGTTCGGGCCGTGGAGTCTCGTCACGGTGCGGAGCGTCCTCGCCGCCGTGATCGCCGGCTCCTGTCTGCTCGCGCTGCGCGTCGCCGTCCCCGAGCGCCGCCACTGGGCCGGTCTCGCCGTGGTCGGCGCGGGCGTCGTGCTCGGGTTCCCGTTGCTCACGACGCTCGCCCTGGAGACGGCCACCACCGCGCACTCCGCCGTCGTCGTCGGCCTGCTGCCCCTGACGACCGCCCTGCTCTCTGCGCTGCGCACCGGCGCGCGGCCCTCGCGGAGCTTCTGGATCGCGGCATGCGCGGGCGCCGCCGCCGTGATCGCGTTCACCGTGCAGCAGAGCGGCGGCACGCTCACGACCGCCGACCTGTACCTCTTCGGCGCACTCCTCATCTGCGCCGCCGGTTACACGGAGGGCGGCCGCCTGGCCCGCGTGATGCCGGGCTGGCAGGTCATCGCCTGGGCACTCGTGATGTGTCTGCCGGTCGCCGTGCCGGGTGCGCTCGTCGCGCTGAGCCACGAGCCGGTGCACCTGACGGGGCACGCCGTCGCGGGGCTGCTCTGGGTGGCCGCGGGCTCGCAGTTCGTGGGCCTGGTCGTCTGGTACCGCGGCATGGCCGTCATCGGCATCCCCAAGGCGAGCCAGCTCCAGCTGGCCCAGCCGCTGCTCACCCTGGTCTGGTCGGTGTTCCTGCTCGGCGAGCACCTCTCCCCCGCCGCGCCGCTGACCGCGGCGGCCGTGCTCGTGTGCATCGCCGTGACGCAACGGTCCCGCGGCTGAGGGTCCCCGACTCCGGGACTCGGTCCTACCCTTGAGATACGGGTCGACGAGGGACGAGGAGGTCACTCACGATGCGTGCCACCAAGGGCGACCATCTGCGGGTGCACGGCAGGACCGTGGGCGAGCACGACCGGGTCGCCGAAATCGTCGAAATCATGGGCCACGACGGCGAGCCGCCGTTCAGGGTCCGCTTCCAGGACGGCCACGAGGCGGTGATGTCACCGGGTCCCGACTCTGTCGTGCAGCACGAGGAGCCGGCCCCCTAGTCACATCCGGCCCTCTCAGTAGTGGTCCTCGACCACCCGGGCCATCGCGCCGATCCGGTCGGCGCCCACCTCCTTCGCCGAGAAGAACACATGTCCGTTCACCTGCGGATAGCGCTCGGCGAAGGTGAGGTGGCGGGAGAGTTCGGCCGGATCCTGCCACGGGGCGGGCTGCGCCGGATCGCCCGCCTTGTAGAGGGCCTCGCCCGCGTAGAGGCGCACCCCCGTCCCGCGTGCGACGTCCGACCACCACGGCACGAGCTTCGCGTAGTCGGCGGCGGCGAAGCCGATGTTCCAGTAGATCTGCGGGCAGATGTAGTCGATCCAGCGCTCGCGCACCCACTTGCGGGTGTCGGCGTGCAGGTCGTCGTACGTCTGCACCCCGGCCCGGGTGTCCGAGCCGAGCGGGTCCGTCGCCGCGTTGCGCCACACGCCGAAGGGGCTGATCCCGAACTGGGTGCGCGGCCTGATCCGCTTCACGCTCGCGGCCATCTCGCGCACGAGCCGGTCGGTGTTGTCGCGCCGCCATGACGCCCGGTCCGGGAAGCCCCCGCCGTACGCCGCGTAGGCCTCGTCGTCGTCGAAGACCTGGCCCGCGACCGGATACGGGTAGAAGTAGTCGTCCCAGTGCACGGCGTCGATGTCGTAGCGGCGGACGGCGTCGAGCATCGCGTCCTGGACGAACTTGCGCACATCGGGCAGGCCCGGGTTGTAGTAGAGCTTCCCGCCGTAGGGGACGACCCAGTCGGGGTGCAGGCGGGCCGGGTGCGTGGACACGAGACGGGAGAGGTCCGTGTGGTTCGCGATCCGGTAGGGGTTGAACCAGGCGTGCAGTTCGAGCCCGCGCCGGTGCGCCTCCGTGACGGCCGTGCCGAGCGGGTCCCAGCCCGGACTCTTGCCCTGCACCCCCGTGAGGACGTTCGACCAGGGCTCGTACGGGGAGGGCCACAGCGCGTCGGCCGTCGGCCGGACCTGGAAGACCACGGCGTTCAGGTGCCGGCCCACCGCCGTGTCGAGGTGGGCGATGAGCTCCGCACGCTGCTGGGCCGCGCTCAGTCCCGGCTTCGACGGCCAGTCCCGGTTGGCCACCGTCGCCAGCCACGTGCCCCGCATGTCGCGGGCCACCGGCGCGTGACGGGACCCCGAGGCGGCCGCGTCCCCCGCGGCGAGCCCGGTCAGCGCGGCCGCCGCCGCGACCGTGAAGCCCCTGCGTGACAAATGCCTCATCCAGCCACCCACTGACCAACGGGCCCAGCCGTCCCGGGCCGCACTGGGGACAGCATGCCCGACCCGGCCCGCCATCTACGGGAGGTTCCGAGTAACGTGCAGGGCCGAGGCAGGCGCCGGAACCCGGGGGTCCTGCCGGCCGGAGAACAGCGAAAGGCACGAGGTGACCGACCCTATGGGGGACATCCAGCGCGTCGGAGTGGTGGGCTGCGGCCAGATGGGAGCCGGGATCGCAGAGGTCTGCGCCCGCGCCGGTCTGGACGTCATGGTGGCGGAGACCACCGGAGAAGCCCTGGAGATCGGCCGTACCCGGCTGCACAACTCCCTCTCCAAGGCGGCCGAGCGCGGCAAGATCAGCGCGGAGGAGCTGGCCGAGACCCTGGCCCGCCTGAGCTTCACCACCGACCTCGGGGAGTTCTCCGACCGGGACCTCGTCATCGAGGCCGTCGTCGAGAACGAGCAGGTCAAGACCGAGATCTTCCAGGTCCTCGACCAGGTCGTCACCCGGCAGGACGCCATCCTGGCCTCCAACACCTCCTCGATCCCGCTGGTCAAGCTGGCCGTGGCGACCTCGCGCCCCGACCACGTCATCGGTATCCACTTCTTCAACCCGGCGCCCGTGCAGAAGCTCGTCGAGCTGATCCCGGCCCTCACCACCTCCGAGGGCACCATCAGCCGCGCCCAGGCCCTCGTCGAGAAGATCCTCGGCAAGCACGCGATCCGCGCCCAGGACCGCTCGGGCTTCGTGGTCAACGCGCTGCTGATCCCGTATCTGCTCTCCGCGATCCGGATGTTCGAGTCGGGCATCGCCAGCCGCGAGGACATCGACAACGGCATGGAGCTCGGCTGCGCCCACCCCATGGGCCCGCTCAAGCTCTCCGACCTCATCGGCCTCGACACCGTCGCCTCGGTCGCCGACTCGATGTACGCCGAGTTCAAGGAGCCGCTGTACGCCGCTCCCCCGCTGCTCCAGCGGATGGTCGACGCGGGCCGTCTCGGCCGCAAGACGGGGTCGGGTTTCTACCAGTACTCATGACCCCGCGCGGTTCCACGCCGCGTTGACTCTGCGTAGTCGCAAGTTCGGGCCCGGCACTCTTCGGAGTGCCGGGCCCGAACCATTCGCACACCGTGTGCGCACCGGGCCCGCATATGCCCATCGCACACTCTCCCGCCGTGCCCACCAGGCGAGTTGACTTTCCGTGCGTAAGGCAACGGATGTGCCGACTACGGAAAGGAGCCGACCCGTGACCGCCGACCCCGAGCGTCCCGTGGTCCCGGAAGAACTCGCGGAGTTACGCCGCAGCCTCGATGTGGGTCTCGCCCGCGTCGACGGCAAGCTGGCGTTGCTCACCCAGCGCGATGAACAGAGCGTCAAGGACCAGGACGAACTGAGCACCCGGGTCGCCCAGCTCGAGCACGCCCGATGGCCACTGCAGGCCGTCGCCGCGATCACCGCGGCGGGCGCGCTCGCCCTTGCCGTCTGGCAGGCGTTCGGACGCTAGCGCCGTTCGTCCGGGTCAGGCCGGGGCATCCTGCCCCAGCCTGAGATGGTGCAGCATCAGCAGCGCGGCCGCCATGTTGGCGGCCGGGACCTCGCCGCGGGCGACCATGTCAGGGACGAGCTTGAGAGGGACCCACTCCCTGCGGTCCGACTCGAAGTCGTCCTCGGGACGGCCGATGTACGAACCCTCCTCGGCCCAGTAGACGTGGTGCCTGGCGTCCTCGAGACCGTTGGACGGCTCCACGCTCATCAGATGGCGTAAGGGTCCCGGCCGCCAGCCGGTCTCCTCCTCCAGTTCCCTGGCGGCCGCGGCGGCGATGTCCTCGCCGTCCTCGACCACTCCCGCCGGGAGCTCCCAGCCCCAGCTGTCGGTGATGAAGCGGTGCCGCCACAGGAGCAGCACCTCGTTGGTCTCGTTGACCACGGTGGCCACGGCGACCGGCCGCAGCCGTATGACGAAGTGGTCGAGATGCCGGCCGTCCGGGAGCTCCACATCCGCGAGATTGACCCGGAACCAGCGGTTTTCATACACCGTTTGTTCGTTCTGTTTCGTCCACTGCACGGTTCTGCCACCTTCCGCCGAGTTAGATGGCAATATCGCAGCAGCGGAGCGTGAGAGAGCGGTGCAGGTCGGGCTCAGAGCGGTACGCGCAGTGCCCCGTCGATGAGTTCGGCGGCCTCGGCCGTGCCGGCACAGCCGTTGCGCACCAGGTGTTCGCGCACCGCCCGGAGTCTGTCGCGCAGCCGCTGAGACTCCATTCCCCGCGCCCGTTCGGCCATCTCGACGGCGATCGCGACGGCCTTCTCGGCGTTTCCCTGTCTCAGCTCGATCTGGCTGAGCATGGCGAGGCGGTGCACCCGCCCCCGGTCGTGGGCGGGGTTGTGCACGGCCGCCGCCGCGTGTTCACGCGCCGAGGTGAGGTCGCCGAGGCTCAACAGGGCCTCTGCCACCTGCACGTTGACCAGTCCGGGCTGGACATAGCCCGTCTCGTCCGGTTCATGGCCGCGCCGGATGCGGTCGGCGGCCGACTCGGCTCGCCGGATACAGGACAGGGCGCCGCTGCCGTCGCCGAGATGTGCGTACGCCTTGGCCTGCATCGCGTACAGATCCGAGGCGAGCGCGGGTGTGATGTGCCGTCCGGCGGCCCGCAGCGCGGCCTCCGCGAAGGCCACCGACTGCCGGTACTGCCGCATGTGGAGCGACTGGTTGACCAGGAGGGCGATGACATAGGCGCCGAGACCCCGGTCACCGCTCGCCTTGGCGAGGCGCAGGGCCTGGTGGAAGTAGCGCTGGGCGAGGCCGTGCGCGTCGGAGTCGTAGGCACAGATGCCCGCGATGGCGACCAACCCGCCGGTGGCGCGGTGCAGTTGGCGGCCCGTCTCGTCGGTGTAGCTGCCGCGCAGCAGGGGCGCCGCCTCCGCGTTGAGGAAGCCGACGATGCGGGTGCGCGTCGCGATGCCGCCGGCCTTGCGGTACATCTGCTCGTAGTGCGTACGGGCCGAGCGCATCATCTCCAGGTCGGCGGCGCTGACCCGGTGGCGCCCGCCGCGCGACACATCGGTGTCCTCGGGCGGGTTCTCCCACTCCCACACGGGCATCACGGCCGGAGTGCCGGTGACCGCGGGGGCGCCCAGTATGTGGGGCCGCTGCTGTTCGTCCGAACGCCACAGGGCGGTGGCCCGCTCGACGAATCCGGACAGGCTCTGGCCGTGCGGGGTGGCCGGTTCGCCGGGCATGCCCAGGCCGATGTCGTCGAGGGTGACGGGGCGGTGCAGGCGGGCGGCGAGGACCTCGCAGATGAGGTCGGGCACCTGGCCCCGTGGCCGCTGGCCCTTCAACCACCGTGCGACGGCAGTGTGTTCGTAGCGCAGGGCGAGTCCCCTGGCGCGGCCCGCCTGGTTCACATGTGCGGCGAGGCCCGCATGGGAGATCCCGGCCTCGTCGAGGATCGCGTCGAGCAAGGTGTTGGGCTGCATGGAGGGCCCTCCGGTGGCTCGGTGCCGTCAGCGTAGTGGAGCGGGCTTCACACGGGGTGTGAACGGAGTGCCCGAATCCGGGTGGTGCGCTCTCTTTTGTGGCGTGATGCAACTCGATTGACTGAACTGCCTCGCAAGAGGCCGGCCGGGCCGCCGGCTCCCCCTCGTACAGTGCGGCGGCCCGTTTTGCGCCGTCCGACCGGCCGCCTGCCCGACACTCCGTGGCCGGCGGACGGCGCGCCCCGGGGCGGGAGCCCCGGGGTCAGGTCACCCGGTGGCCCCGTTCACTTGGCAGCGCTGTGAACGCGGGGCTCCCCGTGCTGCAGGGGAACTCGCCTGCGGTCGTTGCGCACGACGAGGAGCGCGGCGTCGTCGTTCGGCAACCCGCCCGTGTGGCGAAGGAGTTGGGCGCACACGGCACGGATGACGGCCTCGGGGACGACCGGCTGGACGCGTACGGCCTCGGCGAGCGCGGCGGGCAGCGGGAAGAACCGGCCACGGGCGTCCCGCGCGTCCTCGAGCCCGTCGGTGTGGAGCAGCAGCCCCTCTCCGGGAAGAAGCCGCCCGCACGCGACGACGGGCAGTTCGGCCGGCAGCGGGAACGGGCCGAGCGGCGGCAGGGGTTCACCGCCCACGACCAACTCGGCGTATCCACGCGCCACGGCTGCGGGACCCGTATGGCTCCGGAGCAGATACGGCCAGGGGTGCCCGCAGTTGAGCGCGAGCACCTCCCCGTCCTGCCGGATCTCCAGGAGCAGAACGGTGACGAACTCCTCCGCGACCGGACTGACCGGTTCGGCGCCGCCGGCCGCGGGGTGCTCGTCCCGCGACCGCTCGCGCAGATGCCGGGCCATGGCCCGCTCGAGCCGCCTCAGCACGCAGGTCAGTTCGGCCTCGTCGTGCGCGGCCTCGCGGAAGCTCCCGAGGACGGCGGCGACGGTCGCGAGGGCGGCGAGGCCGTGCCCGCGGACGTCCCCCATGACGACCCGCACACCGTGGTCGGTGGCGATGACCTCGTAGAGGTCACCGCCCACGGTGGCGCCCCGGTCGGCCGAGAGCTGCCCCGCCGCGATGGCCAGGCCGTCGATACGGGGCGGCAGCGGGCGCAGCAGCACGTTCTGTGCGGCCCCCGCGATCCTGCGCAGCTGGCGCACCTCGCGCCGGAGGCCGCGCCGCACATGGAGTATCAGACCCGTACCGACGGCGAAGAACACGGCGCTCGACGCGATGCGCGCGCCGAGTCCGTTCTCCTGCGCGAGCGGGCAGGCCAGCTTGAAGGTGATCGCCACGGCGCCCCAGGCCGTGGGCAGCGCCAGATCGAGCGCGCGGCGCACACGAAGGGATCGGGCGCGGGAGCGGGTGAGCCGGGACCTGAAGGGGGTGCGGGGTGGTCGGGAGGGCGTCCTCGGATGGTTACGGATCATGCCGACGGCCTCCCTAAGGCCCTGTTCAGCGCGGTCGGCCCTACGGCCGCAACGATTCTGTCGACCGCCGGCCCCCAGCGGAGCGGATCACCGCCACTTCTCACCCGAACGAGTGAGGGGCACCTCCGGTGGTCCGGAGGTGCCCCTCACTGCGTCTCGCTCTGCCGGGATCAGGCCCCGCGCAGCACCGCCCCGGTGCGCTCGGCGGCCAGCGCCACCGCCGCGTCGCGGGCCGCGGAGGCCTCGTCGACGGTCAGCGTGCGGTCAGTGGCGCGGAAGCGCAGCGCGTAGGCGAGGGACTTGTGGCCCTCACCGAGCTGCTCACCCGTGAACACGTCGAACAGGCGGAGGGACTCGAGGAGTTCACCCGCCCCCTCGCGCAGCGCCTTCTCCACGTCGGCGGCCGGCACGGAGGCGTCGACGACGAGCGCGACGTCCTGCGTGGCCACGGGGAACGTGGAGATCCGCGGCGCCCGGAGCGCGCCGGTGCCGGCCCGCTCGACGAGGTCGAGGTCGACCTCCATGGCGCAGCTGCGCTCGGGCAGGTGCAGCGCCTTGATGACGCGCGGGTGCAGCTCACCGGCGTGGCCGACGAGGGTCTCCTCGCCGTCAAGCACGACGTACAGCGCGGCGCACCGGCCCGGGTGCCACGGCGCGTGCTGGTCGTTGCGGACGATCAGCTCGACGCGCGCCTCGCGGGCGACGGTGCGGGCCGCCTCGACGGCGTCCGCCCAGTCGCCCTGCCGGCCCTTGCCCCACCAGCCGTCCTGCTCCCGGGCGCCCGCGAGGACGACGGCGGCGCGGCGCGGCTGACGCGGCAGCGCGGCGTCGAGGCCGGCGATCTCCTCGTCCGTGGGACGCCGGTCGACGGGCAGACGGGCCGCCGCGGTCTCCTCACCGGTCGGCCGGAAGACCAGGCCGGTCTCGAAGAGCGCCAGGTCGTGCGAGCCACGGCCGTCGTTGCGTCGCAGCGCCTCCAGGAGGCCCGGCAGCATCGTCGTGCGGAGCGCGGGCTCCTCGTCGGAGAGCGGGTTGACCAGCTTGACCGTGGTGCGGCGCGGGTCGTCCTGCTCGATGCCGAGCTTGCCGAGCGTCTCGTCGCTGATGAACGGGTAGTTCAGCGCCTCGACGTAACCGGCGCCCGCCAGGGCGCGGCCGACGCGGCGGTGCAGCCTCTGGCGCTCGGTGAGGCCGCGGCCGGCCGGGGGCCGGGGCAGCGTGGAGGGCAGGTTCTCGTAGCCCTCCAGGCGGATGACCTCTTCGGCCAGGTCGTTCGGCTCCACGAGGTCGGGCCGCCAGGACGGCACGGTGACGGTCAGGGTGTCCTGCCCGTAGACGTCGCAGCCGACCTGCTGGAGGCGGCGCACGACGGTCTCGCGGCCGTACACGACACCCGCGACCTTGTCGGCGTGGTCGGCCGGGATCCTGATGGTGTGCGGCGCGGAGGGCGCGATGACCTCGGTGACGCCGGCGTCGGCGGTGCCGCCCGCGAGCAGCACGAGCAGGTCCACAACGCGCTGGGCTGCGGCCGACGTGGCCTGCGGGTCGACGCCGCGCTCGAAGCGCCTGGACGCCTCGGACAACAGCTTGTGGTGGCGCGCGGTGCGGGCGATGGAGACGGCGTCGAAGTGTGCGGCCTCGACGACGACCTCGGTGGTGGCACCGGCCGTGTTGTCGTGGTCCGCGATCTCCGTGTTGGCGCCGCCCATGACCCCGGCGAGGCCGATCGGACCGCGCTCGTCGGTGATCACCAGGTCCCCGGCGTCCAGGACGCGCTTGGCCCCGTCGAGAGTGGTGAGCTTCTCGCCCTGCTCGGCCCTGCGCACACCGATCGCACCCTGGAGGAGGGAGCGGTCGTACGCGTGGATCGGCTGGCCGATCTCCATCATCACGTAGTTGGTGATGTCGACGGCGAGCGAGATCGGACGCATGCCGACCTTCTGCAGACGGCGCTGCAGCCAGATCGGGGAGCGCGCCTCGGGGCTGAGGCCGGTGACGGTGCGCGCGGTGAAGCGGTCGCAGCCGACGGGCTCGGAGATCTGCACGGGGTAGCCGTACTCGTTCGGCCCGGGAACGTCGATGAGCGCCGGGTCGCGCAGCGGGAGCCCGTACGCGATGGCCGCCTCGCGGGCGACGCCGCGGATCGACAGGCAGTCGCCGCGGTTGGCGGTGACGGCGATGTCGAGGACCTCGTCGACCAGTTCGAGCAGCTCGATGGCGTCGGTACCGACCTCGTGCTCCGGCGGCAGCACGATGATGCCGTGGCTTCCGTCGTCGCCCATGCCCAGCTCGTCGCCGGAGCAGATCATGCCGTGCGAGGTCTTGCCGTACGTCTTGCGCGCGGCGATCGCGAAGTCGCCGGGCAGGACTGCGCCCGGCAGCACCACGACGACCTTGTCGCCGACGGCGAAGTTACGGGCGCCGCAGACGATCTCCTGCGGCTCGCCCGTGCCGTTGGCCCGGCCGACGTCGACGGTGCAGAAGCGGATGGGCTTCTTGAAGCCCTCCAGCTCCTCGATGGTCAGCACCTGACCGACGACGAGGGGGCCCTTGAGGCCGGCGCCGAGCTGCTCGACGGTCTCGACCTCGAGGCCGCTGTCGACGAGCTTGGCCTGCAGGTCGCGGCCGGTCTCGGTGGCGGGGAGATCGACGTACTCCCGCAGCCAGGAAAGCGGGATACGCATCAGATCTCCATCCCGAACGGCCGGGTGAACCGGACGTCAGCCTCAACCATGTCTCGCATGTCTTCGACGTTGTGGCGGAACATCAGCATCCGCTCGATGCCGAACCCGAAGGCGAATCCGCTGTACTTCTCGGGGTCGATGCCCGCCGCGGTCAGCACCTTGGGGTTGACCATGCCGCAGCCGCCGAGCTCGATCCAGCCCTCGGAGGAGCAGGTGCGGCACGGCCGGTCCGGGTTGCCGACGGACTCGCCGCGGCACACGTAGCAGACCATGTCCATCTCGGCGGACGGCTCGGTGAACGGGAAGAAGTTCGGGCGCAGCCGGGTCTTCATGCCCTCACCGAAGAGCGCCTGGACCATGTGGTCGAGGGTGCCCTTGAGGTCGGCCATGGTCAGGCCCTCGTCGATGGCGAGGAGCTCGACCTGCATGAAGACGGGGGTGTGCGTGGCGTCCAGCTCGTCGGAGCGGTAGACGCGGCCCGGGCAGATCACGTAGACCGGCGGCTCGCGGTCGAGCATGGACCGGATCTGCACGGGGGACGTGTGGGTGCGCAGCACGACGTTCGACTCGGTCGCACCTTCCCCCTTCGGTCCCTGGGGGCCCTCGACGAAGAAGGTGTCCTGCGTGCCGCGCGCCGGGTGGTCGGGGCCGATGTTCAGGGCGTCGAAGTTGAACCACTCCGCCTCGACCTCGGGGCCCTCGGCGACCTCGTAGCCCATGGCCACGAAGACGTCCTCGATGCGCTCGGAGAGCGTCGTCAGGGGGTGGCGGGCGCCGGCCGGGATCCGGTCGTAGGGCAGCGTGACATCCACGGCCTCCTCGACCAGGACGCGCGCGTCGCGCTCGGCCTCGAGCTCCGACTGGCGGGCGGCCAGCGCCTTGCTGACGGCGCCGCGGGCCATGCCGACGCGCTTGCCGGCCTCGGCCTTGGCCTGCGGGGGCAGGGCGCCGATCTCGCGGTTGGCGAGCGACAGGGGCGAGGTGCCGCCGGTGTGGGCGACCTTGGCCTCCTGGAGCGCGCCGAGGGAGTCCGCGGCCGCGAAGGCGGCGAGCGCCTCGTCCCGCATGCGCTCGATCTCTTCCGGTTTCAAGGCCTCGACCTCAACAGGGTCGTACGACTTATTCGGTGCCGACATCTCTTCCCGTGCTTCCGGTTGGTTTGGCGGATGGTCCCCGTCCACGACTCGGAGACGATTCGTCTCAGGATTGGGACGCAAAGTGCCAAAGACCGAGTCTAACGGGGGTGGGGTGTGCCGATGCGCCCGTGGGGGCCCGCTCAGGCGTTCAGGTACGCCGGGGCCCCCACGGGCAACGTAAATCGGAACTGGGCGCCGCCGCCGGGCGCGCGGCCGACCGTGATGGTCCCGCCGTGGGCCTCGACGATGCCCTTGACGATGTACAGGCCGAGTCCGGTGCCACCGCGCTTGCTGCCCCGCCAGAAGCGGGTGAAGACGCGGTTCATGGACTCCTCCGGGATGCCGGGCCCCTCGTCGCTCACGGTGACCGACGTGCCGGCGCACTCCCGCTCGCGGGGTGATGCCGAGGGCATGACGTCGATGGTGACCGTTCCCTCGCCGTGGCGCACGGCATTTTCCAGGAGGTTGCTGAGCACCTGGTCGATCTTGTCCGGGTCGGCCCAGAGGTCGGGCAGGGGCTGTTCCACCCGGACGAGGAAGCGGTCGGCCGGCTGTCCCGAGGCGACGTGGGCCTGGATGTGGCGGGCCACGGCGGCGCCGATGTCGACGGGCTGGCGGCGCACCTCGAGGCGGCCGGAGTCGATGCGGGAGATGTCGAGGAGCTCGGCGATGAGCCGCGTGACGCGGTTCGCGTCGGCGTCGACGGTCTCCAGCATCAGCTTCTTCTGGTCGTCGGTGAACCGCTCCCACTTCGCGAGCAAGGTCGCGGTGAAGCCCTTCACCGACGTGAGCGGCGAGCGCAGCTCGTGCGCGACGGTCGCGATCAGCTCGGCGTGGCTGCGCTCGGTGCGGCGGCGGGCCTCGGTGTCACGGATGGAGACGACGACGCGGTGGACGGGGCCGGTGGGCGCGGTGCGCACGTAGCGCGCGGAGACGAGCACCTCACGGCCCCCGGGCAGCAGCAGATTGCGCTCGGGCTGGGCGAAGCGGGTGGCGAGGCCCCCGTACGGGTCGGTCAGCTGCCACCAGCGGCGGCCTTCGAGGTCCTCTAAGGGGAGCGCGCGCTCCAGGGGGTGACCGAGGGCGTCGGCGGCGGGCACTGCGGTGATGCGGACGGCCGCCGCGTTGAAGCAGATGACGTGCCCGGTCTCGTCGGCGACGACGAGTCCGTCGGGCAGGTCGTCCGGGTGGAGGCCGCTGTCGGCGAAGGTGGTGAGGTCGTCGGGGCCGCATCGGGGCGCGGGCCTGCGCAGGGTGTCCCGTGCCCCCGGTGCTCTGCTCGTGCCGACGCTCATATCCCCGTATCCCACCTCTCGGAAGGATGTTGTGGCTTCCGAGCTCGCCACACTACTAGCTGGGGGTGACGGAGCGGCACCCTCCGGGGGCTCGCTGTGCGCGCGCGGAGGCGTACAGGCAGACGGCGGCGGCCGTGGCGAGGTTCAGGCTCTCGGCCTTGCCGTGGATCGGGACCCGCACGACGGCGTCCGCGAGCTCGCGGGTCTCCTCGGGGAGCCCCCAGGCCTCGTTGCCGAAGATCCAGGCGGTGGGGGTGCCCATGGTGCCGCGGTCGAGCTCGGTGTCGAGGTCGTGCTCCCCCGCGCCGTCGGCGGCGAGGATGCGTACGCCCGCGTCCTTGAGCCCCTGTACGGCCCGCTCCACGGGCACGCCGACGGCGACCGGCAGGTGGAACAGCGAACCGACGGACGCCCGCACCGACTTGGGGTTGTACAGGTCGACGGACGCGTCGGTCAGGACGACGGCGTCGGCGCCCGCGGCGTCGGCGCAGCGCAGGACGGTGCCGGCGTTGCCGGGGTCGCGGACGTTGGCGAGGACCGCGACGAGCTGGGGCCGGGCGGCGAGGACGTCCTCGAACGGGGTGTCCAGGAAGCGGCAGACCCCGACGAGACCCTGCGGGGTGACGGTCGTCGAGATGTCGGCGATGACGTCCTCGTCGGCGAGGTGCACCCGGGCGCCGGCGTCGCGCGCCTCCGCGAGGATGTCGGCGTAGCGCTCGGCGGCGTCGAGGGTGGCGAACAGCTCGACGAGGGTGTCCGCGTGCCCGGCGGCCTCCCGCACGGCCTGCGGCCCCTCGGCCAGGAACAGCCGCTCCTTGCCCCGGAAGTTCCGCTTGGCAAGCCGCCGCGCGGCACTGACGCGGGACGACTTGGGGGAGATCAACTCGGGGCCGACCATGAACTCACCTTCGGGGGGCAGAAGTTGAACAGGGGCGGGGCGACGCGCCCCGAAGGGGGCGCGGGGAAGTGCGCGAACAACCCCCACCACCCCGCAGCCGACAACGGACGCACTCGGACCCGCAAGCCAAGTGGCTTGCGGGTCCGAGAAGCATCCGGCTGAAAGCGGAGCGTCACGCAGCCTTGGGCGCGTTCACGTCGGCCGGAAGGGCCTTCTGCGCGACCTCGACGAGCGCGGCGAACGCGTTCGCGTCGTTGACGGCCAGCTCGGCGAGGATCTTGCGGTCCACCTCGATGTTGGCGGCCTTCAGACCCTGGATGAGGCGGTTGTACGTCATGCCGTTCTGGCGGGCAGCGGCGTTGATGCGCTGGATCCACAGCTGACGGAAGTCGCCCTTGCGCTTCTTGCGGTCGTTGTAGTTGTAGACCAGGGAGTGGGTGACCTGCTCCTTGGCCTTGCGGTACAGGCGCGACCGCTGACCGCGGTAACCCTTGGCGGCCTCGAGGACTGCCCTGCGCTTCTTGTGGGCGTTCACTGCCCGCTTGACGCGTGCCACTTGTTGACTCCTTGTAGCGGGGCCGTGGTTGGACTCACACGACCCGAAAACGAATTGGTCCCGGTCCGAGCTCGGCGCGCTGATGCGCGCCCGAACTCACTTGCCGAGAAGCTTCTTGATCTTCTTGGCGTCGCCCGGGGCCAGCTCGACCGTGCCGGTGAGGCGGCGCGTCACGCGGGACGACTTGTGCTCGAGCAGGTGGCGCTTGCCGGCGCGCTCACGGAGCACCTTGCCGGAGCCGGTGATCTTGAAGCGCTTGCTGGCACCGCTGTGCGTCTTGTTCTTCGGCATAGCGCCGTTCTCTCCTCGTCAGTGGCGTTCCCTGCCGGTCCGGGGTGCGGACCGGCATACGGAACGTCCAGATGTATCGGTTGGCATCCGGTCCGTACGGGCTGTACGTGACCGGATCAGGCCTCGGCGGAAGCCTCGGCCGTGGCCTCGTCGGCAGGGGCTTCGTCGGTCGCCTCGGCCGGGGCCTCAGGCTCCGACTCGCCGGCGTCGTCGCTGGCCCGCTGCGTACGACCGTGCGTCGGCAGGGCCTTCTGCTCGGCCTTGCGGGCCTCCTGGGCCTCACGAGCCTCGGCCATGGCCTCGGTCTTCTTCTTGTGAGGACCCAGAACCATGATCATGTTGCGGCCGTCCTGCTTCGGGTTCGACTCGATGAACCCGAGGTCCTCGACGTCCGAAGCGAGACGCTGCAGCAGTCGGTAGCCGAGTTCCGGCCTGGACTGCTCGCGACCACGGAACATGATCGTGATCTTGACCTTGTCGCCCTGCTTGAGGAACCGGACGACATGACCCTTCTTGGTGTCATAGTCGTGCGGGTCGATCTTCGGCCGGAGCTTCATCTCCTTGATGACCGTGTGCGCCTGGTTCTTGCGCGCCTCACGGGCCTTCATGGCCGACTCGTACTTGAACTTCCCGTAGTCCATGAGCTTGCAGACAGGCGGACGGGCTGTCGCCGCCACCTCGACGAGGTCGAGGTCGTACTCCTGAGCGAGCTCAAGGGCCTTGGCAAGCGGAACAATCCCGACCTGCTCGCCGCTGGGACCGACAAGTCGCACTTCGGGAACGCGAATCCGGTCGTTGATGCGGGGCTCGGCGCTGATGGATCCTCCTCGGTAGCACCACACGACGGTCTGGCGGACCGCCGCGTAACGTCTGTTTCGTAGTACCAACCGCGCCGAAACACAAAAAATGCCCCGGACGGTACACAGGCGGGGCTCCAAGGACTACCGGAGCACCGACGCGTATGACCGCGGGGCGCACATCGGACGGCTCCATCGTCCGTACGGAACGATGGGGGCCATCTGACCGGTGACCCGCCGCCCTCGAGGGGCAGCAAGGTGGGAGATCGGAGCCTCCACTTGTGGGCCGGTCACTCAAGCCAGTGGCATGCGTGTCCGGCCGGTCGTTACACAAGGTTAGCAGCTCTCGGGGGGTGGGCCCAACCGGGTGCGCGGGCGGCATATCGTGGGGCACATGAATGACGCCACCCCCGCCGCCGAAAACGCCGAAGACACTGATTACGACGCCCTGACCCGGGACATCGCCGAGGTCCCCGCCGTCGAGGTGATCGTGACGGTCGCGGTCAACCTGATGAGCGCCGCCGCGGTGAAGCTCGGCCTCACCGAGGAGGGCGACGCCCACAAGGACCTCGACGAGGCCCGCAAGCTCGTGCACGCCCTCGCCGGTCTGCTCGACGCGAGCACGACCGAGATCAGCTCGTTCCACGCGGCGCCGCTGCGCGACGGTCTGAAGTCCCTGCAGCTGGCGTTCCGCGAGGCGTCCTTCGTGCCGGACGAGCCGGGCCAGGGCCCCGGCGAGAAGTACACGGGCCCGGTCTACGGCTGATCGTCCCGATCTTTCACACGCGTACGTAGAAGGGCTCGCCGGGTGGCGTGGTCCCGGCCGGCAGAAGTGCCAGGTCGAGACCCCGCACCAGGCGGGCCCTCAGTGTTTCGTCGGCGGCGATGCGCCCGGCGACGGCGCGGGCGGTCTCGGCGGGGTCGGCCGACGGGTCGAGGACGAGCGCGAGGATCCCGTCGGCGCTGCCCGGGCCCAGATGGGCGCGCCGGACGCCGGGCTCGGCGGCGACGGCGGCACGGATCGCCTCCGTGACGGCCGGGTCGGCGAGGGGGTCGGCGGTGGTGCGGCCCTCGTTCGCGGCGCGCAGGGCGGCGCCGCTGAGCTCGTACGCGACCGGGCCCGCGAGGTCGATGACGACGGTGTCGGCCTGTTCGTGCGCGGCGGCCTGGAGCGCCTGGTGCAGGGGTACGGCGACGGGGCGGGCCTCCGGGTCCCACAGCGCGAGGGCCGCGGTGGAGGTGAACGCGGGCAGGGCCTTGCGGTCGCCGGCCTTGAGGGTGGGCACGGCCATGTCGCTGGTCTTCTCGCGGCGCAGCCCGTTCTCGTCCTCCTCCACCTCGCCGAGTACGGCGACGACGGGGACGAGGAGCCGGGCTTCCTTGAGGGCCGCGAGGACCGGGCCGTGCGCGGTGCGGTCCTCGGCCCACGCGGCGAGGGCCGCGCTCAGCCGCGGGTCCGCGGAGCCGTCGTCGTCGGAGAAGCCGGGGTCGGGAATGTTCTTGTTCGCCACGTTCACCGACCCTACCGACCCGGCGGCGCGATCTTCTCAGCGGACCCAGAGCCTGGTCTCACGGTGCGCACAGGACGGGCGCCGAGCATCCGGGCATGCACCGGAACGGACTCGCGGCGTGGGCCGCCCTTCTCACGGGAACGCTCGTGGGGACCCTCATAGGCTGCTCGCCGGGCGGGGCGGGGGAGGCGGTTGCGGTCGCCGCCACCGCGTCGGCGCCCTCGTCCGGGGCGGCCTCCGCCTCCGCACCCGACGAGGAGGTCCCGGTGGACCGTGACGACGCGCTCGCCAAGGCGCTGAAGCCTCTGCTTCCGGACGGTGACGCGCGGGTCTCCGTGGCGGTGTCCGCACTGGACGGGGCGACGGACGGCGCCGTGTACGACGGCACGTCCGCGTTCGACACCGCGAGCATTGTCAAGGTCGACATCCTCGCGGCGCTGCTGCTGCGGGCGCAGGACGAGGGGCGGGCGCTGACCGCGCAGGAGCGCGCGTACGCGACGGCGATGATCGAGAACAGTGACAACGCGTCCGCGACAGCCCTGTGGCAGGCGATCGGCGGCGCGGACGGGCTCGACGCGGCGAACCTGACGCTGGGGCTGACCGGGACGAGGGCGGGCGCGGGCGGCGAATGGGGTCTGACGCGGACGACGGCGGAAGATCAACTGACGCTGCTGCGGGCCGTGTTCGGTACGGAAGGCACGGAGAGCGCGAAGAGCGCGGGCTCGGGGCTGAGCGCGGCGTCGCGCGCGTACGTCGCCGGGCTGATGGGGCGGATCGCGGCGGATCAGCGGTGGGGTGTGTCCGCGGCGGCCGACTCCGCGTCCGTGTGTGCGCTGAAGAACGGGTGGCTGCCCCGCAGCGCGACCGGGCTGTGGGACATCAACAGCGTCGGGCGGGTGTCCGTGGGCGGGCAGCGGTATCTGGTCTCGGTGCTCTCCGACGGCAATGCGACCAAGGAGGCGGGGGTGGCGCTGGTGGAGGGGGTCGCAAAGGCGGCTGTCTCCGTGCTCACCGGCTGAGGCTCGGCAGGTCAGCGGACCGTGCGACGCCCGCGCCACAGATAGACGGCGGCCGCGAGGAGTACGACGCCGAGGCCTCCCGCGACGGCGCCCACCCAGCCGGTCGAGCCGTCGGCGTCGGGGGCGTCGGGTCCCGTGCCGAAGAACTTCTCCGAGTACGTGGCCGAGCGCAGGCCCTCGGGCTTGAGGGAGTCGCCCTTGCGGATCGCGGCCGCCGGGTCGACGAAGCCGAAGCCGAGGGAGTCGTCGCGGCCGCCCGAGGGGGCGTCGCGGGCGGTGTCCTCGAGGAGCTGCTTGATCTGCGCGGGCGTGAGCCCGGGGTGGGCGGCGCGGACCAGCGCGACGGCGCCGGAGACGAACGCGGAGGCGGCGCTGGTGCCCCAGCCCGAGTAGTACGTGCGGTCGGGGTCGGCGATCGCGATGGCGTTGCCGGGGGCGCTGACGGTGGCGTACCAGCGGCGGGTGGAGAAGGGGGCGCGGTGGAGGTAGCGGTCGACTGCGGTGGCCGTGATCACTCCGGGGTACGCGGCCGGGTAGGAGACGTGGTCGCCCTTCTTGCCGCCGTTGCCCGCGGAGGCGACGACGACGGAGCCCTTCTTCAGGGCGTACTGGACGGCGGCGTCCTCGGTGGCTTCCGGGTGGGCGGTGGCGGAGTCGTCGCCGAGGGAGAGGTTGATGACGTCGGCGCCGTGGTCGGCGGCCCAGCGGATGCCGTCGGCGAGTGCGCTGCCCCGGCTGGAGCGGGCTTGTCTGCGGGCCGGGTCGCCGTCCTCCAGGATCACGCGGACGGGCAGGATCTTCGCCTGGGGGGCGATGCCGAGTACGCCGTCGTCGCCGCCGGGGCCGTGGCCGTGACCGGCGATGATCCCGGCCATGGCGGTGCCGTGCCGGGCCCAGGAGCGGTCGCCCCGCTTGGCTCCGAAGCCGACGAAGTCCTTGGCGGGCAGGACGTTGCCCTTGAGGTCGGGGTGGGTGTCGTCCACACCGGTGTCGAGGACGGCGACCGTGATGCCCTTGCCCTTGGTCGTGCGCCAGGCCTCCTCGGTGTGCATGGCGTCCAGGCCCCACTGCTGGGCGCGGATGGAGTCGGCGTGGGCGGTGGTCGACGGGAGCAGCGCGAGGGCCGCGGCGGCCGTGAGCGCGGTGGCGGCGTTGCGCCAGGCGGCGGCCGTGCGGGTCATGACGGCTCCTCGGTGGCCTTGGCGACGGCGGCGCGCAGGCTGCGTTCCACGCGGTCGGCGATGCCCTGTGCCTCGTAGCCGAGACCGGCCTGTGCGGGGGTCGTGGCGCTGCCGGATTTCATGGCCTCGGCGGCGGGCTGCGGGTCCGTGACGGTACGGGCGTCGGCGAAGCCGGAGACGGCGTAGGCGACGACAGGGGCGTCGGTGAGGACGGAGATGGTCCAGGAGGCGCGCTGGGCGTCGCCGAACCCTGCGGCGAGGGTGCCCTTGGCCGCGTACGGGTGGGGCATGAGGTCGTTCCTGCGGTCGAGACCGTCCTCGGTGAACCGGGTGCGCAACGCCTTCATGGCCTCGGTGTCCGCCTTGGTGAACAGCAGGCCGACGGTGGTGACATGGCTGCGGGTGGCGTCGGTGTAGGTGGCGCGCAGGAGGCGCACGCACCCGGCCGGCCCGAGCGCCCTCTGCAGCAGCGGGTCGAAGGCGTTCTCGCAGGTGCTGTCCGGGGCGACGGCGATGCGTGTCCAGGTGCGGTCGGCGCCGCCGGGGCCCGCTCCGTCGCCCTTGATGACGGGCGGGAACAGCCGGTCGACGGGGACGCTGTGCCAGAGGGTTCCGGCGGCGGCGTACGAGCTCGGCGAGCCGATGCTGCCGTCACCGTCCCCGGCCAGCCAACTCCCGGTCGCCGCACCGCCGATGAGGCCGAGTCCGAGCACGGCACACGCCGCGGCGGCCGCGACGCGGGGCCGTATCCGGGAGCCGATGGGGCGCAGGCGGGTGGTGCTGTCGTCGTACGAGGCGGGGCGGGCGAAGAACACGAAGGGGCGGCCGGCGCCGGGTTGCGGGGTGAGGTCGACGGCTCCGACCGGGCGCCTCCCGACGGGGGGCTCGCCCGGGACGCGCGGGGGCGCGGCGGGGCAGGGGACGGTGGCGTGCGGTTCGCCGGGGCCGCGCGGCGGGGTGGCGGGGCGGCGCGGGGCGGCTGCCGCGGGGGGTGTGGCGGGGCGGGGCGGGGGCGGGCCGTCGGCGCTCTGCGCGGCGGTGTCCCTGATCGGGCGCAGCCGGGTCGTGGTCTCCGTCGGGCGCTCGGGCGGCAGGGGGCCGGCCCCGGGGCGCGTGGCGGGCGCCGGCCGGTCGGACGCGGGTGCCGCGGGCGCGCCCGGCACGGGCGGGGTGTCCGGGAAGCGGGCCGAGGCCGGGGGCGGCGGAGGCGTGTGGTCCGGCGCCGGGGTGTGCGCGGGGCGCGGGGGTATCGACGCGTCCGGGCCGGCGGAGGCGTCGGCCGACTCGTCGCGCGGCGTGGGCGGCTGGGAGGGGCGCGGCGGGATCGGCGCGCGGCGCGCTTGCGTGCTCATGCCTCCCCGTTCCCGTCCCGTTCTCGTCCTGCGTGCGCGTCACTCTACGGGCTGACGCGGCTTCGCAGGGAACCCGGACCGCAGGTCAGGACGATCTGCCCGGATCCTCCCCCTACCCCGCGGTAATCGTGTCTGGCAGGCTTCGGCCATGACACCCCGCGCAGCCGACAGGGCCCGCTACGACCGGGCCACCGCTCATCTCGACGCCCCGCTCGCGATCGTCGATCTGGACGCGTTCGACGCCAACGCGGACGACCTGGTGAGGCGGGCGGGCGGAAAGCCGATCCGCGTCGCGAGCAAGTCGGTGCGCTGCCGGGCCCTCCTCGAACGGGTGCTGGCCAGGGACGGTTTCGCCGGGATCATGTCGTTCACGCTCGCGGAGTCCCTGTGGCTGGCGCGGTCCGGTTTCGAGGACGTGCTGCTCGCGTATCCGTCGGCGGACCGGGCCGCCTTCGCCGAGCTCGCGCACGACCCGAAGCTGGCGGCGGCGGTCACGGTGATGGTCGACGACCCGGCCCAGCTGCGGCTGATGGACGACGCGCGGGACGGCGGGCGCGAGGAGATCAGGGTCTGTCTGGAACTGGACACCTCGTGGCAGGTGCTCGGCGGCCGCGTGCGGGTCGGCGCCCGCCGCTCCCCGCTCCGCTCCCCCGCCCAAGTCGCCGACATGGCGCGCTCCGTGGCCCGGCGGCCGGGGTTCCGGCTCGTGGGTCTGATGGCGTACGAGGGGCATGTCGCGGGTGTCGGGGACGCGGTCGCGGGGCGGCCGGTGCGGTCGCGGGCGATCCGGCTGATGCAGGCGGCGGCCCGCAAGGAGCTCGCGGTCAGGCGGGCCGAAGTGGTGCGCGCGGTACGGACGGTGGCGCCGGACCTGGAGTTCGTGAACGGCGGCGGCACGGGCAGCGTGCAGCACACCGCGGCCGAGCGCGCGGTGACCGAGATCGCTGCGGGGTCTGGTCTCTATGTGCCGCGCCTGTTCGACAATTACACGTCGTTCACGGGCCGGCCCGCCGCCCTGTTCGCGCAGCCCGTGGTGCGCAGGCCGGGCGTCGGGGTCGTGACCGTGCTCGGCGGCGGCTATCCGGCGTCGGGCGCACCGGGAGCCGACCGGCTGCCGGTCCCGTATCTCCCGGAGGGCCTGCGCTACGACCCGCAGGAGGGCCCGGGCGAGGTGCAGACACCGCTCCTCGGGTCGCCCGCCGACGATCTGCTGATCGGCGACAAGGTGTGGTTCCGGCATGCGAAGGCCGGCGAGTTGTGCGAGCGGTTCGACGTGCTGCGCCTGGTGGAGGGCGACACGGTGACGGCGACCGTGCCGACGTACCGCGGCGAGGGCTACACGTTCCTCTGAGGACCCTGAGTACCTGAGTACCTGAGTGCCTGAGGACGCTAAGGCGTGTCGGTGGGGCCGATGCTGCTGCCCACGCCGCCGTCCGACCCGCTGTCTCCGACCGCCTTGATGCCCTTGACGATGCGGTCCATGTCGGAGAGCGGCGGCGCGTCCTTGCCGGCGTCGACGGTGATGCGGACGGTCACCAGGGACTCGGAGCCGACGCTGGAGGGGAAGACGACGGACTGGACGTAACCGCCGGGCCCCTTCCCGGTCTTCACCTTCCAGCGGACGAGGTAGCCGGCGCGTCCGGCGACTGCGATCTGGCGGGCGGCGATCCGCTGGTGCGACTCGATGCCGCCGAAGGGCTGCTGGTTGATGCCGTTCTTGTCGTACGAGGCGTTCGCGGCGTCCTTGATGTCCCGTTCGGCGATGACCTCGGGTGAGGTCTCGTCGGTCCCGGTGACGGTGCGGGAGACGACGGTGCCGTGCCGGCACAGCCCCGAGTCGCCCGGGCAGTCGTAGGTGCGCGGGGTGGTGATCAGCATGTCGTCGTCGACGACGTTCTCGGCCTTCTGCCAGCCGTCGAGGACGGGGAGCGTGATGCCGTTGAGCTGGTCGACGGCGGTGGACGCGTCCTCGGTGGGGGTGGGCTCGGCGCTGCTCGCGGTGGCGGTCGGGTCCTTGGGCGTCGGGGCGCTCGCGGTGGGTGCCGTGCGGGTGTGGGGGCCGTCGCCGCCGCGGCCGAGCAGCACGGCGCCGGTGGCGATGGAGGCGACGAGCACGATGCCGGCGGCGGCCAGGGCGACGGTCCTGGCGCGGCGGCCCGGTGCGGCGGGCGGGCGCTGCGGGCCCGCGGCCGGGAGCGGGGGCTCGACGGGCGGCCCGAAAGCCTGTGGCGCGGCCGGGGTGTTCTGCGGCTGCCGCCGGTGCTCGGTCCACGCGGCCCCGTCCCACCATCGCTCGGTGGGCGGGGCCGTGGGGTCCGGATACCAGCCGGGCGGGGGCGTCATGCTCATCCCGGCACTCTAAATTGCGCGGGGAAGGTCAGTACACCGCGTCCGCCCGGTCGGGCACGACGGAGCCGTCCGGGCGCAGGACCGGGCCGAAGCCGCCCTCGGGCTGGTTGTACGCGGCCGTGGAGCAGGGGTAGCTGCCGGACTTGCGCGGGAGCGGTTCGATGAACATGGGGTTCACGACCCAGCGCCCGTCGGCGTTGTCGTAGGCGCGGCACATCACCTCGTTCTTGTTGCGGTTGAGCACGAGGTGCGCGCCGGTGGCGTCGCCGACGAAGGTGACGTCGGTGTCGGCGTCACCGCCACCGAGGGCGATGCGCTTGCTCCGACGCTGCTTCTCCCAGGCCGACTTGCCCTTGACATGGAAGATGTCCTGGTTGATCCAGCAGCGCTTGCCGTCGATGTACGGGATGGCCTCGCCCTGGGTGCGTCCGACCCCGCCGCAGCCTTCGTTGTAGGTGGTGATGCGGCCCTTGCTGTCGAGGACGGAGCGGATGGCGATGGTGTGGGCACGGTCGATGCCGACGCCGCCCCGGCCGCCCGACCACACCTCGGTCACGGGCTCGGACCCGGCCGACACGATGTAGACGTCGAACCCGGCCTTCTGCAGCGTGCGGATGAGGTCGCGCTGCTGCTCGTAGTAGCGCACGTAGCCGGGGATGGTGTGCGTGCCGAGCGTCTGGGTCGAGCCGACGGGTGCGGCCAGGGCCTCGCGGCGGGCCTGGGCGGCGTACGACTCCAGTTCGGGGACGGTGTGTCCGGCGAACAGCTGCGGCACCCAGGCGTACTGGGGCACGGTGCGGCGGTGGTTCCACTCACCGGCGAAGGCGGCGGCGCCGCTCATGGTCCTGCCGGACTCGCGGATGTTGAAGATCTCGTCGGTGCAGTCGGTGTCGGTGGAGGTCGGCAGGGGCGCACCGACCGGTACGGCGGTGCCGCAGGCGGCGGTCAGTGCCTTGTCGGCGTCGTCGGTCAGCCACTTGCTGGTCTTCTTCCAGCTCGCGGGCCGCAGGATCTTGTCGTGCTTGAGCGACCAGGCGATCGTCGCGTCGGTGACGTCGTTCTTGGAAACGGTGTTGTCCCAGTCGAACGCGGCGACGGGCCGGGGCCCGTGGTGGCCGGAGCAGGTCCCGCGCTCGTCGATCATGCGCTGGAGCCTGGCCCGGTTCTGGCCGTACCAGGACAGCTTCTTCGAGAGCTGCGGGCAGGCCCGGTCGGTGGTGGGAGCGGACGTGGCGGCGGCCGCAGGAGAGACGAGAGCCGTGGCCACCAGGACGGTGACCACGGCTGAAGTCCACGCGGCAACATCTCTGTTACGCATGTCTGGGGACCGTACACCTACCGGGCGCGTCCCCTACAGAGGCGTGACGTACGCCCCCGAGATGCCGCCGTCGACGAGGAAGTCGGTGGCGTTCACGAACGAGGAGTCGTCGCTGGCGAGGAAGGCCACGGCGGCGGCGATCTCGTCGGCGTCCGCGAAGCGGCCGACCGGGATGTGCACGAGGCGTCGCGCGGCGCGCTCGGGATCCTTGGCGAACAGCTCCTGGAGGAGCGGGGTGTTGACCGGGCCCGGGCACAGGGCGTTGACCCTGATGCCCTCGCGGGCGAACTGCACGCCGAGCTCGCGCGACATGGCGAGGACGCCGCCCTTGGAGGCCGTGTACGAGATCTGGGAGGTCGCCGCACCCATCCGTGCCACGAACGAGGCGGTGTTGATGATGGAGCCCTTGCCCTGCTGCCGCATGTAGGGGATGGCGGCCTTGCAGCACAGGAAGACGGAGGTGAGGTTGACCTCCTGGACGCGCTTCCAGGCCTCCAGGCCCGTGTCCAGGATGGAGTCGTCGTCGGGGGGCGAGATCCCGGCGTTGTTGAAGGCGATGTCGACCGAGCCGTAGGTGTCGTACGCGGTCCTGAAGAGGGCCTCGACCTGTTCGGCGTCGGTGACGTCGACCTGGACGAAGGTGCCGCCGACCTCTTCGGCGGCCTTCTTGCCGGCGCTCTCGTCGATGTCGGCGCAGACCACGTTCGCGCCCTCGGAGGCGAGGCGGCGGGCGGTGGCGAGGCCGATGCCGCTGCCGGCTCCGGTGATGACGGCGGTGCGGCCGGTGAGGCGGCGGCAGATGTTCTCTGTCACTGTGCGGGACCCTCCGTGCTGATGAAGACGTTCTTGGTCTCGGTGAAGGCGGTGAGGGCGTCGGGGCCCAGTTCGCGGCCGACGCCGGACTGCTTGTAGCCGCCGAACGGGGTCGAGTAGCGGACGCTGGAGTGGGAGTTGACCGAGAGGTTCCCGGCGCGGACCGCCCCGGCGACGCGCAGGGCGCGCCCCACGTCACGGGTCCACAGGGACCCGGAGAGCCCGTACTCGGTGGCGTTGGCGAGCCGGACCGCGTCGGCCTCGTCGTCGAAGGGCAGGACGACGGCGACGGGCCCGAAGACCTCCTCGGAGGCGGCGGGCGCGTCGGGGGCGGTGTCGGTGAGGACGGTCGGCGGGAACCAGAATCCGGCGCCCTCGGGGGCGCTGCCCCGCACTGCGGCCGCTGACCCGTCGACGTACGAACGGACGCGTTCCAGCTGGGACTTGGAGATGAGCGGGCCCATCTGGGTCTTCTCGTCGGCGGGGTCGCCGACGACGACGGACTCGATCGCGGGCGCGAGCAGCCCGAGGAACCGGTCGTACACGGACCGCTGGACGAGGATGCGGGTGCGGGCGCAGCAGTCCTGGCCGGCGTTGTCGAGGAACGACATGGGGGTCGCCGCGGCGGCCGCCTCGATGTCGGCGTCGGCGAACACGATGTTCGGGCTCTTGCCGCCGAGTTCCAGGGTCACGCGCTTCACCTGGCCGGCGCACTCGGCCATGATGTGTTTGCCGACGCGGGTGGAGCCGGTGAACACGATCTTGGCGACGCCGGGGTGCTCCACGAGGGCGGCTCCCGCCACGTCTCCCGCGCCGGGAAGGACCTGGAAGAGGTACTCGGGAAGGCCTGCTTCCAGGGCGAGTTCGGCGAGGCGGAGCGCGGTGAGCGGGGTCGTCTCGGCGGGCTTGAGGATCACCGCGTTCCCGGCGGCGAGCGCCGGGGCCGTGCCCCACGCGGCGATCGGCATGGGGAAGTTCCAGGGCGCGATGACACCGACGACGCCGAGGGGTTCGAGGATCGTGATGTCGAGGCCGCCGGCGACGGGGATCTGGCGGCCGGTGAGCCGCTCCACTCCCCCGGCCGCGTAGTCGAGCAGGTCGCGGACGTTGCCGGCCTCCCAGCGGGCGTTGCCGATGGTGTGTCCGGCCTCGCGGACCTCCAGGCGGGCGAGTTCCTCGACGTGCTCGTCGACGACGGCGGCGAAGCGGCGCAGGAGGCGGGCCCGGTCGGCGGGGGCCGCGGCCGCCCAGCCGCGCTGCGCCCGGTGGGCGCGCAGCACCGCGGCGTCGACCTGGTCGCGGGAGGTCCCGTGGATCGTGGCGATGACTTCTTCGGTCGCCGGGTTGAGGATGTCGTGCACGCTAGAGCCTTTCGAACGACCTGCGGAGTTCCCAGTCGGTGACGGCGGCGTCGAACGCGTCCAGTTCGACCCGCGCCATGTTGCGGTAGTGCGCGACGACCTCGTCGCCGAACGCGGCCTTGGCGATGGGGCTGTTCTCCCACAGCTCGGCTGCCTCGCGCAGCGTCGTGGGAACGTGCTCGTACTCGCCGGTGTAGGCGTTTCCGGTGCACTCCTCGGGCAGTTCGAGCTTCTGCTCGATGCCGTACAGGCCGGCGGCCACGAGTCCGGCGACCGCGAGGTGGGGGTTCACGTCGCCGCCGGGCAGGCGGTTCTCGAAGCGCATCGAGCGGCCGTGGCCGACGACGCGGAGCGCGCAGGTGCGGTTGTCGTAGCCCCACGCGGCCGCGGTCGGCGCGAAGGAGCCCGGCTGGAAGCGCTTGTACGAGTTGATGTTGGGCGCGTAGAGCAGTGAGAAGTCGCGCAGCGCGGCGAGCTGGCCCGCGAGGAAGTGCCGCATCACCGGTGACATCCCGCCGGGGTCGTCCGCGGTGCCCGCCATGACGTTGGTGCCGGGCTCGTCGATCGACTGGAGCGAGAGGTGGATGTGACAGGAGTTGCCCTCGCGCTCGTTGAACTTGGCCATGAAGGTGAGCGAGACACCCTCCTGGGCCGCGATCTCCTTGGCGCCGGTCTTGTAGATGGCGTGCTGGTCGCAGGTGACGAGGGCCTCGTCGTAGCGGAACACGATCTCGTGCTGGCCCGGGTTGCACTCGCCCTTGGCGGACTCGACGACGAGGCCGGCCGCGGCCATGTCGTTGCGGATACGGCGCAGGAGCGGCTCGATGCGTCCGGTGCCGAGGACCGAGTAGTCGACGTTGTACTGGTTGGCCGGGGTCAGGTTCTTGTAGCCCGCGTCCCAGGCCTGCTCGTAGGTGTCCTTGAAGACGATGAACTCGAGCTCCGTGCCGACGTGGGCGGAGTAGCCGAGTTCGGCGAGCCGGTCGAGCTGGCGGCGCAGGATCTGCCGGGGTGCGGCCACGACGGGCGAGGCGTCGTTCCACGCCAGGTCCGCGATGAGCATCGCGGTGCCGTCGTTCCAGGGGACGCGGCGCAGGGTGGAGAGGTCGGCGTGCATGGCGAAGTCGCCGTAGCCGCGGTCCCAGGAGGACATCTCGTATCCGTCGACCGTGTTCATCTCGGTGTCGACGGCGAGGAGGTAGTTGCAGCCCTCCGTGCCGTGGGCGAGGACCTCGTCGAGGAAGAAGCGGGCGGCGAACCGCTTGCCCTGGAGCCGCCCTTGCATATCGGGGAAGGCCAGGACGACAGTGTCGATCTCTCCACTCTCGACGAGGGACGTGAGCTCCTCGACGCCGAGCGGGGGTGTGCGGTCTGCCACGGGAAGGCCTCCTTCGGGCTTCTTCGGTCAGCCGGAAGCCATAAGGTATTGCGGAGAACCATTGCTTGGGAAGGGGGTACGGCCATATGTCGCACACGGATGGCGACGACCGGCTCACGCCGGTGCTGCGGCCCGTGCGGGCGGGCAACGGATTCGAGGAGGCCCTGGAGCAGATCCTCCAGGTCGTCCGCCTCGGCCTGGTGCCGGGGGGCGAACGCCTGCCCTCCGAGCGGGAGTTGGCGGACCGGCTCGGCATCAGCAGGGTGACCCTGCGGGAGGTCCTGAAGGTGCTCCAGGACCAGGGCCTGGTCGAGTCGCGGCGCGGGCGCTACGGCGGCACGTTCGTGGTGGCGCGCACGGACGCGCCCAGTGAGGACGAGCTGCGCCGCCGCCTCAAGGACGTGGACGTCGAGGACGCGCTGCGCTTCCGGGAGGTCCTGGAGGTCGGCGCGGCCGGCCTGTGCGCCGCCCACGGCCTCACGGACGAACAGGCGGCGCGGCTGCGCGACGCCCTCGCGCGCACCCACGACGCACCCCTCGCCGACTACCGCCGGCTCGACACGCTGCTGCATCTCACGCTCGCCGAGCTGTGCGGGTCGCCCTCGCTCACGGCGCAGTACGCGGCGGTGCGCGCGAAGGTGAACGACCTCCTCGACTGCATCCCGCTGTTGGTACGGAACCTGGAGCATTCTCAGCGCCAGCACACGGCGCTGGTGGAGGCGGTGCTCGACGGGGACGCGGACGGGGCGCGGGAGATGATGCGCGAGCACTGCGCCGGCACCGCCGCTCTCCTGCGGGGCTTCCTGACCTGAGCCCGTGAGGGACCGGCGCGTGACGCAGGGGTCTTGATTTCTTCGTATGCTCCCCGCAAAGGTATGGATCCACTCCATTGAGCATCCACCGTACGACGGGGAGCCCGTGCCATGACCTTGGACACCCAGAACACCCGCCCCACCGGTGACACGGGGGACGACTATCTGGAACGCAGAACGCTGCGCCGCGGCAGCGCGGGCTGGCTGCTCCTGACCGGGCTCGGCGTCGCGTACGTCGTCTCCGGCGACTACTCGGGCTGGAACTTCGGCCTGGCGCAGGGCGGCTTCGGCGGCCTCGGGATCGCGATGGCCCTGATGGGCGTCATGTACGCGTGCATGGTGTTCTCGCTGGCCGAGCTGTCCTCGGTGCTGCCCACCGCGGGCGGCGGCTACGGCTTCGCGCGCCGCGCCCTCGGCCCCTGGGGCGGCTTCCTCACCGGCACGGCCATCCTCATCGAGTACGTCCTCGCGCCGGCCGCCATCTCCATCTTCATCGGCGACTACGTCGAGTCGCTCGGCCTGTTCGGCCTGACCTCCGGCTGGCCGGTCTACCTGGCCTGCTTCCTCGTCTTCATCGGCATCCACCTGTGGGGCGTGGGAGAGGCGCTGCGCTTCAGCTTCGTCGTCACCGGCATCGCGGTCGCGGCGCTGCTCGTCTTCGCGGTCGCCGCGTTCACCGACTTCGACGCGTCGAGGCTCAACGACATCCCCGTGGACACGGGCGCGTTCGGCGCCAACTCCTGGCTCCCCATGGGCCTGTTGGGGATCTGGGCGGCGTTCCCGTTCGGCATGTGGTTCTTCCTGGGCGTGGAGGGCGTGCCGCTCGCGGCCGAGGAGACCAAGGACCCGGCGCGCACCCTGCCCCGCGCCATCCGCTGGTCCATGGCGATCCTCGTGGTCCTCGCCGTCCTGACGTTCCTCGCCTCGTCGGGGGCGCGCGGCTCGGCCGCCGTCCAGGGGGCGGGCAACCCGCTCGTCGAGGCGCTCCAGCCCGGCGGCAGGGCGACCGCGCTGAGCCGCATCGTGAACTACGCGGGGCTCGCGGGCCTGGTCGCGTCGTTCTTCTCCCTCATCTACGCGGGCTCGCGCCAGCTCTTCGCGCTCTCCCGCGCGGGCTACCTCCCCCGCTTCCTGTCGCTCACCAGCCGGCGCAAGGCGCCCTACCTCGGCCTGCTCGTGCCGGGCGCGATCGGCTTCGCGCTGGCGGCCGCCACGGGGGACGGTGCCCGCATGCTGAACGTCGCGGTGTTCGGCGCGACGATCTCGTACGCTCTGATGTCCCTGTCGCACATCGTGCTGCGGCGCCGGGAACCGGGCCTCGAGCGGCCGTACCGCACTCCGGGCGGCGTGCTCACGTCCTCCGTGGCGCTGGTCCTCGCGTGCGCGGCGCTGGTCGCCACGTTCCTGGTGGACGTGACGGCGGCGCTGATCGCGCTCGGGGTGTACGCGGTGGCGGTCGGGTACTTCGGGGCCTACAGCCGCAGGCATCTGGTGGCGCGGGCCCCCGAGGAGGAGTTCGCGGCGCTCGCGGCGGCAGAGGCCGAACTGGAACGGGACTGACCATGGCGAGGGAGCACAGGCACATGATGGGCAGGCCGCTGATCGGGGTCAGCACCTACTTGGAGGCGAAGGCGAGCTGGGGCGTGTGGGAGTTGCCCGCCGCGCTGCTGCCCGCCGGGTACCCGCGGCTCGTGCAGTCAGCGGGCGGCCTCGCCGCGATGGTGCCGCCGGACGACCCCACGTACGCGCCCTCGGTGGTCGCCCGGCTCGACGGGCTCGTCGTCGCGGGCGGCCCCGACGTGGAACCGGGCCGGTACGGCGCCGCGCGCGAGGAGCGCACCGGGCCGCCCGCGGCCGAGCGGGACGCGTGGGAACTCGCCCTGATCCGCGCCGCGTTGGCGTCCGGCAAACCGCTGCTCGGCATCTGCCGGGGCATGCAGCTCCTGAACGTGGCCCTCGGCGGCACGCTCACCCAGCACATCGAGGGGCACGTCAAGGACATCGGCGTCTTCGGGACGCACGCGGTGACGCCCGTGCCGGGGACGCGGTACGGCGAGCTGGTGCCCGAGGAGTCGGACGTGCCGACGTACCACCATCAGGCGGTCGACCGGCTCGGCCGGGGTCTGGTCGCGTCGGCCCACGCGGCGGACGGCACGGTCGAGGCGGTCGAACTCCAGGGCCTCGCCTGGGTACTGGGCGTGCAGTGGCACCCCGAGATGGGCGAGGACGCGCGCGTCATGGGCGGCCTGATCCGCGCGGCGGCGCGGGGCGGCTCCTGACGTCACGGGCAGCGCTCAGGCCGGCCCGCGCGTGAGAGCGAGCAGCTCCCTGGCCGGCCCCACCGGCCGGTGCCCGGTCGGCCAGACCGCGCGCAGGTCCCGGCGCAGCCGGACGCCTTCGAGCGGGATCTCGACGAGCCTGCGGGCGGCGAGTTCTTCGCCGACGGCGAGCTCGCTGAGGACGGAAGGGCCCGCGCCGCTCACCGCCGCAGCCTTGACCGCGGTCGTCGACGACAGCTCGATGAGGGGGCGCGCCAGGCCGCCGAGCGCGGCGTCGAGGACCTGCCGGGTGCCCGAGCCGCGCTCGCGCAGGATGAGCGGGGTCGCCGCCAGCTCGTCGGCCGACAGCGGCTTCCTGCGCCGGGCCCAGGGGTGTCCGGGGGCGGTGACCACGATGAGCCGGTCGTGGGCGATGACCGTGGCGTCCAGGCCCGCGGGCACCGCGAGGCCCTCGACGAAGCCGAGGTCCGCGTCGCCGGACAGGAGGCGCTCCGCGACCGCCGCCGAGTTGCCCGCGTGGAGCGACACCGCCGTGTCGGGGCGCTCCGCGCGCAGCGCGAGCAGCCAGTTCGGCAGCAGGTACTCGGCGATCGTCATGCTCGCGGCGACCCGCAGCCGCGAGTCACGGCGGTCGCGCAGCGCCTGTGCCCCGGCGTCGAACGCCGCCGCCGCCTCGACGATCCGCCGCGCCCAGTCCGTGACGAGCGCGCCCGCGTCGGTGAGCCGTGAGCCGCGGGGCGACCGGTCGACCAGGGCCACCCCTAGCTGGCGTTCCATGGAGCGGATGCGGCTGCTGGCGGCGGGCTGCGTGATGCCCGTCTCGCGGGCTGCGCGGCCCAGGCTGCCGAGCCGCGCCACGGCGAGCAGGAGTTCCAGCGCGCCGAGGTCCGGGACCCGGTGGGCGAGCCCCGCCCCCGTCGCAGAACCGTCCGCCGCACCCGCCGTATCGCCGCTCATAAATCCAGCTTATGCCCTCATAGAGGCATGGTCCCTGGTGGGGGGACCGGCCCGGCGCGACCGTGGGTTCATGGTCACCGCCGCCCAGCCGCTGCCAGCGGCCCGCATCCCGTCCCTTCGATGTCCGGCCGTCCGCCGGCTCGGTCCCAACTGGTACGCGTCCGTGATGGGAACCGCGATCATCGCGAACGCGGGCGCCGCGCTCCCCGTGCACGTTCCGGGCCTGCGGGCCCTGTGCACCACGATGTGGGCGCTGTCCCTCGTGGCGCTCCTCGTTCTCCTCACGGCGCGCGCCCTGCACTGGACGCACCACAGCGACCGCGCCAAGGAGCATCTGCTCGACCCGGCCGTGGCCCCCTTCTACGGCTGCCTCGCGATGGCACTGCTCGCCGTCGGCGGCGGCACGATGCTCGTCGGCCAGGACTGGATCGGGACACAGGCGGCCGTCGCCCTGGACACGGTGCTCTTCACGGCGGGAACGGTGATCGGGCTCGTGGCGGCGGTGGCCGTCCCGTACCTGATGGTGACCAGGCACCGGATCGAGCCGGGGCAGGCGTCCCCCGTGTGGCTGCTCCCCGTCGTGGCGCCCATGGTGTCCGCGGCCGTCGGCCCGCTCCTGGTCCCGCATCTCCCGTCGGGCCAGTGGCAGCAGACCATGCTCCTCGCCTGTGTCGCCATGTTCGGGCTCAGCCTGATCGCCACCGCGGTGATGCTTCCGGTGATCTTCGCGCGCCTGGTGACGGCGGGACCGCTGCCCCTGATGCTCACGCCCGCGCTGTTCCTCGTGCTCGGCCCCCTCGGGCAGTCGACGACCGCCGTCAACAAGTTCGCGGACACCGCGCCGGGCGTCCTGCCGGCCCCGTACGCCCAGGGGTTCGGCGTCTTCGCCGTCCTGTTCGGAGTCCCCGTGATGGGGTTCGCGCTGCTGTGGCTGGCGCTCGCGGCGGCGCTCGTGGTGCGGGCCCGCCGCCGCGGCATGCGGTTCTCGATGACGTGGTGGGCGTTCACCTTCCCCATCGGCACCTGTGTCACCGGCGCGGAGGGCCTCGCCAAGCACACGGGGCTCGCGGCGTACGACGTGCTCGCGGTCGTCCTGTACGCCGTGCTCGCCGCCGCCTGGGCCTGCGCCGCCGTGCCCACGGTCCGCGGCCTGATCAGCGGAGAGCTGCTCGCAGCGCCGCGCGCAGCACAGCCGGCGCCTGCGTCAACGACGGCCCGTACCACGTGAGATGACGCCCGCTGACGAGCGCGGCGGGCACCGGGAACTGCTCGGGCCCGTCGTCGCGCGTGAAGCGGTACGGCTCGTCGGGCAGCACCACCAGGTCGATGTCCGCCGAGCGCAGTTCGTCGGCCGCCAGGCGCGGGTAGCGCTCACCGTGGTCCGCGTACACGTTGTCCACGCCGAGCCGGGCGAGCACGTCACCGGCGAAGGTGTCCCTGCCGAGCACCATCCAGGGGCGCCGCCACACCGGCACCGCCGCCCGCAACCGCCGGGTGGGAGGCTCCAGTCCGTCCCAGGCCGCCGCGGCCTCGTCCAGCCAGCGGGGCCGGCGGGGAGAGCCGCAAGCCCTGAGGACGCGCTCCAGCTCACGCAGCGCGCCGGGCAGATCGCGGATCTCGGTGACGAGGACGTCGAGTCCCGCGGCGCGCAGGGCCGCGAGGTCGGGCGCACGGTTCTCCTCCTCGTTGGCGATCACCAGATCGGGGGCGAGGGCGATGATCCGTTCGACGTCGGGGTTCTTCGTGCCGCCGATCCGTACGACTCCGCTGCCGAGGTCGGCCGGGTGGGTGCACCAGTCCGTGGCACCGACGAGGGCTCCGGGCAGCGTGACGGCGACCGCCTCGGTCAGCGAGGGGACGAGGGAGACGACGCGCGGGCCGCGGGGCACGGTCACCGCCCGGGTTCGTCCCGCGCCTCGATGTGTTCGGCGACCGCGACGACGAGCACGCGCGCGTCCCCGGCGGTGGCCCGCCAGCGGTGCCGTACGCCACCGGTCAGGTACAGGCTGTCACCGCGGCCCAGCCGATAGGCCCTGCCCTCGGCCTCGACCTCGACGGCGCCTTCGGTGACGTACATCAGCACGTCGTTGCGGAGCTGGAACTCGCGGCCCGGGTCGTGGTCGCCGATGAACTCCTCGGCGTGCAGCTGGTGATGGCCGCGGACGAGGGAGCGCACGACCGATTCGGGGGACACGTCCTCGGCGACCGTGGTGTCGTCCGCGCGCACCAGGTCCACGGTGTGGGCGGGGTCGGCGGCGGCCAGGAGCTCGACCGCCGTGGTGCCGAGCGCGTCGGCCACCTTCTCCAGGGAGCGCCGGCTCGGCCGGGCGCGTTCGTTCTCGATCTGGCTCAGGAACGGGACGGACAGGCCGCTGCGCTCGGCCACGGTGGCAAGGGTGAGCTCCTGGGCCCGGCGCCTGCGCCGCACGGCCGCGCCCACCCGAAGAGTCTCCTTGTGTTCGTCCATCGCTCCGGCTGCCTCCCGCGCGTCGTCATCTGCTCGGCTCCTTGCACCCTACGCAGGTTCGCCGGACGGTTTCATGTGAGCGGCGGAACGCGCGTGGGCGGCCGGTGCTGAACACCGGCCGCCCACGCGCGTCGGAACTACTTCGGAACGTACTCGGGAACTACTGCGGAGCCATCCGGTCCGCGACGCCCTTGTGCGCCTTCAGCCACGCGTCCACGGCCTCTTCCTCATGGCCCTGACCGCGCTTCTTGATCTCCGCCTCGAGGCTGCCCAGCTCGCTCTCGCTCATCTTGAAGTTCTTGAACCACTTCGTGAGCTGCGGGTACTTCGAGGGGAAGCTCTTGTTGGCGATGGTGCGGATCGTGTTGCCCTCACCGAAGAGCTTCTTGGAGTCGGTCAGCTTGTTGAGCTTGTACTCGCTGTACGCCCAGTGCGGCGACCAGAGCACGACGGCGACCGGCTGCTTCTTGGCGTACGCGCGCTTCAGCTCGGCGAGCATCGCGGGCGTGGAGCCGTCGACGACCTTGTACTCCTTGTCCAGGCCGTAGCCCGGCAGCACGTTCTTCTTCAGCAGGTTCATCTCGCCGGTGCCCGGCTCGATACCGATGATCTTGCCGTCGAAGGTGGAGCCCTTGCCCTTGAGGTCCTGGAGGGACTTGACGCCCTTCACGTAGGACGGCACGGCGATCTCGAGCGACGTCGGGCTGTACCAGGAGCCCAGGTCCGTCAGGTTGTCCTTGTGCTTGTCCCAGTAGTTCTTCTGGGCATAGGGCAGCCAGGCGTCGAAGTTGACGTCCAGGTCGCCGGAGCCGAGACCCGTGTAGACGGGGCCGACGTCCATCTGCTTCAGGTTGAGCTTGTAGCCGCGGTCGCCGAGGACCCGCTTCCACAGGTAGGTGACCGCGACGTCCTCGTCCCAGGGGAACCAGGCGACGTTCACCGGACGGGCGGCCTCGCCCTTGCCACCGGCCGTCGACGACTTCTTGACCGGGGCCAGCTTGTCGACGACGCCGGGGTTGGACTTCAGCCAGGTCTTGACGGCGTCCTGCTGCTTGCCCTTGCCGGCCTTGTTGATCTCGGCCTCAAGACTCGTGAGCTGCTTCTCGGTCAGCTTGAAGTTCTTGAGCCACTTGCCGACCTCGGGGTTGTCGTCGGCGAAGCCCTTGCGGGACAGCGTGTGCACGCCGTCACCCTTGCCCCAGGCACCCTTCGGGTCCTTGAGCTTCTTCAGCTTGTAGTCGTTGTACGCCCAGTGCGGGGACCAGAGCGTCGTGACGATCGGCTCCTTCTTGGCGTACGCGCGCTTCAGCTGCGCCAGCATCGCCGGCGTGGAGCTGTCGACGACCTTGTACTCCTTGTCGAGACCGTACTCCTTGAGCACCTTGCTCTTGAGCAGGCTCATCTCGCCGGCGCTCGCCTCGATGCCGGTGATCTTGCCGTCGAACTTCGAGGCCTGGCCCTTGAGGTCCTCGAGCGAGTCGATGCCCTTCATGTAGGCCGGCACCGAAAGCTCCAGGGACGTCTCGCCGTACCAGGCACCGAGGTCGTCGAGCTGCTTGCCGTACTTCTTCCAGTACTGCGCGTGCGTGGTCGGCAGCCAGGAGTCGGTCTCGAAGTCGATCTGGCCGGAGGCCAGCGACGTGTAGAGCGGACCCGCGTCGAGCTGCTTGGCTTCCACCTGGAAGCCGCGCTGCTCCAGGATCTCCTTCCACAGGAAGGTGGAGGCGACGCCCTCGTCCCACGGGATGTAGCCGATGGAGATCTTCTTGCCCTGGCCGACGTCGGACGCGTCCGCCACGGGGTTCGCGCTCTTCGAACCGCCGAAGATGCCCATGCTGCCCGCGACGAGCGCGAGGATGACGACACCGACGACCGCGACCTCGGGCCGCGGACGGTAGTTCCAGACCGTGAGGCCGTGCGCGGCGCGCACCTTGGCGAGCGCGCGGCGGCCCATCGGGGAGGCCTGGGTGCCGAGCGCGCTGGTCATGCGGTCCAGATAGATCGCGAGGATCACGATGGCGACGCCGGACTCGGAGCCGAGGCCGACGTTCAGCTGGCCGATGGCCTCGTTCACGTCGGCGCCGAGGCCCTCGGAGCCGACCATGCCCGCGATGGCGGCCATGGACAGGCCCAGCATGATCACCTGGTTGACACCGGCCATGATCGACGGGAGCGCGAGCGGCAGCTGGACGCGGAACAGCGTGTTGCGCGGGGTGTCACCGAACGCGTCGGCGGCCTCGACCAGTTCCTTGTCGACCTGCCGGATGCCCAGCTCCGTCATACGGACGCCGGGGGCCAGAGCGAAGATCAGGGTGGCGACGATGCCGGCGGGGGCGCCCGAGCCGAAGAACAGGATGGCCGGGATGAGGTAGATCATCGCGGGCAGCGTCTGCATGAAGTCCAGGACCGGACGCACGACAGCGCTGACGCGGTTGGAGCGGGCCGCCCAGATGCCGACCGGCACCGAGATGACCAGCGCGATGATCGTCGCCACGAGGACGAGCGACAGCGTCATCATCGCGTGGTCCCACAGTTCGAGGGAGTCGATGAAGGCGAATCCCACGAAGGTCAGGACACCGGCCACCGTGCCGCGCAGCCAGAAGGCGACCACCGCGAAGATGCCCGCGAGGATCAGCGGCTGCGGGGCCTGGAGGACCCAGTTGATGCCGTCGTAGGCACCGTTGAAGACGTTCTTGAAGAAGTCGAAGAGCCACGCGGCGTTGCTGAGCAGCCACTCGACGACGTCGTTGACCCAGTCACCGAAGGGAATCCTAGGCACCGGTGCTCACCTTCTTCACCGGCTCGTCGCCCTCGCCACGCGGCGCGGGGACGGCGTCCTTCGGAGTCTTCGTCATGGAGGTCTGCGCGGTGGGCTTCATCGGCTCACCGAGCACGGCGAGGAGCCGTTCCCGCGTCACGACGCCTGTGAGCTTGCCGCTCTCGTCGGTCACGGCGACGGCGACGCCGTCCGTGGAGCACGGCGTGAACAGCTCGATCACCGGGGTGTCCTCGGTGACCGTCGCCGGCGCGTCGGCCGGGTCGTACCCCTTCTCGGGGGCGGTCATGATGGCGCCCGCGGTCAGCACGCGGGAGCGGTCCACGTCCTGGATGAACGAGGCGACGTAGTCGTTGGCCGGCGTGACGAGGATGTCCTCGGCGCTGCCGATCTGGACGATGCGGCCGTCGCGCATGACGGCGATGCGGTCGCCCAGGCGCATGGCCTCGTTCAGGTCGTGGGTGATGAAGACGATGGTCTTCTTCAGGGTCTTCTGGAGCTCGAGGAGCTGGTCCTGCATGTCGCGGCGGATCAGCGGGTCGAGCGCGCTGAACGACTCGTCCATGAGGAGCAGGTCCGCGTCGGTGGCGAGTGCGCGGGCCAGGCCCACGCGCTGCTGCATACCGCCGGAGAGCTCGTCGGGCCAGGACTTCTCCCAGCCGGCGAGACCGGCCAGACGCAGCGCCTCGACGGCGCGCTGCTCGCGCTCCTTGCGCGGGACGCCCTGGACCTCGAGGCCGTACGCCGCGTTCTCGAGCACGCTGCGGTGGGGGAAGAGCGCGAAGTGCTGGAAGACCATGCTGATCTTCTTGGAGCGCACGGCCCGCAGGTCGCGGGGGCTGAGCGCGGTCAGATCCTGGCCGTCGAAGCGGACATGCCCGGCAGTGGGCTCGAGCAGTCCGTTCAGCATGCGCAGAAGCGTGGACTTGCCGGAGCCCGACAGACCCATCACGACGAAGATCTGGCCCGGCTCGACGGTGAAGGAAGCGTCGATCACGGCAGCGGTGGTGCCGGCGGCGCGCAGTTCCTCACGGTCTGCTCCGTGGCGGAGTTTCTCCACCGCTTCATCGGGTCGTCTGCCGAACACCTTGTACAGGTCTTCGGCTTGCAGCGTGGACACATACACCTCTCGGGTAGAACCATGACGGCCCGCCTCCCCCGCCGGCGGGCCGTGGAGCGATGCGAGGTCCGCTCGCAGGCCGGAAACACATCCATTGGTTGAATGAGGGACCGGGTTCGCTCCGGGGGCGCGCCTGCCCTCACTTATGCAGATCAAACGGAAGAGTGTTCCAGTTCACATCGTGTTCACTTCCGGAACCAGATCCGCCACATCCTCGCGAGGCGGTGGCTGTCGGTGCCGTGCGGCAGGATGTGGGACGTGACCCAGCGAACCGATCGCCTGATGCTGCTCGACACCGCGTCCCTGTACTTCCGGGCCTATTTCGGGGTCCCCGACTCCGTGAAGGCCCCGGACGGGACGCCGGTCAACGCGGTGCGCGGCCTGCTCGAATTCATCACCCGGCTCGTGCACGACCACCATCCCGACTCGCTGGTGGCCTGCATGGACGCGGACTGGCGCCCCCAGTGGCGGGTCGACCTGATCCCCTCGTACAAGGCGCATCGCGTCGCGCAGGAGACCGAGGCAGGGCGGGACGGTTCGTACACGGAGGAGATCCCCGACACCCTCTCCCCCCAGGTCCCGATCATCGAGGACGTGCTCGACGCGGTGGGCATCGCGCGCGTGGGCGTCGAGGGGTACGAGGCGGACGACGTCATCGGCACGTTCACCGGGCGGGCCACCGGTCCGGTCGACATCGTCACCGGCGACCGTGACCTCTTCCAGCTCGTCGACGACGCGCGTGAGCGCCGCGTCCTGTACCCCCTCAAGGGCGTCGGCACCCTCCAGGTCACCGACGAGGAACTGCTGCGCGAGAAGTACGGCGTCGACGGCTCCGGTTACGTGGATCTGGCCCTCCTGCGCGGCGACCCGAGCGACGGCCTGCCGGGCGTGCCCGGCATCGGCGAGAAGACGGCCGCGAAGCTGCTCGCGCAGTTCGGGGACCTGGCCGGGATCATGGCCGCCGTCGACGACCCGAAGTCGAAGCTGACGCCCTCGCAGCGCAAGCGCCTGGACGAGTCGCGCCCGTACATCGCTGTCGCGCCGACGGTCGTGCGGGTCGCAGGGGACGTGCCCCTGCCGGACGTGGACACGGCGCTGCCGCGCGAAGCGCGCGATCCCGCGGCCCTCGACAAGCTCGCGGAGCGCTGGGGCTTGGGCGGATCTTTGCAGCGGCTGCTCACCACCCTGGAGCGCTGAGTGTTAACTTAGGTAAACCTAAGTAATCAGTGATCTTCAGGGGAGGCCGCCATGGCGGAACGTCCGGAACGCAGGAAGCCGACGGCGCACCGGGGCGAGGTCCTGCGCACCGAGCGGCTCACCCCGCACATGCAGCGCGTGGTCCTCGGCGGGGACGGCCTCGCCGCGTTCGCCGCGGGCGGCTGCACCGACCACTACGTGAAGCTGCAGTTCCCGCTCGACGGCGTCACCTACCCCGAGCCGTTCGACCTCGGCCGGATCCGCGAGGAACTGCCGCGCGAGCAGTGGCCCGTGACGCGTACGTACACCGTGCGCGCCTGGGACCCGGTGGCGCGCGAGCTGACGCTCGACTTCGTGGTGCACGGCGACGAGGGCATCGCCGGTCCGTGGGCGCGGGACGTACAGCCGGGCGCGAGCGTGCATCTGGCCGGTCCCGGCGGCGCCTACACCCCGGACACAACCGCCGACTGGCATCTGCTCGCCGGTGACGAGAGCGCCCTGCCCGCGATCGCGGCCGCCCTGGAGGCGCTGCCCGAGGGCGCCGTGGCCCACGCCTTCGTGGAGGTCTCCGACGCCACCGAGGAGCAGAAGATCGACTCCGCCGCGCAGGTCGTCTGGCTGCACCGCGGCGGCCGGCCGGTGGGCGAGGCCCTGGTGGAGGCCGTACGCGGGCTGGCGTTCCCGGCCGGCCGGGTGCAGGCCTTCGTGCACGGCGAGGCGGGCTTCGTGAAGGAGCTGCGCCGTCATCTGCGTACCGAGCGGGAGATCCCGCGCGAGGACCTCTCGATCTCCGGGTACTGGCGCCTCGGTCACAACGAGGACGGCTGGCAGGCCTCGAAGAGGGAGTGGAACGCGCAGGTGGAGGCGGAGCAGGAGACGGCGTAGGGCCGTCTCCCACTCCCCCTGGGGCGCCCCCTCAGGGAGAGCGCCTCCCCTGAGGCGTGGTGCTCAGACGGACCGCTGGTACGAGCGGAAGGTGCGGGTCGACAGCCACACCGCCGCGACGGCCAGCACGAGGAGCGCTCCGCCGCGGGTCAGCACGTCGCTCCAGTCCGGGTGGTCGGACATCGCCGAACGGCCCGCGACCATCGCCCAGTTGAGCGGGTTGAAGTCGGCCGCGTGCCGCATCCACGACGGCATCTGCGACGGCGCCATGAACGCGGAGGACAGGAAGGTCAGCGGGAGCAGCAGGAACGTGTTGATCCCGATGATCGACTCCCGCTCCCTGACCAGCATGCCCAGCGCGTTCGACAGCGCGCCGAACACCGTGCCGAGGAGCACCGCGGCGGCGACGAGGATCAGCACTCCGCCCGCCCCGCCCGGCAGTTCGGCCCCGCCCAGGAGGCCGAGCAGCACGATGACGACGGACTGGAGCGCGGTGACCAGACCGTTGCTCACCACATTGCCGTTCATCAGGGCCCCACGGCTCACCGGCGTGGTGAGGAACCGGTTGAGCGTGCCGCGCTGGATCTCGTCCAGCGTCGCCATGCCCGCCCACATGTTGGAGCTGAGCGCGCTCATCACGACGACGCCGGGGATGAGGTAGTCGAGATAGGTCGTGGTCCCGAAACCGCCCAGCTCGACGACCTTCTTGAACAGGTTGCCGAACAGGAACAGCCAGACCACCGGCTGGATCAGGGTGATCAGCAGATACGCGGGCTGACGCAGGAACACCACGAGCTGACGTTGCGTCATGTACCAGGTCTGCGGGATCGCGGTACTCATCGGGCACCTCCGGCGGGGGCGAGGGCATCGGCGGCGGACTCGTCCCCGGTGGCGGCCTGCGCCTCGGAGTAGCGGCGGCCGGCGTAGCGGAGATAGACGTCGTCGAGCGAGGGCCGGGCCACGGTGGCGGCGGTGACCGCTACGCCCGCCCTCTCCAGCGCGCCGAGCAGGGCGGGCACGGCGGCAGCCCCGTCGTCGGTACGGACACTGACGCGCCGGCCGTCGAACTGGGTCTCGCGCACTCCCGGCAGCGCGGCGAGCGCGCCCTCCAGCAGCGTGCGGCCCGTGTCCGGGACCGGGGCGCGCAGCTCCAAGTGGACGGCGTCCCCGCGCAGTTCACCCTTGAGGCCGTCGGGGGTGCCCTCGACGACGACATGGCCGCGGTCGACGACGGCGATGCGCTCGGCGAGCCGGTCGGCCTCTTCGAGGTAGTGCGTGGTGAGCAGGATGGACAGGCCCTCGTCGCCGGCGAGGCGCGTGATCTCGTCCCACATCGCGGTGCGGGCCTCCGGGTCGAGGCCGGTGGTGGGCTCGTCGAGGAAGAGGACCTCGGGCCGGTGGACGAGGCCGAGCGCCACGTCGAGGCGGCGCTGCATGCCGCCCGAGTAGCCCTTGACCTGGCGTCCGGCGGCGTCGGAGAGGTGGAAGCGGTCGAGGAGTTCGGTGACGCGCCGGTTCAGGCCGGCTCCGCGCAGGCCGTAGAGCCTGCCCTGGAGCTGGAGGTTCTCGCGGCCGGTGGCGACGGGATCGGCGCCGGACTTCTGGGCGACGACACCGATGGCGCGGCGCACGCGGTCGGGGTGCCGCAGCACGTCGTGGCCCGCGACAGTGGCGGTCCCGGAGTCGGGGCGGGCGAGGGTGGTGAGGATCTTGACGGTGGTGGACTTCCCCGCACCGTTCGGGCCGAGCAGGCCGAAGACGGTGCCGGGTTCCACGGTGATGTCCAGGCCGCTGAGCGCGGTGACATCGCCGGGATAGGTCTTGACGAGTTGACGCGCCTGCACTGCGGGCGCACGGGTGCTCATGACGACGGCTCTCCTGTGTGAGCGGACGACGGTGGATCCGCTCGCGGGTGTGAGCGGATGACGACCGATCCACGTGAAGAGCGCCGGGCTATCCTGGGTGTGCCGCACCTCGATCGCCTGGCTCGCCGCACGGTGGGTCGGTCCGGGGTTCGAGACCCTGGCGGGACTGCTGCAACAGTCCTGCCGGGGTCTGTTTGTCTGTCTCGGTCTGCTTCTCTCCGGGTCTCTCTTCTCTTCCTCGGTCGAACCTCACCGGTTCACGGGTGGATCACCGGTCGGGGCGGGTGTCCTCCAACTCGGCGAACTCCGGCGGGATTTCACCGGTCTCCTGGAACGTCCGCCACTGTTCGACGCCGTCGAGCGTGCCCTCCTTGACCTCCCGCAGGAAGCCCCGGATCCACTCGGCCTGCGCCTCGACCATGTGCAGCTGATACTCGGTCTCCACGAGGAAGATCCGCGGCAGCGTCTCGTACAGCTTCATGAGTCCGCCACGCGCGCTCGCCGCCTGGACCTCGAGCGAGGCGAGCCGCTCCTCCAGCAGTCGCGTCACCTCGTCGGGGTGTATGACCCCCATGAGGGAGAGCGCCGTCTCGAAGATCGGGTACTCGCGCGCGGGCACGGCGAGCAGGTCGGAGAGCCACTCGAGCGCTTCCTCCCGGCCGTCGTCGGTGATCCCGTAGAGCGTGCGCTCCGGCCGGTTCCCCTGCCGCTGCACGTCCGCGACCTCGACGAAGCCGTGCTTCTCCAGGTTCTGGACGACCGTGTAGAGCGAGCCGTAGTTGATCTTCGTCGTGGTGTCCTTGCCACGCCGGCGCAGGGTCTGCGCGATCTCGTACGGGTGCATGGGCTTCTCCATGAGCAGCACCATCACCGCGAGGGCCAGCGGATTGCCCAGCTTGCGCCGCTTCGTGGCCACGGACCTCACCTCACCCCTCGCACCCGACACCCCGTATCCGAATATCCGTAGCCGAACATATCGCGATAGACCATCGAGGTCAACACACGATGTATCGCGAAAGCGGCGCGTGCGCAAGAGGCGCGTGCGCAAGAGGCGCGGACTTCGGTGCGGGGATCTGGTGGCGGCGACCGCGGCAGGTCCGGGTCGCGGCCGCGTCACACCTGCGGACGGCGGTCCCCCCGCACGCGCGCGTGGAGGTGGCAGTCGTGCCAGCCGTCCGCGTGCAGGAGCGCGCTGCGCTTCGTTCCCTCCAGGGCGAACCCCGACTTGAGGGCGACCCGGCAGGACGCCATGTTGCTGACGGCGTGCTGGAGTTCGAGGCGGTGGAAGCCGATCTCGTCGAGCGCCCAGCGGGACAGCGCGGCGACGGCGCGCGGGGCGACACCGGCGCCCCGCGCCGCGGGCAGGACCCAGTACGCGACCTCGGCCAGTCCTTCGTGCAGGGACAGGGACCGCAGCCCCGTGCGGCCCACCACCTCGCCGGTGTCCGCCGTGGCGAGGGCCCAACTCGCCCTCTGCTCACCCTCCCAGGCGTCCCTCCACTCCTCCATCCAGCCGCGCGCCTCGTCCTCGGACTCCGCGACCCGCGCGTGCCAGTGCTGGATCGTCGGGTCGCGGAACGCCGCGTACACGGCGGGCACGTCGTCGTCCCGCCAGGGCCTCAGGACGAGGCCGCCCTCGGCCTCGATGGTGGGCTGAGGGCCGCGGGCGAGCGTGCCGGTGGCCAGGACCTGCGCAATCGTGATCGGCATGGGCCCCATCCTGCCCCCGGCCGCCCGCCTCCGTCCGTGGTTCCTGGGGACCGGCGGCCGCCCGTAGGCTGGGCCGCGATGAGACGTAAGCGGCGCATTCCGCCCTCCCCGCTGCCGCAGCGCGACGGCATCGACGCCTTCCGGGTCATGCTGCCGCTCGACGGCGCCTGGAGCACCGTGCGCGACCATCTCGTGGAGCGGCTCGCGCCCGGACCCGCGGTGATCGACGCGATGCTGCGCGAGGGGCGGATCGTGGGCGCGGACGGGGCCGCGGTGACGGCGGACGCGCCGTATGTGCCGGGCGCCTGGGTGTGGTTCCACCGCGACCTGGCGCCCGAGGTGCCGGTGCCGTTCCCCATCGGGATCGTGTACCGGGACGAGCACATCGTCGTCGCCGACAAGCCGCACTTCCTTGCGACGACGCCGCGCGGCAGCCATGTCACCGAGACCGCGCTGGCGCGCCTGCGGCGCGAGTTGAACCTGCCGGCGCTCGGTCCGGCGCACCGGCTCGACCGGCTCACCTCGGGCCTCGTCCTGTTCGTCGTCCGGCCCGAGGAACGCGGCGCGTACCAGACACTGTTCGGCGACAAGCGCGTACGCAAGGAGTACGAGGCGGTGGCCGCCCACGACCCGGGAATCGCCCTGCCGAGGACCGTGCGCAGCCGGATCGAGAAGGAGCGCGGGGTGCTGGCCGCGCGCGAAGTACCCGGCGCGGAGCCGAACGCGGAGAGCCGGATCGAGCTCGTCGGGCACCGCGGTGGGCTCGGCCGCTACCGGCTGCTCCCCCACACCGGCCGCACCCACCAGCTGCGCGTCCACATGAACGCGCTCGGCCTGCCGATCCTCGGTGACCCGATCTACCCGGCGATCCTCGACGAGGTGGCGCCGGACGACTTCCGCCGCCCGCTCCAACTCCTCGCCCGGACCCTGGAGTTCAGGGATCCCGTGACGGGCCGGGAGCACCGATTCGAGAGCGGGCGGATGCTCGAGGCCTGGTCGGCGTACGAGGAGTGGGCGGGCGGCGGGCCGACGGCGCCCACGCACCCCTCGTAACGCCTGCGCGCGGCCCGGTCAGTAGCCGCGCCACCAGCGCAGGAAGCGCCGCCAGGCGCCCTGCGGTGGTGCGGCGGGCTCCGGGAACGCTGCCGGCGGCTGCTGCTGCGGCTCCGGGGCGGCCGCCGGAACGGGGGCGGGCGCCGGCGGGGCGTGCGTCGACACCTGCCATTCGTCGCGCGGCTCCGGGACCGGCCGGATGCCGGGCTTGGCGACGACGTCCTGCGGCGGACGCGGCTCGAACTTCACCGGCAGCTCCACCAGGTGCTGCGAGAGGATCGAGGAGCGCCAGCGCAACTCGTGCTCGTGCACCGAGAGTTCGACATCGGGAAGGCGCATCAGGAGCGCGTCGACGCCGATGTCGGCGATGGCGCGGCCGATGTCCTGTCCGGGGCACTCGTGCGGTCCGCCGCCGAAGGCGAGGTGCGAGCGGTTGCCCTGCATGTTGGCGGACAGGTCGGGGCGTACGACGGGGTCGACGTTGCCGGGCGCGATGCCGAAGATCAGCCCGTCGCCCCGGCGGATGTGCCGGCCGCCGAGCTCGGTGTCCTCCTTGGCGAAGTAGCCGACCATGGCGCTGAACGGCGGCTCGTCCCACAGGGACTGCTCGACCGCCTCGGGCACGGTCATCTGGCCGCCGTTGAGCCGGGCGCGGAAGCGGGGGTCGGTGAGGACCACGCGCAGGACGTTCGCGATGAGGTTGGCCGTGGCCTCGTACGCGGCGATCAGGACGAGGCGCAGGTGCTGGGCGACCTCGTCGTCGTCGAGGGCGGCGGGCTGGGCGATGAGGTGGCTGGTGAAGTCGGCCTCGGGGTGGGCCCGGCGGCGGGCGGTCAGCCTGGTGAGGACGCCCATGATGTATTCGTTGCTGGCGATGGCGGTCTCGGTGCCCTTGATCATGTCGCGGGCGGCCTGCACCATCCGCTCGTTGTACTCCTCGGGCATGCCGAAGATCCGGCACATCACCATCATCGGCAGATGCTCGGCGAACTGGCTGACGACGTCCGCCTCGCCGATCTCGCAGATCTTGTTGACCAGCTCGTTCGAGGCGCGGTTGATGAAGCGCCGCAGGCCCCGGGCCTCGATGGTGCCGATCGCCCCGGTGACCGCGCCGCGCAGCCGCTGGTGGTCGGCGCCCTCGGCGAAGCTGCAGATCGGCTGCCAGCTGAAGACGGGCGCGAGGGGGTTGGTGGGGGTGACGCTGCCGTCGAGGACGGCGTTCCAGTGGCGCGCGTCGCGGTTGAACTGGGAGGTCGAGCGGACCATGTGCAGGTTCTCGCTGTGCCCGAGGACCGCCCACATCGGCACGTCGTCGTGGATCAGGACGGGGGCGACGGGGCCGTGTTCGGCGCGCAGCTTCTCGTACACGGCCGCGATGTCGTCGTCCGCCTCGGGACCGTAGAGCCGGCGCAGGCCGCCGGGGCCCAGGGCGTGGGCCGGGCAGCCGGGCGGCGGACTGAGCGCGGCCTCGTCCGTCCCGGCGTGTGGGTGGGGGGGAGTCGTCACGGTGATCGCTCCGGTGGTGTGGAAAGTCTGTGTGGAAAGGCTGTGTCGGGGAAGAGGGCGGCAGGGCACCCGCGGGATCAGACGCGGGCGAGCGCCAGTTCGTGCAGATAGCGCATCAGCGTCATCAGGACGTCCCGGCTGGAGGCGCGGCGCCGGGCGTCGCACTCGAGGATCGGGACGCCCGGGTCGAGGTCGAGGGCCTGGCGCAGTTCGTCGGCGGGGTAGCGCGGGCCGTCGGGGAAGGCGTTGTTGGCGATGACGAACGGCACGCCGCGCTCCTCCAGGCGCCCGATCACGTCGAAGCTGACTTCGAGGCGGCGGGTGTCGATGAGCACGACGGCGCCGAGTGCGCCCTCGAACAGGCCGTTCCACAGGAACCAGAAGCGCTCCTGGCCCGGGGTGCCGAAGAGGTAGAGCACCAGCTCGTCCGTGATGCTGATGCGTCCGAAGTCCATGGCGACCGTGGTGGCGGTCTTCGTCTCGGAGCCGTAGTTGTCGTCGACTCCGATGCCCGCCTGGGTCATGGTCTCTTCGGTGGTGAGCGGCCTGATCTCGCTGACGGATCCCACCATCGTGGTCTTGCCCACGCCGAATCCGCCCACGATGACGACCTTCACTGCAGCCGTGACCGTGTCGGGCAGATGGTCCTCGCTCCGGGGCCCCGGAATGTGGGGTCCGTCCCGGAGCGTGTCAGAGCTTTTGAAGTCCATGCATCACCGCTTCGAGGAGGGAACGGTCGGCGACGGCGCCGCGGATGACGGGGGCGCGCGCCTGGACCAGTTCGGCCGCGAGGAGTTCGCCGAGCAGCACGGTGACCACGCTGAACGGCAGACTGAGGTAGGCCGAGATCTCGGCCGTGGACAGGGGCGACTTGCACAGCCGTAACAGGGCTGCCTGCTCGGGCGGCGCAGCGGGAGGGGGGTCGGCGCGCGCGATGATCAGGGTGACCAGGTCGAGTGGCGCGCGCTCGGCCCCCTCGCCGCCGCCCGTGATGGTGTACAGACGTTCGGGGTTGGCGCCCTTGCCGTCCTGTCCGCGGCGTTCGCGCTGCGGCGGCTCCGCCCGGGAGGGTTGCGGGGGATGCGTCATACGGTCTGCCCGTTGCGCCGGGGCGGACTGGTCAGGTGTGCGCCGATGCGTACGACGAGGTCGCGCATGCGGTTGCTGATGAGTCCGGCGTCCACGTGGGCGTCGGCGAGGACCGCGAGGTACGCGCCCTTGCCCGCGGCCATGAGGTAGAAGAACCCTCCGCTGACCTCGATGATGACCATGCTCATCCGGCCGTCGCTGTCCGGGATCTCGCTGGCCACCGCGGTGGCCAGGCTCTGGAGTCCGGCGCAGGCGGCGGCGATGCGGTCGGCGGCGTCGGGGTCGCCGCCGTAGCGGGCGATGCGCAGGCCGTCCGCGGAGAGCACCACGACCTGCCGGGTCTGGGGTACGCCGTCGGCGAGCTCCTTGAGCATCCAGTCGAAGTTTGCCCTTTGCTGGATCACTGGCGGTCTCCCTCGTCGACCTGCTGATTGGTCCCGGTGGGCTCGCCCGACGCGTCGCCCTGCCCGTCACCCTTGAGCCCGTTCATGAACGCCTCGACCCACAGGCCCGGTTCGGGCTGGTCCGGCTTCTCGGGTTCGGCCTCGGAGGCCGGCACCGGGATGGGCGTCCACTGCGGGGGCTGGTCCGCGCGGGGCGCCGCCCCGCTGCCGTTCTCGGGCGCCCTGGGCGTCACGATGATCTGCTGGTCGATGACCTTCGTGTCGACCTTCCTGCGGCGCTGCGGCAGGCCGTTGGCGCGCCACTCGGTGACGACGGGGACGTCGTCCTCCATGGCGGCCATCAGCGGCGCGGAGGGACGGGGTCCCGTGGTGGGTCGGCGCAGCTTCTTCTTGCGGGGCTCCTCCACGATGGGCTCGCCGTCGTTGTTGACGCGAGGCACACCGGAGGCGCCGATGCCGTGCGCGAGGCCGGGCGCGGGGTCGGTCGTGATCATGATCCGCGGCACGATGAGGACGGCGCGGACGCCGCCGTACGCGGACTGGCGCAGCGCGATCTGCATGTCGTACATCTGCGAGAGCCGGCCTACGACGGCCATGCCGAGGCGGGGGTTCTCGCCGAGGTCGTTGAGGTCGATACCGGCCTTGGCGCGGGCGAGCATCTCCTCGGCGCGGCCGCGGGCCTCCTCGCTGAGGCTGACGCCGCCGTCCTCGATCTCGATGGCGATGCCGGTCTGCACCTCGACCGCGGTGACATGCACCTTGGTCTGCGGCGGCGAGTAGCGCGTCGCGTTGTCCATGAGCTCGGCGAGCGCGTGGATGAGCGGCTCGACGGAGATGCCGCGGATGGCGACCTTGGCGATCGAGTGCAGCTCGATGCGGGGGTATTCGAGGATGCGCGACATGGCGCCGCGCAGCACGCTGTAGAGCGGCACCGGCCGGGGCCACTGGCGGCCGGGGCGGGCGCCGCCGAGGACGGTGATGGAGTCGGCGAGCCGGCCGATCAGCGCGGTGCCGTGGTCGATGCGCAGGAGGTCGTCGAAGACCTCGGGGTTGCGGCCGTGGTCCTCCTCCATCTCGCGCAGTTCGGCGTTCTGCTTGTGCACGATGGACTGGACGCGGCGCGCGATGGAGACGAAGGCGCGCTGCGCGGCGTCGCGCATGTTCTCCTCGCGGTCGATGAGGTCGAGCACCTCGGCCATCAACCTGCGCTGGGCGTCGGCCAGTTGGGAGTGCGCGGGGTCGCTCTCGACGACGACCTTGACGGCTTCCGAGGCCGTGTCGCCGGAGCGCAGCCGGTACAGGGACTCGGGCAGCAGATACCTGGCCATCCACTGGGCCTCGTCGTCACGGGCGGCGAGGCTGCGTTCCAGGTGCGCGACGTGGCGGGCGGACTGGGCCCGCTCCCACTTGATCGTGCGGCCGCGGCGTACCGCCTCGGCGGCCACCAGGATCAGCAGAAGCGTGGCGACACCGCCGCACAGGGCGACGGCGAGCCGCGCGGGCTGCGCCACCACCGCGACGGCGGCTCCGGTCGCCGCGGCCATGGCCACGGCGGGCAGCAACAGCACGCGTGTGTAGGGGATTTCTCGGCCACCGGGAGGCGATTGAACACTCACCATGTATGCCCTCTGAACGGTCGGATCGGGGAAATGTGGTTACGGGGACGTGCTGACGTGCGCGTGGGGGGACGAACTCGAACCATCTACAAGATTGGGAACAAACGCACGAATATGTGCCAACTCGGTGCGCTGCGGGCGAGCTTAGTCCCGTGGGATCATCGCTGTGTCATATTCCGCAAGCACCTGAAATGGCCGGGCGGGAGGAATACACTCGGCTCCATTTACACGCTCAGCGGCTGCTCGCACACATGGAGTGATCACGTCCGGCTGTGCGAAATCCCCGCCACGGAAGGGCCGTTGGGCCCTCGGCGCGCGGCGTGTGTGAGGTCAGAGGCCCGCGATGCGCGGGGCCCCGTCCGCGGTCGTCGCGGCGAGGACCGGTACGGAGCGTTCGGGATCGCGGCGGTGCACGAGAATGACGCCTTCGGTCAACCGGTGAACAGATCGGCATTCAGCGGGAGTTCACCCTCGTCGCGCGCACGCCCAGTTCGGTGGCGGCGGCAACCGCCCCTGGATCTAAATGAGTTCGGCGCGAACGGGCACGGACGGCATGAACGGCACTGAGTCGCGTACGGCCCAGATCCCCGCGCCCGTCAGGGGCGCGGGGAACGGCCCGACCGGTCACCACCGGCCGCGCCTCCTAACCGACGGACGAGTACGCCACCACGCCGCGCCGCAACGCGTCCACGGCCTTGCGTGCGTTCTTGGCGACCGTGTTCCCGTCTCCCGCGCCGGAGACGGACGGCGCCGCGGCCGCGATCTGGCCGAGCACGTCGATGACCTGCTTGCACCAGCGCACGAAGTCACCGGCGGGCATGTCCGCCTCGCGCAGGACCTCGTCGAGGCCCTTGCCGGACGCCCACTGGTGCGCGGCCCAGGCGAAGCCCAGATCGGGTTCGCGCTGGCCGACGCCCTCGGTCTGGCTGATCTTGAACTCTTCCTCCAGGGCGTCGAGCCGGCCCCAGATGCGGACCATCTCGCCGAGCGCCGCCTTGGCCTTGCCGGACGGCAGCTTGGGCGCGAGCGCGTCGTCACCGACGCGGGCCTCGAACACCAACGCCGAGACGCACGCGGCCAGTTCGGCCGGGCTGAGGCCCTCCCAGACCCCGTCGCGCAGGCACTCGCTGGCGAGCAGATCGAGCTCGCCGTAGAGACGCGCGAGGCGCTTGCCGTTCTGCGTGACCTCGTTGCCGCGCAGATAGTCCATCTCGGTCAGCAGGGCCACGATGCGGTCGAAGGTGCGGGCGATCGTGTTCGTCCGGCCCTCGATGCGGCGCTCCAGCTGCTGCGTGTCGCGTCGCAGCCGGTAGTAGCGCTCGGCCCAGCGGGCGTGGTCCTCGCGCTCGTCGCAGCCGTGACACGGGTGGGCGCGCAGCTCGGCGCGCAGCCGCGTGATCTCGCGGTCGTCGGCCGCCGCCGCGCGGCCCTTGCGGTGCCGGTCGGGCACGATGTGGCCGGCCTTGGTGCGCAGCGCGGACGCGAGGTCCCGCCGCGACTGGGGCGAGCGCGCGTTGAACGACTTGGGGATCCGCATCCGATCCAGCGCCTCGACGGGCACCGGGAAGTCGATCGACGCGAGCCGCTTGACCTGGCGCTCGGCGGTCAGGACCAGCGGACGCGGGCCGTCGTGCTGCTCGAAGCCACGGTGTCCGTTCGACCGGCCGGCCGGGATGCCGGGGTCGAGGACGAGCGCGAGCCCGGCGAACTTGCCGGAGGGAACGTGGATGACGTCGCCCGGCTTGAGCTTCTCCAGGGCGGCGGCCGCCGCGGCGCGCCGCTGGGCCGCACCCTGCTTGGCGAGGTCCGTCTCGCGGTCCTTGAGCTCCCGGCGCAGCCGTGCGTACTCCTCGAAGTCCCCCAAGTGGCAGGTCATGGAGGCCTTGTAGCCTTCCAGGCCCTCCTCGTTGCGCTGTACCTGACGGGAGATCCCGACGACCGACTTGTCCGCCTGGAACTGTGCGAAGGACGTCTCGAGCAGCTCGCGCGAGCGGTGCCGGCCGAACTGCTCGACCAGGTTCACCGCCATGTTGTACGACGGCTTGAAGCTGGAGCGCAGCGGGTACGTGCGCGTGCCCGCGAGTCCCGCGAGGTGCTCGGGGCTGAAGCCGCGCTGCCACAGGACGACCGCGTGGCCCTCGACGTCGATGCCGCGCCGGCCGGCCCGGCCGGTGAGCTGGGTGTACTCGCCGGGCGTGATGTCGGCGTGCTGCTCGCCGTTCCACTTGACGAGCTTCTCCAGCACGACGGACCTGGCCGGCATGTTGATGCCGAGCGCCAGGGTCTCCGTCGCGAAGACGGCCTTCACGAGACCGCGTACGAACAGCTCCTCGACGACCTCCTTGAACGTCGGCAGCATGCCCGCATGGTGGGCGGCGATGCCGCGCTCCAGGCCTTCGAGCCACTCGAAGTACCCGAGGACGTGCAGGTCCTCGTCGGGGATCGCGGCCGTGCGCTCCTCGACGATCTCGCGGACGCGGGCGCGGCGCTCGTCGTCGTTGAGCCGCAGGCCCGCGTACAGGCACTGCTGCACGGCGGCCTCGCATGCGGCGCGGCTGAAGATGAACGTGATCGCGGGCAGCAGCCCCTCGCTGTCGAGGCGCTCGATGACCTCGGGGCGGCCGGGCGTCCAGATCCGGGAGCGCTGTCTGCGCTCGCGCTCGCGGTCCGCCTCGCGCACCATCTTGCCCTTGCGGCGGTCGCGCGGGTTGTACGAGCGACTGGCCTCCATGCGGGCCATGCGCGTCAGGTCCGGGTTGACGGCCTTCTTGCGGCCCTCGCCCTCCTCGAAGAGGTCGTACATCCGGCGCCCGGCGAGCACATGCTGGAACAGGGGTACGGGCCGGTGCTCGGAGACGATCACTTCGGTGTCACCGCGCACGGTGTCGAGCCAGTCGCCGAACTCCTCCGCGTTCGACACGGTCGCCGAGAGGGAGACCAGGGTGACGGACTCCGGGAGGTGGATGATCACCTCTTCCCAGACGGCGCCGCGGAAGCGGTCGGAGAGGTAGTGCACCTCGTCCATGACCACGTAGCCGAGGCCGAGGAGGGTCTGTGAGCCCGCGTACAGCATGTTCCGCAGGACCTCGGTGGTCATGACGACCACCGGAGCGTCCGCGTTCACGCTGTTGTCGCCGGTCAGCAGGCCGACCTTGTCGGCGCCGTACCGCTTGGCGAGGTCGGCGTACTTCTGGTTCGACAACGCCTTGATGGGCGTCGTGTAGAAGCACTTCTTGCCCTGCTGGAGGGCCAGGTGGACGGCGAACTCGCCGACGATCGTCTTGCCGGAGCCCGTGGGCGCGGCCACCAGAACGCCCTTGCCCGTCTCGAGAGCCTGACACGCCTCGATCTGGAAGGGGTCGAGGCCGAAGTCGTACATCTCGCGGAAATCGGCGAGCGCGGTGGCCTGCTCGGCAGCGCGCCTACGTGCTGCCGCGTACCGCTCGGCCGGTGAGAGGTCCTCTGTCATCGTGCATTCGAGACTACCGGCCGCCACTGACAACGGACGATCTTTATTGTGATCGGTCCCTTCCGGGGCCGGGGAGCCACGAATTCCGGAGCGGGCCCACGATCTCCAGGACCTGGGCCCACGGGCTCCAGGCGTCAGGGCCCTACGATCAGCGCGGCCCGCGGCACGCACTCGACCGTGAGGGGCAGGCTTCCGAGCGGCTCCCCGTCGGCGTACCCGGTGATCCCCTCCGCGGCCAGTTCGACCTTCTTGGCGCGGTGGACGGTGACCACGGGGTGGTCGAGGTGGGTCCCCTTGTAGACACGCGGGAAGACCTTGAGCAGCGTCGCCCGCGAGCAGTCCCCGACGACCGTGATGTCGAAAAGTCCGTCCGTCATGTCGGCGCCCGCACAGATCTTCATGCCACCGCCGTACGACGTCCCGTTCCCCACGGCGACGAGCGTGGCCTCGACCTCCAGCACGGGGCCGTCGTCCAGGGTGATCCGGTACGGAACGGGCTTGAAGGTGGCGAGCTCGGCGACGATCGCGAGGTCGTACTTGAAGCGGCCGCCGGGCCAGCGCATCCGGTTGCCCCGGTCGTTGACCCGGGAGTCGAAACCCGAGGCCAGGACGGTACCGAACCAGTGTCCGTCGGCCCTCCCCAGGTCGAGCTCGCGGATCCGCGAGGCCTTGAGCGCGTCGGCGACGAGGGCGCCCGCCGCCGCCGGGTCCCGCACGGGCAGTCCGAGGGAGCGGGCGAAGTCGTTCCCTGTCCCGACGGCGATCACGCCGAGTGGGGTGCGGGTGCCCGCGACGGCCTGCAGCGCGAGGTTGGCCATGCCGTCACCGCCGACGGCTATGAGCGCTCCGGTGCCGGCGTGGACCGCGGCACGCGCGCGCGTGAGCGCGTCGTCGGCGTCCTCCCCCACGACCGTACGCACGGAGAAACCGGCCGCCCGCAACGCGGAAGCGGCCGGCTGCGCCGCCTGGGCGCCCCGGCCGCGCCCGGCGGTGGGATTGACGAAGAGGGTGATCTCGCTGGTCACGGGCGGACCATACAAGATCGTGCCGCCCTGTCAGGTCACGTCGTCATAACCGTTGACCCGGTCATGGTCCGAGCTCGCCTGCTCGGGCAGCGTGTTGCCCGCCGAGACAGGCTCGGGCGTGAGGTCCAGGTTCGAGGCCTCGTCGTCGTCCAGGTCCTCGTGGTCCCTGGCCTTGCGGCGGTCGTTGAGCAGGGAGAAACCGGCGGCCGCGAAGTACAGGATCCAGATGGGTCCGGCGAGCGCCAGCATGCTCAGCGGGTCGGTGCTGGGCGTCGCCACGGCCGCGAAGACCGTGATGCCCATGATCATGGCGCGCCACCACCCGATCATCCGCTTGCCCGTGAGCACCCCGGTGAGGTTGAGCATCACGAGAAGCAGCGGCAGCTCGAAGGAGAGCCCGAACACGACCACCATGCGTGTGATCAGGTCCAGGAGATCGTCCAGCGGCAGCTGGTTGTCGACACCGCCCGGCGAGAAGTCGAGCAGCACCCTCGCCATCGTGGGGAGGGTCTTGTACGCGAAGAAGGCACCGCACAGGAACAGCGGGAAGCCGGTGGCGACGAAAGCGGTCGCGTACTTCTTCTCGTGCTTGTGCAGGCCGGGTGCGACGAAGCCCCACAGCTGGTAGAGCCAGACCGGCGACGCGAGGACGACACCCGCCATCAGCGAGATCTTCAGCGCGAGCGTGAACGGCGTCAGCAGACCGTTGAGCACGATCCGCGCGCACGTCTCGTCGTGCTGTCCCTTGTTCGCCTGCTCGGCGAGCTCGGCGAAGCTCGACTTGCAGCCCACCGAGTCGAGCACCGGATTGGTGAAGAACTCGATGATGTCCTTGTAGAAGAAGGCGGCGACGATCGTGACGACGACGATGGCCAGCAAAGCCTTCGCGAGCCGGTTGCGTAGCTCACGCAGGTGTTCCGCGAGCGGCATCCGCCCCTCGGGATCCTTCTCCGTCTTGCGGGCAGACTTGAGCAACCCACGTCCTCATCTCGTGCGACAGGCCGCCTTCGCGGGGCGGCCCGGGATCAGCGCTGCGAAGTCTGGTCGGTCGGCTCGGTGACCGGGCGGCCGCCTGTCACGTCACCGGGGGCGGCCTTGATCGTGCGCTGCGCCGGGGTCTGCCCGTCGTGCTGCGGCGGGTCGGCCGGCGCGGTCTGCTGGCCGTCGGACTTCATGGCCTTGGCCTCGCTCTTGAGGATGCGGGCCGACTTGCCCAGCGAGCGCGCCATGTCGGGAAGCTTCTTCGCGCCGAACAGCAGGACGATGACGACGAGGATCAGAATGATCTCAGGGGCGCCGATCTTTCCGAACATAAGCGTTTACCTTCTCACCGAGGCGGCAGGGGCGGGGCTGCCGGTACAGGTCGGACTGATGTCCGACCACCGTGCTGGCAGCGATCGTATCCCGCGGGGGTGAACAGGGGGCAATCCCTCTGCGTACTCCCAGTTGCGGTCCGCGCCTCGCTCGACGGGCCGCGCCTCGCAGCGTACCCGCCCGTCCCGGCAACCGGACAGGGCACAGAGGTAAAGCGCTTACCAGCATGTCTCCCCCGTCACATTCGACGGGTCCTGCGATCAGAGAAGCTCGCGGCCCGTGCGGGCCGTGGCGGTCGCCGCCCGCTCCAGGTCCTCCGCCGCGCGGTTGATCTGCTGTGTGGTGTCGGCGACTTGGCGCCCGAGGCGCTGCGCCTCGACAAAGACCTTGACCGCGAGCACGCCGAGCACGGCGAGTCCCACGAACCCCACAGCAATCGCCAGCATCGCCCAGAACATGGGCCGAGCCTAGACGGTCTGATGGAGGCGGAGCGTGCTCACCCCTCCGCCGGTGAGGAGTTCGATGATGCGCTCCCCGGCCGGCTTGCGTACGGCGGCGCCGCACTCGGGGCAGGTGAACGAGTAGAACGTGGTGCGGCGGGTGGCGCCGATCGCCAGGCGCAGGGCGCCCGCGGAGAGTTCGAAACGCTCACGGCAGTCGGGGCAGGCGGCCTTGAAGAGCACCGGACCCACCACCGCGGACAATCCACCCATTTCGACCATCCCAGACTTTTCAGAAATTCCCGAACTTCTGGCACCCCCGGGCCGCACCGCGGTCAACGGCACGCCCACCCTTCTCACCTCGGCCGCGCGCGTGAGGGCCGTCACAGACCCGCCCGCGGCCAACGCCCCTACCCCTGACCGTCGTACGCGGCCAGCGCCTCTCCGGCAGCCTGCCGCGCACTCTCGGCGAGCCCGAGCGGCGAGACGATACGCCCGTCGCGGCCGAGCCGGAGCGCGAGCCGCCTCAGCGACGACGGCTCCGGCGTGCGCAGCGTGATCCGCAGGCCGCCGTCCGCCAACTCCTCGGCGCTGTCGTGCGGGTAGTACTCCGCGACCCAGCGTCCGCCGGGACCGACCTCGACCACGACCTCGGGATCCTCGGCCGCGGGCTGCACGAGCCCCTCGGACAGGTCCCGCAGTTCGATCTCCGGCGGCGCTGACGGCTCGTCCAGGATCCGGATCTCGGCGACCCGGTCGAGGCGGAAGGTGCGCCGCGCCTCGGAGCGCCGGCACCAGGCCTCCACGTAGGTGTGGCCGACGCTCACCAGACGGATGGGGTCGATCTCCCGCTCGGTGAGCTCGTCACGGGCCGGGGAGTAGTAGCGGATCCACAGCCGGCGCCGCTCCGAGATCGCCCGGTCGACGTCGGCGAAGACGCCGCCCTCGGACTCGAAGGTCACCGAGAGCCGGGCGCTCGCGCCGGCCGCCTCGCCGGCCGCGGCCTCCAGCTTCGCGGTGGCCCGCAGGAGCGCGAGCCGGTCGCTCTCCCTGAGGCCGGGCAGCGTGGACACGGCGCGGGCGGCGACGAGCAGCGCCGTCGCCTCGTCGGCGGCGAGCCGCAGCGGCGCGGCGACGTCGTCCGGGTTGTGCCACCAGATGCGGTCGCCGTCCGTGTCGATGTCGAGGAGGTCACCCCCGCGGAAGCTCGTCCCGCACAGCGGCAGGATGTCGAGGTCCGAGATCAGCTCGTCCTCAGTGATCCCGAAGGCGCGGGCGACATCCTCGACGCGCGCTCCAGGGCGCTCCCGCAGATATGTCACGAGGGACAGCATCCGCCGGGTCTGGTCGATGGCGTTCGTGGCCATTGGTCCTCGTTCCCCTCAGCCCTTGGCCACGGCACGCAGCCGGTCGACGACCTCGGCCCGCAGCTCGGCGGGTTCGAGCACGACCACGTCGGGCCCGAACTCGACCAGCCAGGCGTCGAGCCCGTGCCCGTACGGAATCTCCAGCTCGTCCCAGCCGTCGCCGAGGTCGCGCACGGCGGAGGCCTTGGCGCGCAGCGGATAGCCGGAGCCGGTGCGCAGCCTGATGAGGGCCGTGCGGTCGGCGGTCTCGCCGGCCCAGCTCGCGACGGTCTCGCGGACGGTCACGACGTCGGGCACGTCCGCGGTGAAGCGGCCTGCCCGGGAGCGGACCTTGCCGGTGATGCGGGAGAGCCGGAAGACGCGCTCGGCTCCGCGGTCGCGGTCCCAGCCGGCGAGGTACCAGTGGCCGCGCCAGCACTCCAGCGCCCACGGCTCGACATGCCGCTGCTCGGGCCGCGCGGCCGTGGCCTTGCGGTAGTCGAAGACGACGGGCCGCCGGTCGCGGCAGGCCAGCATCAGGGGTTCGAAGGATGCCTCGTGTGCGGGGATACGGGGTTCGAGGGCCGAGTGCGCCTCGTACGGGTCGACGTCCTCGGGGAGTCCTGCGGCCCTCAGCTTCTGCAGGGCTCCGCTGGCGGCGCCGGCGAGGCGGGCCTGCTGCCAGACCTTCGCGGCGAGGCCCAGCGCGGCGGCCTCCTCGGCGTCGAGGGTGACGGGCGGCAGCCGGTTGCTGTCGCGGCGGGCGAGATAGCCGATCTCCCCGTCGAGGCTCTCCACGGTCGCGATGACCAGGCCGAGCTCCCGCAGGTCGTCCTTGTCACGCTCGAACATCCGGTTGAAGCTGTCGTCGGAGTTGGCTTCCAGGTAGGCCTCGATGGAACCGCGCAGCTCACGCTTGCTGAGTGGGCGTCCCGTCCCGAGCAGACACAGCGCCAGATTCATCAGCCGCTCGGCCTTCGCAATGGCCATCGACGCCCTACGTCCTCTCTTCGAGAGCCCCCTGGCTCTCCCCCATCCGAACGTCGACCGTACCGCTCCGGAGTGTCGTGGCAAAAGCCGAGGACAAGGGGTGCATCCCAAAGGGACGCGGCCGAGGACGGCGGAGGGAGACGGGCTGGGCCCATGCCGGAAGGCATGGGCCCAGAGTTGACCGCTTGCGGTCACAACCTGATCAGACGGCGACCGCGTCGCTGACGATCAGACGCCGACCAGGTCGCAGACGAAGATCAGCGTCTCGCCGGGGGCGATCACGCCGCCGCCGGCGCCACGCTCGCCGTAGGCGAGGTGGGCGGGGATGGTCAGCCGGCGGCGGCCGCCGACCTTCATGCCCTGGATGCCCTTGTCCCAGCCGGTGATGACCTGGCCGGCGCCGAGCTGGAACTCCAGCGGGTTACCGCGGTTCCAGGAGGCGTCGAACTCCTCGCCGGTGGAGAAGGCCACGCCCACGTAGTGGACCTTGACGTAGTCGCCGGGCTTGGCGACGGCGCCGTCACCCTCCCAGATCTCCTTGATCTCCAGGTCAGCCGGCGGCTGGCCCTCGGGGAAGTCGATCTCGGGCTTCTCGATGCTCACGTCTCTTGCTCCTGCTGCTAAACGGTTGGGCAACCCGGACAGTCTTGCATCCCGCAGGGTCAGGACGTGGCCAGGATGTCGACGACGAACACGAGCGTCGAGTTGGCCGGGAGCGTGTCGCCCTTGGCCTGCTTCCCGTACGCCTGGTCGGCCGGGATCACCAGCAGGACGCGGTCGCCCACGTGCTTGCCGACGAGACCCTTGTCCCAGCCCGGGATGACCTGGCCCTGGCCGATGACCGTGGTGAACGGCTGGCCCGCGTTCCACGAGGAGTCGAAGAGCGTGGCCTTCGGCTTGCCCTCGTTGATCTTCCAGGCGGCACCGCTGTACTGCATGGTGACCGTCTTGCCGCTCTTGATCTCGGCCCCCTTGCCCTGGATCAGGACCTGGTCGACCAGCTTCTTCGGCGGGTCGTTCTTCGGCACGGAGATCGTCGCGGGCTCCGGCTTGTCGGCCTTGATCTGCGGCAGGTTCGACGGGATGGACGCCTGCGTGCCCGTCGCCATCTTCGGGGTGACCTTGCCGACGTCGATCGCGAAGACCAGCGTGTCGGTGCCGGTGACGCCCGCCTGCTGGTTGCCCTGGCTGCCGAAACCGGCGGCCGGCGGCGCCACGACGAGGACGCGGCTGCCCTCCTTCTGGCCCACCAGGGCGTCCGCGAACGCCGGGATGACCGACTTCGAACCCGCGGTGATCATCTGCGGGCTGCCGCCCTGCTGGTAGGAGCTGCCGAGGTCCTTGCCGCTCTTCCAGACCTTGCCGGTGAAGTTCATCGACACCAGGTCGTCCTTCTTGACCACGGCGCCGTCACCCTGCGACAGCGTGTGCACGACGAACTTGCCGCTCGGCTCGGCCTTCGGCACGGTGATCTTCGCCTGCTTGCCGACGGCGCCACTGATCTCCGGCATGGGCGAAGCCGCGTCGACGGGCTTGGGCGCGGCCGCCTCGGCCTGGGGCGAGGAGGACGCCGAGTCCGCCTTGTCCGTGTCGCTCTTCTTGTTGTCATCACCCCCGCACGCCGTCGCGGTCAGCGCCAGAGCCGGGACGATGAGCAGAGCAGCAAGTCGGCGTCGCACAGTGATCCTCAGGTTGCGGGTTACGTGAGTACGGTCCCGCCACTGTAGGCCCTCACGTCACATACCCGGGGTACCGCACACGCACCAAAGGGCCCCGTACGTAGATCACGTACGGGGCCCCGGGCCGACGGTGAGGTGGTCGTCCTACATTCCGGCGATCAGCTTCTCCACCCGGTCGTCCACCGACCGGAAGGGGTCCTTGCACAGCACCGTCCGCTGCGCCTGGTCGTTCAGCTTCAGGTGCACCCAGTCGACCGTGAAGTCACGGCGCTGTTCCTGGGCCCTGCGGATGAAGTCGCCCCGCAGCCGCGCGCGCGTGGTCTGCGGCGGCACCGACTTGCCCTCGAAGATCTTGAGGTCGTTGCAGATGCGGGCCGCCTGTCCCTTCCTCTCCAGGAGGTAGTAGAGGCCCCTGCGGCGGTGGATGTCGTGATACGCGAGGTCTATCTGCGCGACCCGCGGATGCGACATGGTCATGTTGTGCTTGGCCCGGTACCGCTCGATGAGCTTGTACTTCATCACCCAGTCGATCTCGGTGCCGATCCGGTCGAGGTCCTCGGCCTCGATCGAGTCGAGAACACGGCCCCACAGTTCGAGGACCTGCTCGACGGTGCCGGTGCGGATCCCGCGGCGCTCGCAGAAGTCCACGGCCTTCTCGTAGTACTCGCGCTGCACCTCGAGGGCGGATGCCTCGCGGCCGCTGGCCAGACGCACCTTGCGCCGGCCGGTGATGTCGTGGCTGACCTCGCGGATGGCCCGGATCGGGTTCTCCAGTGTGAGGTCACGCATGACCGTGCCGGCCTCGATCATGCGGAGCACGAGGTCGGTGGCGCCCACCTTGAGGAGCATCGTCGTCTCGGACATGTTCGAGTCGCCGACGATGACGTGCAGGCGCCGGTAGCGCTCGGCGTCCGCGTGCGGTTCGTCGCGGGTGTTGATGATGGGGCGGGAACGCGTGGTCGCGGAGGACACGCCCTCCCAGATGTGCTCGGCACGCTGGCTCACGCAGTACACGGCGCCGCGCGGAGTCTGCAGCACCTTGCCCGCGCCACACAGCAGTTGCCGTGTGACCAGGAACGGAATGAGGATGTCCGCGAGTCGCGAGAACTCCCCGTGACGGGCCACCAGATAGTTCTCGTGGCAGCCGTAGGAGTTTCCCGCCGAGTCGGTGTTGTTCTTGAAGAGATAGACGTCGCCCGCGATTCCCTCCTCGTGCAGGCGGCGTTCGGCGTCGACGAGCAGGCCTTCCAGAATGCGCTCGCCCGCTTTGTCGTGCGTGACCAACTCGGTCACGTTGTCACATTCGGGAGTTGCGTATTCCGGATGTGACCCGACATCGAGATAGAGGCGGGCGCCGTTCCGCAGAAAGACATTGCTGCTGCGGCCCCATGACACGACACGGCGGAAGAGGTACCGCGCCACCTCGTCAGGAGACAGGCGGCGCTGTCCCCTAAACGTACATGTGACGCCGTACTCGTTCTCCAGCCCGAAAATGCGGCGGTCCATGAGTGAACATTACGCCTGATGCCCTGTACTGAAACCGGGTTCGACAGCACCGTTTCGATCATTTTCCGATGAGCCCGCGACACGCCCGGCGCCACGGGGAGCTGCGAGGACCCGTCCGGTGGCGAGAAGCACGAGCAGCGCGGCCACGCCCGCGGCTCCGGGAACGGCGAAGCCCCACACCGTGCCGCCCCACTCGACGACCGGTCCGGCCGCGGCGGTTCCGATCGACGTACCCACCGTGAACGTCGTCACGAGCCACGAGAACGCCTCCGTCACCGTGCCCCGCGGCGCGTGCCGGTCGACGATGATGAACGCGCACGCGATCGACGGGGCGAGGAACACCCCGGCGAGCGCCGTCAGGGCCGTCATGGCCACGACGCCCGGCATCAGCACCAACGGCACGTAGAAGAGGGCCAGCAGGGCCACCAGCCACCGCAGCCGCCGCTCGGGCACCCCGGCCCACTGCCGCGCCCCGTAGACCGAGCCGCCCGCCAGCGCGCCGAGCCCGAGCGCCGCCATCAGCCAGCCGTACGTCACGTCGCCGCCGTGTCCGTCCGCGTACGAGACGCCCGCCACCGTGATCGAGCCCAGCGCCGTCCCGATGAACAGGAACGCCCCGAGGAGCGCGAGGAGTCCGGGCGAGCGCAGGGCGCCCAGCCAGTGCGCCTCACGCGGCGCCGAGCGCCACGCGCGCGAGGGCTGCGACACGACCACCGACAGCGCGCCGAGGACGCCGACGACGTTCAGAACGATGAGCGCGGCCTGCGCCGACCACAGCGAGACGCACACGGTGACGAGCAGCGGGCCGACGGTGAACATGACTTCCTGCGCCACCGCGTCCATGGCGTACGCGGTGTGCACCTGGTCCTCGCGCGGCAGCACGTTCGGCCACAGCGCGCGCAGCCCGCCCTCGAGGGGCGGTGTGAACAGGCCGGCCGCGCCCACCGCGATGTACGCGAGCGCCGGTGCCCCGGTCCCGGCGAAGGCGAAGACGGTCATGGCCAGGGCCGACGCCAGCGCCGCCGGGAGCTGCACCCGGGGCTGTCCCCGCAGGTCCACGAGCCGGCCGAGCAACGGCTGTCCCACCGCGTTGGAGACGCCGTACACCGCCGCGAGGGCCCCGGCCAGGCTGTACGTGCCGCCCTCGGCGCGCACGAACAGCACGATCGCGATGGCGGCCGTCGCGTTCGGCAGCCGCCCCACCAGGGTGCCCGCCAGCAGCCGCGCCGCGTGCCGCGCCTTGAGGATCTCCGCATATCCCGCGGCCATCGTCCGCCCTCTCGCCGCCCCGAGGCGCCCTAGGTTTTACGTATAACTTCGAGGGTCATACGTACCATGTCCGCAGACCACGGGTCCACCCGAAAGGCCCCGCTGCACACCCCACGGAGGCATGAGTGACGACCGGGTCAGACGAGACGGCCCCCGCGCGTCCCACCAGCCGCGACGTCGCCCGCGCCGCCGGAGTCTCCCAGGCCGCCGTCTCCCTCGTACTCGGTGACAAATGGCGCGGCCGCGTCGCCGAAGCCACCGCCGAACGCGTCCGCGCCGCCGCCCGCGACCTCGGCTACCGCCCCAACCTCGCCGCCCGCAACCTGCGCCTCGGCCGCACCCGCACGGCCCTCCTCGTCGTCCCCGCCCTCACCAACGAGTTCTTCGCCGGTGTCTACACCGGCGCCGCCCGCGTCGCCGCGGAGCACGGCTTCGGCGTCGTGCTCTACCCCTCCCCCGAAGGCATCGGCCCCGCGCGCGACCCCTTCGACTCCGCACGCGCGGCCCTCGACGGCGTCCTCGCCTCCTCCATGGCCTCCGACGCCGTCACCGCCATCCGCGGCGGCGGACTCCCCCTCGTCATGCTCGACAGCGACCCCGACGACACGGCGGGCACCGGCGGCGCGGCCACCGTCAACCTCGACATCGCCGACGGGATGCGCCAGGTGACGGACCATCTGCTCGCCCTCGGCCACCGCCGGTTCCTGCACCTCGCCTCGGCCGTGCCCTCCTGGACCTTCGACGTACGCGCCCAAGAACTCGCCGACCGCACGGCCCGCGTCCCCGGAACCCACGTGAGCACGGTGCGCTCACCCCTGACGGTCGAGGCCGCCCGCACCGCCGCGCAGGCCGCGCTCACCGCGCCGGGGCCCCGCCCCACGGCGATCGTCTGCGACGACGACAAACTCGCCACCGGCGCCTACAAGGCCGCCCGCAGACTGGGCCTGCGCATCCCCGGCGACCTCTCCGTCACCGGCTTCGACGACCTCTCGCTCGCCACCGCCGTCGAGCCCGAACTCACCACCGTGCGGCTGCCCGCGGAGCTCTTCGGCGAGCGGGGCATGGCCGCGCTCCTCGCCGTCCTCGACGGCCGTGCCCCGGAAACCACCGCGCTCCCCGTCGAGTTGGTCGTCCGCGGCTCCACGGCCGCGCCCGCGGGCTGACACGACGAACGGCGCCCCGACCGCTCGCACGGTCGGGGCGCCGGACACCTCGGCAGGAAACCCTGCTCACTCCTCGTCGTCGGACTCCGCGTCACTGCTCTCCACCGGCTCGGCGGACGTCGCCGCACCGGCCTCGAGCAGCCGCGACAGCTGCGGCCCCACGATGCGCTTGAACTTCCGCTGCTGCGGGCGCGTGCGGTCGAGGACCGCCACCTCGAGCCGCTCCGCGGGGATCTCCCGCTCACTGCCGCTGGTGTCCCGCGACAGCGCCTGCACCGCCAGCTTCAGCGCCTCGGCGAGAGTCATCCCGTCCCGGTGACGCTGATCCAGATAGGTGCTGATCTGCTCCGCGTTCCCCCCGACCGCGACCGAGCCGTGCTCGTCGACGATCGAGCCGTCATGCGGAAGGCGGTAGATCTGGTCACCCTCGGGCTCGGACCCGACCTCGGCGACCACCAGCTCGACCTCGTACGGCTTCTCGGCGCTGCTCGAGAAGATCGTGCCCAGCGTCTGCGCGTACACGTTCGCCAGGCCACGCGCCGTCACATCGTCGCGGTCGTAGGTGTAACCGCGCAGGTCGGCGTAGCGCACTCCGCCGATCCGCAGGTTCTCGTACTCGTTGTACTTGCCGGCGGCGGCGAAGCCGATCCGGTCGTAGATCTCGCTGAACTTGTGCAGCGCGCGGGACGGGTTCTCGCCGACGAACACGATGCCATCGGCAAACTGCAGCACAACCAGGCTGCGACCGCGGGCGATGCCCTTGCGGGCGTACTCCGCCCGGTCGGCCATGGCCTGCTGGGGTGAGACATAGAACGGCGTCGACACCGGCTGTCCGTCCCTTTCTGTCAGTGACTCAGTGACTCAAGTCTCGGGCGAATGGCGCTTCGGGCATGACGGATGCGTACCGGTCAGAGAAGCGCGGCCCGCGGGCCGTCGGGCTGCTCGAGCCGGCGGTCGAGGATGGAACGGGCGATCTGCGCACCCTCCTCGTCGGTGAGCCTGCGGAACCCGTCGTCCGTGATCACGGTGACGATCGGGTAGATCCGGCGTGCCACGTCGGGACCACCGGTCGCCGAGTCGTCGTCCGCCGCGTCGTACAGGGCCTGCACGACGAGCGTCGTGGCCTCCGCCTCCGTCAGATCGTCGCGGTAGAGCTTCTTCATCGCCCCACGCGCGAAGATCGACCCGGAGCCGGTCGCCGCGTACCCCTGCTCCTCGCTCCGTCCGCCCGTGACGTCGTACGAGAAGATGCGGCCCTTGCCGCGGTCCACGTCGTACCCCGCGAACAGCGGCACCACGGCCAGACCCTGCATGGCCATGCCGAGGTTCGACCGGATCATGGTCGAGAGCCGGTTCGCCTTGCCCTCCAGCGACAGCTGGGCGCCTTCCACCTTCTCGAAGTGCTCCAGCTCCAGCTGGAAGAGCTTCACCATCTCCACGGCCAGACCGGCCGTACCGGCGATGCCCACCGCCGAGTACTCGTCCGCCGGAAAGACCTTCTCGATGTCGCGCTGAGCGATCATGTTGCCCATCGTGGCCCGGCGGTCACCGGCGAGGACCACACCGCCGGGGAAAGTGACGGACACGATCGTCGTGCCGTGCGGCGCCTCGATCGCGCCCTTCACCGGCAACGCGCGGTTCCCGGGCAGGATTTCCGGCTGATGCACGGACAGGAAGTCCACGAAGGACGAGGATCCAGGCGTCAGGAAGGCTGCTGGTAGACGCCCGGTGCTACGAGTGTTGGCTTCCACGCGATTCCTTCCACGTAGGCGGCGGCGCGACGGATGACGTCGGGACGAGTGTCCCAACTTGCCGATGGCCGAATTGCAGTTGAAGCACAGTACGTCAGGGACCCTACCCGCGGAACGGCAGTGATCCACATCCGTGGCCGGGTGCTTGGGACGGCTTCGGTCGACGACCCGCCCGCCCCCGGCACCCCGGCCACGCCACCTTCAGTTCAAAGGTGGAACGAGCTACTCGCCGCCCTTTTGAACGAAGCTCCGCACGAAGTCCTCGGCGTTCTCCTCGAGGACGTCGTCGATCTCGTCCAGCACGGAGTCGACGTCGTCGCTCAGCTTCTCCTGGCGTTCCTTGAGGTCCTCGGAAGCCTGCGCGTCCTGCGCCTGCTCCTCGACCTCCTCGGTGGAACGCGTCGCCTTCTGCTGTCCGCCGCCGGTGTCCTTGGTCGCCATCTACCTCACCCCGCTCGGTTCGACGTTCTTGATCAGACCCTACAAGCCGGGTCCGACATCGGCCCCGCACTTCGTCCAACGTGCGAGGCCCACCTCTGTGATTCCCCTGCCGCCGGCTTTTCAGCCTCCGGACAGCACCCGGACCAGATCTTCGGCCGTGCGGCACCGGTCGAGCAGCTCCTTCACGTGATTACGCGTTCCGCGAAGGGGTTCGAGGGTTGGGACCCGCTGCAGAGAGTCACGGCCGGGCAGATCGAAGATCACCGAGTCCCAGGAGGCCGCGGCGACGTCGTCCGCGTACTGCTCCAGGCAGCGTCCCCGGAAGTACGCCCTGGTGTCCTCCGGAGGCTTCGTACGGGCCCTCTCGACCTCCGACTCGTCCAGGAGGCGCTTCATCCTGCCGCGGGCCACGAGACGGTTGTACAGGCCCTTCTCGGCCCTCACATCGGCGTACTGGAGGTCGACGAGGTGGAGCCGCGCGGCGTCCCAGTCGAGGTTGTCGCGGCGGCGGTAGCCCTCCATGAGCTGCCGCTTCGCGACCCAGTCGAGCTCTCCGGCCAGGCTCATCGGATCGCTCTCCAGTCGGCCGAGCACGTCCTCCCAGCGGGTCAGGACGTCCTTGGTCTGTTCGTCGGCGTCCGCCCCGTAACGCTCCTCGACGTACTTCCTCGCGAGCTCGAAGTACTCCATCTGGAGCTGCACCGCGGTGAGCGTGCGGCCGCTGCGGAGCGTGACCAGGTGTTGCAGGCCGGGATCGTGGGAGACCTGGTGGAGGGTGCGCACGGGCTGGTCGACGGCCAGGTCGACGGCGATGAAACCGTCCTCGATCATGGAGAGGACCAGGGCCGTCGTGCCGAGCTTGAGATAGGTCGAGATCTCGGAGAGGTTCGCGTCGCCGATGATCACGTGCAGGCGGCGGTACTTCTCCGCGTCCGCGTGCGGCTCGTCCCTGGTGTTGATGATGGGGCGCTTGAGGGTCGTCTCCAGGCCGACCTCGACCTCGAAGTAGTCCGCGCGCTGGCTGAGCTGGAAGCCGTGCTCATGGCCGTCCTGGCCGATGCCGACGCGGCCGGCGCCGGTGACCACCTGGCGGGAGACGAAGAAGGGCGTCAGGTGGCGCACGATGTCCGAGAAGGGGGTCTCCCGCTTCATCAGGTAGTTCTCGTGCGTGCCGTAGGAAGCACCCTTGTTGTCGGTGTTGTTCTTGTACAGGTGGATCGGCTGGGCTCCGGGGAGCTGGGCGGCGCGCTCGGCGGCCTCGGCCATGATGCGCTCGCCGGCCTTGTCCCACAGGACGGCGTCCCGGGGGTTGGTGACCTCGGGGGCGCTGTATTCAGGGTGTGCGTGGTCGACGTACAGGCGGGCACCGTTGGTGAGGATGACGTTGGCCAGGCCGATGTCCTCGTCGGTGAGCTGGCTGGAGTCGGCGACCTCCCGGGCGAGGTCGAAGCCTCGCGCGTCCCGCAGCGGATTCTCCTCCTCGAAGTCCCAGCGGGCGCGGCGCGCCCGGTGCATCGCCGCCGCGTAGGCGTTGACGATCTGGGACGAGGTGAGCATGGCATTGGCGTTGGGGTGGCCGGGGACGGAGATCCCGTACTCCGTCTCGATGCCCATTACTCGCCGTACGGTCATGCGGCCCTCCTTGCCCGGCGGCGCCCCCGTTCGAGGGCGGCGCTCAAGTACCGCTGGTTCTCCGGTGCGCGTGCGGTGCCCGTCCCCGCGCTGCGCGACTCGGCGGTACGAAGAGCCTAGAACGCCTATGCGCTGGTGGGGAGATCATTACCGTCATTGCTGTTGCTGAGCCTGCGAGCCGGCCGTTGCCGGGAAACCGGAAAGTCGGCCGGAATTGTTGCCTGGAAAACAGTCGGCTGCGGGTACCCGGTAGAGGCACCCGCAGCCGCCCTGCCTTTTACAGGTACTGCCCGGTGTTCGCCACCGTGTCGATGGAGCGGCCGGTGTCCGCGCCCTGCTTTCCGGTGACGAGCGTACGGATGTAAACGATCCGTTCGCCCTTCTTACCGGAGATGCGAGCCCAGTCGTCCGGGTTGGTGGTGTTCGGCAGGTCCTCGTTCTCCTTGAACTCGTCCACACAAGCCTGGAGGAGGTGGGAGACCCTGAGGCCCTTCTGGTTGTGCTCGAGGAAGGCCTTGATGGCTGCCTTCTTGGCGCGTCCGACGATGTTCTCGATCATGGCGCCCGAGTTGAAGTCCTTGAAGTACAGGACTTCCTTGTCACCGTTGGCGTACGTGACCTCGAGGAAGCGGTTCTCCTCGCTTTCCGCGTACATCTGCTCCACGGCGGTCTGGATCATCCCGTGGACCGTACTGGCGCGGTCGCCGCCGTGCTCCCCGAGGTCGTCGGAGTGCAGCGGGAGACGGGCGGTCAGGTACTTGGCGAAGATGTCCTTGGCCGCCTCGGCGTCCGGGCGCTCGATCTTGATCTTCACGTCGAGTCGTCCGGGCCGCAGGATCGCGGGGTCGATCATGTCCTCACGGTTGGAGGCACCGATCACGACCACGTTCTCCAGGCCCTCCACACCGTCGATCTCGGCGAGCAGCTGGGGGACGATGGTGTTCTCCACGTCCGAGCTGACGCCGGATCCGCGGGTGCGGAAGAGGGACTCCATCTCGTCGAAGAAGACGATGACGGGCGTGCCCTCGCTGGCCTTCTCACGCGCACGCTGGAAGACGAGGCGGATCTGCCGCTCGGTCTCGCCGACGTACTTGTTGAGCAGCTCCGGACCCTTGATGTTGAGGAAGAAGCTCTTGCCCGTGGCCTGTCCGGTCACTTCCGCGACCTTCTTGGCAAGGGAGTTGGCCACCGCCTTGGCGATCAGGGTCTTGCCGCAGCCGGGAGGTCCGTAGAGCAGGACGCCCTTGGGCGGCCGCAACTCGTGCTCCTTGAACAGGTCCGGGTAGAGGTAGGGGAGCTCGACCGCGTCGCGGATCAGCTCGATCTGGTTGCCCAGACCGCCGATCTGCTCGTAGCCGATGTCCGGGACCTCTTCCAGGACGAGCTCTTCGACCTCGCTCTTGGGTACGACTTCGTAGACATAGCCGGATCGGGGTTCGAGCAGGAGGGCGTCGCCGGGCCGGATGGTGATGTCGAGGAGCGGTTCGGCGAGCCGGACCACCCGTTCTTCATCGGTGTGGCCCACCACCAGGGCGCGCTCGCCGTCCTCGAGGATCTCCTTGAGGGTGACGATGTCGCCGACGCTCTCGTACTCCATGGCCTCGACCACGTTGAGCGCTTCGTTGAGCATCAGTTCCTGGCCGCGCCTGAGCTCATCGAGCTCCACGCTGGGGCTGACGTTCACCCGGAGCTTGCGGCCGCCGGTGAAGATGTCGGCGGTACCGTCCTCGTTCGCCATGAGGAAGACTCCGAAGCCGGCCGGCGGCTGCGCGAGCCGGTCGACTTCCTCCTTGAGGGCCACGATCTGGTCGCGGGCCTCCCTGAGCGTGTTGGCGAGCCGCTCGTTCTGTGCGGACACGCCGGCCAGGTTGGTCTGCAGCTCGACGATCCGCTCTTCGAGAATCCTCGTATGGCGCGGAGAGTCGGCGAGCTTGCGTCGCAGGACGGCGATCTCCTGCTCAAGATAGGCAATCTGACCGGCGGGGTCGTCGGACCCTCTTCCCGGGCGGATGCCGCGGTTCATGTCGTCGTCGTGGGCTGCCACGGTCCTCACCTCCTCCAAGGGGAGCTGGACGCTTCCAGACCCTACCTGGGTGGGTGTCGATTGAAACCCCTAGATCACAAAGACGAAGGGGGTGTGTCCGATCTTCACCCTTGCGCTCTCCCTCACGCCAGGGGAATACCCACCCAACAACATCGGAAAGCGGCCGGTTGTAGGGTCGAAGTGTTCAACACCCGTCGGAGCTGGCCCGACTTGCTGGTACGCGGGACGGTTCGAGGCAGGAAGCGGCAGGAGATATGAGCGTGCAGCAGGAGGCCGGATCCGGCACCGACAGCGGTGTCGCCCTTGAGGTGTGGATCGACCAGGACCTCTGCACCGGCGACGGGATCTGCGTGCAGTACGCGCCGGAGGTCTTCGAGCTGGACATCGACGGACTGGCCTATGTGAAGGGCGCGGAGGACGAGCTGTTGCAGGCGCAGGGGGCCACCACCCCGGTGCCGCTGCCGCTGCTGAACGACGTCGTGGACTCCGCGAAGGAGTGCCCGGGCGACTGCATTCATGTACGTCGCGTTTCGGACAGGGTGGAGGTCTACGGCCCTGACGCGGAGTGACCGCGGGGTTCCCGCGCGTCACTCGACGTGGGGGAGGCCGACGAAAGGGGCCCGTGCCGCCGTTCCCGGCGGGCAGGGCCCCTTTTCGTGTGCCGCGCCTCAGACGCTGCGTGCCTCCGCGGGAGTGGAGCGCACGAACGCGTCGCCCTTCCACTGCCACTTGGCCTTGTCCTGGGTGTCGGGGCAGCAACTGGGGACGGCGGAGCTGGAGTAGCCGAGGAGCGTTGCGGTGACGGCCTGGTCGCGTACCGCCACGTCGTCGGCGGTGAGCCGGTCCTTCGGGTCGACGAGGGTGGCGACGATGCGCGGCGCGGCGTGGGCCTCGTGGGGCTGGGTGAGGACGTAGACACCGTTCGGCGGGGTGCCGGAGCCGGCGTCGCAGCGGACCACGGCGACGGTTTCCGGCCTGCCGTCACCGTCGAGGTCCCCGGTGGCCTTCTTCACCACGAGGATCTTGGCCGGACCGCAATCGAGCGGGAAGTGGACGGCAGCCGCGTCGGGCGGTGCGGCGGCGGCTCTGGTGCCGACGGGCTGTGTTCCCGGCTGGGCCGCGGTGGCCGCGCCGGGCTGCAAGAACGAGGAGGCCGCGACGACGGCCGATACGGCCGCGGCGGTCGCGAGCCAGTGGATGGGGCGGGTGGTGGTGTGCGCCAGTTCCGGGACGGCGGGGTGCTGCACTAGGAGTGTCTCCTGTGAGGGCTGTGCCGGTGGGGGTGGCCAGCATCGTGCCATACCTCACACCGTGGGGGAACGTCAGGGTCCGCTGATTCTCAGCTTCCTCACGTGTCCTTGCCGTATCGTGCGCGCCGCTCCTCAACGAACGGGCGCCGCCGTCGAGTTCCCCCGATATGCGGGGAACTCGACGGCGGCGCCCGTGCGTTGTGTCGGGTGTTCGGGTCAGCGCCCGGCGTTGCCGCCGTCCGCGTTCGGGCCCGAGTAGTCCTCGCCGTACGCACCCTTGGCGGGGCGGCGGCGGCGCATGGGCGGCTCCACGCCGTCCGCCAGGCGACGGGCGGTGAGGAGGAAGCCGGTGTGGCCGATCATGCGGTGGTCCGGGCGGACGGCCAGACCCTCGACGTGCCAGTTACGGATCATCGACTCCCAGGACGTCGGCTCGTTGAAGCAGCCGATCTCGCGGATGGACTCGACGGTCCGCGCGAGCTGGGTGGTGGTGGCGACGTAGCAGCAGAGGATGCCGCCGGGGACGAGTGCCTTGGAGACGACCTCGAGGCACTCCCAGGGGGCGAGCATGTCGAGGATGACGCGGTCCACGTCGGCGTCGCTCAGGTTGTCCTGGAGGTCACCGACGGTGAGCTGCCACGCGGGGTGGGGGCCACCGAAGTAGCGCTCCACGTTCTGCGTGGCGATCTCGGCGAAGTCCTCGCGGCGCTCGTAGGAGTGCAGCATGCCCTCGTCGCCGATGGCGCGCAGCAGGAAGCTGCTCAGCGAGCCGGAGCCGACGCCTGCCTCGACGACGCGTGCGCCGGGGAAGATGTCGGCGAAGGCCAGGATCTGCCCCGCGTCCTTGGGGTAGACCACGGCGGCGCCGCGGGGCATGGACAGGACGTAGTCGGGGAGCAGGGGGCGCAGCGCGAGGTAGGCGACGTTTCCGGTGGTGCGGACAACGCTGCCCTCGGGAGCGCCGATCAGCTCGTCGTGGGGGAAGGAACCCTTGTGGGTGTGAAAGTTCTTCCCGGCCTCGAGCGTGAACGTGTAGTGGCGGCCCTTGGGGTCGGTCAGCTGTACCTGGTCCCCGACCTTGAAGGGCCCGCGTCGGCGGGCGGCACCGGTCGGTTCGGACATGTGACCAGCCTACCGGTCCGCGGAGGGCCCGCGGACCAGGGGCGCCGGGCTGCGGGCCCGGTCAGGAGGGGCGGGCCATGGCCTTGACGAAGGCGCGCTCCACGTCGGCGGCGGACAGGACGCCGTAGATGGCGCCGCTCTCCTCGACGACGAGGTACTCGGTGGCGGGGGTGGCGCGCAGGGCGTCGAGGAGCTCCTCGCCGGCGAGCTCCGCGGAGACGCGCATGCCGTCGGTGAGGTCCTGGGCGAGGCCGCTGACGGCGACCCAGGGGCGGCGGTGTTCCGGTACGCCGACGATGGCGGCCTCGCGCACGAGGGACCTGGGTTCCCCGTCGGCGTCGACGATGACGAGGGCGCGGGCGCCCGCCTCGTTGGCGCGGCGCAGCGCCTCGGACAGCGGGGTGGCGCTCTCCACGGGGACGGCACGGCGGGTCAGGGTGCGGGCGCGCAGCTCCGGGAGGTGTTCGCGCAGGCGGGCCATGCGAAGGCTGTTGCCGGCGCCGGTCCAGATGATCGCGGCGAGGATGGCGGCCAGCAGGGCGTCGGTGACGGTGTCCATGCCGCTGACGTCCGCGGCGCCTTCGCCGAGGGCGCCGGACTGGGTGAGCAGCGGGAGTCCGATGAGGACGGTGATCGCTAGGGCCCGGCCGACCCAGGCGGCGGCGATGGTGCCGCTCATCGGCTTGCCGGTGATCTTCCAGACGATGGCGCGGAGCATGCGGCCACCGTCGAGGGGCAGGCCGGGGAGCAGGTTGAACGCGGCGACGATGAGGTTGGAGATCATCAGTCCCGCGAGCAGGACTCCGGGCACGGTGCCGGGATCCACGGCGAGCATGCCGAGGTAGAAGACGCCGGCCAGGACGAGGGAGAGCAGCGGTCCGACGAAGGCGAGTACGAACTCGCGCCCCGGCGTCTCGGATTCCTTCTCGATCTCGGACACGCCGCCGAAGAACTGGAGCTGGATGCGGCGCACCGGCAGCTTGAAGCGGAGCGCGGCGACGGTGTGCGCGAGTTCGTGGACGAGCACCGAGGCGTAGAACGCGACCGCGAAGAAGAGGGAGACGAGATAGCGGACCGCGCCGAGTCCGGGCAGGACGTGGTCGAGTTGTCCGCCGAAGACCCAGGTGATGAGGGCCGCGACGAGGAACCAGCTGGGCGCGACGTAGACGGGGACGCCGAAGGGGCGGCCCATGAGGAGTCCGCCACGGGGCTCGGGAGCCTTGGTGGGGCGGCGGCCGCTTGTCGCGGGGGTACGAGTGGGTGGGGTGTCGTCCTGGGACACGGGGTCCTGGGCGGGCGGTGCCGTGTCATCGCCGTCGGCCGGGGTGTGCTGGGCGAACAGGTCCGAGCCGGAGGCGGTGTCCGAGGTGTCGCCCTCGTCGGCCGGGGTGTGCTGGGCGAACGGGTCCGAGCCGGAGGCGGCGTCCGAGGTGTCGCCCTCGGCGGCCGGGGTGGCGTCCTCGCGGTGCTCCTTGTGCGGCGGCTCCTCCGGGTCCCGGGGCGTGTGCGGGACGGAATTCGCGCGGGCCGTGCCGTTCGCGCCGGCGGCTGGTGGGGGCGTGGGGCCGGGGCGGGCGGCCTGGTGGTCGTCCGTCGTGCCGCTGCCGGGCTGCGGCCGGCCGCTCTCGTCCACGGTGATCCCTCGGTCCCCTCGTTGGAAATCCCTCGGTCCTGCCGTTGCACGATCATGCAGGGCGAGGGGGTCTGTCGTCGATGGTATGCGTCCGGTGCGGCGCGGCCCTCGTCGACTCCCCTGCGGTGCCGCGGGGTCCCGCTTCCCAGGACGCCCGTGAAGCGTTCGTACCTGACTGTCAGTGGCGGCCCGTAAGGTCTGTCGTCATGGAAACCAGCACCGAAGGGGCCGCCGCGGCCGCTCGCCCTGCGTCGCTCTCGCCGTCGCGCGCGAGCGACTTCATGCAGTGCCCGTTGCTCTACCGGTTCCGGGTGATCGACAAGCTGCCGGAGAAGCCGAGCGAGGCGGCGACCCGAGGCACGCTGGTGCACGCCGTGCTGGAGAGACTGTTCGACGCTCCGGCGGCAGAGCGGACGGCCCCGCGGGCCAAGGCCCTCATTCCCGGCCAGTGGGACCGGCTGCGCGAGGTGAAGCCGGAGCTGGCGGATCTGTTCGCGGACGACGGCGAGGGTGAGCGGATGACGCGCTGGCTCGGTGAGGCCGAGCAGCTCGTCGAGCGCTGGTTCACGCTCGAGGACCCGACGCGTCTGGAGCCCGCCGAGCGGGAGCTGTTCGTCGAGGCCCAGCTGGAATCGGGCCTGAAGCTGCGCGGCATCATCGACCGGGTCGACGTGGCGCCGACGGGCGAGGTCCGGATCGTCGACTACAAGACGGGCAAGGCCCCGCGCCCCGAGTACGCGGAGGGCGCCCTCTTCCAGATGAAGTTCTACGCGCTGGTGGTGTGGCGCCTGAAGGGCGTCGTGCCGCGGCGGCTCCAGCTGGTCTATCTGGGCAGCGGTGACGTGCTGACGTACGACCCGGTGGTGGAGGACCTGGAGCGGGTGGAGCGCAAGCTGCACGCGCTGTGGGACGCGATCCAGCTGGCCACGGAGACGGGCGAGTGGCGGCCGCGCCCGACGAAGCTGTGCGGTTGGTGCGACCATCAGGCGGTTTGCCCGGAGTTCGGTGGGACTCCCCCGCCGTATCCGCTTCAGATCAGGGTGTCCGGGTCGGACGCCGGCTAGCAGGGCAGAATGGGCCCGGACTACCGAAGGAGAGTTACGTGGCGATCCGCGTCCTACTGGTCGACGACCAGCCGCTGCTCCGTACCGGGTTCCGGATGATTCTGGAGGCCGAGCAGGACATCGCGGTCGTCGGCGAGGCCGGAGACGGCCTGCAGGCGCTCGACCAGGTCCGTGCCCTGCAGCCCGATGTGGTGTTGATGGACATCCGTATGCCGCGGATGGACGGTGTCGAGGCGACTCGACAGATCACCGGCCCCGGCCGGGACGGTCCGGCGAAGGTGCTCGTACTGACGACGTTCGACCTCGACGAGTACGTGGTGGAGGCGCTGCGCGCCGGCGCCAGCGGCTTCCTCCTGAAGGACGCCCCGGCCAATGAACTGGTGCAGGCGATCCGGGTGGTCGCGGCGGGCGAGGCGATGCTCGCGCCGAGCATCACGCGCCGGCTGCTCGACAAGTACGCGGACCATCTCCCGTCGGGCGACGACCCGGTGCCCGACACCCTGCACACGCTGACCGAGCGTGAGGTCGAGGTCCTGAAGCTCGTGGCGCGCGGCCTGTCGAACGCCGAGATCGCGGCGGATCTGTTCGTCAGCGAGACGACGGTGAAGACCCATGTCGGCCATGTGCTGACGAAGCTGGGGCTGCGCGACCGTGTGCAGGCCGCGGTGTACGCGTACGAGAGCGGTCTGGTGCGTCCCGGCGCGCAGTAGAAGCAGGCGTCGGAAAGAACAGGTCGGTGGCCGCCTCCCTTCCCGGGAGGCGGCCACCGACCGTTCAGGCGGTGCCCTTGCTGATCTCCCAGAAGCGGAACACGGTCGACGCGTCGAGGCAGGACTCCAGGCCGTAGACGCTGTCGCGGACGACGGCGTACTGCTTGGCCTGCCAGACGGGCAGGACCGGCAGCTGGTCGGCGACGATGTTCTGGAGCTGCTCGAAGTCCCGGTCGGTGGAGGCGCGGTCGCTCTCCGCCCCGGTCTCCGGGATGATCTTCCCGGTGATGGTGCTGTTGGTGTAGTTGTTCCCGAGTACGTTGCCGGCGCCGAAGAACGGCTGGGTGAAGTTGTCGGGGTCCGGGTAGTCCGGGACCCAGCCCTTCACGTACACGCCGTACTTGCCGGTCTTGATGTCCTTCTCGTACTGGCCGAACGCGATGGACTTCATGTCGGCGTCGAACAGGCCGCTCGCGTTGAGCTGCTTGGCGATGGCCGCCAGTTCCTGGTCGGTGGCGGGGCCGTAGCGCGAGGGCGTCGACCAGAGGGTGATCTTCACCTTGCCGGTGATGCCGTCGGCGCGCAGCGCTGCGCGGGCCTTGGCGGGCGAGGGGTGGGCGCCGTAGGTGTCGAAGAAGGCCGTGTTGTGGCCGCTGATGCCCGCCGGGATGATCGAGTACAGCGGGGTGGCGGTGTCCTGGTAGACCTCGTCGACCAGGGCGTCCCGGTCGATCAGGTAGGCCATGGCCTTGCGTACGGACAGGCGTCCCGCGACGGGGTCCTTCATGTTGAAGACCAGGTGCTGGACCTCGGCACTGGTGCCCTCGACGACGTCCATGGTGCTGCTCGTCGAGGTGGAGTTCTCGATCCCGGCGATGTCCTTGGCGGCGAGTCCTCGGTAGGCGAGGTCGATGTCGCCGCCGACGAGGGCCTTCTTCAGGCCCGCCTGGTCGCCGTGGAAGAACTTGATGGTCATGCCGGAGTTCTGGACCTTCGCGGTGCCCTTGTAGCCCGGGTTGACCGAGAAGACGGCCTTCTTCTTGTCGAAGGAGTCCAGCTTGTAGGGGCCGGAGCCGACGGCCTTGCCGTCCGTGCGCAGGCCGTCCATGGAGTAACCGGTGTGGTCGACGATGGAACCGGCGCCGGACGCGATCTTGCTGGGGAAGGTGGCGTCCGCGTGCTTCAGCTTGAAGACGACCGTCTTGGCGTTCGGCGTCTCGACCTTGTCGAGCATGGGGAACATGATCGCCGGGCCGGCGTCGTCAGCGATGTTCATCATGCGGTCGAAGGAGAACTTGACGTCCTTCGACGTGAGCTTGTGGCCGTTGCTGAACGTGAGGCCGTCGCGCAGGGTGCAGGAGTAGACGCGGGTGCCGGAGTCGGTGAAGGAACACTCCTTGGCGGCTTCGGGTTCCGGCTCCGTGCTGCCCTTGGGGAAGCTCAGGAGCGACTGGAACACGTTGTTGAACAGCAGCCACGACCCCGGGTCGTAGCCGGACGCCGGATCGGTGGCCTGGATGTCGTCGGACATTCCCATGACCACGGCCCCGCCCTGCCCTGCGGCATCGCCCTGGTCGGTGCCACAGCCGGCCAGCAGGGCCGCGGTGAGTCCCGTCCCGAGGGGCAGGATCAGCCACTGGTTGCGCATTCTCACGTACGTGCCTTGTCGTCAGTGGTGCGGAAATCGGGCGAGCCGGCCGCCCGGAGGGGAGGCCGGCTCGCGCGGGGATCAGCCGCTCACGCCGCGGCCGAGCTCCCAGAGCTGGAGGATCGAGGAGGAGCTCAGCGCCCACTCGACTCCGGTGATGTCGTCGCGGGCGGCGACGTACTGCTTGCCCTGCCAGAGCGGCAGGACCGGTACGTCGTCGGCGACGATGTTCTGGATGCTCGTGAGGCTCTTGGAGGCGGTCAGCCGGTCGGCCTCACGACGGGACTCGGGGATGAGCTGGTCCCGGATCGTGCTGTTCGCGTACGGGGACGCGAGGAAGTTGTCCTTGTCGAGGAACGGCGCGATGAAGTTGTCGGCGTCGGGGAAGTCGGGGAACCAGCCGAGCCCGTAGACGTCGTACTTGCCCTTGAGTTCGGAGGCGCGGTACGTGTCCCAGGCGTCGCCCTTGATGCCGACGTCGAACAGGCCGCTGGAGTTGAGCTGCTTCTTGAGCACCTCGAACTCCCGCTTGGTGGCGGGGCCGTAGTGGTCGGTCGTGTAGTGCAGGGTCAGCTTCACCGGCGTGGTGATGTCGGCCCGGGACAGGATCGAGGCGGCCTTGGAGACGCTCGGCTCGCTGTACTTGTTGAAGAACGAGTTCGTGTGGCCGGTGATGCCGGCGGGCACGAGCGAGTAGAGCGGCTCGGCGGAGGTGCCGTAGACGTCGGCGGTGAGCTGGCCGCGGTCGACGACCTGCGCCATCGCCTGGCGGACGGCCTTGCTCTTGACCACCGGGGCACTGGTGTCGAACCCGAGGTAACGGATCTCCATGCCCGGCATCTCGACCAGGTTGATGTTCTTGCCCGGGTTGTCCGAGAGCTGCTTGATCTGCTCCGGCGACATGGTGCGCGTCATCATGTCGACGTCGCCCTTTTCGAGGGCCTTGCCCATGGCGTCGGCGTCCGCGAAGGAGACCAGTTCCACCTTGTCGTTCTTCGGCTTCAACTGCCCCTTGTAGTGGGGGTTCTTGGTGAAGACGGCCTTGACGAGGGTGTTGTTCCTGACCTTGGCGTCAAGGGTGTACGGGCCCGAGCCGTCGACCGCGAAGCCGTTGCGCAGCCTCCCCTTCGTGTAGTCGTCGGGGTTGACGATGCCGGCGGTGGGTGTGGCCAGCTTGTACGGGAAGGTGGCGTCGGGGCTCTTCAGGTGGAAGATGACCTCGTTGCGGCCCTTGGTCTCGATCGTGTCGACGCTGGAGAGCAGCGCGGAGGAGCCGCTGTCGCTCTTGATGCCGAGCACACGGTCGATGGAGAACTTCACGTCGGACGCGGTGACGGGGGTGCCGTCGGCGAACGCGAGGCCCTTGCGCAGGGTGCAGGAGAAGCGCTCGTTGCCGGTGTCGGTGAAGCCGCAGGTCTGGGCGGCCTCGGGCACCGGCTCGCCGCCGCCGCGCGGCATGGCCATCAGGGTCTGGATGGTCTGGCGCAGCACGTTCCAGGAGCCCGCGTCATAGGCGTACGCGGGGTCGAACGGGGCCGGGACGGCCTTCGAGGCGACGAACCGGTCGGTGGTACCGACGGCGATCGGGTTGCCGTCCTTGCCCCCGCTGTCGGACCCTCCGCAGGCGGCGAGCACAGGCGCGAGCAGGCCGATGACGGCCGGCAACACCAAAGTCTTGCGGTTCATGCTCGAAGTTCTCCAGAGCTGTCGATCCCGTGGGCCCGGCAACGGGGGTGGTGTCGACGGGACACGAGGGGTTACGGCGATGTTCTCGCCACGACATTAATGCGCACGGCGAAGCGTCCCGAAGGGGCCGGAGCCATGGCTTCATCACGCTGCGAAACCGGGCGCGGACACACCGATAACCCCACAGGGGTCGCTTCGGCCCAGGGTCCGACCAATCGGGACACAAGGTCACTCGGAGTGGAGCGGGGGGTGGGGTCGCAGCACAGCTCCGCATACCTGTCGACCCCACGCCGAGTGGGAAACGTCACATGCTCAACTGGGTTGATGGGCGCAGCATTTCGGCCACGCGCGAGCGGCGTTACCGAAGGTTCAGTAGCCCATCAGGCCATGCAGGAATGGCAGGTTGACGTGTTCGAGCGAGGGGACGACGGTGCGCCGGTAGGCGGGTGCGATGGGGGCCACGGAGGGTACGGCGACGACGTGGCAGCCGGCCGCCTCGGCGGCGGCGACCCCGGTGGCGGTGTCCTCGATGACGGCGCATCTGGCCGGATCCGCACCCAGTCCCGCGGCGGCGAGCAGATACGGGTCGGGGTACGGCTTCGTCCGCTCGACCTCGTCACCTGCGACCGTGAGCGCGAAGTGCTGGGGGCCGAGCGAGGTCAGGACCCGGTCGATGATGCGCCGGTGCGAGGCGGACACGAGGGCCGTGGGCACGTCGTGGGCGGCGAGTTCGGCGAGGAGCCGCGCGGCGCCCGGCATGAGCGGCAGGACGCTGCTGATGCGCTCCTCGAAGCCGTCGTTGAGCAGCACGGTCAGCTCGGGGAGCGTGATGTCCGCGCCGGTCGCCTCGATGAGGAAGCCGGCACTGCGGGTCATGGGGCCGCCGACGACGACTTCGCGCCACGCCTCGTCGAGCGCGTGCCCCAGCGAGCCGAAGACGGCGACCTCGGCGTCCCACCAGAAGCCTTCGGTGTCCACCAGAGTGCCGTCCATGTCGAGGAGCACGGCCTGCAGGGCGGAGCCTTCGGCCGTTCGGGTACCGAGAGCGGGGACCGTACTGGTCATCCGGGCACACCTCCGTGAGGGACGAGAAGGCCGGCTGCCTCCTTTTGACGGGAAGGCAACCGGCCTGCACTGGACCGACCAGTGTACGACTTCCGGGGATCAGCGCGCGCGCTGACACCCCGCGGGCGGTCTGCGCACCGCGCTAGCGCGCGTTGAAGTACTTCGCCTCGGGGTGGTGGATGACGATCGCGTCCGTGGACTGCTCCGGGTGGAGCTGGAACTCCTCCGAGAGGTGGACGCCGATGCGCTCGGGCTCCAGGAGCTGAGCGATCTTGGCGCGGTCCTCGAGGTCCGGACACGCTCCGTAGCCGAGAGAGAAGCGGGCGCCGCGGTACTTGAGCGCGAACATGTCCTCCATCTCGGCCGGGTCCTCGCCGGAGAAGCCCAGCTCCGAACGGACGCGTGCGTGCCAGTACTCGGCGAGCGCCTCGGCCAACTGGACGGACAGGCCGTGCAGTTCGAGGTAGTCGCGGTACGAGTTCGACTCGAAGAGCTTGGCGGTCTCCTCGCCGATCCGGGAGCCGACGGTGACGACCTGGAGGCCGACGACGTCGGTCTCGCCCGACTCCTCGGGACGGAAGAAGTCCGCGAGACACAGACGGCGGCCACGGCGCTGGCGCGGGAACGTGAAGCGGGTGCGCTCGTTGCCCTGGTCGTCGAGGATGATCAGGTCCTCGCCCTTGGACACACACGGGAAGTAGCCGTAGACGACGGCCGCTTCCAGGAGGTTCTTGGTGTGCAGTTCGTCCAGCCAGCCGCGCAGCCGCGGGCGGCCCTCGGTCTCCACCAGCTCCTCGTACGTGGGTCCGTCGCCGGTGCGCGCCTGCTTGAGGCCCCACTGGCCCTTGAACAGGGCGCCCTCGTCCAGCCAGGACGCGTACTCCTTGAGCTGGATGCCCTTGATGACGCGGGTGCCCCAGAAGGGGGGCTCGGGGACCGGGTTGTCGGTGGACGTGTCGGAGCGCGCCGGCCCCTCTTCGGGCCGCTCCTCGATCTGTACGGCGCCCGCCTTGACCCGGCGCTGCTTGAGCTCGGGGAGCGTGGCGCCGGGGACGCCCCGCTTGACGGCGATGAGGGCGTCCATGAGGCGCAGACCCTCGAACGCGTCACGCGCGTAACGGACTTCGCCCTCGTAGATCTCGTGGAGGTCCTGCTCGACGTACGCCCTCGTCAGCGCCGCGCCGCCGAGAATCACGGGGAAGTCGGCGGCCATCTTGCGCTGGTTGAGCTCCTCCAGGTTCTCCTTCATGATCACCGTGGACTTGACGAGGAGTCCGGACATGCCGATGACGTCGGCCTTGTGCTCCTCGGCGGCTTCCAGGATCGCGGAGACGGGCTGCTTGATGCCGAGGTTGACGACGTTGTAGCCGTTGTTCGACAGGATGATGTCGACGAGGTTCTTGCCGATGTCGTGGACGTCGCCGCGCACGGTGGCCAGGACGATGGTGCCCTTGCCCTCGGCGTCGGACTTCTCCATGTGCGGCTCCAGATAGGCCACCGCGTTCTTCATGACCTCGGCGGACTGGAGCACGAACGGCAGCTGCATCTGGCCGGAGCCGAAGAGTTCGCCGACGACCTTCATGCCGTCCAGGAGCGTCTCGTTGACGATCTCGAGGGCGGGGCGGGTCTGCAGCGCCTCGTCGAGGTCGGCCTCCAGGCCGTTCTTCTCGCCGTCGATGATGCGGCGCTTGAGGCGCTCGTCCAGGGGCAGCGCGGCCAGTTCCTCGGCCTTGCCGGCCTTGAGGGACTTCGCGGTGGCGCCCTCGAACAGCGCCATCAGCTTCTGCAGCGGGTCGTATCCCTCGGCGCGACGGTCGTGGATCAGGTCGAGAGCCGTCTGCACCTCCTCCTCGCTGAACCGGGCGATCGGGAGGATCTTCGACGCGTGCACGATCGCCGAGTCGAGGCCCGCCTTCACGCACTCGTCGAGGAAGACCGAGTTGAGGAGGATGCGGGCGGCCGGGTTCAGGCCGAAGGAGATGTTCGACAGGCCGAGCGTGGTCTGCACGTCGGGGTGACGGCGCTTCAGCTCACGGATCGCCTCGATGGTGGCGATGCCGTCCTTGCGCGACTCCTCCTGGCCGGTGCAGATGGTGAAGGTGAGGCAGTCGATGAGGATGTCCGACTCATGGATGCCCCAGTTGCCGGTCAGGTCGTCGATGAGGCGCTCGGCGATGGCGACCTTGTGCTCGACGGTGCGGGCCTGGCCCTCCTCGTCGATGGTCAGCGCGATCAGGGCGGCGCCGTGCTCCTGCGCGAGGCGGGTGACCTTCGCGAAGCGGGACTCGGCGCCGTCGCCGTCCTCGTAGTTGACGGAGTTGATGACCGCGCGGCCGCCGAGCTTCTCCAGGCCGGCCCGCAGGACCTCGACCTCGGTGGAGTCCAGGACGATCGGCAGGGTGGAGGCGGTGGCGAAGCGGCCGGCCAGCTCCTCCATGTCGGCGACGCCGTCACGGCCCACGTAGTCGACGCAGAGGTCGAGCATGTGCGCGCCCTCGCGGATCTGGTCGCGGGCCATCTCGACGCAGTCGTCCCAGCGGCCGTCCAGCATGGCCTCGCGGAACTTCTTGGACCCGTTGGCGTTCGTGCGCTCGCCGATCGCCATGTACGAGATGTCCTGGCGGAACGGGACCGTCTGGTAGAGCGAGGCGGCGCCCGGCTCGGGGCGCGGCTCGCGGACGGTGGGAGTGAGGCCTCGGACGCGCTCGACGACCTGGCGCAGGTGCTCGGGGGTGGTGCCGCAGCAGCCGCCGACGAGGGAGAGCCCGTACTCGCGGACGAACGTCTCCTGGGCGTCGGCCAGCTCGGGGGCGGTCAGCGGGTAGTGCGCGCCGTTCTTGCCGAGGACGGGCAGGCCGGCGTTGGGCATGCAGGACAGCGGGATCCGGGAGTGGCGGGCGAGGTAGCGCAGGTGCTCGCTCATCTCGGCCGGGCCGGTGGCGCAGTTCAGGCCGATCATGTCGATGCCGAGGGGCTCCAGGGCGGTCAGTGCCGCGCCGATCTCCGAGCCGAGGAGCATCGTGCCGGTGGTCTCGACCGTGACCGAGCAGATCAGCGGGAGATTCGCACCGGTGGCGTCGAGGGCGCGGCGGGCGCCGATGATCGAGGCCTTGGTCTGGAGCAGGTCCTGCGTCGTCTCGACGAGGAGCGCGTCGGCGCCGCCGGCGATCATGCCTTCGGCGTTCTGCTGGTAGGCGTCGCGCAGCGCGGTGTACGCGGCGTGGCCGAGGGTGGGCAGCTTGGTGCCGGGGCCCATGGAGCCGAGGACCCAGCGCTGCTGTCCGGTGCTCGTGGTGAACTCGTCGGCGACCTCGCGGGCGAGGCGCGCGCCGGCCTCGGAGAGCTCGAAGACGCGCTCAGGGATGTCGTACTCCCCCAGGGCCGCGAGATTTGCGCCGAACGTGTTGGTCTCGACGCAGTCGACGCCGACCGCGAAGTACTCCGCGTGGACCGAACGGACGATGTCGGGGCGGGTGACGTTCAGGATCTCGTTGCAGCCCTCGAGGTTCTCGAAGTCCTCGAGGGTCGGGTCCTGCGCCTGGAGCATCGTGCCCATCGCGCCGTCGGCCACGACCACACGGGTGGCCAGGGCTTCGCGGAGGGCGTCGGCTCGGGTCCGGCCGGCGGAGTCGGTGGACGGGACGGGCGTTGGCAACGAGGCCATGAAAGTGCTCCCTGAGGTGCGACGGCTGTCGGCTTTGCGGCTCCCATGGAGGAGGCGCACCCGGTCAGGGTAGCCGGGCCGGTGGTTTCCGCGCGGAGGCGTCCACTGGCCGGAACGGCCACGTGGCGCGGGGTGCGGATGTGTGCGGGTGCGCTCCGAACCGGGGCGTCGAGCCAAACGGGGCGAAATATAGGCTCCTCGCGTATTCGCACGAGGTCGGCAACGACCGATAGTGTTCAGCATTGTCGAACGTTGCTCGGCGAGAGGATCGAGGGAGGAAGGGCTGGGATGGCACGGAACATCCAGTCACTCGAGCGGGCAGCCGCCATGCTGCGGCTCCTTGCGGGCGGTGAGCGCCGGCTCGGCCTCTCGGACATCGCCTCGGCGCTGGACCTGGCCAAGGGCACGGCGCACGGCATTCTGCGTACGTTGCAGCACGAGGGCTTCGTCGAGCAGGACGCCGCGTCGGGCCGCTACCAGCTGGGCGCGGAGCTGCTGCGCCTCGGCAACAGTTATCTCGACGTGCACGAGCTGCGGGCACGCGCGCTGGTGTGGACGGACGACCTGGCGCGCTCCAGCGGCGAGAGCGTCTATCTCGGCGTCCTGCACCAGCAGGGCGTACTGATCGTGCACCACGTGTTCCGGCCCGACGACAGCCGTCAGGTCCTGGAGGTCGGGGCGATGCAGCCGCTGCACTCCACGGCGCTCGGCAAGGTCCTGTCGGCGTACGACCCGGTGGCGCACAGCGAGGTGGTCGAGGTGGAACGCAAGGTGTTCACCGGGCGGACCGTGAGCGACATGGCGGAGTTCGAGAACCTGCTGGACCTGACCCGCGCGCGCGGGTACGCGGACGACGTCGAGGAGACCTGGGAGGGCGTCGCGTCCGTCGCGGCCCCGATCCATGACCGGCGGCGCATGCCGGTCGGCGCGGTCGGCATAACAGGCGCCGTGGAGCGCGTGTGTGTCGACGGGGAGCTGCGCCCCGAGCTCGTCGCCGCCGTGCGGGACTGCGCCCGCGCCGTCTCGCGGGATCTGGGCGCCAGCCGCTTCTGAGCTCCCCTCGCCGCCCCGCCGGCACCCCTGTACGGACCGAAGGCCCCGCTTCCCGGCGGGGCCTTCGCCGTTTCAGCGTGCAGGCCGCACCTTTCCGGGACACCATCGACGGACGCGCAGTCCAGACACGGAACCGATAGCCCGGCCCGATCAATAACGATCGAGTTTTCGATAACAGAACCCTTGACTAGCGAGTAACCCCGGGGTGAGACTCGCGTCCATCGGTCGGCATTGTCGAACACCTACCGGCAATAGACGTTAGAGTGTGGCAAGCCAGGGCCGAAAACGCTCTCACCTGAGGGCGCGAACCACCGGAGAGGGACCCGGGGTTCGGCTTCCCCTGGACGAAGGACAAAGGAGTCGCGGGTGTCCAGCTCCGACATCTTCATCGGCGAGACCATCGGTACCGCCGTGCTCATCCTGCTGGGCGGTGGCGTGTGCGCCGCCGTCACGCTGAAGCGCTCCAAGGCGCGCAACGCCGGCTGGCTCGCGATCACCTTCGGGTGGGGCTTCGCGGTACTGACCGGTGCCTACCTGGCAGGGGGCGTGTCAGGCGCCCACCTGAACCCGGCGGTCACCATAGGCCTCGCCATCGAGGGCGGCACCAAGTGGAGCGACGTACCGCTCTACCTGGGCTCGCAGCTCCTGGGCGCGATGATCGGCGCCCTGCTGGTCTGGGCCACGTACTACGGCCAGTTCCAGGCGCATCTGACCGACCCGGAGATCCTCGAGGCCCCGCCGGCCGAAGAGGGCATGATCACCGAGAAGTCCGCGCCCAAGGCCGGACCGGTGCTCGGCATCTTCTCGACCGGCCCCGAGATCCGGAACGTGGCGCAGAACCTCGTCACGGAGATCATCGCCACGGTCGTGCTCGTCCTGGCCATCCTCACGCAGGGCCTCAACGACGGAGGCAACGGCCTGGGCGTCCTCGGCGCCATGGTCACCGCGTTCGTCGTGGTCGGCATCGGCCTCTCCCTCGGCGGGCCCACGGGCTACGCGATCAACCCGGTCCGTGACCTCGGACCCCGCATCGTGCACGCCCTGCTGCCCCTGCCGAACAAGGGCGGCTCCGACTGGACGTACGCCTGGATCCCGGTCGCCGGCCCTCTCATCGGCGGCGCCATAGCGGGCGGTCTCTACAACATCGCCTTCAAGTAGGCGACCGACCCCCTACGCACCCTCCGCCAGAGCCGCACCGAGAACTTCCAGGAGCAGACCGTGACCGACGCACACACCGCGGGCCCGTTCATCGCAGCGATCGACCAGGGCACCACCTCCAGCCGTTGCATCGTCTTCGACAAGGACGGCCGGATCGTCTCCGTCGACCAGAAGGAGCACGAGCAGATCTTCCCGAAGCCGGGCTGGGTCGAGCACAACGCGACCGAGATCTGGACCAACGTCCAGGAGGTCGTCGCCGGGGCCATCACCAAGGCCGGCATCACCCGCGACGACATCAAGGCCATCGGCATCACCAACCAGCGCGAGACGACGCTGCTGTGGGACAAGAACACGGGTGAGCCCGTCCACAACGCCATCGTCTGGCAGGACACCCGCACCGACGCCCTGTGCAAGGAGCTCGGGCGCAATGTGGGCCAGGACCGCTTCCGCCGCGAGACGGGCCTCCCGCTGGCGTCCTACTTCGCGGGCCCCAAGGCCCGCTGGCTGCTCGACAACGTCGAGGGCCTGCGCGAGCGCGCCGAGGCGGGCGACATCCTCTTCGGCACCATGGACAGCTGGGTCATCTGGAACCTGACCGGTGGTGTCGACGGCGGTAAGCACGTCACCGACGTGACCAACGCCTCCCGCACCATGCTGATGAACCTCCACACCATGGAGTGGGACGCGAAGATCGCCGAGTCCATCGGCGTCCCGCTGACCATGCTCCCGGAGATCCGCTCCTCCGCCGAGGTGTACGGCGAGGTCAGCGGCGGCAGTCTCGGCGACCTCCTCGGCGGCATTCCCGTCGCGTCCGCGCTCGGCGACCAGCAGGCGGCCCTGTTCGGCCAGACCTGTTTCTCCGAGGGCGAGGCCAAGTCGACGTACGGCACCGGCACCTTCCTCCTGATGAACACCGGCGACAAGCCGGTCAACTCGTACAACGGCCTGCTGACCACCGTCGGCTACCGCATCGGCGACCAGAAGGCGGTCTACGCCCTGGAGGGCTCGATCGCCGTCACCGGTTCGCTGGTGCAGTGGATGCGCGACCAGATGGGCCTGATCTCCACCGCCGCCGAGATCGAGACGCTCGCGTCGTCGGTCGAGGACAACGGCGGCGCGTACTTCGTGCCGGCCTTCTCCGGTCTGTTCGCCCCGTACTGGCGCTCCGACGCCCGCGGTGTGATCGCCGGCCTGACCCGGTACGTCACCAAGGCACACCTGGCGCGTGCCGTCCTGGAGGCCACGGCCTGGCAGACCCGTGAGATCACCGACGCCATGACGAAGGACTCCGGCGTCGAGCTCGCGGCGATCAAGGTCGACGGCGGCATGACCTCCAACAACCTTCTGATGCAGACGCTCTCGGACTTCGTGGACGCCCCCGTGGTGCGCCCGATGGTCGCCGAGACCACCTGCCTCGGTGCCGCCTACGCCGCCGGTCTCGCCGTCGGCTTCTGGACCAGCACCGACGACCTGCGCGCCAACTGGCGCCGGGCCGCCGAATGGACCCCCAACATGGCCGCGGAGAAGCGCGACCGTGAGTACAAGAGCTGGCTCAAGGCCGTTGAACGCTCCATGGGCTGGCTCGACGAAAGTGGCGAGGAGTAAGACATGACCACCCTGCAGAGCGTCCCTGCCCTCGGGACGCATCCGGCCGCCGGCTCGACTGCGTCGTTCAAAGCAGCGAGCCGCGCCGAGACCCGGGAGCAGCTTTCCAAGGCTCAGTACGACCTCCTGGTGATCGGCGGCGGAATCCTGGGCATCTCCACCGCCTGGCATGCCGCGCAGTCGGGACTGCGGGTGGCCCTGGTGGACGCCGGCGACTTCGCCGGCGCCACCTCCTCCGCCTCCTCCAAGCTGCTCCACGGCGGTCTGCGCTACCTGCAGACCGGCGCGGTGAAGCTGGTGGCGGAGAACCACTTCGAGCGGCGTGCGGTGTCGCGTCAGGTGGCACCGCACCTCGCCAACCCGCTCACCTTCTACCTGCCCGTCTACAAGGGCGGCCCGCACGGCGCCGCGAAGCTGGGCGCGGGCGTGTTCGCGTACAGCGCCCTGTCGGCGTTCGGTGACGGTGTCGGGCACCTGCTCTCCCCCGCGAAGGCACAGCAGGACGTGCCCGAGCTGCGGACGGAGAACCTCAAGGCCGTGGCCGTGTACGGCGACGACCAGATGAACGACGCGCGCATGGCGCTGATGACCGTCCGCGCGGCCGTCGACTCCGGGGCCGTCGTCCTCAACCACGCCGAGGTCACAGGCCTGCGCTTCACCCGGGGCCGGGTCACGGGCGCGGACCTCAAGGACCGTGTCGACGGCGAGGAGTTCGGCGTGAACGCCCGGCTCGTGCTGAACGCGACCGGTCCCTGGGTCGACCACCTGCGCGCCATGGAGGACCCGAACGCGGCGCCCTCCATACGCCTGTCCAAGGGCGCCCACCTCGTCCTCAAGCGCACCTCCCCGTGGAAGGCCGCGCTCGCGACGCCGATCGACAAGTACCGCATCACGTTCGCCCTCCCGTGGGAGGACATGCTGCTCCTCGGCACGACCGACGAGGAGTACGAGGGTGACCCGCGCGACGTGTCGGTCACCGAGAAGGACACCGACCAGATCCTGGACGAGGCGGCCTTCTCCGTACGGGACCAGCAGTTGAAGCGGGATCTGATCACGTACTCGTTCGCGGGTCTGCGCGTGCTGCCGGGCGGGCCCGGCGACACGTCGAAGGCCAAGCGCGAGACGGTCGTCACCGAGGGACGCGGCGGGATGCTGTCCGTCGCCGGCGGCAAGTGGACGACGTTCCGCCACATCGGCCGCACGGTCATGAAGAAGCTGGAGTCGCTGCCGGGCCACCCGCTGGGCGAGGACTTCGAGCCGGTCAAGGAGCTGCCGAAGCGGATGCCGCTGCCGGGTGTCGCCAACCCGCGCGCCGTCGCGCACCGCCTCCTCGTCGACAACCCGGCCCCGGGTCCGCGCATGGCGGCCGACACGGCCAGGCACCTGGCCACGCACTACGGTTCGCTGGCCTTCGACATCGCGCGGATGGCCAACGAGAACCCGGAGCTCGGCGAGCGGGTCCACCCGGACGCCCCGGAGATCTGGGCGCAGGTCGCCTACGCCCGCGACCACGAGTGGGCCGAGACGGCGGACGACGTGCTGCGCCGTCGCACCACGCTCACGATCCGCGGCCTCGCCACGGACGACGTGCGGGCCAAGGTCCAGGACGTGCTCGACAAGAAGTAGGCACCCCTGGCACCACCTGACTCGAGGGGCGGCTCCCACGGGGGGAGCCGCCCCTCTCGCATGCCCCGGTGCGCTGCCATGCCGCGTACACACGCCCGCAACGCCCGGGCGCGAGAGTGGGGGCATGAAGTTCCAGGTCCTGTCCATCATCGGCCATGCGCCGCACCCACTCTCCGGTGAACTCCCATCCGCCGCCGACCGGTTGGCGCAGGTCGTCGACGTCGGTGCCGCGGCGGAGGAGTTCGGCTTCGACGCGTACGCGGTCGGCGAGCGGCACGCGGGGGCGTTCCTGTCGTCGAGCCCGACGGTGCTCCTCGGCGCGCTGGCCGCCCGTACGTCCCGTATCAAGCTGCTGACCGGCGTGACGGTCGTCGCGATCCTCGATCCGGTACGGGTCGCGGAGGACTACGCGACCCTCGACCAGCTCTCCCGTGGACGCGTCGAGTTGGTCATCGGCAAGGGCGCGGAGGCCGGCCACTTCGACCTCTTCGGGCTCGACGAGGAGCGGCAGTGGGACCTCCAGAAGGAGAAGTACGAGCTCCTTCGGCGGCTGTGGAGCGAGGAAGGCGTCGACTGGGAGGGCGAGTTCAGGCCCGCCCTGAAGAACGTGACGACGGTGCCGCGTCCGTACGACGGACTGCCGCGCGTCTGGCACGGCTCGGCGACCTCGCTCAACTCCCCCGAGCTGGCGGCCCGGCACGGCGATCCGCTGTTCACGGCCAATGCCGTCCAGCCGCGGGCGGCCTACGCGAAGCTCATCGACCACTACCGGGAGCGGTTCGAGGCGTACGGGCACGATCCGGCGCGGGCGCATGTCGCGGCGGGCTCGGGCGGCCTGCTCATCGCGGACTCGCACGAGCGGGCGGTGGCGCGCTTCAAGGAGCTGTACGAGGCGAAGGTCGCGCAGTCCTTCAAGCCGCACCTGGAGGGCAGGGCGGGGTACAACACGCCGTTCCGCACGATCGAGGACGCCATCACGGACGGGCCCCAGCTGATCGGTTCGCCGCAGCAGATCATCGACAAGATCCTCGGCTACCACGAGGTGTACCGGCACGACCTCCAGTCGGTCACCGTCGACGCCTTCGGGCAGGGGACGGGCGAGCAGGTCGAGACGCTCCAGCGGTTCGCCGAGGAGATCGCTCCGGTGATCAGGAGAGAGGCGCCCAGCTCCCTGTGGGAGTGAGCGCCCCGGTTCCAGGAAGCCGCATCGTCGCCGGGCGACCGCTGCGTCGCCCGGAACCCGCTCCGTCTCTATGAAGCCGCTTCGTCCGGGGTGTCGGACGCGAGGATGGAGTTCTCCAGCTTGCGCAGGAGCCGCGCGAGCTGGCGGCACTCCGAGGGGGAGAGCTCGCCGAGCATCCGGCGTTCGTTGTCCAGGTGCTCGGTGAACACCTCGTCGACCGTGGCGAGGCCCGCGTCCGTGAGCCGTGAGTAGACGACTCTGCGGTCGCCGGCGTCGCGTTCCCTGACGATCAGGCCGTCCTTCTCCAGGCGGTCTATGCGCAGGGTGACCCCGGCCGACGAGACGAGCCCCTGGTCGGCGAGCTGCCCGGCGGTCAGGCGATACGGCTCGCCGGAGCGGCGCAGCGCGGTCAGCACGTCGAACCCGGCGACGGAGAGCCCGTGCCGCTCTATCGAGGCGATCAGCTTGGTGTTGTACCGCAGGAACGAGCGGTGCAGCCGGGCGAGGACCTCCAGTGGGGTCGTGTCCAGCTCGGGCCGCTCACGCGCCCAGTCCTCGATGACCTCCGCCACGGCATCACGCCGTGGCGCCTTCCGTTCAGCCATCCCCGTCCCCTCGGCCGCTCCCGGGCGCGACGCGATGTCCTACGCCCCTGAAAATCCTACCCCTGAAGCGATCGGGGGCCGGACGCGCGTCGGGCGAAGAGGCGGATCACGGCGATCGTGACGAGGACGGCCGCGGCCGGGACGGCGGCCTTCCGGAGGAGGACGGGCAGCGCTGCCGCGCCGAGGTCCACCGCTTCGGGCTCGCGGGCCTGGGACGGGACCGCCGCCGCGGCCTCCGCGGTGGCCGGTTCCCTCAGCAACGCCTCCAGCCGGTCGGCGAATTGGCGCACGATGCGGTCACCGACCTCGGTCATGATGCCGCGGCCGAACTGGGCCGGGCGGCCCGTGATGTCGAGGTCGGTGCTGACGCGGACCCGTGTGCCCGCCGGGTCCGCGGCGAGTGACGCGGTGACGGTGGCGGACGCGGTGCCCGCGCCCCGGGTCTCGCTGCCGCTGAGGTCGAGGACCATCGAGCGGCCGCTCTCGTCGCGGGTCACGGTGCCCTCACCGCGGTAGCTCATCTGCACGGCGCCGACCTTCACCTTGACGCGACCGGTGAAGGCGTCGCCGTCGAGGGTGTCGAGCACGGCGCCCGGCATGCAAGGGGCCACACGGCCGAGGTCGAGGAAGAGTTTCCACGCGTCGTCGGGCGTGGCCGGGACGGTGAAGGAGTGGTCGAGTCGCATGGGTGGGTGTCCAATCGTCGGGGTGGAGCGGCGCCGGGTCAGCGGGCGGCCGTGGGCCGGCCGGCCGCGCGGAGCAGGTCGCGGACGCGGCTGGGCGACAGGGGGCCGCGCCGGACGACCACGCCGAAGGGGCGCAGCGCGTCCTCGACGGCGTTCGCGAGGACGGCCTGCGGGGCGATGGCGCCGCCCTCACCGAGGCCCTTGACGCCGAGGTCGTTCATCGGGCTCGGGGAGTGGATCTCGTCGAGGTCGAGGTCGGGTATCTCGGACGAGGTCGGCACCAGGTAGTCCATGTAGGTGCCGGTACGGGGCTGGCCGTCGGGGCCGTAGATCATCTCCTCGTAGAGCGCGCCGCCGATGCCCTGGGCGATGCCGCCGGTGACCTGGCCCTCGGCGATCATCGGGTTGACGATGACGCCGGCGTCGTGGACGGCCACGTAGTGCAGGATCTCGGTCTCTCCGGTGTGTTCGTCGACCTCGACGACGGCGGCGTGCGCCCCGCTCGAGACGGCGAAGCCGGGTGGACGGAAGTGCACGGTCTCGCTGAGCTCGGTGCCGTGCCGGCCGTCGGTGGGTTCGGGGGTGCCGGGAAGCGGGGCCCGGCCGGCGAGTTCGGCCAGGGTGAGGGCCGGCCCCTCGGCGGCCTTGGACCTGATGACGCCCTCGCGCAGGTCGAGGCCGTCGGCGGGGACGCCGAGCCGGCGCGCCGCGGCCTCGATGATCTTCTCGCGGACGAGGCGGCCTGCCCGGTGCGTGGCGTTGCCCGCGTTGACGAGGGCCCGGCTCGCGATCGTGCCGACGCCGAACGGCGTCGCGGAGGTGTCCCCGCCCACCACGTCGACGGCGTCGAAGGGCACTCCGATCGCGTCGGCGGCGATCTGCGCCATGGACGTGCGATGTCCCTGCCCCTGGGAGGGCGCGCCGATCGCGAGCTTGACCCGGCCGCTGGGGGCGATGTCGATGCGGGCGGTCTCGAACGGGCCGAGTCCGGTCGCCTCGATGTACATCGCGAAGCCGATCCCGACGAGCCTGCCGTCGCGGGCGCCCTCGCGCTGCCGGGCGCGCACGCCTTCGAGGTCGGCCTTGGCGACGGCGCGCCGCAGCAGCTCGGGGAAGTCCCCGGAGTCGTACGACTGCGGTTTGCCGGAGCGGTCCACGAGGCCCGTCGCGTACGGCATCTCGTCGGGGCCCACGAGGTTGCGCGCCCTCAACTCGGCCGGTTCGATGCCGAGTTCGGCGGCGAGGCGGTCCATCGCGCGCTCCATCGCGAAGACGGTCTCGGGGCGGCCCGCTCCCCGGTAGGGCGTGGCGAAGGTGGTGTTGGTGAGGACACCGACGACGTCGATGTCCACGTGCGGGACGCGGTAGGGGCCGAGGAGGTGGCACACCGAGTTGTAGGGCACGACCAGGCCGGTCATGTTGTACGCGCCGAAGTTGACGGTGATGCGGTCGCGTACGGCGAGGAGGTGGCCCTGGGCGTCCGCGGCGAGTTCGATGCGGTGGATCTGCTCGCGGGCGTGCGAGGAGGCCGTCAGGTTCTCGTTGCGGTCCTCGCGCCAGAGCACGGGGCGGCCCAGGACACGGGCCGCGTACGGGACGAGCATCTCCTCGACGTAGAGGATGCCCTTCTGTCCGAAGCCGCCGCCGACGTCGGTGGCGATGACGCGGACGCGTTCCGGATCGAGGCCGAGCGTGTGCGCCGTGGCCTCCCGCACCCGGTGCGGGGTCTGGGTGTTGGACCAGACGGTCAGCTCGCCGCTGTACGGGTCGACCTGGGCCGAGACCGCGCGGGTCTCGATGGGCGAGGCGACATAGCGGTGGGCCTGAAACTCCTCGCTGACGACGGCGTGGGCCGAGGCGAACGCCGCGTCGGGGTCGCCCACCTTGGTGGCCACGGCGACCGCGGTGTTGTCACGCAGCTCGTCGTGGAGCAGCGGGGCGTCCTCGGCCAGTGCGCGGTCGGGGTCGACGAGGACGGGCAGGGGCGCGTAGCGGACGTCGACGAGTTCGAGGGCGTCCTCGGCGAGGTAGCGGTTCTCGGCCAGGACGACCGCGACGGGCTGGCCGACGTAGAGGACCCTGTCCGTGGCGAGGAGCGGCATCGGGGTGATCGCGACGTACGGGTCGAGGAGTTCGGCGAGGCCGGGCGGGGTACGCAGCTCCTCCTTGTTGAGCATGGCGGGCAGATGGGCCACGTCGGCGCCGGTCCAGACGGCGACGACCCCGGGGGCGGCGAGCGCGGCGGTGACGTCGACCGACCGGATGCGGGCGTGGGCGTGCGGGCTGCGCAGGAAGGCGGCCTCGGCGGCGCCGGGCAGGGCGACGTCGTCGACGTAGCGGCCGTTGCCCCGCAGGAGGCGGTCGTCCTCGACGCGCGGGACGGGGCGGCCGGTCCAGGGGCCGCCGCCCGGCGCGGGCTGCCGGGGTGCGTGGGACGGTCCGTGGGACATGCGGGTCACTCCCCCCGCCCGGCGGGGCCGCCGGCGAAGCGCTCGTCCAGCGCCTGGCACACGGCACGGCGGATGTTGCGGTAGCCCGTGCAGCGGCACAGGTGTCCGCTGAGGGCGTCGGCGACATCAGCCGCGTCGGGCCGCTGGGGCTGTTCGGTCAGCGCGGTCGCCGTCATCACGAATCCGGGGGTGCAGAAGCCGCACTGCATCCCGTGGCACTCGTGGAACGCCCGCTGTACGGGGGTGAGCGGGGCGTCACCGGGGGCGAGGCCCTCGACCGTGCGCAGCTCGGCGCCCTCGCACTGCACGGCCAGGGTCAGGCAGGAGCGGGCGGGTTCGCCGTCGAGGAGGACGGTGCAGGCGCCGCAGACGCCGTGCTCGCAGCCGACATGGGTGCCGGTGAGGCCCAGCCGGTCCCGCAGGAAGTCGCTGAGCAGCAGCCGGGACTCCACCTGGGCGGTCACGGACGCGCCGTCGACGGTCAGGCGGATCTCGTGCCAGCCGGAGGGTTCGGCGAGCGGCGGCGCGGCGGCGCGGGTGGCCGCCGCCGGGTCGGGTGTGGCGAGGTCGGTGGTCATGAGCAGCGCTCCCAGGCGAGGGTGCAGGCACGGACGAGGAGGTGGGCGGCGGCCTCGCGGCGGTAGGCGGCCGTGGCGTGGACGTCGTCGGCGGGCGCGAGCCCGGCGAGCGCGGCGGACGCGGCCGCGTCGAGGGCCGCCGTTCCCGCGTCGGTCCCGGTGAGCGCCTCCTCGACGGCGGGCAGGCGGACGGGGACGGGGCCCGCGCCGCAGAAGACCGCGCGGGCGGCGCCGACCGTGCGCCGGTCCGGCGCCCGGCGCAGGGTGACCGCGACGCCGACGGTGGCGAAGTCACCATGTCTGCGGGCGAGTTCCTCGAAGGCCCAGCCGTCACGGGCCCTCGGCGGCAGGACGACCTCGGTGAGGAGCTCGTCCGGTGCCACGGCGGTCTGGAAGGTGGCCACGAAGAAGTCGGCGGCGCCGACGGTACGGGTGCCGCCGGGTCCGGCGATCACGAAGCGGGCGTCGAGGGCGAGCGCGGCGGTCGGCAGTTCGGCGGCGGGGTCGTGGTGCGCGAGGCTGCCGCAGACCGTGCCGCGGTGGCGGATCTGCGGGTGCCCTATGCGCCGGATCGCCGCCGCGAGGAGGGGCCACCCCTCGCGCACCACGGGGTCGTCCGCGGCCCGGGACTGCCGGACGGCGGCGCCGATGTGCAGAGCGCCCGACACGTCGGTGTACAGGCGGTCGAGGCCGGGGACCCGCGTGATGTCGACGAGCAGTCCCGGGCGGGCGAGGCGCATGCTGAGCATGGGGATCAGGGACTGGCCGCCGGCCAGGACCTTGGCCTCCCGCTCCTCGTCGGCGAGGAGGGCGAGCACCTCGCCGACGCTGCCTGGAGCGCTGTAGTCAAAGGGTGTCGGTTTCAACCGGCTTCCACCAGGCCTCTCGGGTCGACACAACTATCTAATGCCTGAAATGATTTACACTAAAGTTTCTTCTTGGCAAGAGGGTGCAGCCGATTCGATGTGCTCGAGGTGAGAGACATGCGACACGTGATCGACCAGGCAGCCGCGTGGCAGGCGTCCGCGACCCGCTTCGCGATGGCCACGGTCGTCCGCACCTGGGGCTCCGCCCCGCACGCCGCGGGTACGTCGATGCTGGTCGCCGAGGACGGCCGCGTGGTCGGCAGCGTCTCCGGCGGCTGTGTGGAGGCCTCGGTGTGCGCGGTCGCGGAGGACGTCCTCGCCGGTGCGGGGCCCGCCCGCGAGACGTACGGGGTCAGCGACGACGACGCCTTCTCGGTGGGCCTGACCTGCGGCGGAACCATAGAGGTGCTGATACGCGAGGTCACCGCCGACGCACCGCTCGCCCGTGTGGCAGCCGACCTCGCGGCCCATGTCCCGGTGGCGCTGGTGACGCCGGTGGAGGGCGGGCCGGGAAGCCTCGCCACGGGCGCTTCCGGGGTGAGCGGGACACTCGGCGACGCACGGCTCGACCGTGCCGCGGCTCAGGCCGCCGAAGCGCTGCTCACCCGCGGCACGAGCGGCCTCGTACGCGTCGGCGAGCCGGGCCCGGACCCGTCGTGCACGCCCGAGCGGGACCTGTTCGTGCAGGCCTTCGGGGTGCCGCCGCACCTCCTGGTGTGCGGCGCGGTCGAGTTCGCTCGCCCCCTCGTACGGATCGGGGCGCTGCTCGGACACCGGGTGACCGTGTGCGACGCCCGCCCGGCCTTCGCCACGGCCGCCCGTTTCCCGGACGCGCACGAGGTCGTCGTGGACTGGCCGCACCGCTGGTTCGCGGCCCACGAGGACCAGGTGGACGCGGCCACCGCCGTGTGCGTGCTGACCCATGACGCCCGCTTCGACGTGCCCGTCCTCGAACTGGCTCTGCGCAGCAGGGCCGGGTACGTGGGCGCCATGGGCAGCCGGCGTACGCACGAGGACCGGCTGGCACGACTGCGGGCCGCGGGGCTCGGCGAGGCCGAACTGGCGCGGCTGCGCTCACCGATCGGCCTCGACCTCGGCGGGCGCGGGCCGGAGGAGACGGCCGTGTCCATCGCGGCGGAGCTCATCGCGGTGCGGCGGGGCGGCAGCGGCCGGGCGCTGAGCGGTCTCGCGGGGCCGGTGCACGCGTCGTGAGCCATTTTTGAACGGGCGTTTTGAACGGCTGTTCCCGAACGCGCTCCGCGCGCGCTCGCCGGGCAGGCGCGGGCCGGTGATGGTGGCCCGGGCCCGTGGCGGCGACGGCGGCCCGGGCAGGTCACCGCCGTACGGCCGGCACGAACACCCCATTCTGAACACTCGTTTAATCTGAGGCACGTGGACGCAGAGCACAGCACTCCGGACCGGACCGCCCCCGAGCCCCGTCGCGGCCGCTCCCACGACCCCGAGGGGCGGCGCAGCGCCGTGCTGGAGGCGGCCCGTCGGCTGTTCGCGGCCCAGGGCTACAAAGGGGTCGGCATCCGGGCCATCGCCGCCGAGGTGGGCGTCACCCCCGGCCTGGTCATGGCGTACTTCGGCTCGAAGGACGGACTGTTCCGCGAGGTCGTCGGCGGCGGGACCGGGGTCACCGAGGGCGTGCTCGACGATCCCTCGGTCGGCCGGGAGGAGCTGCCGCACGCGCTCGCCCACGACTATCTCGACCGCTGGGACCGGCTCCCCGCGCACGACCCCTGGCCGGCGCTGATCCGCTCGGGGCTCAGCCATCCCCCCAGCGCCGAGCTGCTGTCCACGATCCTCGACCGGCAGGTGAGCGAGCCCCTGCGACGGCTGCTCGGTGACTGCGACGCGGCGGACGCGCGGATCGCCATGATCCGCAGCATCCTCTTCGGCGTGATCATGGAGCGCTATCTGTTCGCCCACGAACCGGCCACGTCGGTACCGACGGACACCCTGGAGCCCGTCCTCGCGGACGTCCTGACGGCGGCGCTGACCGGGCGGATCCTGGAGCCGCAGACCCCGGAGCCGCAGGCCCCGGAACGGCAGATCCCGGGACCGCAGGTCGCCGAGCGGCAGGCCCCGGAGCCGGACCCCGCGTCGGCCCGCCTCAGGCCCGCGCGCGAGGCCCCCGGCGCGTCCGGCCCCGCCGTGTTCGCCGCCCTCAACGCCTGCACCGCGCGCTACCGGACCCTGATCGGCCGCGTCGTGAAGCGGCACGGCATCAGCCTGGCCGCCTTCGAGGTGCTGTCCGCGCTGCACGCGACGGGCGCCCCCTACCGGCGCACGATGGGCGAGATCGCCGCGGCCGGCGCGGTCAGCGCGGGCGGTGTCACCCAGCACGCCGACCGCCTCGTGGAGGCGGGCCTCATCGAACGCGAACGTGACGGCCAGGACCGCCGCATCGTCCACCTCCGCCTCACCCCGGCCGGGGCCGACCTGGTCGGCCGGGTGGCCGAGGAGCGACGCACACACGAACGGGAGCTGCTCGCGGGGCTCGTTCCGGGCGAGCAGCGGCAACTCGCGGCGCTGCTGGGCGGTTTGGGACGGTCGATGACGGCGGGACAGGACTGAGCCGACGCCGGGCACGCGAACGGCGCCGCCCCCTCGCACCCCCCGCGCGAGAGACCGGCGCCGCACACCCGTACCACCGTCAGGAGTTGAGCTCCTCCAGCGTCTTGCCCTTCGTCTCCACCGCGAACAGCGCGATCACCGCACCCACCGCGGCGACCGCGGCGAGCTGGGCGAAGACGATCGTGAGGCTGCCGCCCCCGCCGATGATCGCGCCGACCGTGATGGGGCCCAGGATGACGCCGAGGCGGTTCCACAGGCCGCCGAACGCGGCGCCCTTGGCGCGGTTGCGCGTCGGGTACAGCTCGGGTGAGTAGAGGTAGAGGCCCGCGTTGATGGCGTACACGAAGAACGTCGTGCAGGAGGCGAAGATCGCGACCTGGCTGCCCGACGTCACACCGACCAGGGCGAGCGTCGCGAGGGTGAACGTGGTGCCGCCGAGCGCGGCCACGAGGGCGGGGCGCCGGCCCACGCGGTCGATGACGAGGGCGACGCAGAGGGTGCCGAGGAGTCCCGTCACGTTGCTGAGCAGCGTGTAGACGAGCGCGGTGGTCAGGTCGAGCCCGAAGTTCTTGGTGTAGAGCGACGGCAGCCACGTGGAGATGCCGTGGTTGACGTAGTACGCGACGAACCAGAGCCCGGAGACCACGGTCGTGCGGCGCAGGTAGCGGCCGGTGAACAGCTCGCGCAGGCGGCCCCGGGAGGTCTCCTCCACCCGGTCCGCGGCCGGTTGCGGCAGGGGTTCCCCGGTGGCGGCGGTGACCTCCGCCTCGATCCGGGCGATGGCCTGCTCGGCCTCCTCGGTGCGGCCCTGGGACAGCAGCCACCTGGGCGACTCGGCGACGTGCTTGGGCAGGGCGGCGGCGAGCAGGACGGGCAGGGCGCCGATCACGAACATCGCGCGCCAGCCGAGGTTCGGCACCACCCACACGGCGACGAGGGTGGCCGCGGCCAGACCGGCCGGGAAGATCATCTCGTAGATCAGGACGAAGCGTCCGCGTTTGTCGGAGCGGGCGATCTCGTTGATGTACGTGGCCGCCACGGGGACGACGCCGCCGATGCCGAGGCCCTGGACGAAGCGGAAGAGCGAGAAGAGCTCGATGCCGTTCGAGAAGGCCACGGCGAGGCTCCCGAGCGCGGTGACGGCGACGCCGAGGGCCACGGTCCGCACCCGGCCGATCCGGTCGCCCAGCCATCCGGCGACCAGGGCGCCCAGGAGCATGCCCACGGAGCCGGTGGTGACCGCGAAGGTGGCCTGGCCCGTGGTCAGGTGCCAGTCCTTGATCAGAACGGGCAGCGCGGACGCGGCAAGGAGCTGGTCGAACGCCTCGAAGAACGTCACGGCACCGATCAGGAACCGGACCTTCACGTGCCAGCGGGATTGCGGGAGTCGTTCGAGCCGGGCTGCTATCGAGCCGAGGCCTGGCTTGCCGGCCACAGTCGTCATGAGGGGGTCCTTCCGCGACAACGCGAACAGAGGAGTTGCGCAGACACTAAGAGGACTTATCTAAGCGGTCAATGATTAACGACTTAGATACATCGGAAGTGACCGCACCGTCACCCTCACGTAACCCACCTCGGACACTGTCGCGCGACGACTTTTCCGCAGGGTCTTGCGGGAAAATACTTAAGCGCTTAGATTTCTAGCACCGAGCAAGCCGATGGGCGCGACCAACGTGAGTGAGCGCCCCGGTGAGCCCAACTCCCCCGCACCCGTTGGCCGTAGACCGCCTGGAGGTCCCGCCCGTGCCTCACCACCCCACCGACATCCTGATCGCGGGCCAGTGGCGACGCGGCGCGGGCGAGCCGGTCGAGACCGTCGACCCGGCGACCGGAGAGGTGCTCGCCACCGTCCACTCCGCGTCCGCGGACGAGGTCGACGAAGCCGCTCGGGCCGCCGCGCTCGCCGTGGCCGACCCGGCCTGGCGCGACCTCCTCCCCCACCAGCGGGCCCGGCTCCTCTACCGCATAGCGGAGTTGACCGAGGAGGCCGCCGGCGAACTCTCGGCCCTCCAGACCGCCGACACCGGCAAGACCCTCACCGAGACGAAGGCCCTCGCGCTCAGCGCGGCCGGCACGTTCCGGTACATGGCGGCGGCCCTGGAGACGGCCGAGGAGACCCTCACCCCGTCCCGCGGCCCGTACGTGACGATGAGCGTGTACGAGCCGATCGGCGTCGTCGGCGCGATCAACCCCTGGAACTCGCCGGTCGCCAGCGACGCGCAGAAGATCGCGCCCGCCCTCGCCGGCGGCAACGCCGTCCTGCTCAAGCCCGCCGCCTGGACCCCGCTGGTCTCCCTCGCGCTCGGGCGCCTGATCCACCGGGCGCTCGGCGAGCTCGGACTGCCCACCGCCCTGCTGTCGGTCCTGCCCGGCAGCGGCCGGGTCGTCGGGGACGCGATCGTGCACCACCCCCTGGTGACCAGGATCGGCTTCACCGGCGGCACGGAGACCGGCCGGTCCATCGCGGCGGTGGCGGCCTCGAAGCTGATCCCCGCCTCCCTCGAACTCGGCGGCAAGTCGCCGACGATCGTGCGCGCGGACGCGGACGTCGAGCAGGCCCTGGCGGGCGTGATGTTCGGGATCTTCTCGTCCAGCGGCCAGTCGTGCATCGCCGGTTCACGGCTCTTCGTCGCACGCGAGATCTACGACAGCTTCGTCGGCGAACTCGTCGAGCGCGTGAGCAAGTTGCGCGTCGGTCCCGGCACGGACCCCGGCACCCAGGTCGGACCTCTGGTCCACCACCGGCACCGGGACTCCGTCGCCGCCTATGTCGATCTGGCCCGCTCGGAGGGCGCCCGGGTGCTGTGCGGCGGCCGGGCGCCCGAGAGCGACGGGTACCAGGACGGCGCGTACTACCTGCCCACCGTCCTCGACGGGCTCCCCAACACCTCACGGACCTGCCAGGAGGAGATCTTCGGGCCCGTCCTGGTCGCCCTGCCCTACGACGACGAGGACGACCTGGTCCGCCAGGCCAACGACTCGGTCTACGGGCTCGCCTGCGGGATCTGGACCCGTGACCACCGGGCCGCGTGGCGCCTGGCCCGCCGGATCGAGGCGGGGACGGTCTGGATCAACACGTACAAGCAGTTCAGCGCGTCCACCCCGTTCAGCGGGATGAAGGACAGCGGTCTCGGTACGGAGAAGGGCCGCGACGCCATCCGCGCCTACCAGCGCCAGAAGTCCCTGTACTGGGGCACTTCGGACGCGCCCCTGCCCTGGGCCAACTGACCGCCCCGTCGTCTGGAGACACTCATGCCCCACCCATCGCCAGGACCCGTCGCCCGCCTGCGCTCCCTGCGCTACGTCGAGCTGCTCACCCCCGCCTTCACCGAGGCCGCCGACTTCTACGAGGAGGTCTGGGGCCTGCGGACCGTCGAGGCGGAGCGCGGCGCGGCGGCCTGGCTGCGCGGCACCGGCGAGGAGCACCACGTCCTGCACCTCACCCGCGCGGACCGCACGGGACTCGGCCGGCTCGCGTTCGCCGTCGCCACGCCCGCCGAGGTCGACGAGGCGGCCCGGCGCCTGGAGGCCCGCGGGATCACCCCGGTCTTCGGCCCCGGACCGCTCGACCAGGTGGGCGGCGGCTACGGCCTGCGCTTCACCGACCCCGAGCAGCGGCTCGTGGAGATCAGCGCGCAGGTCGAGGCGGTCGCACCGCGCGGCAGGGATGCCGCCGTCCCCGTCGGCGTCACGCACGCCGTCCTGAACACCGCCGACATCGACGCGTCCGTCGCGTTCTACTGCGACGTCCTCGGGCTGCGCGTCTCCGACTGGTCCGAGCACCAGATGGCGTTCCTGCGCTGCAACGCCGACCACCACTGCATCGCGTTCAACCAGGCCGAGTGGGCTTCCCTCAACCACGTGGCCTACGAGATGAGTTCGGTCGACCACTTCATGCGGGGACTCGGCCGGCTCAAGCACCACGGCATCGACCCGCAGTGGGGCCCGGGCCGCCACGGCCCCGGCAACAACACCTTCTCCTACTTCACCGACCCGTCCGGGCTCGTGTGCGAGTACACGTCCGAGGTCGCGCAGATCGTCGAGGACGCCTGGATCGCGCGGGTGTGGCGGCGCGTGCCCGAGCTGTCCGACCTGTGGGGCACGGCGGGCCCGCCGTCGAAGGAGATCCGCTGTCACATGGCCGGCACCCCCGACCCCGGCCCGCTCGCTTCCCTGGAGGTCAACGCATGAGCACGGTACGCAAGGTGGGCCTCGTCGGCTGGGGCGCGATCGGCCGCGTCGTCGGCACCGCACTCGCCGAACAGCAGGTCCCCGGGGCCGAGTTGACATGCATCATCGACAACCGCCCCCTCGGCGACACGGCGCCCGCGCCCCAGCGGACCTTCGACGAGGCCCTGGAGTGCTGCGACCTGATCGTCGAGGCGGCCGGGCAGGGTGTCGTACGGGAGTGGGGTGAGCGGGTCCTCGCCTCCGGCACCGATCTGCTCGTCGCGTCGACCGGGGCGCTGACCGACGACGAGCTGTCCAAGCGGCTGCTCGCGGCGGGCCCGGGCCGGGTGTACTTCACCGGCGGCGCGGTCGGCGGCCTCGACCTCCTCCAGGCGGTGCGCTCCCTCGGCCCCCTCGACGAGGTGCGGCTCACCACCACCAAGCTGCCGTCCACCCTCGAACAGCCTTGGATGGACGAGCAGTTGCTGTCCAAGCTGCGGACGGCGACCGGGCCCGTCGAGGTCATGTCCGGCACGGCGCGCGACATCCCCGTGAAGTTCCCCAAGTCGACGAACGTGGCCGCCTCGGTCGCCCTCGCCGTCGGCGACCTGGACGCTGTGCGGGTCCGGGTCGTCGCCGACCCGGGCGCCCGCCACACCCGGCACGTCGTCGAGGCGTCCGGCGCGCACGGCGCGTACCGCTTCGACGTCGCGCACCTGCCGGACCCGGGCAACCCCGCGACCAGCCAGGTCGTGCCGTACGCGGTGCTGCGCAGCCTGGCGGCGCTGGCCGGGCGGACGGGCCAGATCCTGTGAGCGCCGTCCACGTCGAGGAGGCGGGCGACCACGGCCCCCTGCTGCTGTGCCTGCACGGCATCGGCTCCTCGTCGGCGGCGTTCGCCCCGCAGCTGGCCGAGCTGTCCGCGTACGCGCGGGTGGTGGCCTGGGACGCGCCCGGCTACGCCAAGTCGCCGGATCCGGAGGGGCCGTTGGACCTCGACGGGTTCGCGGACGCGGCGGCCGAGGTCATCCGGGAGCGCGGCGGGCGCGCGCACGTCCTCGGTGTCTCCTGGGGCGGGGTGATCGCGCTGCGGCTCGCGGCCCGCCACCCGGACCTGGTCGAGTCCCTCGTCGTCGCCGACTCCAGCGCGGGCTCCGGCACCGACCCCGCCAAGGCCGAGGGCATGCGGGCGCGGGCAGCCGAGCTGGCCGAACTCGGACCGCGCGCCTTCGCCGAGAAGCGCGGGCCGCGGCTCGTGTCCGGCGGGGCGCCCGAGGAACTCGTACAGCGCGTCGTCGACACCATGGCCTGGTCCGTGCGGCTGCCCGGCTACGCCTACGCCGCCGAGTCCATGGCCGGCGCCGACCTGCGGCCCGAACTGCCCAGGATCGCCGCGCCCACGCTCGTCCTGTGCGGCGACCAGGACCAGGTCACCGGTGTCGAGGCCTCGCAGGTCCTCGCCGGCGGCCTCCACAAGACCGCCTACGTGATCGTCAAGGACGCCGGTCACCTGGCCAACCAGGAACAGCCCGCGCGCTTCGACGCGTGGGTCCTGTCCCACCTCCGCATCACCGCCCGCATCCCCGAGTAGGAGTCCAGCCATGCCTCTGACCACCACCGACTACGACAACGGCAGCGACCTCGGCAAGTACACCGACTCGCTCATCGCCACCAAGGAGTCCCGTGTCGCGGACTTCAACACGCTCTCCTTCCAGGAGAAGGCGGGCCCGCAGTACCGCCGCGGCCAGATCCGCTACGTCGGCTCCGGCGCCACCGGCAACCACGAGAACGACTCGCGGATCCTCCCGTCCGGCGGCTTCACCTTCTCCAACATGCTGCTTCCGCCCGGCGCCGAGGGCCCCGAGCACACCCACCACGACGTCGAGGAGGCCTTCTTCGTCCTGGAGGGCCAGGTCCGCGTCGGCATCCACCGCGGCGCCGACGAGGTCGAGTACCGCACCCTCGGCTACCGCGACATGATCGTCGTGCCCGCGGGCGTGGCCCGGTCCCTGAAGAACGAGGGCGACACCGACGCCCTGTTCTGCGTCGTCATCGGCACGCAGAAGCCGCAGGTCCCGTCGTACCCGGAGCACTCGCCGATGCACGGTGTCACCCGTGACTGACCCCTCAGGGGGCGCCGGCACCGTCGTCGTCACCGGGGCGGGCCGTGGCCTGGGACTGGCCATGGCCCGCCGGGCCGCCGAGGACGGCTTCCGCGTCGTGGTCGCCGAGCTCGACACCGAGCGCGGCACCGACGCGGTCGAGGGACTGCGCGGCGACGGGCTCGACGCCCACTTCGTGCGCTGCGACGTGTCCGACCCCGAGTCGGTCACCGAACTCGCCGACCGAGTACGGGAACTGGGTCCGCTGTACGGCCTGATCAACAACGCGGCTCTCGCCAACGGCGTGGGCGGCAAGGAGTTCCAGGACATCGACGTCGAGGTGTGGGACCGCCTGATGACGGTCAACGCCCGCAGCCCCTGGCTGGTGTCGAAGGCCCTGTACCCGCTCTTCGGCTCGCCGGGCCGGATCGTGAACGTCGCCTCGGACGCCGCGCTCTACGGCTCCCCCCGCCTCGCCCACTACATCGCCTCGAAGGGCGCGGTCATCGCGCTGACCCGGGCGATGGCCAGGGAACTCGGCGACAAGGGCATCACCGTCAACGCGGTCGCGCCCGGCCTCACCGAGTGCGAGGCCACCGAGACCGTCCCCGAGGAACGGCACGAGCTGTACCGCTCGGGCCGGGCCATCTCGCGGCCGCAGGAGCCCGGCGACCTCATCGGTCTCGTCGCCTTCCTGCTCGGCGAGGAGTCCCGCTATCTCACCGGACAAGTGATCGCCGTCAACGGCGGCTTCACGATGAACTGACCCACAGGAGTGCAGAATCATGGATCTGGGCCTCGCCGACCGGACCGTCCTGGTCACCGGCGGCAGCTCGGGCGTCGGCCTGGCCACGGTCCGCGCCCTTCTGGACGAGGGCGCGCGCGTCGCGACCTGCGGCCGTGACGCCGACCGCCTCGCGAAGGCGGCGGCGCGCCTCGGCAGCGACCGCCTCCTGACCGGCGTCTGTGACGTGCGGGACGCGACGGCCGTACGGGACTTCGTCCGGCATGCCGCCGACACCTTCGGGGGCCTCGACGGGCTCGTCAACAACGCGGGCCAGTCCCGTATGAAGAGCCTCGACGAGTCCACCGCCGAGGACTGGCGCGACGAGCTGGAGCTGAAGTTCTCCGGCGTCCTCAACCCGCTGCACGCCGCCCGCGCCCATCTCGCCGCGTCCGACGCCGCGTCCGTCGTGAACGTCAACGCGGTCCTGGCCAAGCAGCCGGAGACCCGGCTGATCACGACGAGCGCCGCCCGCGCCGGCATCCTCAACCTCTCCAAGTCCCTCGCCACCGAGCTGGCCCCCGAGGGGATCCGCGTCAACTCGGTCTGCCTCGGCCTCGTCGACACCGGCCAGTGGACCCGCCGGCACGCCGCCGCGGAGTCCGGGCTCTCCTACGAGGACTGGCAGGCGGAGCTCGCCGCCGACCGCGGGATCGCGCTCGGGCGGCTCGGCCGGGCCGAGGAGGTCGCGTACGCGATCGTCGCGCTGCTCTCGCCGCGTGCCTCGTACATCACCGGAACCAGCATCGACGTCTGCGGCGGAGTCGGCCGCTCCATCCTCTGAGGAGACCACCATGCGTTACGACACCGGAGGCGATCTCCTCGTCGCCGTTCTGCGGGAACTGGGCATCGACACGGTCTTCGGGATCGTCAGCGTGCACAACCTGCCGCTCGTCGAGGCCGTCGACCGCGAGCTGCGGTTCGTGCCCGTGCGCCACGAGGCGTCCGCCGTCAACGCGGCCGACGCCTACGGCAGGGCCCGCGGCACGCTCGGCTGCGCCCTCACGTCGACCGGGACGGGCGCCGGCAACGCGGCCGGCTCCCTGATCGAGGCGCTGGCGTCCGGCACCTCCGTCCTGCACATCACCGGCCAGGTCGAGTCGGAGTTCCTGGGCAGCGGCCGCGGTTTCATCCACGAGACCAAGGACCAGCTGGGCATGCTGACGGCGGTCTCCAAGTACGCCGCGACGGTGCCGTCCACCGACGCGGCGGGCCGCATCCTGCGCGAGGCCGCCCGTGCCGCGCTCACCGCCCCGGGCGGCCCCGCGAGCGTGGAGTGGCCGGTCGACCTCCAGTACGCGGCCCAGACCGACACCGCCGTGGAGGAGTCCGCTCAGGCCGCCGTGCCCGCGCCCGGTGACGACGAACTCGCCGCCGCGGGCGCCCTGCTGGCGTCGGCCGGACGCCCGGTGATCTGGGCCGGTGGCGGTGCCGCCCGCGCCCGTACCCAGCTCGCGGACCTGCTCGCCGCGACCGGCGCCGCTCTCCTGACGTCCAACTCCGGACGCGGTGCCGTCCCCGAGGACCACCCGCAGGTCGTCGGCAACTTCGCGACGACGCCGGCCGGGCGCGCCCTGCTCACCGACGCCGACGTGCTGGTCACGATCGGCACCCACTTCCGGTCCAACGAGACCGCCGACTACGGCCTCGAACTCCCCGCCGCCCACATCCAGATCGACCTGGACGCGGACGCGCTCGGCCGTGTCTACCCGGCCCCGCACGCGCTGCACGGCGACGCCGCCGGCGTACTGGAGCGGCTGCTCCCGTACGCGAAGCCCGCCGAGCCGGGCTGGACGGCGCGGGTCACCGCGGTCCGCGACGAGGTGCGCGCCACCCTGCACGACAACATCGGCCCGCAGGCCGCCGTCTGCGACGCGATCCGGGCCGCGCTCCCCCGCGAGGCCGTCGTCGCCCGCGACGTCACCATCCCGTCGAGCAGCTGGGGCAACCGGCTCCTCGACATGTACGACCCGCGCGACAACGTCTTCCCGCGCGGCGGTGGCATCGGGCAGGGCCTCGGCATGGGCATCGGGGCCGCGCTCGCCAGGCCCGACGCGCCCACGGTCGTCATCGCCGGTGACGGCGGGCTCGCCGTGCACCTCGGCGAACTGCTCACCCTCGCCCAGGAGCGCCCCCGTCTGACCCTCCTCGTGTTCAACGACGGCGGCTACGGCGTCCTGCGCAACATGCAGGACCGGCACAGCGACCGGCGCTCGGGCGTCGACCTCGCCACGCCCGACTTCGAACTTCTCGCCCGGGCCTGCGGGTTGCCGTATCTGCGGATCGCCGCCGCCGAGCACGCGGAGCCCGTCATCTCCGAGGCCGTCGCCTCCGACGGGCCGACGCTCGTCGAGGTCGACCTCGCGGCGCTCGGCCCGATGAAGAACCCGTTCACCCCGCCCGTGAAGATCCCCACCGCGTAGGGAGGCCCCGCAGCCATGACCGCAACCGACGAGACCCTCCTGGACCTCCTCGTACACCGCATGACCTGGGAGGCCGACGGCGTCCTCTCCGTCGAACTGACCCACCCGGACGGCAAGCCCCTGCCCGCCTGGGAGCCCGGCGCGCACCTCGACGTCCACGTGGGCGGGCAGGTCCGCCAGTACAGCCTGTGCTCGGACCCGCGCACCCCGGCGTCGTACCGCATCGGCGTCCTCAACGAGCCGTCGTCCCGCGGGGGTTCGCGCCATGTGCACACGAAGCTGCGCCCCGGCGGGCGGGTCACGGTGTCGGCGCCGCGCAACCACTTCGCGCTGGAGGACGCTCCGGGCTACGTCTTCGTCGCGGGCGGCATCGGTGTGACGCCGATCCTCGCGATGGCCCGCGAGGCCGCGCGCCGGGGCGCCGCGTGGCGCATGGTGTACGGCGGCCGCAGCCGTGCGTCGATGGCGTTCGTCGACGAACTCACCGCGCTGGGCGGCGGCCTGACGGTGGTGCCGCAGGACGAGCAGGGTCATATCGACCTCGCGTCCACTCTCGCCGGGCTGCCGGACGGGACGCTCGTCTACTGCTGCGGTCCCGAGCCGCTGCTCGCCGCCATCGAGGCCCTCTGCCCGGCGGACCGGCTGCGCGTCGAGCGGTTCGCGGCCCCGGTCGTCGAGCGGTCCGCGGACGACGAGGGCTTCGAGGTCGAGTGCCGCACCTCCGGGCTCACGCTCACCGTCGGCGCCGACACGTCGATCCTGGAGGCGGCCGAGGCGGCCGGCCTGGACGTGGCCAGCTCCTGCCGTGACGGGATCTGCGGGTCCTGCGAGACCCGGGTGCTCGACGGCACGCCCGACCACCGCGACTTCCTGCTCTCCGACGCCGAACGGGCCGCGGGCGCCTCGATGATGATCTGCGTCTCGCGCTGCGCCTCCGGCCGCCTGGCCCTCGACCTGTAACCCCTTTCCTGGAGGCACGTGTGACCACCACCTGGCCGTACCTGGACGTCCACCAGTCCCGTACGCACGAACCCACCCCCTACGAGTACAAGCTGGCCGCCACCCTCGAAGAGGTCTTCACCAAGGACGGCCACGAACTCACCGACGTCATCCGTGGGCTCAATGCCCGTCAGGTCCACGCCCCCGACGGCGCCCCGTGGACCGAGGACTCGTTCCGCGCCGAGATGCACCGACTGGGAGCGTGACCCCGATGACCGCCGACCACATCTACGCGACGGGCCTGCGCAACCAGTGGCACCCCGTCGTACCGTCCTCGTTCGTCGCGCCCGGCGCCATGCGCAAGGTGACCGCGCTCGACGAGCAGTGGCTCCTGTTCCGCCGTTCCGACGGCACGCTGTCCATGCTCGCGGACCGCTGCCCGCACCGCGGCGCGCCCCTGTCGCTCGGCAAGCACCTCGGCGACCGGGTGGCGTGCTGGTACCACGGCGTCGAGGTCGAGGGCGACGGCACCGTCTCCTCGGTGCCCGGCCTGCCCGGCTGCAACCTGGAGGGCAAGAAGCTCGTCAGGTCGCTGCCCGTGCGCGAGGTCGGCGGCGCGATCCTCGCGTACTTCGGTGACGAACAGCACCCGGAGCCCGTCGAGTTGACGCTCCCCGAGCCGCTCACCGACGCCGGCACGGACGCGATCCTGTGCTACGCGGAGTGGGAGGTGCCGTGGCGCTACGCCGTCGAGAACCTTCTCGACCCGATGCACGGCGCCTTCCTGCACCACGACTCGCACACCATGTACGACGGTGACACGACGGCCAAGTTCCGCATCCGCGAGACGGACCGGGGCTACTTCTTCGAGAAGACCGACCAGCGGGGCGTCAACTTCGACTGGGTCGAGCTGTGCCAGACCGGCATCGACTGGGTCGACCTGTCGATCCCGTACCCGCCGTCGGCCGGTCCCGGCGGCCCGTTCGGGATCGTCGGCATGGTCTGCCCGGTCGACGAGCAGCGCTGCGGTGTCTTCTTCTGGCGCTACCGCCGGGTCGAGGGCTGGCAGCGCGACACCTGGCGCTTCCTCTACAAGACCCTCATCGAGGAGCGCCACTGGGAGGTGCTCGAACAGGACCGCGTGATGCTGGAGGCCATGCCGGCGGACGCCGATCAGCGCGAGAACCTCTACCAGCACGACCTGGGCGTGGTGCGTCTGCGGCGCATGTACCGGGCTGCCGCCGCGGAGCAGGCACCCGCATGAGTCCGAGGGCCCGCTGGTTGGGTGTCCTCAGCCTTCTGGTCATCGTCCTGATCAGCTACGTGGATCGCGTGAACGTCTCCGTCCTCATCACCGACGAGGCGTTCACCGACCACTTCGGCATCACCGGTGACCGGGTGGCGCAGGGCGCCCTGTCGACCGTCTTCCTCCTGGGGTACGGCGTCGCGGCGTTCTTCCTCACCCCGTTCTACGAGACGACGCTCGGGGTGCGGCGCGGCCTGTTCGTGAGCGTGGCCCTGTGGTCGGTGATGACCCTGCTGTCGCCGTACGCCCTGGGCGCGCTCACGCTCACCGTGCTGCGTGCCCTGCTGGGCGCGGCCGAGGGACCGCTGTTCTCGCTCAAGACGATGTACGTGCGCGAGCACTTCTCGCCGCACGAGGCGGGAAGGCCGAACGCGGTCAGCTCGATGGGGGTGTCCCTGGGCACGGCCGCGGGCCTCCCCCTGATCACGTATCTCGTCTACCGCTTCGACTGGCACACGTCGTTCCTCGCCCTGGCCGCGCTCAACGCGGTGATCGGCCTGCCGCTGATCGCCCTGTTCGTCCGCGGCCGGGGTGTGGCGAGGGCCCGCCGGCCCGGGTTCGGTGCCACCCTCAAGGGCGCCCTGCGCATGCCGCGCCTGGCGCCGATCCTGCTCATCGAGATCGCCACGCTCGCGTATCTGTGGGGTTCGAGCGCCTGGCTGCCGTCGTATCTGCTGCAGGAACGGCACTTCTCCCTGGCCGCCATGGGCGCCGTGTCGTCGCTGCCGTTCCTGATGTCGCTGGTGTCCGGGTTCCTCGGCGGTCTGCTGCTCGACCGGCTGCCGCGGCGGCTGCTCGCGCTGCCGTTCGTCGTCGGCTCGGCCGGTACGGCGGTCTGTGTCCTCCTCGTCGCCGGGGCGGACAGCGACGGGGCGGCGGCGACGGGACTGGTCCTCGCGGGCGGGTTCTGGGGCCTGCAGGGCCCGGCGATACCCACGCTGGTCCAGCACTGCGCGCCGGCCCGTTTCGTGGGCAGCGCGTACGGGGTGGTCAACGGGGTCGGCAACCTGGTCTCGGCATTCATGCCGACGCTGATGGGCGTGGCCATCGCGGCGAGCGGCGGGCACGGCTTCGGCGCCGGGTTCGCGCTGCTGGCCGGGGCACAAGCGATCACGCTGGTGTGCGGGGCCTGGCTGCTCGCGCGGCCGGTTCAGGCTCCGTCGGACGCGAGTGCGCGGTCCACGACGGACCGCTCCGACCTGGAGAAGAGCCAGGCGAGTTGAGGACGCCCGGCCGGGGAGACCCTGGCCGGGCGTTGCGTCGTCCGTCGTGCGCGTGTTCCGCTCCCGCACCCGCACGATCAGGTCGTGGTTACGGGACTACGTCCCGCCCACCGCGTCCGTGCACACATAATGGGCCGATACATCGGAGGTATCGGCGCTCCAGACGGTGGCGCTCCAACCGAGGACAGGGAGGCCGCCATGGCTGTCACCGACGAGGCCATCGAGAAGATCAAGGGCATGATCGTCTCCGGCGCCCTGCGCCCGGGCGACCGGCTCCCCAAGGAGAGTGAACTCGCCGCCGACCTCGGCCTGTCCCGCAACTCCCTGCGCGAGGCCGTCCGCGCCCTGTCCCTCATCCGCATCCTCGACGTGCGGCAGGGCGACGGGACGTACGTCACCAGTCTCGACCCCCAACTCCTCCTCGAGGCCCTGAGTTTCGTCGTCGACTTCCACCGCGACGACACCGTCCTCGAATTTCTCGCGGTGCGTCGCATCCTGGAGCCGGCCGCGACCGCGATGGCCGCCACCCGGATCGACGAGGCACGGCTCGACGCGCTCGCGGCCCAGCTGGACGCGCTCGGCGCCGCGCCCTCGGTGGAGGAACTCGTCGCCTCCGACCTGGAGTTCCACCGCGGCATCGTGCAGAGCTCGGGCAACTCGGTCCTGTGCTCGCTCCTCGACGGCCTGTCCGGCCCGACGACCCGGGCCCGCGTCTGGCGCGGCCTGACGCAGGAGGACGCGGTCAGCCGGACCCTGCACGAGCACCGGGCGATCCTGGCGGCGTTGCGCGACGGTGACGCGGAGGCGGCGCGGTCCTGGGCGACGGTGCACATCGCGAGCGTGGAGCAGTGGCTGCGCTCCACACTCTGAGGCGGTTTCCGCTACAGGCGTGAAGGGGGAGTGCGAGGGCGGATCGCGGGGCAGTGATCCGGTCACTCCCCCGTACAAGGGGGCTGCGGATGGCCCTCGCGCACGCCGTAAGGTGGGCAGGTACGCGATGGGGGTCTCTCCCAGGCCGTCAGGGCACTGGGGGAACGTCGGAAGGAGGCGCTGGGTGATCGAGCTCGAGGGGGTTCCCGAGCTGGTCGACCCGGTCATGGTGGCCGCGTTCGAAGGCTGGAACGATGCCGGTGACGCCGCATCCGCCGCGGTCGCGCATCTCGACAAGGAGTGGAAGGGCGAGGTGTTCGCGGCGCTCGACGCCGAGGACTACTACGACTTCCAGGTCAACCGGCCGACGGTGTGGCTCGACGGCGGCGTGCGCAAGATCACCTGGCCGACGACCCGGCTCTCCGTGGTCAGGGTCGGCGGCGACAAGCCGCGCGACCTGGTCCTGGTCCGGGGCATCGAGCCGTCGATGCGGTGGCGTTCGTTCTGCAACGAACTGCTCGGCTTCGCGCACGAGCTGGGCGTCGAGCTGGTCGTCATCCTGGGCGCGCTGCTCGGCGACACCCCGCACACGCGGCCCGTGCCGGTCAGCGGCGTCACGTCCGACGCGGACCTGGCGCGCACCATGGACCTGGAGGAGACCAAGTACGAGGGTCCGACGGGCATCGTCGGCATCCTCCAGGAGGCCTGCACACACGCGGGCGTCCCCGCGGTCTCCCTGTGGGCGGCGGTGCCGCACTACGTGTCGCAGCCGCCGAACCCGAAGGCGACGCTGGCGCTGCTCAACCGCCTGGAGGACCTCATCGACCTGCGCATCCCGCTGGGCGAGCTGGCCGAGGACTCCCGGGCGTGGCAGCTGGGCGTGGACCAGCTGGCGGCGGAGGACAGCGAGGTCGCCGAGTACGTGCAGTCGCTGGAGGAGGCGCGGGACACCGCGGAGCTTCCCGAGGCGTCCGGCGAGGCGATCGCCCGCGAGTTCGAGCGCTATCTGCGGCGCAGGGACGGCGGCGGCCCTCCGGGCGGACCGGCCGGCCACGCGACGGACGGCGGCGACACGGCGTCGTACCTGCGGGACACCCCGAGCGAGCGCACCCGGCCGCCGCGGCCCCAGCGCCCCGATGCGGGCACGGAGACCCCCGGCGGGACGGGTGACACGGACACGTCCTCGGACTCCGGGGACGATTCCTCCGAGGACTCGCCGGAGTAGAGCGACAGATGGCTCGGAAGGGGCGGTGCACACATGGTGTGCACCGCCCCTTCGCTGTGCGCCTGTCGTCGCACGGGCAGACGTGACCGCCCCCGAACTCCGTGGAGTTCGGGGGCGGTCGAGGGATGGTGCCCCGGGGCCGGGCCCGGGGCCGAGGTGTCTAGAGCGCCACTCCGAGCAGGGCGTCGACCGCGCGGGACACCACGCCGGGCGCCCCCTCGTCCGTACCGCCCTGCTCCGTCTGAAGGGCGGCCCAGCGGTCCACCGCGAGGAGCGCGGACGGTGCGTCGAGGTCGTTCGACAGCGCCTCGCGGATCTCCTCGACGAGTGCCGCGGCGGACGGACCGTCGGGGCGGGACACGGCGGCACGCCAGCGGCCCAGCCGCTCGACGGCGTCGCTCAGGACCTGGTCGGTCCACTCCCAGTCGGCCCGGTAGTGGTGCGCGAGGAGCGCGAGACGGATCGCGGACGGGTCGACCCCGTCGCGCCGCAGCTTCGAGACGAAGACGAGGTTGCCCTTGGACTTGGACATCTTCTCGCCGTCGAGGGCGACCATGCCGGCGTGGACGTACGCCTTGGCCATCGGGAACTCGCCAGTGAGGACCTGCGCGTGCGAGGCGCCCATCTCGTGGTGCGGGAAGGCCAGATCGGACCCTCCGCCCTGCACGTCGAAGCCCATGCCCAGGTGGTCGAGGGCGATGGCGACGCACTCGATGTGCCAGCCGGGCCGGCCGCGGCCCAGCGAGCCGCCGTCCCAGCTCGGCTCGCCCTCGCGGGCGGCCATCCACAGCATCGGGTCGAGCGGGCTCTTCTTGCCCGGGCGGTCCGGGTCACCGCCCCGCTCGGCGGACAGCAGCCGCATCGCGGCGGCGTCCAGGCGGGAGACCTGGCCGAAGTGGGGGTCGGACTCGACGGAGAAGTAGACGTCGCCCTCGAGCTCGTAGGCGGCGCCCATGTCCCGGAGCCGTTCGACGAGCGGCACGATGCCGGGTATCGCCTCGACGGCTCCGATGTAGTGCTGCGGCGGCAGCATCCGCAGGGCGGTCATGTCCTCGCGGAAGAGGGCGGTCTCGCGCTCCGCGAGTCCGGTCCAGTCGACGCCGTCACGGATCGCGCGCTCGAGCAGCGGATCGTCGACGTCCGTCACGTTCTGGACGTAGTGGACCTGCCGCTTGGTGTCGAGCCACACGCGCTGAACGAGGTCGAACGCGTTGTAGGTCGCCGCGTGACCCATATGGGTCGCGTCGTACGGGGTGATCCCGCAGACGTAGATACGGGCGACGGGACCGGGCTCGAGGGTGACGAGGCCATCGGTCGCGGTGTCGTGGATCCTCAGGTCGCGGCCCTTGCCAGGCAGGACGGGGACCTCAGAAGCGGGCCAGGCATGCATGCCATGAGCCTAACCGGACGGAGCTTCCGCATACGAACCGGACCGGGTCAGATGGCCGGGAAGGCCCTCTTGCGGTCCGCTCGGGTACCGTGTCAGGGCTCGACGGTGGCACGGATGGCGCCCGAGAGTCCGAAGTGACGGATGCCGTGCAGCAGATGGGCTCTGAGCCCCGTCACGAAGTACGTCCACCCCTGGGTCTGCCCGACGGCCCGCGCGGCGCCCTCCAGGTTCTCCCTCATGGGCTGCTCGGTGATCGTGAGCAGCGTGGCCGCGCCGTCGTCGGCCCGCTCCAGCTCGATGGTCACGTCTCCCCCGGGCCAGCTCCACGAGATCAGCCGGTCCGTCTCCACGGGCCCGACCTCGACGTCGAAGGTCGCGTCGACATGGCCGAAACGCCAGGTCACCGTGGTGTTGGGGATCATCGGGGCGGATGCGTCAGCTGTGAAGAAGCTGGACAGCCCCTCCGGGCTCACGATGGAGTTGAACACGTCCTTCACGGGCCGGTCGATCCGGTCCTCGACGATCAGTTTCACGGCGTGGCCTCCGTTCCAGGGATCCCCTGAGGGATCTCTTCGAACGTAGCCGCAGCCGCCGACATGCGCCCCCGGACGACGCGGACCGCAGGGCCCGGAAGACCGGCTCGGGCAGACCGGCTCAGACGGGCGGCCACGGGATGGCCGGCCACTCCCCGCTCGGCGCCCGGTGCTTCCCGGTCGTGAGCATCGCGTCGACCCGCGCGCGTACGGCGTCCAGCTCGGCCACGGTGATCAGCTCCGCGAGCCGCAGCGCGAGGGGTTTCCCGGCCCCCAGGGCGCCCGTGAGCGCCTTCAGGGCGTCGGTGGCCTCTCCGGTCAGGGGCTCCCCCGCCCAGCCCCACAGGAGCGTGCGCAGCTTGTCCTCGGTGTTGAAGGAGACGCCGTGGTCGATGCCGAACAGGCGCCCCTCGGCGTCGACCAGGAGGTGGCCGCCCTTGCGGTCGCCGTTGTTGATCACCGCGTCCAGCACGGCGAGGCGCCGCAGCCGTACGTCGTCGGCGTGCACGAGCAGCGCCGTGCGCCCCTCGCCGACCTCCGCGAACCCGACGGCCTTCCAGCCGTCGCCCGGCTCCTCACCCTCCACGAGAGCGAGCAGCTCAGCCCCCTCGGCGGGCTCCTCGGGCTGGTCGATCCAGAGCTGGCACATGCCCTCGCCGTACGGCCCGTCGCGCAGCACGGTCGGCGGCACGAGGCTCCACCCGAGGGCCTCGGAGACCTCGTAGGCGGCGACCTCGCGCCGGGCGAGGTTGCCGTCGGGGAAGTCCCACAGGGGGCGCTCGCCGGCGACGGGCTTGTACACGCACGACGCCTCTCGGCCCGCGTGGGTGACCGTGCACAGGAGCACCGCGTTCGACGCCTCACGGATGCGCCCCTGGACCGCCAGCTCGCCCCTGGTGAGGAGGTCCGTGTCCGAGACGGTCACGCTCCTCGTCGGTATCCGTTCTGACGCGGGCATACGTGTCCCTCCGGGTCGAGCGGCAGACTGCACAGGGGGCACGGCGGACGCCCCGCGTTCACGACGTCCAGAGCGCGCTTGGCGAACGCGCGCGCCTGTACGCCGGTGAGCCGGACCCGCAGCATCGGGGGGCCGTTCTCCTCGTCCTGGAGCAGCCGTTCCTCGGCCTCCGCGAGGTCCTCGTCGGAGTCCGCGTCGAGCTCGACGAGCGCCTGCGCCTCGACGATCATGCGCTCCTCCTCGCCGTCCCAGGCGAGGGCCATCGTGCCGACCCGGAACTCCTCGTCGACGGGCGCCTCGAGAGGCGCGGTGTCGTGGATCTCCGTGGGCACGACGGCGGGCACCGGCGCGTTCCCGCCGCTGCGGCGCACGACCTCGTCGAGGAGCTCGTCCATGCGCTCGGCGAGGGCGGCGACCTGGGTCTTCTCCAGGGCCACACTCGTCACACGGGCACCGGCCGAGGCCTGGAGGAAGAAGGTACGGCGCCCGGGGAGCCCGACCGTGCCGGCCACGAAGCGCTCCGGGGGGTCGTAGAGGAACACCTGACGGGACACGTCCTGTCTCCATTGGAATCGACTGCTGGGACCGACTGCTTGATCGGGCGCGGCAACAACTGCAGTTACTGCGACGGCTTCACCCTACTGCGGCGGACGATCACGGGGCGCCCGCGCCGCCCCCGACCGGGGCGTCCCCCTCGGACGGCTTCTCGCGCGGGGCGAGCGACGCGAAGTCGCCGGTGTCGCCCAGGCGGACGAGATAGGGACGGAGCCGGGTGTAACGGATCGCCGTGACCGAGCAGGGCTCCACGGAGATGCGCTGGAAGAGGTCCAGATGAAGCCCTATGGCGTCCGCGACGAGCGACTTGATGATGTCGCCGTGGGAGCACATCAGGTACGCGGCGTCCGGGCCGTGGTCGCGCTCCACGCGCGCGTTCCACTCGCGTACGGCCTCCGCGGCCCGGTGCTGCATGGCCCGCATGGATTCGCCGCCGGGGAACGCGGCGGCCGACGGATGCTGCTGCACGACCTCCATCAGCGGGTCGTCGACGAGCTCGGCGAGCTTGCGGCCCGACCAGTCGCCGTAGTGGCACTCGCCGATGCGGTCGTCGGTGTGCGGGGTGAGTTCCGGGCGGGCGGCGAGGAGCGGGGCCAGGGTCTCCTGACAGCGCTGGAGGGGGCTCGTGACGATCTCGGCGAGGGGCACCGCGGCCAGCCGCTGCGGCAGGGCGGCGGCCTGGGCGGCGCCGCGCTCGTCGAGGGACACACCGGGGGTCCACCCGGCGAGCAGGCCCGCGGTGTTGGCGGTGGAGCGTCCGTGCCGGACGAGAATCAGCGTGGGCATGCGGGCCAGCCTAGGCGCAGTGCGACGTGCGGCCCCGGCGCCCCCTGGGAAGAATACGAAGCGTGATCGTCGACTTCGGCATCTACCGGGACGGGCGCAGGACCGATGGGCCTGCGGACTTCTCCGACGCGCTCGCCGAGGCCAGGGCCGAGGGCCACTCCTTCGTCTGGATCGGCCTGCACGAGCCGACGGAGGACGAGTTCGAGCGGGTCAGCGCCGAGTTCGGGCTGCATCCGCTGGCCGTCGAGGACGCGCTCAAGGCGCATCAGCGGCCGAAGCTCGAGGTGTACGACGACTCGGTGTTCGTGGTGCTCAAGCCGGTCGTGTACGAACCGGCCAGCGACAAGGTCTTCTCCGGGGAGGTCATGCTCTTCATGGGCGACTCCTTCGTGGTGACCGTCCGGCACGGCGAGGGCGCGCCCCTGAAGGTCGTGCGCAAGCGGCTGGAGGCCGATCCCGAGGTGCTGCGGCACGGGCCCACCGCGGTCCTGTACTCGATCGCCGACGCGACCGTCGACCACTACCTGGAGGTCGCGACCGAACTGCAGACCGACATGGAGGAGCTGGAGGCGGAGGTGTTCTCGCCGGAGGGGGGCGGCTCACGCAACACGGCGTCCAGGATCTACACGTTCAAGCGTCAGATCCTGGAGTTCCGCAGGGCCACGGGCCCACTGCTGCTCCCGCTCGCACGGCTTTCCGGAACCGGCCAGTTCGTGGGATCCGTGCCCTTCGTGAACGACTCGGCGCGACCGTTCTTCCGCGACGTCAGCGACCACCTCCTGCGCGTCAACGAGTCGGTGGACGCCCTCGACCGGCTGGTCTCGGACATCCTGTCGGCGCATCTGGCACAGATGGGCGTGCGGCAGAACGACGACATGCGCAAGATCTCGGCGTACGCCGCCATGGTCGCGGTCCCGACGCTGATCGCGGGCGTCTACGGCATGAACTTCGACCACATGCCGGAGCTGCACTGGACGTGGTCGTATCCGCTGGTGATCCTCCTGATGCTCTCCCTGGAGCTTCTGCTGTTCCGGACGTTCAAGCGGCGCGGCTGGCTGTAGCGCGCCTCCGGCGGGAGGCCTAGGCGAACTCGACCGCGCTCGTCGCGGGCCCGCCGAGCGCGTTGCGCCGCTCCGGCATCTCCAGGGACACCATCCGCCGCCAGCCGAGCAGGCGTTCGTACGCGTACACGGCGTGGATGCCGGCCGCGAGCAGGGCCGCCTTGGGCTTAGACCAGCGCAGGATGTGCCCCATGTGCTCCATGACGGCGAGGCTGACATCGCGGTAGACGCGGATCTCCTCGAGGGCGCACTCGCGCAGGATGCGCTGGATGTCACGGCCGTGGCCCGCGTACGCGAAGCGCAGCAGCTCCTCGTGGCAGTACGCGAGGTGGTTGTCCTCGTCGTCCGAGATCATCTTCACCGCGCGGCCGATGTCGGGGTCGTCCGCGAAGTACTTGCGCAGCAGGTCCATCTGCTCGGAGGCCCGCTGCTCGGTGACCCGGCTGTGGGCGAGATACATGACGACATCCCCCACGGTGAGCGGCTCGTCGGCCTTGAGCTGCTGGTGCGCGAGGCCGATGCCGTGCTGCTCCAAGAGCATCGTGTAGTCGGTCTCCGGCGGTACGTCCACGGGTTGCAGGCCGCGCTTCTTCATCAGTGCGTTGAAGATCCGCCCGTGCTTGTCCTCGTCGGCGCCGTGCCGCGCCACCTTGGGCGCGAGGTCCCGCTCACTCAGAGGGACGAGCGCTGCGATACGGCCGTTCTCCCAGCCTCCCTGCGCCTCCCCGCTCGCCGCGATGGAGCAGAAGAGCCGGAAAGACTCGTCGTCGTCGAGGATCTCCTGGAACAGACTCTTGGCCGACAGCATCTGTGGCACCTCCGTGCGCGCCGCGTTCCTGCGGGGTTCCGCCGAAAACGAGTCAAATACGGCATGCCGGACCGGGCAACAGCTGTGTGGGGCCACTCGGCCGAAGGAAGGACCCCCCGAGAGGGTCCCGGGGCGTAACCAGGTGCCCGATGAGACGTTGTTACCCGTGACGGCCGTGGCGGGGAAGACCCCCGAGCCCCCACCACGGCCGCAGAACTTTCCCTCTCCCCGTGTTACGCCAGTCCGGCCCGCTCCAGCGCCTCGGTACCGGCCCGCAGGGCCGCGATCCGCTCGTCGAGCGTGAAGCCGGCGGGGGCCAGCGTCAGCGTCGTCACCCCGGCAGCCGCGTAGGCCTGCATCCGCTCGGCGATCCGGTCCACGGAGCCGAGCAGCGTCGTCGAGTCGATCAGCTGATGCGGCACCGCGGCCCCCGCACCCTCCTTGTCGCCGCCCAGGTACTTGTCCTGGATCTCGGCGGCCTCCTTCTCGTAGCCCATGCGCTGGGCGAGCTGGTTGTAGAAGTTCTGCTTCCGGCTGCCCATGCCGCCGACGTACAGGGCGGTGTACGGGCGGAACATGTCGGCGAGCGCGGGCACGTCCTTGTCGGCGCCGAGCGCGAGGGGCAGCGTCGGAACGACGTCGAAGCCCTCGAGGGTCTTGCCGGCCTTCTCGCGCCCCGCCCGCAGGTGCGTCAGGGCGGTCTCCTCCAGGTGCTCGGCGGCCGGGAAGATCAGCAGGGCGCCGTCGGCGATCTCGCCGGTCTGCTCCAGGTTCTTCGGGCCGATCGCCGCGATGTAGAGCGGGATGTGCTCGCGCTGCGGGTGCACGGTCAGCTTGAGCGGCTTGCCCGGGCCACCCGGCAGCGGCAGCGTCCAGTGCTCACCCTCGTACGACAGCCGCTCGCGGCTCATCGCGCGGCGCACGATGTCGACGTATTCGCGGGTGCGGGCGAGGGGCTTGTCGAACTTCACGCCGTACCAGCCCTCGGAGACCTGAGGACCGGAGACGCCGAGGCCGAGGCGGAAGCGGCCGCCGGACAGCGAGTCGAGGGTCGCGGCCGTCATCGCGGTCATCGCGGGCTGGCGGGCGGGGATCTGCATGATGGCGGAGCCGATGTCGATGCGCTCGGTCTGCGCGGCGACGTAGGAGAGCACCGTGGGCGCGTCCGAACCGTAGGCCTCCGCGGCCCAGCAGACGGCGTAGCCGAGCTTGTCGGCCTCCCGCGCGACGGCCAGGTTGTCCGCGTCCATTCCGGCGCCCCAGTAACCGAGGTTGATGCCGAGCTCCATGGCCGATCCCCTTACTGATCAGTAACGTCCTTTGTGCGGGCACCCTAGCGCGCCGGTCCGGGGGTCGGCAGAGGCCGGTTGTCCACAGGCCCCCAATAACCGACTTCCGGCCAGTAATCTCAGCGCCCATGGAGCAGAGGCATCTCGGCCGCACCGGCCTGCGCGTGTCCCGGATCGGGCTCGGCACCCTCACATGGGGCCGCGACACCGACGAGCACGACGCCGCGGACCTGTTGAAGACCTTCTGGGAAGCGGGCGGCACACTCGTCGACACGGCCGATGTCTACGGGGGCGGGGAGGCCGAGTACCTCCTCGGGCAGCTCGTCGAGGGCCTCGTGCCACGGCGCGATCTGGTCATCGCGACGAAGGCGGGCAGCGTGCCCGACCCGGACCGCCGCTTCGACGGCTCGCGCGCCCATCTCCTCTCCGCCCTCGACGCCTCCCTCGCCCGCCTCGGCACGGACTACGTCGACCTGTGGCAGGTCCACGCCTTCGACCCGGCCACCCCGCTCGACGAGACGCTCCAGGCCCTCGACATCGCGGTGAGCAGCGGCCGTGCCCGGTACGCGGGCGTCTCCAACTTCTGCGGCTGGCAGCTGGCCAAGGCCGGCACGTGGCAGCTGGCCGCACCGGGGATACGCACCCGCCTCGCCAGTACGCAGATGGAGTACTCACTGCTCCAGCGCGGGGTCGAACGGGAGGTCCTGCCCGCAGCGCTCGACCTCGGCATCGGACTGCTCCCGTCGTCGCCGCTCGGCCGCGGGGTCCTCACCGGCAAGTACCGCAACGCCACACCCGCCGACTCGCGGGGCGCGTCCGACCACATGGCGCCCTTCGTCGCGCCGTATCTCGACGACGCCGCGACCCGCATCGTCGACGCGGTCACCACGGCGGCGGACGGCCTCGCGGTGACACCGCTCCAGGTCGCCCTCGCCTGGATCCGCGACCGGCCCGGGGTGGCCGCCCCCATCATCGGCGCGCGCAACGCGCAGCAGCTCACGGCGGCATTGTCAGTGGAGGCCCTTAGTCTTCCTGACGAGATCTGCCAGGCGCTCGACGACGTGTCGGCGCCCGTGCACCGCTATCCCGATCAGGACTGGAGCACGCTGTGAGTACGGAGCCCGCTGCCGCGGAGGGCCACCCGGGCCCGGCCGACACCGACGCGCCCCGCGCCGGGCAAGGCGCGGAGGCCACCGGCCCCGAGGAAACCGCCGCCGAGGAAGGGGCCGGCGCCCCTGATCCGGCCGGGACGGACGACGGAGCCGATGACGGTGCCGGTGCCGCCGCGGAGCCCGGCGCCGAGGGCGAAGGCGTGTCCGAGGCCGCTGCCGAGATCGCCGCGCAGCGGGAGTTGCAGGAGCGGATCGCCCAGCGGAAGGCGGCCAAGGAAGGGCCCATCGCGGCCGGGGGGAAGCTGAGCGGTACGGCCGCCGATCTCCTCGCCGCGGTCCGGGCCGTCGAGAGCGGCGAGCGGCCCGCCGCCGTGTTCAGCGAGCCGGCACCGGCTCCCCGCAAGGTCGTCGCCGAGCCCGTCCGCCGTGCGCCGGCCGCCGCGCCCGCGGGGCCCGCCGAACCGGCCGCGGAGGCCGTCGACGCCGTGCGGGCCCTCCTGGCCGAGGGCGGCGCGCCCGCCTCGCTCGCCGCACCCGCCGCCGCGACGCTCGGCGAGGGCGCGGACAGCGCGCTCCGGGACGACCCGTGGCAGCTTCTGCGGGTCCCGGGCGTGCGCCCCGAGCAGGCGGACGGCTTCGCCCGCGCACTGCTCGGCGCCGAGTGCGGCCCCGACGACGCACGCAGGGGCCGTGCCGTGACCGTATGGCTGCTGGAACAGGCCGCGGTCGCGGGGCACACCGCCCTGGACGCACCACTGCTCGCTCAGGCGCTGGGCAAGCGCGCCGTGCCCGACCCGGACGAGGCGGTGCAGAGCGCCATCGCGGAGGGCGACGCGCTCGTCTTCCAGGACGCGCTGGAAGAGCCGCCCGGCGGGCCCGCCCGCGCCGCGGAGAGCGCCCAGGAGAGCGCAGCGCAGGACGGCTCGGAGGACGGCTCGCAGGACGGTGACGAAGCCGAGCGGCCGGTCCGGGTGCTCGTCGGCCTCGAGCGGTACGCGCTGGCCGAGGAGAGCCTCGCCGACGGTCTTGCCCGGCTGGTCAACTCCCTCTCCAAGGACGACAGTTCGCAGGCCCTCACGGACTGGGAGCCGGCCGCCGCGGCGGCCGCCGGTTCCACCGCCGAGCTGATCAGGGCGGCCGCCGGACACGGCCTCGTCCTGCACACGGGCGCCGAGGCGGCCCGCGCCGAGCCCGCCGCACTCGTCCAGGCCGCGGCCCGCCTCGGCCTGCGCGTGTGCGCCGCGGCGCACAGCGTCGACGGGCGGCGCCGCCTCGCCGAGCACTTCGGCCCCGGCGCCCCGGAGGGCACCGCGGTCACCGTGTCCGGCCTGCTGTCCGGCACCGAGGGCCCCGGCCGGGACCGGGACGGCGCGCTCGCGGTGGACCTGCTGGTGGTCCTGGACGCGCCGCAGCTCGACGTGGAGACGGCCGCGATGCTCGCCGAGTCGCTCCCGGACGGCGCGCGGCTCGTCCTCAGCGGCGACCCGTCCGTCCTGTGGTCCGCGGGCCCCGGCCGGGTCTTCGCGGATCTCCTCGCGGCCCGCGTGTGCCCCCAGATCGCCTCCCGCACCCCGGACCCCGGCCCGGTCGGCGAGCTGGTCTCCGGCATCGGCGTGGGCGAGCTGAACGAGGTGGCGGCCCCCGGCAAGGAAGTGGTGATCGTGCCGGTGCGCGACGCAGCGGAGGCGATCCACCGGGCCGTACAGCTGGTCGCCGACTCGGTGCCGCGGGCGATCGGCGTGCCCTCCGAGCAGACCCAGGTCATCACCCCCGGCCACGGGGGCGCCGCCGGGACCCGCGTGCTGAACGCGGCCCTCAAGGAGCGCCTCAACCCCGGCCCCGGCCGCTTCGGCGGCTTCGACCCGGAGGACCGGATCGCCTACGTACCGGCCCCTGGCCGCACGGTGCCCGGCCGGGTGGTGCGGGCCGACGGGGACGGCCTGCACCTGGACTGCGCCGGGACCCCGGTCGTCGTACCGCAGGACGCGGTGGAGCGGACCGTGCGGCACGGGTGGGCGCTGACCGCGCACCAGGCGGTGGGGTTGCGGTGGCCCGCGGCGGTGGTCGTGCTGCCGGGCGACGCGACACAGGCGCTGAGCCGCCCGTGGGTGTACACGGCGTTCGGCCGCGGTGAGCGGCACCTCTCGGTGGTGCACGGCGCGGACGCGGCCCTGCCGCGCGCCGTGGCCGAGGTCCCGGCCAAGCCGCGTACGACGCGTCTGCAGACGCTGCTGCGCGCGCAGGTCCCGCCGACACAGTAGGCACACGGCGGCAAGCGTCAGGGGCGGGCGGACCGAAGTCCGCCCGCCCCTGACTCGCTCACGCCGTCACCGGCCGTGTCAGGTCGGTTCCAGCTCGTCCTCCGCGGCGCCCGCGGCCGCGTCGGGCCCGTCGTCCGCGAGGTCGCCGTCCAGCTCGTCGTCGAAGACGGAGCTGACGTCGAAGCGGCAGACGACCCGCTGCGGATCGGCCTGGTCGAACGGCGCGTCCAGCCACTGCCCCGGCTCCGCCGGTTCGTCCGAGGCCGTCACCCACAGCGTGGAGTCGCCCTCCTCCAGGCCGAACTCCTTGTGCCGGGAAGCGATTTCGTCGGGTTCGAACTCTCCGAAGAGAACCCCGAGTGCGGCGTGCACGCTGCTCCCGATGGTCCCGACGGCCGCCGCGGCGCCGTCGCCGAGGTCCGAGTCGGCCTCCACGTCGGCGACCCGCTGGGCCTGTGCGAGCAGTCGCTGCGGCTCCACCACGGCGTAGTCGCGGCGGATGAGCACGCTCAGGGCGTTCGGTTCCTCGGGGCCGGTGTACGGGGGCAGCGAGTCCTCCGTACCGGGAATCTCGAAGGGGGTGACCTCGTCGTAGCGGTCGTAGAGGAGCTCGTCGTACTCCTCGGCCGCCGCGGCCAGTTCGTTGAACGCTTCGTAGACGGCCGGATCGTCCTCACCCGACCTGCGCTCGACAGCCGCCAGGTGGCGGTCGAGCGCAGCCTTGACCGCCTCGGCGGCGGCGCGTACCTCGGCAGCGGTGGGCTGCGCAGCATCAGACATAGAGCAGACGCTATCCGTACACGGCCCGTGCCCGCACAATAGATGCGATGCCGGAATACGAATTTGTCGACGTGTACGTCCCTCGCGGGGTCTCCCGCAAGGACGCCACACGCCTGCTGACCGACCACGCCGAGTACGGACACTGGGAGTTGGACCGCCTGAGCCTGCTGCGTGACGGCAGCCGCAGAGTGCGGTTGCGTCGGCGGATCATCCGCCAGCTGCGCGCCACGTGGTGAGTGAGCGGAGCGGGCCCCGTCGCTACTGGGCCCGCTCCGTTCCGCACCTTCTCAGTCACGCCGTGTCACACGGCGGTCACACGCCTGCCCGCGCCCGCCGGTAGAGGAGCGCGCCCGCGAGCAGGGCGCCCGCGCCGGCCGGCAGGACCGTACCCAGCGGCGTCGAGCTGCCGGTCTCGGCAAGCTGCTCCGAACCCTTGGGCTGGGTGACGGTCTGCGTCCCCGGGTGGTTCGGGGTGACGGGGTGGCTCGGCGTCGACGGCGTGACCGGGTGGTGGGGCGTGACCGGCACGGTCTTCGTCGGCGGCTTGGTCGGCGGGGTCGTCGGGGTCGTCGGCTCGTGGCCTCCCGACGAGTTCTCGCAGTCACTGCCGCCCGCGGGGTTGAGAAGCCCGATGACCGAGACGCTGTTGCCGCAGGCGTTGACCGGCACGTGGACCGGGACCTGCACATGGTTGCCGGAGCCGACACCGGGCGAATGGCTCGAACCCCCCTCGGCCGAGGCGCCGCCGTGGTGATGGCTCCCACCGTGGTGGCCGCCTCGCGGCTTCGACGTGTTGGCACAGTCGTTGCCCGACGCGGGGTTGAGCAACCCGACGACGTTCACTGTGTTGCCGCACGCGTTGACCGGGATGTCCACGGGGAGCTGGATCGTGTTGCCGGAGAGGACGCCGGGCGATCCCGACGAGCCCCCCTCGGCACCGGAGTCTGCGTGTGCGTAGCCACCGGACACGGCGAGTACGCCGGTCGCGGCCGCCACGGTGATCAGGCCTTTGCGCGTGACCTGTCGCATAGCTTTTAACCTGCCTTATGCCTTGCGGAATGCGCACGGGCATCCATACGCGTGCGCGGAATGGCCAATCGGCCCCGGAGCGCATGGCGCGCACTCCGGGGCCGACGGACTCAGGCCCTCAAGGGGCGATGCACAACAGCGTCACTTGTTGACGCAGGCGTTGCCGAAGGTGGGGTTCAGCAGCCCGATCACGGACACCGTGTTGCCACAGGCGTTCACCGGGACGTGGACCGGAACCTGGATGACGTTGCCCGAGATCACACCGGGAGACTTCACGGCGGCACCCTGGGCCCCGGCGTCGGCAGCGGCGATGCCCGCACCAGCGAGCACGAGACCACCCGTGGCAGCCGCAGCAGCGACGACCTTCTTGATCATTATTCCTCCTTGTTGGCAATGCAGTCCCAGCCGCGGACTGCACTCCCTGTAACGAGGAGGGGCTGATGAGGCTACGAGCCTATGTTTCCTTTCACTCTTTCCAGTCCGTACGTACGCGCGGTCGAATACCGGCAGCGCGGTCCCGCCGGGTCAGGACGCGTCGATGAACCGGTCGAGCACGCGCACACCGAACTTGAGCCCGTCGACCGGAACCCGCTCGTCGACGCCGTGGAACATGCCCGCGAAGTCCAGCTCCGGCGGCAGCTTCAGGGGGGCGAAGCCGAACCCGCGGATGCCGAGGTCGTCGAAGGACTTGGCGTCCGTACCGGCGGAGAGCATGTACGGCACCGCGCGGGCGATCGGGTCCTCGGCCTGGAGCGCCGTCTGCATGGCGTCGACGAGCGCACCGTCGAAGGTGGTCTCCAGGGCCTTGTCCGCGTGCACGTCCTCGCGCTTCACGTTCGGGCCGAGGATGCGGTCCAGGTCGGCGAGGAACTCCTCCTCGTAGCCCGGCAGATAGCGGCCGTCGACGTGCGCGGTGGCCTGCCCGGGAATCACGTTCACCTTGTAGCCGGCGCCCAGCTGGGTCGGGTTGGCGGTGTTCTGCAGCGAGGCGCCGATCAGCTTGGCGATGCCGCCGAGCTTGGCGAGCGTCTCGTCCATGTTCTCCGGGTCGAGCTCGGTGCCGAGCGCGTCGCCGAGCTCGTCGAGGAAGTGCCGCAGCGTCTTGGTGACCCGCACCGGGAACTTGTGCCGCCCCAGGCGCCCGACGGCCTCGGACAGCTCGGTGATCGCGTTGTCCTTGTGGATCATCGAACCGTGGCCGGCGGTGCCGTCCACGGTCAGCTTCATCCAGTGCATGCCCTTCTGGGCCGTCTCCACGAGATAGAGCCGCAGCTTCTCGTTGACGGTGAAGGAGAAACCGCCGACCTCGCTGATCGCCTCCGTGCACCCCTCGAAGAGGTCCGGGTGCTTGTCGACGAGGTGCCGCGCGCCGTACGTGCCCCCCGCCTCCTCGTCGGCGAGGAAGGCCAGGACGATGTCGCGCGGGGGCTTGCGACCGCTGCGCAGCCGGTCGCGGACGACCGCGAGGGTCATCGCGTCCATGTCCTTCATGTCGACGGCGCCGCGGCCCCAGACGCACCCGTCGGCGATCTCGCCGGAGAACGGGTGGTGGGTCCAGTCCGCCGCGTTGGCCGGGACGACGTCGGTGTGGCCGTGGATCAGGAGCGCGGGCCGCGAGGGGTCCTCGCCCTGGATGCGGGCGACCGTGGAGGCCCGGCCCGGGTGCGACTCGAAGATCTTGGGCTCGAGCCCCACCTCGGCGAGCTTCTCCGCCACGTACTCGGCGGCCTTGCGCTCGCCGGGGCCCGAGTGGTCGCCGTAGTTGCTGGTGTCGATCTGGATCAGCTCACGACAGAGGTCGACGACCTCGTCCTCGCCCGAGACCGTCCTGCCCGTGCTCGACTCGCTCACGCCTGTTCCTCCCACTGTCGTTGCTGGTGGTCCCCCTCATCCTCTCTCTCCGGACGCCGCGGCCCAAGGGCGGGCGGGGGTCGTCATCCGCCGTTCACAGCGAAGGGGTGGCGGGATCGGGCACCCCTTCGGGCCTGGTAATGTTCTCTCTGTCGCCGCGGGGAACACCCCGCGAAGACAGACACCTTGTCCGGGTGGCGGAATGGCAGACGCGCTAGCTTGAGGTGCTAGTGCCCTTTATCGGGCGTGGGGGTTCAAGTCCCCCCTCGGACACCAGCAGGAACCCCAGTCAATCTGGGGTTTTTTGCATTTCCAGCCCCTGTGCCGGGCCTCTCTCCGACCCCCTCCCTGTCAGACGCTCGAAGAGCAGCGGACGGGCGGCGCGCAGGGCCGTGGTGATCGCTCCGAACAGGACCGCGTCCGCTCCCGTCCTGCTGGGCTCGACGCGGGGACGCAGCGGGGTGAGGCGGTGCAGGGTCTCACCGACCGTGGCGAGCAGGAGATCCGCGCCGCGGCCCACGCCCCCGCCGAGGACCACCAGATCGGGGTCGAGGACGGCGGTCACGGAGGCGACGGCCAGGGCGAGGCGCTCGCCCTCCTGGCGTACGGCGGCCAGGGCGGCACTGTCGCCGGTGCGGGCGGCGTCGAAGACACGCTTGGCGGTGAGCGGCCCGGTCATGCCCAGGGCGCGGGCGGCCCGGACGACGGCGTCGGCGGACACCGCGTCCTCCAGCATGCCGCGCCGGGGGGCCGCGCCCGACGCGGGTACGCCGTCCAGTGGCAGGAAGCCGATCTCGCCCGCGGCGCCGTGCGCGCCGAGGAAGAGTTCGCCGTCGGCGACGACGCCCATGCCGAGGCCGGTGCCGATGAGGACGTACACGAACAGATGGCTGCCCGCGCCGGCGCCGAAGGTGTACTCACCGAGCGCGGCGAGGTTGGCGTCGTTGTGGACGGAGAGCGGGGTGCCGAGCCGGTCGCGCATGCGCTCGATGAGGCCGGGGCGCCCCCAGCCGGGCAGGTTGACGGCGTAGCGGACCCGGCCGGTGTGGCGGTCGAGGACGCCGGGGGTGGCGACGGCGGTGTGCACGATGTCGGCCTGGCCCAACCCGGCTTCCGCGATGGCCTGTTCGGCGCAGGTGACGGCCGCGTCGGCGACCGCTCCCGCGCTGCGGCCGCGGTTGCGTACCTCCGTACGGGAGACGACCGTGCCCGTCAGGTCGGCCACCGCCGTGCGCAGCCGGGCGCGGCCGATGTCGATGCCGAGGACGTGTCCGGCACGTGGGTCGGGTTCGTAGAGGACGGCGACGCGTCCCCTGCTCTGGGCGTGGGTGCCGGCCTCGCGGACCAGTCCCGCGCGTTCCAGGGCGGCGAGGGCGCTGGAGACGGTGGGTTTGGACAGGCCGCTGTCGCGGGCTAGTTGGGCGCGGGAGGCGGGGCCTTCGAGGCGTAGGCGTTCGAGGAGCAGCCACTCGTTGTTGCTGCGCAGGCGCAGGCGGTTCCAGGGGGGTGTGGTCACCGGGCGCCCTCGGGCGGGGCGGTGACGTGGCAGGCCGCCGTGTGGCCCTCGACGACGGGCTGCAGACGCGGGGTGACGTGGTGGCACTGGTCGACGGCGAGCGGGCAGCGGGTGCGGAAGCGGCAGCTGGGGGTGGGGTCGATGACGACGGGCGGGTCGGTCTTGGCGGCGGCCGCGTCGACGTCGAGCGGGGCGCGCGGATCGGGGACGGCGGACAGGAGCAGCTCGGTGTAGGGGTGGCGGGGGTGGGCCAGGACGTCCTCGGTGGGGCCGGTCTCGACGACGTGGCCGCCGTACATGACGGCGATCCGGTCGGAGAGATAGCGGGCGCCGGCGATGTCGTGGGTGATGTAGAGGATGGAGACGCCCTCGGACTCGCGCAGGTCGGCCATGACGTTGAGCAGGCCGATGCGGATGGAGACGTCGAGCATGGAGACGGGTTCGTCGGCGAGGATCAGTTTGGGGCGGTGGGCGAGGGCCTGGGCGAAGCCGATGCGCTGGCGCTGGCCGCCGGAGAGTTCGTACGGAAAGCGGGACAGGACCTCGGCGGCGGGGGTGAGGCCGACCGCCTCGACGACCCGCTCGGCCTCCGCCTGGCGCTCGGCGCCGCTCAGTTCGGGGCGGTGCAGCTTGAGGCCGCGCAGGATGCCGTGGGAGACACGGTAGGCGGGGTTGAGGGAGGCGAAGGGGTCCTGGAAGACCATGGGGACGTCGCCGCGGTAGGCGAGCCTGGCCCTGCGGCCGCGGTGGGCGGTCAACGGCTTTCCCTGGTACCGGATCTCGCCGCGGGTGGGCTTGTGGACCTGGGCGACGAGGCGGGCGAGCGTGGACTTGCCGCTGCCGCTCTCGCCGACGAGGGCGACGATCTCTCGTTCGCCGATGGCGAGGTCGACGTCGTCGACGGCGTGCAGGACGCTGCGGGTGAGCCCGGTGCCGACCTTGAAGTGGCGGGTGAGTCCGATCGTTTCGAGGAGAGGGCTCATGAGGCGGCCTCCGTGAGATGCAGCAGGCAGCGGGAACGGGCCGCGCCCACTTCGTACAGGGCGGGCTCGCTGACGTGGCACCGCTCGTGGACGAGGGGGCAGCGCGGGGTGAAGCGGCAGCCGGCCGGGGGTGCGGCCAGGTCGGGCGGGCTGCCGGGGATGCCGTGCAGCGGGACGCGGGGGCCGCGGATCGAGGGAAACGCTTCGAGGAGGCCGCGGCTGTAGGGGTGGGAGGGATGGTCGAAGACGGTGCGGGTGGGGCCCTGTTCGACGACCTGGCCCGCGTACATGACGAGGAGCTGGTCGGAGAAGTGGCTGACCAGGGACATGTCGTGGGTGACGAACACGACGGCGAAGCCCAGGAGCTGCTGGAGTTCCTTGATCTGGACCATGAGGGAGCGCTGGGCGACGACGTCGAGCGCGGAGGTCGGCTCGTCCATGATGACCAGGTCCGGGGTGAGCAGCAGCGCCATGGCGATCATGGCGCGTTGGCGCATGCCGCCGGAGAGCTGGTGCGGGTAGCTGTGCAGATGGACCGGGTCGATGCCGACGAGGTCGAGGACCTCGCCGGAGCGGTCGCGGATCTCCTCCTTCGTGTACGTCCCGTGGGCGGCCATGGCGTCCTTGTACTGGGCGGCGAGGGTGGCCACCGGGTTCAGGGCGTTCATGGCGGACTGCAGGACGACGGAGTAGTCGCGCCAGCGCAGGGCGTTGAGTTCGCGTTCGCCGAGGGTGACGAGGTTCTCGCCGCGGAAGCGGACGGTGCCGCCGGCGATGCGGGCGGGCGGGCTGAGCAGCTGCGCGACGGCGAACATCAGGGTGGACTTGCCGCAGCCGGATTCACCGACGACGGCGGTGAACTGTCCCTGTTCCACCGTGAGTTCGACGTGGTCGACGGCCGTGACCGGGCCGCGGGCGGTGTCGTGGACGACGGTCAGGTCGGTGACGCTCAGCAGGGGTTCAGGCACCTTTGCGCCTCCTTCGTACGGGACGCAGGGCCGGGTTGCCGATCTCGTCGAAGGCGTAGTTGACGAGGGCGAACGCGACGCCGAGCAGGGCGACGCACAGTCCGGGGGCGATGGACCACAGCGGGGTGCCGGTCTGCAGGGCCTGCTGGTTCTGGGCCCAGTAGAGCATCGTGCCCCAGCTCTGCGAGTTCGGGTCGCCGAGGCCGAGGAACTGCAGGCCGGCCGCGCTCAGCACCGAATAGAGCGCGGCCCCGAGGAAGTTGGCGACGATCAGTGACGTCATCGTCGGCAGGACCTCGCAGACGATGATGTACGAGCGCCGCTCGCCGCGCACCCGGGCCGATTCCAGGAAGTCCCGGTTGCGCAACGACAGGGCCTGGGCGCGCAGCTGGTTGGCGCCGTAGGACCAGCCGGTGAGGACGAGGACGGCGAGGATGACGGTGAGCGAGCCCTTGCCGGCGTACTTGGCGAGGATGATCACCAGCGGGAACGCCGGGATGACGAGGACGACGTTCGTCAGCAGGGACAGCAGGTCGTCGGCGAGGCCGCCGAGGTACGCGGCGGAGACGCCGACGATCACGGACAGGACGGTGGCGAGGGCGCCGGCGACGACCGCGATGACGAGCGACTCCCTTGTTCCGTATACGAGTTGGGAGTAGATGTCCTGGCCGAGCGCCGTGGTGCCGAGGAGATGGGCGGTGGACGGGGCCAGGCGGGGGGCGAAGTTCGCCTCGTCGGGGTGGTCGACGGAGGTGAACAGGCCCGGGAACGCGGCGACGACGGTGAACACGAGCAGGATCACCGCGCCCGCCATGGCTTTCCGGTTGCCCCGGACGGCCCGCCAGAGGCCGCCGCCCGCCCGGGTGCGGGCGGGGGCCTTCTCCGGGGGCGGCGCGGTGATGGCGGTGGTGGTCATCGGGCGCTCACCCCTTCGCCCTGGCTCGCGGATCCAGCCACACGGTCGCGATGTCCACCGCGAGCAGCGCCACCAGGACCGCGACCGTGAACAGCATGAACAGCGCCTGCATCAGCGGGTAGTCGACGTTCTGGACGGCGTTGTAGAGGAGGTAGCCGATGCCGGGGTAGTTGAAGACGTACTCGATGAGGATCGCCCCGGAGATGACGAAGCCGAGGGACATGGCGAAGCCGGCCAGGTTGGGCAGGATCGCGTTGCGGGCCGCGTAGCCGTACATGATGCGGCGGGAGCCGAGGCCCTTGGCACGGGCCATCCTGACGTAGTCCTCGGCCAGCGTGGTGATCATGTTGTTGCGCATGGTGAGGATCCAGCCGCCGATCGTCGTGATGAGCAGCGTCGCCGCGGGCAGGACCGCGTGGGACAGGACGCTGCCCACGAAGCCCGGGGAGAAGCCGGGCACGATCGTGGTGTCGTAGTTGAAGTTGGCGGGGAGCCAGCCGCCGGTGCCCTGCGAGAAGACCAGGATCAGCAGCAGGCCCACCCAGAAGTACGGCAGCGCCGAAGTGATCACGAAGATCGGGGGGAGGATCGCGTCGAGGGCGCCGCCACGCCGCCATCCGGAGACCGTGCCGATGAGCGTGCCGAACACGAACGCAAGGACCGTGGTGATGCCGACGAGGCCCAGGGTCCAGGGCAGGGCGCCGCCGATCAGCTTGGTGACCGGCTCGCCCAGCGTCTGGCCGATGGAGCGGCCCCAGTTCCCGGTGAACATGTGGCCCAGGTAGTCGACGTACTGGACCGCCACGTTCTGGTCGGGCTTGAAGCCGAACGACGTCAGCATCTGTTCGAGCGCGTCGCGGGAGACCCGGCCGCGGGTGCGCACGACGAGCGCGTCGACCGGGTCGCCCGGCATGAAGCGCGGGATGAAGAAGTTCAGGGTGAGGGCCGCCCAGAGCGTGAGGAGAAAGAACCCCAGGCGGCGCAGTATGAAGCGCACAGGTCACCGCCTACTGGGCCGACTTGGAGTACAGGTGGGTGAGCACCTGGCCCGTGTCGGGGAAGTTGTAGGCCGCGGGCTGGGCGTAGGGGTTGTCCTCGGTGGGCCAGCCGCCGATGTCCTTGGTGTTGTACTGGAACCAGTCGACCGACTCGACGACCGGGATCACCGGCACGTCGTCGATCATGTACTGGGCGACCTGCTTGACGATGTCGACCTGCTCGTTCTCGCTCGCGGAGGCGTAGTCGTTGAGGAGCTGGTCGACCTTCGGGTTCCTGTAGCGCTCCCAGTTGCTGGCGGCGTTCTTGCCGAGCGGCGCGGTGTTCGCGGAGTGCAGCATCTGGCGCAGCTCGTAGTACGGGGTGGGGCCGCTGGTCTGCTGGCTGTAGTAGGCCAGGTCGTAGTCGCCGGTGTAGAGCTTGCCCACCATGGTCTGCTGGGCGAGGTCCTGGACGGTGAGGTCGATGCCGACGGCCTTCAGGTTCTGCTTGATGACGTTGAGGGAGGCGTCCCAGTCGGTGTAGCCGGTGATCGTGATGATCTTCAGCTTGAGCGGCTTGGACGGGGAGTAGCCGAGCCCGGCCATCAGCTTCTTGGCGCGGGCGGGGTCCGGCTTGTCGAAGCCCGCCTTCTCGACGGCCGCCTTGTCGTAGTACTTGTCGAACGTCGGCGTGACGATGCCCGACTGGTTGGCGGCCGGCTCCTGCCCGCCGACCCCGATCTTCGAGACCTTGTCGCGGTCGATGGCGTACGAGATCGCCTGCCGGACCTTGAGGTTGCTGGTCATCTTGTGGGACGGGTCCAGGTTCGGGTGGATGCTGACGTTCTGGACGGGCGGTGACCACGTGTGGTTGTCGGGCGACTTGTCGAGGTAGAACTGCTTGATGCCCGGGATGAACTGGCTGCCCCACTGCGCCTTGCCGTTGGCGAGGTCGAGGTTGGCGGGGCCGTTGTCGAGGTAGGCCGGGTACTCGACCTTCTGGATGTACGGCTTGCCCTGCTGCCAGTAGTCGGGGTTGGCGGTGTACTGGATGTTGTTCGGCGAGCAGGGGTCGACCTCGAACGGGCCGGTGCCGACGGGCTTCTTGTCGACCCAGGTGTCGGGGTGGGCGGCGGCCGCGCCGGTGCCGAAGACGTGCTCCGGCACGATGGCGACCTGGTGGGCGAAGGCGTAGAAGTAGGGCTGCGCGGCCTTCTCGAACTTCAGGGTGACCTGGTCGCCAGAGGCGGTCGCCGACCGGAGTCCGGCCGTGGTCCACAGGGCGTACAGGTCGGTGGACTTGACGCGCTTCATGAGGTCGAAGGTGAAGGCGACGTCCTTGGCGGTGAACGGCTTGCCGTCGTTCCACTTCACTCCGGAGCGGATCGTGAAGTCGATCTGCGTCTTGTCGGCGTTCCACTTGTAGCTCTTGGCGAGCATCGGTGTCTCGGCCTGGTTCTTGAGGGTGTTGACGTGGATCAGGGGTTCGTAGACGAAGCCGATGGAGGTGTTGTAGACGGCCGGGTTGAACGGGTTGAAGTTGCAGGTCCAGGTCTGCCCCGCCGTGTTGGCGATGGTGACCGTACCGCCCTTCTTCTTCGGGCCGCTGCTCTGTGTGGCGTCGTTGCTGTCGGAGCCGCCTTTGTGCTTGGTCTCCGAACAGGCCGTCGCCGTCACGGCGAGCGCGCCGATGACCGCTGCGGCGAGGATGCGCGTGGGCCTCATGTCCTGCCAGTCCCTTCGTGGGCCGGGTGCGTCAGGTTCCGGTGCGCGCGGCCTCGACGGCCAGCGCGAGTGCCCCGAGCAGGGGCGCGTCGTACGGGTGCGCTGCGGGTACGAGCTGCGGCGGGTAGGGCACGGCCGCGTCCAGGGCGGTGCGCAGCGGTGCGTGCAGAGCACCCCAGGAGCGGACCATCCCGCCGCCGACGACGATCCGCCGGGGATCCACGGCGATGGCGAGGTTGACGAGGTGGAAGGCCAGCTCGTCGATGAACTCACCGATGTGCTCGGCGAGTTCGGTGGAGCCGTTCGCCTGCGCGGCCTGGCTGAGGGCCTTGCCGCTGACGACGTCCTCCAGCGGGATCCGGTCGCCGGAGCCCCGTCCGACGTCGGCGACCGTGCGCAGGTTGTAACCGATCTCGCCGGACGCGCCGTGCCGTCCGGCCACGACCGTGCCGCCGGCCACGATGGCGACGGCGAGCCCGGTGCCGAGGTTGACGTACAGGCCCGGGTCGCAGCCCTTCAACGCCCCGGCATCGTGCTCGTAGCGCGCCGCGGCCTTCACGTCGGTGGCCAGGCGGAGCTGCGACTCGGGGAATTCCAGGGCGAGTTCACGGCCGAGGGCCAGCTCTTCCCAGCCCGGGATGTTCGGGGCGAGGGCGACGCCTTCGGCGCCGGGGATGCCGATGGTGGACACCCCGACGGCGACGGGTTCACGGCCGTCGAGAAGTGTCCGGGCGGCGCCCACGGCCCTTTTGAGGCCGGCCCGTGCGCCGTGCTCCGCCGCGGTCTCGACGGTGAGGTCGTGCAACCGGGTGCCGTGCTGGTCTGCGACGGTCAGGGCCGTCTTGGTGCCGCCGAAATCCAGGGCGAGAACGACGGGCGTGGAGGGGGGCACGTTCACATGGAGCTCCTCACGCGGGAGGGAGGCGCCAGTAAAGTTACGTAACTAAACGAGGTTGCCCGGGACTGTACGCGCGATGCGTCTCCCGCGTAAGCCCTCGCGGTCACAACGAAGTCGAGGATCTTCCGAGGCTCCCGGGCGTTCGGCAACGACAAGGCCCCCGGGGATCCCGGGGGCCTGGCCGGTGCGCGGGTGCTCAGCCGGTGAACCCGGCTGTGATCTTCGTGAACTGCCAGTTGTCCTGGCTGATGCCGGAGCAGTTCTCCGCCACTCCCCCGCCCGCGCACGGCCGGTCACGGTTGACCGACCAGAAGGCGAGGCGGGCGATGTGGTGGCTGTTGGCCCAGTCCTTGACCTGGGTCCAGATCGCCGGCGTCGTGGTCTCCTGCTGGTCGCTGAGGCCGTTCATGCCGGAGATGCCGATGTGGGCGTACGCCGTCGTGTCGTCCCAGCCGAAGACCGACTTGAGCTTGGTCTTGAGGCCCTCGGCGGCGTTCACGGTGCTGCCGTACATGTCGGAGCCGCCGCCGAAGTCGAACGGCATGATCGTGAAGACGTCGATGTCCGCGTTCAGGGCCTTGGACTGCTCGATGAGGCGGTTGCCGTAGTACGTCGGTCCGGTGGTCGAGGTGCCGAAGGTGAGGATCGTGCGCAGGCCCGGGTTGTTGGCCTTGACGATCTTCAGGGCGCCCAGGATGCGGTCCTGGACGGCCTCGTTCTCGAACTCGTCGGAGTTCTCGATGTCGACGTCGATGGCCTTGAGCCCGTAGGCGTCGATGACCTTCTGGTAGGCGCCCGCGAGGGCTTCGGGTGTCGAGCAGTTGGGGCCGAGCTTGTTGCCGCTCCAGCCGCCGATGGACGGGACGATGTCGCCGCCCGCGGAGCGGATGGCGTTGATCGCGGTCTGGTCCTGGCCGCCGGTGAGGGCGCGCTGGCCGTCCCAGGCGGGGTTGCAGCCGCCGGAGGAGAGGACGAACGCCATCGTGAACCACTTGACGCCGGTCGCGTTCATCACCGTGGCCGGGCTGGGCGGGTCACCCCAGCCGGTGTAGAAGTACGGGGCCGCCTGCTTGAAGCCGGTGCCGCCGCCGGAGCCCTGATCCGTGGTCACGGAGACCGAGTTGGAGGCGGCTGAGGCGTTGCCGGCCGCGTCATGGGCCTTGACCGTGAAGGCGTACGCGGTGCTCGGCGAGAGGCCGCTGACGGTGGCGCTCGTACCGGAGACCGTCAGGAGCTTGTTGCTGCCGCCGCTGTAGATGTCGTAGCCGGTGACGCCGACGTTGTCGCTCGCCCCGGTCCAGGACAGGGAGACGCTCGTCGAGGTCTTGCCGGTGGACTTCAGGGCCGTGGGGGCGGTGGGCGCCTGGGTGTCGCCGCCTCCGCCACCGGGTCCGTCGAGGCTGATGTCGTCGGCGTAGTAGGTGCCTTGCGCGTACCAGCCCTGGGTGTAGATGGTGGCGCTGGTCTGGGAGGCGCCGGTCGTGAACTGCACCGTCAACTGGCTGTACGCGGTCGGGGACTGCGTCCAGGTCGAGGCCCCGCCGTCCACGCCGAGGTAGACGTAGTTGCCGCGCACCCAGCCCGAGAGGGTGTACGCGGTGTTCGGCTGGACGGAGACGGTCTGGCTGCACTTCGCGTTGTCGCTGGAACTGGCCGCCCCCGAGAGGGCTTTGGTGCCGCCGTGGACCGGGCTGGACACGACCGAGCCGAGCCCGCCGGAGCAGGTCCACGGGCTCGTGCTGCCGCTTTCGAAGCCCGCGTTGGACAGCACGTTCGCCGCCTGTGCGGTGGCGGGGAGGGCGACCGCGCCGGCCACGGCGAGTGCGGCGGATCCGATGAGGGCGAGAAGGCGGGGCCTTGCGGAGCGTCTCTTGCGTCTGGAGAACACATGAACTCCCGGTGGGGGCAAGGGGATTGGACCGGACACCAGCGGCGCGCGAGGCGCGACCACCAAGTTGGTATGGACCAATCCCCTTGTCAAGACCCCGCGTTCACCCGGTTCACTCGTGTCCGGGTGCCCGCACGTTCCACTCCGCGATCACCGGTCGCCCGTGCTCCGTCGAAAGGCGGCTCACCGTCCCGGTCGCCAGCTGGAACAGCCGGCCGTCCGCCGGGGCGAGGCCCAGGCGGCGGGCCGTGAGCACGCGCAGGACGTGGGCGTGGGCCACGAGGACCACGTCGCCCTGCGCGAGCGCGGGCGCCACACGGGCCAGGACGCGGTCGGCCCGCTCGCCGACGGCCTCCGGGGACTCGCCGGGCCCGCCCTGAAGACCCTGCGGGACGCCCTGGGTCCACAGGTCCCAGTCGGGGCGGGTGCGGTGGATCTCGCGTGTGGTGACGCCTTCGTAGGCGCCGTAGTGCCACTCGTGAAGATCCGCCTCCGGCCTGGCCCCGCTCAGGCCCGCGAGGTCGGCGGTGCGGACCGCGCGGCCGAGCGGGCTGGTGAGGACGAGGGCGTACAGGCGTCCGGCGAGGAGCGGGGCGAGGGACTTGGCCTGTTCCTCGCCGTGCTGGGTGAGGGGCTTGTCCGTCCAGCTGGTGTGCTGTCCGGACAGGCTCCACTCCGTTTCGCCGTGGCGGACCAGCAGGAGGTCGCCCATGGCTGTCGTCTCTCTCCTGATCACTTCTTCTCGACGGCGTGGCCGCCGAACTGATTGCGCAGGGCGGCGATCATCTTCATCTGCGGCGAGTCGTCCTGGCGCGAGGCGAAGCGCGCGAAGAGGGACGCGGTGATCGCCGGCAGCGGAACCGCGTTGTCGATGGCCGCCTCGACCGTCCAGCGGCCCTCTCCGGAGTCGGCGGCGAAGCCACGCAGCTTCTCCAGGTGCTCGTCGTCGTCCAGCGCGTTGACCGCCAGGTCGAGCAGCCAGGAACGGATGACCGTGCCCTCCTGCCAGGAGCGGAAGACCTCACGCACATCGGTGACGGAGTCGACCTTCTCCAGGAGCTCCCAGCCCTCGGCGTAGGCCTGCATCATCGCGTACTCGATGCCGTTGTGGACCATCTTGGAGAAGTGCCCGGCACCGACCTTGCCGGCGTGGACGTAGCCGAAGTCGCCTTCGGGCTTGAGGGCGTCGAAGACGGGCTGGACGCGGGCGATGTGCTCCTTGTCGCCGCCGACCATGAGGGCGTAGCCGTTCTCCAGGCCCCAGACGCCGCCGGAGACGCCGGCGTCGACGAAGCCGATGCCCTTGGTGGCGAGCTCGGCCGCGTGCTTCTCGTCGTCGGTCCAGCGGGAGTTGCCGCCGTCCACGACGATGTCGCCGGGCGAGAGAAGCTCCTTCAGCTCGTCGATCGTCGACTGGGTGGCGGCACCCGCGGGGACCATCACCCAGACCACGCGCGGGCCTTCGAGCTTCTCGACGAGCTCGGCGAGGGAGGCGACGTCGGAGACCTCGGGGTTGCGGTCGTAGCCGATGACGGTGTGGCCGGCGCGGCGGATGCGCTCGCGCATGTTGCCGCCCATCTTGCCGAGGCCGATGAGTCCGAGCTGTATCGCGGTCATGTCTGTCTTCACTTCTTCCGGAGCGTGCGGTAGGTGGCGACGAGCGCCTGGGTGGAGGCGTCGAGGCCGGGGACGTCGGCGCCCTGGGTGAGGGCGGGTTCGACGCGCTTGGCGAGGACCTTGCCGAGTTCGACGCCCCACTGGTCGAAGGAGTCGATGTTCCAGACGGCGCCCTGGACGAACACCTTGTGCTCGTAGAGGGCGATGAGCTGGCCCAGGACGGAGGGGGTGAGTTCCTTCGCCAGGACGGTGGTCGTGGGGTGGTTGCCCTTGAAGGTGCGGTGGGGCACCTGCGCCTCGGGGACGCCCTCGGCGCGGACCTCGTCGGCGGTCTTGCCGAAGGCGAGGGCCTGGCCCTGCGCGAACAGGTTGGCCATCAACAGGTCGTGCTGCTCGGCCAGTTGAGCGGAGAGCTCGCCGACCGGGCGGGCGAAGCCGATCAGGTCGGCCGGGATGACCTTCGTGCCCTGGTGGATCAGCTGGTAGTAGGCGTGCTGCCCGTTGGTGCCGGGAGTGCCCCAGACGACGGGCCCCGTCTGCCACTCCACCGGGCGGCCCTCGCGGTCCACGGACTTGCCGTTGGACTCCATGTCGAGCTGCTGGAGGTACGCCGTGAACTTGGACAGGTAGTGCGAGTACGGCAGGACCGCGTGCGACTGGGCGTCGTGGAAGTTGCCGTACCAGATGCCCAACAGACCCATCAGGAGCGGGGCGTTCGCCTCGGCGGGGGCGGTGCGGAAGTGCTCGTCGACGAGATGGAACCCGTCGAGCATCTCACGGAACGCGTCCGGGCCGATCGCGATCATCAGCGAGAGGCCGATCGCCGAGTCGTAGGAGTAGCGCCCGCCGACCCAGTCCCAGAACTCGAACATGTTGGCCGTGTCGATGCCGAAGTCGGAGACCTTCTCGGCGTTCGTCGACAGGGCCACGAAGTGCTTCGCGACCGCGGAGTCGTCGCCGAGCGCCTTGAGCAGCCAGCTGCGTGCCGCCGTGGCGTTGGTGATCGTCTCGATCGTCGTGAACGTCTTCGAGGCGATGATGAACAGCGTCTCGGCGGGGTCGAGATCACGCACGGCCTCGTGCAGGTCCGCACCGTCCACGTTCGACACGAAACGGACCGTCAGGTCCCGGTCGGTGAAGGAGCGAAGCACCTCGTACGCCATCGCGGGACCCAGGTCCGAGCCGCCGATACCGATGTTCACGACGTTCTTGATCCGCTTGCCGGTGTGGCCCGTCCACTCCCCCGAACGGACCTTGCCCGCGAAGACGGCCATCTTGTCGAGAACGGCATGCACCTGCGGGACGACATCCACACCGTCGACCTCGATCACCGCGTCACGCGGGGCCCGCAGCGCCGTGTGCAGCACGGCCCGGTCCTCCGTCGTGTTGATCTTCTCGCCACGGAACATGGCGTCGCGCTGTCCGAACACGTCGGTCGCGGTGGCCAGTTCCTGGAGCAGGGCGAGCGTCTCGTCCGTGATCAGGTGCTTGGAGTAGTCGATGTGCAGGTCGCCTACCTGGACGGTGTAGCGCCCGGCGCGGTCCGGGTCGGTGGTGAACAGATCCCGCAGATGAACCTGGCGCTGCTTCGCGCGGTGGTCCGAGAGGGCCGTCCACTGGGGGCGGACCGTGAGATGCGGGGTGGTGTCAGGCATGTTGAACGCGCTCCTTGGTGCCGTCGCCGCGCAGGGCGACGGCGTACATCTCGTCCGCGTCGAGGCGGCGGAGTTCTTCGGCGATCAGCTCGGAGGTGCTGCGGACCTTGAGGGCCAGGGTGCGCTGCGGCTGGCCGGGCAGGGTGAGCTGGGCGAGCGGGCCCTCGGGGCGGTCGATGCGGATCTCGCCGCCGGCCGTGCCGAGGCGGACGGCGGTGACGACCGGGCCCGCGGTGGTGACGCGCTCGACGGGCACGCCGAGGCGGACGCCCAGCCAGCGGGCGAGCAGCTCGGCGCTGGGGTTCTCGGCCTCGCTCTCGACGGCCGCCGAGATGATCTCGGCACCCGCCTGGTCGAGGGCGGCAGCGAGCATGGAGCGCCACGGGGTGAGGCGGGTCCAGGCGAGGTCGGTGTCGCCGGGGGCGTACGAGGCGGCGCGGGCGGCCAGCGCGGACAGCGGGTCCTCGACGGCGTACGTGTCGGTGATACGGCGCTGCGCGAGGGCACCCAGGGGGTCCTTGGCGGGAACCTCGGGGGCGTCGACGGGCCACCAGACGACGACGGGCGCGTCCGGGAGCAGCAGCGGCAGGACGACGGAGTCGGCGTGCTGGCCGACCTCGCCGTACAGGCGCAGCAGGACGGTCTCGCCGGTGCCGGCGTCCGCGCCGACCCGCACCTCGGCGTCGAGGCGGTTGCCCTGGCGGTCGCGGGGCGAGCGGGCGTGCCGCTTGATCACGACGAGGGTGCGCGAGGGGTGCTCGCGGGAGGCCTCCTCGGCGGCCTTGATGGAGTCGTAGGCGTTCTCCTCGTCGGTCACGATGACCATCGTGAGGACCATGCCCACGGCCGGGGTGCCAATCGCCCTGCGGCCTTCCACCAGGGCCTTGTTGACCTTGCTTGCCGTCGTGTCGGTCAGGTCGATCTTCATGGCCTGCGCCAGCTCCGTCCGTCTCGTGCGAGCATCTCGTCCGCTTCCTTCGGGCCCCAGCTTCCCGAGGCGTACTGCGCGGGCCGGCCGTGGGTGTCCCAGTGGCCCTCGATCGGGTCGAGGATCTTCCAGGACTCCTCCACCTCCTCCGTACGGGGGAAGAGGTTGGCGTCGCCGAGCAGGACGTCCAGGATGAGCCGTTCGTACGCCTCCGGGCTGGACTCGGTGAAGGACTCGCCGTACGCGAAGTCCATCGACACGTCCCGGATCTCCATCGAGGTACCCGGGACCTTCGAGCCGAAGCGTACGGTCATGCCCTCGTCGGGCTGGACGCGGATGACCACGGCGTTCTGGCCGAGTTCCTCCGTGGCGGTGGAGTCGAACGGGGAGTGCGGGGCGCGCTGGAAGACGACGGCGATCTCGGTGACGCGGCGGCCGAGACGCTTGCCCGTGCGCAGGTAGAAAGGGACGCCGGCCCAGCGGCGGTTGTCGACCTCGAGCTTGATGGCCGCGTAGGTGTCGGTCTTCGACTTGGGGTCGATGCCGTCTTCCTGGAGGTAGCCGGGGACCTTCTCGCCGCCCTGCCAGCCGGGCGCGTACTGGGCGCGGACGGTGTGCTCGCCGAGATTCTCGGGCAGCCGCACCGACTTGAGGACCTTGAGCTTCTCCGTGAGGAGCGACTCGGCGTCGAAGGAGGCGGGTTCCTCCATGGCGGTGAGGGCCATGAGCTGGAGGAGGTGGTTCTGGATGACGTCACGGGCGGCGCCGATGCCGTCGTAGTAGCCGGCGCGGCCGCCGATGCCGATGTCCTCGGCCATCGTGATCTGCACGTGGTCGACGTAACTCCGGTTCCAGACGGGTTCGTACATCTGGTTGGCGAAGCGGAGGGCCAGGATGTTCTGGACGGTCTCCTTGCCGAGGTAGTGGTCGATCCGGAAGACCTGGTCGGGGGCGAACACGTCGTGCACGATCGCGTTGAGTTCGCGGGCGCTGGCCAGGTCGTGGCCGAACGGCTTCTCGATGACCGCGCGGCGCCAGGAGCCCTCGGGTCCGTCGGCGAGGCCGTGCTTCTTCAGCTGCTGCACGACCTGCGGGAAGAACTTCGGCGGCACGGAGAGGTAGAAGGCGTAGTTGCCGCTGGTGCCGCGCTTCTCGTCGAGGTCGTCGACGGCCTCGCGCAGCTGCTTGAACGCCGTGTCGTCGTCGAAGTCGCCGGGGATGAAGCGCATGCCTTCGACGAGCTGCTGCCAGACCTCCTCGCGGAACTCGGTGCGGGAGTGCTCGCGCACCGCGTCGTGGACGACCTGGGCGAAGTCCTGGTCCTCCCACTCGCGGCGGGCGAAGCCGACGAGCGAGAAGCCCGGCGGCAGCAGTCCGCGGTTGGCGAGGTCGTAGACGGCCGGCATCAGCTTCTTGCGGGACAGGTCGCCGGTGACGCCGAAGATGACGAGCCCGGAGGGGCCCGCGATGCGCGGCAGGCGGCGGTCGCGGGGATCCCTCAGCGGGTTCTGCCAAGCAGTGGTGCTCACTTGGCCTGCGCCTCCTTGCCGGCGAGGCGGTTCGCGACGGTGCCGAGCAGGTCGTTCCACGCGACGTCGAACTTGGCGACGCCCTCGTCCTCGAGCTGCTGGACGACCTCGTCGTAGGAGATGCCGAGCGCGTCGACGGCCTTGAGGTCGGCGCGGGCCTGCTCGTAGCCGCCCGTCACCGTGTCACCGGTGATCTCGCCGTGGTCGGCGGTGGCCTTCAGGGTGCCCTCCGGCATCGTGTTCACCGTGCCGGGGGCGACGAGCTCGTCGACGTACAGGGTGTCCTTGTACGCGGGGTCCTTGACGCCGGTGGAGGCCCACAGCGGGCGCTGCTTGTTGGCGCCGGCGGTCTCCAGCTTCGTGGCGCGCTCGGAGGCGAAGACCTCTTCGTACGCCTCGTACGCGAGGCGGGCGTTGGCGAGGGCGGCCCTGCCCTTGAGGGACTTGGCCTCGTCGGTGCCGACCCGGTCGAGGCGCTTGTCGATCTCGGCGTCGACGCGCGAGACGAAGAAGGAGGCGACGGAGTGGATGCCCGCCAGGTCGATGCCCGCGGCCTGCGCCTTCTCCAGGCCCGTGAGGTAGGCGTCCATGACGGCGCGGTAGCGCTCCAGGGAGAAGATCAGCGTGACGTTGACGCTGATGCCGAGGCCGATGACCTCGGTGATGGCCGGAAGGCCCGCCTTCGTCGCCGGAATCTTGATCATGACGTTCGGGCGGTCGACCAGCCAGGCCAGCTGCTTGGCCTCGGCGACGGTGGCCGCCGTGTTGTGGGCGAGGCGCGGGTCGACCTCGATGGAGACGCGGCCGTCGCGGCCCTGCGTCGCGTCGTACACGGGGCGCAGGATGTCGGCGGCGGCGCGGACGTCGGCCGTTGTCATCATGCGGACCGCCTCGTCGACGGTGACGCCGCGGGTGGCGAGGTCCGCGAGCTGCTCCTCGTAGCCCTCACCGGAGCCGATGGCCGCCTGGAAGATCGAGGGGTTCGTCGTGACGCCCACGACGTGGCTGTTCTCGATCAGGCCGGCGAGGTTGCCGGACTCGATGCGCTTGCGGGACAGGTCGTCCAGCCAGATGGAAACGCCTTCGCCGGCAAGGGACTTGAGGGGCGTGACGGTGGAGTCGGCGTTGCTCATGTTCTTCATCTTCCTTCGGGTGTACGGGTGCGTACGGGTCAGGCGCGGGCGGCGGTGAGGGACTCGCGCGCCCGGGCGGCGATGTTGTCGGCGGTGAAGCCGTACTCGGCGAAGAGCGTGGCGGCGTCGGCGGAGGCGCCGAAGTGCTCCAGGGAGACGATGCGTCCGGCGTCGCCGACGTAGCGGTACCAGGTCAGCCCGATGCCGGCCTCGACGGCGACGCGCGCCTTCACGGACGACGGCAGGACGCTGTCCTTGTAGTCCTGCGACTGCTCCTCGAACCACTCGACGGACGGCATCGACACGACGCGCGTGCCGATCCCCTCGGCCTCCAGTTGCTCGCGGGCGGCCACGGCGAGGTGCACCTCGGAGCCGGTCGCGATCAGGATGAGGTCGGGCGTCCCGGTGGAGGCCTCGCGCAGCACGTAACCGCCCTTCGCCGCCCGCTCGTCGAGCTCGTACGTGGGCACGCCCTGACGGGTCAGCGCGAGGCCGTGCGGGGCCGGCCTGGTCGTGCCGCGGCGCAGGATCTCGCGCCAGGCGACGGTGGTCTCGTTGGCGTCGGCCGGGCGGACGATGTTCAGGCCCGGGATGGCGCGCAGGGAGGCGAGGTGCTCGACGGGCTGGTGCGTGGGGCCGTCCTCGCCCAGGCCGATGGAGTCGTGGGTCCACACGTACGTGACGGGGAGCTGCATCAGCGCGGAGAGGCGGACCGAGTTGCGCATGTAGTCGGAGAACACCAGGAAGGTGCCGCCGTAGATGCGGGTGTTGCCGTGCAGCGCGATGCCGTTCATCTCGGCGGCCATCGAGTGCTCGCGGATGCCGAAGTGGATCGTGCGGCCGTACGGGTCGGCCTCCGGCAGCGGGTTGTCCGCCGGCAGGAACGACGACGTCTTGTCGATCGTCGTGTTGTTCGAGCCCGCCAGGTCGGCGGAGCCGCCCCACAGCTCGGGGATGACCGGGCCGAGCGCCTGGAGGACCTTGCCGGACGCGGCGCGCGTCGCGACCTTCGTGCCCTCGTCGAAGGACGGGAGCGCCTGCTCCCAGCCCTCGGGGAGGCGGCCGGCGACCACGCGGTCGAGGAGGGCGGAGCGCTCGGGCTCGGCCGTGCGCCACTCGCCGAGCCGCTTGTCCCACTCGGCGTGCGCGTCGGCGCCGCGGTCGAGGGCCCCGCGGGTGTGGGCGATGACGTCGTCGGCGACCTCGAAGGTCTGCTCCGGGTCGAAGCCGAGGACGCGCTTGGTGGCGGCGATCTCCTCGGCGCCGAGGGCGGAGCCGTGGGACGCCTCGGTGTTCCGCGCGTTCGGGGCGGGCCAGGCGATGATCGTGCGCATCGCGATGATGGACGGGCGGGCGGTCTCGGCCTTCGCCGCGGCCAGCGCCTCGTACAGGGCCTGCACGTCGGTGTCGCCGTCGGCCTTGGGCTCGATGCGCCGGACGTGCCAGCCGTAGGCCTCGTACCGCTTCAGGACGTCCTCGGAGAACGCGGTGGCGGTGTCGCCCTCGATGGAGATGTGGTTGTCGTCGTAGACGAAGACGAGGTTGCCGAGCTTCTGGTGGCCGGCGAGGGAGGAGGCCTCGGCGGAGATGCCCTCCTCCAGGTCGCCGTCGGAGACGATCGCCCAGATGGTGTGGTCGAAGGGGGACTCGCCCTCGGGGGCCTCGGGGTCGAAGAGGCCGCGCTCGTAACGGGCGGCCATCGCCATGCCCACGGCGTTGGCTACGCCCTGCCCGAGGGGTCCGGTCGTCGTCTCGACACCGGCGGTGTGGCCGTACTCGGGGTGGCCGGGGGTCTTCGAGCCGTGGGTGCGGAACGCCTTCAGGTCGTCCAGCTCCAGCTCGTAGCCGGAGAGGAAGAGCTGGGTGTAGAGGGTGAGGCTGGTGTGGCCCGGCGAGAGGACGAAGCGGTCGCGGCCGGTCCACTCGGGGTCGGCCGGGTCGTGGCGCATGACCTTCTGGAAGAGGGTGTACGCGGCGGGGGCCAGGCTCATCGCCGTACCCGGGTGTCCGTTGCCGACCCGCTGCACGGCATCGGCCGCGAGCAGGCGCGCGGTGTCGACGGCACGCCGGTCGAGGTCACTCCACTCGAAGGGGCCGAGGGCGTCCGGTGTCTGCGTGCTCATCTGTACGACTTCCTTCGCATCCGTTGTGCATCCGAGGTACCGAAAGGCACCGCCCGGCCAGGCCGAAAGCGCTGGTCGAGCTACCTACGAATCTAAAGGTCATACTTTTGGCGCGGCAGGTGCCCCCGTGCCAGCGTTCGGTGAAAATGGGACACCTACAGGAGACCGAGCCGATTCGAGTCAAGGAAATTGGATGACGGAGCAGGGTGGCGCACATCCGAGCGCACATATGGGAGAGGGGGAGCACATCCGTACGTATCCCTTCGACCCCAGCGCCAGCGTGTCCGGGGTCGGAATACAGATCGGCCCGATGGGCACGGAGGGCCCCTGGGCGGGCGGCGTCGGCCTGTCGCGCCGGGTGCACCGGATCGACTTCCACGTCCTGCTCTTCTTCCGCGAGGGCCCGGTCCACCACATGATCGACTTCACGGAGTACGAGGTCGAAGCCGGCGACATCCTGTGGATCCGGCCCGGCCAGGTGCACGGCTTCTCGACGAGCCAGCGTTACGTCGGCACGGCGCTCACCATGCAGCCCGGCTTCCTGCCGCGCGCGATCGTCGAGGCGACGGGCCTGTACCGCTACGACCGGCCGCCCCTGCTCCATCCCGACGAGGCCCAACTCGCCGCCCTGGACGCCTCGTTGGAGCAGCTGAAGCGCGAGTACCTGGACACGTCGACGCTGCCGCTGAGCCTGCACACCTCCGTGCTGCGGCACTCGCTCACGGCCTTCATGCTGCGGGTGGCGCATGTGTCGGCGCAGGCGGCGGCGGACGAGTGCAGGCCGCAGCCGGACACGACGTTCAGCCGCTTCCGCACGGCGGTCGAGCAGGGCTTCACCACGAACCACAGCGTGAGCGCGTACGCCGACGAGCTCGGCTACTCCCGGCGCACCCTCGTCCGCGCGGTGCGGGCGGCGACGGGCCAGACCCCGAAGGCGTTCATCGACCGCCGGGTGACCCTGGAGGCGAAGCGCCTGCTGGCCCACACGGACCTGCCGGTGGGCCGGATCGGCGCGGCCGTCGGCATCGGGGACTCGGCGAACTTCTCGAAGTACTTCCAGCAGCACACGGGCGTGACACCGGCGGCGTTCCGGGCCGAACAGGCCTGATACACCTCACTTTCCGCAGGTATGCACAGACCCGCGAGGGCCTCGTTTCAGCATGCGCAACGAGGGGTTGACCGTTCCCTTCCCGCCCCTTACGGTGCTCGCACCTCCCACAGGTATATCGATTAACCACTCCGTCGTTACCCGTAACCCCGGTTGGAGACATACCGCTGTGCGCTCTGTGCCCTCGACGATGAGTCGGCGCGGATTCCTCGCCGCCGGCGGCGGACTCGCCGCCGCCTCCGCCCTGTCCGGCTGCTCCGCCCTCGCCGCCGCCGACGACGACCCCGGCACCCTCGTGGTGCACAGTCAGCTCGGCACCACCGCCCCCGGCTCCCCCACCTACCTCTCCGCCCTGGACCGGTTCCGCGAGGAGAACCCCGGCCTCAAGGTCAGGAACCTCGTCAACGGCGACGACCTCGCGCAGGTCTACGAGACCTCGCGGCTGGCCCGCAAGGAGCCGGACGTCGTCATGGTGAACCTCTACGACAAGACGCTGGCCTGGACCGATGTCGGCGCCACCGTGGACGTGAAGGGCTACCTGGACGACTGGGGGCTGCGCGAGCGGGTGCTGCCCGTGGCCCTGGCCGCGTGGACCGACGGCAAGGACCGGGTGCGGGCCTTCCCGTACTTCGCCACCAACTGGCCGGTCGCCTACAACCGGGCGCTCCTCGACAAGGCGGGCGTCGACCGCGTCCCGGCCACCGGCGACGAACTGATCGCCGCGGCGGGCAGGCTGCGCAGGAAGGGCATCGCGCCCGTCACGGTCGGCGGCAACGACTGGACCGGCCAGAAGCTGCTCGCCCAGATCATCCAGACGTTTCTGACCGAGGACGAGGCCAGGCACGTCTACTCGACCGGGGACTTCGGCAGCCGGGGCGCGCGGGAGGGCCTCGAGTACTTCGTGGAGCTGCGCGACGCCGGAGTGTTCGCCGACAAGGCCCAGGGCCTGACGTCGGACTCGATGACCACGCAGTTCAACACGCAGGCCGCGGCGATGCAGTCCGCCATGTCGTCGGCCCTGGCGAAGGTGCCGCCCGAGGTGGCGCGGCACACCGACGTGGGTGGCTGGCCGCTGGCCCCGGGGGCGGCGCACGACAGGCCGACGATCCTGCGGACGTACACGCTGATCGGCTTCTGGATCAGCCCGAACGGCACGAAGAAGATCGACGCCGTCGAGAAGTTCCTGCGGTTCATGTACCGCCCGGACACCGTCTCGCGGTTCATCAAGGAGGCCGGGCGCGACATGGCGCTGCGGTCCGACACGGTCAGCTCGGACTTCCCGCTGGTGGCGGCGGCGCAGCGGCTCGGCGGCGAGGTGAGCCAGGTGCTGCTGCCCGACCTGTTCGTCCCGCCGGCCGCGACGCAGCCGCTGATCACGGCGACGAGCACCTCCTTCACGCGCGGCACGAGCGCGGCCGAGGTCCGCTCGGTCCTCGAGGCCGCGTACCGCGGCGCCTGACCGCACGCCCCCCTCTCTCCTCATCCGTAAGGGAGTTGCTCATGACGACGATGACGTCGACAGCGGGCGAGACCGCGGTCCGCCGCCCCACCCCCTCTTCCCCCGACGCCGCCCGGCGGGCGCGCCGCCAGGGCGGCACGATCCTCGCCCTGCCCGCCCTCGTCTGGTACCTGGTCTTCATGGTCGGCCCGCTGGTCGCCATCTTCGTGGTCGCCGCCCTGCGCTGGCCGGGCATGCTGCAGCCCGTCTCGTTCGCCGGGTTCGACAATGTACGCACGGTCCTCGACGACCCGGTGTTCTGGGACGCGGTGAGCAACACGGCGATCCAGCTCGTCGTCGCCGTCCCGGTGATGATCGTCTGTGCGTACATGCTCGGCTACTACGTCGCGCAGAAGCCGCCAGGCCACAAGGTCATCCGGTATCTGCTGTTCATCCCCGGGCTGATCTCGACTCCGGCGAAGGCGATGGTGTTCTACGCGGCACTGTCCCCCGACGGGCTGGTCAACGGCGGCCTGAAGGCGGTCGGTCTCGGCTCGCTCGCCGACGCGTGGCTCGCCTCCCCCTCCACCGCCCTCGCATGCCTGATCGCGCTGGACATCTGGGCCGGGATCGGCTTCACGGCGGTGCTGTTCGCGGCGCGGCTCGGGAGCGTCCCCGAGGAGATCGGCGAGGCGGCGCAGCTGGACGGCGCCGGGCACTGGCGGACGATGTGGCGCATCCACTTCCCCGTCATCCGTGACTACGTGGGGGTGGTGACGATGCTGCAGTTCCTGTGGACGCTCTTCGGGTCGGCCCAGCACGTGCTGCTGCTGACGCAGGGCGGCCCCGGCAGCTCGTCGACAACGCTGTCATTCCTGGTCTACCAGAAGGCGTTCATCGCGGCCGACCTCGGCTACAGCCAGACCGTCGGTGTCTTCCTCTTCCTCACCGGACTCGTCGGACTGCTCGCCATCCGGCGCGCGTTCCGCCAGAACCACTGATCGGAGCCGTCGCCATGAAGTCCGCCAAGCACAGCCGCCTCGGCAGGTCCTGGCTCCCCGCCCACCTCCTCGTATGGCTCTACGCCGTGCTCCTCGTCGTGCCGCTCTACTACTTCGTCGCCTCGGCGTTCAAGACGAACGAGGAGATCTTCGCCCGTCCGTTCGCGCTGCCGTCGTCGTTCGGCCTCGGCAACTTCGGTACCGCCTTCCACAGTGCCGACCTCGGGCTCGCGATCGTCAACTCGGCCCTGGTCACGGTGTTCTCGCTCGTCCTGACGCTGGCGCTCGCGATCCCCGCGGCGTTCGCCCTGGCCCGTTCGACGGGCCGGCTCGCCTCCCTCGTCGAGAGTGTCTTCTCGCTGGGGTTCCTGATCCCGACGTTCGCGGCGCTCTTCCCGACGTTCCTGCTCGCCGCGGCCACCGGCCTGTTCCACACGCGCACGTTCATGATCCTGTTCCTGCCGGCCACGGCGATGCCGCTCTCGGTGGTGATCCTGGTCCAGTTCATGCGGACCGTCCCCAGGGAGATGGAGGAGGCGGCCCGCATGGACGGCGCCTCGACCTTCGCGGTGCTCCGGCACGTCTACACGCCGTTGTGCCTGCCCGGCATCGCGACGGTACTGCTCCTGAACTTCCTGACGTTCTGGAACGAGTACCTGTACTCGCTCGTCATCATCGGCCCGGACCCGGCGCAGCGCACGGTCCAGGTGGCGCTGCCCACCCTGAAGTCCATCACCGGGACGGACTACGGGGTCCTGACCGCGGGGACCGTCCTCACCCTCGTACCGGTGTGGATCGTCTATACGGTGCTCCAGAAGCGGATGCAGCAGGCACTCGTCAGTGGGGCGGTGAAGATGTGAGCGGGACCCGACCGAAACGGCCGACCGGTCGTCCGACCATCAAGGCGGTGGCGGCCGCGGCGGGAGTCTCGACGGCCGCCGTGTCGCAGGCCTTCAACGAGAAGGGCCGGCTCGCCGAGCCGACCCGGCGGCGGATCCTCGACGCGGCGGCGGAGCTCGGCTGGTCGCCGAGCGCGTCCGCCTCGGCGCTGCGCAGCGCCCGTACCCGCACGCTCGCGCTCGTCGTGCGCAGGCCCACCGACGTGCTAGGGGCCGACCCGCACTTCAGTGAGCTGATCACCGGTATAGAGGGCGAGTTGGCGCCGCGCGGCTACGGTCTGCTCCTGCATCTCGTCGCCGGTGTCGACGAGGAGAGCGCGCTGTACGAGCGGCTCGCCTCGGAGGGCCGGGTCGACGGTGCCGTCCTGACGGACGCGCGGGCCGACGACCCGCGCCCGGCGCTGCTGCGCCGCATCGGCCTCCCGTCGGTGCTGCTCGGCGCGCCCGACCCTGAGGCGTCCGTTCCGACCGTCGGGCTCGGCAACCAGGGGGCGGGCGTCCACGAGGCGGTCGACCACCTGCTCGGGCTCGGCCACCGGCGCATCGCGTACGTCTCCGGACCCCCCGAGCTCCAGCACACCCGGCTGCGCCGCACGGTCTTCGAGGAGACACTCGACCTCGCCGGGCTCCGTCCCGCCGCCGTCCTGAGCACCGACTTCTCGGAGTCGGCCGCCGTCGCCGCGACCGAGGAGCTCATCGGGCGCGCCGAGCGTCCGACCGCGATCGTGTACGCCAACGACTCGATGGCCGTGTGCGGCATCGGCACCGCCCAGCGGGCCGGCCTCGCCGTGCCCCGGGACCTGTCCGTCGTCGGCTACGACAACCTCCCCCTCGGCCGCTGGCTGCACCCGCGCCTGACGACCGTCGACCAGCAGGTGCAGCGGGTCGGCGCCGCCGCCGCGCGCGTGCTGCTCGCCCGGTGCGGCGAGGACGTCCCCGTGTCACCGCTCGAAGGGCGCCCGCACCTGGTCGTCCGCGAGTCGACCGGCCCCGCGACCCCCTGTTAGATACCGCATTTCAACGGAGCTAGGTACCACCATGCGACGCCACAGCGCCCACCTCACCCACGACTCCGCCGTCCTGCCCTGGCTCGGCGCCAACTTCTGGTCCCGCACCGGCGGTCCCCTGATGTGGCGCGACTACGAGCCGAAGACGGTGCGCGAGGAACTGGCGGTGCTGCGCGAGCACGGTCTGAACATGACCCGCTCGTTCTTCTACTGGCCCGACTTCCACCCCGAACCGCACCGGATCGACGAGGAGTTGTGCGAGCGCTTCCGCGACTTCCTCGACGCGCACACCGAGGCGGGCATGGGCACCGTACCGACGTTCATCGTCGGCCACATGTCCGGCGAGAACTGGGATCCGGCCTGGCGCGGGGGCCGGGACCTGTACGAGGACGTGTGGATGGTCGGCCGCCAGGCGTGGTTCGTGTCGCAGATGACGCGCCGTTTCAAGGACCACCCGGCGGTCACGGGCTGGCTGATCACCAACGAGATGCCGGGTTACGGGCGGATCTACCAGGTCGACCCGCCCTCCGGTGACGTCGTCACGGCGTGGGCGCAGGCCATGTGCAACGCGGTGCGCGCGGCCGGCGGCACCCAGCCCGTCTCCCTGGGCGACGGGGCGTGGGGCATCGAGGTGACGGGCCGCGACAACGGTTTCTCGCTGCGGGACACCGCGGAGTACGTCGACTTCGTGGGCCCGCACGTCTACCGCTCCGACACGGACCGGCCGCGCCAGCACTACCGGGCCGCGTTCGAGTGCGAGCTCGCGGCCGTCACGGGGCAGCCGGTGGTCCTGGAGGAGTTCGGCCTGTCGACGGACACCGTCTCCGCCGAGAACGCGGGCGTGTACTACCGCCAGACCCTGCACAACTCGCTGCTCGGCGGCGCGACGGGCTGGGTGGCCTGGAACAACACGGACTACGACGACCTGTGGGACCGGTCCCCCTACGACCACCACCCCTTCGAGATGCACTTCGGCATCACGGACAGCACGGGCGCCCCGAAGGCCCCGCTCGTCGAACTCGCCACTTTCGCCGAGGTGTTGGCGCGGGTCGACTTCGCGCGCTGCCGCCGCTCGGACGCCGGGGCCGCGCTGGTCGTGCCCGCCTTCCTGGAGCGCGGCTACCCCTACAGCCGCCCCGCCGACCGCCCGCTCATCTTCACCTCGCTCCACCAGGGGTACGTCGCGGCGCGCGCCGCCGACCTGGCGGTGGGTCTCACCCGGGAGGCGGACGGCATCAGCGAGGACGCTTCGCTCTATCTCCTCCCCGCCACACGGCAGTTGACGACCCGCACCCGGCGCGCGCTGGCACGGCGGGCCGCCGAGGGAGCGACGGTCTATCTGTCCTTCTGCTCGGGCGAGCACCCCGGGACGCGCGGACCGTGGTTCGACGACCTGGACGGTCTCTTCGGGGTCGAGATGCAGCTGTCGTACGGGGTGGCCGAGCCGATCGAGGACGACGTCCTGGAGATGACGTTCACGAAGGGCTTCGGGGGCATCAGGGCCGGTGAGATCCTGCGCTTCCCCGTCGCGGGCAACGAGGACAGCCGGGCGTACCTGCCGGTCGAGGCGCGCGACGCGGAGGTCGTCGCCGTCGACGCGCACGGCCGCCCGGCGCTGCTCTCGCGGGCCACGGGCCTCGGCCGCACCGTCCTCGCGACGTATCCGCTGGAGCACATGGCCGCCCGCACGGCGCACGTCAACCCGGAGCAGACGCACCGGCTGTACGCGGCGCTCGCCGAGGTCGCCGGGGTGGCACGGCCCGTGACGGTGGAGAGCCCGTACGTGTCGGCCGATGTGCTGGTCCATGAGGACGGGCGGCGGTTCGTGTGGCTGGTGAGCCAGTCCGGGCAGGAGGTGGCGGTGCGTCCGGAGGCGGACGGACCGCTGCACGACGCGGGGACGGGCGAGCCCGTCACGGACGTCACCCTGGACCCGTACGGCGTGCGCATCCTGGAACTGCGATGAGCGAGCCGCTGTACCGCGATCCCGCGGCCCCGGTGCCCGAGCGCGTGCGGGACCTGCTCGGCCGGATGACGCTCACCGAGAAGGTCGGGCAGCTCAACCAGCGGATGTACGGCTGGCACGCCTACGAGCGCACCGGCTCGGGCCACCGGCTCACGGACGCGTTCCGCTCCGAGGTCGCCGCGTACGACGGCATGGGCGCCCTGTACGGGTTGCAGCGCGCGGACCCGTGGTCCGGGGTGACGTTCGCCGACGGGATCACGGCGGCGGACGCGGCGGGCGTCGCGGACTCGGTGCAGCGGCACATGGTCGAGCAGACGCGCCTCGGCATCCCGGTGCTCCTGGTCGAGGAGGTCCCGCACGGCCACCAGGCGCTCGACGGCACCGTCCTGCCGGTGAACCTGGCCGTGGGGTCGACCTGGGACCCGGACCTCTACGAGGAGGCGGCGGCCGCGGCCGGGGCCGAACTGCGGGCCAGGGGTGGCCATCTGGCCCTGGTGTCGGCGCTCGACCTCGTCCGCGACCCGCGCTGGGGCCGTGCCGAGGAGTGCTTCGGCGAGGACCCGTATCTGGCGGCCCGGTTCACGGAGGCGCTCGTACGGGGCATGCGGCGGGCCGGGGTGGGGGTGGTGCTCAAGCACTTCGCGGGCCAGGGTTCCTCGGTCGGCGGGCGCAACAGCGCGGCCACCGAGCTGGGCGCCCGCGAGCTGCACGAGATCCATCTGGCGGCGGCGCGGGCGGGGGTCCGCGAGGGCGCCGCGGGCGTGATGGCGGCGTACAACGAGTTCGACGGCCTGCCGTGCGCCGCGAGCCGGTGGCTCCTGACCGAACTCCTGCGGGAACGCTGGGGATTCGACGGCATCGTGATGGCGGACGGGGGCGCCCTCGACCGGCTGACGCGGCTGGCCGGCGATCCCGCGGCGGCGGGCGCGCTCGCCCTGGCGGCGGGCACGGATCTGAGCCTGTGGGACGACTGCTTCCCGCGACTCGGGGAGGCCGTCGAGCGAGGGCTCGTGGCGGAGGAGACCGTGGACACGGCGGTGGAGCGCGTCCTCACGCTCAAATTCCGCCTCGGCCTCTTCGAGCGGCCCTACGTCGGGGAACCTGAACAGCCTTCCGGTGTACGTGAGTTGAGCGAGCGCGTGGCCCGGGAGTCGATCGTGCTCCTGGAGCACGACGGGGCGACGCTGCCGATCAGCCCTTCACTGGGCCGCATCGCGGTCGTGGGTCCCGGCGCGGACTCCGTTCCGGGCCAGATCGGCGACTACACCGCGCCGCAGCGGCCCGGCTCGGGTGTCACCGTGCTCGACGGGATCCGGGCGGGGGCCGGTCCCGGCTCCGAAGTGGCGTACGCGCGCGGCTGCGAGCTCGTCGGCGGCGATCTCTCCGGCGTGCCGGAGGCGGTCGCTCTGGCCGCGTCGGCGGACGTGGCCGTGCTCGTCCTCGGCGGGTCGAGCGCCCGCGAGACCGACACGCGTTTCGAGGCCAACGGGGCGGCCGTCGTCGCCTCGGGGAACCCGGTCGGCATGACCTGCGGCGAAGGCGTCGACCTGGCCGATCTGCGCCTGCCCGACGGGCAGTCGGCGCTGCTCGACGCGGTGGCGGCGACGGGCACCCCGGTCGTCGTGGTCCTGGTCCAGGGCCGCCCGCACGCACTGCCCGACCTCACGGGGAAGGCGAAGGGCGTGCTGTGCGCCTGGTATCCGGGTCCGTGGGGCGGACGGGCGGTGGCCGACGTCCTGTTCGGGACGGCGTCGCCGGCGGGCCGGCTCCCGGTGTCGGTGCCGCGGTCCGCCGCGCAACTGCCGGTGTTCTACAACGCCAAGGACCACGGCTACCGCGGCTACGTGGACCAGAGCGTGACCGCGCGGCACTCCTTCGGCCACGGCCTGTCCTACTCGACGGTCGAGTACGGGGCGCCCCGCCTCGCGCGTTCCACCGTCACAGTCGGTGAACCCGGCACGACGTGCTCCGTCACGGTGACGAACACCGGGACACGGCCCGTGCGCGAGACGGTGCAGCTGTATGTGCGCCGGGTGTCGGGCGGTACGTCGTGGCCGCGTGTGCGGGAGCTGCGCGGGTTCGTACGGCTCGATCTGGAGCCGGGTGGGAGTGCACAGGCCGTGTTCGCCGTCGACACCGAGGTGCTCGCCTCGGTCACCCGGGACCTGGACCTCGCCGTGGAGCCCGGCGAGTTCTCGATCGAGACCGGACCCTCGTCGGACCGCACGCGGGGCGCGGCGCTGACCGTGACGCGATGACGGGGGTGGGGGCCGGGTGATCGGCGGCGGAGCTGGTTGAATCGTCCGCATGTCACGCCCCGCCCCCACCTGCCCCTGCGGGCTCCCCTCCGCGTACGACACCTGCTGCGGCCGGTATCACTCCGGACGGGCGAACGCGCCGACCGCGGAGGCCCTGATGCGGTCCCGCTACTGCGCCTTCACCGTCAAGGACGCCGCGTATCTGCTGCGGACCTGGCACCCGGCCACCCGGCCCCCGGCCGTCACCTTCGAGCCGGGCATGAAGTGGACCGGTCTGGAGATCCTGGGGACGACCGAGGGTTCGGCGTTCCACAGCACCGGCACGGTGACGTTCCGGGCCCGCTACACCGACGGCGGGCGGCCCGGTTCGCTGCACGAGCGCAGCAGGTTCATACGGCTCGACGGCGCATGGGTGTACGTCGACGGCGACTTCATCGAATAGTCGCGGGCTTGCGCGCTCAGGGCGCGAGGATGTCCAGTTCCTCGAGCGCGCCCACCGCGATCTCGCGCGTGAGTGCCTCCGCGCGGGCCGCGTCCCCCTCGCGGACGGCCTCGGCGACCTGCACATGGAGTGACACGGCCGCCGGGTCCGGGTCCTCGAACATCACCTGGTGGTGCGTACGGCCCGCGAGGACCTCCGCGACCACGTCACCGAGCCGGGCGAACATCTCGTTGCCCGACGCGTTCAGGACGACCCGGTGGAACTCGATGTCGTGGACGAGGTACGCCTCCAGTTGCTGGCCGCGTGACGTGGCGACCATGCCGAGCGCGCACTCGGTGAGCGCCGCGCACTGCTCGGCCGTGGCGTGCGTCGCGGCGAGGCCGGCCGCGACCGGCTCGACCGCCGAACGCAGCACCGTGAGGGAGCGCAACTGCCGCGGCCGGTCCGCGCCGGCCAGCCGCCAGCGGATGACCTGCGGGTCGTAGACGTTCCACTCCTCGGTGGGCCGCACGGTCACGCCGACCCGGCGCCGGGACTCCACGAGGTGCATCGACTCGAGCACCCGTACGGCCTCCCGCATGACCGAACGTGACACCTCGTACCGCTGGGCCAGTTCGTCCGTGCGCAGCACGCTGCCCGGTGGGTACTCCCCGGCGGTGATGGCGGGGCCGAGGTTCTCCAGTACGTGGGCGTGCAGCCCCCGGCCCTGTGTGGTCATGACGTCAGCGTACGAGGCGGGTCGACGGAATAAAAAGTCAGACTTTTATGTCACAGTCCCTTGAATTTGTCCGACCATTCAGGTTTCAGTGGCGTGACACAGCGATGTCGAAGAAGACAGCGAGGACGCGATGAAGACACGACGCACCCCCCACGTCGTCGTAGTCATGGGCGTAGCAGGGACCGGCAAGACCACGATCGGCCCCCTGCTCGCAGACAGGCTCGGCGTCCCGTACGCCGAGGGCGACGACTTCCACCCGCCGGCGAACATCGCCAAGATGTCGGCCGGCACCCCCCTGACCGACGACGACCGGTGGCCGTGGCTCGACGCCATCGGCGAGTGGGCGCACGGAAGGGCGGGACTCGGCGGCGTCGTCAGCAGCTCCGCCCTCAAGCGGAGCTATCGCGACCGGCTCAGGGCCGAGGCCCCCGGAGTCGTGTTCGTCCACCTCACAGGCGACCGCGCCCTGATCGAGGACCGGATGTCGCACCGCCAGGGGCACTTCATGCCCACGGCCCTGCTGGACTCGCAGTTCGCCACGCTCCAGCCGCTCGCGGCGGACGAGGCGGGCGTCGACGTCGATGTGTCGGGCAGCCCCGAGGAGATCACGGAGCGGGCCGTCGCGGCCCTCGCCGACCTCTGAGGCCGGTCCCCGTCCCCCAGCGCCCGGCGCTGAAGTAGTTCCAGAAGTCCCCACCCACACCAAGGAAGAACCGTGACCAGTCTCAGCGTCGAGACGCTGGCAGCGGATGCCGTCGAACCGATCACCTCGGCGGGCCACGCCCAGCTGGGGATCGCCGTCCTCGCGGGCATCGCTGTCATCGTTCTGCTCATCACCAAGTTCCGGGTCCACGCCTTCCTGGCGCTGACCATCGGTTCCCTGGCCCTGGGAGCCTTCGCGGGCGCCCCCCTGGACAAGACCATCGTCAGCTTCACCACGGGCCTTGGTTCCACGGTGGCCGGTGTGGGTGTGCTGATCGCGCTCGGCGCGATCCTGGGCAAGCTGCTCGCCGACTCGGGCGGCGCCGACCAGATCGTCGACACGATCCTCGCCAAGGCGGGCGGGCGCGCCATGCCGTGGGCGATGGTCCTGATCGCTTCGGTGATCGGTCTGCCGCTGTTCTTCGAGGTCGGCATCGTGCTGCTGATCCCGGTCGTCCTGATGGTCGCCAAGCGCGGCAACTACTCGGTGATGCGCATCGGCATCCCGGCCCTCGCCGGCCTGTCGGTCATGCACGGCCTGATCCCGCCGCACCCCGGCCCGCTCGTCGCGATCGACGCCGTCGGCGCCAACCTCGGCGTCACGCTCGCCCTGGGTGTCCTCGTCGCCATCCCGACCGTGATCATCGCGGGTCCGCTGTTCTCGAAGGTCGCCGCCCGCTGGGTGGACGTCCAGGCCCCGGACAAGATGACCCCGGCGCGCGCCAGCGACGACCTGGAGAAGCGTCCCAGCTTCCGCGCGGCCGTCGCCACGATCCTGCTCCCCGTCGTCCTGATGCTCGCCAAGGCGCTCGTCGACATCGTGGTGGACAAGCCCGAGCACACCGTGCAGCGCGTCTTCGACGTCATCGGTTCGCCGCTGATCGCCCTGCTCGCCGCCGTGATCGTCGGCATGTTCACACTGGGCCGCGCGGCCGGGTTCACCAAGGACCGTCTGTCCTCCACCGTCGAGAAGTCGCTCGCCCCGATCGCGGGCGTCCTCCTCATCGTCGGCGCGGGCGGCGGCTTCAAGCAGACCCTCATCGACTCGGGCGTGGGCCAGATGGTCCTCGACATCTCCAAGGACTGGTCGATCCCGGCTCTGCTGCTCGCCTGGCTGATCGCGGTCGTCATACGCCTCGCCACGGGCTCCGCCACCGTCGCGACCATCTCGGCGGCCGGCCTCGTGGCGCCGCTCGCGGCCGACATGTCGACCGCGCACACGGCCCTGCTGGTCCTCGCGATCGGCGCCGGCTCGCTCTTCTTCAGCCACGTGAACGACGCGGGCTTCTGGCTGGTGAAGGAGTACTTCGGCCTGGACGTCGGGCAGACCATCAAGACCTGGTCCGTCATGGAGACGATCATCTCGGTCGTCGCCGGTGGCCTGGTCCTGCTGCTGTCCCTGGTCATCTAGGGCCCTTCCTCCGGATCGGGCGAGCACGTCAAGATCCGAAAGAAGGGCCCCGGCCACCACATGAGCAGGCTCCCTCCGGAGCGACTGGAGTACTGAGCGATGCCCCACCCCCTCTTCGACATCGGCGGCCGCACGGCCCTGGTGACCGGTTCCAGCCGCGGGATCGGGTTCGCCCTGGCCCGCGGCCTCCTGGAGGCCGGCGCGACCGTCGTCCTCAACGGACGTGACGAGTCCGCCCTCGCGGACGCGGCCGGGCGGCTGTCGGAGCAGACGGGCAACAGCCCGGTCCACACCGCGGCGTTCGACGTCACGGACGGACCGTCCGTCGCCGCCGGGATCGCCGGGGTCGAGGAGCGGGTGGGGCCGCTCGACATCCTCGTCAACAACGCGGGCATGCAGCTGCGCGCCCCGCTCCTGGAGTTCACCGACGCCGACTGGCACCGGGTCCTGAACACCAATCTGACGAGCGCGTTCCTGGTGGGCCGCGAGGCGGCCCGCGGCATGGTGGAACGCGGTCACGGAAAGATCATCAACATCTGCTCGCTGCAGAGCGAGGTGGTGCGGCCCGGCATCGCGCCCTACGCCGCCACCAAGGGCGCCCTGAAGATGCTCACCAAGGGCATGTGCGCCGACTGGGGCCCCTCCGGGGTCCAGGTCAACGGGCTCGGCCCCGGCTACATCGAGACCGAGCTCACCGAACCGCTCGTCCGCGACGAGGAGTTCAGCGCCTGGGTCCGCCGCCGGACCCCGGCCGGCCGCTGGGGCCGCACCGACGACCTCGTCGGCGGCACCCTGTTCCTGGCCTCCCCCGCGTCCGACTTCGTCAGCGGGCAGATCCTCTACGTCGACGGCGGCATGACGAGCGTTCTCTAGAAGACCTCATGGCTGGAGGAGACCTGATGCTGGGCTGCGTGATCCACGGCGCGGGAGATCTGCGCGTCGACGAACTCCCCTCCCCCGAACCCGGCCCGGGCCAGGCGCTCGTCGCCGTCCGCTACGGCGGGGTGTGCGGGTCGGACCTGCACTACTGGCGCCACGGCGGCGTCGGCGACTTCCGGCTCAAGGAACCCATGCTGCTCGGCCACGAGGTCGTCGGCACGGTCCTGTCGTACGGGGACGGCGCCACCGGTCCCGCGCCGGGCACGGCCGTCGCCGTGCATCCCGCCACCCCCTGCGGGACCTGCCCCGAGTGCGTCGACGGACGGCGCCACGTGTGCCGTGACACCCGCTACCTGGGCAGCGCGGCCCGCACCCCGCACGTCCAGGGCGGCTTCGCCGCGCGGATCGCCGTCCCCGCCGGCCAGTTGAGGGCCGTGCCCGACGGGCTTCCGCTCGACCGGGCCGCCCTCGCCGAGCCCCTCGCGGTGGCGCTGCACGCGGTGCGCCGGGCGGGCCCGGTCGCGGGCAAGCACGTCCTGGTGACCGGCTCGGGCCCGATCGGCTGCCTCGTCGTCGCCGCGGCCAAAGCCGCCGGAGCGGCACACGTGACCGCCACCGACCTTCTGCCCGAAGCGCTCCGTCACGCGCGGCTCGCCGGCGCCGACACCCTCGTACGCGCCGACGACCCGGCCGACAGGGGCTGGCCCGACGAGGCCGACGCGGCTGTCGAGGCGTCGGGCGTGGCCGCCGGGCTCGACAGCTGCCTGCGCCATGTGCGGCGCGGCGGTGTGGTCGTCCAGCTGGGGATGCTGCCGCCGGGGCAGAGCCCGTTCGCGGGGAACCTCGTGGTCAGCCGGGAGATCGAGCTGCGCGGGGCGTTCCGCTTCGACACGGAGTTCGACGACGCGCTGCGGCTGCTCGCGGAGCAGCCGGGGCTCGCGGAGCTGATCAGCGCGGTGGTGCCGGTGGCGGCCGCGGAGTCGGCGTTCGCGCTGGCCGCGGACCGCGCGCGGGCGTGCAAGGTACTCCTGGACTTCGGCGCGGGCGCGTAGTACGGCGCCGTCACGGCAGCCATTCGCCGTGCTCGCGCTCGGCCCACTCCCTCCCCACGAACCCGGTCCGCATCCCGAGGCGCGCCTCGGGGTCGGCCCACGCCTTCGCGATGTGCCCGGCGACCACGATGCCGAGGGCGAGGGACAGCCAGTCGTGCACGAAGGTGCTGCCCGTACGCCAGGTGAGGGGCACGATGGAGGTCCCCCCTGCTCCAGCGAAGCCGAGAGCTTGGGGGAGGGTGGACCACATGAGCAGGCCCGTGCCGAGCATCACCAGGACGGCTCCCGCGAGCCAGCCCGCGTACAGCTTCTGGCCCGCGTTGAACTTGCCCGCGGGCCTCGGGCCCGAGCGGCGCAGGGCGGAGCGCAGCCAGGTGCGGTCGTGCGGGACGAAGCGGTTCAGGCGGCGCAGGTCGGCGCGGAAGGCGCGGGACGCGAGGCCGGCGAGACAGGGCGCGGGCAGCAGGAGACCGGACCACTCGTGGAGCGTGACCACGAGTTCGCGGCGGCCGACGAGCTCCGCGAACTGGGGTACGTACAGGCAGGCCGCCGTCAGAATGCACACGCCCGTGAGGGCCGCCATGGACCAGTGGACCCAGGTCTCGGAGCGGGTGAAGCGCCTTACGTGCGCCGGGAGTTCAGTGGGTGGGTTCATCGTCGCGTCCGTTCGAGCGGCCGACCCACGCGTCCACGTCGTAGCCGCGGTTCTCCCAGTAGCCGGGTTCGACGCGGTCGGTGACGGTGATGCCGGACAGCCATTTCGCCGACTTGTAGAAGTACATGGGGCCGACGTAGAGCCGGACGGGCCCGCCGTGGGTGTGGCCGAGAGGCTTGTCCTGCATGCGCAGCGCGACGAGCACGTCGGCGCGGCGGGCCTGCGGCAGGGTGAGGCTCTCGCTGTACGTTCCGTCGAAGCAGGTCAGCCGCAGTGCCTTGGCCGAGGGCCGGACCCCGGCCGCGTCGAGGATGCTGGAGAGGCGTACGCCCTCGAAGGGGGTCTGCGGCACGCGCCATCCGGTGACGCACTGGACGTCGCGCACGAGCCGGGTCTGCGGGAGCGCCCGCAGCGCGGGGAGCGTGTAGGTGGTGGGCCGGTCGACGAGGCCGTCGACGGTGAGGCGGTAGTCGGCGGCCGATCTGTGCGGGACCGATGAGGCGACCGAGTAGTAGCGGAAGCCGCCGCCGTTCGGCAGGAGGTCCGTCAGACCGGTGGGGTCCTTGTCCGCGGCGCTGCCGAGGAAGGATTCGAGGCCGCGCTGGAGGGTGGGCGCGGCGGCGACGCCCAGGGCGCCGAGTCCGAGCATGCCGAGGACGAGGCGGCGGCCGACGGGCGCGCCGCGCTGCTCGTCCCGCTCGGGCGGTACGGGTTCTTCCGGGTTCACACACTGATTCGAGCACCCGTGACCTCCGGAGGCCAGGGGCCACGGGTGTTCGTCAGCGTTCTGTCACTTCTCGGCGGGCACGCCGGCCGCCTTCTCCAGCTGGAACGCCTCGTTGCCGAGGCCGATCCCGGCGTGTGCCTCGGGGTTCCGCCCGCGCAGGACGACGCCGTGGACGAGGCCGACGACGGCGGCCAGCGCGATGATGCCGGGCAGCACCCAGTTGAGGGAGGAGCCGGGGCCCGAGCCGACGAGGACGTCGAAGTCCTTGACCGTGTAGAACGCGATGACGAGCAGCGCGATCCCGGCGATGCCCGACGCGATCAGGCGCCAGATCTGGGCGCCCGCGGCGCCGCGCCTGACGAAGAAGACGATCACGGCCAGCGAGGCGGCGGCCATCAGCAGGATGATGCCGAGCGCGCCGACGTTGCCGCCCCAGGTGAAGAGCTTGAGCACGGGCGCCGTCGGGTCGCCCGCCTTGCCGTCGTCGGTGACCGCGAAGGCCACGACGACGATCAGGGAGAGAGCGGTCTGGAGCAGGGAGCCGGTGCCGGGCGCGCCGCTGGAGCTGTTGGTGCGGCCGAACGTGGCGGGCAGCAGGCCCTCGCGGCCCATGGCGAAGGCGTAGCGCGAGACGACGTTGTGGAAGCTGAGGAGCGCCGCGAACATGCCGGTGACGAACAGGACGTGGACGATGTCCGTGAAGGTGCCGCCGAGCCGGCTCTCCGTCAGGAAGAACATCAGGCCCGCGCTCTGCTTCTGCGCGGTCGGGATGATCGCGGAGGGCCCGGCGGCGACGGTGAGCGCCCATGAGCTGATGGCGAAGAAGACGGCGACGAAGCCGACCGCCATGAACATCACGCGCGGCACGAGGATGTGCGGGCGGCTGGTCTCCTCCGCGTACACGGGCGCCTGCTCGAAGCCGGTGAAGGCGGCGATGCAGAAGCACAGGGCGGTGCCGACGCCCGCGCCGGTGAGGGTGTCGGGGTTGAAGGCGTGCAGCGACAGGCCTTCCCTGGCCGGGTCGCCGATCGCCGCGACGTCGAAGACGACGACGAGCGCGACCTCGACGAGCAGGAGTACGCCGAGCACGCGCGCGTTCACGTCGATCTTCAGCAGGGCGAGCGCGCCGACGGCGAGCACGGCCACCAGCGCCGGGATCCACCAGGCGATGCTCAGGTCGAGGTAGGTGGCGAAGAGGTTGGACACCTCGAAGCCGAACATCCCGTAGATGCCGACCTGGAGGACGCTGTAGGCGACGAGCGCGACCAGGGCGGCGCCCGCGCCGGCGGTCGGGCCGAGGCCGCGGGATATGTACGCGTAGAAGGCACCGGCGTTGTGGACGTGCCGGCTCATCTCGGCGTAACCGACGCTGAACAGGGCGAGGACGACGCCCAGGATGAGGAAGAGCAGCGGCTGCCCGACGACGCCCATCACGGCGAACGTGGTGGGCATGACGCCGGCGACCACCATGAGCGGTCCCGTCGCGGCCAGCACGGACAGGAGCAGGCCCGCCGTGCCGAGGCGGCCGGCGCGCAGGGCGCTGTCCTGCCCCTTGAACGTGCTGATCCCCGCATCGGACTCGGGGGGTCGTGCCGTGTCGCTCGTGCTCGAACTGCCCGTCGTCATGGCGGGGTTGTCCCTTCCCTGTGGATGAGCGCTGCTGGTGCGGGTGTCTGGGTCTTCCGGGGGCGTCGCCCTAGGCCGTACCGAGCGCGGCACCGCGGGCGGCACGGAAGGCTTCGTGCGGATCGCGGTCCGGGTACGACCAGGGGGCGGCGGTGGCGTGCCGGCCGATGCGGTGGAACAGCGCGGCGGCCTCCGCGGGCCTGCCCTCGCAGGACTTGGCGTGGGCGAGGAAGTTCAGGTCGACGCGGCCGCGCGGATGGGCGGGGCGCTCCGGAGTGCCCCATTCGAGCCACCAGTCGAAGGCGGCCTTCATCACGAGGCGGGCGCGGCGGCCCGTCCAGTGTCCGGAGGCCTTGGGGTCGGACGGTTCGCTGCCGGCGGCGGCGAGGACCCGGTAGCGCTCGGCGTGCGCGATGACGGGGAGGACGGCGAGCGGTGATCCGGGGCCCGCCTGTTCGGCGGCCCAGGACGCGAAGTCGTACACCTCGTGCAGGGGGTCCTGGCCGGCGTCGGGGCGGCGTTCGGCGAGTCTGGCGACCATCAGGTGATGGGCGTGGTGGTGCTCGGCGTGGCGGTGGCGGATCTCGTCGAAGAGGCGGACGACGTCCTCCTCGCGGCCCATGTCCCGTTCCAGGAGCAGGAGTCCGAGCCAGGGCGTGGGGTCGGCGGGCACGAGGGCCGCCGCGTCGCGGCAGGCGTCGCGGGCCTTCTCGGGGCGCGTCTTGCCGGTCCGGGCGCGCTGCACGGCGGCGAGAGCGAGCAGGACGGCCGCGTCGGCGGATTCGGGTTCGGCGAGCCGCCAGTCCCTGACCCATGCAGTGGTCGTCGGTTCCTCGGCGAGGACGACGATGCGGTGGCCGCGGCGGTCCCAGTCGTCGCCGGTGGCCGAGATCAGTTCCCTGACCTCGGTCCAGCGCCCCTGAGCGAGGGCCGCGCGGGCGGCGACGAGGTCGCTGTCGTCGAGCGCGGAGTCGAACGGGGGAGCGGCCCGCTTGCGGGCACGCCCGAGTGGTGGCGGAGGTGGGGGCACCGCAGGAAATCCTCTACGACGCGGCTTGCTTGAGGTGATCACGCACAGCAAAGCGGTACCGGGTACTCCGAGTCAAGAGCAGACCAAGGGATGACCTTCACCAACTCGTTTCACAATCCTCCGAGTTCACCCTCGTGATCCACCAATTACCGCTCCCACCTCGACAGTTGAGATGGTGACACGAGACAGCTCCCCGGACCGTCAGGAAAGGTCCGGGGAGCTGTCAAGGCGAGATTCAGCCGGTCGCGGCGGCCGCGGCGCGGCCCGCCGTGCGGCCCGAGAAGAGGCAGCCGCCGAGGAAGGTCCCTTCGAGGGAGCGGTAGCCGTGCACTCCCCCGCCGCCGAACCCGGCCGCCTCCCCCGCCGCGTACACGCCCGGCAGCGGCTCGCCGCCCTCGGTCAGGACGCGCGAGGACAGATCGGTCTCCAGGCCGCCGAGTGACTTGCGGGTGAGGATGTTGAGGCGCACGGCGACCAGCGGGCCCGCCTTCGGGTCGAGGATGCGGTGCGGCGCCGCGGTGCGGATGAGGCGGTCGCCGAGGAACTTGCGGGTGCCGCGGATGGCGGTCACCTGGAGGTCCTTGGTGAAGGGGTTGGCGATCTCGCGGTCGCGGGCGACGAGCGTGCTGCGCAGCGCGGCCTCATCGATCAGCGGACCCGACGACTTCTCGGCGAGGGCGTTCATGCCGCGCACCAGGGCCGGGAGGTCCTTCTCGATGACGAAGTCGGCGCCATGGTCCATGAACGCCTTGACGGGCGCCGGCACGTCGGCACGGGCGCGGTCGATGACTCCGCGCACGGACTTCCCCGTCAGGTCCGGATTCTGCTCGGAGCCGCTGAGGGTGAACTCCTTGCCGATGATGCGCTGGTTGAGCACGAACCACGTGTAGCCGTACCCGGTCTTCATGATGTGGTCGAGGGTGCCGAGGGTGTCGAAGCCGGGGAAGAGCGGCACGGGCAGACGCTCGCCGCGCGCGTCGAGCCAGAGCGAGGACGGGCCCGGCAGGATGCGTATGCCGTGCTTGTCCCAGATGGGGTTCCAGTTCTCGATGCCCTCGGTGTAGTGCCACATGCGGTCGCGGTTGATGAGGTGCGCGCCCGCGTTCTCCGTGATCCCGAGCATCAGGCCGTCGACGTGCGCGGGCACGCCGGAGAGCATCTTCTCGGGCGGGGTGCCGAGGCGCTCGGGCCAGTTCGCGCGGACGAGGTCGTGGTTTCCGCCGATGCCGCCGGAGGTGACGATCACGGCCTGCGCCGTGAGCTCGAAGGAGCCCGTGACCGTACGACTGCTGCCCTGGCCGCGCTCGATGGACGACGGTTCGAGGATCTCGCCGCTGACGGTGTCGACGGCACCGGCGCTGCGGGACAGGCCGGTCACCCGGTGCCGGAACCTCAGCTCGACCAGACCGCGCGCCACCCCCTCCCTGACCCGGCGCTCGAAGGGCGCGACGAGGCCGGGACCGGTCCCCCAGGTGATGTGGAAGCGCGGCACCGAGTTCCCGTGCCCGTTCGCGTCGTAGCCGCCGCGCTCCGCCCAGCCGACCACGGGGAAGAACCGGACGCCCTGCCGGTGCAGCCAGGACCGCTTCTCGCCCGCGGCGAAGTCGACGTACGCCTCGGCCCATTTGCGCGGCCAGTGGTCCTCGGCGCGGTCGAAGCCGGCGGTGCCCATCCAGTCCTGGAGCGCGAGCGCATGGCTGTCCTTGATCCGCAGGCGGCGCTGCTCGGGCGAGTCGACGAAGAAGAGGCCGCCGAAGGACCAGTGCGCCTGCCCGCCGATGGACTGCTCCGGCTCCTGGTCCAGGAGGATCACCTTGCGGCCCGCGTCCACGAGTTCCGCCACCGCGGCGAGCCCGGCGAGGCCCGCCCCGATCACGATCACGTCCGCGTCGTACGTCGTCATTGGGGTCCGTCCCTCTCGAAAGTTACCGGTGGGTCAGATCTTGGGTACGGGGGTGGGCGGCGTCAACCTCGCCGACCGGGTCACTCGCGGGGCAGCCCGTCCCGCGGGGCGCTATCGTCGGCCTTACACCCGTGCAACGACCCGCCCATGGCCGATCTTGATACCTGCATTCTCGAGGTGCGCAGCGTGTCGGTTCTCGTACTCGTCCTCGCCGTCTCCGCGGCCTTCTGCCTGGGCGTCGGATTCGTGCTCCAGCAGAACGCGGCGCAGCACGCCCCGCTGAACGACTTCCTGTCGCCGCGCCTGCTCCTCGACCTCGTACGGGTGCCCCGCTGGCTGTTCGGCATAGGTTTCATGGTGGCCGGCATGGTGCTCGGCGCGATCGCGCTGGGCAACGGGGAGATCTCCCTCGTCGAACCGCTGCTCGCGACCAACCTCCTGTTCGCGCTCGCCCTCTCGCGCCACCAGACCCGCCAGCCCCTGGGCAAACAGGGGTGGTCGGGCCTGGCGCTGCTCGCGGGCGGGGTGACGGCCTTCATCGTGGCGGGCGAGCCACGCAGCGGCGACGCGGTCACCGACCCGCTGCGCCGCTGGCTGATCATCGGCGTGATGGTGGGCGGCGCGCTGCTGCTCACCGCGTACGCGAAGAAGTCACGGATGAGCTCGGCCCCCGTCCTGCTGGGCGTGGCGGCCGGGCTCCTCTACGGGGTGCAGGACGCGCTGACGCGGATGAGCGGGCAGCTCTTCTCGTCGGGCGGCCTGGGCGAGTTGTTCACCAGCTGGCAGCCGTACGGAGTCCTGGCGCTCGGCATCACGGGCCTGATCCTGGTGCAGAGCGCCTTCGAGATGGCGCCGCTGCGGATGTCGCTGCCCGCACTGACGGCCGCGCAGCCGCTCGCGGGCATCGCGTGCGGGGTCGGCTTCATGGGCGACCAACTGCGCACGGACGCCGGTGCGCTCGCCTGGCAGGCGACCGGGCTCACGGCGATCGTGGCGGGGATCGTGCTGCTCGGGATGCATCCGGCGATGCCGACCACGGGCCCTCGGGAGGGGGACCGGGCAGGGGTCGGGGTCTGATCCACCGAGGGTCTGCCGGGTCTGGTCTCATGGGCGCATGACCCCTCCCACCGATCCCACACACGCCGCCGACGCCCCGGATCCGGCGGCGGAGGTCCTCGACATCGTCGACGAGCACGACCGGGTGGTCGGGCAGGCCCCGCGCGGCGAGGCCTACGCCCGCGGACTGCGCCACCGGTGCGTGTTCATCCAGGCCAGGGACGGCGGCGGCCGGATCTTCGTACACCGCCGCACACCGACCAAGCTGGTGTTCCCGTCCCTGTACGACATGTTCGTCGGCGGCGTCGTGGGCGCCGGGGAGTCCTACGACGACGCGGCGCTGCGCGAGGCGGAGGAGGAGCTCGGCGTCTTCGGGCTGCCCCGCCCCGAGCCCCTGTTCAAGTTCCTGTACGACGACGGGGCGGGCCGGACCTGGTGGTCGTACCTGTACGAGGTGCGCTGCGAACTGCCCGTGAACCCGCAGGCCGAGGAGGTCGCCTGGCACGACTTCCTCACCGACGAGGAGCTGGAGCGGCGGCTTCCCGAGTGGCCGTGGGTGCCGGACGGGCTCGACGCGTACGAGCGGCTGCGGGCCCACCGGACACGGGCCGCGGGGCTGCCGCGGCCGCCCGGATAGGGTCGCCCCGTGATCGAATTTGTGCGCAGCGTCCGCCTCTGGTTCGCGCCCGAGCGGGTGCGGGACGACGGTGATACGCCCGACTACCGCTTCTCGCTGGCCAACGAGCGCACGTTCCTGGCCTGGCTGCGCACGGCGCTCGCGCTGATCGGCGGCGGGTTCGCCGTGGACCAGTTCCTGCCGGACCTGCGCTGGGCCTGGCGGGCCGGTCTCGCGCTCGCGCTGCTCGCGGCGGGCGCCCTGTGCTCCCTGCGGGCGGTCAGCCACTGGGTGCGCTGCGAGCGGGCGATGCGGCGGGGCGAGGACCTGCCCGTCTCGCGGTTCCCGGCGCTGCTGAGCGTGGTCGTGGCGCTGGTGGCCGTCGCGATGGTGGTGGTCGTGCTCGCCGGGTGGGCGGGGTGAGCGGCCCGTCGGAGCCACCCGTCGACGGACAGGGCGGCGCGGCGGCGGCCGGGCGCGATCCGGGGCTCCAGCCCGCGCGGACACGGCTCGCCTGGCGGCGGACGACGCTGTCGTGCACCGTGGCGGCGGTCCTCGCCGCCAGGGCGGCGCTGCACGGCGACACGGACACCCTCGGTGTGCTGGGCGCGGCCCTGTGCTTCCTGGCGTGGCTGGGGTTCCTGGCGGTGGCGCACCGCCGGATCCGCGATCTGGCACTGCACGAGGCGAGACCGCCGGTGATGACCGCCCGCGCGGCCGTGGTGGCGGTGGCCTGCTCGGTGGCGCTGGCCGCGTTCGCGACACTGGTGGTGTGACGCCCCCCGACGCGGCCCGACGCGGTGGGGGCCGTCTTCGGTCCCCGGCAGCCGGTCTCGATCGGTCGGTCAGTCGGTCAGTCGGTCAGTCGGTCCAAACGGTGACCACGATCTTGCCCCTGGTGCGGCCCTCGGCGCTCAGCCGCTGGGCGTCCGCGGCCCGCTCCAGCGGGAACGTCTCGTCGACGTGCACCGTGACCACGTCCTGTTCCGCGAGGTCCGCGAGGCGCGCGAGGTCGGCGGCGTCGGGGCGCACGAAGACGTAGTGACCGCCCAGGTCGACGACGGAGGCGTCCGCGATCGACGCGAGCCGGCCGCCCGGCGCGAGCAGGTCCGCGGACACCTTCAGGGCCTCCCCGCCCACCGTGTCGAACACGGCGTCCACGCCCTCCGGCGCGAGGGCCCGCACGCGTTCGGCGAGGCCTTCCCCGTACGTGACGGGTTCGGCGCCCAGCTCCCGCAGGAAGTCGTGGTTGCGCTCGCTCGCCGTGCCGATGACGCGGGCGCCGAGGTGGCGGCCCAGCTGGACCGCGATCGACCCGACGCCGCCAGCCGCCGCGTGCACCAGCACCACGTCGCCCTCCTGCACGGCGAGGGCTCCGGTCAGGACCTGGTAGGCGGTGAGCCCGGCGAGCGGCAGCCCGGCGGCCTCCTCGTAGGTCAGGTTCCGGGGCTTGCGGGCCAGGGTGCGCACGGGCGCGGCGACGTACTCGGCGAACGTCCCGCGGGAGAGGAAGTCCTCGCGTACGTAGCCGATCACCTCGTCGCCGGTGGCGAACTCGGTGACGGAGGCGCCGGGTTGGACCACGACGCCGGACACGTCCCAGCCGGGGATCACCGGGAAGACGGCGTCGAGCGCCGGGGCCAGGTAGCCCTCGCGGGCCTTCCAGTCGACGGGGTTCACCGCCGCGGCCCTGACCTTCACCAGGACGGTGTCGGGCCCCACCTTGGGGTCGCGCACCTCCCCGTACTCGAGCACCTCGGGACCGCCGTAGCCGCTGTAGCTGATCGCCTTCATCCGGCGTACTCCTCGCGAAGGTCACAGGAACAGCCATAAGGGTCCCATAGCAGAATCATTCGGGCATTTCCGGCTAGTCTGACTTCATGACCACTCTCCACCAGGAACACCCCGTCCACGAGCACACCCACGGCGAGGGCTGCGGCCACACGGCGGTGCCGCACGGCGACCACGTCGACTACGCGCACGAGGGGCACCTGCACGCGGAGCACAACGGCCACTGGGACGAGTGCGAGCCCGGCGCCCACACCACGCACCAGGGCCACGAGCACCAGCACGGCCAGGACTGCGGGCACCAGGCCGTCACCCACGGCGATCACGTCGACTACGTCCACGACGGTCACCGCCACGCGCGGCACGAGGGCCACTGGGACGACCACTGACGGTCCGCGGACAGTGACGCGGCGACCGTACGACAGCGAAGGGCCCCCGCACTCGGCGTGAGTGCGGGGGCCCTTGGCCGTGTGTCCGGGCCTGAGCGGCGTCAGGGACGCAGTGCGCGCAGCAGCAGGTCCGCCAGGTGGTCCGCGACCTCCTGGGGGGCGAGCGGGCCGCCCGGGCGGTACCAGGTGGAGAGGTGGTGCACCGACCCGAAGTGGTAGTCCACCACCAGGTCGGCGGGCGTGGCCGTGGAGAACACGCCGGCCTTCTGGCCCTCCTCGATCAGGGCCCTGAACCGCTCGTGGTAGCGCCGCCGCTCGGCCCGTACCTGCTTGTTCTTCTCCGGTCCGAGGTGGTGCATGGAGCGGAAGAAGATCGACGCGTCGTCGAGGTTCTCGATGGTCGTGACGACCACGTCGGCCGCGGCGTCGCGCAGCCGCTGCTCCACGGGCGCGTCGGCGTCCGCGAACGCGTCGAGGCGCTCCTGCTGCACGCGGAGCACGCGCGCGTACACCTCGTGCAGCAGATCGTCCTTCGAGCCGAAGTAGTGGTAGAGCGCGCCCTTGGTGACGCCGGCCGCCTCGACGATCTCCTGCACCGAGGTGCGGTCGTAACCGCGCTCGGCGAAGAGCCGGGTGGCGGCGGCGAGCAGCCTCTGAGGGACGGGCGTACCGTCTCCGTCCGACGTCCTGGGCACTGCCGCCACCTGCCTTTCTCCTGCGATCAGCTGTTCTGTGTACGGGAACGCAGTTCCCGCCGGAGGATCTTCCCACTTGTCGTCTTCGGCAGCTCGGGCAGGATCTCCACCTCGCGCGGGTACTTGTACGCGGCGAGCCGCTCCTTGCAGTACGCGGACAGGTCGTCCGGGCCCACCGAGGCGCCCGGACGCAGACTCACGTACGCCCTGACCGACTCCCCGCGGTAGGGGTCGGGGACACCCACGACGGCGGCCTCGCGCACGGCCTCGTGCGTGTAGAGGACGTCCTCCACCTCGCGGGGCCAGACCTTGAAGCCGGAGGCGTTGATCATGTCCTTCTTGCGGTCGACGACATAGAGCCAGCCGTCGGCGTCCATGAAGCCGATGTCCCCGGTGCGCAGTTCGCCGTCCGGGAACGACTCGGCGGTGGCGTCGGGACGCTTCCAGTAGCCCGGCACGACCTGGGGGCCGCGGACGGCTATCTCGCCCTGCTCGCCGAAGGGCACCTCCTGGCCGAGGTCGTCCACGATCCGGACGATGCTCTCGGGTCCCGGGACGCCGACGGCGAGGGTGCCGGAGACGGGGTCGACGGGGGCTTCCTTGCCGGGCGGCACGGAGGCACAGGGAGCGGTGCACTCGGTGAGGCCGTAGCCGTTGTGGATGTAGGGGCCGAAGCCGGCCCGGAACTTCTCCACGAGGGCGGGCGGCACCGGCGCGCCGCCGGACGAGATCGACTGGAAGGAGGCGAAGTGCTCGCGGGTCGCGGCCGGGTGCGCGGCGAGCGCCATGAACGCGGTCGAGGGGCCCACGGTGTAGGCGGGCCGGTGCTCGGCGAACGCGTCCAGGACGACGCCCGCCTCGAAGCGGTACGCGAGGACGAGGGTGCCCGTGTTCGCGAAGGAGGAGACCAGCTCGCAGACCATGCCCGTGATGTGGAAGAGCGGCGCGAGCCCGAAGTACGTGCCGCCTTCGGGGATGCCGAGTCCGGTGCGCTGGCGCTCGGCGTTGTACGCGATGTTGCGGTGCAGGTTCGTGGCGCCCTTGGGCGTGCCGCTGGTGCCGGAGGTGTAGCTGATGAGCGCGATGTCGTCCGGGCCCGGGTCGCGGCCTTCGGGCGCCCCGTGGCCCGCGCGGGCGACGGTCAGGAGGTCGTCGGCGTCCGCGGCCTGCGGCACGACGCGCTCGAACGTGAGGACCCGCTCGTCGCCCCGCGTCTGGAGGTCCAGTTCGCAGGCGGTGAGCACGATCCGTACGGGCGAGTCCGCCGCGGTCTCGCGCAGATACGCCTCCCAGGCTCGGTCCGAGCAGATCAGGGCGGTCACGTCGGCGTCGTGCAGGACGTGGGTGACCTCGCCCGACTTGTACATCGGGTTGACCGGGACGACGGTGGCGCCCGCCTTGTAGGCGGCGAGCAGCCCGATCACGAAGTGCGGGGAGTTCTGCAGCATGAGGGCGGCACGGTCGCCGCGCCCGAGGCCGCGCGCGGCGAGATGCCCGGCGACGGAGTCGCTGAGCTCGTCGAGTTCGCGGTAGCTGAGGCGGCCGTCGAAGTAGGCGACGGCGGTGCGGTCGGGGGCCTTGCGGACCGCGGCGCGGAAGGCGTGCAGCACGGAGTCGGCCGGGGTCACCGGGGCCCGCTGCGCCTCGGAGAGCTGCCCGAGCCAGGGCATGGCCGCGTAGATCGAGGAGCTCATTTCTGTGCCGCCTCCCACTTCTGCTGGATGTGGTTCATGTTCGACAGCCAGCGGTCGGGCGTCGCGGCCCTCGCCGCGTAGTACCCGGCGACGTCGGGGTGCGGGAGGATCAGGAAGCGGTCCTCCGCCATGCCCGCGAAGAGCGCGTCGGCGACGTCCTCGGGCTCGATCGCGGTCGGCGCGAGGACGAGCTCCCCGGCCGACCCGGAGGCGGTGAGCATGTCCGTACGCACGCCCTGCGGGCAGATCGCGTGGACCTTGAGCCCGCGGTGGCGGTAGGTGAGGGAGAGCCACTCGGCGAAGGCGTACGCGCCGTGCTTGGTGACGCTGTAGGGCGCGGCGCCGACCATCGTGAGCAGTCCGGCCGCGGAGACGGTGGAGACGAAGCGGCCGCTGCCGCGCTCCAGCCAGCCGGGGAGCAGGGCCTTCGCGGCGCGGACGTGCGCCATCACGTTGACGTCCCAGGCGGCGGCCCAGATCTGCTCGTCGGCGTCCTCGGTGCCGCCGGAGGCGAGCCCCGCGTTGGCGCAGTAGACGTCCACGGTGCCGTCCAGGGCGTCCAGCGCCTCGGGCACGATCTCGGAGGCGTCGCCCGGCACCGCCGTGGCGCCGATCTCGTCCGCGACCGCCTTGGCCTTCCCCGCGTCCAGGTCGTTCACGACGACGCGCGCTCCCGAAGCGGCGAACCGGCGGGCGAGTGCGGCTCCGATGCCGCCTCCCGCGCCGGTGACGACGACCCCCGTGCCGTGCAGGCTGTCCACCATCGGTCTCCCTTGACTCGACTTTCGGTCACAGACTAAGCAGTCGGTCAGCTCAACGGAAGAGGTGCCGGCGGTCGGCTTCGTTCCGCGGGGGCGCGGCGCACGCTAGCGTGCGTGCACATGCCACCTTCCGCGATCACGGAGGTCACCACATGAACGTGTCCAGACGGAGCCTGCTCGCCGCCACCACCGCCTCGGCGGTGGCCGCCACGGCGGGCGCGGCGTCCCCCGCGCTCGCCGCGGAGAAGGACGCCGGCCGGCTCCGCACCGGTTTCGAGCGGCTCGCGGCCGACGGATACCGGATCCTCGCCGGGCAGAAGGTCGGATTCGTGACGAACCCGACCGGCGTCACGCGCGACGTCAAGCACATCGTCGACGTGATGCACGCCGACGAACGTGTGCAGCTGACCGCGGTGTTCGGGCCCGAGCACGGCTTCCGCGGCACGGCGCAGGCGGGCGGCTCGGAAGGGCGCTACGACGACCCGGCGACCGGACTGCCCGTCTACGACACCTACTTGAAGAGCGGGCAGGCGCTGGCGGACGTCTTCACCGCGTCCGGCGTCGACACGGTCGTCTTCGACATCCAGGACGCGGGCGCCCGCTTCTACACGTACATCTGGACGCTGTACGACTGCATGGAGGCCGCGCAGCTCGCGGGCAAGAAGTTCGTGGTGCTCGACCGCCCCAACCCGGTGACCGGCCGGAACGCCTACGGGCCCGTCCTGCACAAGGAGTTCGCGACGTTCGTCGGCCGGCGCGAGATCTCCCAGGCCCACGGGATGACGGTCACGGAGCTGGCGCGTCTGTTCAACGGCGAGTACCTGGCGAAGCCCGTCGAGCTGGAGACGGTCCGGATGACGGGCTGGAAGCGGCGCGACTTCTACGACGCGTCGGGGCTGCCGTGGGTGCCGCCGAGCCCGAACATGCCGACCCCCGACACCGCGCTCGTCTACTCGGGCACCTGCCTGTTCGAGGGCACGAACCTCTCCGAGGGCCGCGGCACGACCCGCCCCTTCGAACTGCTCGGCGCCGAGGGCGTCGACGGGCGCTGGGCGGCCTCCGCCAATGAACTCCACCTGCCCGGCGTGGACTTCCGCGAGGCGTACTTCGCGCCGACCTTCTCCAAGTTCCAGGGCAAGACGATCGGCGGCGTGCAGATCCACGTCAGGGACCGGGCCGCGTACGACCCGGTACGCACCGGCATCGCGCTCCTGGTGACGGCGAAGAAGTCCTGGAGCGGCTTCGCCTGGCGCTCGGACAACTGGATCGACAAGCTCACCGGGTCCACCCAGGTGCGGACGATGATCGACGCCGGGGCGTCCACGGACGAGGTGGTCGCGGCCTGGCAGGGCGAACTCGCGGCGTTCCGGGCGGTGCGCAGCCGGTACCTGGCGTACAAGTAGGGCCCGGCACGTAGCGTCTCGCGATACGGGACGACCCGTTTCGCGTATTGACTGCCATGTACACGCACAACCACAGTGCAGTACGTGCTCAAAGACGACTCCACCAGGCAGAACACGGTCACCGGCGCGGATTCTGACGGGGACAGCCCCGAGAGCCTGCGCCGCGTGGCCGTCGCCAGTTTCATCGGGACCGCGATCGAGTTCTACGACTTCTACGTCTACGGAACGGCCGCCGCCCTCGTCCTCAACGAGGCGTTCTTCCCGAACCTCTCCTCCCTCAACGCGACCCTCGCGTCCCTCTCGACCTACGCGGTGGCCTTCGCGGCCCGCCCCATCGGCTCGCTCCTGTTCGGCCACTTCGGCGACCGCGTCGGCCGCAAGTCCGTCCTCGTCGCCTCGCTGCTCCTGATGGGCCTGTCGACGGCGTGCGTCGGCCTGCTGCCCGGGTACGGCACCTTGGGCGTGTGGGCGCCGCTGCTGCTCGTACTGCTGCGCTTCCTCCAGGGCGTGGGCCTCGGCGGCGAGTGGGGCGGGGCGGCGCTGCTCGCCGTGGAACACGCGCCGCGCGGCAAGCGCGGTCTCTTCGCGGCGTTCCCTCAACTCGGCCCGTCCGTGGGCTTCTTCGCGGCGACCGGCATCTTCTGGATCCTGTCGACGACGCTGGACGACGAGGCGTTCCACTCGTGGGGCTGGCGCGTGCCGTTCCTGCTCTCCTTCCTGCTGGTCGCCGTCGGCCTCTTCGTACGGCTGAAGATCAGTGAGACGCCGGTGTTCGCCAAGGTGATGAAGGAGCAGGAGGCGAGCAGGGCACCCGCGCTGGAGGTCTTCAAGCGGCACCCCCGCGAGATCCTGCTCGGCGCGGGCGGCATGGTCGTCGCGTACGGGCTCTTCTACACCGCGACCACGTACTGCCTCGCCTACGGCACGACGACCCTCGGCGTCCCGCGCAACACGATGCTGGCGGTCTCGCTCGTCGCCTGCCTCTTCCTCGCGGCGGGCACCTGGCTGGCCGCGACCCGCTCCGACGCGGGCGGGCGCCGCAGACTGGTGCTCGCCGGCGCCGGGCTCGCGGTGGTCTGGGGCCTGGTCCTCTTCCCGCTCATGGACACCGAGCAGCCCGTGCTGATCGCGCTCGCCCTGGGCGGCGCGCTGTTCTGCATGGGGGTCGTGTACGGGCCGATGGGCGCGTACCTGCCGGAGCTGTTCGGGGTGCGCGTGCGCTACTCCGGGGCGTCCTTCGCGTACAACCTGGGCGGGGTGCTCGGCGGCGCGGTGTCGCCGCTCGTGGCGACGCGGCTCCAGGGCGAGTTCGGCTCGTCCTCCGTGGGCTGGTACGTCAGCGCGATGGCCGTCGTCTCGCTGCTCTGCGTCCTCGCCCTGCCGGAGACGCGGGAGCGCGAACTGGGCTGACCCCCATGGGGCACGCGTGTGCGTGTGCGTGCCCCATGGGAGCGGCCGGACTACGGCCGGTGCGAGGGGAATTCGACGACCTGCTGGTACGTCGGACGGTTCTGCCACTGGATCCCGCGGTGCGTGATGCCGCCGAGCGCCCGGTGGATGATCGTGTCCGAGCACCACTGGTCGCCGGCCTTGCACGCGTCGTCGCCGGGGTAGACCTCGGCGGCGGGCCTGGCGACCGCCTGCACGAGTGTGGCGAGCAGCGCGTCACGACAGGCGTCGAGCTTGCCGCCGCCGCAGTAGGCGGCGCCGAGCTTGCCCTTCACCGGCTGCCCGAGGACCGTGCGCAGGTCCTTGTCCACATAGCCCCACCAGCCGTACTGGAACGCCGATCCCGCGTGCGCGCCGGTCGGACCGTGGCCGGCGGACGGCGACTCGTCGATGGTCAGTTCGCCGGTGAGCGCCCCGTACAAGTCGCTGCCGAGGCCCGGCTCGAACTCGGCCTTCACCAGGAGCGGCCACCAGGCGTCCATGATGCGTACGGCGTCCGGGTGCGCGTAGGTGTGCGAGCCGGCCGACGTCTGGTTGCGCTGGGCTCCTTGTTTGCGCCAGGCCTCCAGCTGCTGCACGGCCTTGTTCAGGGCGGGGTCGTCGACGGGCCTGCTGCGGATGACCTTGAGGATCTCGGGCAGCACCTGCTCGCCCCGCAGGTCCGTGAGGGCGGCCTCCTCCATGGCCTGGGTGAGCGAGGCCCTGGTGACGCCTCCCTCGGCGACGAGCCGCTTCACGCGCCCGTCGAGCAGATCGGCGCGGTGCACGGCCCCGAGGCTGAAGTTGGCGGCGCCGAACCCCTTGGCCTGCTTGTTGTTCCAGGAGACGTAGTAGTCCTGGTCGACGGAGTTCGGGTGCTGGGACGGCGGCGCGTACGCGGCCGTGTTGTCCGTCGGGTCGAAGTCCCGCCACTCGTAGGCCTTTTCGGCCTTCACCGGGAAGGAGTCGTCGACACCGGTCGCGCGCACCGGGTTGGCGCCGCTGTTGTAGTAGGCGATGTCGCGCGAGTCGGCGTAGAACCAGTTGAAGGCGTAGCTGATGTGCTGCGCGGCCTTCTCGAAGGTCGCCGCGTCCTTCACGTACGACGGGTCGTTCAGCATCTGGAAGCCGATGATGGAGTCGGCCTCGTGCCGGTACGTCGAGCGCAGTGAGGTGTACGCGACGGGCTTGCCGCCGACCGTCGCACGGTGCGTGACGATGCCGTACTTCGTGCGGAAGACCTGCATCCGGTACGAGCCGGCCGCTGTGGAGTCGGCGAGGGTCGGCTTCCAGGCGTTCTTCTTCTCCAGCTTCTCCATGGGGGTGCAGGTGCCGCGGTACAGGTAGTCCGTGGACTGCCGGGTGGGCGTCGCGCCGTCCGGCTCGCACAGTTCCACGGCGTACGTGTCCGTGATGTCCTGGCCCGCCGAGGTCGCCGACCAGGCGTAGTCCTGGCCGCGCCCGAGCTGGATGTACATGCCGACGCCCGCGAACGAGACGCCGCGCGCGCTGATGCCCGGACCCTGGAGCTCCTGCATCATCAGGAGCTGCGGGGCGAAGTACCCGGTCTGCGGGCCGAACACGGCGACCGGGTGGCCGGACGCGGTGTGCTTGCCGGAGACGAGGAGGGCGTTGGACATGCCCTTCTTGGAGTCGGAGTTCCGGAACGTGTCCGCGGGCAGCACCCCCTTGTCGTACATGCCCTGGAGCGGCTTGAGCTTCGCCGGTGCCTTGACGGGGGTCTTGCGCCCCGCCTCGGCCGGCTCGGCCGAGCCCTCACGGTCGTGGACGAGGGGTTCGCTCTCGACGGTGCCCTTGTCGGGCAGCGCCTCGCCACGCGGGTTCCGGGGCTTGGCACCGTAGGGGAAGCTCGTGCCGTCGTGGATGGTCGTCACGGCCTCGGGGTCGTCGCGTCCGCGGAAGGACTCCCAGACCTCGGTGCCCCGCTCGACGCCGTACTTCTGCTGCGCCGACAGGAGCGAGAGGGCCTGGCCGACCTCTCCCCCGCCGCCGCCTCCGAAGAGGCCGCCGACGACCGAGGCGAGCGCGATCATGTCGGTCACCTTGAACGGCTGGATCTCGCCCGCGTTCGTGATCGCGTCGATCTTGCCGGTCAGGACGTACTCGCCGGGGAAGTAGCGGCCGTTCTTCGACTTCTCGCGGTAGGCGTTGAGCCCGTCGATGTAGGCCTGCGCGTCGTCCATGGCCTGCTTGCCCCGGGCGCCCTGGGTGGTCCTGATGTACTCGACCTGCTTCTCCAGGTCCTGCTCGGTGTACGGGGCCTGCGGCCAGAACTCCTGCTCGAGTCCCTGGTTGGCGAGGGCGCCGCCCGCGAACGACGTGAGCTCGCCGCGGCCGATGTGCCGGAACAGGTCGATCAGCCACAGCCGGTCCTGACCTGCGGCGTAGCCGGCGCCGAACTCTGTCCCGTAACGCGTGGAACCTTTGACGTGGGGTACACCGTTCTTCTTGTCACGGGTGATCGTCACATCGTCGCGGGGGCGCGTGACGGAACCGACCTGACCATCGGGGACCCCGAAGGAGGAGTCGTTGAAGAACTGGGTGAGGGTGTCGTCCGTCAGGGACGGGTACCCGGCGGCGAGCGCGTCGTAGGGGCCGAGTTGATCGTCGGCGTGGGCCGGCTGGGTGCCCAGGAGACGGTGGCCGAGGATCTCGGCCAGCGTGGCGCTGCCGTTCGCGCCGGGCGGCAGGATGTCCGCGCACCGGCCCGCGCAGTAGTCGGGCGCCGGTGCCGGCTCCGCGGCGGAGGCCTCACCGGCCGGGGACAGCAGCCCCGCCGTGAGGACGAACACCGCGGTGGCGGCCGTGCGCCTGAGAGTCCTACGGAGGCTTCTGTGCTGGGTGGTTCGCGTGATGCGCCGTCGCATGCCTGATCCTCCCGACGATGGTGCGCCGGAGGTTACCGGCGGTAGGCAGCCAACTGGAGATGAACATGCGTCACCTTTTCGGAATCGCCACACGCGACCCCCTGGGACGAACGGACCCCAGGAGGTGCCGCTGATGGAGTCCATCGGAAATCGGATGGAGTGGCATGGATCCGAATCGAGTGTCGATACGTCTATTCGGCGACGTCCGTTCGACGACGACGCCGAAGTACATGTACGTGTGACGGAGGTGCAGGGCGATGGCCGGATTCCGGAGTCTGGCGAGACAGGCGCGCGACCCGCGCAATGATCTGGCGCTGCGGCGGTACTCGCTGCGCAAGTGCCTGGAGCGGTTTGCCCCTTACGGGCACCGGGCGACCTGGGACCACCTGTGCTCGCGGGCCGGGTTCGATCCCGAGGACCGGTCCCCCGAGCCGGCGCGGCTGACGGCCGCGCTCGACGAACTGGAGGAGGCGCGGGCGGTCTGGCTCGCGTACGAGACGCAGTTCGCGGAGCGCCGCCGCAAGGAGAAGCACGACGGGCTGCGCAGACCGGGCACGGTCGACGACTGGCACCGGCTGACCTGGGGCGGCTTCGGAGTCGCCTGGTGCGACGACCCGATGGTGCATCCCTCCGAGCCTCTCGCGGAGGTTCTGAACCGGCTGATCGCGGCCCTGGAGCGCGAGCCCGGCGCGGCCTGTCCCGTCTGTACCGGCACGGCGCTGCGCTGGGAGCACGACCTGGCGCACGAACCGTCGTCGGGACCGGTCTGCACCCACTGCGGCATCGTGGTGCCGCGTCCCGTCCTCACCCCCGCGTCCCTGGCCGGAGCCTGGCGGGCGCGGATCCTTGTCCCGGCGTGAAGCGCATCGGCACGAGCACGACTGTGTGAGTACGGGGGTGCCGCCCATGAGCAGCACCCCCGGTCCACTCACCTGCCTCAGCCGCTCGGTGTGATCACGTCCGTCTGGACGGCCAGCTTGAACTCGGCGAGGAGCAGCGGCGTACGGATCAGCGCGTCACCCGCTCCGCGTACCGAGATCTTCAGGCCGACCGGAGTTCCCGGGTGCACGAACATCTGCCAGGTGTACGACCGGTACTGACCGCCGCCGGTCGGCGCGGAGTCCGTCGTGGCGGTCGAGTCGTAGCCGGTCGAACCGGCGAGCGGGTCACGCACGAAGCGCGCCCTGAACTCGCGCGGTCCGGAATCCGGCTCCCAGAAGACCAGCGCGGACAGGGTGCCCCACCCGTCGTGACTCGGCCGGATGAGACCCGAGTGGGTGTCCGGGTACGTGGAGCCCTTCGGCGAGTCGTGCATCTTCCAGGGGTCGTACGACTCCTCGCCCGCCGCGTAGGGGAAGCGGACGAGGTGGTAGCCGTCGCGGTCATAGGTGATCTTCTGCGGGCCCGAGCGTGCGGCCTCGTACTTCAGCGAGCAGATGGCGAGTCCCATACGCGTCCCCCCGTGATCCGTCCTGCCGTCCTGCCCTCATTCATCCCCAACTCCCTTGCGGGTGAAGACTTCCGGACGTCCGGATCCGGTTGCGGACGGATACGGTCACACGTCCCGGCGCCGTACGACGACCAGCGCCAGGGCGAGCGCCACCAGCGGCCAGAGCACGTACACGGTCCAGCTCCCGGCGACCGTGGCCCCGTTGTACGCCTCGGCCGGCGTTCCGTAGATCTGGGCCAGACGCTGCCACGCGTTGCGCACCATCGCGTTGGCGAAGGCGGCGGACAGCGGCTTGCGGGACGAGAAGAAGACCGGCAGCAGGAGCAGGACGAAGGAGCCCGCGACGACGGTGGTGGCGCTGTGCCGGATCAGGACGCCCAGGCCGAGGCCGACGAGCGCGCACACCGGGCCGAGCAGGGCGGAGGCCGCGAACGCCCGCAGTGCGTCGGGGTCGCTGATCGGGATCGCGGCGTCCCGCCCTTCGAGGATGGCCTGGGAGACGAGGAACGAGCAGAGGGCGACGAGCGCACCGACCACGGCCCACAGGACGGCCTGCACGACGGCCTTGGCGAGGACCACGGCGCCGCGCGCGGGGACGGCCACCGTAGTGGTGCGGATGAGGCCGCTGCCGTACTCGCTGACCGTGGCGATCGCGCCGACGGCCACGGCGGCGAGCATCAGCGTCAGATACGCCTCCGCCGGAAAGGCGTCGCCCAGCGAGAACGGGTGGTCCCGTCGGGTGAGGGCGTCGTAGGACGGGAAGTTGTTGTAGTCGGCGAGGGCGCGGGCCGCGGCGACGCCGGTCACGACCAGCGTGACCAGGACGATCACCCAGGGGGTGGAGCGCAGCGACCGTACCTTGATCCACTCGGCGGCGACGAGGTCGGGGAAGCGGGCAGGCGGTTCACCCACGGCGGTGGACGTGGTGGCAGTGGCATGGGGAGTCGTGCTCGTCATCGGGGCTGACCCGCCTTTCCCGCGTCTCCCGACAGGTACTCGACGCTGCCGGCGGTGAGTTCCATGAACGCCTCCTCCAGCGAGGCCGTGCGGTTGGTCAGCTCGTGCAGCATGACCCGGTGCTCGAAGGCGAGCGCTCCGATGCGCTCGGCGGGCAGCCCGGTCACGGCGATCCTGGCCGCGTCCGGCGGACCGTGCGGCTCGACGGACGCCCCGGCCGCCGTGAGGACGGCCGTCAGCTCGCCGGCCTGCGGCGTCGCGACCAGCACGCTGAAGCGGGTGCTGCGGGCCGCGAACTCCCGTACGGACTCGGCGGCGATGAGACGGCCCTGTCCGATCACCACGAGCTGGTCCGCGGTGCTTTCCATCTCCGTCATCAGATGGCTGGAGAGGAAGACGGTGCGTCCCTCGGCGGCCAGGCGGCGGAAGAGCCCACGCACCCAGAGCACGCCCTCCGGGTCCATGCCGTTGATCGGCTCGTCGAACATCAGGACAGGAGGGTCGCCGAGCAGGGCCGCCGCGATGCCGAGCCGCTGCTTCATGCCGAGCGAGAACCCGCCGATGCGGCGCCCGGCCGCCTCGGTCAGGCCCACCTCGGCGAGCACCTCCGCCACGCGGCTCGCCGGGATGCGGTTCCCGCGAGCCAGGGCGCCGAGATGCGCGGTGGCGCTGCGCCCGCCGTGCACCTGCTGGGCGTCGAGCAGCGCGCCGACGTGGCGCAGGCCGCGCGGGTGGGTGCGGAAGGGGACGCCGCCGATGGTGGAGGTGCCGGCGGTGGGAGTGTCCAGGCCGAGGAGCATCCGCATGGTGGTCGTCTTGCCCGCGCCGTTCGGGCCGAGGAACCCGGTGACCTGCCCCGGCCGCACGGTGAAGGAGAGATGGTCGACGGCGGTCTTGTCGCCGTACCGCTTGGTGAGTTCGCTGACTTCGATCACGAGGGCAACGGTGCCGGTGCGAGGACGGGGCGCGCATCGGCCCGTCGGTGGCCCTCGCAGGAGGCGGAGTGCGCCCGTGGGATGCATCCCGTGGGCTCATGCCGGGGGCGGGCGGCGCGCCTACGATCCCTGTGTGGACGCCACCTCGACACCCTCGCCGCCCCGGCGCACGTTCGGGCGCTCCCGCTCCGTCCTGACCTGGATCGGCGCGGCCCTGTATCCGTTCATCGCGCTGCTCCCCGCGGTCAGCGCCGACCGGCGGGCGCCCGGCATCCTCCCGGCCTGCGGCTCGGCGCTCGCGACGGTCCTGCTCGTCGGCATGATCCGGCGCAGGCCCATGGCGGCCCTGGTCATGATGCTGCTCGTCACCGCCCTCCTGCCGCCGATGGCCAAGTACCACGGCCCTGTGTGGTTCGTGCCGTTCGTCGCGGTCGACATCACGCTCGGGTACGTCGTCGCGACCCGTACCCTGCGGGCGTCGGTGATCGCCGTCTGCCTCACGTTCCTCACGCAGTGTCTGACGATCCTCGGCTTCACGAGCGGGCCCGACAATCTCGTCGTGATCGGGACGATCGCCCTCCTCGCACTGGTCACCGCCTGCGTCGTGGGCCTCCTCGGCCGCGAGCGCCGGCAGCACGCGACGGAGCTGCGGTCGCACGAGGTGGCCGAGGCGATCACGGCCGAACGGCTGCGGATCGCCCGCGAGTTGCACGACCAGGTCGCGCACAGCATCGGCATCATCGCCATCCAGGCCGGCGTCGGCAGCCGGGTCATCGAGACGCAGCCGCTGGAGGCGCGGGCCGCCCTGAGCGCCATCGAGGCCACCAGCAGGGAGACCCTGTCGGGGCTGCGGCGCACGCTCGTCGCGCTGCGCAGGTCGGGCCCTTCGACTGAGCCCGGCACGGCGCCGCACGGGCCCGCGCCGGGCCTCGGCGACCTGGAGCGCCTGGCCGCCACGACCACGGACGCGGGCGTCGAGGTCGACCTGCGCTGGAGCGGGCAGCGGCGTCAACTGCCGCCCGACATCGGCCTGTCGGCGTACCGGATCACCCAGGAGGCGCTGACGAATGTGGTGCGGCACTCGGGCGCCGGGCGGTGCCGGGTGATGGTTGAGTTCGGGGAGGATGAGCTGTCCGTGGAAATCGTCGACGAGGGGCGCGGGATGCGGGGCGCGGGGGCGGGCACGGGGTTCGGGATCACCGGGATGCGGGAGCGGGTGGCGCTGCTGCACGGGGAGTTCAGCGCGGGGCCGCGGCCCGAGGGGGGCTTCCGGGTGGCGGCACGGCTGCCGCTGCCGGAGCCGACGGCCACGGCCACGGCCACGGACGACGCCGCCCCAGCCGGGGCGGACGCCCGATGACCGTGCGCGTGGTGCTCGCCGACGACCAGCCGCTCGTACGCTCCGGGCTGCGCGTCCTCATCGCCGACACCCCCGATCTGGAGGTCGTCGGGGAGGCCGCGAACGGCGAGGAGGCCGTCCGGCTGGCGAGGGAGGTCAGGCCCGATGTGATCGTGATGGACATCCGGATGCCGGGCATGAACGGGATCGAGGCCACGAGCCTGGTCACCTCGGGCCCGGGGGCGGCCCGTGTGCTGATCCTGACGACCTTCGACGAGGACGACCACGTCTACGGCGCGCTGCGCGCCGGCGCGAGCGGCTTCGCGGTCAAGGACATGGCGCTCGACGACATCCTCGCCGCGATCCGGGTCGTCGCCGCCGGGGACGCGCTGATCGCGCCGGGCATCACGCGGCGCCTCATCGCGGACTTCGTCGGCCGCCCCGAGCCGTCGCCCGCCCGCGCGCCGCGCCCGGTCGAGGGCATCACCGAGCGGGAGCGCGAGGTGCTGACGCTGGTGGGGCTCGGCCGGTCGAACAGCGAGATCGCCGACGAGCTGTACATCACCGTGGCCACGACCAAGTCGCACGTGGCGCGCCTGTTCACCAAACTGGGCGCCCGGGACCGGGTCCAACTCGTCATCATCGCCTACGAGTCGGGGCTGGTCTCCGCGCCCCGCTGAGCGGCGGCGCCTCAGGCGCCCTCCCGGTTCTCCTTCATCAGGCGGGATCCGGTGAGGCGCTCGCCGAACACGTCGCCCGGGTTCGACAGGACACAGTTCTCCAGGGACAGACAGCCGCACCCGATGCAGTCGGTCAGGTGGTCGCGCAGCCGCCCCAGCTGGTGGATGCGCTGGTCCAGTTCGGAACGCCAGGCCTCGGAGAGGTGTGCCCAGTCCTCGCGGGTCGGTGTGCGCTCCTCGGGCAGTTCGGACAGCGCGTCCCTGATCGTGGCGAGCGGGATGCCGACGCGCTGCGCGGCGCGGATGAACGCGACCCTGCGCAGGGTGTCGCGCTGGTAGCGGCGCTGGTTGCCCGTCGTGCGACGGCTGCTGATCAGACCCTTGGCCTCGTAGAAGTGCAGGGCCGAGACGGCGGCTCCGCTGCGCGCCGACAGCTGACCGACGGTGAGTTCGTGGATCTTCACTGGAATCTGGGGCACCGTGCCGAGCCTACTGCGCCGACCCTGCCGTCGTTGACAGAGGTCGCCCGCCCTAGCATGCTGAGCAAGCGCTTAGACATCCGCCTTAGACATCCACACATGGTGCATACATGGGAGGCCAGGACATGGCAGAGCCGAGGGTTTTCGCGACGGTCGACGAGCTGCGCGCGGCGGTGGGCGAGCAGCTGGGGTTCAGCGACTGGGTCGAGATCGAGCAGAAGCGGATCGACCAGTTCGCGGACGCCACGGGTGACCACCAGTGGATCCATGTCGACCCCGAGCGCGCCAAGGACGGGCCGTTCGGCACGACGATCGCTCACGGCTATCTGACCCTGTCGCTGCTCCCCCTCTTCGGACCGCAGCTGATCAAGGTCGACGGCATGAAGATGGGCGTGAACTACGGGACGAACAAGGTCCGCTTCCCCGCCCCGGTGCCGGTCGGCTCCCGGCTGCGCGCCACCGCGAAGATCACCGGCGTCGACGACGTGCCCGGCGGCGTCCAGGTCTCGGTCGCCTTCACCGTGGAGCGCGACGGAGGCGACAAGCCGGTGTGCGTCGCCGAGTCGGTGTCCCGCTACTACCTCTGAGCCCCGCCGGGGTCAGGAAACCCGGGCCCCCACCATCCTCAGGACGAGGTCGGCGTACAGCGCGCCGACCTCGTCGGGTGTCCGGCGGCCCTCCGTGTTGAACCAGCGCGCCACGTCGATGCAGAGCGACAGCACGGCCAGGGTCGTGCCCGGGACGTCGGGGACGTCGAACTCCCCCGCCTTCACACCGTCGTTGATGATCTCGCGCACGGTGGCGTCGCTCTCGCGGCGCAGGGCCACGATCTCCGGCCGGTGCTCCTCGCCGAGCGAGTCCAGCTCGTACTGCACGACGCGGGCCGTCAGGTGGCGGGCCGCGTGCCAGCGGACGAAGGACCGTACGGCCTCGGAGAGCCGCTCGGAGGCCGTGCCCTCCTCGGCGGCCGCGTCCTTGAGGATCTCCAGGGCCTTCTCGTGGCCGATGCGGCTGATGCGGAGGAGCAGGTCCTCCTTGGTCCGGTAGTGGATGTAGAGCGCGGCCGGGCTCATGCCGGCCCGGCTCGCGATGTCCCGGGTGGTGGTCGCGTGATAGCCGCGCTCCGCGAACGCCTGGACAGCGGCGATCAGCAGCCTCCTGGCCGCGTCCGGGGTGACCTCGGCCCAGGACATGTCGTCCGTGGCAGCCTCGTTCTGGCCGTGCCGCTCCGCGCTCATCGCTCGCTCACATCCTCCCGTGGACAGGACGAACACCATACCCCTACAGGTGAGCGAGCGCTTAGTTCCGTACGTCAGGCGACGGGCTTGAAGGGATCGTGCTCGGCGAGGATCTTGTCGATGCGGGCCTGGTCGATACGGCTGACGACCTGATCGACCTCCTGACGGTCCCGGATGACCTTGGCGAGCGTGAACGCGGAGGTCGTCAGATAGAGGACGGCGATGGCGAGGAAGCCGCGGACCCAGCCGCTGGCGTCGATGCGGTAGACCCCGACGGCGGTCGCCACGAGCGCGAGCGCGAAGGAGGCGACGGCCTGTCCGTAGAAGGCGTTGGTGGTCCTGTGCTTGACCGGTGTGTCACTCATGGGCGACAGCATGGAGCGGATGAGGGCGCACCCCCATCCGCTCGCGTACTCAGAAACGTACTCAGAAGCCGGACCCGGAAGCCGGGCTCGACAGCCCGGTCTCAGAAGGCCGACACACCGGTGAGCGCGCGGCCGATGATGAGCTTCTGGATCTGACTGGTGCCCTCGTAGAGGGTCATGACGCGGGCGTCGCGCAGGAGTTTGCCGACGGGGTACTCATCGATGTAGCCGTAGCCGCCGAAGACCTGGAGGGCGTTGTTCGCGCAGCGCACCGCGGCCTCGGAGGCGAAGAGCTTCGCCTTGGAGGCGGCGGTCGCGAAGTCCTCGCCGCGGTCGATGAGGTCGGCGACGCGCCAGGTCAGCAGGCGCGCGGCGTCCACGTCGACGGAGATGTCACTGATCAGCTCCTGCACCAGCTGGTACGAGGCGATGGATTTGCCGAACTGCTCGCGCTCCGCCGCGTATCCCACGGCGGCGTCGAGCGCGGCCTGCGCGATGCCCACGCAGCCCGCGGCCACGGACATGCGCCCCTTGGCGAGCGCCGACATGGCGATGGAGAAGCCCTTGCCCTCGGGCCCGAGCATCGCGGAGGCGGGGACCCGGACATCCTCGAGGACCAGTTCGGCGGTGGCCTGGCCGCGCAGGCCGAGCTTGCCGTGGATGGTGCGGCGGGTGAGGCCGGGGGTGTCCGTGGGGACCAGGAAGGCGGTGACGCCCTTGTGTCCGGGCGCGTCGGTGGAGCGGGCGAAGAGAAGGACCACGTCGGCCCAGGTGCCGTTCGTGATGAACATCTTGGAGCCGTTGATCACGTAGTCGTCGCCGTCACGGACGGCCCGGGTGGTGAGGCTGCCCGCGTCCGAGCCGGTCCCGGGCTCGGTGAGCCCGAAGCAGCCGAGGGCCTCGCCGGCCGTGAGCCGCGGCAGCCACTCCCGCTTCTGCTCCTCGGTCCCGTACGACTGGACGGTCTTGGTGACCAGGCCGAGCGAGACGGAGACGATGCCGCGCACGGACGAGTCGCCGCGCCCCAGCTCCTCCGTGACCAGGCAGTACGCGAGATGGTCGCCGCCCGAGCCGCCGTACTCCTCGTCGATGGTCAGGCCCAGGAAGCCGACGTCGCCGAGCTTCTTGACGATGTGGCGGTCGACCTCCTCGGCGCGGTCCCAGCCGACGACGTTCGGGGTGATCTCGCGCGCCACGAAGTCCCTGGCGAGCTGCCTCACGGCCGCCTGCTCCTCGCTGAGCTCCAGATTCATGGACCACACCTCAGGCATAAGTGAATGAGCACTAAATTAGCACTGCTAGTTTTTGGCTGACAGCCCTACTATGTGCCGCATGGCCCGACCGCGCAAGCCCCTCCTGAGCAGAGACCGCATCGTCACGGCGGCGCTCTCGCTCGTCGACGCCGAGGGCCTCGCCGCCGTCTCGACCCGGCGGCTCGCCGCCGAGCTGGGGGTGAGCGGCCCCTCGCTCTACAACCACTTCCGCACCAAGGACCAGATCCTGGAGGCGGTCGCCGACTCGGTGAGCGCGCAGGTCGACCTGGCGATGTTCGACCCCGCGGACGGGCGCGACTGGCGCACCTCCCTGCACGACTGGGCGGTGTCCTACCGGGCGGCCCTCCTCGAGCACCCGAACATCGTTCCCGTGCTCGCCCAGGGGCCCGGCCGCAGGCCCGCGGGACTCCGGCTCGCCGACGCCGTGTTCGGCTCGATGGTGGACGCGGGCTGGCCCCCGGCGCAGGCCACATCGATCGGCGCGCTCATGCGGTACTTCGTGACGGGCTCCGCGCTCGGCTCGTTCGCCGGAGGCTTCGTCGACGACGAGACGGCGTACGACCCCGCCGACTACCCGCACCTCGGCCAGGCGCACCTGCTCGCCGACCGGCAGGAACTGATCGACGAGCGGGCCTTCGAGACGGGCCTGCGGGCGCTCCTCGACGGGCTCGCGCAGCAGTACGAGCAGGTCGCGGCGCTGCACTGACGTTTCGGCCGCCACCGAACGGTGCCGGGCGCATGCTTGACCCATGAAGTCCAGGGAACCCGGCGCACCGCGCCTCGCCGCGCTCGCCGCACTGATGGCCGACGAGACCCGCGCGGCCTGCCTGCTCGCCCTGCTCGACGGGCGGGCGTGGACCGCCGGTGAACTCGCGCGGCACTCGGGCGTGGCCGCCTCGACCGCGAGCGAGCATCTGGGCAAGCTCGTCGCGGGCGGCCTGCTCGCCGAGGAGCGGCAGGGCCGCCACCGCTATGTGCGGCTCGCGGACGCGCGGGTGGCGGGGCTCGTGGAGGAACTGGCGGCGTACGCGCCGCCGGACGGCGGGGAGCGGCCGGCGACGCTGCGGGCGGCGAGCGCGCGGGACGCGATGGCCCGCGGGCGCACCTGTTACGACCATCTCGCGGGGCGTCTCGGTATCGCGCTCACGGACGCGCTGGTCCGGCGCGGGGATCTGCAGACGGACGCGGGGTTCGCGCTGACCCCGCAAGGCGTGGACCTGTTCGCCGCGTTGGGGATCGGCCTTGAGCGGTCGGGGCGCAGGCCCATGGCGCGGGCGTGCCTGGACTGGACCGAGCGCCGGCCGCATCTCGCGGGGACGGCGGGCGCGGCGCTCTGCAGCCACGCGTTCGACGCGGGCTGGGTCGTGCGGATCGGGTCCGAGCGGGCCGTGAGGGTCACGCCGGACGGGGAGCGGGCGTTCGGCGACGCCTTGGGGATCGGGGCGGAGTCGCTGCGCTAGCGGGGAGCGCGCTTCCTGCCGTGATAGGCCCCTTCTTCCGGACTTCGGGGGATGTCTGTACAGTGCCTCCGTTCTGCTCGGCGAAACAGGGACGTAACACGGGAGCATGGGATGCGGCAGGCCAAGAACGGCCCAACTCCTGGCGAATCAGCCCTTGATCGGGGTGCGGGTTGTAGGCGATTCGGCGTTCAGGTCCTGCGGGGGCAGGCTCAGGTCACCTTTCTGTCCAGCGTCCCGGCCGGACTGCTCTTCGCCGTGGCGCTGTTCGCGGCGGGGTGGGAGTACGGGCTCTACGGGATCGCCGGAACGGCGCTCGGCACGGCCACCTCGCGGCTGCTGGGCGCGGACCGCGAGCGCGTCTCGACCGGGCTCGAAGGGTTCAACGCCTGTCTGACGGCGCTGTGTTTCGCGGTGTTCCTGGGCGCCGACCATCTGTCGACCGCGCTGCTCGCGGCGGCCGGCTGCGTCGTCGTCACCGTCGTCACCGCGGCCGTCGTCAATCTGCTCGGCGTGTGGAACCTGCCGTCGCTGACGCTCCCCTACTGCCTCCTCGCGAGCGCGATGACCATCGCGGCACCGGGGTTCGAGCGGATCTGGCACCACGGCGACGGCCTCGCCGCCCTCACGAGCGCGGCGACGGGGCCGACCTCGCTCGGCTTCTCCGACCTGTGGCACGGGTTCTTCACCGGCTTCGCCGAGATCTTCTTCATGCCGCAGTGGTACGTCGGCGCTCTGGTCCTCGCCGCGCTCCTCGTCGCGAGCCGCCGGGCCGCCGCCGTGGCGTGCGCGGGCAGCCTCGTCGGGATCCTCTCGGCGTGGGCGCTCGGCGCTCCCGCCGCGCGGATCGCGGACGGGACCATGGGCTACAACGCGATCCTCGTGGCGCTGGCCCTGTGCGGGGTGTTCCTGGAGGCGGGCCCGCGCACTCTCGGGTACGCCGTGGTGGGCGCGTTCACCGCGACCGCCGCGACGCCGGCCCTGGCCGCGGTGTTCGCGCCGTCCGGCGGGCACACGTTCACCTGGCCGTTCGTCCTGACGACGTTCGCCTTCCTGGCTGCGGCCCGGTCCTTCCCCGGGCTGCGGACATCGGCTCCGGCGCCCACGGCGCCGGAGCCGATGGCGGCACTCAGCGCGCAGCCGCCCGCCCCGCAAGCACCTTGATGGAGATCAGGGCGATCACGCCGAGCCCGATGATGTAGCCGGAGACGGCCATCGACGTACCGGTCGCCTCCAGGAGCAGCACCATCACGAACGGCGCGAGCCCGCCGCCGAACACCGCGGCGATCTGGTAGCCGAGCGAGGCGCCGGTGTAGCGCATCTCCGCGGTGAACAGCTCGGCGAACAGCGCGGCCTGAGGCCCGTACATGATGCTCAGGAAGCAGCTGGTGACGAACGTTCCCACGGCCAGCCAGAGCAGTGAGCCCGTGTCGATGAGCAGGAACATCGGCACGGCCCACACGACGAGGCCCGCCGCGCCGAGTGCGTAGATCCGCAGCCGTCCGATGCGGTCGGAGAGGGCCGCCGACGCGGGGATCAGGGCGAGCTGGGTGAGGCTGATGCAGAGCGAGACGGTGAGGACGGCCTCGCGCTTCATGCCGAGTTCACGGGTCGTGTAGTCGAGGACTCCCGTGATGATGATGTAGAACGTCGCGGTGTTCACGGCGAAGGAGCCGCCCGCGAGGAAGACCGTGCCGAGGTGTTCGCGCAGGATCCTGCGCAGCGGGGAGCGGGAGCGGTCCGCCTCCGCCTTCGCCAGTTCCGCCTCCGCCGCCTTGAACTCGGGGGTCTCCTCGACCTTCGCGTGGATGTACCAGGCCAGCGCCAGGACGAGCAGGCCCACCAGGAAGGGGAGTCGCCAGCCCCACGCGGTGAACGCGCTGTCGCTGGTGAAGGCGCCGGCGACGAGGAACACGGTGTTGGCGGTCACCACGCCGATGGGGACGCCGAGTTGGACGAGGCTGCCGTAGAGGCCGCGCTTGCCCTCGGGGGCGTACTCGGTGGCCATCAGCATCGCGCCGCCCCACTGGGCGCCGACGGCGAGGCCCTGCACGACCCGCAGGGCGACGAGGAGGATCGGCGCGGCCACGCCGATCGTGTCGTACGTGGGGAGCAGGCCGATGCCCGTGGTGGCGAGGCCCATCAGGGTCAGGGCGAGGACCAGCATGGGCTTGCGGCCGCGCTTGTCGCCGAGCTGGCCGGCGATGACCCCGCCGAGCGGGCGGGCCAGGAAGCCGACGGCGAAGGTCGCGAAGGCGGCGAGGACGCCCGCCGACGAGCTGCCGGAGGGGAAGTAGAGGTCTCCGAGCACGAGGGCGGCCGCGATGCCGAAGACGAAGTAGTCGTACCACTCGACGGCCGAGGCGAGCGCGGCGGCGGTGGCGACCTTTCGTCGGGCGCGGGTCTCGGCTTCGGGGGAAGCGGGCGCTGCGGGGCGAGCGGATGGTGCCGTGTCCATGCGTGCACACTCCGGTGACTGCGGGGAGGGGACGGTCCGCGGCGCCGCGGTCCCGGGAACATACTGACCGGACGGTACGCGGGTCAACGGGTTGTGCATCAGCAGTTTTTGCCTGCACATGGGAAAGCTCCCGCCGTGCGCGGGCAGCCCTGTGGCCCCGGCCGCGCGGGGGCGGCCGGGGTCATGGGGCGCGGGCCTAGAAGACGACCAGCGCCCGCCCGCCCTTGCCCGCGACCATGTTGTCGAAGGCGGCGGGGATCCCGTCGAGGGCGATGTGTTCGGTGACGAGGGCGCTCAGGTCGAGGCGGCCCGCGCGGATGTGCCCGGCCAGGACCGGGAGGTCCTTCGCCGGGTCGGAGTTGCCGTAGACGCAGCCGGAGAGCGTGCGGCCGAAGTGGAAGATCTCCAGGGCGTTGAAGGTGACCTGCTGGTCCTTGCCGCCGATGCCGACGACCGTGGTGCGGCCGCCGCGCCGCGTGGACTCCCACGCCGTACGGATGGTCACGGCGCGGCCCACGCACTCGACCGCGACGTCCACACCCTGCTTGCCGGTGAGGCCGCGGATCTCGCGTGCGGTCGTCTCGGAGGCCACGACGTAGTCCGTGGCGCCGGCCTTGCGGGCCAGCTCCTCCTTCTCCGGGGAGACGTCCACGGCGATGATCTTCGAGGCGCCGGCGATGCGGGCCGCCTGGAGCGTGGCGAGGCCGACCCCGCCGACGCCGAAGACGGCGACCGTCTCGCCCTCACGGACCCGCGCCGAGTGGTGCACGGCGCCGTATCCGGTCAGGACGGCGCAGCCGAGGAGGGCCGCGTCGGTGAGCGGGACGCCCTCGGGGGCGCGCAGGACGCAGTTCGCGGCGACCACGGTCTCCTCGGCGAACGCGGCGACGTTCAGGCCGGGGTGGAGGTCGCTGCCGTCGTCGGAGCGGCGGGCGTACACGGAGCCCGCGCCGGTGAGGGCATCGGCGCACAGCCACACCTCGCCGAGCGAGCAGGCGTGGCACTTTCCGCACGCGGGCGCCCAGTTGAGGACGACCCCGTCACCGGGCGAAACGTGCGTGACACCCTCGCCGACGGAGACGACCGTGCCGGCGCCCTCGTGGCCGAGCACGGCGGGGACGGGCACGCGCATCGTGCCGTTGGTCAGGGACAGGTCGGAGTGGCAGACCCCGGCGGCGGCGAGCTTGATGCGGACCTGCCCGGGACCGGGCTCGGGCAGGTCGATGTCCGTGATCTCCAGCGGGGAGCCGACGGCGGGCAGTACTGCGGCGCGGACCATGTGGATCTGGACTCCCTTAGAACTGGAGGGACTTGGTCTGGAGGTACTCGGACAGGCCGTGGGCACCCAGCTCGCGGCCGACGCCCGACTGCTTGTAACCGCCGAACGGGGCGAGGGGGTTGAAGCGGCCCCCGTTGATGTCGACCTGGCCGGTGTCCATGCGGCGCGCGAACGCCACCGCCTCGGCGTCGTCGGCCGCCCAGACGGCGCCCGCGAGGCCGTACACGGTGCCGTTGGCGATGCGCAGGGCGTCGCCCTCGTCCTCGTAGCGGATGATCGAGACGACCGGGCCGAAGATCTCCTCCTGGGCGATGGTCATCTCGGGGGTGACATCGGCGAAGACGGTCGGGCTGACGAAGTAGCCCTGCTCGCGCGGGGCTTCGGGGCCGCCGGCGACGAGGCGGGCACCCTCGGCGACGCCCTTCTCGATGTAGCCGCGCACGCGCGTGTGCTGCTTGGCGTTGACGAGCGGGCCGATGCGGTCGCCGTACTTGGCGGCGGCCTCGGCGGCGAGCTCGACCGCCTCGTCGTACCGGGACGTGTGGACGAGCATGCGGGTCCAGGCGCTGCACGTCTGGCCGGAGTTGCCCATGACGTTCGCGATGCCGACACCGACCGCCTTGGCGAGGTCGGCGCTCGGCAGGATGACGTTGGCGGACTTGCCGCCGAGTTCGAGGGCGACGCGCTTGACGGCCCCGCCCGCGGTGGCGCCGATCTGCTTGCCGACGGCGGTGGACCCGGTGAAGGAGACCAGGTCGACGCCCGGGTGCTCGGCGAGCGCCTGGCCCGCGACGGGGCCGAGGCCGGTGACGAGGTTGAACACGCCCGCGGGGATGCCTGCTTCGTGGACGGCCTCGGCGAAGAGCTGGGCGGTCAGCGGGGTGTCCTCGGCGGGCTTGAGCACGACGGTGCACCCGGCCGCGAGCGCGGGGGCGACCTTCGCGACGATCTGGTGGAGCGGGTAGTTCCAGGGCGTGATCGCGCCGACGACGCCGACCGGTTCGGCGTAGACGGTGGAGTTGCCGACCTTCTCCTCGAAGGCGTACGAGGCGGCGAGCTCGGCGTACGAGCCGGCGACCAGGATCGGCACGCCCGCGTGCACCGTCTGCGAGAACTGGAGGGGCGCGCCGAGTTCGGCGGTGACCGTCTCGGCGATCTCGTCCTTGCGGGCGACGAGGACGTCGCGCAGGGCGGCGATCCGCGCGGCGCGTTCGGCCGGCGGGGTCGCGGCCCAGGCGGGGAACGCCTCGTGGGCGGCGAACACGGCGGCGTCGACGTCCTCGGCGACGCCCGCCGGGACATGGGCGATGACCTGCTCGTCGGCCGGGTTGACCACCGCGATCGTGTCCGTGCCCGCGGCGGCCCGCCACTCGCCGCCGATGTACATCCCGTCGTGGGCCTTCATGGCTGTTCCTCCCGGGGTGCCGCGTCCATGGCACAGTCGTCCGTTACGGCGTAGTCGTCCGCGGCCCAAACTAGCGCCGTTAGTTTTTGGGCGCCAGAGGCCACTTCCATGGCTCCCGTCACGGTGCCACGCCCAGCGCGCGAAGTCCGCCTCGTCCAGGCCGGTAATGCGCCAGTAACGGCCCCCTCTTAGCGTCCCGGACCAGCCCGCCCCGCCTCCGTACCTCCCCCGTGGGTACGGCGGCGGGCGGGCTCCCCCGTACCAGTCCTGGAGGAGCGCTCCTATGCACCTGCCCCGATCCCCCCGGCGCAGATCCTTCCCCAAGTTCTCGACTTCGCTCGAACAGGGGAGACCCCATTCATGGGCAGTGGCCGCGATCACGGCGGCCGCCGTCCTGATCGGCCCGGCCCCCGCCATCGCACAGTCCGACGCGGCAGCGAAGGGCACCGCCCCGAAGAGCACCGCCAAGGTCGACTCCGCCGTTCTCGACACCGTCGGGAAGGGCAAGGAAGCGACCTTCTTCGTCGTCCTCAAGAAGCAGGCGGACCTGTCCGAAGCGCAGGGCAGGAAGTCGCACGAGGCCAAGGCGAAGGCGGCGTTCGCCGCGCTGCGCGCCGAGGCGAAGGACAGTCAGCAGCCCCTGCGGTCCTACCTGGACAAGGAGAAGGTCGGCTACGAGTCCTTCTGGATCGCCAACGCGCTCAAGGTGACCGGCGACGAGCGGCTCGTTCAGGACCTGGCGAAGCGCGCCGACGTGGCGAGCATCGTCAAGGAGCAGAAGTACCAGCTGGACGCCACCGAGAGCCAGGTGTCGGACGCGGCCACCGACGCCGATCCGGTCACCCCCGAGTGGGGCGTCAAGGACATCAAGGCCGACCAGGTCTGGGACCAGTACGACGACCGGGGCGAGGGCGTCGTCATCGCCAACGTCGACTCGGGCGTCCAGTACGACCACCCGGCGCTGAAGGCCAACTACCGCGGCAACAACGGCGACGGTTCCTTCACGCACGACTACAACTGGTACGACCCGACCGGCCAGTGCCCCACCTCGGCGCCCTGTGACAACAACGGCCACGGCACCCACACGATGGGCACCATGGTCGGCGCGGGCGGCGTCGGTGTCGCGCCCGGCGCGAAGTGGATCGCCGCCAAGGGCTGCGAGTCCAGCTCCTGTTCGGACTCCTCGCTGCTCGCGGCCGGTCAGTGGATCCTCGCCCCGACCGACCACAACGGCCAGAACCCGCGCCCCGACCTCGCCCCCGACATCGTGAACAACTCCTGGGGCGGCGGCGACACGACGTTCTACCAGGACATCGTCGAGGCGTGGAACGCGGCGGGCATCTTCGAGGCGTTCGCCTCCGGCAACGACGGTGACGGCGTGACCTGCTCGACCGGCCACGCGCCGGGCTCGCAGGCACCGGCGTACGGCGTCGGCGCCTACGACGTCGACGGCAAGATCGCGTCCTTCTCCGGCTTCGGGCCCTCCCGGCTCGACGGCTCGATGAAGCCGAACATCTCGGCCCCGGGCGTCAACGTCCGCTCCACCTGGCCGGGCAACACCTACAAGGCGATCTCCGGTACGTCGATGGCGACCCCGCACGTCGCGGGCGCCGTGGCCCTGCTCTGGTCGTCGGCCCCCTCTCTCATCGGCAACATCGACGAGACCCGCAAGATCCTCAACGAGGGCGCCGTCGACGTCGACGACACACACTGCGGCGGCACCGCCGGCGCGAACAACGTATGGGGCGAGGGCAAGCTCGACATCTTCGCCTCCGTCGACAAGGCCCCGCACACGGCGGCCGTCGTCACCGGCAAGGTCACCGACAAGGCGACGGGCTCCGCGCTGTCCGGCGTCACCGTGAAGGCCTCGGGGGCCACCTCGACCCGCACCGTGACGACCGCGGCCGACGGCTCCTACCGGCTGACGCTCCCGGCGGGCACGTACGACTTCGCCCTCGGTGGCTACGGCTACGCGGACGGCGCCAGGTCGGGCGTCACCGTCACCACCGGCGAGCAGGCCACCGAGGACTTCGCCCTGAGCGCGGTCGCCTCGCACGCCGTGTCCGGCACCGTCCTCGACGTCACCGGCAAGCCGCTCGCCAAGGCCACCGTCCAGGTCGCGGGCACGCCCGTCGCCTCCGTCACCACGGACGCCACCGGCCACTTCACCCTGCCGAAGGTCGCCGAGGGCTCGTACGCGCTGACCGCCACGCCCGCCGCGCCCGTCCTGTGCAACGGCACGTACAACGGCAAGCTGACCGTGGACGGCGACGAGACGCTCACCGCCCGGGTGCCCGCCCGCTCCGACAGCGCCGGCAACAGCTGCACCCCCGCCACGTACTCCTGGATCGCCGGCAGCAGCAAGGTCGCGCTCAGCGGAGACGAGGACGCCAGGACGATCGCTCTGCCCTTCCCGGTGAAGGTGTACGGCGTCTCCTACTCCAGCGCGAGCGTCACCACGAACGGCCTGATCAACTTCATGGAGCCGCGGCTCGGCGACTACGAGAACGTCGCACTTCCGTCCGCGGACAAGCCGAACGGCACCGTCGCCGCGTTCTGGGACGACCTGACCCTGGACAAGAAGTCGAGCGTGCAGACCTCCACCACCGGTACGGCCGGCAGCCGGAAGTTCGCCGTCGTCTGGAACAACGCCGCCTTCGCGAACGGCAGTTCGGGCCGCGTCTCCTTCGAGGCCGTCTTCGACGAGGCCACCGGCGCCGTCACCCTCCAGTACCTCGCCGTGCCGGGCGGCGGGGCGAGCGCCACCGTCGGCATCGAGAACCAGGCCGGCACGGACGCCCTCCAGTACTCCTTCAACGAGCCGGTCCTCACGGACAAGGCCGCCATCCGCATCGCGCAGGGGACCAAGTGATGAGAAGCAACTCCCGGCGGGCACTGCGGCTCGCCTCCGCGCTGGTCGCGGCCGGTCTGGCGCTGAGCGCCGCGCCGCCCGCCCTCGCGGCCGACGACGACAGCTTGCTGCTGACGCTGACAGACAGCCAGGCCGAGAAGCTCGCGGACCACGCCCAGCTCAACCCCTACGCGGACGCCGACCGCGAGACGGTCGACCCGCAGGGCGCGACCAAGGACTCCGGCGCCTCCGGCACGGACGGGCAGGGCTCCGGCTCCCACCTCGACGAAGGCACCGGCACCGACGGCGCCGTCACCATCTCCCCCAAGTCCGCGCTGGAAGGCGTGCGCGGCCTCGCCGCCACCGTCCCCGCCAGGGGCAAGGGGGGCGACTACTTCACCCTGCACAGCCTGGGCAGCGTCCAGCGCAGCAAGGCCGACGGCACCGCCCTGTGGCGCCGCGACAACGCCTCGCTGTACGCGGACTGGGGCGTCAAGAACTCCCGGCCCTGGCAGACCGAGCCGTACCCGGCGCGCATCGTCATGGGCTACAACGCGGTCAGCCCCTTCACACCGGCCTCCGACCAGGGGTACGTGACCGGCGACCTGACCGGCGACGGCGTGGACGACGTGGTGTTCTCGGCCAGCGTCGGCGTAAACCCGTACCGCCCCTTCACCTCGCCCGGCTCCACCCTCGCCAACGGCACCTTCGTCACCGTCCTCGACGGGAAGACCGGCAAGACGCTGTGGTCGAAGCTGTACGCGTACGCCTACAACGTGAAGCTGGTCGGCAAGACGCTCGTCGTCACTGACGCGCCGTACTACAACCTCAACTCCCCGGCCGCCGCGACCGCCACGGTCTCCGGCATCCGCTTCTCGTACGCCGACGGGGCGCTGAAGCCCACCGACACGTGGACGTACGACACGGGAGTGCGCACCGGCACCGCGTGGGGCGCCCTGGAGGACCTCGGCGGCGGCCTGGTCGCCGCGTCGTACAACCAGCGCAGGACCGCCACGACGGCCGGGCGCGGGCGCACCCTCGTGCTCGACACCGCCGACGGCAAGGTCAAGTGGCAGACGGACAGCGCTCTTTACTCGCGCCAGCTGCACCTGGACACCGCGCGTGGCCGGCTCGTGGCCCTGGAGCAGTCCGACCCGAACGTCGGCGTGAAGTACGAGATCGACGCCTACTCCCTGGCCGACGGCAAGCGGACCACGCTCGACACCCGGGTCAACGCGCTGCCCACCGACATGACGATCGGTGACCTGCGCGGCGACCGGAAGCCCGAGTACGTGGTCAGCGAGTCCGCGCTCGACCCGTACCTGTACATCAACGCCAACACCGTCCGCGTCGTGGACGGTTCGGACCCGTCCTCCCTGCAGTGGTCCTCCACCGTCAAGCGGGCCGCCGACAACGGCCACGACGGGCCGAGCGCGTGGAGCCTCGACGTGGTCGACGGCAGCCTCGTGACGGCCGCCCAGGACGACACGGGCATGAACTCCGCGGAGAACCCCGGGGGCGGACAGTACGCCTCGCTCACCGTGTTCTCCGGCAGCGGCGACGTGCGCTGGCGCGAGAAGGGAGTCGGCGCCTCGCCGATGTTCGCCCAGGTCTACCGCGACGCCGACGGCCAGCACATCCGCACGGTCGACCAGAACCAGAACCTGCGCACCTACGGGTTCGGCAACGGCAAGCAGCAGGGCGTGCTGCCCTTCCAGGGCGATCTGTCGTCCTCGGCATCGGCCGATCTCGACGGCGACAAGAAGAACGACCTGGTCGTCGGCGGCAAGTCCAACGGCGTGTGGGCCTACTCGGGTCCCTCGCTGACCGCGGGCAAGCCGAAGCTCCTGTGGAAGGCCACCGTGCCGGGCCAGGTGCACCGGATCGAGAAGGGCGATGTCAACGGCGACGGCGTCGACGACTTCGCGGTGGCCGCGGACACGGCGGTCGCGGTCCTCGACGGCCGCACCGGCAAGGTCCTGGAACGCATCGACGGGAGGGGGCAGTTCGTCCGCTCCGTGACGGTCGCCGACCTGGACGGCGACAAGCGAGACGACGTCCTCGTGCCGACGGACAAGCTGCGGGCGTACCGCGGCAGCGACGGCTCTGCGCTGTGGACGTACGCGGCGCCGGACAGCGCGGGAAGCGTCGTGTTCGGCGACCCCGCGGTGGGCGAGGGCCGGGTGTACGCGCAGTACACCAGCAGCGACTCCCTCGAGAAGGACTCGCCCACGGTCGACGGCGTCGCACTCGACGCCGCGAAGGGCACCGTCCGCTGGACCGCGTCCCCGAAGGCCCCGGCCGAGGCGGTCGACGGCAAGCTGTACGGGGCCGCCCTGAAGAACGGCGTCTTCACCTCGCCGAAGATCCCGTACGCCGACGGGCACGCGGTCGTCTACACGTGGATGACGGCGACCTCCACGACCGCCTCGGGCACGCCTGACGCGACCAGCCTGACCAACGTCGTCGAGATCCGCGACAGCCGCACGGGCGAGGTCCTGCACCAGGGCCTGGCGGGCGGCGCCTGGACGCTCGGGAACTACTTCACCGGTCCGGAGGGGCTGAACCTGGCGGGGACCGCAGCGTTCCGCACCTACGCGGCCGGCGGCCAGGACTACTCGATCTTCACCATGGCCACCACGGAGACCGGAGGCTTCCTGGCCGGACCTGGCGGGAAGCGGCTCCTCGTCGCGGGCACGGATGCGGGCGCCGACCTCTACGACCCGGCCGTGCTCACCGCGGGCCGCAACTACCCCGGTGGGGTGGGCCGCGTGACGCTCATGGGCGCCAGGGAGTACTTCTCCGGCGACCTGGACGGTGACGGAGTCGACGAGCTCGTGAACCTCGGCTTCGACGAGACCGGCTATGACCGGATGACCGAACTGCTCGGCGGCCGGTACCTCCAGCAGTTCACCGCCATCTCCCAGATGACGGTGAACACACTCTCCTGACGTTCACCGCTTCCCCGCAGGCCCTCCGGACGTCCGTTCGGGGGGCCTGTGGCGTGCCCGGAGGGGGGAGTTAAAGTGCGCCCTTATGGGCGCGGAAGAGACGAACCACGGCACGCAGCCCGCTCCCCCACTGCTGCGCCTGCACCTTTTCGGCGGGTTCCGGGCGACTCGCGACAGCGGTCCCGCGCTCGCCGAGCGCTGGCCGCGCCCCAGTGCCCGCGCCCTCGTCAAACTCCTCGCGGTCTCCCCCGGCCACAGCCTGCACCGCGAACAGGCCATGGACATCTGCTGGCCCGACGCCGACCAGTCGTCCGCGCTCGGCAGCCTGCGCGTCGCCCTGCACGCCGCACGGCGCGCGCTGGAACCGGAACTCGCCCCGCGCGCCGCCTCCTCGTACCTCACCGCCGACGGGGCGCTCCTGCGGCTCGACCCGCACGCGGTGTGGATCGACGCCGACCACGCCGAGCAGCTGGCGGACAGAGCCCTCGGATCGGGCTCTTCCTCCCAACTGGCCGCCGCCCTGGACGCGTTCACCGGGGAGCTGCTGCCCGAGGACCGGTACGCGCCCTGGGCCGAGGCCCGGCGCGAGCAGCTGGCCGTGGTGTCCGAGCGGGTGCGGATCGCCCTCGCCGATGCGCTCCTCGACGAGGGCGCCCCGGAGGAAGCGGCGGCGGTCGCCCGGCGCGCCCTGGACGAGAACCCCGCCGACGAGCGCGCCCATCAGATCCTGATCGGCGCCTATCTGCGCCAGGGCCTGCGCCGCCAGGCCGTCCGCCAGTTCCACGCCTGCCGGGAGTCCCTGGACGCCGAACTCGGCGTGCGGCCGGGGCCCGAGACCGAGCGGCTCCATCTGCTCGCCCTCGACAGCGGCAGCTCCGCGGCCCCGGTGGCCCGGCCCGCGGGCGGCTTCGCCCCGCCGGCCGCCCTTCGCGGCCCGGCACCCACGCCCCTGCGCGGGCGTGAGGCGGCGCTCGGCCTGCTCCTCGCGCCCGACGCGCCACCCGTCCAACTCGTCGGCGGCGAGGCGGGACTCGGCAAGACGCGCCTGGTGACCGAGGCCGCGCGGCGGGCCGCGGGCGAGGGCGCGGCGGTGCTGTGGGGCGCGGGGCACGACGCGGAGGGGCACACGCCGTTCGGGGCGTTCGTCGAGGCGCTCGACGGATGGCTCGCGGACCGGCCGCCCGCCGAACGGGCCCGCGCCGGCGCCGAGTACCCCGAACTGGCCTCGCTGCTCCCGTCGCTCGGCCAGGCCGGCGGGGGCGCGGAACGCAGCCCCGAGGAGGAGCGGGAGCGGCTGTTCCGCGCGGCGGCCGGGCTGCTGGGCGACCTGGCGGGAACGGCGCCCGTACTGGTCGTCCTCGACGATCTGCACGCGGCCGACACGGGCTCGTTCCAGCTCCTCGGGCATCTGGCGCGGCGGGCCAGGACAGCCCGCGGCCCCCTGCGCTTCGTGGTGACGTACCGCGCGGAGGAGCTGACCGAGAACGATCCGCGCCGCGCGGGTCTCGACTCACTCGTACGCCAACGGCTCGCGCGCCACGTGGACCTGGGCCGCCTGGGCCGTGACGACTGCCTGACGCTCGCCGCCGACGCGCTGGGCCTGCCGACCGGCGCCGACGTGCCCGGGCGGGTGTGGGACCTGTCGCTCGGAAACCCGCTGTTCGCCCTCGAACTGGCGCGGGCGTTCGGCGACGGACGCCGGCGCCTCGGCACGGACGGGAGCGACGCGGAGCCTCAAACACCTTCGGGAGTACGGCAGTTGGTCGCCGCACGGCTCGCCGGGCTCGGGCCCGCCGCCCGACGCGTAGTGGAGGCCGTGGCGGTGGCCGGCGGGGACGCGGCGCTCGCCGAGGTGCTCGACGTCGCGAGCGCGGGGCTGCACCCGCTGCTCTCCGTGGCCGAGGCGACGTCCGGCGCCGACGCGGCCGTCGCGGCCTCGGTCCTCGCCGAACGGGACGTCGTCGCCGACGGGCGCACCGTGCCCGGTCTCACCTTCCGCCACCCCCTCGTACGCCTCACCTGCTACGAGCGCCTCTCGGCCGCCCGCCGCCGCCTCCTCCACTCGGCGTACGCGGAGGCCGTGCTGCGGCGCAGGCCCGACGCCGTGGACACGCTCGCCGCGCATCTGACCCGCGCCGACGACCCGCGCGCCACCGGCTATCTCCGGCAGGCCGCCGAGCGGGCCGCCGCCCTATGCGCGAACGACACCGCGGACCATTACTACGCCCAGCTCACCGACCGCCTCGACGCGTTCGCCGCCGAGTCGGCGCGAGCCAGGATCGACCGGGCGGCCGTGCTGCGCCGCATGGCGCGGTACGAGGACGCGGCACGGGTGCTGCGCGAGGCCCTCGACGACCTGGCGCGCCGCGGCGACGCGGACGGGCGCGTCCTGGCCTCGGCCCGGCTCGCCGAGGTCCTCGCGAAGACCCGCTCCACGGAGGAGGGGCTCGCCCTCCTCGACGCGGCGCCGCCCGCCGCGGGAACGGCGCTCGAGGCGGCCACCGCGCACCATCTCGCCCGCTCGATCCTGTACTTCGTCACCGGGCGCTACCCGGAGGCCGTCACCGCGGGAGAAGCGGCGCACGCGGCGGCGCTGCGCGTGACGGGTCCCGAACAGCGCGGCCTGCTCGCGCGTTCGCTCGCCACGCAGGCCACGTCGCTGGCCCTCGCCGGGCGCTTCGCGCAGGCGAGGCCCGTCGCGGACCGTGCGCTGCCGCACGCGGAGGCGTACGGGGATCCGCAGTTGCTCGGCTCGGTCCTGTCCGTCCTGCGGGAGCACGCGCGCCGGTCGGGGCGGCTGCGGGAGGCCGTGACGACGGGCGAGCGTGCCCTCGCGCTGGCCGAGCGCTCAGGCGACCCGACGGCGGCGGCCTTCGAGCGGGCCAATCTCGCCGAACTCCAACTGCTCCTGGAGGAGTACGACGCGGCGCACGACCTCGCGCAGGACGCGGTACGCGAGTCGGAGCCGCACACGGGCTGGTGCGCGCCGTATGCGCTGGCCGCGCTCGCACGGGTACGGATGAGGTCGGGTGACGCGGAGTCCTGCGCCGCCCTCCTGGACCGCGCGGGCCGGACCGCCGACGCGCAGGGCGACCGGCAGGCCCAGCAGGAAGTACGGCTGGCCCGGGCCGAGTTGGGTGTGCGCCGGGGCCGTCCCGAGGAGGCGCTGGCACTGCTGGCGGGCACGACGGACGCGGGCCACCTCCCGGCCTGGGCCCACCTGGAGGCAGGCCGCCCCGCCCAGGCGGCAACGCTCGCCGAGGCCGAAGCGACCCGAGCCCAACAGGCAGGCGAACGCCTGGCGGAGGCGGAGGCCAGGGCCATATTCGCCCGGGCCCAGGCCGCGCTGAGCTAGGCCCTTTCAGCCCCTCCGGCGTTTGAGGAGCGGGGTCCGGGGCGGAGCCCCGGTTCGGGAAGGGCGGGCCAGGCCGCACGCCAGGCCGCACCAGCCCCCATCAACCAGCCCCGCCTTCAACTCTCCGCCGCCCCACCCTTTCAGCCCCTCCGGCGTTTGAGGAGCGGGGTCCGGGGCGGAGTCCCGGTTCGGGAAGGGGCGGGCTTGGGGAAGAGACCCCGCCCGGAGGACCCCCCACCCCCGCTCCGCATCCCAACCCCCGCCGCCCCCACAAGAAGTACGCCCAGCATCAAGAACGGCGCCGCGACACCTGCAACCCCCGCCACGAGCCCGGCGGCGGCCGGCGCCGCCACCTGCCCCAGCCGGTTACCGGTGAGCCGCAGCGCGAGCGCCGTGGACCGGGCATCATCAGGCGCCGCCTGAACGACCGTCGTCATGGACAGCGGCTGCCCGACACCCAGGCAGAACCCGAGAACGGCAAGCATCAGCGCGAGCGCCCACACCGGCACAGGCAGCGCGATCCCCGCGCACATGACCCCGGCGACCAGACAGGTGGTGGCGAGAAGTGCCGCCCGTCCCAGGACACGCAGCATCGGCGTCATGACCAGCCGGCAGGCAATCGTGGCGCCCGCCCGCAGGCTCAGCAGCAGACCGACGACGGACGGCGCGATCCCCCGGTGCTCGCCGACGACCGGCAGATACGCCGTAAGGATGTCCGTGGCCGACAGCACGGCGAGCGAGATGAAGATGCCGCCGGGCACACCCCTGGTGCGCAGGATCCGGCCGACCGGCACACGTGGCCCGGAGGACGCGGCCGCACCCGTCGTCGTACGAGGGTGCTCGATGCGCCACAGCGAGGTGAAGGACACCGCGGCGACGGCGGCCGCGACGAGCAGCGCGAGCGCGCTCGTGGCCCCCAGATCGGGCCCGCCGATGAGCGCGCCCGCGACGATCGGCCCGACGAGCTGGCCGAGGGACGCGCCGATCGTGAAGTGACCGAAGTTGCGGTCCTGTTCGGCCGGAGCGGACTGGCGGGCGACGATCGACTGCGCGCCGATCACGAACGACAGATGACCGAGCCCCATCACCCCGCTCCACGTGGCCATCGCGGCGAGGGAGTCGGCGGTGCCGCTGAGCGCGCAGCCGCCGGCGATGAGGACGACGCCGACGGGCAACAGGGGCGCGCAGCGGCCGTGGTCGGTGCGGCGGCCGAGCGGTACGGCCGCGAACAGCGGAAGGAGCGCGTACACGCCCGCGATCACACCGATCGCGCGCTCGTCCGCACCGAGCGCGAGAGCCCGGTAGGAGACGGCGGGCCGCGCCATCGACACCGCCCCCTGCGCGAAGCTGAAGGCGATGACGAGGCGGAGCAGCCAGCCTCTCCTGCCGGGCTCTGTAGTGAGACTCATCGAGGTCAGAGGATCCCGAAGAGGAATCCGGCGCCGAGGATCACCAGCGCGGTGAGCGCGGCCCATTTGACCGTGAACTTCGTGTGGTCGCCGAACTCGACCTTGGCCATGCCGACGAGGACGAACACGGCGGGGACGAGCGGGCTCGACATGTGCAGCGGCTGGCCGATGAGGGAGGCGCGGGCGACCTCCAGGGTGGAGACGCCGTGCGCGTTCCCGGCCTCGGCGAGGACGGGCAGGATGCCGAAGTAGAAGCCGTCGTTCGACATGAAGTACGTGAACGGGATCGACAGGACGCCGGTGACGAGCGCCATGTGCGGGCCCATCCAGTCGGGGATGCCGCCGACGACCCACTTGGCCATGTGGTCGACCATGCCGGTGCCCTGGAGGACGCCGGTGAAGACAGCGGCGGCGAAGACCATGCCGGAGACGTTCAGGACGTTCTCGGCGTGGGCGGCGATGCGGGCCCTCTGGTCGGGCATGTGCGGGAAGTTCACCGTGAGGGCGAGCGCGGCGCCCAGGATGAACAGGACCGGGATCGGCAGCCACTCCATGATCATCGCGGTGAGCAGCGTCACCGTCATGAGCGCGTTGAACCAGTAGAGCTTGGGGCGCAGGGTGGCACGGTTCGGGTCGAGAGCCGCGAAGGTCTCGCCGTCCTCGTTCTCGTACGAGGGCGCGGCGGACCCGGAACCCGTACCGGCTCCACCAGAGGCCTTCTTGCCGGCTCCGGAACCGGTCCCGGAGCCGGAAGCCTTGCCGCCGGAGGCCCCCGCACCGACGAGCACCTTCTCGTCGGACGTCTCGGTGACGGTCTCGGTGACCTCGTCGAGGGACAGGTAGCCGAGGCGCTTGCGCTCGCGGCGGCCCAGCACGTAGGCGAGAGCGAAGACGAAGAGCAGACCGACGGCGAGCGCCGGGATCATCGGCACGAAGATGTCGCTGGCGTCGAGCTTCAGCGCGGTCGCGGCACGGGCGGTGGGGCCGCCCCAGGGCAGCGTGTTCATGACGCCGTTGGCGGTCGCGGCGACACCGGTCATCACGATCAGGCTCATCTTGAGGCGCTTGTACAGCGGGTACATCGCCGAGACGGTGATCATGAACGTGGTGGAGCCGTCGCCGTCGAGGGACACGATCGCCGCGAGCACGGCGGTGCCGACGACGATGCGGACCGGGTCGGCCTTCGCGAACTTCAGGATGCCGCGCACGACCGGATCGAAGAGGCCGACGTCGATCATCAGCCCGAAGTAGACGATGGCGAACATCAGCATCGCCGCGGTGGGCGCGAGATCGCCGATGCCCGCGACGACGTAGTCGCCGAGCTTGGCTCCCTTGCCCACGAAGACGCAGAAGAGAGCGGGGATGAGCACGAGCGCCGCGATCGGCGACACCTTCTTCATCATGATCAACACCAGGAAGGTGGCAATCATGCCGAAGCCGAGGATGGTCAACATGTGGATACCTAACGTTCGCCCTTGAACTTCCACCGGGGCCTTGCGGTCAGCGAGACGTTAGGGCGCGCACATCAGCGTTAACAAGATGTTGACGTGCGAGCAATAAGCGCAAAACTCCAGGTCACGGGGTTGGGCGACGATCGGGGCCGACGGTGAGGACATGTGGCACTCCGCGTACCCGCCCCGGCCGGGCCCCCGGATCAGTCCAGCACCCGCGCCAAATACACCCGCAGGAGCTCCCGTGTCTCCGCGATGACGTTCTCGTCGCCCGTCGGGTCGAGCCGGAACGCGAGCCGGACCAGGGCGTCCGCTGATTCGACGGCGATCAGGAACGCGCGCCGCAGCGTGTCGTCGGGCGTGCGGTCGAGGTGGACGGCGAGCAGCTCGGTGAGGCGGTCGGTGAGGCGGTGGTTGGGGCCGGCGTCGGCGCCGACGGGGATCTGGTTGCCGAAGTCGACGAGGGAGAAGCCGGGAGCGGTGCGCTTCATGGCGAGGTACTCGTCGAGGACGGCGTCCATCGCGCCGCGCCAGTCGGTCGCCGGGACCCCCGCGAGGCGCCCGGCGACGCGCTCGGCGTAGCGCTGGAGATTGCGTTCGGCGAGGGCGTCGACGAGGGCGCGTTTGTTGCCGAAGAAGCGGTAGACGGAGCCGATGGGCACCCCGGCGCGGACCGCCACGGCCCGGGTGCTGAGTTCCTCGTAGCCGCCTTCGTCGAGCAGTTGCGCGCAGGCGTCGAGTATCCGGCTCAGGCGTTCGGCGCTGCGCTGCTGGACGGGCGCGCGGCGCAGGGACGTGGAGTTGGTCACGGGTTCCACGGGCGGCGTCCACGGCATGACCCGGAGAGTAGAGGACTGTTCAGCTTCGCGGGGTGCTCTTGCGCGAGGAAAAAGGGAATCCTACGGTAGAGCATAGGAATCATGGACGAGGGAGCGACATGCGTGACGCGAGGAAGACCGCCGAGGGGCTTGCCTACCTCTCGGGCTTCGGCAACGAGCACAGCTCGGAGGCGGTGCCCGGCGCTCTGCCCCACGGACGCAACTCGCCGCAGCGGGCCCCGCTCGGTCTGTACGCGGAGCAGCTGAGCGGCTCCGCGTTCACCGAGCCGAGGGCGCACAACCGGCGTTCGTGGCTGTACCGGATCCGCCCGTCGGCCGCGCACCCGGCGTTCGTACGGACGGACAACGGCGCGCTGCGCAGTGCCCCCTTCACCGAGTCCGTCCCCGATCCGAACCGGCTGCGCTGGAACCCGCTGCCCGAGCCGGCCCCCGGCACGGACTTCCTGGCGGGCCTGTGGACGCTCGGCGGGAACGGCGACGCGACCCAGCGCACCGGTATGGCCGTGCACCTCTACCACGCCAACTCCTCCATGACGGACCGGGTGTTCAGCGACGCGGACGGCGAGCTCCTGATCGTCCCCGAGCGCGGCGGCCTGCTGCTGCGCACCGAGTTCGGCCTGCTGCACGTGGACCCCGGCCACGTCGCGCTGATCCCGCGCGGGGTCCGTTTCCGCGTCGAGCTCCTCGACGGCGATGCCCGCGGCTACGTCTGCGAGAACTACGGCTCCCCCTTCCGGCTGCCCGACCTGGGCCCGATCGGCGCCAACGGCCTGGCGAACGCCCGGGACTTCATGGTCCCCGTCGCCGCGTACGAGGACACCGAGGGGCCGGTGGAGGTGGTGAACAAGTTCTGCGGAAACCTCTGGCGCGCCACATACGACCACTCGCCGCTCGATGTCGTCGCCTGGCACGGCAGCCATGTCCCGTACGTCTACGACCTGCGCCGTTTCAATGTCATCGGGTCGGTCAGCTACGACCACCCGGATCCGTCGATCTTCACGGTCCTCACCTCGCCGAGCGACACTCCCGGGCTCGCGGGCGTGGACTTCGTGGTGTTCGCGCCGCGCTGGCTGGTCGGCGAGGACACGTTCCGGCCGCCGTACTTCCACCGGAACGTGATGAGCGAGTACATGGGCCTGATCGAGGGCGCGTACGACGCCAAGGCCGAAGGCTTCGTTCCGGGCGGTGGTTCGCTGCACAACATGATGTCGGCGCACGGCCCGGACCGTGAGACGTTCGACAAGGCGTCGGCGGCCGAGCTCAGGCCGCAGAAGGTCGACGACGGACTCGCCTTCATGTTCGAGACCCGGTGGCCGGTGACCGCGACCGCCCAGGCGGCGCAGGCCGATCACCTCCAGCGGGGCTACGACGACGTGTGGAGCGGCCTCGAACGGCACTTCAGGCCGTCGCACTGAGCCGTTGCACTGAACGCGCCCGACCGATACGGATAGCCCGTGACCTCTTTCGCGCCGGACTCGATCGTCCTGAACCGCAAGCTGCCGCTCTGGTATCAGGTGTCGCAGTCCTTGCGCGCCTCCATACTGGGGCGCTCCCCCGACGACCCGCTGCGCCTGCCCACCGAGGAACAGCTCGCGGGGCATTACGGGGTGAGCGTCCTGACCATGCGGCAGGCACTCAAGGAGCTGGAGGACGAGGGGCTCATCACGCGGCACCGCAGGCGCGGCACCTTCATCGAGCCGGCCGCGCGGCGGGGAGCGCCCGTGCGCCTGCTCGGCTCGGTCGACGCCATCGTGGCCCAGCAGTCCGGCATGACGACCGAACTGCTGGATCACGGCACGGTTCCGGTTCCCGGCACGGTCGCCGAGTACTTTCCGCAGGCCGAGACCGTGGCCACGTACCACCGGCTGCGCTGCGACGAGAAGACCGGCGAGCCGACGAACCACGCCCGCAACTACATCAGGGCCGACCTCGCCGACCGTGTCGATCTGGGCGACCTGGTGCGCTGGCCGATGACGAAGGTCCTGCGCGACATCGTCGGCGTGCGCATCAGCCGGATCACCGACACCGTCGAGGCCCGGCTCGCGGACCCGGAGACGGCCAGACTGCTCCAAGTGCCGCTGCTCAGCCCGATCCTGCACTACACGGGCATCACCTACGACGAGGACGGCCGGCCGCTGGACGTCGCCGTCATCCACTACCGCGGCGACCGGTTCTCCTTCACGGTCACTCTCGACGCGCACTGAGCGCGTCGTACGATGCCGGGCGTGACGCCCGACAGCCTCGAAAGCCTTGTTGACGCGCCGCTGCTCGCGGACCTCATGCCGTGGTCCGTCGCGCCCCTGCGCCTGGGCCGCGCCTGGCCGCTGGCGCCGGACCCGGCTTCCCTGAAGGCCCGTTGGTCCGCGTTCGTGAAGGCCGGGGCGGCGGAGCGCGAGTCGCTGCTGGAACCGAGCCGGGCGCGCACCCTGCGTACGGCCGTCGCCCAGCTTCCCGGCCGGCGCACCCCGACGGACGACCTGACCCACGCCGAGGGTCCCTGCCCCGAACCCGTCCGGGTGCTGCACGCGCCCTTCGACGAGCAGTGGCTGATACCGGACCACCGGCTGATCGACGCGGCCCGTCCGGAGCTGTGGCGGGTGGCGGACGGGAGCCAGCTGTTCCTCGTCGAGCAGGGGTTCGTGCCCGGGGCGGGCGGGCCCGCGGTGCTCGCCTGCGCGATCCTGCCCGAGGGCCGCTCCCCCGCGGGACGCCCCGGCCGCATCCGCCCGCTGTACCGGCGTCCCGAAGGGCGCGAACCGAATGTGACGCCCGGCCTGCTGACCGAGCTCTCCGGCCGGTTGGGGCACGAGGTCGGGGCGCGCGACCTGCTCGCCTGGACCCTCGCCGTGGCGCGGCCCTCCCCGCGGGGCCCGCGGGTCCCGCTCACGGACGACGCGGGAGTGTGGGCCTCGGGCACGGCGCTCGGCGAGCGGATCCTGTGGCTGCTGCGCCGCGGCGGCGAGGGCGACCGTCCCAGACTCCCCGGGGGCCGCCGCCCGTACGTGCGCGCCCCGCTCCCGGACCGCCCCACCGAGCTGCTCTACGACCGCGAGGAGGAGGCCCTGCTCGTCGGCGACGGCCGTATCTCCCCGGTCCCCGCCGAGGCCTGGGACTTCCAGGTGAGCGGGGTGCGGGTGATCGAGCAGTGGTTCGCGCGCAGGACCGTGGCCGCCGAGCCGGGGACGCTGGACGGGATCCGCCCCGGCACCTGGCCGCAGTCGTGGACGTCGGAGCTGCTGGAGATCGTCACGGTACTCGCGCTGCTGGCCGAACTGCGGTCGCAGCAGGAGGAGTTGATGGCGGACTTCGGTTCGCTCATCACGGCGGCGGACCTGGTCGGGGCGCGCGTCCTGCCGCCGGCGCCGGCCGCGCTCAGGCCGGCTTCGGTCCTCGACCATCACGAGGAGGGCCCGGGCGGCCAGTTCGCGCTGCTCTGAGGCCCGGTGCTCCTGCCGGAGTCAGGAGGGCACGAACCCGTCGAGGGTGCGCCCGAGGGCCCGCTCGAAGGCCGCTTCCATGTCGACGGGCCCGGTGCTCTGGGCGAACGCGGCGGCCAGGTGCGGATAGTCGCCGGTCGCGATCCGGCTGACGAGGTAGGCGGTCCGCGCGGCGAACTCCTGCTCCTGCGACCAGGGCAGCGAACGGGTCCGCTCGGCGGAGGCGATCTCGTTGGCGACGTAGAAGGTCACGACGCCGGTGAGGGACGCGACGAGTTCCATCTTCGTCCCGGCCGGCAGGTCGACCGGTTCGAGGCAGGTCATGCAGTACTCCAGGTACCGCAGCGCGTTGGGGCTGAAGCCGTAGACGGGTGACATGAGCCGGGGCATCCACGGGTGCCGGATCATCAGGGCGCGGGCCTGCCGGGCGAGGGCGAGCAGGTCGGCGCGCCAGTCGCCGGTCGGCTCGGTCAGGTCGTACTCGGCGCTCACCGCGTCGACCATCAGCTCGTAGAGGTCGTCCTTCCTCGGCACGTAGTTGTAGAGCGACATCGTGCCCAGGCCCAGTTCGCCGGCGATCCGCCGCATCGAGACGGCGTCGATCCCGTCCGCGTCCGCGACGCGCACGGCGGCGGCCGCGATGTCGCCCCTGCTGTATGCGGGTTTCGGGCCACGTCCCGCGCGCTCGGGGCGCGCCCAGATCACTTCCGGTTCGGCCGCTCGGCCCGTCATCGATCATCACCTCGCCCACCATCGTAGTTACGTACACCGTACGTAGTGCGCTACGGTGGCCCCATGACTTCTACGTACGCCGTACTTAGTGAAGGTCTGGAGAAGCGTTACGGCTCCGGGGACCAGATGGTCCACGCCCTGCGGGGCCTCGATCTCGCCGTCGAGGAGGGCACGGTCTGCGGGCTGCTCGGGCCGAACGGCGCGGGCAAGACGACAGCCATCCGGGTGCTCACCACCCTGCTGCGGCCCGACGCGGGGTCCGCGCGTGTCGCGGGCCACGACGTCCTGACCGAGGCGCCGGCCGTACGCCGCCGGATCGGCGTCACCGGGCAGTACGCGTCGGTCGACGGCGACCTCACCGGGCGCGAGAACCTGCGCCTGTTCGCCCGCCTCCTGCGGCTGCCGAGGAGCCGCGCCGACGAACTGCTCGACCGCTTCGGCCTCACCGCGGCGGCCGACCGCACGGCCCGTACGTACTCCGGCGGCATGCGCCGCCGCCTCGACCTCGCGGCGAGCCTGCTCACGCGGCCCGCCGTGCTCTTCCTCGACGAGCCCACGACCGGCCTCGACCCGCACAGCAGGAGCGCCATCTGGGACGCGGTCCGCGAGCTGACCGGCCGGGGCACGACCGTGCTGCTCACCACGCAGTATCTGGAGGAGGCCGATCAGCTCGCCGACTCCGTGGTCCTGATCGACGGGGGACGCGCCGCCCACCGCGGAACCCCCGCCGAACTCAAGGCGCAGACCGGCAGTTACGCGGAGGTGGTGGTCGCCGAGGACGCGGCCCTGCACGCCGCCGCCGTCGTCCTCGACCAGCTCACCGGCGCCGAGCCCACCCTCGACCCGGACCGCAGGGCGGTCGGCGTCGTCACCCTCGACCAGGCCCTGACCCTCCCCCGCATCGTCCGCGAACTGGACGCGTCGGGCGTCCCGATCGTCGACGCGACCCTGCGCCCGCCGACCCTCGACGAGGCCTTCCTGCGCCTCACCGGCGGCCGGGAGCTCGTCGCATGACCGCACCGCTTGCCACCCCCAACTCCCCCTCGGAGGCGACCTGATGACCACCGCGCTCCTGTACGACGGCACGGCGATGCTCGGCCGGCACCTCCAGCGGATCCGGCACGCGCCCGCGATCCTCGTGATGACGCAGACGATGCCGATCGTCTTCCTGCTCTTCTTCGGATACGTCTTCGGCAGCGCCCTGGCGATGCCCGGCGCGGACTACCGCGCCTTCCTGGTGCCGGGCATGCTCGTCGCGACCGCCGCGAACGGGATCATGACCGGGATGTTCACGGCGGCCCAGGACTCGCACCGGGGCGTGATGGACCGCTTCCGTACGCTGCCGATGACCCGCGCGGCCGTCCCGCTCGGGCAGGCGGCGGCCGACATCGTGACGACGGCGGCCGGTCTCGTGCCGCTGCTCCTCGTCGGGCTCGCGATGGGCTGGCGCATCGAGGGCGGCGCGCTCGAAGCGGCGGGCGCCTTCGGCCTGTTGCTGCTGTTCCGCTTCGCCACGACGTGGGTCGGCATCCTGCTCGGGCTTCTCTCGCACAGCGAGGAGGCGGCGGGCCAGCTCGGCGGCGCGACGTTCATGCTGCCCCTGCTGTCGAACGCGTACATCCCTACGGCGGGCTTCCCCGGCTGGGTGCGCGTCCTCGCCGAGTGGAACCCGATCAGCGCGGTCGCCACGGCCGCACGCGACCTGTTCGGCAACGCCCCCGTGCCCGGCGGCTCCTCGTGGCCGGTGGCGCACCCGGTGGCCGGCTCGCTCGCCTGGTGCGCCGTGCTGCTCGCGGTGTGCGTGCCGCTCGGCGTCCGCCGGTACACGACCGGCGGGCGCTGAGCGACCTGCGGGCCGGTCTACTTCTGCGGAGCGAGCTCGGGTCCCAGGGAGGAGAACTTCTCCTTCGAGACGACCCTCTGGGGCGGCCAGGTGATGTTCTTCGGGGGCCACTTCTGGCCCGTCTTCGCCAGGAACCACTGCGGGGGCTCGTACATGGGCGGCTCATAGCCGTCCGGCAGGGCCGTCTTCCACTCGATGCCCTTGGTGCGCTCCTTGAACTCGTCCTTGAGCGCCTTGAGCCGCTCGGGCTGCGTGATCAGGTCGACCGCCGTCGCCGCCAGGTACTTCGCGGCCGCGATCACCGCGGCCTGACCGGGCGCCGCGGCGGCGCACGCCGCGGTGGACCAGGTGTGGAACTTGCCGCCGATCGGCGCGAGCGCAGCACCCATCGACACGGTCGGCACGTTCCAGCTGATGTCGGCGACGTCCGTCGAACCGCCGCCCAGGAAAACGGGGTTCGGCGGGGTCAGTTCGGCGACCTTGTCGTGCATGCCGACCTCCGGAAGCCCCAGGGACTTCTGCAGGTCCTTCGCCAGCCGGTGCGCCTCGGCGGTGAACGCGGGCGGGCCGATCTGCCGCATGTTGTCGTACAGCAGTTCCGCGGCCGCCTTGTTGGGCAGCTGGTTCCAGCAGGCGGAGGTGATGCGGTGCTGCACCTTCGTCTGCGAGGCCTTGGCCGCGGCCTCGGAGATCGCGATCACCTTGTCCAGCAGCACCTGGACGCGGGCCGGGCTGCCCTCGCGCACGTAGTAGGAGATCTCGGCGATCTCGGGGGTCACGTTCGGGATGTCGCCGCCGTTGTTGATGACCCAGTGCAGGCGCGCGGCCGGCGCCATGTTCTCCTCGCGCAGGAACTCCGACATCGTGGCCATCATCACGGCGGCGTCCAGCGCCGACTTGTTGCCCAGCGGAGTGCCGCCGTGGCCCGCGACCCCGAGGAACGTGAAGGTCACGGCGGTCATGGCGTTGCTGGTGCCCCAGCCGGTGGCGTTGGCGGTGGAGGGGTGCCAGTCGAGGAACGCGTCGAGCCCGTCGTACACGCCCCTGCTGACCGCGTACGTCTTCCCGATCAGCGCCTCCTCGGCCGTGGAGCCGAAGAACTTCACCGTGACCGGCAGCTTGTGCTTCTTCGCCGCCTGCGCGACCGCGGCCGCGGCTGCCGCCGCCGCGGTGCCGAGGGCGCTGTGCCCGCAGCCGTGGCCGGGCCCGTAGCTCGGGGAGAAGGGGTCGTGGATGTACTCGCGCGGATCGTGGTGGCCGACACCCTTGTTCTGGGAGAGCCCGGGCAGCGCGTCGTACTCGCCGCTGAAGCCGAGGACCGGGCCACCGCTGCCGTACGAGAAGGTCGCCGTGAACGCCGTCGGGAAGCCGGCCGTCCCGAACTGGACGTCGAATCCCGCCTTTTCGAGGAACCCGGCTTCGGCGACCGAGGAGTTCCACTCGCGCAGCGACAGCTCCGCGTTCTCCCAGATCTCCTCGTTCAGGCCCGTGATGCGGGAGGAGTTGGAGGTGATCCACCCGAGGGCGGAGGACTTGGCCGCACTGTCCTCGGCGAGGCCCTCGGGCGCCTTGTACGCACCGGCCTCCTCGACGATGGAGTCGGCGGCCGCGGCCATCGCCGGGTCGGCCTCGGCGGTCATGGCGGCGGTCACTCCGGCCGCGCCGAGCAGTTGCATGATGCGGCGCCTGCTGAGCTGCGGGCCGGCGGCGGTCCGGGTCGTCCCGTGCTCGTGTTCGTGCTCGTGCTGGTCGTGCAGGTCACACACGCGCGTACCTCCGGGGGTGAGGTTTCCGTGTACAGGCCAAACGATCAGGATCAGGCGCAACATTGGCCCCGGAACATTGCCCCGTCAACATCCGTGCATGACAAAGCTGTTACGCACCGGACATGGATGACTGCACGCGGCGATGCCCGCGGGGGGCGTCAACAGGCCCCGGAACGACGAAAAACCGACCGTGCGGAGGGCACGCGTCGGGAGTGAAAGGAGATGTACGGCGGCGCAGGGGTGCCAGGGATGCGGGCGGCGCACCGGGAGTGGGAAGGGTGCGTCTCACATGCCGTGGTGGCGCGCGTCAGCGCCGTTTCAGTGCCGGGCGGTCCGATGGGGAGAGCGGTGCCGGGGCGGCAGGAGACTTCTGTCCCGCGTCAGGCGAACACACCTGAATGACGCCGCGTGCCGTGGGGATGACGGTCGCGGAGATCGCGGCGCCGTGCCGGTTGGGCATGGCCGCCTGAGCGCGGGACCGGGCTGTGCCGGTGATGACCGCCTGTCAGCGGCGGCCGCCGAACAGCGAGCGGCGCAGTCGCCGCAGTGGCGCGAAGAGCGAGACCCGGCTCACTCGCGCGCCCCTGCTGCTGCGCTCGTGCGCGACGTCACGCGAGGTGAGCTCACGCATCAGCGACGTCGCCTCGGCCGCCTCGCGCTGCGGGACGGCAGGGCCGCCGAGCACCGAGAGATGGCGGTCGAGTCGCGAGCTGGTCGCGCTGCTCCCGCAGGTGATCGCAGGCACACGTGGCCTGCTGCGCACTGTTATCTGTTCCATGTCACTCCCCACCCGTACGAGGGCACCCGGCCCGGGCAGGTTAACCCTATCGCCCCGCCGCGACACTCGTGTATCCCGGTCGCAGGATTCACCTCCCCTATAAGGAGGTTGACGATTACTCACCGAATACAACTGATTCCAGGGCGAGTTGGACATGGCGGGCAGGAACGGTCACGTCCGGAACGTGGGCGATGTCACGGACACTGGGCTAGCTTTGTGGAGAATCGCACCGCTACGGATGGGGGTCGCCCGTGAGCGAGAATCCGGGCCGTGGAGAGACCGGCGAAGCGCGTGTGATCGCGGAGCGCTACCGGCTGCTGAGCCCCCTGGGCGAGGGCGGCATGGGCACCGTCTGGCGCGCCCGTGACGAGGTCCTGGGCCGCGAGGTCGCCGTCAAGGAGGTGCGCGCCCCGGCCGGGCTCCCGACGAGCGAGGTCGACCGGATGTACGCCCGCCTGGAGCGGGAGGCCTGGGCGGCGGCGCGTATCTCGCACCGGAACGTGGTCACCGTGTACGACGTGGCGACCGAGGAGGGGCGCCCCTGGATCGTGATGGAACTGGTGCGCGGGCTCTCCCTGTCCGACCTCCTGGACGCCGAGGGCCCGGTGCCCCCGCGACGCGCGGCGCACATCGGGGCCGAGGTGGTCTCCGCGCTGCGCGCCGCGCACGAGGCGGGCGTCCTGCACCGGGACGTGAAGCCGGGCAACGTACTGATCGCGAACGACGGACGCGTCGTCCTGACGGACTTCGGCATCGCCATGGTCGAGGGCAGCTCGGCGCTCACGATGACCGGCGAGGTGGTCGGCTCGCCCGAATTCCTCGCTCCGGAAAGAGCGTTGGGTCGCACACCGGGCCCCGAGTCCGACCTGTGGTCGCTCGGGGTCCTGCTGTACGCGGCCGTCGAGGGGCAGTCGCCGTTCCGGCAGGAGACGCCGCTGAACACGCTGCGGGCGGTCGTGGACGAGGAGCTGCCGCCCGCCCACCGCGCGGGCCCGCTGGCACCCGTCATCGAGGGGCTGTTGCGCAAGGATCCGGCCGAGCGGACGCCGGCGGCCGACGCCGAGCGCGATCTGCGGCTGGTGGGCGCGGGCGGCACGCCCCGCGCGGGTACGGTCCCGGCGTCCCCGGAGTCGACGCCGACGCAGACGTCGTGGCAGAGAACGCCGCCGACCCCCGTTCCTGCCGGATTCACCTCGGGGCACGGCGCGACGCCCTCCCCGGATCCGGCCACGCCGCATCCGGAACGCCCCCGCCGCTCCGCCGCCGTCCTGCTCGCCGGCGTCGTGGCGCTGCTCCTGGCGCTCGGCGGCCTCACGTACGCGCTGATGAACCGGGGTGACGGGAGCGGCAACTCCGGGGACGACAGCGCACGTTCCGGCGGAAGCACCTCCAGCGCCCCGCGCAGCCCGTCGGACGATGATTCGAAGGGTGGCGGAGCGGGATCGCCCAGCGGGGACGACACCGGCAGCAAGGGCGGCAGCGGCGAGCACTCGACGCCGCCGCCGCAGTCCGTACGCGTCAGCGTCTCGGCGGTGCGCGGGAGTTACAGCGGTGCCTGCCCACCGCCGGCAGGTGAGGCTCCGGCCTTCAGGGCGACTTTCACGGTGGGCCGCGTGCCCGTCGACGTCCAGTACCGCTGGGTGACGGAGAGCGGCGAGTCGAGCGACCCGGGGTGGAAGACGCTCAGCTTCACGTCCGGCGGCCCGAAGACCAGGTCGGTCGATCATGTCGAGACGGGCTACACGGACGGGGCCACGCTCCACAACCAGGTGAGTGTGGAGGTGCGCGACCCCGTCCGTGCCACGTCGAACTGGGTGGCGTACTCGGTGACGTGCAAGACGGAGTCCCCTACGGGCGGGACCTCCCCTTCGCCGTCATCGTCGTACTAGGTGAGCGGACGTGCGGGGCGGTACTCGAAGTACTAGGCGGTCGCGCTGAACACGGGCAGGTAGCCGCCGGACTGGCCGGCCGCGGTGGGGTGGTAGGACTCGCCGGGGTCCAGCCAGTTGACGCTGTGCAGCCAGGCGCTGCCCGAGCAGATCTCGTGACCGGTGAAGGTCGAGGTCACGTTGCCGAACGTGAAGCCGTGGTCGGCGGCCCGCTTGGCGGTGGTGGAGTTGATCAGGTCGGCCGCGCCGTTGATCGCGGCGCGCTCGGTCTCGGTCAGGCCCGCGATGCAGGAGCCGTTGAGCTGGTAGAAGCGCGGGTATCCCAGGACGACGACATGGGCGGCCGGTGCCCTCGCGGTGATCGCGGAGTACACCGAGTCGAGCTGGCCGGGCAGGGTGTTCTGGACGTACGCCTTGGCCTGGTTGACGCGGGCGACACAGGTCGACTCGGACTGCAGGACGCAGGTGGTCATGACGTCCGCGAAGCCCGCGTCGTTGCCGCCGATCGACAGCGAGACGAGGCCGGTGCCGGGGCCGAGCGGGCCCAGCTGTCCGGCGAGAACGTCACCCGTGCGAGCTCCCGAGCAGGCGGTGAAGCTGAAGCTCGAGGGTGAGTGGGCGGCCGCCCAGAGTGCGGGGTAGGCCTTCGTACTGCGCTTGCAGGAGCCGCTGGAGCTGTCGTAGCTGCCGGCACCCACGCCGGACGAGTAGGAGTCTCCGAGGGCCACATAGCCCGTGGCCGCTGCCTGTTCGGATGCCTGGGCCGCTGTCGCTCCGGTGAGGGCGACGCCGGCCGCAAAGAGGATTGAGGTCACGTACGCCGTAATTCGGAAACGTCTCATGAAAACCTCCTTTAGCAGGATCTCTGCCACAACTGTGGTAGCACGCCCCACAGTTCACGGGAAGTGTTCATGTCAACTTTTCCTCGTACGCCTCGCGAGAGTTCGCCCGGCGTTCGATTACAGGTACATGTCAGATCTATGACATACCCTCAACTTCCTTGCGCTACGCCCGTAGACCGGCCAGCCCCAACTGCACCCGTGTGAACGCGACTTCCCCCGTGACACACCAGGTCTCCGGGGAACGTGTGTATGACATCTGCGCACTCTCTGCGCGTCTTGACTGAGGCCCCGGGACTGCGCGACATTGAAGCCCGGCATCCGGCGCTTCGGGGGGCAAAGTCGCCAATGCAGACCATCGGCATCAAGCCACCGTCATCAGACAGAGCACCGTCACCTGCGCAGTGGGGACGTAGCAGGGACGTATCACCCCTGATAGCAGGAGTGGCCGCTGCCGTCGCAGGGGTGGGCGCGGTACTGGCGCTCGCGGACATATCGTCGCCGCTGCGCGGCCCGTTGACGCTCTTCTTCCTGATCGCGGCGCCGGGCGCCGCGATCGGTTCGGCGTTGCGCGGACTCGATCCGTGGGGCCGCTGGATCTCCGCCGTCGCGGGAGCGTTCGCGCTCGACCTGCTCGTGGCCGAGGCGATGATCGCCACGCACCGCTGGTCGGTGACCGGCGGGATCGTCACGATCGCGGCGATCAGCGTCGCCGGCCTCCTCGCACCCATGGTCCCCGCGCGACGGCTGCCCGGCCGCGCACCGGGAAGGCGGGACTCCTGACGTGGACATCACCCTGCACCGGCCCGGCGAGCTGACCGCCGCCGACCGGGCCGCCTGGACCGCCATGCAGTCCAAGGCGCATCTGCACGGCACGCCGGAGCTGGCGAACCCTTTCCTCTCGCCCGAGTTCACCCTCGCGATGGGCCGCTGCCGGCGTGGGGTGCGGATCGCCGTCGCCCGCGAGGACGGCGAACCCGCGGCGTTCTTCCCGTTCCAGAGATCCGTGAGCGGCGTCGGCAGAGCCGTCGGCCTCGGCGTCTCCGACAGTCAGGGCCTGGTGCACGGACCCGGCTTCGAGTGGAACGCCCGCGACCTGCTGCGGGCCTGCGGGCTCTCGGTATGGGAGTTCGACCACCTGGCGGGAGGCCAGGAGCCGTTCGAGGCGGAGGCCTCCGGCAGCTTCCCTTCCCCGGTCATGGACGTCGACCAGGGGTACGAGACGTATCTGCGCCAACTGCGCGAGCGGTCGCCGAAGTTCATCAGGACGACGCTGGCCAAGGAACGCAAGCTGGGCCGGGACGCCGGCGAGGTGCGCTACGTGCACGACGAGCGCGACCCGCGGGCCCTGGCGACGCTGATGGAGTGGAAGTCGGCCCAGTACCGCAGGACCGGCCGCAGCGACCGCTTCGCGCACGCCTGGATCACCCGCCTCGCCCAGCAGCTCTTCCACACCTCTTCGGAGCCGTTCGCCGGGGTCCTGTCGGTCCTGTACGCGAGCGGGCGGCCGGTCGCCGCCCACTTCGGGCTCCGCTCGGAGCGCGTGCTCGCCTGCTGGTTCCCGGCCTACGACCCGGCGTTCGCGAAGTTCTCGCCCGGGCTGATCCTGCATCTGCGCATGGCCGAGGCGGCCGCCGCCGACGGCATCGCCTATCTGGATCTCGGCCGCGGCCAGAAGGAATACAAGGACTCCCTCAAGACACGGGAACTGACCGTGCACGAGGGGTGGGTGACGCGCCGTCATCCGGTCGCTCTCGGACACCGGGCGCGCCGCGCTCCGGTCCGGGCGCTGCGTAACACCGTGCTGTCCCGGCCCGAGTTCTTCGAGCCGGCCGACAAACTCCTGAGACGGGTGGGGAAAATCCGTTCGGGGAGTTGAGGACGAGAGCCAGGTAAAGGTCAAAACAACAGAAAGGTGAGGCCTGGAATACAGGCCTTGCCCTACAGTCTCAAGCATCAATACCGTCGTACATCCACCCGCATCGGACCATCGACGCAATAGCGATCTGGGGGAGGGCTCGAGATCGCGATGGTCGGGCGCGGGGCGCGGTAGGGGGGTGCCGTGCTCGGTGACCGAAATTCAGCCGAGTCGCGTGCCGCGGGGCCGATTCAGTCGATCGGTCTATTTTGCCAGCTCACCCGGCCTGTACAGAGCTCTATTTGTCATGGCCGTAAGTGAGAACCCCCCTTTCGAACCGGACAGACCACCGGACGAGAGGGACCAGACTCATGAGTTCTTTTGTGCGTCCTGCGATATCCAGCCAGTACAGGGCGATCTCGACCCATCTCGCGATTGCGCCGCCGGTGAGCGTCGTGATCCCGGCCATGAATGAGGCGGAAAACCTTCCGTACGTATTCAAGACACTTCCCGACTGGATCCACGAAGTGGTTCTCGTCGACGGGAATTCCACCGACAACACGGTGGCAGTCGCCCGCGAACTGCGGCCCGACGTGGTCGTCGTCCCGCAGCGCGGCAAGGGCAAGGGCGACGCACTGATCACCGGCTTCGAGGCGTGCACCGGGGACATCATCGTGATGGTCGACGCGGACGGTTCCGCGGACGGCCAGGAGATCGTCTCCTACGTCTCCGCCCTGGTCTCGGGCGCCGACTTCGCCAAGGGCTCCCGCTTCGCCAACGGCGGCGGCACCGACGACATGACGCCGATCCGCAAGCTCGGAAACTGGGCGCTGTGCACGGTCGTCAACAAGAAGTTCGGCGCCCGCTACACCGACCTCTGCTACGGCTACAACGCGTTCTGGAGGCACTGCCTCGACCAGATCGACCTCGACTGCACCGGCTTCGAGGTCGAGACCCTGATGAACATCCGGGTCGTCAAGGCCGGCCTCAAGGTCCAGGAGATACCGAGCCACGAGTATCTGCGGATCCATGGCGCGAGCAACCTGCGGGCCGTGCGGGACGGGCTCCGGGTCCTCAAGGTGATCCTCGCGGAGCGCTCGACCCGGCGCGCCCGGCGTCGCCGCCGGACGCAGGCGACCACGCTCAACACGGGCCGGGGAGAGGTGTCTTGAGCGCTAACGCCCCGCACGGCGGCGTGTCCGTCGTGATCTGCGTCTACACCGAGGACCGCTGGGAGGACATCCTCGCCGCGGTGTCCTCGGTGCGGGCGCAGTCGCTGCCCGCGCTCGAGACGCTGCTGGTGGTCGACCACCATCCGGCTCTCCTGGAGCGTCTCGGCAAGGAGTTCAAGCAGTCCGAGGACGTCCGTGTGCTCGCCAACGCGGGCCCCCGCGGCCTGTCCGCGGGACGCAACACGGGCATCGCGCTCTCGCGCGGCGGGATCATCGCGTTCCTCGACGACGACGCGGTCGCGGAGCGGGACTGGCTGCGTCACTTCGCCGCCGGGTACGACGATCCCCTGGTCATGGCGGTGGGCGGCCGCACGGAACCCGTCTGGGCCTCGGGCCGCCGCCCCGCGTGGTTCCCGGAGGAGTTCGACTGGGTCGTCGGCTGTACGTACAAGGGGCTGCCGCGCGGGAAGGTCCGGGTGCGCAACGTGCTCGGCGGGAACGCCTCGTTCCGGCGGTCCGCGTTCGACGCGGCGGGCGGCTTCGCGACGGGCATCGGCCGCGACGGCGACAAGCGGCCGCTCGGCTGCGAGGAGACGGAGCTGTGCATCCGGCTCAGCCGCGCCAGGCCGGACGCGGTGCTCCTGATCGACGACCGGGCGGTGATCCACCACCGGGTCCCCGCGGGCCGCGAGCGCTTCGCCTACTTCCGCACCCGGGCGTACGCCGAGGGGCTTTCCAAGGCGCTGGTCACGCAGAGCGTGGGAGCGGAAAAGGGCCTCGAGTCCGAGCGGCGCTACGCCACGCGGGTCCTGCCGGCCGGAGTGGCGCGCGGGGTACGGGACTTCTTCCTGGCGCGGCCGGGGGGCGCGGGGCGGGCCGGGGCGATCGTGGTCGGCGTCCTCACGACGGCCGGCGGGTACGCGCTCGGCAGTCTCCGGGCGCGCAGGACGGGCGCGACGTTCTCGGTCGTGGGGATCGGGGCCGCCGAGGGGAGTGGAGGGCCGTCATGAACACGCCAGTGCCCATCCTCATGTACCACTCGGTGGCGCGTGAGCCGAACGACGCGACGCGTGAGCTGTCGGTGACGCCCGAGGCGTTCGCCGAACAGCTCGCGGCGGTCGCCGACCTCGGCCTCACTCCCCTGACGACCGCCGAACTCGCCGCGATCTGGCGCTCCCCGGGGCGCGCCCTGCCGGATCGGCCCGTCCTCATCACCTTCGACGACGGCTACGAGGGCGTGCACCGCCACGCGCTCCCCGTCCTCGCCGAGCACGGCTTCCCGTCGACGCTGTTCGTGTCGACGGGCTGGCTGCGCGGGGCGTACGACACCGGGGGCGGGCTCGACACGATGCTCGGCTGGGACGAGGTGCGCGCCCTCGCCGGTGCCGGGACGGAGATCGGCGGGCACAGCCACACGCATCCGCAGCTCGACCAGCTCGACGACGACGCGCTCGGGTTCGAGCTGCTGCGCTGCAAGGAGATCGTCGCCGACGAACTCGGCTCGGTGCCGCGGTCGTTCGCGTATCCGTACGGCTACTCCAGCCGACGGGTGCGGGCCGCCGTGCGCGGGGCCGGCTTCGCCCAGTCCCTGGCGGTCGGCAACGGCCTGGCCCGGCGGCGGCAGGGCCCGTACGCCCTCCAGCGCGTCACCGTGCGCCGCGCCACCGGTATCGAGGAGTTCGCGCGGCTCGTGGAGGGCCGTGCGATCGCCCGCAACTTCGCCGGGGACCGTGCCCTCACCAAGGGGTACGCCCTGGTCCGCAGAGCCCGACAGGTCCGCCGGAAGGCAATCCGAACCCGTGTCTGACACGACCACCGCCCAGGCCGCCACGACCACACCGACGACCGAGCCCCAGCGGCCGGCCGGCCGCAAGCTGCGGCTGCCCGGCATGGGCAAGAGCGGCAGGGGCAACAAGGGCGGCATGAGGCCGGGGGGCGGGAACCAGCTGTTCCGCAATGCCTATGCCCTGATGCTCAACACCGGCATCTCCGGAGTGCTAGGCGTCGGCTTCTGGCTGGCCGCCGCCCGCTACTACTCGGCGGACTCCGTGGGCCAGGGCTCGGCGGCCATCGCGGCGATGAAGTTCCTCGCGGGGCTGACCGCGGTGACCCTGACGGGGGCGCTGGCCCGCTTCATCCCGATCGCGGGGCGGCGCACCGGCAGCTTCATCTTCCGTACGTACGCGGGGAGTTCGCTCGCCGTCGCGTGCGCGGCGCTGGTCTTCCTGCTGACGCTGGACGTCTGGGGGCCGTCGTACCGGTTCCTGCACGGCCCGGTCAACGGGCTCGGGTTCGTCGCCGCCGTGGTCGCCTGGTCGGTGCTCACGCTCCAGGACGGCGTGCTGACCGGGCTGCGCAGCGCGCTGTGGGTGCCGGTCGGCAACACCGTCTTCTCCACGGTCAAGCTGGGCCTGCTGCTCGCGTTCGCCGTGGCGATCCCCACGACCGGCGTCTTCGTCTCGTGGGTCGTGGCCATCGCGACGTCCGTGATCCCGCTGGGCTGGCTGGTGTTCCGGCGCCTGGTGCCGCGGCACGTCGAGCTCACGGCGCACCGGACGGACCCGCCGACGCTGCGCGAGGTGGGCCGCTTCCTGGCGGGCGACTACACGGGCTCCCTGTTCTCGCTCGCCGTCGTCTATCTCGTCCCGGTCCTGATCGCCTCGCAGGTCAGCTCCGCCGACAACGCGTACTTCTACATCACCACCACCATCGGCGGCACCGTCAACCTGCTCGCCATCAACATGGGCGCCTCACTGACGGTGGAGGGCTCGCACGACCCCGCGCAGCTCGCGGCGAACACCCGGGCCGCGCTGCGCCGGATGGCGCGGATCATGCTGCCGATCTGCGGGCTGCTGTTCCTCGCGGCGCCGCTGGTCCTGCACGTCTTCGGCGACGACTACGCGCACGCGGCGACGCCGCTGCTGCGCTGGTTCGCGGTCGGCGCGGCCCTGCGCGTGGTCATGGAGACGTACTTCGCGGTGCTGCGCGCGCAGAGCCGGACGGCCGGACTCGCCTGGCTGCAGGGCCTGTTGTGCGTCCTGGTCCTCGGTCTGACACTGCTGCTCCTGCCCCGGATGGGCCTGACGGGCGCGGGCGTCGCGGAGATCTCCAGCCTGGCCGTGATCATGGCGATCGCCGCCCCGAAGCTGTACCGCATCGTGCGGACCGCTCCCCCGGCGCCGGCCGTCGTGGCGGCCCCGGACGGCGACCTGGCCGACCTCGGCACCGCGGACGTGGCCCCGGGGGTCAAGTGGCAGGGCCCCGGGCAGGCGCTGCGCGGCACGCTCGACTCCGACACACTGCACCTCGCGGTGCAGCTCAATCTGGACCATCAGGAGCGGCGCCCCGACGTGCGGCCGGGGCCCGCGACACCCGCGCACGGGGCGCCGGCGGCGGGGGGCGGGGAGGTCGACATGGGGAACCGGCCGACCTGGACGCTGAAGTCCCCACCACCACCGGCGCCGAGACCGCCCGCCGAGCCGGACCCCGCCCCGTCCCCTGCCTCATCCGAAACTTCCGCCACGTCGGAGGCTTCTGAGACCTCGGACATCGCCGGCACCTCAGAGGTCGCCGGCACCTCAGAGGTCGCCGGTACCTCAGGTGTCGCCGGTACCTCAGGTGTCGCCGGTACCTCAGGTGTCGCCGGTACCTCTGACACGTCAGGCGCCTTTGACAAGGCAGTTCTCGCCCTGCCTGCCACACCCGCGCCCACCCCCCGGCCCCTGCGGGACCGGCTCGCGCTGCCGAGCCCGCGCGTCGTCGTCCTGGCGCTGCTGCTGGTCGCCGCGCTCGGGCTGTACTGGGGACCCGTACTCGGCCTGGGCGACGGCGATCTCGACGGGATGGGCGGGCTCGGGCTCATCTCGGTGCTGCCGCCCACGACGCTGCTCGGCGCGGCGCTCCTGATCGGCGTGTTCGCGTCCCTCCTGTGGCTCGAACGCCCGCACAAATGGCTGCTGTTGCTGACGCTGCTCGCCACGGTCGTCTCGCTGCACGCCCTGCCCGCCGTGATCGAGGCCGAGCCGCGGTTCGCGACGGCGTGGCAGCACCTGGGCTTCATGGAGTACATCGGCAGGACCGGCTCGGCGGTGCCCGACCTGGACGCGCGCTGGAGCTGGCCGGGGTTCTTCGCCGCCGCGACGTTCGTCGCCAAGGCGTGCGGCGTCACGGACATGACGGAGGTCATCCGCTGGTGGCCGCTCGCCATGCAACTGCTCTACCTGGCACCGATGTTCCTGCTGACGCGCTCGATGCGGGCGAGCTGGCGCGCCCGGTGGACCGGACTGTGGATCTTCGTGCTCAGTGGCTGGGTCGGCCAGGACTACTTCTCCCCGCAGGGCTTCACCTACCTCCTCTACCTGGCCTTCGTCGCCATCCTGCTGGTGTGGTTCCGGGCGCCGCGGGTGCTGTGGACCAGGCGGCGGCCCGGCGAGCTGGAGGTCGAACCCACCGACCGGCGCCAGCGGGCGGTGCTGCTGCTCGTCCTGATCGGCCTGTTCGCGGCGACGGTCCCGGCCCACCAGCTCACCCCGTTCGTGATGCTCGGGGTCCTCGCGGTCCTGGTGCTCGTGGGCCGCTGCGAGCTGCGCGGCCTGCCGATCCTGTTCGCGGTCCTGGTCGCCGTCTGGGTCTCGTTCCTCGCGGAGCCTTACTGGTCGGGCCACTTCGACGAGCTGTTCGGAGGGCTCGGCGGCGTCGGCGGCAACGTGTCGTCGTCGGTCTCCGGACGTATCCAGGGCGGCAGTTCGGCCCACAAACTCGTCCTCTACGCGCGCGTGCTGCTCGCCGGCGGCGTGATGGCGTTCGCGTGCTGGGGCTGGTGGCGGCGGCGCGAGGCCACGTACCGGGAGCGCTCCCTCCTCGTCCTCACGTTCGTCCCGTTCCTGGGCTTCGGCATGCAGTCGTACGGCGGCGAGATGGCGCTGCGCGTCTTCATGTTCGCCCTGCCGGGTGCCGCGCTGCTCGCCGGGCTCGCGCTGTTCCCGCGCACCGGGATCACCGCGAAGGAACGCGACCGCGACCGGGTGAGCCTCGCGCCCCTCGCCGCGCTGCTGGCCGGCCTGATCCTGATGGGCGGGTTCCTCGTGGCGCGCTGGGGCAACGAGCCGTTCGAGCGGATCAGGCCGGGCGAGGTCGCGGCGATGGACTACGTCTACGCGCACGACGACCCGACGGTCCGCCTCTTGTGGATGAGCAACGACACCGTCGACAACGTCACGCCCGCGATGCCGTGGGGCACGCGTGACATGGAGAAGGTGCAGTACGTTCCCACCCTCGCCCCCGTCGACCCCGTTCTCGTCTCCAGCCTGGTGAAGGCGCTCAAGGACGCCGGCCCGAACTCGTACCTCGTGATCAACAAGAGTCAGGTCGTCTATCTGCAGATGGACGTCGGCTACTCGAAGACCTGGGAGACGCGGCTCCTCCGCAACCTCGACGACCGCCAGGAGCTGACGAAGGTCCTCGTCAACGACGACGTCACGATGTACACGCTGCGCAAGCAGCCGAGCGGTGAGGTCCCGAAGGCCGCGCCGGGGCCGATCGGCCCGCAGATCACCTGGACCTCGTGGTCCGTGGTGGGCGGGCTCGCGGCCGTCGCCCTGGTCCTGCTGCTCGGGGCGCGCGAGATCGTGCGGGTGGCGGTACGGCCGGGTGTGCGGCAACTGCGCCGGCTGCAGAGCAGTTTCTGGTTCTCGCTGCCGCTGCTGGCGGTGCTGCTCGCGTCCATCCTCCAGAGGTTCCTGACGATGGCGTAGGCCCTGCGGGCCTCAAGAGCAGTCGGTGGCTCGGGTGGACTATTTCCGCTCGAGCCACTTCACTTCGTAGGCACCCATCTCGAACCGCTTCCCGTCGACCTTCGCGCTGATCTTCCGGTCCAGAGTGTTCACCACTACGGCCGTCCTGTCGTCGGCGAGCACCCGCACGTTCGGCACGTCGTCCGCGGCGACCGGCACCGTCTTGTACTCGGTGCCGGGCGGGAACGCCTTGTGGAAGCGGGAGATCAGGTCGTACATGGGCAGTTTCGTACCGCCGCCGTCCGACTGCGTGGGCGTCCACAGGCAGCCGGCGCACGTCGTGCCCGTCTTCTCCTCCGGGTTCCAGTAGAAGCCGGAGGACGCGCCTCCCTTGGCCATCGCGACGAGGCCGGACGCCTGGACGGCGACGCGGTGCGGCTCGCTCCAGCCCTTGCGGTCGTCGTTCCGGTCGCCGGGCTCGACGTAGTACTCGGCCCACCACAGGGGCAGGCCATGGGTCTGCCGCTCCACCCACCTGCCGACGGCGGTGAGTTTGTCGGTGGCCTTGAACGCGTCGGGCAGCAACTCGTCGTCGACGGTGTAGCTGGAGCCGTCGACGACGACGAAGTCGGCGCCCGCCTTGTTCTTGTTCCAGTAGTCGAAGGCGTCGAGGACACGCTGGTCCATGCTGCCCCAGGGCCCCTTCACGTCCGCCGACGCGTTCTCGGTCCGGCGCGGGTCGACGCTGTCCATCACCAGGTAGGGCCCGCCGACCATGATGTCCTTGTCGACCTTCTTGAGGGCCTTGTAGACGAGGTTGTACAGCTCCGTGTAGCCCTCGTAGTCCCAGCGCTGCTTCCCGTTGTTCCAGAAGCCCTTGAACTCGTTCCAGACGATGAAGTGGCGCACGTCCGGGTAGCGCCTGGCGACCGTCGCGGCGAGCGCGGCGAAGTCCTTGAAGTGCGCGCGGTCGGGCGCGGTCTCCAGGGACTGCCGGCTCCAGTCCGTGTTGCCGGCCCCCGCCTTGCCGCCCTTCATCCAGTCCGGGGAGCAGCACAGGGTGACGACGGGGGTGCCGCCCGACTTCCTGACGAAGTCGATCCGGCGGTCCATCTCGTCGAAGTCGTAACGGCCCTTGACCGGCTCCGGGTTCCCGGCGCCCCAGCCCATGATGTGCTGGATCTGCGGAACTCCCTGGCCGGTGAGCATGTCCTCGACCCGCCGCGTCGCGCCGTCGTCGCCCTCGTCCGCGCTGTACTGGGTGTGTGTGAAGCCCCATCCGACCGCCGGCCCCAGCCCCGCGGGCGGGTCGGACGGGGAGCCGTGCACCTTGTCACCGGCGCTCGTGGTGCCCCTGTCGTCGGCCCGGTCGTCCGGCAGTGTGCTGATCACCGTCAGCACCAGGGCCAGAGCGGCCACCCCCACGCCGAGCAGAGCGGTGAGCCGCCACCACCCTGCCCCCGAATTCCACCCATGCCGTCCCATCAAGGGCAAGAGTATCTACGGTCCTTCGCGGAGGGACAGACTCCGTTGCGACAGGGTGGTAACGGGGAACGGGGGCGGTCCGCCGTGCGGGCAAGCGTGTGACGCGCTGCGGAAATCCCGTGCGGGAGCGCCGTGCGTGGCAGATCATGGCGGCATGTCTGCGAACCCACACGACGCGCTGCCGATCCGGCTCAACGTCGACGACAGCGACTCTCCGGCCGACGTCGTCGACGCGCTGTTCCTCGGCCGTTTCGCGACGGGCGAGCAGCCGCACTCGCACGCGGCGAACATCGACCGGGTGCGGTCGGGGGCCACGCTCCTGCCGCCCGACGCGGTGGTCCTGCGCTCCGCGCGCGACGACGACCGCAGCGCGATGCTCGCCGAGGGCGACGGCTGGACCGTCCTCGTCTCCCGCTGGAACAGGGGCGCCGACGTCACCGTGACGGCGACCACCGCGGAGCTCGCCGAGAAGGTGCTCGGGCAGGCCACGGACGGCGCCGCCGACGAACCCGAACCCCAGCCGGAGAACGTGACGATGGGGTTCTGGTACGTCTCGCCCCGGCGCGGGCCGCACCGCACCACGCGGCAGATCTCGGCCGGTACGTGGGACGAGGTGCGGGACAACTACACGGCGCCGGTGGCCGGGGCCATGGACCAGCTGATGAAGACGACCCCGGAGGACATCGCGGGCCGGCTGCTCCTGCTGCACGGGCCGCCCGGCACGGGCAAGACGTCCGCGCTGCGCACGCTGGCCCGGTCGTGGCGGGACTGGTGCCAGGTGGACTGCGTACTGGACCCGGAGCGGCTGTTCTCCGACGTCGGCTATCTCATGGACATCGCGATCGGCGAGGACGACGGCACGGCGAAGGGCCGCTGGCGCCTCCTCCTCCTGGAGGACTGCGACGAGCTCATCCGCGGCGAGGCCAAGCACACGGCGGGGCAGGCGCTCTCACGCCTGCTCAACCTGACGGACGGCCTGCTCGGGCAGGGGCGGAACGTGCTGGTCGGCGTCACGACGAACGAGGACCTGGAGCGTCTCCACCCGGCGGTCGTGCGCCCCGGCCGCTGCCTGGCCCGTATCGAGGTGGGCCCCCTCACCCACCGCGAGTCGGTGGACTGGCTCGGCAGCGAGGAGGGCGTGGGCCGCGACGGCGCGACGCTCGCCGAGCTGTACGCGCTGCGCCGCGGCACCAGCCCGGCGTCGGTCCCGGACCAGCGCGATTCGGCGGACGCGGGGCTGTACCTGTAGGGGCTCAGGACCTGGGTGCCCGGAACTGCCGTGCGGTCACCCCTTGTCCCCGTACAACGCCCGCAGCGCGTCCCGTACCGCGGCGAGTGCCTGCGACTCGGAGAGACCGAGGCGGTGGGCCCGTTCCGCGAACGCGGCGGCCGCCGCCGAGGCCTCCCGGGCCGAGGCGTCACCCGCGGCGGCGACGAAGGTGCCGTTGCGGCCGCGCGTCTCGATGACGCCGTCCGACTCGAGCGCCCGATACGCCTTGGCCACCGTGTTGGCGGCCAGGCCGAGCGTCTCGGCGAGCCCGCGCACCGTCGGCAGTTTGTAGCCGACGGGCAGGGTCCCGGAGAGGGCCTGTCCGGCGATCTGGGCCCGTACCTGTTCGTAGGGCGCCGTCGCCGCGCCAGCATCGATGTCGATCTTCAAGGTCACGGGCCGATTGTCCCGCACCCGGGAAAAATGGGAGGCACCCCGGCGCGCCCCGCGCGTAGCGTGCGGCCGTATGACTGTGATCGTCCGGGCCCTGCGGCCCGAGGACGCGGCCGCGTTCGCCCGGATTCGCCGCGCCGCAGTGCCCGCCATGCTCGCCACCGCCGAGTCGGTCGCCTTCGATCTGGCGCACGCCCATCCGGACGCCCGGTACCGGCCGCTGGTCGCCGAGGCCGACGGCGAGGTCGTCGGCACCGCGCAGGTGGGGATCGCGTACGACAGCCCGGATCCGGGACAGGGCTATGTGAACGTCTATGTCGACCCCGGGCGCACGGGGCTCGGAGCCGGTTCGCTCATCGTGCGGGCGGCGGAGGAGTATCTCGCCGGGGAGGGCGCTGTCGCCGTCTACTCGTGGGTGCTCGACACCCCGCGGGACCGGGCGTTCGCCGCGCGCCACGGCTACCGGGCGAGCCGGCCGGCCCGCTTCCTGCGCCTCGATCTGGCGCACGGCACGCTGCCGCCGCTCGCCGCGCCGCCGGCCGGAGTGACGCTGCGGACCGGCGCGGACTTCGCGGACGACCCGCGTCCGCTGTTCGACCTGGACGCGGAGACGGTGAGCGACGAACCGAGCGACGTGGCCACGGAGTTCACGGACTACGAGCACTGGCTCGACGAGACCTGGCACCATCCGCTGACCGACCACGAACTGACCTCGGTGGCCGTGGCCGACGGCCGGCCCGTGGCGTTCAGCCTGGCCCGCACCGATGGCGAGACCCGCTACACGTCGGGCATGACCGGCACCGCGCGGGAGTTCCGCGGCCGGGGCCTGGCCAAGCTGGCCAAGAACGACTCCCTGCACCGCGCCCGCGAGGCGGGCGTCACGGAGGCGTTCACGGGCAACGACGCGGAGAACGGCCCGATGCTCGCGATCAACAAATGGTTCGGCTACGAGATCTGTGCAACGGAGGTACGCCATGTCCGCACCCTCACCTGAGACGACCGAGTCTCTTGAGGTGGTCCTGCTCAAGGCGGGCCGCACGAAGATCCGTTACCCCGCGGACGTCGTCCGTGACGATGGCACGCGCGTGACCGTCACCGCCGCCTGGGCCTCCCCCGGGGTCAGGGACTTCGGGTTCGTGCGCTTCGGGCCGGGCGACGTCTTCACCGAGCACTACTGGCGGGACCGGTGGTACGCGGTCAAGGAGGTGCGCACCGGCGGCGGCACGCTCAAGGGCTGGTACTGCGACGTGACCCGGCCGGCGGTCCGCGAGGGCGGCGAACTCGTCGTGGAGGACCTCGACCTCGACCTGTGGGTCTCGGCCGACGGCAGTGACGTACTGCGGCTGGACGAGGACGAGTTCGCGGAGAGCGGGCTCGCGGAGAGCGACCCGCACGCGGCGGCGGCCGCGCTCCGCGCCCTCGACGACCTCGAACTCCTCGCGCGCACCGAGGGGTTCGGCCGGCTGCTCGGCTAGGACCGTACGGCCGCGACCACCGCGTACCGGTCGTCCTCGACCTGTCTTCCCCACAACAGCGCGTCGCCGGAGAGCGGTTCGTCCCGGACGTGGGCGGCGAGCGGGGCGAGGGCGCCGGCGAGCCGGGCGGCCGGGATGCCTACGGGGCTGAGCGTTCCCCACACGCCCTCCACCAGGATCAGCCGGCCGCCGGGCCGCAGCAGCGAGAGCCAGTGTGCGAGGGCGCCGTCGAGGTCGGGCAGTGTCCACGCGACGTGCCGCACAAGGACGGCGTCGAAGGTCTCGCCCGCGACGGGCGGCGCCGCGGCGTCCCCGACGAGCACCCGGGCGGCGCGGCCGGCGAGCTTGGCGCGCGCGAGGCCGACCATGGCGGGCGACAGGTCGACCGCGGTCACGCTGTGTCCCTGGTCGGTGGCGAGCAGCGACATGTTGCCCGTGCCGCAGCCCAGGTCGAGCAGGTCGCAGGGGTGGTCCGGCAGCCAGTCCCGCAGGCGCGCGGCCCAGGCCCCGCGCACGGCGGGATCACGCAGACCGCGGTCGGGTTCGTCGTCGAAGGCCGCGGCCTCGGCGTCCCAGTCGACCCGTTCCAGGGGCGCCATGTCCCGATTCGTGGTGTCCTCGCTCACCCTCATGCCCAGATCGTGACACCTGCCACTGACAATTACGCTTCGATGCGTCACCCTCCGGGGAACACGTCTACAGCGGTACCGCAGTGGAACCGGGGTAGGCACAGGAGGCAGTCATGCGCCGTGTGACCATCAACAAGCCCGTGGCGAAGACCAGCACCACCCGTCGGCAGCAGCAGGAAGACGCCGCCGAGCGCCGCCACGACCGTCCGGAAGTGCGCAAGGACATCCGGCGCACGTGGTGGCCCGACGAGTGAGCGGGCCGGGGCGCACGCGTCACGCAGTCCGGTCGGTGGAGAGCCTCTTGCGGTAGTGGATGCGGTCGTAAGGCCCGTCGACGCGCCGCTCCGTCACCTCGTAGCCGTACCGCGGATAGATCTCCTGGTTCTCCCACATCATCGCGTTCGTGTAGAGCCGCACCTCGGGGAGGCCGAGCACGCGTGCGTGCTCGTCGACGAATGCCAGCAGCCGTCGCCCCACGCCCTGTCCATGGGCGTCGGGGTGGACGGCGATGCTGTCGAGGAACAGATGGTCCTCGCGGGGCTCGACGACCACGAGCCCGACGACGGCGGGCGCTCCTCCCTGCTCCCCGTCCACGACGTACACCCTGCCCGCGGCGACCTCGGCGCCATGGTCGGCCTCCATGGGCGCGGGCACCACTCCGATGCGGTCGATGTAGTGGCGGTACGCGGCGTCGGTCACCGTCTTCACGGCGGGCACGTCGGCTGCCACTGCGCGGCGAACTGTGTGAGTCATGGCCGCACAGTACGGGACCTGATCACAGCCTGAGCGCCTCCCCGATCGACAGGAACTCACGGAGACCAGTGGCCCCGACAGGCACCGTCCACACCGAAGGCCTGTGACCGATTCGCCTGGTCAATGCGCGGGCCCAGAACCCTGCGGCCGGAAACGGGGTGATCGTAGATCTCGGCCGGCCGCTGGTGTCTGTGCGGCGGAAGGCATGTGGAGGACGCGGAAGGGGTGCCCTCCCCCGACAGCGGAAGGGCACCCCCTAAGGACGGTCAGCGGTGGTCGTAGCGGTCGTGACCCCAGCGACCGTCACGGTGGTGACCCCAGCGACCGTCACGGCCGTCGCGGTGGTGACCCCAGCGACCGTCACGGTGGTGACCCCAGCGGTGGTCGTAGCGGTCGTGACCCCAGCGACCGTCGTGGTGGTGACCCCGGTGGCCGTCGTGGTCGCCGCGCCTGTGGTCGTCACCGTGGTCGTGACCACGGTCGTACGCGGCATGAGAGACCACCGGAGTCGCGGTGGCGGCGCTGGCGCCTGTGGCGCCGCCCACCAGGACGGCGCCCGCGACGCCCAGCGCGGCGACAAAACGGGAAACCCGCATTCGATGCTCCTTTCACGGCAGGTGCCTGATGCGCCTGCCTGGGTCGGACACATGCATATTCGCGCCCGCAATGCACCGTTACGTCCGACTCGCCATCAAGGGCGCCTTATGTAGCGAAAAATCGCTGAATGGGGAACCGGCATCCGGTGTGTCGGCGTCACGCGCGCGCGTACGGGTGGCGCCCTCGTCCATCAGGGTGAAGCGGAGCGAGCCTCTTCGGGGAGCCGAACGGGGAGCCGACCACCGCGACACCCCTGGATGCCAGTGGACTGTCATGGACCGATTCACCCATGACCCGCAGGTCGACGAGCTCTCTCCGAGCGCCCACCCTGAGCCCCCGATTAGCCCTCCCTTAAACGCACCGTAAAGGCCCAAGAGCGCCTCGCTGACCTGCGATGCAGGTCAGCGAGGCGCCACGACTTACCCCTGATCGTTGGGGAGCCAAATAGGGGGCCATCGAACGCACCATGGCCTGGCCTGCCGACTGCCGACATCTCCAGCGTCGCTACGAGCGGTAGCCATCCATTTCCTGGCCTTCACCAACATCGCCTGCACCGCATCTGCTACCGCAGACTCACCAATTGAGATGGGCTCTGAGCCTCGAACGCATCGACCGGGCGCTCGACATAGCGCGGCGGCGGGAAGCCGAGGAGCAGGAGCGCCGGGAGCGTGCGGCGGCAGAACGGCGGTTCAAGGTTGAGCCGGGTCTGGATCAGCAGATCATCCACCGTGGCGGCTGCGCGAAGTGGGCCGGGAATGGCAGCTTCCTCGACCGGGCGGAGATACTGCTAGCCATTACGATGCGCTCAACGTCCGGCCCTGCACCGTCTGCCGGCCCGACACCGCGCTCGGGGTGCTCGACTGAGCAAAGCCGTCGCACCCTGGAGATATGGCGAGGTGGCACTGGCCGATCAAGGGAAGAGCTCTACGTGAGGCAAACGGTGACTTTCTCGCTCACCCCAGTGTTCAGGTTCTTCCTCTCCTCGATCTTGTAGCTGCCGCCACAGACACCGTTGCTTTGGCCATTTCCTTGGTCATTGCCGTTGCCGTTGCCGTTCCTCCAATCGTTGCCGTTCCTCCAACCGTTGCCGTTCCTCCAACCGTTGCCGTAGCCGTTGCCACACCAGTTGTAATAGCAACCGCCGTCGTTGCCACGCTGGTTGCTACTGGGAAGCACTACGAACTCGCCAAGCGGGCAGCGCATGACGCGGCGGCTCCGATGTACCTCGCCCACGCGATGGGAGAGCAGGCGTACGTACTCTGCGAGGCTGGCCGACCTGCGCTAGGTCTGGAACTGATCCGCGATGCTCAGCGCACCCTCGGCCAGGCTGGATCGCCTCGCCTATGTGCGTGGCTTCATGCCGCTGAGGCGGAGCTGTGCGCCCATGCTGGCATGCCTGACGACTGCCGACGTGCACTCGATGCGGCTATGGCGAGCATCCCCCCGGGAGCCGAGGCTCGGGACCCCGACATGGCGAGCATCTTCTTGAACGGTGGTCACCTAGCCCGATGGCGAGGCAACATCTTGGGCCTGTTGGGGGACGCCGACGCTGTGAACAGCCTGTATGGGGCCCTGGAGGTGGTGGACCCGACTTTTGTCCGTGCGCAAGCCGGACTCCACACTGACCTCGCGCAAGCTCATCTGTCTCGTGCCGAGTTCGAGGATGCGAACACTCATCTGCGGAAGGCACGACTGCTGGCGAGCCGCACCGGTTCGGTGCGGCAGCGCCGCCGCGTCGACCTCCTCAGCGAGCGGCTGTAACTCCTGGCTTGCCGCGACTCGCGAGGATGTAAAGCAAAGCCACGAGGGTGCCGGAGCCCATCAGTTCACCGCGGGCCATGAGCCCCGGAATGTCAGCCAGGGGTACCCACTCGATGTGGCCCGCCTCTTCAAGATCGGTCGGCTCACCAACCCGCTCGGCTCCGCGTCCAACGAAGATCTCGTGAGGTGAGTCGACCATCCCGACCATGGGCTGATAGGTGACGACGTGCTCCACGGACTTCGGGCGCCACCCCGTCTCTTCCACTACTTCTCTCAGTGCCGTGGTCGCAGGATCTTCCCCTTCGTCCACGATGCCGCCCGGGAGTTCCCATCCCCACTGCTTCGGAACGAAGCGGTACCGCCACATCATCAAAACGCGGTCTTGATCGTCCAAGACCGCTGTGACGGCTACGTGGTGGAGCTTCACCACGTGGTGCTCGAAGCGCTCTACGCCGGGAGGCTCCACATCCCAAAGTTGGAGCTTCACCCAGCGGTTGTCATAGAGATCCCGTTCACCGTGAACGACCCATGGCTCCAAGCCTTCGGGCGTACTGACGCTCACCGCTCCAGGAACCCGATACGAACTTCTACCTCGAACCTCCAAGGCCCCTTCTGACAGAAGTCGGGCGAGGACTTGCCGAAGCGCCGTCCGGCCGATGCCGAGCTCCTCCGAGAGGGTTCTCTCTGAGGGCATCTTGTCGCCAGGGGCGTACTCGCCTGACGCGAGTCGAGCGCGAATCGTCTCGTAGACCTTGGCTGTCTTCGGTCCCATCCGTGGCGCACTCTCCATTCTAGGGTGGTGCGTACCAGCGTAACGGGGGAGGGGTGCAGGGTCTCCGGTCGTGTTGATGGGGAACCTCCTAGGTATCTAACGATCTATGTAAGTAGCCGGCGGAGGTCCTGGCGGGGTCGGCGGCCGGCAGACAGCTCGGTGCTCGAATCGTCGACTGGGCATCCCGCGTTGCCGCCCTAGAGGGGCGCGACTGGGCTTGTATCGATACCTGGCGCACGGACACCGGGCTGCATGCCTATTACGAACGGCTGGGGGTTCAAGTCAGCACCGACAGATTCCGATAGTTAAGCCTCCAGGTGTCAGCGCTTGCGCGCTGGTGGGGTGCCGGGCCAGGACCGAGTGAGCCGAGTGAGCCGAGTGAGCCGAGTGAGCCGAGTGAGCGATAACGGCCAGTCGCCCTAGATGTACTGTCCTGCCCCGAGGTCGGCTCACACTTCGTGCCTGCCTTGGCCGCCACGGCTCGATGCGATGCTGGGCAACTACACGAAGATTCGCGAGTAGGGCCTCGTCCAGGTACCTGATGCCTCTATGATGTGTCGATTTCCACATCTGATGCGAGGGAAGTCATGTTCGAAACAGGTCAGGCCGCATACGCCGAGCAGGACGCCATCGTAGAGGGGCTTGACGTGCTGGTGTCCATCGACGACACCGAACCGGCTTCCGGCTCAGGGGACATGGGAATCTTCGGGCGTCGGAGCGAGGACACCCTGGTTCGGCGGATCCCCACCGCCGTCCTGCGGGAGAACCTCCAACGCTCCGTGGACACCTTGCAGCAGGTACTCGCGGATCTCAGAGTGCCCGACGGCGGAATGTCGTTGCAGCAGGCGCAGGTTTCCTTCGAGATCACCGCGACCGGAGGCATCGCCATTGTAGGGACATCAGCCCAAGTGGGAGCCAAGGGAGCGATTACGCTGACCTTCGGCTCCTGAACCGCCGGAGACCGCGATGAACGGCTCGTACCGCGCCTTGCTGATTAGTGTACCGACCTACCGCGACCCCCTCATTGAAGATCTGCCCTTCGTCACGGACGATACGGCGGAGCTGGCGGAGGCGCTGGGCGGCATCGGGTATGACGTGCGCATCCACGACGTCGACGAGACAGACCGGGAGAGCATCGACTACGCCATCGAGGCCTTTTTCCAAGGCGCCTCTCCAGGTGAGACGCTGCTCCTCTACCTCAGCGGCCACGGAGTCCACCACGGCGGCAAGGACTACCTAGTTCCCAAGGGCGCGCGGACGGCCTCCCACGATTTCCGCGGCAAGTGCCTCTCGCTTGACTTCAGCAGCTACGTCGAGCGCAGCGAAGCTGGTGACGTGGTCGTGTTCGTGGATGCTTGCCGCGAGGGCATCGACCTCATGCAGATGTCTGTTGGCAACGCCGTTGGCTGGTCCGACATGCGGGTCACACGCGTCGGCGAGCGCCATTACTGCCACGTTTACGCCTGTTCTCCAGGAGAGCGCGCCCGCTACACCCGTGCGGGAAACAGCACCTTCAGCATCTTCTCCCGTGCTCTCAGCACCGTCGTGGCAGACGAGGCGGGCCCGAGCACGCTGCGCGACCTCAAGGAGCAATTGCAGAGCGCGACGGACGCGCTGACTGCCGAGCACAAGCTGTTTCGTCAGCAGATCAGGGTACGCACCGAGAAGGAGACCGATGATTTTGTCGTCTTCGAGCGACCTGACCGCACCACGCACGGAGCCGGAGGTGAGCATGCCTGGGTGACGGCGGCCCGCAACCACCCCGCATGGAAGCAGATCGGCGACGTCCCCAGCACGGAAGCCATGCGCACGGCCACCGTGGCCCTTGTCGCTCAGATCGCCCCGCAGTCCCTCCGGGACGAGGCCCGATTAACCGAGGACCCCTGGCGGCCGGCCGACTTCGCTGAGCGGATGACCGGAGGAGTGGGCTGGCTATTGTCGAAGGTCCTCAATCCGGAGAAACTGGCACTCTCTCCGGCCGAGGCTGCCCTGCTTGTCGCCGTTCCCTACCTCTACGTGTCGTGCGCGAATCGCGCTGCGGCGCAGGCGCTAGAGGCCCAGCCCACAAACCTCGGCCGCGTGCCGTGTGCAACCCCAGCCCGCGCGAACTACGAGCAGTTTCTCAACAATCAGCAGCGGTTGGTGCGCCGTGCCGCACTCGAGGTCCAGTCACCTGGCGGGAGAGACCGTGCGGCCGATATCGCTTGGTGGCTATTCCGTCGCTGGCTGACCAGAAAGCCCGGCGGATTCCAGGAAGAAATCCTGGACGGCTTGCTCGGCCCCGTGGAGAGCCTATTGGAGGACATCCCGGCCGATGCCGACCGCAAGCTTGTCACCGAACTGTTCGAGCTGAACACCCTGTCGATGCTGCTGCGCTCGCTGCGTACCTCCTACGATACGACCACCATCCGCCCCAAACGCCAGCTGGCAGGCGGTGCCGAGGCCGAACAGCACATCCGCGAGCAACTGCTAGTCGCTCTGCTGACGGTAGCCCACCACTTGGCAATCGACCCCGTCCTGCTACCGGACGTCATCGCGGAGCACCTCGGCATCAGCTACTCCGTGGACATGAAGGAGCTCCACCAAACCATCCAGACAGCACGCTGGGACCAGCATGGGCGTACCCGCGTCCTCAACGCCGCTTGCCACCACCCGGCGGTAGGCCTAGCCCTGCGGCAGCAGGCAGCCGCCCTGGACTCTCTGTTCGGCGCGGTCGACGTCCAGGCCAGCAGCGAACCCCAACTGGAGCCGTTGCAGGATCTGCCGGCGCACGCCACCGCCAACCAAGTGCGGCCAGCAGTCGACGCTGCAGGGACGCCCGCATATGAGTCGACGGACCTGCGCTTCCGTCTCGCCGACGACCGCATTCAGGAACTCCTCATGGGCGAGCAGCTGTACGGGGATCCGGCGCTGGCGATCCGAGAGCTCTACCAGAACGCCCTGGACGCCTGCCGCTACCGAGGGGCCCGCACCCAGTACTTACGGCGACGGCACCCCGAACTCGCTACCTGGTCGGGTCGCATCACATTCAAACAAGATGTAGACGAGCACGGCCGGGCTTACATCGAATGTACTGACAATGGCATCGGTATGGGGCAACGCGAGCTCCGCGAAGTTTTCTCCCACGCCGGTATGCGATTCGCCGACCTGCCCGAGTATCTCGACGAACACGCCGAGTGGCGTGAAGTAGGCATTGAGCTCCATGCCAACAGCCGCTTTGGCATCGGTGTGCTCAGTTACTTCATGATCGCTGACGACATCTCGGTGACCACATGCCGCCTGGACCGCGAAGGCCACCCGGGCCGGCGCCTGCGGGTGGACATCGCCGGCCCAGGGTCCCTCTTCTACATTCGAGACCTGGGGCGGGGCCATGAGGCAGGTACCACCGTGCGGATGTACCTCCGCCCGTCCGCCGAGCTGCCCTCCTGCACCGATCTGTTGCGGCGGTTGCTGTGGATCTCCGAGTACTCGGTGACCGCCCAGGACTTGGAAGCCCGGTTCGAGTGGAAGCCGGACGTGTTGTCGTCCGTGGCCCCATTGGCCGCCGCACAAGACCCGCATGCCAGCAATGCAGTGCGCGCCGCCAACGTCACAGTTGATGCCACGACCCGCCCCGATGTGTGGTGGACGAATGGCAGTGGTGGCATCCTCGCGGACGGCCTGTGGATCGGCGTCCCACTGTATGGAGCCGTGGTTAACCTCACCGGGGAGTATGTGCCGCAACTGACCGTCGACCGCAGACGCGCGTTGGCCTACGACAAAGTTCGTGTCACGCAACGGCTGCGCGAGGAGATCCCGACGTTGCTGCGGGAGGACACCAAGGTCTTCAGCCACAGCTGGCTATCGGAGCTGGTCTCCCACTATCCAGCGCTGGCGGACGAGATAGCCGAGGCCGCAGTAACCGGCCGATACAGCCCCTGGGTGGCGGGAGGACAGGAGCTGGACATCACCGCAGCGGGTTGCTTCCCGATGGACAAGACGCTCATGCAGGGCGATATCTGGTTCGACCGCCCCGCCGTGACCATCCCGGAACTCGTCCTTACATGGCGAGTCAAGTCGTGGGTGGCCGCAGGGGCGTTTCCCGAGGTGGGGCTTACCGACCTCGATTCGGTGGTACGTGCACGGCCCACGGACATCGGTCTGCTCATCGAATCGCCAACCGAAGAGGACCTCAGGGGCAAATTTAGCTGGGAAAGGCACTACGGGGTGGGCTTGATCGATCCCGAACTACCAGTGCCTCTCGGGCACGTGCTGCAGTTCGCATACATGGTGGGGCGCAGTCCGCAAGAAGCGGCGGACAGGCTCACAGAGCTCGGTTTGCGGCTTCAGGACGGTGTGGTGCTGCCCGAGACGGTCACGACTGACGAACTGCTCATTCTCAGCTGTGATCTCGATCAGCAGCCACCGTGGCTGGATGTGGCTGACCCGGTTTCATTGGGACACGTGCTGATGGCGGCTGAGCGGACGAAGCGTCGTCCTGCGGAGGTAGCGGCCAGACTCGCAGAGCTCGGGCTGCGGCTCGTCGAGGGAACGGTGTTGCCCGAAAGCACGGATCCGACTGACTCTTACCTCCTCGGCCGAGGACGCCTCAGAGGTCCGAGCCCGCGGCCGTGGCTGGATGTGACTGAGCCTGTTCCTCTAGGACACGTGCTGGCGGTGGCTCAGCGGACGAAGCGTCGTCCTGCGGAGGTAGTGGCTCGGCTCACGGAGCTCGGGCTGAGACTGCAGGGCGGAGCCGTGCAGCCCGCGGTTGTGAACCCTGACGACCTGATCATCCTGCGTCATAGGGTCAAGCAGCCCATGCTGTGGTGGGACGTCACGAGGTCTGTGCCACCAGCGCACGTGCTCGTAGCCGCCCACGCCGTGGGGCGGTCTCCTGAAGAGGTGGCGGCCAGGCTGGTGCAGCTCGGCCTACGTCTGCACGAGGCGGCCGAGCTCCCCTCCGCCGTGGACCCCGGAGATCTCACCTTGCTCAACGCGGGCATCGATCGAACGCCGGAATGGTTGAATTTCTCGGAGCCGGTTCCGCTGGGGCATGTGCTGGCGGTGGCCGAGCGCACGAAGCGTCGTCCCGCAGAGGTGGCGGACAGACTCACGGAACTCGGGCTGCGCCTTCCAGAGGGCACTGTGTTGCCTGAAGTCATCGAGTTCGATGATCTCTTCATCCTCAGCAAAGAGCAGGACCGGCTTACGCCGTGGCTAGATGCGGCTGACCCAGTTCCGTTGGGGCATGTACTGGCGGTGGCCGAGCGCACGAAGCGTCGTCCCGCAGAGGTGGCGGACAGACTCATGGATCTCGGGCTGCGTCTTACAGAGGGGACGACACTGCCCGAGTCGGTCGAAGTGGATGATGCGACCATCCTCAGCATGGATGTAGATCGGGCAGCGCCATGGCTGGACAAAGCGGCACCGGTGGCACTGAGCCATGTGCTGCGTGCTGCCGTTGAGTTGGGGCGTCGCCCTGCGGAGGTGGCAGCCCGAATCGTGGCACTTGGTTTCCAGGTGGCGGATGGACCTGTCCAGCTCGAGAACATCAAGCTCGAGGATCTCCGGATGTTCGCTGACCGCGACCGCAGAGGAGAGTATGAATGGCTGGACAAGAACGCGCCGGTCGGGCTGAGCCGCGTCTTCCAGGGCGCCGTCCTCAGCGGACGCCCGCTGTCGGAAGTAGTCCATCGCTTTCGTGATTTTGGGTTCGCCCTGACCGATGACGTGATCTACGCCGCCGACTAGTGCCACACTCGGGCAAATTTCGCTCTACTTTGACGGTCTGTCCGGATGCGGACCGGGGGTTCGAATTCAGCCGAGTGCACTCAGGTGAGAGGCCCTGGACTATGAGTCCGGGGCCTCCTGTGTTGAGCCGTACAGCAGCGAAGTGAGTTCCCCTCGTTGCGGATCGCGCGGCGCCATCAGTGCAGGTCAAGGGGGTACTTCCCGCCCGTTTAGTCGTGGCTTCCGGAGCCGTCTGCGCAGGTTCGAATCCTGCCGGGGCACCTTCTATCAGGTGCCCAAAGACCCCGCCATCAGCGCTTTCGCTGAAGACGGGGTCTTCGTGTATCTGGGGACATGTGCAGCCGTATGCCGCGCTGAGCGGCTCCATGTCAGTCTCTGTGGACTATTCGTGGACAGGATCTTGGTGGCATCGCCCCAGGTCAGCCCGCACAAGCGGCGAAGGCCCTCACGGATCCAGGGGCCACGCTCACTCGTTGGGGCTCAGGCCCGTATCTCTCGCAACAAGGCGCCGGCGTCGTCGCGCAATTCCAGGGTGAACCGCCGGCCGAAGCGGCTGAGCAGGCTGGCGAGCTGCGGGTCGATGGCTCCGTTGAGCAGGCCCCTTTCGCTCCTCGATCGGGTCCAGCTCGTTTTGCCCCCAGCTGGTCTCCACCTCGTAGCCGTGCCAGGACGACGAGCGTGACGACCAGCCGGCGCGGACGAAGGCGGCAGCAACGGGCGCGCCCTCGTCGAGGACACCCGAGGTCCCGCATACATGGCGGGCGCTCCCGGGGAGCCAAACGGGGAGCCAAACGACGCGTCACGTACTGGACGCCAGTGGACTGTCACGGACTGCTTTAGGCGTTTCATGCAGGTCAGCGAGCCCACCTTGAGCGCCCACCCTCAGCCCCCGATTAGCCCTCCCTTAAACGCACCATAAAGATCGCCATCGCCCGCCCTCATCAGGCGATTCCGCGGATTTCAGGGGCTAGCTTTCTCACCGCCGGGGCCGTCGCCGCGGCCCGTCCCCCCACCCCTGAACCGCCGTTGAGGAGTCCCACTCATGTCAGTTCGCCGCAAGGCCGCCACGTTCGCCGTCGCAGGTGCCGTCCCGTTCGCCCTGACCGCGCTGGCCGCCGCGCCCGCGTCGGCGCACGGCTCGATGACGGACCCGGTCAGCCGCGTCTCCGCCTGCTACGCGGAGGGCCCGGAGAGCCCGCAGTCCGCGGCGTGCAAGGCCGCCGTCGCGGCCAGTGGCGCGCAGGCCTTCTACGACTGGAACGCGGTCAACATCGCGAACGCCGCGGGCAAGTCGAAGGAGATCATCCCCGACGGCAAGCTGTGCAGCGCGGGCAACGACAAGTACAAGGGGCTCGATCTTCCGCGCGCCGACTGGCCGTCGAGCCCGATGTCGGCGGGCAGCCACACGTTCCACTACAAGGGAACGGCCCCGCACAAGGGCTCGTTCGAGCTGTACATCACCAAGGACTCGTACGACCCGACGAAGCCGCTGAAGTGGTCGGACCTGGAGGCGCAGCCCTTCGTCAAGGTCACCGACCCGAAGATGGAGAACGGCGACTACGTCTTCGACGGTGACGTCCCGGCGCGGTCGGGCCGCCACCTCATCTACTCGATCTGGCAGCGCTCCGACTCCCCCGAGGCCTTCTACACCTGCTCCGACGTGGTGTTCGGCAAGGACAGCGGGGCCGGTGCGACCGCTCCCACCGCCTCCGCGCCCTCCGACCAGGAGATCGCGGACGGCGCGGGCAAGTCGTCCGTGGAGCACCACCACGATGCCGCCGGGGGCAGCGCCGAGCCGCAGGCCGAGGAGTCCGCGGCGCCGGCCGCCGATGCCTCGACGGGCGGCAGCGGGCCCGAGGCGAAGGGCGGCGTCACGAAGCCTCTCGCCGACGAGAACCTCGCCGAGACCGGCGGCGACAGCACCACCCCGTACATCGCGATGGGCGGCGCCGCGGTCCTGGCGGTCGGTGCCGCGACGATGTTCGCGTCGGTGCGGCGCCGCTCCGTGGCGGGCGGGCGCCACAGTCGCTGACGCCCACAGCCGGGCCGCCGTCCCCCTGCCCACTCCTGGGGACGGCGGCCCTTTTGCCTCTCTCGCTGCTCCGGGCTCAACTCACCGCCGAGGCGCAGGTGGTGGCGGTGGCGTGGGCCGGGTCGAGGGCGTTCGCGACCTCGTGGAAGGCGACGCGGTCGATGGTGCCGATGGCGACGTGCTCGGACAGGTCTACGGCGCACAGGTCCTGGAGCTTGACGTTGTGGACGTCGGGGCCGCTCAGGAACTGGGTGCCGTACGGGGTGACGACCTCGTCGTACTTGGTCGCGATGACGGTGTAGTGGACGCCTGGGACGGTGTCCCCGCCCTGGTTGAGCTTGGTGATGAACGGGGAGCCCGCCATCTGGTCGGCGAGGCCGGGGGTGGCGAGGGTCAGCAGGTCACCGGCCCCGGGGAAGTACGGCAGGAGATTGGTCAGGCCGTTCAGGGTGGTGCCGTGGTTGTCGGGCGCGATACCGACGAGGGAGTTCACCTTCGCGGCGCCGCCGAGGAACTTGAGGTAGTAGCGGGGCATCATGCCGCCCTGCGAGTGGCCGACGAGGTCGGCCTTGGGGGCGCCGGTGGCGGCGAGCACCTTGTCGACGAACGTGTCGAGCTGGCCCGCCGACTTGTCGATCGGGCCGAGGCCGTTGAACAGCGGGACGCCGGGCAGCTGTCCGTAGTCGAGCGAGAAGACGCAGTAGCCGCGGTTCACCAGGTAGGGGGCGAGGACGAGCCAGTTGTCGACGGAGTTCCCGAAGGTGCCGTGGACGAGGACGACGGGGCGCGGGTGGGCGGCGGACGGCTTGCAGCTGTAGTTGTTCCAGCCTCTGCTGGGGGCGGCGGCGTGGGCGGCGGCGGGGACCGCGGTGGCCGCGGCCGTGAGCAACAGGGCCGCGGTCAGGGATCTGACCGCACGTTTCCAGTTCCGGGGCAGCATCGTGTGATCTCCTTGCGGCTCAAGGGAGTGGCGATGTGGGGTGCGTGCCCTGTGATCCGGATCACGAGGATGCTGTACTGCCAGTAAATTACGCGCCAGTAGTAAAAGAGTGAAGTTACGCGTCAGTAAAAACTCTTCGTGTCGACTGGACGCTCCCGATGCTGACGTGATGTCACCAGGTGGGCCTGATGGGCCCGTCGGGCGCGACGGCGGTCAACTGGTCGAGCAGCACCCGGGCCTTGCGCTCACCGAGCCGCTCGACCCACGGTCGCACCGCGTCGGCGGCGGACTCCTCCGCGGCCCGCGCGCACGCCCAGCCGCGTTCGGTCATGACGACGAGCCGGGCGCGGGCGTCGTCCGGGTGAGGCCGGCGCTCGACGTAGCCCTTGCGCACCAGCTCGTCGACGAGCTGGCTCGCGGCCTGCTTGGTGACCCCCAGATGCGCGGCGAGGTCGGTGGCGGTCGCGCCGCCCCAGGAGAGCCGCGCGAACGCGAATCCGTGTGCGGGCCGCAGCCCCTCGAAGCCGCGGGCGACGACCCCTTCATGGATGCGTTGCGTCAGTTCCCCGGCGGCGGAGAGCAGGGCGGCGGAGAGGGCCATGGCCTCGGAGTTCTGCACGGAGCCATTCAAACACCCTTGACGATTTGGTCAAGCTGCCTGACTATGTAGTCAAGTTGCTTGACCATTCGACTGGCCGGCCGAGCCACTTGGCCGGCCGAACCACGGGGAGTCGCCATGCCAGTCGTCCGCGCGTCCGAAGCCGCCGTCCACGAGATGCACGGCGTCCGTTTCGTCTCGTACGCCAAGCCCGCCACCGGCAGCAAGGAGCTGTGCGCCTGGCGGGCCGAGATCCCGGCGGGCACCCCGGGTGTCGCCCACACGGTGTCCCGCGAGGAGATCCTGCACGTGCTCAGCGGCAGCCTGCGCTTCACGGTCGACGGGCGCACGGACACGCTCGCCGCGGGCGACACCGCGATCGTCAATCCGGGCGCGACCCTCACCGTCGAGAACCCGGGCGACCTGCCCGCCGCCATGTGGGTCACGACGTCCGTGGGCCTGGAGGCCGTGCTGGCCGACGGCTCGCGCGTCACTCCGCCCTGGGCCCGGTAGGGGCTCACGCCGCGAGCCGGCCGGGCACGATCGCCCCGGGTCCGAACCGCGCCCGGGCCCGGTCGGCCACCGCCTCCAGCGCCCGCGCCTTCTCGTCCGCGGGGTCGAAGGTCAGCTGGCGGGCGGAACCCTCCACCGGGCGGAGCCCCTCCGCCCGCAGACCGAGCGCCCGCACCCTGGCCCGCTGCAGGCCGAGCGCCTCGTACATCCGGTACGCGGCCGTGGACAGCGCGGTCGTGTGCGCGGTGGGCTCGGGAAGCGTACGGCTGCGGGTCGTCGTGGACCGGTCGGCGTAGCGCACGGTGAGGGTCAGCGAGCGGCACACCTGCTTCCCGTCTCGGAGCCGGGCACCCAGCTCGTCGGCGAGGGAGAGCAGGGCGCGGCGGTGCCGGTACGGGTCGAGTTCGTCGCGCGGGAAGGGGCGTTCGGCGGCGGTGGACCGCGTGGCGGCGTTGGGGGTGACCCGGGTGCGGTCGACGCCGCGCGCCCTCTCGTGCAGTTCACGGCCGATGCGGGCGGTGGTGAGCCGTTGCAGGGTGCCCTGCGGGGCGGCCGCCACCCTGTCGACGGTGTCGAGCCCGTATTCGCACAGGGTGCGGGCGGTGGCGGCGCCGACGCCGGGCAGCGCGGCGACCGGCTGCCCGGCGAGGAACTCCGCCACGGCGCCGGGGTCTCCCGGAACCACCCTGGTCACCCCGGGCGAGGCCGTCCGCGCCGCCATCCGCGCCAGCATCGGGCCGGGGCCCGCGCCGATCACACACTCCACCCCGTACAGGGCGAGCGCCCGCACCCTGATCACCGCGGCGAGTTCGACGGCGTCCCGCCCGAAGTAGCGCACCGCCCCGCCCAGGTCCACGAGGGCTGCGTCGGGCGGCAGCGCCTCGACCGTCGGGCTGAACTCGCCCAGCAGAGCGATCAGTTGGGGCAGCACCGCCTCGTACATGGGCGGCAGCAGGAACCGTACGTACAGAGTGGTCATCCCGCGCTCCCGGGGCTCTGGTGCCACAGTTTGCGCGGTGGCCCGGACTGACCGTCGCCCGCCGGGCGCAGGTCGGCCCAGGGGTGCATCTCGTATCCGGTGGCCATGCGGATGCGGCGGCCGTCGACCGGGTCGTCCTCGTCGGACGGCGGCTGTTCGGGCGGCTCCGCCAGCCGCAGCGCCACCGCGTCGAGGCCGCCCTGCCGGCGCACCTCCACCAGGTCCGCGAGGTTCCACGCGGCCGCGCCCACCACGCTGAGGCTGCGCGGGCCGCGCCGCTGGACCGTGCCGCGGACGAGGAGCAGCCACGAGTGGAAGACGGTGTGCGCGCACGCGGCGTGCGCGTCGTCGAAGAAGGCCAGGTCGACCAGGCCCGTGCCGTCGTCCAGGGTCGTGAAGATGACGCGCTTGCCGGAGCGGATCGGCGGGGTCTGCGTGGCGACCTTGGCGCCCGCGACCAGTACGACCCTGCCGTGCTCGGCCTCACGCAGGCGGCGCGCTGTCAGCACCCCCAGCTCCTCGAGGAACTTCTCGTGGTCGCCCATGAGATGGCGGGAGGCGTCCATCCCGAGCACCCCGAGTTCGGCGCTGAGCCGCTCGGCGTCGCCGAGGTCGGGCAGCCCGGCCGGCGCGGTCCCGTGGCCGCCGGACAGAGGCAGTTGGGCACCGCGGGCACCCCGGGGCCCGCGCGTTCCCCGGTGCAGTTCCGTCAGGTGCAGTTGCAGGTCACGCCGGTTGGCGCCGAACGCGTCGAGCCCGCCGACCTGGGCGAGCCGCTGCGCGAGTGGCCGGCTGGGCCTCGCCCGCTCCCAGAAGTCGAGCAGCGAGGAGTACGGCTGCCCCTCCTCGATGCGGGCCGCCTCGGCCTCGCTGATCCCGTGCACGTCGGAGAGCGCGAGCCGCACACCCCACTTCTCCTCTTTGCGACCACCGTCCTCGCGACCGCCGCTCTCGCGACCGCCGCCCCCTTTATCGGACACCAGTTCGATACGGTGAGTGACCGCGGACTTGTTCACGTCCAAGGGAAGGACCGGCACCCCGCGGCGCCGCGCGTCCGCGAGGATCAGCCGCTTCGGGTACATCCCGGGGTCGTGCGTGAGCAACCCCGCGTAGAACGCGGCCGGGTGATGGGCCTTCAGCCACGCCGACTGATAGGTCGGCACCGCGAAGGCGACGGCGTGCGCCTTGCAGAACCCGTACGACCCGAAGGCCTCGACGATCTCCCAGGTGCGGGCGATGGTCTCGGCGTCGTATCCGTGCGCCGCCGCCTGCTGTGCGAACCAGAACCGGATGCGCCCCTGCGCATCGGGGTCGGACAGCCCCCGCCTGACCCGGTCCGCCTCGTCGCGGCCGCATCCCGTCATGATGTTCACGATCTCGATGATCTGCTCGTGGAAGACGACGACCCCGTACGTCTCCTTCAGGGGCCCCTCCAGGTCGCGGTGCGGATAGCGGACCGGGGCGCGCCCGTGCCGCGCCTCGATGAACGGCCGCACCATGTCGGCGGCGACGGGACCCGGGCGGAACAGCGAGATGTCCACCACGAGGTCGTGGAAGGTGGCCGGCTGGAGCCGCCCCACCAGGTCCCTCTGGCCCGGGGACTCGATCTGGAAACAGCCCAGCGTCTCGGTGGACTTGATGAGCCGGTACGTCTCCGGGTCACCGGGCGCCACCGCGTCCAGGTCCACCGTGGAGCCGGTCGCCCGCTCGGTCTCCGCGACCGCGTGCGCCATCGCCGACTGCATCCGCACCCCGAGGACGTCGAGCTTGAGCAGGCCGAGGTCCTCGACGTCCTCCTTGTCGAACTGCGACATGGGGAAGCCCTCGCCGCTGGTCGGCATGACGGGCGTACGGGCGAGCAGCGAGGCGTCCGAGAGCAGCACCCCGCACGGGTGCATGGCGATACCGCGCGGCAGCGCGTCGAGCGCCTCGACCAGCTCCCACATGCGTCCGTACCGGTCCCCGCCCTGCCTGGACTCCCCTGCCAGTTCCCGCAGTTCGGGCAATTCCTCCAGCGCGGCCCGCGCGTCGCGGGCCCTGATGTGCGGGAAGGACTTGGCGATCCGGTCGATGTCGGCCGGGTCCATGGACAAAGCGGCGCCCACATCGCGTACGGCATGGCGGACGCGGTACGTCTCCGGCATCGAGACGGTCGCGACGCGCTCGGCGCCGAACCGGCCGATGATCGCCCGGTAGACCTCCAGGCGCCGGGCGGACTCCACGTCGATGTCGATGTCGGGCAGGACGGAGCGGCGCTTGGACAGGAACCGCTCCATGAGGAGGCCGTGTTCGACCGGGTCCGCGTGCGCGATGCCGAGCAGATGGTTGACCAGGGACCCGGCGCCGGAGCCGCGTGCGGCGACCCGGATGCCCATGTTCCTTACGTCGTCGACGACTTGGGACACCGTCAGGAAGTACGTGGCGAAGCCGTGGTGGGCGATGATGTCCAACTCGCGGTGCATGCGCTCCCAGTACTCCCGTTTCCGGTCGTACCCGAGGCGCAGCATCCCCGCCGCCGCCCGCGACGCGAGGACCCTCTGCGCGGTGCGGCGACCGGCGCCGACGAGCCGCGGTTCGGGGAAGTGCACGGAGCCGATGCCGAGGTCGTCCTCGGGATCGACGCGGCATTCCGCCGCCGCGGCGTTGGTCTGTTCGAGCAGCCGGTACGCGGCGTCGCGGCGGAAGCCCGCCGCCTCCACCACCCGTTCGGCCGTCATCAGCATGGCGTCGGCGTCCTTCAGCCAGCGCTCTCCGCTGTCGAGTTCCTTCCGGGGGTCGACCGGGACGAGGCGGCGCGCGGCGTCGAGGACGTCGGCGACCGGACCGAGGCCCGGGTCGGCGTACCGGACGTCGTTGGTGAGGACGGGGCGGATGCCCTGTTCGGCGGCGAAGCCGACGGTGCGGGCGGCCAGGCGCAGGGATCCGGGGCCCGCGCCCTCGCGGCCGTGGTGGACGGCTTCGAGGCGCAGGGCGTCGCCGTAGATCTCGCGCCAGGGGGCGAGGAGGCGCGCGGCGCGGTCGGGGCGGCCCGCGGCGAGCGCGCGGCCGACGTCGGACGCGGGCCCGAGCAGCACGGTCAGACCGTCGCCGTGGTTGTCCTCCCAGGTCAGCCGGGGCTCGCCGGTGGCGTGGGCGGCGGTGACCAGACGGCACAGGGAGGCCCAGCCCCTCGCTCCCTCGCGGGCGAGGAAGGTCACGCGCGGGGTCGACTCGTCGATGAAGGCACCACCGCGCACGGGCTGCCTGCGCCGCTCGGCCGGGGCGTGGCCCGACGCGGCCGAGGCGGTCGGCGGGGGGCCGCTCACCGCGAGGTCCGTCCCGAACAGTGGCCGTACCCCTGCCTTCACGCAGGCCTTGGCGAACCTGACCGAGCCCGCGAGGGTGTCCCGGTCGGTGAGGGCGAGCGCGTCCATGCCCCGCTCGGAGGCACGCCCGGCCAGCCGCTCCGGGTGCGAGGCCCCGTATCTGAGGGAGAACCCGGAGACGGTGTGCAAATGCGTGAACCCTGGCACGCGCACCTCCTGCACACCTCGAACCGACCTGCCCTCGCCTCCCCACCACCACCATAGACCAAGTATCGAACGTGTGTACGACATCCGGACGGGGCCGCTGCCCCGGGCACCCGTTCAGACCCACCCCGCCTGCGTACGGACCGGGCTCCCCGGACCGTGAGGGCATGACCCAGACAGCCGACACCCCGCCCGGACCCCCGCGCGGGTCCTTCCCCGACGAGGTGAAGAGCGCCGTCACACCGCGGGCCGCGCTGCTCGTCATCGGCGTGATCGCCCTCCAGCTGCTCTTCATCGCTTCCTATGTGGGGGCCCTGCACAACCCGAAGCCGAAGGACGTGGCGTTCGGTGTCACCGCGCCGGTCCCGGCCGTCGCACAGCAGACCGCGGACCGGCTGGACCGGCTCCCCGGCAGTCCGCTCGACCCGCGGACGGTCACCGGGGCGGCCGCGGCCCGCGACAAGGTCATGAACAGGGACGTCTACGGGGCTCTGATCATCGACCCCCGGGGCACCACCGACACCCTCCTGGTCGCCTCCGGCGGCGGCACCGTCCTCTCCTCCGCACTCGACGGGCTCATCACCGCACTGGAGGCGGCCCAGCACCGGACGGTGCGGACCGTCGACGTGGCTCCGGCCTCACCTCAGGACTTCGACGGCCTGTCGTCCTTCTATCTGGTCGTCGGCTGGTGCGTCGGCGGCTATCTGTGCGCCTCGGTCCTGGCGATCAGCACGGGCGCCCGACCCGCCGACCCGCGGCGCACGGTCATCCGGCTGGTCACCATGGCGCTCGTGTCGATCGTCGGCGGGCTCGGCGGCGCCGTGATCGTCGGACCGGTCCTCGGCGCGCTGCCCGGCAGCATCATGGCGCTGTGGGGGCTCGGCGCACTGATCATCTTCGCGGTCGGCGCCGCGACGCTCGCCCTTCAGGGACTCTTCGGCATCGTGGGCATCGGCCTGGCGATCCTGCTCGTGGTGGTCGCGGGCAACCCGAGCGCGGGCGGCGCCTTCCCGCTGCCGATGCTGCCGCCCTTCTGGAAGGCGATCGGCCCGGCACTGCCGCCGGGCGCGGGTACCTGGGTGGCCCGCTCCATCGCCTACTTCAAGGGCAACGCGGTCACCGGGCCGCTTCTGGTGCTGGCCGCGTGGGCGGTCGCCGGCATCGTGATCACGATGGCCGCCTCCGTGTTCCGCGCCAGGCGGAAGCCGGGCCCCGGGGCGCCCCGGACACTCAGAACGTGAGGGGCCGGCCCGTCGGTGACGGGCCGGCCCCCTGTGTCGCGCTGTCGCGCCGACTCACTGTCGTTACGTCAGCCGATCTCGGCGCCGAACGTGGACAGCGCCTCCGTCACCGGCTGGAAGAAGGTCTCCCCGCCGGAGGTGCAGTCGCCGCTGCCGCCCGAGGTGAGGCCGATCGCGGTGTCGCCCGAGAAGAGCGAGCCGCCGCTGTCGCCGGGCTCGGCGCAGACGTCGGTCTGGATGAGTCCGTTGACGACGTCGCCGTTGCCGTAGTTCACGGTGGCGTCCAGGCCGGTGACGGTGCCGTCGTGGACCTGGGTCGTGGAGCCGCTGCGGGTCACCTTCATGCCGACGGTCGCGTCGCCCGCCTTGGTGATCGGCTGCGTGGAGCCGTTGTAGAGGTCGACCTCGCTCGGGTGCTCGACGCCGGCGGCGTACTTGACCAGGCCGAAGTCGTTGTCCGGGAAGCTGGACTGCTCGTTCGCGCCGATCTCCTTGCCGTCGGAGTCCGACCAGGTGGAGATCGCCTCGGTGCAGTGGCCGGCCGTGATGAAGTACGGCTGGCCGCCCTTGACCACGTTGAAGCCGAGGGAGCACCGGCCGCCGCTGCCGGTGATGGCGTCACCGCCCGCGATGAGGGGCTTGAACTCCCCCTTGGTGCGCTGGAGTTCGGCCTTGGCGCCGAGGCCGTCGACGACCTTGCCGAGTTTGTTCCACGCGGCGGTGTCGACCGTGCGGTCGGCGGTGACGACGACCTTGTTGGTGGCCGGGTCGACCGCCCACGAGGTGCCGGGGATCGTCGCGTCCTGCTTCAGGGTGGTGCGGGCGCTCTTGAGCTCGGCCAGGGAGTTCTCGACGACTCTGACCTTGGCTCCGGCCGCCCGCGCGATGTCCGCCGCGTCCTTGTTCAGGACGTTCACGACGAGGTGCTTGGCCTTCGCGTCGTAGTACGTGCCCGCCGAGTCCGCGCCGAGGTCCTTGGTCAGGGACGAGGCGAGATTTCCGGCCTTCGCGATCGACAGGGTCTGCGGGGCCACATCAGGGGTGTCCGTGCTCGCGTTCGCAGTCTGGAAGGTGACTCCCGCGGCGACCAGGGCGGCGATGCCCGCTCCTACCGCGGCGGCACGCCGCTTGGGTATGCGTCGGTGCTTCAACTCTCGTCCTCCTGTGGGGGGTCGGAACCGACCGCTGTGGGGTGAGCCGGTCCCGTAGGTTGACGCGCCCACTATCCCGACGGCCACAGGGGACACACAAGGTCGACTTCAGGACGCGCGTGCGACTGACGCTATGCGCTCCTCCGGCCGCGTGCACCCCCGTCACACGCCTGTCGCACCACGTCGATTCCCACTGCAAACACTCCGCGCAGAGGGGCGGTCCGCAAAGGGTGAGGTCTAGTCCTGTCCTGATTCCGATGTCACCGGGCCGGGAATCGGCGGCTGTTCGGCGCCCGGCTGCCGCACCGCGTCCCCCGGGGTCGCCCGCTCCAGGAAGCGCAGGAGCTCGACCGGGAACGGCAGTACGAGGGTCGAGTTCTTCTCGGCGGCGACGGCCACCACGGTCTGCAGGAGCCGGAGTTGGAGTGCCGCGGGCTGTTCGGACATCTCGGCGGCGGCCTCGGCGAGCTTTCTGGAGGCCTGGAGTTCGGCGTCGGCGTTGATGATCCGGGCGCGCCGCTCACGCTCCGCCTCGGCCTGCCGCGACATCGAGCGCTTCATGGTCTCGGGCAGCGACACGTCCTTGATCTCGACGCGGTCGATCTGCACACCCCAGCCGACAGCCGGGCTGTCGATCATCAACTCGAGTCCCTGGTTGAGCTGTTCGCGGTTCGAGAGGAGGTCGTCGAGGTCGCTCTTGCCGATGATGGACCGCAGTGACGTCTGAGCCATCTGGGAGACGGCGAACCGGTAGTCCTCCACCTGTACGACGGCCTCGGACGCGTCGGTCACCTTGAAGTAGATGACGGCGTCGACCCGCACCGTGACGTTGTCGCGGGTGATGCCGTCCTGTGCGGGCACCGGCATCGTGACGATCTGCATGTTGACCTTACGGAGCCGGTCCACGAACGGCACGATCATCGTGAACCCCGGACCGCGCACATCCGGTCGCAGCCGCCCCAGCCGGAAGACCACTCCCCGCTCGTACTGTTTGACGACACGCGCCGCCGCCGTCGCGTAGATCACGACAGCGCACGCGGCGGCTCCCGCCGCCAGCAGCTGCTCGACCATGGAGGCCTCCAGGGTTCGGACCCAGGCACTCAGGCAGGCTTCTCGAAGGTGCCGCTTTCGAAGGCGGCGCTTTCGACGGTTTCCCCTTCGAAGGTAACTCCGGAACGCGCGCAAGAGCGAGCCCCCGCACGGCAGTTGCCGTGCGGGGGCTCCCTGCTGCCTGCTGCAGGTCAGACCGTGTCCGTCAGTCGACGCCCACGGATCAGTAGACGCTCACTCCGTACGCACTCAGCGCCTCGGTGACCGGCTGGAAGAAGGTCGTACCGCCGGAGGTGCAGTTGCCGCTGCCGCCGGAGGTCAGGCCGTACGCGGTGGAGCCGCCGTAGAGCGGGCCGCCGGAGTCGCCGGGCTCGGCGCAGACCGTGGTCTGGATGAGGCCGGAGACGATGTCGCCGCCGCCGTAGTTCACGGTGGCGTTGAGCGCGGTGACGCGGCCGCTGTGGATACCGGTGGTCGAGCCGCGCCGGGTGACCGTGGTCCCCACGGAAGGCGTGGCCGCACCGGTGATGTCCTGGCTGCCGACCGTTCCGGGCGGGGTCCCCGTGGTGCTGTACCTGACGATGCCGTAGTCGTTGCCCGGGAAGCTGGATCCCGCGGTCGACCCGATCGTCGTCGAGTGGGACGAGTTCGACCACCAGGTACCGGCGCCGTCGGTGCAGTGGCCCGCGGTCAGGAAGTAGTAGGTGCTGCCCGAGCGGACGTTGAAGCCGAGCGAGCAGCGCCAGCTACTCGCATAGATGGCGTCGCCGCCGGAGACCAGCTTCTTGAACGTGCCGGGGGTGCGCTCGATCTTCAGGGCGCCCGCGTTGCTGCCGGCCGCCTTCTGGATCCTGGCGATCTCGGCCTGGGAGACCGTGCTGTCGGCGGTGACGACGACCTGCTTGGTCTTCTGGTCGACCGCCCAGGCGGTGCCGGGTACATCGGACTTCAGGACGGACGTGCCGGCCTGGGTGAGCTGGGTCGCGCTGAAGGTGTGCGCGACGGGCGCGTCCGACGCGCTGGCCGTGGGGACGGCGAGTGCGCCGATGGCGACGAGTCCGGAGGCCACGGAGATCATCCGGGCGCGTCTCGATATGCCACTGCGGGGGGTGGTGCGCTTGATCCTCACTGGTCGTTCCTCCCGAGGGAAGTCGGGGGCCCGCGTGGGGTCGGGGCCCGTGAGGCGCAGCCAGCGGCCCGTCGTTCGGATTCCGGATTCCGGAATGTTCCGAAGATGCGGTGCCCCTGACAAGCGCTGCTCGGGAGTATTCGGCGTTTCAACTGACCGGCACAAGGGCGCCTTTCGGCCGTCCGTCCGGTACACGTCCACATGCCCCGGCGGCTGCTGCGGTGGTTCGCAGGCCGCCGGGGCTCGGCTCCCCTGTCAGACGGAGGTACGCGCGACGAGGTTCCGTTCGCCGGCCTCGATCTTGACCGGCAGGGTGTTGCCGGGCGGTGGGAAGGGGCAGACGAAGTGCTCCGCGAAGGCGCAGGGCGGCAGCACCGCGCGGTTGAAGTCCACGCCCGTACGACCTTCGGCGTCGGGCGCGGCGGGCCGCAGGAAGCGGAACCGGAAGGTCCCGTCGCCGCTGGTGGCGTCGGCGAACACGGCCCACAGCGAGCCGTCCGCCTGCACGGCGACCTGGAGCGTGAGGTCCTGTCCTTCGAGCGTGAAGGCCAGTTCACCGCCCAGGCCGAGGCCGCGCACCTTGCCGTCGGCGTTCTCGACACGGACCGTGCGGCTGGTCCCGTACGGCGTGAAGCGGCCCTCGACCGTCCAGCGGGGGTCGTGGGCGGTGGCCTCGATGCCGCGGAAGCCGCGCCGCGGCCCCGACTGCGGGTCGAAGTCGCGTACGGCCCACAGTCCTTCGCGCACGATCGCGACGAGGCGGCGCTCGCCGAGGCCGACCTGCGCGTCTGCCGTGAGCCGCACCTCACCGGTGAGCGGCTGCCCGTCGCGGGTGAGTCCGTCCCCTGGGGCGGCGGTCAGGACGACCCGGTCGCCGTCGGCCCGCCACTGCCCGGGAATGGCCGGAAGTTTGCCTTCCGGATAGTCGTCGAGCCAGAAAGTGCCGGTGAGGGCGAGCGGTCCGTAGGGCTCGGAGACGGATGCGGTCCGCCGCTCGTGCCACTGCTGCCAGGCGCCGGCTGCGCCGGTCGCGTCGTCGGTCATACGGTCAGGCCTTCCTCGCGTGCGGGGCGTACGGGTTCTCTCAGCCCCAGATGGGAGCGCAGCGTCGTACCGGTGTATTCCGTGCGGTACGCCCCGCGTTCCTGGAGCAGGGGCACCACTTGGTCGACGAATTCGTCCAGGCCGCCCGGGGTCAGGTGCGGTACGAGGATGAAGCCGTCGGCCGCGTCGCTCTGCACGAACTCGTCGAGCTCGGCGGCGACGGCCTGCGGGGTGCCGATGAACGACTGGCGCGCGGTCGTCTCGATGACGGTCTGCCGGATGGACAGGCCCTTGGCGCGCGACAGAGCCCGCCACTGCTCGGCGACGGCACGGGGGTCGCCACGCTTGGTGCGGCCCTGCGAGAGCCCGGAGTCGACGACCGGATCGATGTCCGGCAGCGGCCCGTCGGGGTCGTACGAGGACAGGTCGACGCCCCAGATCTGCTCCAGGGTGAGGAGCGCGTTCTGCGGGGACACCTGCCGGCGCCGGATCCCGGCGGCCCGCTCCTGGGCCTCGGCGGCGGTGTCGCCGAGGACGACGGTGACACCCGGCATGATCTTCAGGTCCCCGGCGGTGCGCCCGTACTTCGCGAGCCGGCCCTTCACATCGGCGTAGAACGCGCGGCCCGCCTCCGGCGTACCGTGTCGCGTGAAGATCACGTCGGCCGCCGACGCCGCGAACTCGCGCCCCTCGGGTGAGTCCCCGGCCTGGATGACGACCGGGTGCCCCTGAGGGGAGCGCGGCAGGGTGAACTCGCCCTCGATGTCGAAGTGCCGACCGGTGTGCGCGAAGGGCCGCGACTGTCCCCCGGGCGTCCAGGAGTCCCACAGTTCGCGGGCCGTGGCGACGAACTCGGCGGCGCGCGTGTACCGGTCCGCCCGGTCGAGGTAGCCGCCGCGGCGGAAGTTCTCGCCGGTGAAGGCGTCGGAGGAGGTGACGACGTTCCAGGCGGCGCGGCCCCCGCTGAGGTGGTCCAGCGTGGCGAACCTGCGAGCGGTCTCGTAGGGCTCGTTGAACGTCGCGTTGACGGTCGCGGCGAGGCCGAGGCGCTCGGTGACGGCCGCGAGGGCGTTCAGGACGGTGAGGGACTCCGGCCGCCCGACGACGTCGAGGTCGTGGACGCGCCCCTTGTGCTCGCGCAGCCGCAGCCCTTCCGCGAGGAAGAAGAAGTCGAACAGGCCGCGCTCGGCGGTTCGGGCGAGGTGCTCGAACGACGCGAAGTCGATCTGGGAGCGCGAGAGCGGATCGGTCCAGACGGTGGTGTTGTTGACCCCCGGGAAGTGGGCGGCCAGATGGATCTGTTTGCTGAGCGGCCTGTGGCCGCGGGGCTTGCGTCGTCCGGCAGTTGTGGTCATGAAGGGTCCCCCGCGAGCGCGGCGTACTGGTTGGCGGGCCGGGCGAGCCCCAGATGCTCCCTGAAGGTGCTGCCCGGATAGAACGTGCGGAACAGGCCGCGGTGCTGGAGCAGCGGCACCGTGCCGTTGACGAGCCGCTCCAGGTCACGGCGCGGCTCGACCGGCGTGAGGTGGAAGCCGTCCACGGCGCCGGCGCGGTGCCAGGCGGCGACGAGGTCGGCGAGGTCGACCGGGCCGCCCCGGTAGAGCGGGCCGAGCTCGCTCGGCAGCGGCCCTCCCCCGCCGTGACCGGGCACGGCCGCGTGCTCCCCGCCGCCGAGGTCGATGCGCAGCGCGGCCAGGACGCGCAGGGCGTCGGGATCGCGGCCGTACTCGGCGGCGCGGCGGCGCAGCCCGGCGCGGACGGCGGCGGCCTGCGCCGGGCCCGCCGCGTTCACCAGGGCGACGTCGGCGTGGCGGGCGGCGACGTCGAACGCGTGCTGCTGCGCGGTGTCGACGACCGTGACGGGGTGGCCCTGCGGCGGGCGCGGCACGATGGAGGGACCGCGCACGGAGAACGTGGCGCCCTGGAAGTCGACGTGGTGCAGCTTCTCCCGGTCGATGAAACGTCCGGTCGCCACGTCGCGGATCTCCGCGTCGTCCTCCCAGCTGTCCCACAACCGGGTTGCCACGTCGGCGACTTCACCGGCCTCGCCCCACAGCTCCGCGGCGGGCGCGGCGGCCCTGCGTCCGAAGAGGCGGGCCTCCTCCTCGGTGGCGGACACCTCGGGCCGCCAGCCGGCGCGGCCCCGGCTCACCCAGTCGAGGGTGGCGACGGCGGCCTGCACATGGAAGGGCTCGGTGTGCGTGGTGGTGACGGTGGGGACGAGGCCGATGCGGGCGGTCGCCGGGGCGACCCGGGACAGCACGGCGAGCGCGTCGGGCCCGGGCCGGCCGAAGGAGTCCCCGAGGGTGACGAAGTCCAGGGCGCCGCGTTCCGCGAGGCGCGTGAGCGTGAGATACGGATCGGCGTCGTAGGTGTCGGGCTGGTCGACGGCCGCCGCGAGATGCAGCAGGCCGCGCCCGGTTGACGTAGTCATGAGCAGGTCCTTGGACGAGGAGAGGAAGGACGGGGGCAGCGGGCGGGCTACGGCTTGGGCAGGCCGGGCGGGTTGATCTCCGACTTCTCGACCGCCTCGGTCGACAGACCCCAGCGCTTCAGGACGCGCCCGTACGACCCGTCCTTGATCACGTGGTCGAGGGCTGCGGCGTACGCGTCGACGAGTCCGCTGTCCTTCTTCGTCGTGGCGGCGATCTTGCCCTGGATCCGGTCCCCGGCACCGGAGAGCGTGCCGATGATCTGCGACTGGCCCGCGGACTCCACGTGGTAGGCGGCGCTGGGGCTCGGGCCGAGGTAGGCGTCGATGCGGCCCGACTGGAGGGCGAGGTAGTAGTCGGTGTCCTTCTGGAAGTACTTGATGGTGACCGGCTTCAGGCCCGCCTTCTCGTCCTGCTTGCTCCAGTCGACGAGGATCTTCTCCTGGTTGGTGCCGGAGGAGACGGCGATGGTCTTCCCGGCCACGTCCTTGGGTTCCTCGACCCGCCAGCTCGTGCCCTTCTTCGCCTCGAACGCGATGTTGTCGAGCCGGTAGGTCGCGAAGTCGTACTTCTCCTTGCGCTCCTCCGTGACGGTGACGTTCGAGAAGACGGCGTCGAACTTGCCGCTGTCGAGGCCGACGAAGAGGTTCTCCCAGGACACCGGGGAGAACTCGATCTTCAGGCCGAGTGTGTCGGCGACCAGGGTCGCGAGGTCGATCTCGGAGCCGATGCGGGTCTTGTCGTCGGTGGCGTAGAAGCCGAGTGGCGGCGAGGCGTCGGCGCTGCCGCCGAGCCTGAGCGTGCCGCGCTTGCGTACCGCGGCCGGCAGCTCGGCCGCGATCGCGTCGACCTTCCTGGCGCGGATGCGGTGCTGGTCGGGCCCGATGTTGATGCCGCCCACCTTCTCGGAACCGCCCTTGCCGGTGCCGGTCGCGGCATCGCTGTCACCCCCGCAGGCGGTGAGCAGGGGCGCGGCCACGAGCGCGGCGACGGACAGGGCGAGGGTGCGGCGGGACAGCATGTGCGAACTCCTGGGTGAGAAAGGCGAGATGGAAGGAGGGTGGAATGGGCGCGAGGGTCAGAGGACCTTGGAGAGGAACGCCTTCGTGCGGTCGTGGCGCGGCGCGTCCAGCACGTCGCCGGGGGCGCCCTGTTCGACGATGCGGCCCTCGTCCATGAAGACGACGGTGTCGGCGACCTCGCGGGCGAAGCCGATCTCGTGGGTGACGACGATCATCGTGGTGCCCTGGAGCGCCAGGTCCTTGATGACGTCGAGGACCTCGCCGACGAGTTCGGGGTCGAGCGCCGACGTCGGCTCGTCGAAGAGCAGCAGCTTCGGTTCGAGGGCCAGTGCGCGGGCGATGGCGACGCGCTGCTGCTGCCCGCCGGAGAGCTGCTTCGGGTAGGCGCCGGCCTTGTCGGCGAGTCCGACCCGGTCGAGCAGCCTGCGCGCGCTGTCGAGCGCGTCTTTGCGGGGACGCTTGAGGGCGGAGACCGGGGCCTCGGTGATGTTCTCCAGGACGGTGAGGTGCGGGAACAGGTTGAAGTTCTGGAAGACGAAGCCGATCTGGGTGCGCTGCCTGAGCACCTCGCGCTCGCGCAGCTCGTACAGCTTGCCCGCCCGTCGCCCACCACCGCCCTTGCCGGAGGCCCTTCGGGCCGAAGCCCTGCTGTCGCGCCGGTAGCCGACGAGGGAGCCGTCGACGCTGATCCAGCCGCTGTCGACCTTCTCCAGGTGGTTGATGGTGCGCAGGAGCGTGGACTTGCCGGAGCCCGACGGGCCCAGGACGACGGTGACCTCGCCGGTGCGCACCTCCAGGTCGATGCCGCGCAGCACTTCCAGCGTGCCGAAGCTCTTGTGGACGGCCTTGATGTCGACCATGGTCCGGTCGGCGCCCGCGTCGCTCATCGGGTGGTTCCCTTCGAGAAGTGTCGTTCTACGTAGTGCTGGAGGACGGAGAGCGCGCTGGTCAGGAGCACGTACCAGACGGTGGCGACCATCAGGAGCGGGACCACGCGCCCGTTGCGGCCGTAGATGACCTGGACCTGGTAGAAGAGCTCGCCGATCGCCATGACGGAGACGATCGAGGTGCCCTTGAAGAGGGAGATCACCTCGTTGGCCGCGTTCGGCAGGATCGAGCGCATGGCCTGCGGCAGGACGATGCGGCGGATCTGCCGCAGCCGGGGGATGCCGAGCGCGGCCGCGGCCTCCAACTGGCCGCTGTCCACGGCCAGTACACCGCCGCGCACGATCTCGGCGGCGTACGCGGCCTGGTGGAGCGCGAGCCCGAGGACGGCGGCGCTCATCGCGCCGACCAGGCCCATCGTGTCGAAGGAGAGGAAGCCGGGCCCGAAGGGGATGCCGAACTGCAGCTCCTTGTACAGATAGGCCAGGTTGAACCAGAAGAGCAGCTGCACGATCAGCGGGATCGAGCGGAACGCCCAGATGTAGCCGAAGGCGACGGCCTGGAGGAACCGGCTGGCGGACAGGCGCATGAAGGCCAGGACGAGGCCGAGCGCGAACCCGAGCGCCGTTCCGTAGAACGTCAGCTGAAGGGTGACCCACACCGCCTTGAGGACCACGTCGGCGGTGAAGTAGTCGGCGAACACCCCCCATTCCCAGCCGCTGTTGGTGATGAATCCGTGCGCGAACTGGGTGAGCAGCACGGCGGTCGCGACGATGGCGGCCCAGCGCCAGGGGTGGCGGACGGGCACCACTTTCAGCGCGGCGGGGTCTTCGGCGCCGCCGGCGGTCGTGGCCGGTGTCGTTCTGTCGATGGGTGGATCACTGGTCAGGGACATGGCGGTTCCTCCGGAACAGGGGAGAGGAGGGGGCGAGCGGGGTTCAGGCTGCGGCGCGACAGGAGAGTTCGCGCAGGAGCGCCAGGACCGCGCGGGCGGTGGCGTCGTTCTGCCGGAACGAGGGGCTGTTCGTGCGCGGCCGTGTGAACGCCCCGGCGCCGCGGGCGTTCGTGTGCGGGCCGAGCGCGAAGCGGCGCGGGTGTGCCGTACCGTCGCGGTGCAGAACGCGCCCGTCCTCGGGGTCGACCGCGAGGAGCCCGGCCGGGGTGGCCCGCGCCCCCTCCTCGTACAGCTCGCGCAGGAGCTGGTCGCGGGTGCGGGCGAGCGTGGGGTGCGGCAGGCGGGCCTCGACGAGGGCGCGGGCCTCGATGACGGATCCGGGCACGGTGGCGCTCGTGGCGCGGAAGACGCCGTCCTCGGCGGTGACCCGCATGTCCGCGCCGGCGAACTTCACGACGCCCGCCCGGGAGAGCGCGAGCAGTTGCCGCAGCCGCGGTCCGGGCGGCCCGGAGGCGAGACAGCTGAAGAAGCCGTGCCACCAGGACCCGATGTCGCCGAGCCGCACGACCTGCCCGTACACGGAGAGCAGACCGAGGAACACGGCGAGGTCGGGGCTGTGCGCGGGGTCGTGGCGGCGTTCGAGGTCCGCGGTGATGTAGCCGCGCAGCCCGTCCTGGAGCTCCTCGTACGAGGTGTGGCGTACGCCGTCCAGCGGATGGTCGAGGGCCGTGAGGTCGAGGCGGTCCGCCGGATCGGGCACGGCGGAGGCCACGAGGGCCTGGAGTTCGGCGCTCAGGGGTTCGACGGCGGCGTACTTCTCCTCGAAGTCGGCCCAGGCGACGGCGGTGCGCCCGGGGTGGGCGGTGAACAGGCGGTGGTAGTGGGCGAAGCCGAGTTCCTTGTCGATGAGGGGCCACACGTCGCGGCGGAAGTCGTATCCGTCGGGGCGGGCGAGGAGTTCGTCGATCTCGGCGGGGCCGAGGAAGCGGGGCAGCGGCGGCCGTTCGCCGGTCCAGTCGTAGCCGATCTTGGAGTGGTAGGGGACGCCGCGCCGCGAACCGACGTGCAGGACAGGCTCGCGTCCCGAGGGGACGTACGTGTCCCCCTCGTACCGCCCGCCGCGCCCCTCCGTCAGGAGCACCATCAGGTCGACGAAGGCCAGGCCGAAGCCGCGGACGAGGACGTCCTCGCCGGGCGCGAGCGCGGACAGGTCACTGTCCGCGGTGAAGTCGGGCGGCAGGTGGACGAGTCCGTGCTCGCGTGCGTACGCGCTCAACTCCCGCTGTTCCTGGTCGAGTTCGGCGTCGAGGTGGCCCTGGGCGAGGACGACGGTGTCGGCGAGGAGGGGGCGGGCACGCCCGTCGAGCCACACCTGCTGGCGGCCCTCGCGGGGGCCGCTGACGCGCAGGGCGCGGCACGGATGGTGCCGGACGGTGACCCCCGGCGGGAGCGCGGCAACGGACCGCTCGTACACCCAGCGCAGATAGGCACCCTGGAGCTGCCGGCCGGCGAACGCGCGGCCGTCGAGGTCCGCCCACTCGTGCAGGGCGGGCCCGGGGAGTACCGGACCGTCGAGTTCGACCGTGTCGTCGGTGAACATCGTGACGTCCTGGGACTGCGAGTTCATCCAGAGCAGCGAGGTCTGCGCCTGCCGCCAGACCCGTCCGCCGCCCGGCGGGAAGGGGTCGACGAGATGGATGTCGAGTTCGAGCCCGGCGTACTCGGGTGCGTTGGCGGCGATCCGCTCCAGGATGCCGGTCCCCCGCGGACCGGCTCCCACGATCACCAGCGAGGGCCTCATCGGGTGCGCTCCGAACCGCGCGCGTAGTGCCGCTCGACGTAGAACTGGCCGGCGCTCAGGAGCGAGGTGACCACGACGTACCAGATGGTGGCGACCAGGAGCATCGGGATGACCTGATAGGTGCGGTGGTAGACGAGCTGCACCGAGTAGAGCAGGTCCTGGACGGCGATGACGCTGACGATGGAGGTGCCCTTGAGGGTGCCGATCAGCATGTTCCCGGCCGGCGGCACGATGGAGCGCATGGCCTGCGGCAGGATGATCCGCCGCCAGCGCCTGAACCGGCTCAGGCCGAGCGCCTGCGCGGCCTCGATCTGCCCGCGGTCGACGGAGAGGATGCCGCCGCGCACCACCTCGGCGGCGTACGCGGCCTCGTGCAGGGTGAGGCCGATGATGGCGACGGTGACCGGCCCGAACAGGTCGACGGTCCTGATGCCGAGGATGTGCGGGTACAGCGCTCCGATGTTGAACCAGAACAGCAGCTGCACGAGGATCGGCATCGACCTGAACAGCCAGACGTAGCCCCAACTCACCGCGCGCAGAACAGGGTTGGCGGACAGACGCATGACGGCGAGCAGGGTGCCCAGGGCGAAGCCGAGCACCATGACGAGGGCGGTCAGCCAGAGAGTGAGACCGAGTCCGCGCAGGACGGACGCCGATGTGAAGTAGTCGGCGACGACGTCCCACTGGAAGGCGTCGTTGCGGATCACCGAATGGGCGGCGAGCGCGAGGAGTGCGAGGACGACGGCGGCGGCGAGCCACTGGCCGGTGCGGGGCCGGCGGACGATGCGGGGCTGTGCCTCACCGGTCTCGGCGGGCGGTCCGGCCGCGGCAGGCGTGGTTTTTGCGAGTGTGTTCGAGGACATGCGAAGGCTCCGTGGGCACTGGAATCCAGCACGGTCTTGCCTTCACACGGAACTTGCGGGCCGAGCCCCTCAGCAGCGGTCCCCTCGCCGAGAGTACGGGGCTCGCTCCGCTCGCTGTCAAGGCTGTCCAGAGTGTGAGCCGTACGTCTCAAGTGAGTTGACGCGGAAACGGATGCCTGTTCCACTTGCCCCATGCATCCGCAGCAGTGGCTGGTCACGCGCTCCCACATCGACTTCGGTCGAGTGTGGTCGGCGTCCTGTTGATGCCCTTCTGACGCCCGCTGCGCGTCTGCTTCTCTCTCTTCTCGGCGCTTTCTGACGCTTCGAGACACACGCTGCGTTTTGAACGTTTCTACGTCTCCCGCATCTCCTGCGTCTTCCGCGCCTTCCCTGTCTTCCGCGTTTCCCGGTGCGCCCAAGTGCGCGCACTCGTCCGCGCCTTCACACACCCACGCGTCCCTCGCGTACCCCTCCCCTCAGCTGTCTCCCCATCCCCGCGTGCCTGTTGTCTTCGAAGGGCAGAACTCCACGCCATGCGTACGACTTTGACGTCCCATCAGCGGCTCACCGCCGCCTTCACGCTGATCACCGCGGCCACGCTGGCACTGACCGGATGCGGCACCGGCGACCCCGGAGCCTCCGCCGGCGGAGCCGCGCCCGCGGGCAAGAGCGGCAAGATCCCCACGACCGACGTGGTGAAGGCCGTCAGGAAAGACGAGGCGGCGGCGAAGCTGCTGCCCGCGGATGTCCGGGCCGACGGCAGGCTGACCGTCGGCGCCTCCGTCGGTGGCACCCCGCCCGGCGCCTTCTACCTGGAGGACGGCAGGACCGCCGCCGGCCAGGACATCGACTTCGCCGACGCCGTCGCCAAGGTCCTCGGGTTGAAGCTGAAGCGGGAGGCGGCCGGTTTCGAGGCGATCCTGCCCGCGCTCGGCAGCGGCAAGTACGACCTGGGCACAGGCAACTTCGGTGTCACGGACGAACGGCGCAGGACGATCGACTTCGTCACGTACATCAATGACGGCCAGGGCTTCGCCGTGCGCAAGGACAGCGACCTGAAGAAGGTCACCGACCTCCGACAGCTGTGCGGCCTGAACGTGGCGACCGGCGCGGGCACCACCTTCGAGGCGACCCTGGAGGAGAACAAGCACCTCTGCACGGACGCCGGGAAGAAGACGTACAGCGTGAAGACGTACGCCGACCAGAGCGCGATCTGGTCGTCCCTCCAGCAGGGCCGGTCCGACGTGGTGATGAGCACCATCAACGGGCTGCGGTACGCCGTCGCACAGCAGGAGGGGCTGAAGTTCCTCAACGAGTACCACCGCCTCGACGTCGGCTTCGCCTTCAAGAAGGGCACGAAGCTGGCGCCGGCGTTCCGGGCGGCGGTGAACAAGCTGATCGCCGACGGGACGTACGACAAGATCCTCAAGAAGTGGGGCACGAGCGAGTCCGCGATCGAGAAGTCGCAGATCTCACCGCCCGAGATCAAGGACTGACCCCGAACCCACGAACCGCGCCCGGCGACCCGCGCCCCGGGGGCTCAACAGTCGCAGCAGGAGCAGCACTCACAGCATTCGCAGATGGAGCACGCCTCGCAGCAGCTGCAGTCGGTGGAGCAGCATTCGCTGCACCAGCCTTCGCGCCTCTTCCGGGACCAGGGCCCCTCGAACTCGTCGGCACAGCACACCTTGCAGGTACAGCAGAGCCCGATGGCCGCGGCGCACCCGGCGAAGAACCCGCGCTTGCCGGGCTTCGGCGGCTGAAAGGACGGCCCGCCGCCGAAGCCACCGGGCCCTCCCGGACCACCGGGACCACCCTGTCCGCCGCCGTACGGATTCTGCGTGCCGTACGGGCCCGAGGACCCGGGCGGCACGTACGGGCCCGATCCGGTGGGCACCCAGGGGCCGGGCGCACCGGGTCCCTGTTGCGGCGTGGACGCGGCCGGAGCGTGCGCGCCGCGCGCGGGGCCGCCGCCGTGAGACGCGTCGGTGCCGTGGGACGCGTCGGTGCCGTGCGCGCAGCCCGACGTACCGAAGGCGCGGTCGACCGAGCGGCGCAGTTCGTGGACGAGCAGCAGGTGCGCGAGCGTGCCGTCGACGAATTCGGCCTCGCGCAGGGCGAGGCGGATGCCGCGCAGTGCGTCGTCGGCGAGGCGGCGTGCCTCGGCGAGGTCCGTGCCGGTCGCCGTGAGCGGGTTCCAGGCACCCGACGTGGCGTCAGCTTCCTTGTCCTCCACGGCGTCCAGGAGGTGCGCGAGCCGCCCGAAGAGCCGGCCGGCCTCGGCGAGCGGCGCCGCGTTGCCGGGGCGTCCGGCGAGGACCGCGGTGTGCGCGAAGGCGGCGGCGGTCGCCGTCTCGGTCGGTTCGGTGACCGTGAGTACCGGGGTGCCGAGGCCGGCGAGCGCCTCGATCCCGATCTGGCGCTCCACGGCGTCGACCAGGACCGCCGTGTCGAACCCCACGTCAGAACCCGTACGGGAACCGGCCTTTCCCCACTTGGCGGCGACCCGGCGGGCCGCCGCGGCCACCGGCCTGCGGGCCAGGAGGCCGTCGCCGTCGGCGACGTGGTCGCGGACCTTCGCCGAGGCGAGGACCAGTGAGACGGCCGCGGCGAGCCGGGCGCCCTCGCCCTGCGCGACGGACGCGGTGCGCATCCCGCGCAGCGGACAGGGCCCCGCCGTGCGCCGTCCCCCGGCGGCGTGTTCGGCCTGAGCCTCCGTCAGAACCGAGATCAACAAACCGTCATAGTTCGTGACGACCCGGGCGAACTGCCCGTGGTCACCGCGCAGCGCCAGGCAGAGTCCGCACAGATGAGCCATCCATTGCGCCTTGAGCCCCTCGCCGAGACGATGGCTGCAAGGCCGGACTATTCCGAACAAGACGACTCCCCCGAGGGTCTCGAAGACGTAAGCTGCGGCATCGTATCGAGGGTGCCGTTCACCCGTACGCCCCGGCCGTCACCCATACGCCGCGAAGAATCATATTTCACTCACTGTCAGCAGCCGTACGGGGTACGACCCTTGGGATTCACGGGACAGCGCTGTGTTGACTCTGCACCAGTAGCGTCACGAAAACCCCGCGCGGCGACTATCCACTTGGCGCACCATCCGCATCATGGACGACCATAGGGATACGAAACGCAGAGGAACCGCTGTGAGAGGAGGCGTCCATGGGATCGGTGCGCAAGGCGAGTGCCTGGCTTGGCCTCGTCGACGACAACGATGACGAGCGTTACTACGACGACGACTACGCCGAGGGGTCCGAGCCCCACACCGGCGCCGCCTGGGTCACGGACCCACGCGTGAAGGTGGCGGCCGACGCCGCCGAGGAGCAGGGCCGCCGCATCGGCACGGTCACCCCGGACGGATTCCGGGACGCCCGTGGCATCGGCGAGATGTTCCGGGAGGGTGTCCCGGTCATCATCAACCTCACGGCCATGGAGCCCGGGGACGCCAAGCGCGTCGTCGACTTCGCGGCCGGGCTCACGTTCGGGCTGCGGGGTTCCATCGAGCGGGTGGCGAACCGGGTGTTCCTGCTGAGCCCCGCCGACACGCAGGTGGTCAACGGTGAGGCGGAGAGCCGTCCGACGGACGGTTTCTTCAACCAGAGTTGAGCGTCACGGGTGGGTAGGGCCCGGCCCCTCGGCCGGGTCACCGCCCGCGGCAGCCGTCACGCGACGGTGGACTCCACGCCGACCCGCTCGGGACCGCGCTGGGGCCCGATCTTCGCCGTGCCCTCCGCGTCCTGCGGGGCAGTGGCTTCGCACTCCATCCGCCGGGGCAGCCGCAGCGCGGCCACCGCACCGAGCAGCAGAAGCCCGGCGCTGACGAACAGCGTCACGTGCAGCCCGTGGACGAAGGCGACCCGGGCGGCGCTGCGCAGCGCCTCACCGGCGGTGCCGCCGAGCCGTGTCGCGACCTGGTACGCCTCGCCGAGCGAGTTGCCCGCGTGGGCGCTCGCGGATCCGGGCACTCCGGCGACCCGGGCGATCCCGGGTGCGTACGCGGCGTTCATCACCGAGCCGAGCAGGGCGATGCCCATGCCCGCGCCCAGCTGGTAGGACGTCTCCCCTATCGCCGCGGCGCCACCCGCGTCCTGCGCCGAGGCCTCGGTGAGCATCGACTCGTACGCCCCGAAGAGGGTGGTCTGCAGGCCGAAGCCGAGAAGGACGAAGCCGAAGGTGAGCAGCGACGGACGGTCGTGCTGTCCCATCAGCGTGAGCATGAGCACCGCGGCCGCGGTGAGGACGAAGCCGGCCGAGACCATGCGGCGCGGTCCGAAACGGCGCAGCTGCGCCGAGCCGAGGACACCCGCGGCCATCGCCGCGAAGGTGAGGGGCAGCAGCCGCACCCCCGTCTCCAGGGGGCTCAGGCCGAGTACCAGCTGGAGATACTGGACGGCGATCAGCTCCAGCCCGACCAGGGCGAGCATGGCGAGGACGATGCAGCCGACCGCGGTGGAGAAGGCCGGCCTGGCGAACATCTTCATGTCGACGAGCGGATGCTCGCGGCGCTTCTGCCGCCGCACGAACACGATCAGCACGGCCGCGCCGACGAGGAGGGGGCCGACGGCGGACGGGTCGAGCAGGTCACGGTCGACGCCGAGCCGCTTCACGCCATAGACGACACCGAGCATTCCGACGGCCGCCATGAGTGCGCCGACCACGTCCCAGGGCCCGTCGGAACGGCCCTTGGACTCGGGAAGTATGAGACGGCCGAGGGGCAGCATGACGGCCATCAGCGGGATGTTGATCAGGAAGACCGAGCCCCACCAGAAGTGCTCGACCATGAAGCCGCCGAGTACCGGTCCGGTGGCGGCGCCTATCGCGGCGACCGCGGACCAGACGCCGATGGCCACGGCCCGCTCGCGCCGGTCGGGAAAGACCGCGCGCAGGATCGACAGGGTCGCGGGCATGATCATCGCGCCGCCAACGCCGAGCAGCGCGCGGGCCAGGATCAGGACGTGCGGTGTCGACGCGAACACGGCGAGAGCGGAGGCCACGCCGAAGAGGCCGTATCCGAGGAGCAGGACGCGTCGGCGTCCGACGCGGTCGCCGAGTGTGCCGAAGAGGATCAGGAGCGCCGCGCAGATCAGCGGATAGGCGTCGACGATCCACAGCAGCTGGACCGCCGAGGGGCGCAGGTCCTGGGTGACGGCGGGGACGGCGACGTGCAGCACGGTCGCGTCGAGGGCGACGAGCAGCAGGCTGGTGCACAGGACGACGAGGACGACCCAGCGGTTGGCGCCTGGCCCTGCGGTCCGCAGGCGAGAGGGCACGGCGGCCGTGGTCGTCCCTGACATATGCGTACCTCCCAGTGGTCCCTCGCGCTCGGCGGATCCGCGGGGTGGGGACTTCCCCGCGGTTGCGGCCGGAAGGAGCGGACTCCCGTGCCCACGCAACGATTGGCGAGTGAGCCGCCAGAGTACGCGAGTCCATTGTGGTGACACGTGGCGGACCTCTCATGTGCCTGACCGTGGAGTGTGGTGTACGCCACGCTCCACCCTGCGACCACGCACCGCGCGTGCGGTCCGGTTGCGCCCGGCGCCGATAATCGACGCCGTGACCGAAGTCGACCTGCAAGAACTGCGGCGTGCGCGGGCCCGGGCGGCCGGTGCGCTGCGCCGTGCGGCGCCCGCGCTCCTTGCCTATGCCGGGGTGCGCGCCCTGGGCCTGCTCATGCTCGCCGTGTGGAGCGCGGCGAAGGGGAAGAGCCCGCACACGCTGCTGACCGCCCGCTGGGACTCGCTCTGGTACACCCGGGTCGCGGATTTCGGCTACGGCTGGGAGGTGCGTCTGCCGGACGGCACCGTGCACTCGAACCTCGCGTTCTTCCCGCTGCTGCCGTGGCTGGAGCGGCTGGTGTCGGCGGTGAGTCCCCTGTCGTACGCGGACGCGGGCCTGCTGGTGAGCTGGCTCGCGTCGCTCTGCGCGGCCTGGGGGATCTTCCTGGTGGCCGAGCTGCTGTACGGGAGGCGGGCCGGGGTCTGCGCGGTCGCGCTGTGGGCGGTGCTCCCGGTCGGGATCGTGCAGTCGATGGCGTACAGCGAGTCCTTGTTCACGGCGCTCGCGGCCTGGTCGCTGTACGCGGTCCTGACCGGACGGTGGGTGAGCGCGGGCCTGCTCGCCTCGCTCGCGGGGCTGACCCGGCCGGTGGGGGCGGCGGTGGTCGCCGCACTCTGGGCGACGGCCGCGGTCCACGTCGTGCGCGACAGGAAGGTCTCCTGGCGCATGGCCGTCGGCGTGCTGCTCGCCCCGCTGGGCGCAGCCGCGTACGTCCTGTGGGTGGGGCACCGCACCGGAGGCGGCCTCTTCGGATATCTCGACGTGCAGGGCCAGTGGGGCAACGGCTTCGACGGCGGCCTCGCCTTCGCCCGCTTCGTCGGCGACAAGTTCACGTCATTCCCCTCGGCGCTCGCGGGGCTCGGCCTCATCGTCGGGGTCGCGCTCGTGATCTGGCTCTACGTGCTGTGCGTACGACGAGGTCAGCCGCTCGCGCTGCTCGTCTACTGCGGGATCGTCGTCGCGCTCGCCCTGTGCGCGTCGGGGTACTTCGGCTCGAAGCCGCGACTGCTCCTGCCCGCCTTCCCGCTCCTGCTGCCGGTCGCGGTGGCGCTCGCCCGCCTGCGAACGAGCAGATCGGCGGCGGTGCTCGGCGGCGTGGCCGTGGCATCGGCGGTCTACGGGGCCTTCTGGCTGAACGGCTCGGGTCCTCCTTGATCGACTCGGCGGGCCCCGGGAGGCCGTCCGATCGCCCCGGGTGATCGGAGGGGGAATTCCGAGGAAGCCGACGGTGAACGAATTCGGGCGCGGCGAAAAACGAATACAAGAAATGATCAATGAAATTGAAGGCGGCACCCCGGTCGGATAGTGATATCCGCAGGGATAATCGCCCCGCTGAGAGCAATCCCACATCACATCGTCATCACAAACCGAGTGATTCGGCCGGGTTCGGCACTCACTCGCTGTAGCGTCGATTGGGTGCGTACCGAACGAAACCTCACCCGTCTGGAGCGGCTCTTCGCCCGCCTCGACCGTGAGCCGGAACGACCGGTCAACCTGGATGTGCCCAGGATGAGCCGGCACAGGGTCGTGCTCTTCGGGGCCACCCTGTCCTTCTACCTCGCCATCGTGGTGGCGGTGTTGACCACGTCCTGGCTGGTCACCTTCGACTGGCAGGTCATGTTCTTCCGGCCGTACCAGCAGTGGCCCGAGATCCACGCGTTCCTGGACTACTGGGTCGTGCTCGGCCAGCGCGGGCCGACCGCGGTGATGGTCATGGCCTGGCTCGGCTGGCGCTCATGGCGCCAGCACACGCTGCGGCCGCTGCTCACGTTCGGTGCCGCGCTGCTGCTCCTGAACATCACCGTGGGCGCCGCCAAGCTCGGCATGGGCCGCCTCGGCCCGCACTACGCGACCACCATCGGCTCGAACGAGATGTGGCAGGGCGGCGATATATTTCCTTCCGGCCACACCGCCAACGCCGTGGTGACCTGGGGAATCCTCGCCTACCTGGCCTCGACGCCGCGCGCCAGGCGCTGGCTGTCGGCCGCCTCCGCCGTGATCTCGCTGAGCGTCGGCCTGACCACTGTCTACCTCGGTACGCACTGGCTCAGCGATGTCTTCCTCGGATGGGCCGCCGGACTGCTCATCCTGCTCGCGCTGCCCTGGGTCGAACCGCTGATCACGCAGGTCGAGGCCTGGATCTTCTCGCTGCGCGAGCTGTGGCGCAACCGTCGTTCCGGTGCGCTCCCGGCGCCCGCCCCGGCCGCCACCACGCCCACGATGGTTCCGCAGCGCGTCTCCCCGCCCGCATCGGAGGAGCCGCCGGTACGCGAACCGGTCGCCGCCTCGCGGGCCGTGCGGCCTCCCGGGCTGCTCGCCCCGGGCCCGCACACCGCGCGCTCCGAGCGCACCCCGGTCACCCCGGCCGGCAGCCGCAGGCCGCCGCACGCCGACCGGGTGCCGCGCGGCACCACGTCCGCCCGCCCGGTCGCCGGCGGCTGACCGCCGCCGGCGCGAGAGCGTCGAAGACCGTGGGGCCGGTACGCACCGCCTGCCCCGCACGCCGAAGGCCCCCGGTTCCGTGACGGAACCGGGGGCCTTCGCGTTGTCCCGTCAGCCCTTCCAGCAGCGGGTCACGGTGCCGTCGGACACCTCGAAGTTCAGGCGTCCCGCGCGGTACTCCATGGTGATGATCGCGCCCGGGGGCAGCGACCTGACCGTGGACCAGCCGCGCTCACGGGCCCGCCGCTCGGCGCCCGGCGCATCGAGGCCGACGTATGTGTCGAGGGTGTCCTGGGGTTCTGCGGGAGGGGTCGGAATGGGTGCCATGACCGCCACGTTAGGCGGCCGGGCCGACGGACACCAGGGCGGACCGCGCCCCGTCACCGGTCCCCCTCCGGTCACGCTTCTGTCACAGGTCCACGACACGCGTTTCACCCGAACTCCGTCACACGTACGAGCGATTCAATGCTCCTTCTGCGCATGTTCTGCGCGCGCCACGGCATAATTCCGCGACTTCACAGAAAGGGTCCGGATAACGTTCCCGAAAATAGCGTCACGACCGCGCCCGGGACCCGCTGAATTCTGATTCCCGGGCGCTCTTCATCAGCTGACGCCCCATCGGAATTGCATGAACGCGACACAGAGCTCCCGTACGCCCCCTGTCGGAGTCGTGGGGACGCGAGCATCATGGCGTGTGCTCGAGGCAGGCCCGGGGCGCGAGAAGCGAGGGGGCAAGCGATGGGTACGACGGACGTGCAGCCCGTGCAGCCGGCGGCAGGAGCGGCGCGGACGAGGACGCCGGGCCGGATCGTCGTGGACTGGCTGACCACCACGGACCACAAGAAGATCGGCCACCTCTACCTGATCACGTCGTTCGCGTTCTTCCTCGCCGGCGGCATCATGGCGCTCCTGATGCGGGCGGAGCTGGCACGGCCCGGCCTTCAGATGCTGTCCAGCGAGGAGTACAACCAGCTCTTCACGATGCACGGCACGATCATGCTGCTGCTCTTCGCGACCCCGACCTTCGCGGGCTTCGCCAACGAGATCATGCCTCTGCAGATCGGCGCCCCCGACGTGGCGTTCCCCCGGCTCAACATGTTCTCGTACTGGCTGTTCCTCTTCGGCGGGCTGATCGTGATCAGCTCCCTGATGGTGCCCGGCGGGGCCGCGGACTTCGGCTGGTTCGCGTATGCCCCGCTCAACAGCCTGACGCGCTCGCCGGGCGTCGGCGCCGACATGTGGATCATGGGTCTGGCGCTCGCGGGCTTCGGCACGATCCTCGGCGCGGTGAACTTCCTGACGACCATCATCGGGATGCGGGCGCCCGGGATGACGATGTTCCGGATGCCGATCTTCACGTGGAACACGCTGTTCACGTCGATCCTCGTGCTGATGGCCTTCCCGGTGCTCGCCGCGGCGCTGCTCGTCCTGGAGGCGGACCGGCGCTTCGGGGCCGTGGTCTTCGAGGCCCAGTTCGGGGGTGCGCTGCTGTGGCAGCACCTCTTCTGGTTCTTCGGCCATCCCGAGGTCTACATCATCGCGCTGCCGTTCTTCGGCATCGTCTCCGAGATCCTCCCGGTCTTCAGCCGCAAGCCGATCTGGGGCTACACGATGCTGGTCGGCGCCACGATGGCCATCACCGGGCTCTCGATCGTCGTGTGGGCGCACCACATGTTCGTGACGGGCGGGGTGCTGCTGCCGTTCTTCTCGTTCATGACGTTCCTGATCGCGGTGCCCACGGGCGTGAAGTTCTTCAACTGGATCGGGACGATGATCAACGGGTCCCTGTCCTTCGAGACCCCGATGCTGTGGTCCGTCGGCTTCCTGGTGACGTTCCTGTTCGGCGGCCTGACCGGCGTCATCCTCGCCGTGCCGCCGCTGGACTTCCATGTGACGGACTCGTACTTCGTGGTCGCGCACTTCCACTACGTCGTGTTCGGCACCGTCGTCTTCGCGACGTTCGGCGGCTTCTACTTCTGGTGGCCCAAGTTCACCGGGAAGATGCTCGACGAGCGGCTCGGGAAGATCCACTTCTGGACGCTGTTCGTCGGCTTCCACACCACGTTCCTGGTGCAGCACTGGCTCGGCGCCGAAGGCATGCCGCGGCGCTACGCCGACTATCTGGCGGCCGACGGGTTCACGGCGCTCAACACGCTGTCGACCGTCGGCTCGTTCCTGCTCGGCCTGTCCACGCTGCCGTTCCTCTACAACGTCTGGAAGACGGCCAGGTACGGCGAGAAGGTCGAGGTGGACGATCCCTGGGGGTACGGGCGTTCGCTGGAGTGGGCGACACCGTGCCCGGCGCCGCGGCACAACTTCGTCACGCTGCCCCGGGTCCGCTCCGAGTCCCCGGCGTTCGATCTGCACCATCCGGCGTTCGCCTCGGCCCGTCCGCTGAGCCGGCCCGTTCCAGTGCCCGGGACAGACGGTCCCGAGCTGACCTGATCACGTCCGTGAGCCCGTCGGGTTCGAGCACCTCGAACTCGAAGCCCGTCAGGATCACGTGGATCGCCATCGCATCGAGGCTCGCCGCCCCGGTGCGCAGCACGCACCTGTCGTCGCCGTCGGCCTCGAGCGTGCCCGCCGACGGGCTGATCCGCTGTGCCGCCTCCTCGACTGGCACCAGGAGCCGGATCGTCGCCGCGTGGGCGTACGGGCCCTGCGAGACACCCTTGGAGACGTACGCGGCGAGGTCGTCGGCGGGTGGCGTGCGCGGGGTGAAGCGCGGCCCGTGCGGCGGCCTCGGCGTGATGCGGTCGACGCGGAACGTGCGCCAGTCCTCCCGGTCGACGTCCCAGGCGACCAGGTACCAGCGGCGCTCGCTGCACACCAGGCGGTGCGGCTCGACGGTGCGGCGCGTGGCGGCGCCCCCGCGGTCCTCGTAGGCGAAGCGCAGCCGCTCCGAGTCCCGGCAGGCGGCGGCGAGTTCGGTCAGGACGGACGGGTCGGCGTCGGAGGGATCCGGGCCGCGGAGCATCGGCACGGTGAACGCGTTGAGGGCGGACACGCGGCGGCGGAGCCGGTCGGGGAGGACCTGTTCGAGCTTGGACAGGGCCCGTACGGATGTCTCGCCGATGCCCTCGACGCCCTGGTCCGCCGAGGTGCGCAGACCGACGGCGACGGCGACGGCCTCGTCGTCGTCGAGGAGCAGCGGCGGCAGCTCGGCGCCGGCGCCCATCCGGTAGCCGCCGCCGGTGCCGGGGCTCGCGTCGACGGGGTAGCCGAGCCCGCGCAGCCGGTCGACGTCACGGCGGACGGTGCGCGGTGTGACGCCGAGCCGGTCCGCGAGGTCGGCGCCCGACCACTCGCGGCGGGCCTGCAGCAGCGAGAGGAGCCGCAGGAGTCGGGCCGAGGTCTCCAGCATGGGCTAGAGTCTGCCCGCGCTCGCGGACACGGAGTCCGCCGGGGTGCCGCGCGGACTACTCGTCGGCCGCCGCGGTCACGAGGACCGCCAGGTCGTTGTCTCTCGTGTAGTACGGCTCCACCGCGATCCGGCCGCGCCCGGTGTCCAGGCGTGCGGTCGGGTAGGTGAAGATCGGCTTCTTGTCGGCGACGTCGTCCAGGAGCCGGGCGACGCGTACCGCGAGTCCGTCCTCGCCCTCCGGGCGCACCCACAGGTCCCAGCGTCCCGCTTCCAGCTCCTCGTACCCGACGCGAAAGGTGAACTCGTCGCCACGCGCGGTCAGTTCGCTGCGGAGCGCCGGCCCGCCGTCCGTGCGTGAACGTATCTCCGCGTACGCCTTGGGGGTGATCGCGGTGCCGTAGATCCGACCGCTGACGGTCATCTCGCCTTCCGTGACGAGCAGTTCGCCCGCCTCGGCGTGCGGGGCGCGCAACCAGCTCCGCACGGTGAGGTTGCCGTGCTTGGTCGCGTAGGGGATGCGGACGGCGACGAAGCCGCGGGAGCCGCTGGGTACCCGGTCGACGAGGGACCGCAGGTCGTTGAGGCCGGGGGCCAGACGCCGCGGCTCCTCGCCGGCCACCTGCGCGAAGACGTCCCAGCGCCCCTCGGGCAGCCGCACGCTGCTGGGCAGCGCCGCCCGGAGGCTGCCGTCGCCCGCCGGGGTCAGCGGCAGGCACACGTCCTCGCCGCTGTCTCGGTCGGTGAGGACCAGATGGGCCGGGTCGGGCCCGCCGTGGTCGGTGACGTCGAAGGTGAGACCGCCCGCCGAGTCGGCGATGCAGTCGGCGCGGGGCGCCGTGGTCCCGTCCCCCACGGACGGCTCGGACGAGGCCGGGAAATCGGCCGAAGCGGTCGGCGGCGTCATGCCGTGCGCTCCTTTCTCTGTTTCGTTCCCTGGGCCGTGGACGCGGAGCGTCCCGCGTCCCGCACCGCGTACACGCCCCCGAGCAGCGCGCCGCGGGTGCGGTGCAGAAGGCCCCTGCCGCGGCGGGCCGTCAGCGAGCCGAACAGCGATTCGTAGCGCTCGGCGATGTGCGCCGGGTCGAACCGCTCGGAGTCCTTGAGCGCGGCGCTCGCCATCCGGGCGCGCAGCGCGTCGTTGTTGATCAGTTCGAGGAGGCCGCCGGAGATCGCCTCGACGTTGCCCACCTCGACCAGACGCCCGTCGACACCGTTGTCGATGATTTCGCCGGGGCCGTGCGGACAGTCGGTGGCGACCACCGGGAGGCCGCAGCGCATCGCCTCGACGATCGTCATGCCGAACGACTCCAGGCTGGAGGTGACGGCGGCGATGGAACCTTTCGCCCACTCCGGTTCGATGGGGTGGGCGGGGCCCATCAGGTACACGTGGTTGTAGAGACCGAGGTCGTCGATCAGGGCGCGGAGCTTGTCCTTCTGCTTTCCGCTGCCGTAGATCCGCAGGCGCCAGTCGGGCCGCTCGGCGCGGACCCGGTCGAAGGCCCTGACCAGCAGGTCGTACCGCTTCACGGGCGCGAGCCGGCCGGCCGCGACCACCCACTTGCCCGAGCCGTCCGCCGGCTCGACGCCGGGCGCGGGAACGGGGTTCGGCACGGACTCGATCCGCACGCCGGGCAGCCGCATCTTCGCGCGGTACGCCCGGGCGTCGGCCTCCGTGGTCGTGGTGAGCGCGTCGAGCCGCGGGTAGACCGCGCGCAACTGCCGGCGCAGCGCGGTGGGGTGGCTGTCGAGCGTGAGGTGTTCCTGGCCGACGCGCAGGGGACCGCGCCGGGTCTGGCGGGCCAGGTGCACATTGAGCCCCGGGCGGGTGCCGACGACGACGTCGGCGTCGATCGCGCGCAGGTGCTCGGCGATCCGCCGGTCGGTGAGCGCGTTGTACTGGTCGTATCGGCCCTCGGCGCGCGGGAACGTCGCGGCGGGGGCGCGGTATTCGGGGCTGTCGCCCTCGTAGCCCGGTGTGCCCTTGCGGATGTCGATGAGGTGCCGGACCCGGATCCTTGGGTCGGCCCTGAAAACCGGCTCGTCACGGTGGCGCAGGACGGAGACCACCTCGACGTCGTGCTGTTCGGCAAGCGTGTTCGCGAGGTTGTACGTCGTCCGAATCGTCCCTCCGATTCCGTACGCGTTGTGAATCAGGAAAGAAATCTGCATGCATCCCCGTATTCCACTGTTCCTCGCGGACAGTCCGTCTCGTCCGCCTACCGCAGGGTTAGACAGGAGTGCGGAGGCAGAGGTTGGGCGTCCTCATCATCTTGTTCCAGAACAGATGCGTGATTGAGAGACGATTCGTGGAACCTTTTGACGATTTCCGACATCAAGGCAGGTAGGAGGGTCGAGGCACCTCGAAGCGGTTCGTGGTCATGTCACCCGCTTGAGTGACCCATCCCGAGCCGTCCTCCCAGCGCGCCACGACATGCGGATGCGACACGTCTTCGGGGGCTCCGGCGGCCGCGCACGCGCGCGGGCGTGGTGATGTACGAACTGCGGCGGGGCGGTCGTGTTCGCCGGTGGGACGGCCGAGCTCAGCCGAGGCTCTTGGCCGACGTCTTCGGGATGAGCAGCACGGTGCCCTTGTTGAGGCGGTCGGGGTGGGTCCCGACCATCTGCTTGTTGGCCTTGTAGAGCGCCCGCCAGCCGCCCTCGAGGCGGTACCGCGTGGCGATCGAGCTGAGGGTCTCGCCCGGCTCGACCACATGGACGCGGCCGTCGAGCGCGAGGACCTTGGAGCAGATCGGCCAGGCACGCCAGCCCTGGGTGCGCAGCACCTTCTCGGCGACCGCGATCTGTTCGGCGCGCGTCGCGAGGTCCGCGCGCGGGGCGTACCCGAGGCCGCCGTTCTCCTTCCAGGTGGACTGCCGGAACTGCAGCCCTCCGTAGTAGGCGTTGCCGCTGTTGATGTGCCAGCGCCCACCGCTCTCGCACTCGGCGAGGCAGCCCCACGGCCACTGCTCCTTGGCGCAGTCGTCCAGCCCGAGGATCAGGCGCCCGGGGCCGGGAGCGGGTGGGGGCGGGACGGCGGCCGCGGCCGCGGGGGTGAGCAGGACGGCGAACAGGGCGGCCGGCAGGGCCGCGAGACGGAAGCGGCGTACGGGGCGCGTGCGGTTCACGGACATGGGGCGCATCGCGTCACGCTAGGCACGCGAGCCCGCGCCCGCGCCGAGCCGCGCCCTGCGCGGACCCGGCCCCACCCGGTCGGCCGCCTCCCGGCCCGCCGTAGGCACACTTTCGCCAACAACTGTTTTCAGCCACCTGCTTCATTACACGATTTCAGGATTTGTCGACCTGTGGGCATGGCGACCTCGCGCTCACCTCTCCGTATCAATCTCCTTACGCGCAAAGGGAGTTGATGTGGAGCAATTCATTCCGGCCGCCGGTTCGCGCCGTGCGTCGGACGGGTCGATTCCGTCCCCTTCCGGGCGTGACCCCCGGCCCAGATCATCCGTTGTCTTCTTTATGAGCCGGGGACCGCCCGGTCGCATTCGCCGCAGCAACACACCGAATCCGAGGAGCCACCCGTGCCGCGCATGCTCGACGTCAGCGACGACGTACGCGCCGAGATCGGCGACGCAGAAGCCGACCGGCTGCTCGCCGGAGAGAACGCCCCGGGTACGTACGACTGCACGTCCTGCCGTACTCCGGGCGATTCGGAACAGGAGCGCACCAGCACCGTCCTGTTCATCGGCGACGAGACCGCCGTCCTGGCCTTCGCCCACTCCACCTGCCTGCCCTCACAGGTCGTCCAGGTGTCCGAGGAACAGCTGCAGGGAGCCGTACGTTCCATCACCGGCGACGGCGGCGCCCCCGCCGCGGCCCCCGCCCCCGCGGCGCAGTCCATCCCCGGGCAGTCCATGCCGGGGCAGGCCGTTCCGGAGCAGGCCGTGCTCGGCGTGACCAGCGGACTCGTCCTGATCTCCGGCGAGCTGCACCCCGCGCTCGTCGTCGAGCCGACCGGGCCGATCGCCCGCCCCGGCTCGACGGGCGGCATCGACGAGTTCCTGACCCTCCTCGTGGAGCAGGGCTTCATGCCGACCGCCCAGGTCGGCGAGGTGCCGCCGGTGCTGCACGGCTGGTCCGTGCTGCTCGCCATGGGCCAGCTGCACGCCGTCCTGCAGCCCGGCACCTTCGGTGCGGGTCAGGTCGCGTGGTGGCAGGCGCACCAGCCGCTGCACGTCACCGACAGCTGGCGCGCGGCGGCGAACAAGACGAACTCCGTCCTCGTCTTCGCCGCCCCGGCCGGCACGATCGGCCGCCAGCCCCGCGAGGACCTGCTGCGCGGCGCCCTCGACAAGGCCGCGGCGAACGGGCTGCTCGTCGGCGCGACGATGCCCCTGGCAGGTACGTGACCCTCAGCCGTGAACCGAGGTGACCGTGGGCCGGGCGCGCGCCCGGCCCACGGTCGTACCCGGCCCCGGACACCGGCCCGTGCACCTCCACGTGCGCTGCCCGCGCCCCCGTCGGCCTGCGAAAGCGCGGACCGGACCGCATCCGCGAGGGTGTGCGGGTCGTTGGCACCTACGTGCACGCATACGACCCCCCTCGCCGCCCGCAGTATCCGACCCCGATCCCCGCCATGCGCGGGACGCACGAATCGGTGGGTGGCCGTTCGGCCACACCGATCTACGACGCCCTGTACTCGGAGTACCGCAGGTCCTTCCGGGCCCTGCCGGGCGACCGCAGCGGCGAAGAGAACCTCTCGTTCTCCGCGTTCGTCTCGGGCGCCTACGCCGTGCACCACAGCAGCAGCCGGCACGGCTCGTCGTACCACGAACCGCAGCAGGTCCACAGCTCACCGCCGACCGGTTCCTGGCACACGAACGGGCGGCAGCACAGCACCGGGAGCAACCTCCCTGCCGCACTGCCGCCCGCTCCACGCCGCGAGCGCTAGGCGCCAAGTCCTTGGCGCCTAGCGCTAGTTCACTTCTTGCGACCGCGCTTCTCGCGCACCCGGACCGAAATGTGGATCGGCGTCCCCTCGAAACCGAACTCCTCGCGGAGGCGCCGCTCCACGAACCGGCGGTAGCCCGCCTCGATGAAGCCGGAGGCGAAGAGCACGAACCGCGGCGGCTTCGTGCCGGCCTGCGTACCGAAGAGGATGCGGGGCTGCTTGCCACCGCGGACCGGGTGCGGGTGCGAGGCCACGAGCTCACCCAGGAAGGCGTTGAGGCGGCCCGTCGGAACGCGCGCCTCCCAGCCGTCGAGGGCCGTCTCGATCGCGGGGACGAGCTTCTCCATGTGACGGCCGGTCGTCGCCGACACGTTCACCCGGGGCGCCCACGCGACCTGCGCGAGCTCCGTCTCGATCTCGCGCTCCAGGTAGTAGCGCCGCTCCTCGTCGAGCGTGTCCCACTTGTTGTACGCGACGACGATCGCGCGGCCCGCCTCGACGGCCATCGTCACGATGCGCTGGTCCTGGATCGAGATCGACTCGGACGCGTCGATCAGAATGACCGCGACCTCCGCCTTCTCGACGGCGGCGGCGGTGCGCAGGGACGCGTAGTAGTCGGCGCCCTGCTGGAGGTGGACCCGCTTGCGGATGCCCGCCGTGTCGACGAACTTCCAGGTCTTGCCGCCGAGCTCGATGAGCTCGTCGACCGGGTCGCGGGTGGTGCCCGCCAGCTCGTTCACGACGACGCGGTCCTCGTTCGCCACCTTGTTCAGGAGGGAGGACTTGCCGACGTTCGGGCGGCCGATGAGGGCGACGCGGCGGGGGCCGCCGATCACGGTGCCGAAGGTCTGCGCCGGAGCGTCGGGCAGCGCCTCGATGACGGCGTCCAGCATGTCGCCGGTGCCGCGGCCGTGCAGGGCCGAGACCGGGTACGGCTCGCCGAGACCGAGGGACCACAGGGCCGTGGCGTCCGCCTCGCCGCTCGGACCGTCTACCTTGTTGGCGCACAGCACCACCGGCTTGCCCGCCTTGCGCAGCAGCCGTACGACCGCCAGGTCGGTGTCGGTGGGGCCGACCGTGGCGTCGACGACGAAGACGACGGCGTCGGCGGTCTCGATCGCGTACTCGGCCTGCGCGGCCACGGACGCGTCGATGCCGAGGACGTCCTGCTCCCAGCCGCCCGTGTCGACGAGCCGGAAGCGGCGGCCCGCCCACTCGGCCTCGTACGAGACGCGGTCGCGGGTGACGCCCGGCTTGTCCTCGACGACGGCTTCACGGCGGCCGATGATGCGGTTCACCAGGGTCGACTTGCCGACATTGGGGCGGCCGACGACGGCGAGTGCGGGCAGCGGGCCGTGGCCCGCCTCCTCGATCGCGCCCTCGACGTCCTCGATGTCGAAGCCCTCTACCGCGGCGAGCTCCATGAACTCCGCGTACTCCGCGTCGCCAAGGGCCCCGTGCTCGTGCTCGGCCGAGCCCTCCGGCTGGATCTGGTCGTTCATGAAGTCCGTACCTCGTTCATCGTGGTGATCGGTGGACCGTCTGATCGCTTACGGCGGTCCACTACTGAAAGTCTCGCTCAGTGCCCGGTGAGGCGCCTGGCGTTTTCCAGGTGGGCGGTGAGCCGTTCCTGGATGCGCACGGTCGCCTCGTCCAGCGCCTTGCGCGTACGCCGCCCGCTGCCGTCGCCCGCCGGGAACGGGTCCCCGAAGACGACGTCGACGCGGCTGCGCAGCGGCGGCAGCGCCTTTATCAGCCGACTGCGCTTGTTCGTGCTTCCCAGGACCGCCACCGGCACGATCGGCGCCCCGCTGCGCACCGCGAAGTACGCGAGGCCGGCCCGCAGGGAGGCGAAGTCGCCGCCCCCTCGGGTGCCCTCCGGGAAGATCCCGAGGACTCCCCCCTCGTCGAGCACGCTCAGCGCACGCGTGATCGCCGTACGGTCCGCCGTCGAGCGGTCCACCTCGACCTGGCCGATGGCGCCCAGGAACGTGCCGAGCGGTCCGACAAAGGCTTCCTTCTTGATCAGGAAGTGCGTCGGCCTGGGCGCGACGCCCATGACCATCGGCCCGTCGACGTTGTGCGCGTGGTTGACGGCCAGGATCACCGGGCCGGTCGCGGGGACCTTCCAGGCGCCGAGGACACGGGGCTTCCACAGCCCGTACATGAGACCGACCCCGATGCGGCGGCCGACCTCCGCGCCTCTTTCCGAAGGGGAAGCCGCGGTCACTTCGCCGCCCGCTTCTCCCCGATGAGGGTGACCACGCACTCGATGACCTGCTGGAGCGTGAGCTCGGACGTGTCCACCTCGACGGCGTCGTCGGCCTTGGCCAGCGGGGACGTCTTGCGGCTGGAGTCCGCGGCGTCGCGCTTGACCAGGGCCTCCTGGGTCGCCTTCACGTCGGCGCCCTTGAGCTCACCGCTGCGGCGGGCCGCGCGGGCCTCCGGCGACGCGGTGAGGAAGATCTTCAGGTCGGCGTCGGGCAGGACGGTCGTACCGATGTCACGGCCCTCGACGACGATGCCCTGCTCGGTCGAGGCGGCGATGGAGCGCTGCAGCTCGGTGATGCGGGCACGCACCTCGGGGACGGCGCTGACGGCGCTGACCTTGGAGGTGACCTCGGTGGTGCGGATGGGACCGGCGACATCGACGCCGTCGACCGTGATCGTCGGGTCGGACGGGTCGGTGCCGGAGACGATCTCGGCCTTTCCGGCCACGGCGGCGATGGCCGTCGGGTCGGTCAGGTCTATGCCGTTGTTCACCATCCACCAGGTGATCGCCCGGTACTGGGCGCCGGTGTCCAGGTAGCTGAGCCCGAGCTGGGCGGCTACGGCCTTGGAGGTGCTCGACTTGCCCGTGCCGGAGGGGCCGTCGATGGCGACGATCACTGCTGCCGGGGCGGCGCTTGCGGCGGTTGCGGCGGTTTCCACGGGGCTGCGGACACCTTTCTCAGTGCACGGGACAGGGAGGCGGGGCGCAAAGGCGCCCCGCACAAGGTTACTGGCTCAGGCACCCTGCCCTTACAGCCCCTGAAGACAGGACCTACTGGCGCATCGCCCAGCCCCGGTCGCGCAGTGCCGCGGTCAGCTTCGGGGCCGCCGCCGGCTGGACCATCAGCTGGACGAAGCCCGCCTGCTGGCCGGTCGCGTGCTCGATGCGGACGTCCTCCACGTTGACGCCCGCGGCGCCCGCGTCGGCGAAGATCCGGGCCAGCTCGCCGGGCTGGTCGGAGATGAGGACCGCCACGGTGTCGTACGCCGCCGGGGCCGCGCCGTGCTTTCCGGGGACGCGGACCTGGCCCGCGTTCCCGCGGCGCAGGACCTCCTCGATGCCGGTGGTGCCCTCGCCACGCTTCGCCTCGTCCGAGGACTGGAGGGAGCGCAGGGCGCTCACCGTCTCGTCGAGGTCGGCGGAGACCGCGGAGAGCAGGTCGGCGACCGGGCCGGGGTTCGCGGAGAGGATGTCGATCCACATGCCGGGGTCGGAGCCCGCGATGCGCGTCACGTCCCGGATGCCCTGGCCGCACAGGCGTACGGCCGACTCCTCTGCGTGCTCAAGGCGGGCCGCGACCATGCTGGAGACCAGGTGCGGCATGTGGGAGACGAGGGCGACGGCGCGGTCGTGGGCGTCCGCGTCCATGACGACGGGGACGGCGCGGCACAGCGCGACGAGTTCCAGCGCGAGGTTCAGGACCTCGGTGTCGGTGTCGCGGGTGGGCGTCAGTACCCAGGGGCGGCCCTCGAAGAGATCCGCGGTGGCCGCGAGGGGTCCGCTGCGCTCGCGGCCCGACATGGGGTGCGTACCGATGTAGGGGCCGAGGTCGAGGCCGAGCGCCTCCAGCTCCCGGCGCGGTCCGCCCTTGACGCTGGCGACGTCGAGGTATCCGCGGGCCACCCCGCGCCCCATCGCGTCGGCCAGGGTCGTCGCGACGTGCGCGGGCGGCACGGCCACCACACAGAGGTCTACGGGTCCCTCGGGCGCCTCGTCGGTGCCCGCGCCGAGCGCGGCGGCGGTGCGGGCCTGCGCCGGGTCGTGGTCGGCTAGGTGCACGTGCACACCGCGCGAAGCGAGCGCCTGGGCCGCGGAGGTGCCGATGAGGCCGGTGCCGATGACGAGGGCGGTCCTCACTGGGCGATGTCCTTGCGCAGGGCGGCTGCGGCGCCGAGGTACACGTGCGCGATCCCGGACTTCGGCAGCTCGGACTCGATGTGGGCGAGGACGCGGACGACGCGCGGCAGCGCTCCCTCGATGTCGAGTTCCTGCGCGCAGATCAGCGGCACGTCGACGATGCCCAGCTTGCGCGCGGCGGCGGCCGGGAAGTCGGAGTGCAGATCGGGGGTGGCCGTGAACCAGATCGAGATCAGCTCGTCGGAGGTCAGCCCGTTCCGCTCAAGGATGGCGGTGAGCAGCTCGCTGACCTGCTCGTCCATGTGTCCGGCTTCGTCCCGTTCCAGTTGGACGGCGCCACGGACCGCTCGTACCGCCACGGTGTCGCTCCTTGCTTGCGTACGTACAGCTGATGAGGTGCCAAGCCTAGTCAGCCCCGCAGTCACCGGCGCGCGGCGCCCGCCTGCCGAGACGGACGCCGCGCACGGTGCGGTACATCGGAGCTTGCGGTCTCCGGCCGGCCGGTCAGAACTTCTGCTCCTTGACCAGCTCGTCGAGCGAGAGGGCCGGCACCTCGCCCCCCGGGGTCAGCTTGTCGACGGCCGTGGGCAGGGCGCTCGCGATGTCGTTCGCCGCCTGGTCGGGGCTGACGCCCGACTCCGCCGCGACCTTCTGCAGCGTGGCGTCCGGCAGGGCCTCCTTGACCTGGTCCGGGGTCACCTGCTCGTTGGAGCCGGTGCCGACCCAGGACTGCGCCTGCCCGCCGAGGCCCGACTTGGCGAGCGTCTCCAGGAGGCCGCCCAGCGGGTTGCCGCCCGCGGAGCCGCCCTGGCCCTGGGTGAACGCCGCCAGGAGCGAGGTGAGGACCCCGCCCGCCGAGCCGCCCGCCTTGTCACCGAGGAGGCCGCCGAGCAGGCTTCCCAGATCGTTGTCACCCGTCATGGTCACGCCTTTCGGGACGTTCTCGAGTCCTTCGTGGACTCGCTTCCGGAGCCCACACAACCCTGCCAATGTGACCCGAAGCACACCTTGCCGCCACTCGGGCGGCCCAGGCCGGCCCGCCCTCCCAAAGATCACGGACGCCCGGAAATTCGCTCCGCTCCGGCCGGGCGCGGACCGTACGCTCCGTTCATGACAGAGGCCCTGGACCTGGTGCGCGACCACACGATCTACTCCTGCGTGATGGGGTCGCGGGCGTTCGGCCTGGCCACGGACGGCAGCGACACCGACCGCCGGGGCATCTTCGTGGCACCTACGCCGCTGTTCTGGCGGTTCGAGAAGCCGCCGACGCATGTGGACGGTCCCTCGGACGAGCAGTTCTCCTGGGAGCTGGAGCGCTTCTGCGAGCTCGCCCTGAAGGCCAATCCGAACATTCTGGAGTGCCTGCACTCGCCGCTCGTCGAGCACGTCACCGACACGGGCCGCGAACTGCTCGCCCTGCGCGAGGCGTTCCTGTCCCGACAGGTCCACGCCACGTTCACCGGCTACGCGATGGGCCAGCGCAAGAAGCTCGACGCGGATGTCCGCCAGTACGGCGCCCCGCGCTGGAAGCACGCGATGCATCTGCTGCGCCTCCTCGCCTCCTGCCGCGACCTGCTCCGCACCGGCCGGCTGACCCTCGACGCCGGCGGGGACCGCGAGGCGCTGCTCGCGGTGAAGCGGGGCGAGGTTTCCTGGGACGACGTGGTGGCCCGGATGGCGCGCCTGGCCGCCGAGTCGGAGGAGGCCGCCACCCGCACCCCACTGCCGGCCGAGCCGGACCGGGCGCGAGTGGCGGACTTCCTGTTCGGGGTGCGCCGGGCGTCAGCCCTTCAGGCGGAGCCGTACGACGAGATCGTGCAGGGCATCGTGCGCGGTCGGGGCGTCCGGCAGCGCTGACCCCTCCTGCGCCGCGTCGAGGACGGCGTGCAGCGCCTCCACGTCGGCGGCCACGCGCGCGTGGTCGATGTCGGCCGCCCCGTGCTCGGCCTCCGCCTTCGCGGCGATGAGCTCCGGCAGATACGCCGGGGCTTCCAACTCGCCCAGGAGCGTGGGCAGATGGGCCTGCACCTCGCCGGAGCGCATCAGGAGGACGCCGGTGAGCAGCGCCCGGAAGGTGTACAGCAGCGGCTTCAGCTCCCGCGTCCTGTCGTACAGCCGCCACTGTGTGGTGGCGAATCCCCGGTAGTGGTGGGCGTGGTGCGGGGTGAGGACGCCCGGCGCGAGCGCCGCGAGTTCGCCGTGGGCCTCGGTGGTGTGCACGACGAGCGGGGACAGCAGCTGCTCCAGCACGTAACCGTTGCGCCGGAGCAGCAGGCGGACGAACTTGCGCAGGTCATGGGTGACGAGGTCCATCTCGAGACCTTCGGTGTCCCACATCCGGGTGCGGGTCTCCTCCGGCTCGCGCAGCCCGAGGAGGGCCTCGGCGGGCAGCAGGTGGACACCGCGCAGGTCGACGTCGGAGTCCCGGGAGGGGAACCCGTAGAGGTGCGCCCCCGAGACCGTCGCGAACAGCAGCGGGTCCGCCTGCCCAGCGACGATCTCCCCGAGCTCGGCGTCAGGCACACCCGCGGCACGCAGGGCGCCCGCGTCACATGCCGCAGGGGACCCATAGGCCGCCAGGGGTCCGCGAGCGGCCATGGGTGCCCCCGTCGTCATGGGTTCCCCCGTCGTCATGGCTTCTTCTGTCGTCATCGATCACGCGTCCCAGAGCGCTCCGAGCGACAGCAGGTCGCTGCGGTACTCGATCCGTTCCGACCAGTCCGCCGGCCACACCTCGTCGCCCAGGTACGCCCCGGCGAACGCTCCCGTGAGGCAGGCGATCGAGTCCGAGTCGCCCGAGGTGCAGGCGGCGCGGCGCAGGGCCGTGACGGGTTCGTCGACGAAGAGCAGGAAGCAGAGCAGGCCCGTGGCGAGCGCCTCCTCGGCGATCCAGCCCGCCCCGGTGGCCAGGCACGGGTCGGTCTCGGGCGACGGCGAGCGCAGCGCTTCCCGGAGCCGTTCTAGCGCGGCCAGGCAGTCGTCCCAGCCGCGCGCGATGAAGTGCTCCGGGCTCGGGTCGGCGGCGTGCGCCCACAGGTCGCCGAGCCACGGCGCGTGGTACTTCTGCCGGTTCTCGTACGCGTACGAGCGCAGCATCCCGACGAGTCCGGCCGGCTCGGCGCCCTGGGCGAGGAGGTGGACGGCATGCGCGGTGAGGTCGGACGCGGCGAGGGCCGTGGGGTGTCCGTGGGTGAGTCCGGACTGCAACTGGGCGGCGCCCGCGCGCTGTTCGTCGCTGAGGCCGGGGACCAGGCCGACCGGCGCGACGCGCATGTTGGCCCCGCAGCCCTTGGACCCGATGCGGCTGGCCTCCTGCCAGGGCTTGCCGCGCGTGAGGAGGTCGCACGCCTGGAGGCAGGTGTTGCCGGGGGCGCGGTTGTTCTCCGGGGACTGATACCAGTCGATGAACTCCTCGCGCACGGGCCGCGTCATGCGCAGCGGCGCGAGCACCCCGCGTTCCATCGCGGTGCGCAGGCCGCGCCCCAGGGCGAGCGTCATCTGGGTGTCGTCGGTGACGATCGCGGGCCTCGGCAGGGCCATCTGCCGCCAGGGCCCGCACTTCGCGAGGATCGACGGCACGTCGTTGAACTCGGTCGGGAAGCCGAGCGCGTCCCCCAGGGCAAGCCCGACGAGGGAGCCGGTCGCCGCACGCTTCTTCATGAGGGTCGTCCTTCCGCGGGGGGCCTGAGCAGGGGCGGGTGCAGGGCGGTGGCGGGCCCTGCCTTGTAGAGCGCGGCGGGCTTGCCGCGGCCGCCGGTGAGCCGGGCGGCGCCGTGTACGGGTTCGACGAAGCCGGAGGTGGCGAGGACCTTGCGCCGGAAGTTCGCGGGATCGAGCCCGGCGCCCCACACCGCTTCGTAGACCCCCCGCAGCTCGCCGAGAGTGAACTCGGGCGGGCAGAAGGCCGTGGCCAGGCAGGTGTTCTCGATGCCGGCGCCGACGCGCTCGTGGGCGTCGGCGAGGATCCGGTCGTGGTCGAAGGCGAGCGGGCCGTACGCGCCCGTGCCGTACGGCAGCCAGTCCGCGCGGGCCGCGTCACCGCCCCCGCGCACCTCGGGCGGGTCGGGCACGAGGGCCGCGAACGCGACGGAGACGACCCGCATCCGGGGGTCGCGGTCCGGGTCGCTGTAGGTGCGCAGCTGTTCCCGGTGCAGCCCGGTGACGTCGGACAGGCCGGTCTCCTCGGCCAGTTCGCGCGCCGCCGCCGTCTCCGCGGACTCGTCGGGCAGGACGAAGCCGCCGGGCAGCGCCAGGCGTCCCGCGTACGGGTCCTGCCCCCGCTCGACGAGCAGCACCCTCAGCGCGCCGTCCCGGATCGTGAAGACGGCCAGATCGACGGTGACGGCGAAGGGCTCGAAGGCGTACTTGTCATAGCCCTGCACGCACACCACCCCCCTCTCTTTATGGTCTTACCGACTATAAAGAGAGGGGGGTGGCACACACAAGGGCCAGGCCCCTGCCGGGGCGGGGTGCCCGGGTGCTTCTAGAGGTCGACCTCCTGCATCAGCATGCCGACCTCGGTGTTGGACAGGCGTCGCAGCCAGCCCGACTTCTGGTCGCCCAGCGCGATCGGCCCGAAGGACACCCGCACCAGCTTGTCGACCGGGAACCCGGCCTCCGCGAGCATGCGCCGCACGATGTGCTTGCGGCCCTCGTGCAGGGTGACCTCGACGAGGTAGTTCTTGCCGGTCTGCTCGACGACGCGGAAGTGGTCCGCCTTCGCGTACCCGTCCTCCAGCTGGATGCCGTCCTTGAGCTGCTTGCCCAGGTCACGCGGGATCGGACCCACGATGTGCGCGAGGTAGGTCTTCTTCACGCCGTACTTGGGATGGGTGAGGCGGTGGGCGAGCTCTCCGTGGTTGGTGAGCAGGATGATGCCCTCGGTCTCGGTGTCGAGCCGCCCGACGTGGAACAGCCGCGTCTCGCGGTTGTTCGTGTAGTCACCCAGGCACTGGCGGCCGTCGGGGTCCTCCATGGTGGAGACGACACCGGCCGGCTTGTTCAGCGCGAAGAACTGGTGCGACTGGGTCGCCACGGTCAGACCGTCGACCTTGATCTCGTCGTTCTCCGGGTCGACACGCAGCCCCTGCTCCAGCACGATCTGGCCGTTGACCTCGACCCGAGCCTGCTCGACGAGCTCCTCACAGGCGCGCCGGGAGCCGTAACCGGCCCGCGCCAGCACCTTCTGGAGCCGCTCGCCCTCCTGCTCGGCGCCCGGGAAGGTCTTGGGGGTCTTGATGTCCGGCCTGCCCGCGTACCGGTCGCGGTTGCGCTCCTCCTGCCGGGCGTCGTACTCCCGAGAGGTCCCCGGAGCGCCGCTGCGACCGCCGCCGCGGGCGCCGGTGCCCTGGGACGTGCGGGGGCCGCCCTTGGCGCCGCCACGCGCTGCCGCGCCGCGGCCCCTCCTCGGTGCGCCGCCGCCGCCGTCGGCGGGGCTCACGTCGTAGCGGCGCTCCTCGGGACGCGGCTTGCTCGGCCGGCCCTGCTTGTCGTCACGGTCGTTGCCGGCACCGCGGTAGTTCCCGCGACCGCCGCCACCGCCGCCACCGCTGCCGCCGCGGCCACCACCGCTGCCGCCGCGACCGCCACCGCTGCTGCCTCGGCCGCCGCTGTTGCCACCACGGCTCCCGCCGTTGTTTCCGCTGCTGTTCCTGCCGCTGCTGCTGCTTCGCATCAAAAGTTCCGTCTAGTCGTCTGCGTCCTCGTAACCCGGTGCATCGGGTGCGTCCGGGTCGAACGACGGGACCCCTTCCTGCGTCTCGGCCTCGATCGCGTCCGCCTCCGGAAGGAAGGGCGCGAGTTCCGGGAGCTCGTCCAGGCCGCGCAGGCCCATCCGCTCCAGAAAGTAGTTCGTCGTCCTGTACAGGATCGCACTTGTTTCGGGTTCCGCGCCCGCCTCCTCGACGAGGCCCCTCTGGAGGAGGGTCCGCATCACGCCGTCACAGTTCACTCCGCGCACGGCGGAGACCCGCGACCGGCTCACCGGCTGGCGGTACGCGACGACCGCGAGGGTCTCCAGAGCCGCCTGGGTGAGCCGGGCCTGCTGCCCGTCGAGCACGAAGCGTTCGACCGCCGCCGCGTACTGCGGCCGGGTGTAGAACCGCCAGCCGCCCGCCACGAGCCTCAGCTCGAATCCGCGGCCCTGGACCGTGTACTCGTCCGCCAGGGCCCGCAGGGCGTCCGCCACGGCCCTGCGCGGCCGGTCCAGGACCTTCGCGAGGTGCTCCTCGGTCGCGGGCTCGTCGACGACCATCAGTACGGCCTCCAGGGCCGGCCCGAGATCCAGCTCGGCGACCCGGTCGGCCCCGGCGACGGCTTCCTGCCCACTCGTGCCCGTCATGACTGCTCCTCCTCCGCCCCGCCCCGCCCGGCCTTCTTCTCTTCACCGTCTTTGTCTGCCGTCCCGGGAGGCCTGTCGAACTCGTCCGTGACCGTCGGCTCCCCGTCGCTCTCCCCACCGGTCCAGCGCACGAGAAGCTCCCCCAGGGCCTCCTCCTGCTCCAGGCTGACGGCCTTCTCCCGGTACAGCTCGAGGAGCGCCAGGAAGCGGGCCACGACGGTCAGGGTGTCGTCGGTGTCCTCCACCAGCACCCGGAAACTCGCCTCGCCCAGCTCCCGCAGCCGCGCCACGACGAGCCCGGCCTGCTCGCGCACGCTGACCAGCGGGGCGTGGATGTGGTCGACGTACACCTGGGGCTTCGGCCTGGGCTGCATCGCCTTCACGGCGAGCCGGGCGAATCCTTCCGCCCCGATGCTGATGACGACTTCCGGCAGCAGCTCGGCGTGGTGCGGCTCGAGACCGACGGTCCGCGGGTAGCGCCGCGCCTCCTCGTCGAGCCGTTCGCTGAAGATGTCGGCGATCTTCTTGTACGCGCGGTACTGGAGCAGCCGGGCGAACAGGAGGTCACGCGCTTCGAGGAGCGCGAGGTCGGCCTCGTCCTCGACCTCGGCGGTCGGCAGCAGCCGGGCGGCCTTGAGATCGAGCAGCGTGGCGGCGACGACGAGGAACTCGGTGGTCTGGTCGAGATCCCACTCGGGCCCCATGGCGCGGATGTGCACCATGAACTCGTCGGTCACTTTGGAGAGCGCGACCTCGGTGACGTCCAGCTTGTGCCTGGAGATCAGCTGGAGGAGCAGGTCGAAGGGCCCCTCGAAGTTGGCCAGCCGTACCTTGAACCGCCCGTCATCGGGCACCGGCTGCTCAGGTTCGGATTCCGGGTCGGAGCCGGCCGCCTTCTCCTGAGGCCCCGGATCAGACTCAGCTACGAACTCCGCCGGAAGTCCAGGTTCTGGCTCTGGCTCTGGCTCTGGCTCTGGCTCAGGAACGAGGTCCGACTCAAGAACGGTCTTTGACCCAGGAACAAGCTCCGGCTCAAGCACGGCCTCCGGCTCAGGACCGAGTGCCGGCTCAGGACCGAGTGCCGGCTCAGGCACTTCCCCCGGCCCCGGCGCCGGGAGGCTCGTCGCCCCCGGGCCCCGGCCCAGCGCGCGTCGCCGCGCGCCCCGGCCGGGCGTGGAGGAGTCGTCGTCGTTCGCGGGCATCAGGCGGACGCTACCGCTACCGCCCGCGCAGTCGGCGTACGAGAATGCTCGCGTCTCCGCGCGATTCCAGGTCGGCCAGCACCACGGCGACCGCCTCGCGGACGATGCGGCCGCGGTCCACGGCGAGCCCGTGCTCCCCGCGGAGCACGAGGCGCGCGTGCTCGAGGTCCATCAGCTCCTCGGCGGAGACATACACCGTGATCTTCTCGTCGTGGCGCTCACGCCCGCTGGGCCGCCGGTTGGCGGCCGCCCGGGAGCGCTTGCGCGACGACCCCGCGGAGGCAGAACCTTCCTGCGCCTGCGGCGGGCGGCGCCCCGCGGGCTTGTCGCCCTCGGTGGCGCGGCTGCGCGACTCGCCCGACTCTTCGTCCGCCGCCGCGTGTTCGGCGCTCTCGCCGCCCTCGCCGCGCTGCTTCTCCTCGGCGGCGACGGCGTCGCTCTCACCCGCCGGTGCGGGCACCCGCGCCTCGCCGTTGACCGGGCGCCTCGGGGAGGAGGCCTGGAGCCCCATTCCCCCGGTCGTACGGAACAGTTCGTCGGCCCCCGGCAGACTCACTCGGCGTGACACCGGGCGAGCACCTCCCTGGCGAGCTGGCGATAGGCGGCCGCGCCGACCGAGTTGGAGGCGTACGTCGTGATCGGCTCACCGGCGACCGTGGTCTCCGGGAAGCGCACGGTCCGGCCGATCACGGTGTGGTAGACGTGATCGTCGAACGCCTCGACCACGCGCGCGAGCACCTCACGGCTGTGCACCGTGCGGGAGTCGTACATCGTGGCGAGGATCCCGTCGAGCTCCAGGTCGGGGTTGAGCCGCTCCTGGACCTTCTCGATCGTCTCCGTGAGGAGCGCGACACCGCGCAGCGCGAAGAACTCGCACTCGAGGGGCACGATCACCTTGTGAGCCGCCGTCAGGGCGTTCACGGTGAGCAGGCCGAGCGAGGGCTGACAGTCGATCACGATGTAGTCGTAGTCGGCCATCAGCGGCTTCAACGCCCGCTGGAGCGTGGACTCGCGCGCGACCTCGCTCACCAACTGCACCTCGGCGGCGGACAGGTCGATGTTGCTCGGCAGCAGGTCCATGTTCGGGACCGCGGTCTTCAGGAGGACCTCGTCCGCGGCCATGCCCCGCTCCATGAGCAGGTTGTAGACCGTCAGGTCGAGTTCCATCGGGTTCACGCCGAGACCGACCGAGAGCGCGCCCTGCGGGTCGAAGTCGACGAGCAGGACCCGGCGTCCGTACTCCGCGAGCGCGGCACCCAGGTTGATGGTCGACGTGGTCTTGCCGACGCCGCCCTTCTGGTTGCACATCGCGATGATCTTCGCGGGGCCGTGGTCGGTCAGCGGGCCTGGGATCGGGAAGTACGGGAGCGGACGCCCGGTCGGGCCGACGCGCTCGCGGCGCTGACGGGCAGCGTCGGGCGCGAGCGTGGCCGCGTACTCGGGGTCCGGCTCGTACTCGGCGTCGGGGTCGTAGAAGTGCCCCTCGGGCAGTTCGTCGTAGTCGGCGAAGTGGGAGCGTTCGCCACTTCGGTCGCCGGCCATGGCGTTCACGTGATGGCCATCCATGCTCTGGGGTGCTGTCTGCGTCTGCAGGGGGCTGCTCTGACGGGCGGCAAAGGTACGGACCGCGACGGAGCCGACAGCCTCGAGCCCCGCGGGACCTTGCTCCCTCGCAACCGTTCCTGGTTGACCACCCCCGGGAGTAAATGTCGACTCATTCACAAGTCGTCTTACCTCCTTGGTGACCAGGAAACTTCTAGATAGGTCAGCGTGGCACCATGCCGACGGTTGGCGACTCTATGGCGTGTCACCACTCCGCAGCAACACAATCCGCCGGACCCGGCCCGATGTGTCGGCAACGGAACACCCTTGTGTCAAGGGTGCACGGCGTCGGTTCGAAGCGTTTCGCGGGTGCGCGAATCGGTTAAAGGGTTACGTTCGAGGCGAGTTGACCAAGTCCGTATTGATGCCCAAGTGATACGCATACGGCCGGACCCCTCACAAGGTCCGGCCGCAGGCGTGAGATTGACGACTTCCGTTGACGGAAGTGGTCGAAGAGTCGTCGACGTCAGCCGAGCAGGGACTCCAGCTCGGTGTACTCGAGGCCGTGGGACTCGGCGACCTCGCGGTAAACGACCTTGCCGTCATGGGTGTTGAGGCCCAGGGCGAGCGCCGGGTCGCGGCGCAGCGCCTCGGCCCAGCCGCGGTTCGCGAGCTCGACGATGTACGGCAGCGTGGCGTTCGTCAGCGCGTACGTCGACGTGTTGGGCACGGCGCCGGGCATGTTGGCGACGCAGTAGAAGACCGAGTTGTGGACCGGGAAGGTCGGCTCGGCGTGCGTCGTCGGGTGCGAGTCCTCGAAGCAGCCACCCTGGTCGATCGCGATGTCGACAAGGACACTTCCCGGCTTCATGCGGGAGACGAGCTCGTTGGTGACCAGCTTCGGGGCCTTGGCGCCCGGGATGAGGACGGCACCGATGACGAGGTCGGCCTCGAGGCACGCCTTCTCGAGCTCGAAGGCGTTGGAGACGACGGTCTGGATCTTCGTACCGAAGATCTTGTCGGCTTCCTTGAGCTTGTTGATGTCGCGGTCGAGCAGGGTCACGTGGAAGCCCATGCCGATGGCGATCTGCGCGGCGTTCCAGCCGGAGACGCCGCCGCCGATGACGACGGCCCTGGCGGCGAGCACGCCCGGGACACCGCCCGGCAGGACACCGCGGCCGCCGTTGGCGGCCATCAGGTGGTAGGCGCCGACCTGCGGGGCCAGGCGGCCCGCGACCTCGGACATCGGGGCGAGCAGCGGGAGAGCGCGGTTCGCGGTCTCGACCGTCTCGTAGGCGATGGCGGTGGTCCCGGACTCCAGGAGCGCGTCCGTGCACTCCTTGGAGGCGGCGAGGTGCAGGTAGGTGAAGAGCGTCTGGTCCTTGCGGAGGCGGTGGTACTCCTCCGCGATCGGCTCCTTGACCTTCAGGAGCAGGTCGGCGGTGGCCCAGACCTCGTCGGCGGTGCCGAGGATCTGCGCACCGGCCGAGACGTACTCGTCGTCCGTGATCGAGGAGCCGACACCGGCGTTCTGCTCGACGAAGACCTGGTGGCCGTTGCGCACGAGCTCGTGCACACCGGCGGGGGTGATGGCCACCCGGAACTCGTTGTTCTTGACCTCGCGGGGGATGCCGACCTTCATCGTCGATCACGGTCCTTGGCTCAGGGATTTCTCGGGCAATGCACTACATACCCGTGCGCTTGGGGGCGCATCGGGAGACACCACGGAAGTACGCGGCGGAGCCAGTCTAATGAAGGATTTCTAGCTGTCTAGCCTTTCAAAGCATCAATCTTCTTCGGATGCACTACGGATTTCGTAGGCATCAGCACCCTGTTCTGGAGTCATTCCTTCGATCGGTAGCTCCTCTCCCAGCATGCGCTCGGCCGCACCGCGGTGCAGCTTCGCCGCCGCGGGGTCGCCGAGCCGGTCGAGCGTGTCGGCCAGGCGGAGCTGCAGCGCGGCCTGCAGCCGCACGTCCTTGGCCTGGCGCGCCCACTCGACCGCTTCCTGGCAGGTGTGCAGCGACTCCTCGGGCCGGCCCGCGTACTCCTGGACACGCGCCATCTCGCTCAACGCCCGCGCCTGCGCCGCGACATCGCCCTCCTTGCGGTATCCGGCGGCGGCCGAGCGCCAGCTGCGCAGCGCGTCGCCGTAGCGGCCCGCGTAGGTGTTCACCGTGCCGATGCGGCCGTGCAGCCGCGCGGCGTCGGCGCGCTCGCCGCGGGTGAGCCGCTGGGCGAGGGCGCGCCCGTACCAGTCGGCGGCCCGGTACCAGTCCCCCAGCTCCTGGTACGTGCCGCCTACGGATTCCATCGCGCGGCCGGTCGCGTACGGGTCCCTGGCTTCGCGCCCGGCGTCCAGAGCGGCCCGGTAGCGGGTGAGCGCCTCCTGGGTACGGCCGGTCCGCGCGTCGAGGTCGGCGAGGTTGAGGAGGGCCGCGGCCTTCTCGCGGGGCAGGTTCCTGCGCTCGGCGACATCGAGGACGAGGCGGTGGATGCCGTAGAGGTCGGGGGCGGCGGCCTCGGTGCCGACGTGCGCGGCCAGGGCCCGCGCCAGGGCCGCCATCAGGCGCCTGGCCAGGGTGTCGAGCTCCCCGTCGGCGACGGCGAGGCGGGCCGCGGCCAGGAGCGCGGGCCGCCGGACCCGCAGCCACTCGGCGCCCGCCGCGGGGCTCGGGAAACGCAGGGCCCGGGGCAGCCCCGCGAGCTTCTTGCGGGCGGGCGAGCCGTCCGGTTCGGTGATCGCGCGGCAGGACTGGAGCAGCCGCACCGTGCGCTCCAGCATGCGGGCGCGGGCGAGCTGCACCTCGCCCGGCCGGTCGTGGGTCTCGGTCAGGCCCCGCAGGAGCGGCATCAGGCAGCCGGGCACCTCGTACTGCGGCAGTTCGGAGTCGATCCGCCCGACGAGGCCGAGCACCGTGAAGTCGTCGAGGGTGGTCTGCGCGGCGGAGACGGAACAGCCGGCCAGCGCGGACGCGGTGTGCGGGTCGACATGGCCCTCGGGAGCGAGGGACAGATAGCGCAGTATCCGGGCGGCGGGCACCGGCAGGGACGCGTAGGCGAGCTGGAAGACGCGGGCGAGCGCGGACCCCTCGTCGGCCTGGGCGTGGAGCTGCTTGGCCAGGTCAGCCACGGCCTCCTTGGGGCGTACGGCGAGCCAGCCGCCGGCCAGCATCAGCGCCGAGGGCTGCGATCCGCACTCCTCGACGAGGGACTCCGCGGAGCGCGGATCGACGGTGATGCGGACCGATCCGGTGTGCCGGCCGAGCAGCTCGAGGGCTGATTTTGTGTCGAGGCCGCCGAGTGTGCAGGGCCGCACGTCGGAGATTCCGGTCAGCGGCCCCTCGGACACGGCGACGACCAGGCAGTCGGGGGTTTCGGGGAGGAGCGGGTCGACCTGTTCGGCGTCCGCCGCGTCGTCGAGGAACAGCACGACCCTGCGGACGGAGAGCCCTTCGCGCAGCCGCTCGGTGAGGTCGTCCTCACTCTCGCCGGGAGGCGCCGACAGATCGAGGGCGTCGAGGAGTTCGCGTGCGGTGCGTTCGGTGGGGACGCGGGTGCCGTCCGGGGCGGTGAGGCGGGTCCGCAGGATGCCGTCCGGGTAGCCGGCGGCGACCTGGCCCAGGAGTTCCTCTGCGAGCGCGGTGCGACCGGATCCCGGGCGGCCCGCGATGAGCAGGACGCGCGCGCGTGGCGCTTTGCGCCCGGCGATAGTGTCGAGTCCCGCGCGCTCGATGTCCGCGCGCAGTTCCTTCAACTCACGGCTGCGGCCCAGGAACTGACTGTTCTTCAGTCCGTCCTTCGGTTCGACCGCCTGATCCGTCACGGGCCACGCTCCGTCCACCTGCGCCGAACCCGCCGGGGTGCGGGCGGGACGCTTTCAGAGCCTAGTTCAGGCGGATCGGCGTTCCCTGGCGGGCGGCGCGGCGGTGTCCCTCAATCGGATCAGCGGATGGTGTGACCGGAGGGGCTGATGGGAATCAGCCCCTCCGGTGCACAGCCCTTACCTATGCCTCGAACGGCCGGGCGGGCCAGGGCGCCTCGGCCGGCCGTAGCGACTCCACGCCGCCACCGGCCTGCACCGCGGTCAGCGCAAGCGCTCCCACCACCAGGCAGTTGTTGTGCAGATCACCGGCCAGCACACCGCGTACGAGCTCCTCCAGGGGGACGCGGGCCAGCTCCATGTCGGCCTCCTCGTCCTCCACCTCGAAGCGCTCGCCCTCCGCCTCGGACAGGTCGCGGGCCAGGAAGATGCGGACGGCCTCGGAACAGCCGCCGGGCGTCGTGTAGACGTCGGTGAGGACGCGCCAGTCCTCCGCCTTGACGTGCGCCTCCTCGTAGAGCTCACGCTGGGCCGCGTGCAGCGGGTTCTCGCCGGGGATGTCGAGGAGTCCGGCCGGGATCTCCCAGAGCTTGTGCCGCACGGGGTGGCGGTACTGCCTGAGGATCAGGACGCGGCCCTGGTCGTCGAGGGCGAGTACGGCGACGGAGCCGGGGTGGACCTGGTAGTCGCGGCGGACGACCGAGCCGCCGGGCATGACCACGTCGTCGGTGCGCACAGAGGTCTTGTTCCCGACGAAGGGGGTCTCGGTCGCCCGGACCTCCCACTCCTCGGCGGTGTCCTTGATCGTCGTCATGTCGACACGTCCTCCTACGCACGTAAACAGAAACCGGGGCACGCACCCCAAAAGGCACGCACCCCGGCAACCGTACAACCCATGTCCTACACGGCTTACTTGGCCTTCTTGCCGTTCACCGCGGCGCCGGTCTTGCGCTCGACGGCCGCCTTCACCAGGCCCGCGAAGAGCGGGTGCGGGCGGGTCGGGCGGGAGCGGAGCTCGGGGTGCGCCTGGGTCGCGACCAGGTAAGGGTGCACCTCGCGCGGGTACTCCACGTACTCCACGAGCTTGCCGTCCGGCGACGTGCCGGAGAACTGCAGACCGGCCTTCTTCTCCAGCTCGGCGCGGTAGGAGTTGTTCACCTCGTAGCGGTGACGGTGGCGCTCCTCGACGTACTCCTTGCCGTCGTACACCTCGCGCGCGATGGAGCCCTCGGCGAGCTTCGCCGGGTACATGCCCAGACGCATGGTGCCGCCCATGTCGCCCTCACCGGCGACGATGTCGAGCTGCTCGGCCATCGTGGAGATGACCGGGTGCGCGGTGGCGGCGTCGAACTCGGTGGAGTTCGCGTCGGGGATGTCGGCCAGGTTCCGCGCGGCCTCGATCACGATGCACTGCAGGCCGAGGCAGAGGCCGAGCAGCGGGATCTTGTTCTCGCGGGCGAACTGGATCGCGCCGACCTTGCCGGACACGCCGCGGTCGCCGAAGCCGCCGGGGATGCAGATCGCGTCCACGTCGGCGAGCTGCTTCTTGGCGCCGGCCGCGGTCTTGCAGTCGTCGGACGCGACCCACTTGATCTTGACGCGGGCCTTGTTGGCGAAGCCGCCGGCGCGCAGCGCCTCGGTCACCGACAGATAGGCGTCGGGCAGGTCGATGTACTTGCCGACGAGCGCCATGACGATCTCGTGGTCGGGGTTGTGGACGCGGTCGAGCAGGTCGTCCCAGGTCGTCCAGTCCACGTCGCGGAACGGCAGGTCCAGCTTGCGGACCACGTAGGCGTCCAGGCCCTCGGTGTGCAGGACCTTCGGGATGTCGTAGATCGACGGGGCGTCGATGGCAGCGACGACGGCCGCCTCGTCGACGTCGCACATCAGGGAGATCTTGCGCTTGATCGCGGTGGGCACCTCGCGGTCGGCGCGCAGGACGATCGCGTCCGGCTGGATACCGATGTTGCGCAGGGCGGCGACCGAGTGCTGGGTCGGCTTGGTCTTCAGCTCGCCGGAGGGGCCGATGTAGGGCAGCAGCGAGATGTGCACGACGAAGACGTTGTCGCGGCCGACCTCGTGACGGACCTGGCGGACGGTCTCCAGGAACGGCAGGGACTCGATGTCACCGACCGTGCCGCCGACCTCGGTGATGACGACGTCGACGTCGTCCGTGGCCATGCGGCGGATGCGGTGCTTGATCTCGTTCGTGATGTGCGGGATGACCTGGACGGTGTCGCCGAGGTACTCGCCGCGCCGCTCCTTGGCGATCACCTGGGAGTAGACCTGGCCGGTGGTGACGTTGGCCGTGCCGTCCAGATCCACGTCGAGGAAGCGCTCGTAGTGGCCGATGTCCAGGTCGGTCTCGGCGCCGTCGTTGGTGACGAACACCTCACCGTGCTGGAACGGGTTCATCGTGCCGGGGTCGACGTTCAGGTACGGGTCGAGCTTCTGCATCGTGACCCGCAGACCACGCGCCTTGAGGAGCGCACCCAGGCTGGATGCCGTCAGGCCCTTGCCGAGGGAGGAGGCGACACCCCCGGTGACGAAGATGTGCTTGGTCGTCGTGGATTTGGGCGTCATGGCCAAGAGGGGGCTCCCGTGGTCGCGGTCTGGAATGCGTACCGGCTTGCCTGGTCCGGAGATTTCCGGGGGTGCCGTCGCTGCGGGTTCGGGGGCTTCGACTGCTTGCAGAAGCGCACCGGTCCACGGGCTACCAGGGTATCAGCGAGTGGGCGAGGCTGCTTCCGGCCACGCTCCGCACATGCCTCACCACAGCATCACCGAAACCTCACCCACCGCTCACCCTTTCGGCCCACCTTCGTTGCCGGGACCGGCGCGCGGATCACTGTGCTGCGTCGTATCCTGCTCGGACACTCGCTGCCGAGCCAGGCCGGCAAACGGCACTACCCCCGCCCGTTACTCCCGGAACAAGAGCTCGTCAGTTCGTTTCTCACGACGACGCACCAACACGAACCCTTGACCGCAGAGACCGCAGAGCGATCGCCCTTCCGGGGGCGTACGTGGCCGTTCGACTGGAGATGCACGTGGCCGGGCGCATCGAGGACTACGCACTCATCGGAGACATGCAGACCGCTGCCCTGGTCTGCCGGGACGGAACAGTCGACTGGCTGTGCCTCCCACGCTTCGACTCGCATGCCATTTTCGCCGGCCTGCTCGGCACCGAGGAACACGGCTTCTGGCGGCTGGGACCGGCGCACGCGCCGGAGGCCGAGCCGCCGACCGCGGCACGCCGGACGTACCGCGGCGATTCCCTGATCCTCGAATCCGAGTGGGACACCCCCCGCGGCACGGTCCGCGTGACCGATTTCATGCCGCCGCGTGACGGCGCGCCGCAGCTGATCCGGATCGTGGAGGGCATCAGCGGCCGCGTCCCGATGCGCTCGGCACTGCGTATGCGTTTCTCCTACGGCCGGATCGTGCCGTGGGTGCACAAGGTCGACGGCCGCACGGTCGCGGTCGCGGGCCCCGACTCCGTGTGGCTCGACTCGACCGCGGAGACGTACGGCAAGGACCTGACGACGTACTCGGACTTCACGGTGGCGCCGGGTGACCGGATCGCGTTCACCCTCTCGTGGCAGCCCTCGCACCAGAGGCCGCCGGCCCTCCCCGACCCGGAGGGGTCCCTGGAGGCGACGGAGGAGTTCTGGGGCGAGTGGGTCGAGCACTGTACGTACCACGGGCCCTACCGCGAGGCCGTGGTCCGTTCGCTGATCACGCTCAAGGCCCTGACGTACGCGCCGACCGGCGGCATCGTCGCCGCTCCGACGACGTCGCTGCCGGAGGAGATCGGCGGTGTCCGCAACTGGGACTACCGCTACACCTGGCTGCGCGACGCGGCGATCACCCTGTCCTCCATGCTGCGCACCGGCTACCGCGAGGAAGCGCGTGCCTGGCGGGACTGGCTGCTTCGCGCGGTCGCCGGCGACCCCGAGAACCTGCAGATCATGTACGGGATCGCGGGCGAGCGTGAGCTCGGCGAGGCGGAGCTCGACTGGCTGCCCGGCTACGAGAACTCGGCGCCGGTGCGGGTCGGCAACGGCGCGGCACACCAGCTCCAGCTCGACGTGTACGGCGAGGTCACCGAGGCGCTGCACCTGGCCCATATGACGGGCCTGACCCGCAACGACTACGCGTCCCTGCTCCAGCTCAAGCTGATCCGCTACCTGGAGAAGCACTGGGACGAGCCGGACGAGGGCATCTGGGAGGTGCGCGGGCCGCGCCGGCACTTCGTTCACTCGAAGGTGATGGCGTGGGTCGCCGTGGACCGCACGATCAAGCTCATCGAGTCGGGTGACGCGGACGGGCCGCTGGAGAAGTGGCGCGAACTGCGCGACGACATCCACCGGGACGTGTGCGAGCGGGGCTACGACAAGGAGCGCAACACGTTCACGCAGTCGTACGGCTCGAAGGAGCTGGACGCCTCGCTGCTCCTGATCCCGCAGATGGGCTTCCTGCCGCCCGACGACAAGCGCGTCATCGGCACGATCGAGGCGATCCAGCGGGAGCTCTCGACGCCGGACGGGTTCATCCTGCGTTACCCGACGACGGGCGAGGACGCGGGCGTCGACGGCCTGGAGGGCGACGAGGGCGCGTTCCTCGCCTGCTCGTTCTGGATGGCCGACGACCTCGCGATGATCGGCCGCGTGGACGAGGCCCGCACGCTCTTCGAGAAGCTCCTGTCGCTGCGTAACGACCTGGGTCTGCTCGCGGAGGAGTGGGACTCGCGTCTGCAGCGCCAGGTCGGCAACTTCCCGCAGGCGTTCAGTCACGTTCCGCTGATCGACACGGCCCTGCGGCTGACGGCCTCGGGGGCATACGGCGGCTAGAGCGGCTTCCTGATCACCGTTCCGGCGGCGCGTTCCCCTGCGGGGCGCGCCGCCGGTGGCATGAACGGCGTCCTGCCTGGTGGCCGGAGGTTTTCCCGCACCGTGCGCGCAGGTAGCGTCCGCACCATGGACACTCAGGCCCCCCACAGCAGCGCGCCCGGCACCCAGGGCGGCATCACCGTGCAGCGGGCCCTGGAACTGCCAGGTCTGCGCAGCGGGCTCCCGGAAGTGGTGGCGGGCGGGGACCGGCTGCAGCGCACCGTGCGCTGGGTGCACGCGGGCGAGGTACCCAACATCGCCTCGCTCCTCAAGGGCGGCGAGCTGCTCCTGACCACCGGGTTCGGCATCGGTACACGCCCCGCGGAGCAGCGGGCCTTCGTCCGCAAGCTCGCCGACCGCGGGATCTCCGCGCTCGTCATCGAGCTGGGCCAGCGCTTCGCGCGGCTGCCCGCCGCGCTGGTGGAGACCGCGCGCGCGGCCGGCCTCCCCTTGGTGCAGCTGCACCGTGAGGTGCCGTTCGTGACGGTCACCGAGGAGGTCCACACCGAGATCGTCAACGGGCACTACGCGCTGCTCCAGCGCGCCGAGGAGGTGCACCGGCGCTGCACGGAGGCCCTGCTCGGCGGCGGCGGAGTGCCCCAAGTCCTGCGTATTCTCGCCGAGTTCAGCGGCAACCCGGTGTTCCTGGAGACGGCCGACGGGCAGCTCCTGTACGCGGCCGGGGGCGAGCCCGAGGTCGCCGACCCGCTCCAGGTGTGGGAGGGGATGCGCGGCAAGCCCGCCGACCGGGACGAGCCGCCGGCCGGGGCCGTGCTCGTCGACGTGCCGGGCGGCGGGCCCGGCACCGGGTCCGTGCGGGCGCGCCTCGTCCTGCTGCCGGTCGCGGCCCCGCTGGCGCCCGTGCACCGCATCGCGGCGGAACGGGCGGCGAGCAGCCTCGCCGTCGTCCTGATGCAGGCCCGCCAGGAGGAGGAGCTGGCGGCGCGCGGCCGCGGTGACTTCCTCACGGATCTCGCGGAGGGCAGGATCACGCCCGACGACGCCCCGGCGCAGGCGCGCGTCCTCGGGTTCAAGCCGGGCGGCCAGGGGCCGCTGCTGCCGGTCGTGATGCGGCTGCCCGAGGCGTCGGTGGGCTCGGTGGGCCTCTCCCCCGGCGGCGGCTGGGCGGTGCTCGCCCGGGCGGTCGCCGAGGAGCTGGCCGCGGTCGGCGTTCCGGTCCTGCTCGGCGTACGGCCCGTCGAGGGGCGCGTCCCCCTGCTGCTCGGGCTGCGGTCGGACTCGGAGCGCACAGCGGTCGCGGACCGGGTGGCGGCGGCGCTGCGGGCGGGGGTCGAGCGGGCGGGCATGCAGCGCGCCGGGGCGCAGCCGCCGGTCGTCGTGGTCGGCGGCGCGGGCGGCTGGGCCGCGGCCGCGGCCGGCCTGCGGCACGCGGCCGAGACGGCCACGGCGGCGCAGGGTCTGTCGGACCGGCCCTGGTACGACGCGCGGCGCCTCGACATCGACCTGCTGCTGTGGCGGCTGCGGGACCATCCGGACCTGGCGGCGTTCGTGGAGCGCGCGATCGGCCCGCTCCAGGCCCACGACCGCCGCGCCAAGCCCCCGCTCCTTCCCACGCTCCAGACGTATCTGGCGCACGCGGGCCGCAAGGCGGAGACGGCCCGCGAACTCCACCTGAACCGTCAGACGCTCTACAACCGCCTTGCCCGCATAGGGGAGTTGCTCGGCACGGACCTGGACGACCCGCAGACGGTACTCGCGTTGAGCCTGGCGCTTCGGGCGCGCAGGCATGTGGGGTGAGCGTGCCGTCGGGCGCCGGTCAGGTCAGCCCGGCGGCCGGGCTCCCGTCAACTCGTCGTAGACGCTGAGCACTTGGGCCACCGTCTCGTCCTCCGTCGGCCACGACGCCGCCTGCAGCGTGCCGCGCTCCTTGAGCCGGTCGCGGCGAGCGGGGTCGGACAGGAGGCGGACGACGGTGTCGGCGAGGGCGCGCGCGTCGCCGTAGGGGACGAGTTCCGCCGCGTCGCCCACGAGTTCGGGGATGCCGCCGACGTCGGTGGCGACGAGCGGTACGCGCGCGTGGAGCGCCTCCTGCGCGAGGACCGAGCGGGACTCCCAACTACTGGTCAGCAGAGCCACATCAGCGGCAGCGAGCAGCTCGGAGACGTCGTCCCGGCGCCCCACGAGCCGTACGGGCAGCTCCTCGCTCTCGATGCGGCCCTGGAGCGCGCGCCGCTCCGGCCCCTCGCCCGCGATGACGACGAGCGGCACGGGGTCGAGGTGGCGCCAGGTGCGCGCGGCGTCCAGCAGCGTCCCGTAGCCGCGGTGCTTCACGAGGCTGCCCACGGCCATCAGCAACGGCCGTTCCACGGCGCCGAGTTCGGCCCTCGCCTTGTGCTGCAGGCGCTCCGGGTCCTCGGGTCCCTCGGGTCCGGACACCGGCGCGGCTTCCGACGGGTCGGGGCCGCGCGGCGCCGGGAAGGCGACCGCGGCCAGCCTGGCGTCACGGGCGCCACGCACACGCGCTCGCTCGACGAGGTCCGAGGACGTACCGAGGACCACGGACGCGGCCCTCGCCACGCGCCGTTCGAGCAGCCGGAGCAGATGGGCGCGGGCGCCCTCGGCGTGGGAGCGGGTGTGCCAGGTGACGACGAGGGGCGTGGTCCGGCCGCTGAGCGCGAGGGACGCACGGAGCCCGGCGTGCAGCCCGTGCGCGTGGACGAGGTCGGCGTCGGCGCAGGCGAGCCGGAGCGCCGCGACGGATCCGGGATCGCTGCTGCGGGGCACGGTGACGTGCTGCGCGCCGACGTCCGCGAAGCCGTAGACGTGCGCGACCTCGGTGGGGGCGCAGACGGTGACGCGTACTCCCCTGGCGACGAGTCCGGCGGCCAGCGACCTGACGTGCGTGCTGCTTCCGGCGCTGCCGCCGCCCAGCACTTGCACGGTGCGCAGCGGCGAATGGCCGTGCGCTGGCTGGCTGCTCACGTGACTCACGCGGCCGGGGCTCCTGGGTCGGTCGGTGCGGGACGCGCGGGGATGTCGCGCCGTAACGGTCTGGGCCAAGGATGCCAGCCCGTACGGGCGTTCCGGCACCGGGCCGGAGTCCTGACCGTGTCGGAGTGGGCAACACGTCGTACGGGATCACCCACACGCGTGAATTCACGCGTGCCGGGCTGACTCCGCCCCGCGGGCCAGTGCGGTCACTTTGTCCCCGTATGCCGCGGCGAGAACCAGTCCGGCCGCGTGCGCGAGGAGTCCGGCACGCCCGTTCCCGGCGACGACGGCGACGCCGAGTGCCGCGCCCAGGGCGTGCGCCCCGGTGTCGCCGATCATGGTGCGCCCGTCGAGATCCTCCGGCAGGACCGCTGCCACCGCGCCCATGGGGGCCGCGGCGACGGCCCCCTTGAGCAGTCCGGGCGCCCCGAGCGCGAGCACGGCCGCGGCCGCCCGCCCGGGCCGTACGTCCACCAGGTTCACGAGGTGCGCCGCACCGGCGATCACGACACCGGCGAGCGCCTTGTCCACGGCCCGTTCCTCGAGCAGCGCTCCGGCGACGAGCCCCGCGGCGGAGATACCGATCAACTTCACGGCCCCGCTGGTCACTTCGCCGTCGCGCAGCGCCGACAGATGGGCACGGAACCCGCTGCGCGGATCACCGGCGCCCGCCACGTCGTCGTACGCCCCGCAAGCCCCCGCGGCGAGCACGGCCAGGACGGCGGCCCGGCGACCGGGCCCCGAGGTGGCGGCAGCCGCACCGGCGACGGCCCCGGCCACGACGGCCGGCCCGGCGTACAGGTCGACCGCCCGGCCCGCGTGGTTCGTCCGCTCCCACAGGGCGGACCCACCCGGTCTGGCCCTCCGCAGCGCGGTATACCCGGCCCGGGCCACGACCGCTCCGGCCGCGAGAGCCGCGAACCGGCCCACCACACGCTTCTCCATGGGCGGTTACGCGTCCGCTCGGGCGGTGGCGAGCAGTTCCTCCGCGTGCGCGCGCGCCGTCTCGGAGTCCTCCTGGCCCGCCAGCATCCGGGACAGCTCGCGGACCCGGTCCTCGCCCTCGAGGACGGTGACACCGGACCGGGTCACGGTCCCGTCGTTCGTCTTCTCCACGAGGAGCTGCCGGTCGGCGAACGCCGCCACCTGCGGAAGGTGCGTGACGACGACGACCTGCGCCGACCTGGCGAGCTTGGCGAGCCGCCGCCCGATCTCCACGGCCGCCTTGCCGCCGACGCCCGCGTCGACCTCGTCGAACAGATACGTGGGCACGGGATCCGTCCCCGCGAACACGACCTCCACGGCGAGCATCACGCGTGACAGCTCACCGCCCGAGGCCCCCTTGGCGATCGGCCGCGGCGGGGCGCCGGGGTGCGGGGCGAGCAGCAGCTCGACCTCGTCCACACCGGAGGGGCCGTACGCGACCGTGCGCCCGTCGAGCTCGACGCCGTCCGGGTCGTCGGTGCGCCGGATGTCGAAGGACACGCGCGCGTGGGGCATGGCGAGCGAGGCCAGCTCCTGCGTGACGGCTTCCGCGAAGCGTGACGCCGCCTCCGTGCGGGAGTCCGTCAACGCCTGTGCCAGGACGCCCAGTTCGCTGCGGAGGCCGTCCCGCTCTGCGGTCAGCTCACCGACCCGGTCGTCGTCTCCGTCGAGTTCGAGCAGCCGCGCCGATCCCTGCTCGGCCCAGGCGAGCACCTCGTCGATGGACTCGCCGTACTTGCGCGTGAGCTGTGTCAGCGCGGCCCGCCGCTCCTCGACCGCCGCGAGCCGCAGCGGGTCGGCGTCCAGGTCGTCGGCGTATCCGGCGAGTTCCCCCGCCACGTCGGACAGGAGGATGCCGATCTCGCCGATCCGGTCGGCGAGCGCGGACAGGGCCGGGTCGTGCGAACGCACGGCGTCGAGCGCGCGGTTCGCGCCGCCCACGAGGGTGGTGGCGTCGACGCCCTCGGGGTCCTCGGGGTTGCCCGCGAGCGCGGCGTGCGCGGCGGAGGCGGCCGAGGCGAGCGCCTCCGCGTGACCGAGCCGCTCGGCCTCCGCCGACAGCTCGACGTCCTCGCCGGCGCGCGGCTCGACGGCCGCGATCTCGTCGAGTCCGAAGCGCAGCAGATCCGCTTCCTGGGCGCGTTCACGCGCGCGCGTCACGATGGTGTCGAGCTCGGCGCTGACGGCCCGCAGCCTGCGGTACGCGGCCTGGTACTTGGTGAGCGGCACGGCGACGGCGTCGCCCGCGTACCGGTCGAGGGCACCGCGTTGCCGGGACAGCTTGAGCAGCCCCTGCTGGTCGGTCTGGCCGTGCACGGCGACGAGCTCGTCGGCGAGCTCGGTCAGCATGCCCACCGGCACCGAACGCCCGCCGAGATGCGCCCGTGAGCGTCCCTCCGCCGAGACGGTCCGGCTGATGAGCAGCGCCCCGTCGTCGAGTTCCGCACCCGCCTCCTGGGCGCGCACGACGGCCGCGGTGCCCTCGGGCACGGTGATCCGGCCCTCGACGACCGCCGCCTTCGCGCCGATCCGTACGAGGGCGGGGTCCGCGCGCCCGCCGAGCAGCAGGCCGAGGCTGGTGACCACCATCGTCTTGCCGGCACCGGTCTCGCCGGTCACGGCGGTGAATCCCGGCGACAGCTCGACCACCGCGTCGTCGATGACTCCGAGCGACCGTATCCGCATCTCCTCCAACACGGACACGACCTTACGAGGTCCGGAGCCATGTGTGCGACGGGCCCTGCCCCGCTTCCCTCCCGGCGGACCGAAATCGCAGGTCGTGCGTGGCTCTGTCCGGTCCTCCCGTCGCGCGTTGTCACCTGTTGTCACCCGTGAGGGTGGGGACAGCCCCCGGCCGAAGCGGCCTGCCCGCCGGATGGTGCGCACGCCCCGCGCGCCCGCACGCTTGATCCCATGAGTACCGGACTGGCCCGGGCGGCCCTGCGCGCACACCGGCCCGCGTTCGTCGGCACGGCGGTCGCCGCGCTGTTCGCGGCGACGGTGGTGAGCGCGTCGACGACGGTGCTGCTCGCCACGGGCACCGACGGACTGCCGGCCGGCGCGCGCCACCGCATCACGCAGAACGGCGTCGGCGACATCGCGGCCGTCCTCCTCATCGGTTCGATCTACATGTCGATTTTCGTGGTCGTCTCGACGATGGGCACGGCCGTCACGCAGCAGCACCGCGAGCTCGCCCTCGTACGCGCCATCGGGGCCCGGCCGCGCCAGGTGCGCCGCGCGGTGGCGAGACAGGCCCTCGCCGCGTCCGTCCCCGCGGCGCTCGCGGGTTTCGCGGCGGGCGGGCTGCTCGCCAGGGCCTGGTTCTCCGGCATGGTCACGCACGGCCTGATCCCGCCGGGGGTGCCGTTCCGCTTCAGCTGGGCCGCGCTGCCGGTCTGCCTCGGGGTGGCCGTGGTGACGTCGACGGTCGCCGCGCTGCTCTCGTCGCTGCGGTTCTCGCTCCTGCGGCCCGCCCGCGCCCTGTCCGAGGCGGCGGCGGGCAGGCGGCGTCTCGGGCTGCTCAGGGCGCCGCTCGGCCTGGTCGCTGTGGGCGGGGCGTGCGCCCTCTCGGTACTGCTGTCCCGGCAGGACGCCGAGGAGGCGGGTCAGGGGGCGTTCCTCGTCCTGATCCTGTTCTGCGTGGGCGTGGGCCTGCTCGGCCCGCGGATCGTGGGCCCCGCGGCCTGGCTGGTCTCGGCGCTCGTGGGCCGCTTCGGCGCGAGTGCACGGCTCGCGATGCTCAACGTCCGCTCACAGCCCCGCCGCTTCTCGGCCGCCGTCGTCCCGCTCGTCCTCGTCGTCGGCTTCGGCCTCACCAAGGTCGCCCTGCACACGACGGCACAGCACCGCACGGGCTCGGCGGGCAGCACCGGCGAAGTGTGGCTCGACTACATGGGTACGGCGCTGTACGCGGGGTTCGCCGCCATAGCCGCCGCCAACACGCTCGCCATGATCTCGTTCGAGCGACGCCGGGACGTGGCCCTGCTGCGCGTCGTCGGCACGCAGCGCGGCCAGGTGCGTTCCATGGCCGCCTGGGAGGCCGTCGTCGTCGCCGGAACGGCGCTGCTGCTCGGCGCCCTGATCGCGCTCGCCACGCTCGCGCCGATCCTCGACACGGCGTTCGGCTCGCCGCTGCCGTACGTCCCGTGGACCCTGGCCGCCGGGACGGTCGCGGGCACGCTCCTGCTGACGCTGCTCGCGACCGGTGTCCCGGTGCGGTCGGTGATGCGCCACCGCGCGATCACCGTCGTACGGACGTGATCACCTGCGGGATGTCCTAGTGGGGCTTCCCGCGCCAGCCAGACACGGGCAGCGCGAACTTGGCGACGAGCCGATCCGTGAACGAGGCGTGATGCAGCCGCGCGAGCCGCACCGGCACCGCTCCGCGCCGCACCTCGACGCGCGCGCCGGCGGGCAGTTCCACGGTCCGCCGTCCGTCGCACCACAGCACCCCGTGCGGGGTGTGCTGCTGCACCTCGACGGCGAGCACCGAGTCCGGCGAGGTGACCAGCGGCTTGGCGAACAGGGCATGCGCGCTGATCGGCACCATGAGGAGCGCCTCGACCTCGGGCCACACGACGGGACCGCCGGCCGAGAACGCGTAGGCCGTGGAGCCGGTGGGCGTCGCGCACACGATGCCGTCGCAGCCGAAGCCGGTGACGGGACGCCCGTCGATCTCCAGGACGACCTCGAGCATCCGCTCGGCCGACATCTTCTGCACGGCGGCCTCGTTGAGCGCCCAGTCGCGGTGCACGACATCGCCGTTGCTGTGCACGACGACGTCGATCGTCATGCGCTCCTCGACCTCGTACGCCTTGGTGACGACGCGGTCGACCACCTTGTCGAGGTCGTCGCGCTCGGCCTCGGCGAGGAAGCCGACCCGGCCGAGGTTCACCCCGAGCATCGGGACTCCGGAGGCGCGGGCGAACTCGGCGCCGCGCAGCAAAGTCCCGTCGCCGCCGAGGACGACCAGCAGCTCACAGCCGTCGAGGCACTCCGGCGTCGCCTCCTTCACGAGCTTCACCGACGCCGGGAGCGGCAGGTCCGCCGCCTCCGACTCCAGGACCCGTACGCCGATGCCGCAGCGCAGCAGCCCCTCGACGACTAGTTCGGCACTCCGGATGGCGGCGGGCCGCCCGGTGTGCGCGAGCAGGAAAACAGTACGAGCTCGAGTCTGTGTCAACGCGGCCCCTCCGCCACTGCACGGTCAACGTCCGCCGGGTCGAGTTCGGGCGCACCGGCGCGGAGCCACAGAAAGTACTCGACGTTTCCGGACGGCCCGGGCAGCGGGCTCGCCGTCACGCCCCTTGCACCGAGGCCGAGTTCCCAGGCCTGCCGGGCCACCGTGCGCACCGTCTCGGCCCGCAGTTCCGGGCTGCGCACGACACCGCCGCTGCCGAGGCGGTCCTTGCCGATCTCGAACTGCGGCTTCACCATGAGCACCAGGTCCGCGTCGGGCGCCGCGCACCGCGCGAGTGCGGGGAGCACCAGGCCGAGCGGGATGAAGGACAGGTCTCCGACGACCAGGTCCACGGGTTTTCCATCGATCGCCTCCAGCGTCAATTCGCGTACGTTCGTACGGTCCTTGACGGTGACGCGTTCATCGCTCTGGAGTGACCAGGCGAGTTGTCCGTATCCGACGTCGACGGCGACGACATGGGCGACGCCGGCCCTCAGCAGTACGTCGGTGAACCCGCCCGTGGACGCCCCCGCGTCGAGCGCGCGGCGCCCCTCCACGGCGAGCCCCTGCGGTACGAAGGCCGCGAGGGCCCCCGCGAGCTTGTGGCCGCCGCGCGAGACGTAGTCGGGATCGTTGTCGTCCTGCGTGACCACGATCGCGGCGGCGGTCTCCACCTGCGTGGCGGGCTTGGTCGCGGTGGTCCTGCCGACCGTGACGCGCCCCGCGGCGATCAGCTGGCTCGCGTGCTCGCGCGAGCGGGCGAGCTTCCGGCGGACGAGCTCGGCGTCGAGGCGGCGTCGTGCCACTCCTGCCACGTTCGGTTCAGCTCCTGTGTCGGTTCGAGGGTGAGGGCTCGGGGCGTGCGTCCAGCGCGGTCAGCGCGTCACGCAGGCCCCGGTGTACATCCTCGTACACCTCGATGTGTCCGTCGGCAGTGAGGTGGTCGACGTCGGCGAGCCGGTCGAGCCCGGCGTCCACGTCCGCGTTGCCGGTGGGGGCGCGCGGGATGCCGAGGGGGGCCGGGGCCGCAGGCTCGTACGACGGTTCGTCCCAGACCTCCGGGACCCCGGCCGCCTGGTCCGGCACCTGGTCGGGGTCCGGATGAGAGTCGTTCATGCCACGACGCTACCGCGTAGCACTGGGGTACGGTCGACCGCGATGGCGACGACGCAGGAGTGCCGTGCCGCACTCGACAAACTCTCGGACAATCTGGCGGGCGCGGACGGCGGGGTACGCAGCGCGGCCGCGCTCGACCGCTCGCTGAGCTGCCATGTCACGGACCTCGGGATCACGTTCACGGGCCGGCTCGAGAACGGCCGGATCGAGGTGCTCGACACGGTCGACGGGCCACCGCCCGAACGGGCGCAGATCCGGCTCGCGATGACCGGCGACGACCTGGTCGCGATGGTGGACGGCAGGCTGAACTTCGCGAAGGCCTGGGCCTCCGGCCGGATCAGGCTGGAGGCCGGCTTCCGCGATCTGCTGCGGCTCAGGACGCTGCTCTAGCCACCGTCTTCGCGGACGTCTCCGCGTCCCGGGGCTGGGCCTTCCTGGCCTTGCGCGCGGCCGGCACCACCAGCGGAGTACCGGTCTCCGGATCGTCGATGACCTGGCACTTCATCCCGAAGAGCCGCTCGACGAGGTCCGCGGTGACGATGTCGCCCGGCGCTCCCTCGGCGATGACCTCGCCGCCGCGCAGGGCGATCAGGTGGGTGGCGTAGCGGGCCGCGTGGTTGAGGTCGTGCAGGACCGCGACGAGCGTGCGCCCCTGCTCCTCGTGGAGCTCCGCGCAGAGGTCCAGTACGTCGATCTGGTGCTGGATGTCGAGATACGTGGTCGGCTCGTCGAGGAGCAGCAGCGGGGTCTGCTGGGCGAGCGCCATGGCGATCCAGACGCGCTGGCGCTGGCCGCCGGACAGTTCGTCGACAAAGCGATCGGCGAGTTCGGCGACTCCGGTGGAAGCCATCGACTCCTGCACGATCCGCTCGTCGTCGCGGGACCACTGGCGCAGCAGGCCCTGGTGGGGGTAGCGGCCGCGGGAGACGAGGTCGCCGACAGTGATGCCGTCCGGCGCGATCGACGACTGGGGCAGGAGCCCCAGCGTGCGCGCCACCTTCTTCGCCGGCATCGACTGGATGGCCTGCCCGTCGAGGAGCACCCGGCCCGTCGACGGCTTCAGCATCCGCGACAGGGCGCGCAGCAGCGTGGACTTGCCGCAGGCGTTCGGGCCGACGATCACGGTGAAGGAGTTGTCGGGGATCTCGACCGAGAGCTCCGACGCGATCACACGCTGGTCGTAGCCCAGGGTGACGTTCTCGGCGGACAGTCGGTTCACGGTGGTGCTCCTCCGGTTGTTGCTCTGGCTGGGGTTCCTGTCGCTCATATCCGGCCGGCCTTCCGCTCGGAGACCAGGAGCCACAGCAGATAGACACCGCCGACGACTCCGGTGACCACTCCGACGGGCAGCTGGTCGGCGCCGAAGGCACGCTGCGAGATCCAGTCGGCGGTGACGAGCAGGGCCGCGCCCATGCCCATGGACGCCGCGATGTTCGGACCGGGCGAGCGGGTCAGCCGCCGGGCCAGCTGGGGGGCGGTCAGCGCGACGAATCCGACCGGTCCCGCGGCGGCGGTGGCCGCGGCGGTGAGCAGCACGGCGGCCACGAGCAGGACGAGCCGCGTCCGCTCGACGCGCACCCCGAGCGCGTTCGCCACGTCGTCGCCCATCTCCAGCATGCGCAGCGGCCGCGCGTACGTGAGGACGACGGGTACGAGGACGGCGCACAGGGCGAGCAGGGGCCAGACCTGGTTCCAGTCGCGGCCGTCGAGCGATCCGGTCATCCAGACCGTCGCGCGGGCGGCGTCGACGATGTCCGCCTTGGTCAGCAGATAGCCGTTGACCGCGGTCATCACGGCGGACATTCCGATGCCGACCAGGACGAGCCGGTATCCGTGCACGCCACGCTTCCAGGCGAGCAGATAGATGGCGAAGCCGGTCACCAGACCGCCGACGAGCGCCCCGAGCGCGACCTGGGCGGCACCCCCCGAGAACAGCACGATCATGACGAGCGCACCGGCCGTGGAGCCCTGGCCGAGGCCCAGAATGTCCGGACTGCCCAGCGGATTGCGGGAGATGGCCTGGAAGAGCGCGCCACCGAGCGCGAGCGCCGCGCCCACGAGGAGGCCCACGAGGACCCTGGGCAGCCGCAGCTCGTTGACGATGAACTCCTGCCCCGGGTCACCGTTGCCGAGCAGCGTACGGATCACGTCGGTGCCGGAGATGGGGAAGTCGCCGGTGCCGATCAGCGCGACGCTCGCGGCGAGCGCGACGCACAGCAGCACGAGGACGATCACGAGCGCGCGGATGTCGAGGCGCAGGGAGATCCCGCCCCGGGTACGGATCGCCTTCACAGCTGGGTGACCTTCCGCCGGCGCACGAGGTAGATGAAGACCGGACCGCCGATGATCGCGGTGACGATGCCGACCTGGACCTCGGCGGGCCGCGCCACGAGCCGGCCGACGACGTCCGCGCCGAGCAGCAGCACGGGCGACAGGACGGCGGAGAACGGCAGGATCCAGCGCAGGTCGGGGCCCGTGAAGGAACGGACGACGTGCGGCACCATCAGCCCCACGAACACGATGGGCCCGCAGGCGGCGGTCGCGGCGCCGCACAACAGCGTGGCAGCCACCATGGACAGCGCACGCGTCCTGTTCAGGTTCGCGCCGAGGGCGCGCGCCGTGTCGTCGCCCATCGCCATGGCGTTGAGCGGCCGCGCGAGGGCGAGGGCGAGCACCGAACCGACAGCGATGAACGGCAGCACCTGCCGGATCGTCGACATGTCGGCGGAGACGAGCGAACCCACCGTCCAGAAGCGCATCTTGCCGAGCGCCGCGTTGTCCATGATCATCACGGCCTGGAGATAGCCGTAGAGCGCGGCGCTGATGGCGGTCCCGGCGAGGGCGAGCCGCACCGGCGTCGCACTGCGGGTCCCGCCGAGGACGTAGACGAGGACGCCCACGGCCGCGGCCCCGAGGAAGGCGAACCACACGTAGCCCGTCAGCGAGGTGACGCCGAAGAAGCTGACGGCGGTGACGACGGCCGCCGAGGCGCCCATGTTGATGCCGAGGAGCCCGGGGTCTGCCAGCGGGTTACGGGTCAGCGCCTGGAGGACCGCACCGGAGAGCCCGAGCGCGACACCGGCGAGAAGCCCGAGCAGCGTGCGCGCGAGCCGCTCGCCGACCACGACGTCGCTGAACGTCCCGGTGTCGTCGAACAGGCCGTGCCACACCTGGTCCACGGACAGGGGTTTCGCCCCGATCGCGATGCTCACGACCAGGAGCGCGACCAGTACGACGACGGCTCCGAGGAGCCCGACCGTACGTATCGCCCGGCGGTTCGGGGGCGCGGCGGCTGTGTCCGCGCGCTGTTCGGGGGGACTGTCGACCAACACGGGGTTAGGTTAGCCTACCCTCCTTACTCTCTTCGAGGTCGCTACCGGCAGAGAAGCGAGGGGAAGCATCGGAGACGCACCGGAGAGCACCGAGAAGCTCGGGAAAGCGCAGAGAACCCCACCCGCCGGTCCGCGCCTTCCCGCCCGCGCCGCCTCAAACCCCCAGTCGCGCCAGCGCCTTCGCACCGTCGAGCCCGCAGGCCCCGTCCCCGCCCGCCGTCCAGGCCGCCGCGCACAGCGCCCTCAGGCCGTCGATCGCCTCGCCGTCCCCCTCCAGCTCAAGGCGCTCGTCACCCGCGGTCGCGACCCAGCCCCCGCACGCGAACCCGTCCCCCCGCGCCTCGACCTCCGGCTGCCCGGTGAGCAGCCCCCGCAGGTCGACGTCGACATACGTGGGCCGGTGCTGGGGCGGCGCGGCGAGCAGCTGCGCGCCGTCGGTGACACCGGTCAGGACGAGCAGCGAGTCCACCTCCCCGTTGAACGCGCCCTCGATGTCCGTGTCGAGGCGGTCCCCGATCACCAACGGCCGCTCCGCGCCGGTGCGCAGGATCGTCTCGCGGTGCATCGGAGGCAGCGGCTTGCCGGCGACCTGCGGCTGCGCACCCGTCGCGATTCGGACGACCTCGACCGCCGCGCCGTTGCCCGGAGCGATGCCCCGCGCGCTCGGAATCGTCAGGTCCGTATTGGACGCGAACCACGGCACACCGCGCGCGATCGCGTAACAGGCCTCCGCGAACCGCCCCCAGGCCATGTCGGGCCCGCCGTATCCCTGCACCACCGCCACCGGCTCGTCGTCGGCGGAGTCCACCGGCTCGAGCCCGCGCTCTCTCAGCGCGACCCTCAGCCCCTCCCCGCCGATCACCAACACCCGTGACCCGTCCGGCACTTGCTCACTGATCAGGCGCGCCACCGCCTGCGCCGACGTGATGACGTCCGCCGCGTCCGTCGGAATCCCCAGCTCCGTCAGATGCTCGGCCACGGCGTCCGGCGTACGCAGCGCGTTGTTCGTGACGTAGGCGAGCCCCATGCCCGAGTCGCGCGCCACGGCGAGCGACTCGGGGGCGTGCGCGATGGCGTCACCGCCCGCGTACACCACCCCGTCGAGGTCGAGCAGCGCCGTGTCGTACGCCTCGTTCAGCGCCCGCCGGCTGCCTTCGGGCCACGTCCTGACGGTCTGGCTCATTACACATCGCTCCTCGTTCGATCCCACTCCCCCGATCATCGCTCATGCCACTGACACACATACGATGCAGCCATGAACACTGCAGGTCCCCCAGGTCCGACGGACAGTGACGGCCTCGACCTGATCCCGTTCAGGGGTGTGCGTTACGTCCCCGAGCGCGTGGGCAGCCTCGCCGCCGTGACGTCACCCCCGTACGACGTGGTCGTCCGCCCCGACGGCCTGCACCACCTGGAGTCCGCGGACCCGCACAACATCGTCCGCCTGATCCTCCCGCAGGCCGTCTCCCCGGACACCCGTAACGCCCTCGCGGCCGACACCCTGCGCCGCTGGCTGTCCGAGGGGATCCTGGCCCCGGACGAGATTCCCGCGCTCTACGTCTACGAGCAGCGCGACGGCGACCATCTCCAGCGCGGCGTCATCGGTGCCCTGCGCCTGTCCGAGCCGTCCGAAGGGGTCGTCCTGCCCCACGAGGACGTCATGCCGCACGTGGTCGCCGACCGCGCGGGCCTGATGCGCGCCACGGCCGCCAACCTGGAACCCCTGCTCCTCACCTACCGCAGCGAAGGCAACGCGACGGGCGCGACCGCGGTCATCGAACGCACGGTCAAGCGCCCCCCGCTCCTCGCGACGACCACGGAGGACGGCTTCGCCCACCGCCTGTGGTCGGTCACCGACCCGGCCGAGCTGGCCGAGGTCCGCGCGGGCCTCGCCCACCACCAGGCCCTGATCGCGGACGGCCACCACCGCTGGGCGACGTATCTGCGCCTGCGCTCCGAACAACCGTCCCCCACCCCATGGGACTTCGGCCTCGTCCTCCTGGTGGACACGGCCCGCTATCCGCTGCGCGTGCGCGCCATCCATCGCCTCCTGCACCGCCTCCCGGTCCCGGCCGCCCTGGCCGCGCTGAAGGGCTCCTTCCGCCTGCGCGAGATCCCCGGCCCTCTGCCGCACGCCCTGGAAGCCCTCGCCGACGCGGCCGCCCACGGCAACGCCTTCCTCCTCGCCGGCACCGGCTCCTTCCACCTCGCGGACACCCCGTCCCCGGACCTCCTGGCCCGTACGATCCCTGCCGACCGCCCGGAGGCCTGGCGCACCCTGGACGCGACGGTCCTGCACTCCACGCTCCTGGACCATGTCTGGCGCATCCCCGAGGACTCGCCGGAGCACATCGCGTACATCCACGACGCGGCCGCCACGGTCGCGAAGGCGGAACGTGACGGCGGCACGGCGGTCCTCATGCACCCGGTCCGCGAGGAAGTGGTCCGCGACCTGGCACGGCAGGGCGTGACGATGCCCCGCAAGTCGACGTCGTTCGGCCCGAAACCGGCGACGGGTCTGGTGCTGCGCACACTCGCCGACTGACCGTGGCGCCCACGCGCGCGTGGGCGCATACGACGAACGGGCGGGACCCCATCGCTGGGATCCCGCCCGTTCGTCGTGCTTCCTCATGCGCGGCCGGCAGTCAGCCGCTGAGCTCAGCCCTTGTCGTTCTCGGGCTCGAACTCCTCGTCGTCCTCGTCGTAGAACTCTTCGGCGTCCTCGTCGTCCTCGACCCACGGCTCGTCGTCGTCACCCGCGGCGGCCTTCGGCCCCGCGACGGCGGCGGGGGCCTCGTCGGACTCGCCCTCGAAGGCGTCGACGAACTCGACCCCGTCCATCTCGGCAAGCCGGTCGGACGCGTCGGTGCTGCCGTCGCGGTCGGACTCGATGGCCTTCGCGAACCACTCGCGCGCCTCGCCCTCACGACCGGCGGCGAGCAGCGCGTCGGCGTACGCGTACCGCAGACGCGCGGTCCACGGCTGTACGGAGTTCGAGGCGAGCTCGGGGCTCTGCAGCGTCACGATGGCGGCGTCGAGCTGGTCCATGTCACGCCGGGCACCGGCCGCCACGAGCCGCATCTCGACCTGTCCGGCCTTGTCCAGCTTGGCCACCTCGGGCGCACCGGCCATGTCGAGGGCCTTCTCGGGGCGCCCGAGACCGCGCTCGCAGTCCGCCATGACGGGCCACAGCTCGACGTTGCCGGTCATGCGCCGGGCGGCGCGGAACTCGGCGAGCGCCTCGCTGAACTTCTGGTTCGCGTACGCGGCGAAGCCGGCGGCCTCGCGCACGGCGGCCACCCTGGAGGCGAGCCGCAGCGCGATCTTCGAGTACTCGTAGGCCTGCTCGGGGTCCTCGTCGATCAGCTTGGCGACCATCACCAGGTTCTTGGCGACGTCCTCGGCCAGGCCCTTCGGCAGGCTCTGGAGCTCCTGCCGTACGTCCTTGTCGATCTCGTCGCCGGTGACGTCCTCGGGGATCGGCAGCCGGCGGATGGGCTCGCGGTCGCGGTCACGCTCGTCGCGGAAGCGGCCACCGCCACGGCGGTCGTCGCGCCCGCGGTCGTCACGCCCACGGAACCCACCGGGACGCCCACCACGGTCGTCGCGGCGCGGCCCACGGTCGCGGTCGTCACGCGGCCGGTATCCGCCACCACGGCTGTCGTCACGACGGAAGCCACCACCGCGGCTGTCGTCCCGGCGGTCATCGCGCCGGTCATCACGACGGTCGTCGCGGGGACGGTAGCCACCACCGCGGCTGTCGTCCCGGCGGTCGTCACGCCGGTCATCACGACGGTCGTCGCGGGGACGGTAGCCACCACCGCGGCTGTCGTCCCGGCGGTCGTCACGGCGGAAGGCGGGACGGTCGCCACCGGGACGGTCACCGTCACGGCGGGGTCCACGGTCACGGTCGTCACGGGGGCGGTAACCGCCACCACCGCGGTTGTCGCCACCACGGTCGTCACGGCGGTCATCACGACGGAAGCCGCCACCACGGGTGTCCCCGCCACGGTCATCACGACGGAAGGAGGGACGGTTGTCGTCACGGCGGAAGGCGGGACGGTCGCCACCGGGACGGTCACCGTCACGGCGGGGTCCACGGTCACGGTCGTCACGGGGGCGGTAACCGCCACCACCGCGGTTGTCGCCACCACGGTCGTCACGGCGGTCATCACGACGGAAGCCGCCACCACGGGTGTCCCCGCCACGGTCGTCACGGCGGAAGCCACCGCCACGGTTGTCGCCACCGCGGCTGTCGTCGCGACGGAAGCTACCACCGCGGCTGTCGTCACGGCGGTCATCACGACGGTCGTCACGGGGGCGGTAGCCACCGCGGTCGTTGTCACGACGGTCGTCGCGCCGGTTGTCGTCACGGCGGTCATCGCGTCGGAAGGGAGGACGGTCGCCGTCACGACGGGGTCCACGGTCACGGTCGTCACGGGGGCGGTAACCGCCACCGCCACGGTTGTCGCCACCGCGGCTGTCGTCACGGCGGAAGCCACCACCGCGGTTGTCGCCGCCGCGATCGTCGCGACGGTCATCACGACGGAAGGCCGGACGGTCGCCACCGGGACGGTCACCGTCACGACGGGGACCACGGTCACGGTCGCCGCCGCGGTCGTCCCGGCGGGGCGCCTGGCCACCGCGGTCGTTGTCGCGTCGCGGTCCGCCTCGGTATCCGCCCCGGTCGCGGTCCCGGTCACCACTGTCCCGGCGTCGCTGGTCGCGATCCGGTCGATCATCGGGAGAGTTGGTGGACATGGGTGACTCCTGTCTTCGGTACCGCAGTCATTCTCGCGCAGCCGGGTAGCCGGCGCGCTTCGACAAAACAAAAAAGGACCCTTGGCCCCAGCGTGTGTGCTGGGACCGAGGGTCCTCTAAAAATTGTTCGGCGGCGTCCTACTCTCCCACAGGGTCCCCCCTGCAGTACCATCGGCGCTTTGAGGCTTAGCTTCCGGGTTCGGAATGTAACCGGGCGTTTCCCTCACGCTATGACCACCGAAACCCTATCAGTGTCCCGTTTCAAGGAAACGGGTTCCCGAACAAGGCAGCGAACAAGCACACTCTTCAATTAAGTAGTGCGGCCGTTCAGCCGACACAATTGTTCGTTATCTGAGAACAAACACAGTGGACGCGAGCAACTGAGGACAAGCCCTCGGCCTATTAGTACCAGTCACCTCCACCCGTTACCGGGCTTCCAGATCTGGCCTATCAACCCAGTCGTCTACTGGGAGCCTTAACCCCTCAAGGGGGTGGGAATACTCATCTCGAAGCAGGCTTCCCGCTTAGATGCTTTCAGCGGTTATCCTTTCCGAACGTAGCCAACCAGCCATGCCCTTGGCAGGACAACTGGCACACCAGAGGTTCGTCCGTCCCGGTCCTCTCGTACTAGGGACAGCCCTTCTCAATATTCCTACGCGCACAGCGGATAGGGACCGAACTGTCTCACGACGTTCTAAACCCAGCTCGCGTACCGCTTTAATGGGCGAACAGCCCAACCCTTGGGACCGACTCCAGCCCCAGGATGCGACGAGCCGACATCGAGGTGCCAAACCATCCCGTCGATATGGACTCTTGGGGAAGATCAGCCTGTTATCCCCGGGGTACCTTTTATCCGTTGAGCGACGGCGCTTCCACAAGCCACCGCCGGATCACTAGTCCCGACTTTCGTCCCTGCTCGACCCGTCGGTCTCACAGTCAAGCTCCCTTGTGCACTTACACTCAACACCTGATTACCAACCAGGCTGAGGGAACCTTTGGGCGCCTCCGTTACTCTTTAGGAGGCAACCGCCCCAGTTAAACTACCCATCAGACACTGTCCCTGATCCGGATCACGGACCCAGGTTAGACATCCAGCACGACCAGAGTGGTATTTCAACGACGACTCCCCCTGAACTGGCGTCCAGAGTTCAAAGTCTCCCACCTATCCTACACAAGCCGAACCGAACACCAATATCAAACTGTAGTAAAGGTCCCGGGGTCTTTCCGTCCTGCTGCGCGAAACGAGCATCTTTACTCGTAGTGCAATTTCACCGGGCCTATGGTTGAGACAGTCGAGAAGTCGTTACGCCATTCGTGCAGGTCGGAACTTACCCGACAAGGAATTTCGCTACCTTAGGATGGTTATAGTTACCACCGCCGTTTACTGGCGCTTAAGTTCTCAGCTTCGCACACCCGAAAGTGCACTAACCGGTCCCCTTAACGTTCCAGCACCGGGCAGGCGTCAGTCCGTATACATCGCCTTACGGCTTCGCACGGACCTGTGTTTTTAGTAAACAGTCGCTTCTCGCTGGTCTCTGCGGCCACCCCCAGCTCATGAAGTAAATTCAATCACCGGTGATGGCCCCCTTCTCCCGAAGTTACGGGGGCATTTTGCCGAGTTCCTTAACCATAGTTCACCCGAACGCCTCGGTATTCTCTACCTGACCACCTGAGTCGGTTTAGGGTACGGGCCGCCATGAAACTCGCTAGAGGCTTTTCTCGACAGCATAGGATCATCCACTTCACCACAATCGGCTCGGCATCAGGTCTCAGGCACAAGCTGTCCGGATTTACCTAGACAGCGCCCTACACCCTTACCCCGGGACAACCACCGCCCGGGCTGGACTACCTTCCTGCGTCACCCCATCACTCACCTACTACAAGTCTGGTCCGTCGGCTCCACCACTTTCCTTTCCCCGAAGGGTCCGGAACGGCTTCACGGACTTAGCATCGCCTGATTCAATGTTTGACGCTTCACAGCGGGTACCGGAATATCAACCGGTTATCCATCGACTACGCCTGTCGGCCTCGCCTTAGGTCCCGACTTACCCTGGGCAGATCAGCTTGACCCAGGAACCCTTAGTCAATCGGCGCACACGTTTCTCACGTGTGTATCGCTACTCATGCCTGCATTCTCACTCGTGAACCGTCCACAACTCGCTTCCGCGGCTGCTTCACCCGGCACACGACGCTCCCCTACCCATCACGATCCCCGTTGGGGGTATATATCGCAATGACACGACTTCGGCGGTACGCTTGAGCCCCGCTACATTGTCGGCGCGGAATCACTAGACCAGTGAGCTATTACGCACTCTTTCAAGGGTGGCTGCTTCTAAGCCAACCTCCTGGTTGTCTGTGCGACTCCACATCCTTTCCCACTTAGCGTACGCTTAGGGGCCTTAGTCGATGCTCTGGGCTGTTTCCCTCTCGACCATGGAGCTTATCCCCCACAGTCTCACTGCCGTGCTCTCACTTACCGGCATTCGGAGTTTGGCTAAGGTCAGTAACCCGGTAGGGCCCATCGCCTATCCAGTGCTCTACCTCCGGCAAGAAACACACGACGCTGCACCTAAATGCATTTCGGGGAGAACCAGCTATCACGGAGTTTGATTGGCCTTTCACCCCTAACCACAGGTCATCCCCCAGGTTTTCAACCCTGGTGGGTTCGGTCCTCCACGAAGTCTTACCTCCGCTTCAACCTGCCCATGGCTAGATCACTCCGCTTCGGGTCTTGAGCGCGCTACTGAATCGCCCTATTCGGACTCGCTTTCGCTACGGCTTCCCCACACGGGTTAACCTCGCAACGCACCGCAAACTCGCAGGCTCATTCTTCAAAAGGCACGCAGTCACGACTGCATGTGCAAGCACATACAGCGACGCTCCCACGGCTTGTAGGCACACGGTTTCAGGTACTATTTCACTCCGCTCCCGCGGTACTTTTCACCATTCCCTCACGGTACTATCCGCTATCGGTCACCAGGGAATATTTAGGCTTAGCGGGTGGTCCCGCCAGATTCACACGGGATTTCTCGGGCCCCGTGCTACTTGGGTGTCTCTCAAACGAGCCGCTGATGTTTCGACTACGGGGGTCTTACCCTCTACGCCGGACCTTTCGCATGTCCTTCGCCTACATCAACGGTTTCTGACTCGTCCCACAGCCGGCAGACTGTGAAAGAGAGATCCCACAACCCCACATGCGCAACCCCTGCCGGGTATCACACGCATATGGTTTGGCCTCATCCAGTTTCGCTCGCCACTACTCCCGGAATCACGGTTGTTTTCTCTTCCTGCGGGTACTGAGATGTTTCACTTCCCCGCGTTCCCTCCACATACCCTATGTGTTCAGGTATGGGTGACAGCCCATGACGACTGCCGGGTTTCCCCATTCGGAAACCCCCGGATCAAAGCCTGGTTGACGGCTCCCCGGGGACTATCGTGGCCTCCCACGTCCTTCATCGGTTCCTGGTGCCAAGGCATCCACCGTGCGCCCTTAAAAACTTGGCCAC